>CAVWAG010000001.1:0-14396 GCA_963752975.1 uncultured Chloroflexia bacterium
CCTATATGTGCTTGCAACTTCAGACAATACCGGTGTCAAGATTGTTTTACAGCCGGCCTGATTATTATCGTCAGTATGGCCGCCAGGACCAGCACGATGGCGGCGGCCAGGAATGATGCGTGGTAGCTGCCGGTGGCATCGAAGATATTGCCCGCTATCCAGGGGCCGAAGCCGAAGCCGATGCCGTCGGATACCATCAGCGCAGCGAATATCGAGCCCAGCGCCTTACCGCCAAACGTAACACGTGTGATGCGTACCATCTGGGTGACGAAGCCGCTGTAGGTGATGCCGTAAATGGAGGCGAAAACGTAAAAAGTCCAGGGCGTATTGGAGAAGGCTATATATCCTATATTCAAACCCAGTAACACCGTGCAGAAGAGCATGACAGGCTTGATGCCTATGCGGTCCGAAAGGACGCCCGAGGACAGCCGGCCGGCGATGCCGAAGATACCAATGAGCGTGAGAAGTGTGGCTGCCTGAACGGGCGCCATGCCGGAATCCTCGGCATAGGGGACCAGGTGCAGCATGACCAATCCCAGCCCGGAGAGGAAGAGCAGGAAGACGATGAAGATCATCCAGAACTGTGGGTGCGCAATGCCGCTGATAAAGTAAGCCCGGTTTCCAGGTCGGATGCCTGTTTGGCTCCTTGTTTTTAGGCTCAACCGGAGCTCTTCGAATTCGATGTACGAGGGGGATTGCGCATCAGGAGTGTGGCGGGGATGCAGATAACAGCTACAGCTATGCCGGCCATCAGTAAAGCCGAACGCCAGCCGATGGTTGTAATCAGGTAGCTTATCAGCACGGGGATGGTGGCCGTGCCCAGGCTGATGCCGAGAGTCGCTATGCCCACTGCCAGTCCCTGCTTTTTGTTAAACCAGAGCGATACCAGCGCGACCGGTATGGCGAATGATGCGCTGATGCTGAGGCCGACCAGCAGGCCGGTGAAAATATACAGTTGCCAGAGTTCGGTTATCCAGGCGCTTAATATCAGGCCCAGGCTGAGGCAGCCGGCCGATACGGCCAGCACCCACTTGTAGCCGTAGCGGTCGGCCAGTATGCCTGTTAAGGGAAGTGTGACCGCATAGGCGAGGCCGGCCACCAGCATAACCACCGAGCCCAGTCCCCTGGACCAGCCGAACTCGTTGACGATGGGCAGGAAGAATACGCCGTAGCTGAAATTTACTCCGCAGGTAATGAAGGTAATGAGGAAGGCGGAGGTTACGATGACCCAGCCGTACTGCACGCCTTTTTTTCGCTCATCGACGTTCAACCTAGGTCTTTTATGAAAACTACGCGGTCCCGGCCTGGCCCGGCATAGTCTTTCACGACCGGCAGGCCCTGGCTATTTGGCTCTCCTGAGGGCATCATGCCGATGCTCCTGTGGAAGTCGATGGAGAGGGTATTTACAGGGCTGGTGATGGCCTTCAGCCTTGTGCAGCCGCGGGAGCGGGCGAATTGCTCGAAATGGGCATACAGGCGGTTGGCCAGCCCCTTCCTGCGGAAGCCCCGCCTGACCGAAAGCAGGTGCACGTAGCCGACCGGTTCGGTCTGGGACAAGAAACCAAACAGGTAGGCCAATACCATTTCTCCTTCTTTGATGACGAAGGAGGAATTGCCGAATTCGTAGACGATAGTGGGGTGGTGCAGAGCTACCGTGCGGTCATGCTCCCAGAACTGGTCGAATTCAGCCAGTACCTGGTCAAAATCCTCTTTAGTGCAGATAGAAATTTCCATGTCAGCGCAAATTCGCGGAATGCGTTAATTTAGTGAGAAAGTATACCGCATAAAAACCGATAAGGAAATTCAATAGCGTTGGCAGACATTCAGCAGCGCAGCGATCTAACGAACCCCCGGTATCGCATCAGGGCGTATTTTACTGATTTTGCATAGAGCTATACAACCTACTACACTGTATTTAATCATCGTCAAGGTGGGAATCGGAACGAAATAGCTATGGACCATCCGGCTGATTTATTTTGGAGTTTGCCACCCGAGGAGGTACTGAGGCAACTCGGGTCAACCCGCCGGGGCTTGACGTCTGTTGAAGCAGCAGAAGGTTGAAACAATATGGTCCCAACTCGCTTAAACGGGGTCCGCGTTTCACCACGTTTTCGCTTTTACTGGGGCAGTTTAAAAGCCCGATAATACTTATCCTGCTGGCTGCCACGGTGCTGGCCCTTTTCCTGGGCGATCCGGTCGATGCTGTCATCATCCTTGTCATCGTCCTGGTCAGTGGACTGCTGGGATTCTGGCAGGAAAAAAGCGCGACCAATGCCGTGGCCGGGCTGCTGGCCATTGTGCGAATCAAGGTCGACAGTTTTGCGGGACGGTGTAAACCAGGATATCCCCGTGGAGGATATTGTGCCCGGTGATGTTGTTTTGCTAGCGCCGGGGATGTGCTCCCGGCCGATTGCCTGATCATCGAATCGAAAGATCTGTTTGCGGATGAGGCAACGTTAACGGGTGAGAACTACCCGGTGGAAAAAGAGGCAGGGTTAACTGCCGCCGCGACACTGCCGCGGCGGACCGCACGAATGTACTCTATATGGGTACACACGTTATCAGCGGCAGCTGCCACAGCGGTTGTGGTGAAGACCGGCAGCGGCACTGAATTCGGTAAGATATCGTCCAGGCTGAAGCTGCGGCCGGCGGAAACCGAGTTTGAGCGGGGAGTCAGTAGGTTCGGATACCTGTTGATGGAAGTGACCCTGATCCTGGTCACTGGTTATCTTTGGTATCAACGTCTTTTTCAAGCGGCCGATCATCGACGCGTTCTTGTTTTCGCTGGCGTTGGCGGTGGGACTGACGCCTCAACTGTTGCCTGCCATTATCAGCATCAACCTGTCCCACGGCGCAAGCCGGATGGCGAAGAAGAAGGTCGTTGTCAAAAGGCTGGCTTCCATCGAGAATTTCGGCAGCATGAATGTCCTTTGCGCCGATAAAACCGGGACGTTGACGGAAGGGGTGGTGCACCTCGATGCGGCCTTGGATGCAGATGGAAAAGACAGCGACAAAGTGCTGCTGTATGGCATATCTGAATTCCTTATATGAGACAGGTTTCGCCAACCCTATCGACCAGGCCGTGCGCTCAGGCCGCAAGCCTGATATATCGGGTTACGGGAAGCTGGATGAAGTGCCCTATGATTTCATCCGCAAACGCCTGACCGTGCTGGTGGCTAAAGACGGACTTTCCGTCATGATTACCAAAGGGGCGCTGGAAAATGTCCTGGAAGTGTGTTCCTCTGTTGAAATCAGCGGGGGAGTACGCGGTAAATATCGATGCGGCGCTTGATGGAATAAATACCCGTTACAGGGAGTTGAGTGAGCCGGGGCTTCCGCACGTTGGGGATTGCTTATAAAGAGGCAGGCAGCCTGCGGGCAATTAATAGGGAACATGAGAAAGGGATGACTTTCCTGGGTTTCCTGGTTTTTTCGACCGGCTGAAGGAAGGGATCTCTGCAACGATAAGCCGCCTGAAGCATGCTGGGCGTCGAGCTGAAAATCATCAGTGGAGATAACCGCTTTGCAGCAGCCAATATCAGCGGCCAGGTAGGTTTAGACGGGACAAGGATGCTCAGCGGACCTGATATCAGCGTTATGAGCGATGAGGCGTTGCTGGGGAAGGTCAATGAGGTGGACGTTTTTGCCCAGGTTGAGCCGAATCAGAAGGAACGCCTGATTACTGCGTTGAAAAAGGCCGGCAACGTGGTAGGTTATATCGGTGACGGCATCAACGATGCCTCGGCGCTGCACGCGGCGGACGTGGGCATTTCAGTTGATACTGCGGTGGATGTGGCCAAAGACGCCGCCGACATCGTCCTTCTGGAGAAAGATCTGCTGTGCTGGAGGATGGAATGAGGGAAGGCCGTATGACCTTTGCCAATACCCTGAAATACGTATTCATGGCCACCAGCGCCAATTTTGGCAATATGTTCAGCATGGCCGGCGCCTCGCTGATAATGCCCTTCCTGCCTCTTCTGCCCAAGCAGGTGATGCTGACCAACCTGCTCACCGACCTGCCCGAGATGACGATTGCTGCTGATAACGTCGACCATGAACTGGTGGAGAAGCCGCGGCGGTGGGACATCAAGTTCATCCGCAACTTCATGCTTGTCTTCGGTTTAATCAGCTCAATATTCGACTTTTTGACGTTCGCGGTATTGTTACTTGTACTGCATGCCTCCCCGGAGCAATTTCGCGCAGGCTGGTTCATCGAGTCCGTGATATCGGCCTCCGTTATCGTGCTGGTCATCAGGACGCGCCGCTTTTTCCTCAGGAGCAGGCCGGGCAAATACCTTATCATGGCAACCCTGCTGGTAGTGGCCGCAGTCCTCGTTTTGCCCTATACGGGGATTGGGAGCCTGTTCGGCTTTGCGCCCCTGCCTGCCTATTTCCTGGTTATCGTCGCGGCAATCGTGCTGGTATATGCCGGGTTTGCTGAGATAGCCAAGCATATTTTTTACAGAAAGATGAAATTGTGATGCGGCACCCTGCCAGATCAGGGCGCTGCCTGTAACGATCCTCGGTTGGGCTGGGGCCGTGCTTCTTGATATCGTACATGGCCGAATCCGATTTCCTCATCAACGTTTCCATATCCGTACCGTCGTCGGGATAAATGGCAATACCTATGCTGACATCAATGCTCAGGCGGTGTCCCTCTATGATAAAAGGCCCTTTAAAAGCTGCGACGATTTTAGAGATTATGCTCGAAACGCTATCAGACTGATGAAGTTCGGGCATCAGCAGCATGAATTCGTCGCCGCCCATGCGGGCTATAGTATCTCCTGAACGTAAAATGCCGGTCAGGCGCTGTCCCACTGCCTTGAGGAGCTCATCTCCGACGTGGTGTCCGTGCGTATCATTGACCGCTTTGAAGCGGTCGAGGTCAAGCGTAAGGATGCCCAGCTTATTTTTATTGCGTTGAGCCTGTGCCAGCGCCACGTGCAGGCGGTCGTTGAGCAGAACGCGGTTGGGCAGCCCGGTGAGGAAATCGTGGGTGGCCATATCGGCAAGGCGCTGCTGGAACTCCATGCGCTCGGTGACATCGCGGCTGACAGAGTTGAAGCCGATAATTGTCCCAGTCTCGTCCTTGAGCAGGTCGATGGAGCTCTCCACGAAGATAATCTTGCCGTCTTTGCAGATGCTCTTGTGCAGGAAGTTTTTCTTGGGGATGCCTGTAGTATAGACCTCGCTGTAAGCCGCCTGCGTATTGGCGAGATCATCAGGGGGAGTTGTAAAGCGGTAATTTTTACCGGTCAGGTCATCCCTCGCATAACCGAGCCTATTGCTGGCGGACAGGTTGACGAAAGAGAAGTTTCCATTCAGGTCAACTTCGAAATAAGAGTCCTGCATGTTCTCCAGTATGGTCCGGAACCGTTCCTCGGAGCGGCGCAGGGCGTTCTCCAGCTTCTTGCGTTCGCTGATATCGATTCCCATGCCGACCAAGTATGATTTATCGCCGACCGTGACAGGAGCGCCAGTCAGTAAATATGGTATTTCACGGCCATCAGCAGTCAATACTTTGGCTTCCACCTGCGTGCCGCCCTCTCTGAATATATCGGATATAACCCCGGCGACCACTGGCCTGTCCGACTCCGCGATTGTTGCGAGGGCGTTCATGCGGGCCATTTCCTCGGCTGAATAGCCGAGCACAATCTCCTGGTTCTTGTTCCAGCGTATGATATCTCCTTTTTCGTCAAGCGCATAAAAGATACCCGGCGTGCTGTCTATTACCGACGAGGAAAAATCCTTTTCCTCCAGCAGTTTCTCCTCCAGTTCCTTACGCTCGGTAACGTCGCGGGATATGCTCCTGAACCCGATAGGCTGTCCCCTTGTCGTTTTTCCTCAGTGAAACGGAGGTCTCGGCATATGATATGGCTGCCGTCCTTGCGGAGTATCCTGTGAGCAAAACCTTTATTGGGTTCACCGGTTCTGAAAACCTCGTTAAAGGCAGCGAAAAGTTTTTTTACTTCCTCGGGCGGGACGCATTAAACTATAGCTTTTGCCAATCAGTTCTTCCCTTGTATAACCCAGGTTGTCGCAAACGGAATCGTTGACGAAGACGAAGTTGCCGGCCAGGTCCACTTCATAGTAGGAATCGTACATCTCCTCGAGGATGGTGCGGTAACGCTCCTCCGATTGACTCAGGGCTTCCTCAAGCGCTTTGCGCTCGGTGATGTCCCGGCTGACAGAGTTGAAGCCGACCGGCCTTCCTTGCTCGTCTTTCAGTAGTGATATGGAGGATTCGGCATAACCTGAAACGCCGTCTTTCCTGGTAACCTTGTGTGCAAAGCCCCGGTTAGGTTCACCGGTCAGGAAAACCTGGTGAAATATATCGAAGACGCGTTTTGCCTCCTCTTCTGACATTATCATTCTATAGCTATTGCCGATTAATTCTTCCCGCGGTATAAAAGAGATGGTGCGATGTCGCGTCGTTGACGAAAGTGAAATTGCCCGCCAGGTCAACCTCGTAGTATGAATCCTGCATGTTTTCGATGATGTTGCGGAACCGCTCTTCGGAGCGAACCAGCGCCAATTCCAGATGTTTGCGTTCACTCACATCCCGTCCGACGCAAATATAGCCGGTCGGTTTGCCGTTGTTGTCCCTTAACAATGCGACAGAAGACTCAACGAAGAACTCCAGGCCATCCTTGCGTCTCACCCTGTGTGAAAATGCGGTATCCGGGTTGCCCGAATCATAGATGCGGCGAAATACCGTCGAAACAGCCTCGGCATCGCTTTCAGGGATGATAACGTGGTAGTCCCTGCCGGTCAGCTCATCCCGTTTATACTGCAGGGTCCGGCACATAAAGCTGTTGGTATAGACGAATCTGCCGGCGAGGTCCACTTCGAAGCAGGCATCGTGCATCTGGTCAAGTATGGCCCGGTGGCGTCCCTCTGACTTTGCCAGGGCATTCTCGAGTTCTTTGCGCTGGTTGATATCCATAAAGTTGCCCAGCGCCGCCCGACGCCCCAAGAATTCAATCGATGTTATCCTCTCCATCACCCACATGGTGTCGCCGTTCTTTTTTATAAAACGGTATTCGTAGGGGTGCATGCCGCGGCCTTTCTTCAGACGGGTGACCGCCTGTTTTTTTACGGAGTCGCGGTCGTCGGGATGGACCAGGTCCGAGGGGGGTTTTGCCGTCCAACTCCGGCATGGAATAGCCGGAGAGCTCTTCAAAAAAGGGGCTGATATAGGCGAATTTGTGATCCTGCACGATGTAGATACCGGCACCCGTGCTCTGCATCAGGGCCTCTGCGAGCGGCGATCCGACAGCCTGATTTGCGGAATCGGCTGGATTTTTCCTGTGCCTTTTTGACGAAGGTTTGGGGATGTCCGGCATGTATTTAACCACTGTTACAGTCTCAACAAGAACAAAGGAAGCATCTAACTGCTATTTATCCGTCGGCTACGGAACAGCAAATTATAACACACGGGCAAATATTTAATCTAATCAAGTATTAAATGAATAACGTATCCGCCTGAAGTAATCATATATTGACAGTAACGTTGGGGGCTATTAATATAATAGCTAAATTTGTTAGTAAAGCAGGTTTAAGGATAAGAAGGGCAGGAAAAAGGGTGGAAAGAACTAACCCGCAAATTAAATTGGGACCCGGCGCCGCAGTTTTTTTCATGCATAAACACCCTTCCGTAAAAGCAGGTTATCGCAAATCTCAGGCATTTTGAAAATGATTGCGAAAATCTGACAACCTGCCTGGGTAAATAATTTATAATGATCAAATAATAGTATGGGAGCGAAGCTTTTATGATTAAATCAAGATTGTGTGATCTCGTCGGTATCAAGTATCCCATTATCCAGGCAGGGATGGGCCCCTTCAGCAACAACAATCTTTGTGTTGCGGCAGCAAACGCGGGTGTACTCGGACTGCTTTCTACCAGCGGCATTTTTGATAAAGATATTCAGCCGTGGATTTACAAGGCCTTTGTGGAAACCGCAGAAGCCAATTATCGATGACGATATGGCTACAGTCCTGGAAAAGGTGCTGAAACGGACATACAGACCTGGTCAAAGATAAAGGCGGCATTTTCGGAATTAACGTGATGGTCTCAGCGGAGCTACGTGCCCAGGCGAATGTCATGATTGATACTGCCATCAGGGTCCGCGAGGAGAACCCCGATATTAAGAAGTATTTCAAAGTGATCTTTACCTCCGCCGGCGATCCAGTTGGCTGGAAAGACAAAACTAAAGGGAGCGGGATTTACGTGGATGCATGTTGTTCCGTCTGTTAAGGGTGCTTTGCGCTGTAAGAAGGCTGGCGTTGACGTGATTATAGCTTCCGGCCACGAAGGCGGTTTCCATACCTCTTGGGAGCCGGTACATTCAATGATTCTGCTTCCGGCAGTAGTGGAGACGGTGTCCGACAAAGAGACCCTGGTCGTTGGAGCCGGCGGGTTCTGCGATGGTAAGACACTGGCGGCCGCCCTGGTGCTGGGTGCAGACGGCGCGCAGATGGGGACACGCTTCCTATCAACACAGGAGAGCGATTTCCACCAGATCTGGAAAGAGGGCGTTGTGGCTGCTGGCGACAGAGGGACCCTTGTGGCGCGCGGCTTTGTCGGGCCTGCAAGGTGGTTAAAAACTCCACGTAGCGAAGAACATGCTAAAAATACTCTTCAGAAATCGCCCGGCGTTTACCTCGGTACACCAGATGATTTTACCACGATCGATATGTCTTTGATTCTATATGAGATTGAATCCATAAAAGCTACCTTCGAAGGAAATAAGGAAAAAGCGCTCATGGCTGCGGGAGAAGTGGCTCAGCGAATTAAAGATATGCCCAAGGTCAACGATATGGTGCAGGAAATTGTCGGGGAAGCAGAAGCCATTCTGAAGGGTGTTCAGACCAGGCTTTTGGCATAAACTGTTAGTCCAAACTACGCTGATAAGTAAAGCTGAGGCGGGATGTCCAAGTGCACAGGCCGGGGAATTGCAGCCCTTAAGCCCTGTTAAGAAGGAAGGTTTCAAATGGAACAATGTAAGTTATTTATCGATGGCAAATTCGTCGACTCGGTAAAAGTTGGATCAAAGGATGGATAGGACGATCCCGCAAGTTAAATTAGAGTCTGGCGCAGGTCAGGCTGCCAGCAGATTTCTTGAGGAAAAAGGTATCAGCCGGCCACTGCGCATTGATCTGCGTTTCACTGGCTGCTGTGATGCTTCCTTAGGCCTGAGTGTAGATGATATCAGCGCGAGCGATCTGTATGTAGAAATGGAGGGCCTGACATTTATCGTGGACCCCGATGTTTACAATCTTGCAGGCGAGATAACCATTAACTACCTGGAGGAAGAGGGCAGAAAAGGATTTCTACTGACATCTGAGAGGCCGGTCAGCGAATGGGAGGGTTTCGGGGTAAGCAATATACAGGTTTAATATAACCAAGATTTGCGATAGAATCGCCGGGCCAGTATTTATAAAAAAGTTTAAAGGAGGATTAATTTGGAGCAATACAAGTTGTTCATCAATGGAAAATTCGTCGATGCGGCAAGTGGAAAAACCTTCGAGTCAATCGACCCCGGCACGGAAACCCCGATAGCCACGGTAGCTCAGGCGGGCAAGGCTGATGCTGAAGCGGCCATCGCGGCCGCTCGCAAGGCATTCAACAGCGGCGTATGGAGTGGGCTTACCCCGGCGGACCGTATGGCGAAGATACAGGATTTTGCGGATCAGGTCTCACAGCAGGGTCTTCGTTTGGCCGCAACGGAATGTATGGACTCCGGGCAAATCCTGAAACTGGCGGGGTTTGCTCCATTGCTGGGCGTGGGACTTTTGCGCAACCTTGCCCTGACAGCGGCCACTAAATTCCCCTGGCGCGAGGAGATATTTGCCTCGGGGAATGCGTTTGCACCTGGCCGTGAGTACATCCGCAGGGAGCCGATCGGGGTATGCGTTGGCATCATTCCCTGGAACTTCCCCATGACGATGGCCTTCTGGAAGCTGGGACCTGCCCTGATCATGGGAAATACCATCATCCTTAAGCCTGCTACGGTAACACCCCTGAGCGCCCTGATCCTGGCGGAGGCGGCTAAAGCAGCGGGCATCCCCGACGGCGTGGTGAATGTCATAGCCGGGCCGGGTGGGGAGCTGGGCCAGGTGCTGTGCACCCATCCCGACGTGGATAAAATAGCCTTCACCGGCAGCACGGAGGTAGGCCGCGAAATAATGAGGATGGCCTCCGCCACGGTGAAAAAGGTAACACTTGAGCTGGGCGGCAAGTCGGCCAATATTATCCTCGATGACGCGGACATGGAACTGGCAGTGGAAGGCGCCTGCTTTGGGACGTTCTTCCACCAGGGCCAGATATGCGAGTCAGGCACACGCGTTCTTGTATCGTCCAAGATATATGACCAGTTCCTTGAAAAAATGAAAAAACGAACTGAAGCGCTGCGTGTTGGATATCAGATGGATCCCACATCGCACATGGGCCCCCTGGTCAGCAAGGAACAGTTGGCCACGGTTGAGCGCTACGTAAAAATTGGCAAGGACGAGGGAGCGGAGCTGATTACGGGAGGCAAACGAGTGGAGGTCGCAGGCATCAAGGGAGGTTACTATTACGCCCCTACCATTTTTGCCAATGTCAAGAATAAGATGCGCATAGCGCAGGAGGAGATATTCGGCCCGGTTGTCTGTGTCATTAAATACGACAGCGACGAGGAAGCCGTGGCCATTGCCAATGATTCCATCTACGGTCTGGGGGGAGGTGTGTTCTCCAGCAACACCGCCAGGGCTGAGCGCGTAGCTGGCGGTGTCCGCACCGGCACAATGTGGATCAACAACTATCACATCTTTGCCGAATTCTGTCCCTTCGGTGGATACAAGCAATCCGGGGTAGGCCGCGAGCTGGGGATGGCGGGATTACATGAATATACCCAGGTGAAAAGGGTGCATGTCAGCGCCATGGCCGACGTTAAATCAAACATGACCTTCCAGCTTATGTCTGACTATAAGAAGGTCGATGGATTTGGATACAATTGCCCTACAAACGTGCTGGCCGGACACGGGTGCCTGCCGGCGATCAGCAAGGCTATTACGGACTTAGGTGGCACAAGAGCATTGATCCTCACCGACCCGGGTGTTCGCCAGGCGGGACTGGCCCAGCTGGTACAGGATGCACTGGGGGCCTTCTGCGTGGGTATCTATGACAAAATCCCGCCTGATCCTGACCTCGACTCTGTGGATGGGGCCACTGAAGCTGCCCGCCAATTGAAGGCGGATTGCATCGTGAGCGTGGGTGGCGGCAGCGTTATCGACACGGCCAAGGCCGTCTGCGTGACTCTGAAGAATGGAGGCAAGGCCAACGATCACGTTAATCTGCTGGTTCTATCAGAACCGCAAACACCGCACATCGCCATTCCGACCACGTCGGGAACGGGCAGCGAAGTGACCAATGTATCAGTCTTGACGAGTAAGGGCGCCGGTCGCAAACTCTTCCTGGTCGACGCACGCATCATTCCGAACGCGGCGATCCTTGATCCGCGTTTCACCATGACCCTTCCCAAGGGTCTCACGGTAACCACGGCCATGGATGCGATGACGCATGCCATCGAAGCTATGACCAGCATCATGTCCAATCCGATCTGCGACGGCATGGCTTTGCAGGCCATACGTATGATTAACAAAAACCTGCCGCTGGTCGTTGCCGATGGCAAGAATGAGAAGGCGCGCCTTAATATGCAGATAGCCGCTACCATGGCGGGATGGGCGTTCACGGTGGCGCAGGTGGGACTGGCCCACGGTATGGCCCACACTGTAGGCGCATTGCATCATGTCCCGCACGGGGCGGCCTGCGGCATAGTGCTTCCCAAGGTTATGCGGTATAACGTTGACCATGCAGCCGAAAAACTTGCGCTGGTTGCTCAGGCGCTGGGCGTCGACTGTGCCAAATTGAAAGAGCGCGATGCGGCGCTCGCCGCGGCCGACGCAATAGAAGCCCTGATGAAGAAAGTGGGACATCCCATGAAGCTGCGTGAGGTTGGTGTGCCGGAGGAGAACCTGCCGATCTGTGCCTTCCACGCCATCACCGATACTGCGGTCATATTCAATGCCCGCGGAGTCAGCGATCCGAACGAAGTACTTGAGGTATATAAACAGGCTTATTAGAGCCGGGAACGGTAAAATAGCTAAAAGAGGAAACAGGGAGAGAGAACGCAGCGGGTTGTTTGTGCAATTTCACGGTATATGGGGACTATATTTGGGGGCCGAAAAGAAGCCTTTAGATGGCGGCAGCTTAGATGACGCGCTGGCGCAGTTGGAGGATGAATTCGGTCCTCTGCTGCGGCAGAAGCTGAAGAAGCAGGGTGTCAGGCTGGATGGTGATATCAACAAGCACTCTTTTATCACTGTTAATGATAAAGGCATCCGGCAACTGATGGACTTGCATCTGAGGGATAACGACGTGCTGCATGTCTTCCCGGCTATCACAGGCGGGTAATTGAGGTGGGGGACGTGCAATTGTGGGCAGTACTCCCATTATACAAACGTAGGGACGTGTTATAAACATTAGGATTCGCTTAATTGTACTTACCGGCCTGGATATCCTTAACTGTTTCGAAGAGAATTTTGACGTTATCGTCAGGCATGGTGTACTGCAACTCGTGCGTGGTACCCAGAATGTGGCGGTTTTTAGCTTTGCCTGTACGGTAGAAATCGAGGATATCGTCCCTGAATTCAGCAGGTGTCATAGCTTCGCCCCTCTGGATATCTATGCCCGTGATAAAAGTGAGCCTGTCGCCGTATTTATCAACAGCCAGCTTGAAATCGTTGCCGGCTGCCGGTTGGAATGACTGTAGCATATCGATGCCTATTTCCACGTAGTGCTCGAGGAACGACATCTGATAGCCGCAGGAATGCAGGCACACCAGGGCGCCGTCCTCGTGCGCCGCGTCGACCTGCTTTTTCAGCCGGGGATACATGAATTCCTTCCACATTTTCATCGAGATGAGGGGCCGGTTGTTGTAGCCGTAATCGTCATAGATAAATACGACATCCGCCCCTGCTTTCACGCTCCTGCGGGCTATCTCTATCTCGTGGTCGATGAAGCGGTCCATGAAGGCCTTGAGCTCGTCTGGGTATTCCACCAGCCAGGTCATATACCTTTCCAGACCTATCATCTGGTTGCTGGTCCAGTCGTGCGGACCCCAGGCCTCGGCGGCGATGCTGTAGTTGGGGTACTGCTTGCGGTACTGCCGGAAGATATCATAGAGGCTATCCCGTGTGGGGTCGGGCAGCGGGTAATTCTTCAGGTCATTCAGATTTTTAACAGGGGGGTCGATCATATCGGGATAGATGCCGCCGCCGATCTTGCGGCCAACGCCGTAGATATCCACCACGTCGATGTGACCCTGCTTATATTTCCACTTGCTGTAAGACGGTGTGGCATAGGAGGCCAGCACCATATCAGCGCCCAGGTCGATGCCGTAGGCGTTGGCGAAATTATAGCTGTGGATATCCCACAGCAGGGGCAGGAACCTCCAGATTTCGCCGGCCTGCATGCCCCCGCCGCTTTTAAATTTGCCCCAGAAAAATTTAGCCAGCAGATTCCTGTTCCAGTGGCTGGAGGGCATGTATTCCGCCATCAGCCTGCAGCCGGTATGCGCCTCGATCCAGTAGAAAACGGGGACTCGGTCCGCCGGCAGGCCCCTGGCCGCCGCGTGAATACGTTCTTTGGGTGTCATGGCACTGCTTTTATTTACACTCATTGGCCTGCCTCTCAACTACGGTTAATGCTGAAGCCCTGCCTAATTTTTGTGGGCAACCACGGACCGGGCGTAATCCCTGCCCGCCACGCAGTCCGGCCCGTAAAAATCAGCGCCTATCTTTTTTGCATAATCGCCGCTGAGCGGCGCCCCGCCCACCATGATTTTCACACCACCGTGCAGCCCCGCTTTATCGATAGCTTCGATAACGTCTTTCATCATGTACATGGTTGTGGAGAGCAGGGCTGACATGCCCACCACATCGGGTTTATGCTCTTTCACTGCCCCGACAAACTGCTCTGCGGCAACGTCGCTGCCCAGGTCCACTACCTCAAACCCTGCGCCTTCCAGCGCCATGGCCAGCAGGTTCTTGCCGATATCATGGAGGTCCCCCTTTACCGTGCCGACCACGGCCTTGCCGCTTTTAGTCACCGACCCGGCGGGCGAGCGCTGCTTGATAACCTCGACGCTCTTCTGCATGGCCCTGGCGGCAACCAGCAGTTCGGGAAGGAAATATTCGCCGTCCTGGAAGAGCTTGCCGACCACGTCCATGGCGGGTATCAGAGCCTGCCCCATTATCGCGTCCGGCGCCTTGCCTTCGTCCATCAGCTTTACTACCAGGGCAACAGCTTTATCGGCTTTGCCGTCTATAACGAGCTGTTTCAATTCATCCAT
>CAVWAG010000002.1:0-318327 GCA_963752975.1 uncultured Chloroflexia bacterium
CAAAAGAGATAAGTAAAATCAGAGAAAATACTATACTGAATTGGAGTGTTTTGTATGGCAACACAAGGGTCTTGCTTATCATCACCAACCTCCGGCAAGTAGTTATCTATAACTAATTAGTAAAGATTATACCGCTTTCATTGGCGGGCTTGAACATCTGAGGTTAGGGCTGTTCTGCCTCGGCCTTTCTATTATGCCCTTGACACGGCATACCCCTAACCCTCGACGTAGCTATACCTACAGCGGAACAGTGATGCCCATGTTCATATAGTGGTAGGTAATTCTGTCGGAATGATACAGTGAATCTCTATGTCCTGCAGCGGCGGAAACAAAGCCTGTATCTGTTTGACAGCTTTACTCGTGCCTGAGTGACTCTATTGGGTCGAGGCGGGCGGCGCGGAAGGCGGGGTATGTGCCGGAAACCAGCCCGGTGCCGATCGATACGGCGAGCGCGATGAGAGCAATGTTGATTGACACTTCGGGGATAATCTGAGTGCGTCCTAACGTCACCTCGCCCATGGCTTTTGCGCAGCCCATGGCCAGTCCGAGGCCGATAAGTCCGCCTGTCAGGCTGAGAACGGCGGCCTCGACCAGGAATTGAACAAGGATATCGCGGCGACGTGCGCCAACGGCTTTGCGTATGCCAATCTCCCGCGTCCGCTCAGTCACCGAGACCAGCATGATATTCATGATGCCGATGCCGCCTACGAGAAGAGATATGGCGCCTATGGCCGCCATGAATATGGAGAAAGCCGCCAGAGTTGACTGCATGCTGTTAAGCACCTCACGCATGTCCAGTATGTTGAAGTCATCGGGCGCTCCGGGCTAATGAAATGCCTGACTCTCAGTACGGCTGTCACTTCGGCAATAGCCGCATCCACCTGGTCCGGGTCGGCTGTCTTAATGGCGATTGTCTGGACGCGGTCGCCCCCCGTCAACTTGGTTTGCATCGTGGACAGCGGCATCAGCACATAACTGTCACCTGAGAAACCACCGAACTTCTGCAATGCACCGATCACCTGAAACCTCAACCCATGGATACGTATGATATTATCTATGGGCGAATCCGTACCGAACAGGTCGATCGCTGCCTGGTAACCGAGTACGACCACATTGGCCCTGTCTTTCACATCCTGGTCGCTAATAAACCTGCCCTCGTCAACCTGATAGTTCCTTATCTGTGTTACGACAGGCATGATACCAATGATCTGTTCGGCAGCGTCATTATTGCCGTAGGAAATGGTAACGTTATTCCTGGTGCGTGTGGGAGAGACCACGCTTACCGATGGCACGAGTTCCTTATTCTGAAGAGCTGCAACATCCTCGTTGGTCAGAGGTCGTACCCCGGCAATTACTGTTTTGGAAGGCACGCTGGAGATGTAAATGGCGCTGGCGCCCATATTGTTAAAGGTCTGAGTCATGCCGGTCTGAAAGCCCTGCCCGAGAGCAACCAACAGGACAACAGTACAGACACCGATGACCATGCCCAACATAGTCAGCGATGACCTCAACTTGTTGGCAAGAACTGATTGCCAGGCTGTTCTAAGGCTTTCCCAAATGCTCATCGGTTTCTAATTTATGATTATCTTTTATCCGAGCAAGACACACCACCACATCGGTCTATGTATCCAGTCTTTACTCATAACGCTGCCTTGCTATAAGAATAGTAGCAAAAGGCAACAGAAGAGATTATACCACCTGCCCGGGTAGCTCACCTATTTAAAGTCAACAAGTTTGGCCCGGTTGCTGGTAATTCAATGTCCAAAGCCCCTTCAATAACAGGGGCTGACTTTGGTGATACTGTTAGAGTAACAGGATTTACCTGGCAGCTTTTAACTCATGCATATGTGGTGGATTCTTCTCCGGAAGCTTCTTTTTATCAGCGCAATCTCACGTTCAATTATTGTTATGGTAACTCATGAAGTTGGTTTCTATCCACTTTACCTACCTTATCTCAAGAACCACCACTTCTGAAAAATATAATCTGCTAACTGCACGGGCAATGGTTCAGTATGGCTACTTTATGGTTATTTTATAGCTATAAGTTGGGCATTTTGACATTCCAGAACTCCTGTTTGAGAAGACAGCATTGATCCCGGTAATATAACGGCTTCTGGTTTAGTGTTAATCATTAAGATAGTGGATATTTTTCACATATGAGGACGCTATGCGATTGCTGTCCCCATAAGGCATTTCAAAATGGACAACCGGATTCATTTTCTTCTTCATATCTCCACATCTTTTACAAAACCATTTTACCGCCCTTGGGCAGATCTCATCGTATTTATCAACTGTGCGCAAAACAAATGCTGAAATAAAGGAATTTGTTAATTTGACCTTACCCGGTAATCAACAAATACGGACTATACAGGGTCAAACGATGGACCTCAGCTCCCTCCTCAGTATTTTGCCTACGGCGCTCTTGGGCAGGTCATCCATAAAGCATATGGATTTGGGCCTTTTATAGGTGGGGAGGTGCTCGGCACAAAAACTCAGAAGAACCTTCTCGGTAACGGCTCCCGGGGCCTTGAGTGCGACGAATGCCTTAACCTCCTCTCCATAAAGCGCGTCGGGAACGCCAATAACGCCTGCTTCCAGAACCATAGGATGTTTGTGCAGGACATCCTCTACTTCCTTTGGGTACACATTCTCTCCACCCCTGATAATAAGGTCCTTTTTTCGGTCGGTTATATAAAGGTAACCGTCTTCATCCATATACCCTATGTCTCCGGTGTGGAGCCAGCCGTCACGTAATACTTCCTCCGTCTCCTTTGGTTTTTTCCAGTAGCCTTTCATCACCCCGGAGCCCTTGATTACGATTTCCCCCGTGCGGCCAGGCGGCAGCTCCTGATCGTCTTTGTCAAACACCTTGATCACATTACATTTCTGATAGCACTTGCCGATAGAGCCGTACTTTGGCGAGCGCCCCGCTATATTTCCGCAGTTGACCGTACTCGCTTCGCTCAGCCCATACCCTTCCCAGATATCAATTCCATATTTTTCTTTCCACTGGCGCGCCACTTCGAGAGGCATAGGCGCGGAGCCGCAGATACAAACCCTGAGCGAACTTAAATCATATTTAGAGGCGGCCGGGCTATTGAGCATCTGTATGTACATCGTGGGTACGCCACGGAATTCAGTGATCCCGAACTGCTGTATGTCCGTCATCGCTTCCTCGCATTCCAACGTTGCATTACCACCAGCTTGCCCCCGGTGAGGAACTCGAGACTTAAAGCAAATATGCCGTACCCGTGGAACAGGGGCAAAGCTATCAGGGAAATGCGATTGCGGTCAACGCCAAATACCTGTGCCTCCCGCTGCACTGTTTTGCCCTGGACCGTTTCACTATCGGTGACCCTACCGCTTACACTGACGCCCCAGGTATCAAGCAGCACCAATTCGTAATAGCCGGTGACATGGGTATACCAATTATTATGTGTCAGCATTACCCCCTTGGGTTTGCCTGTCGTGCCGGCCGTATAGAGTATGACGGCGAGGTCGTTGTTGTCCGTTTCCGCGCAAGCCATTTTATCGGGGGACCCTTTGATGATGCTATCGTATCGCATAGCGTCGTCAGGGACTTCTCCTCCGGTCAAGATCATGCTCTTCAAAGAAGCGATACCCTGGCGGGCCTCCCTTACCCTATCGATATATTCCATGCTGCTGACCAAAGCTGCAATATCTGCATCCCTGTAGATGTACGCAAGCTCGTGTGCTCGAAGGGACGGATTAACCGGCACCAGAACGGCGCCGATCTTGAATATAGCGAAATATGCCTGTATTAGTTGCGGACAGTTGAGAAGTTGAACGCCTACACGGTCGCCTTTTTTATTCCCATGCTCCGCAGGCCATTGCCCAGCTGGTTGATAGCTTGATTTATCTCGGAATTGCTGTGCCACCTCCCTTCAAAATGCATGAATTCATACTCATCAAACCGTTTCAAATTGTCTTCTGCCAGCCTTCCTATATTCATAGCTATTCTTCCTGAAAGGTGATTGGCTGATCACAGTGGAAGTGAAGATCTTGTCAGCGCCAGCATCCACTCTCCGATAACAGTCACCACCTCACTATTAAAGGGTGATGGCGCCCTTCTTCAGCATACTGGTGGGCTGGAACCATTTTATTCCCGTGTTTTTGGCTATAGCCTCGCACCTTGCCGCTACTTTTTCCATCCCATCTGCTTGCCCAGCACAAAAGGGCCGGCCAGCCGGCCGCTTCCATTCACCATGGCCAGGTCTATCTCGGCCGCGCTCTTGGCTACCCCCTGTTCCAGCAGCTTGGTGCCCTCGTTCACCTGGATGGCCACCGTGTCCTGGGGGTCGAAGTTAGGCTCGGTCTTGTTGAGGTCGATATTTGGCCTATTGCCGCCGGGCCACTCAAAGTTGCCCTTGCCAGTCTTCTTTCCCAGCTCCCCGGCCTCAACCTTCGTAGCCAGCCATGGCCGCGGTGCGAAGTCCTTTGACAGGGTGGCAGCATAATATTTCGCACCGTTGAAAGAGATATCCAGTCCCGAGTAGTCCATCGTCTCAAAGGGGCCCATGGGTGAGCCCAGTGACCGCACACTGGCATCGACACCCTCAGGGATTCACAAGGCCTTTCTCCCTCAACCAGGATAGATACATGCCGGAAGGAGCGTTCATGCGGTTGAAGATAAAGCCTGGTGTGTCCTTCCCCACCCGAACCACCACCATGCTGCCTCGGAAATTCCTCCAACCCTTGACCAGGTCGCAGGCCACGTTCATAGTTTCGTCCGAGGTCTTTCCACCGCGGATTACCTCCACCAGGGCCATCATCGCCGGGGGGTTGAAAAAATGTACTCCGCACACCTTATCCTGCCGTTTTGTGGCTGCGCCGATCTTGGTGATGCTCATTGTCGAGGTATTGGAGGCCAGTATGGCCTGCTTGGGGGCCGCCCCGTCCATCTCACTGAAGATCTTCTGTTTCAGGTCAAGTATCTCGGGGGCTGCCTCAATGGCAAAGTCCGCGTCTTTAACAGCGTCCTTGAGTTCGATAAAGCCTGTGATGCTGCCCATGATCCTGTCCAAGGATTCCTGCGTCATCTTCTGTTTGGAGACCTGCTTGCTCAGACTATCACGGATCTTGCTGATTCCCTTATCCACGAACTCCTGTTTGATATCGTAGATGTTGACCTTGTATCCCGCCATAGCTGCGAGTTCGCCAATCCCGTGTCCCATATCTCCTGCCCCAATGATGGTTATGGTCCTGATATCTTCAACCTTCATTTGACCAACCCTCCTTAAGATTTTCGCTGTCCGGCGAAGCATTATACCAGAGAATATCACTGCGTTGAACCTCAACGGTCGTGGCCTTCAGATTGATTCTACTGGTTAAAAAAAGGTTCTGGCCGAAACATGGCTCAAATTGATGACTTTGCCGAATCCCGTACCTATGTTAATTATCCTGTCATTTTATCAGCACAATATCACGTTCAATTATTGCGATTGATGAAGTTGGTTTCTATCCAATGTGCCTACCTCTAAAGAACCACCACTTCTGAAAAATATAATCTGCTAACTGTACGGGCAGAGGTTAGCGGCTCAATGGCAACTTTTCTTTAATAATTTTCGTTTAATACTTTACTGTTTGCAGAGGATACGGATAAGGAGAACCCATCCGGCTTGCTGATAATACTACGGGCAGTCGCGGCTGCTGATTAAAGTCGAATGAATCGATCATGTCTTCAGCACTCGTATCCCTCGCGGTCATAGGGTGAATATCGTAACGTTCTTCAACAATTCTCAGCCAGGACTCAAATGAATAAACGTTTTTGTCTATGTAACCCTGCTTGGCCCACGGACTGATTATGAGGCCGGGCACGCGTATCCCCAAACCATATTGATCAATCTGTGGCGGTGCAACATGATCATAGAATCCACCCCAATCATCCCAGCTGATAAAGATTGCCGCCGAATACCAGAGCGGGCTGTTCATAACAGCATTGACCAACCCGGTCACATAGGCCATACCCTCCCGCACCCCGGCAGGAGGATGCTCACTTACTGCACCTGAGGGGATGACCCAGCATACCTGAGGCAGTGCTCCTGACTTGGCATCCCGGTAGAATTGCGAGGTATCTACAAGACGGCTGCGCTGCGTTAAGTCGTCCTGCACTTTAGGGAACGCGGGCAAAGGGTTCCACAGAGTATATTTGTCGGGATTTTGTTTTTGTGCCGATATGGAGCCGACAACATGCCCATCTTCGGTATCCGGTAATCTGCCGGAGGTAACATAATATTTCCAGTCTATTTTGTCGCCGCCTAAAAGCTCCGTAATTTCCGGGAAATTATAAGTGGTTGGCTTCGGTTGTTTATATCCTGTGTAGCCGCCGCTCTGTGCAGCGAGCATGTAGAGATGGGCGGGCAAACTGTATGAAGCCACCGATTCAAACATATGATCTTGAAGCACATACAGGTGAGCGTAATTCCAATAGTTCGGTATTTCCCTGTAATCGTGCCAGCCCATAACATCCTTGGGATTTTTACCGGGCGTATTGCTTGGATTAAATGGCTGTCCCTTTATTGTTTGGCCCTTATATGCCTGCGACAGGAATCCATCCATTTTTCCATTGTCTATGTCCTCCTGCGCATTGTCCCAACCATGCGGGCCTCCCCTGTTCACATCATTAGAATCATGATAGGGCAAAACCATACTGCCATCATGCGGGTCGGTAAAGACAATGCCGTTAGGTAAACCTTCGGCGCCCGGATAAGTACCAAAATAGCTGTCAAAGCTTCTGTTTTCCTGCATGACAAAAATAAAATGTTCGATCTTGTTGATGCCCACAGCGTTGTTAGTGACCGGTGGAGGCGGTGTAACAGGTGTAACAGGTGGAGATGGTCGACTAGAGGCACACGACAATGCTATGACGGAGACAATACCTATAAGGGAAGCAACCACAAATACCCGATAATGTGTAATCATATTATCTTTAATAGCCCCGCTTCTTATTCACTATCCTGAGCATCCTTTTCCCGTCAATATAGCGCTTTAAATTATCGCAGAAAATGGCCGTCGCCAGTTCGACGTAGTTGTCCATGACCCCGGCGATGTGAGGACTGAAGATCACGTTAGGAAGCTCCCATAGCCCGTTGTCTGCCGGCAGCGGCTCGGCTTCGAAGACATCCAGTCCCGCACCTGCTATCCAATGTTCTTTGAGGGACCGAATTAGCGCTCCCTCATCTATTATCTTGCCCCTGGATATATTAATCAGGAAGGCCGTAGGCTTCATACCATGTAACTGCCTCTCGCCTATCATGGCGGTCGTTTCATGTGTAAGCGGCAACGCCAACACCACAAAATCGCTTTCCCCAAGCAGACCTGTCAGGTCGTCCATCGGGTATATCTTATCCACGTACCTGGCATGTTCTGCACGCTTGGCCGAACGATGCGTGGCCAGCACTTTCATGCTGAAGGCCTTCGATATTCGGGCTATCTCACGTCCGATGCCGCCAAGCCCAATTATGCCCACGGTCTTGCTATGTAACACGGAAGGCATAAAGGGTTCCCATTGTTTCATTTGCTTCTGCTGGAAGCATGACGGTGCCCCTTTAGCGAACATCAGCATCTCGCCGATGACAAACTCGCTTATGGTCACGGCATGCATACCTTTCACATTGGTGAGTATTACCCGGCTGTTGCGCAGATCGTCATTAATATATCTGTCCACGCCAGCCGAAATCGCCTGTATCCATTTCAATTTTGGAGCACGATTGATAACGTCGCTCGGTAACCCGAATCCGTAGATTATTTCTGCCTCGGCAAGTGGTGCATCCTGCTTCTTCCTTGCTGACGCATCACCTTGCAACTCAGCCATTATAAGGTCAGAAATATTAGTTAAACGGATCCTGCGATCGACGCCGGTTATCTGGCTTACAAGGTTTGCATCCAGGGGTAAGGTGGATATAATTTCAATAAAACCATTATTATCTTCTTTCATGCTATTTCACCGTCTATTTCTTTTACAACGATTCTACAGTATCTGGCCCATCAAATTCCAAACAAGCCAACAAAATGGGGCCTCCTACTGCTCAATCGTAAGTTGTTATCCTTTTCGATAGATTTACATCTGTTTATTAACCTATTATGAAAAATGAGGTAGTAAAGAAATGACCAGGGTACGGGAAAAATTAGAGTTTCTGATCGTAATTCTATTGGTGGCTCGTACCGGATAAAAGCAAGCCTATCTACTGGACACCTTCTTCCCTGTCCGTGATTTTGCCTTACAAAGCTTACTTTTCACATTAATTATAGTTAATCATAACAGTATTTAATTTTCCTGGACTCCGGCGTAGGCGTATTTTGCCTTACAAAGCTTACTCTTCACATTATAGTTTATTATTACAAAATTTAATTTTTCTGGACTCCGGGGTAGTAATTGAACCAAACCTAATGAATTATCTTGGCATCTACCCATTCAGCGACATCGCAGGAAGGACAGTTAAGCGAGGCACGCAGAACGAATCTTCCTTTTTTACCGGCGATACTCGATAGGTCTATATCGAAAGCATCCAACTTGCCATCCTGTTTGGCATTTATGCAGTCAAAGTACTTTATATTACCGGAAGAAGTCTCAATAAAACTGACGCAAAATTTGACACCCCAATCAGGGCTGATACCTGCTACATAACCTACTTTAGCAACAAAATGCGCGCCCTGTGGTATCGTTATTTCAGGATAGGTACCCTGCACAAAGTCACTTTTTTTGAAAAGGATTGTTAATGTCCTCGGATACCTGACATTGTCTTCTAACAGGGCGTCGATATGATAATTAATAACCGAATAAATATCATTATCCGCAAATTTCACAGGACCATCGATGTTCTGCCAGGAAGCATTGGGAGCCTCGTTTATGAAGTCAAAGACGGTTTCCGTGAGTGTGAGTGCTGGAAATGGCCGCCTTTCCAATCCGGGTGCTATACTAATTCCCGCGATGGTTAGCGTTATGGGTTGGGTGGTTGTCCCCGCGGAATTTGTAGCTGTCAAAGTATAAGTCGTGGTTTTAGTCGGTGATACCGCCCTGGTACCGGCCGCAGCTACTGTGCCGACACCCTGGTCTATGCTAACCGACGTCGCTCCTGTAACATTCCAGAGCAGCGTCGCTGACCCACCGGCTTTCATCTCGGCGGGACTGGCACTGAAAGCCACTATTGCCGGCAGTGTGACTACCGGCGCAGGCGGCGGCTGCGTAACATTTATGCATCCTGCGACGGCGACTAAAATCAACGAAACCAGAACAAATATCCCTTTCATTGTTTGCCTCCCTGCTTCGGATATCTCATTTCCCATCACTCCACCTCTTTAATATCACTTACCGGTTCAATTATAACACGATACCTTTCGCAAAATTCACCTATTTGCAGTCGCAAACTCATTCGGAGCGGCTGCTAATTGTTTTATCAGATGTTGTATCAGGCCGCCGGCATCTAAAATCTCCATCAGGTAAGGCGGACAGGGTTCACCTTTTAGTGTTTCCCACGTGGTCAGGTTTTTGATTTCACCCGTATGGAAATTAATATCGAGTTCCTGTCCCACATCGGCTTTTTTAGTAATTTCCGGACAGATAATGGCGGGGAACCCGAAGGAAACAGACATCCGGTACCAGTTGGGATAGTAAGATTCGGCGATAAAACCGGCAATGCCCACTTTGATCAGCGATTGAAGTCCCTGCTGATGGGGATGGCCGAACCCAAAGTTCCGGCCGGCAATCATGATATCGCCCGGCCTGACTTTCTGGACAAATTCCGGGTCATAATCAGCCAGGCAAACTTTGCCCAGCACCTCCTGGTCACGTTCAGCAATGTATTTGGAGCCTACGATAAGGTCGGCGTTGAAATGATCAGCGAATTTCCAGATGACCCTTCCCTTGATATTATTCATCACAGTTCACCTTCTTTTATAGTATATGGCGGGGATCGGTGATTTTGCCTGCCACGGCGGAGGCTGCCACGGTGGCCGGGTTTCCCATATATATCTTCGAGTCAAGGCTCCCCATGCGTCCCGGAACGTTCAAGGTGCCGGTGGTTATGGCGACTTCCCCCGGGAGCAGGTAACCAAATCCTCCGAAACATGGCCCGCAGGTGGGAGGCCCGATAACTGCGCCCGCCTGTAAAAAGGTCTCTATCAATCCCTCCCTGGCAGCCTGTTCCGCTATCAAGGGTGTAATCGGCGTGATCAGCAGCCTAACATTCGGGTGCACCTTCTTCCCTTTTAAGACCCTGGCAGCCAGCCTCAAATCCTCCATCCGTCCGCTGGCGCAGGTACCTATGAATGCCTGATTTATCTCGGTTCCCTCTGTTTCCTTTATGGATTTAATATAGTAGACGTCCGGCGGACAAACGATCTGCGGTTCGAGGCTGGAGACATCGTAGTTTAAAGTATTTGTATATGTAGCGTCAGCATCGCTTTTCAATACATCGAAAGGCTCATTAGTAACAGCTTTTATATAGGCAATAGTCTTTTTATCAGGATTGATAATGGCTGTATCGGCGGCCAGGTACTGTACCGAGTTGCACAGGACCATGCGGCTCTCAATGCTCATATCGGCTATGGCCGGCCCGGTGAATTCAATAACGTTTCCTGTCCCGCCGTCGGGTCCCAGGTCACCCTCGATCTTTTCAAAGAGGTCTCTACTGGTAACGCCTTTCTGGAACTTGCCGGTAACATTGATTTTTATGGTTCCAGGAACTTTGAGCCATGCTTTGCCAAGCAGGAAAACCGACATCATATCGCCGCCGACGCCTACTGCATATGCGCCCAGGGCGCCGAAGGTGCTCACGTGCGCGTCGGCGTGCATAATAAGCGTTCCCGGCCTGACATGGCCTTTCTCGGCTATCAGTTGAAAACCAACGCCGGAACGTCCCACATCATAGAAGTTTTTTATCCCGTATTTCTTAGCAATTTTTCGAAAGTTGTCATGCACTCGCGCGCTTTCTTCAGAGTTGGCTACAAAGAAATGGTCTATGTTTAGCACGATCTTATTCGGGTCGATCCTGATGTCGCTCATTAAAAAATCCAGCCCGGGCCAGTCGTAAAGCAGCACCAGGTCCGGTTCAGCATATATGACCTCTCCCGGTGTAACTTCAGACTTGCCCGATTTTTTTGCCAATATCTTCTGCGCTAACGTCAGTCCCATCTTAAAACCTCTTTTTGTCCTATACTTTCCCTTCCAGCCATTTCTGTTCCCATTCCTGGGTATCCTGCAGGCCGATGAAATTGAAGAATTCAAAGAAACCGCCCGCCTGGTATTTTGTCATCGTTTCCGTGACGGTACCCTTATTGCGTAATTCGGTCATCAGGTCCATCATAGCTTTGGTAGCTACGAAGGCGCACTCTGTCGCATATACTACCAGACCGCGGACGCCGGCTTCTTCCAGGTCTTTAGGTGTGATGGGGAGTTCCGAAGACAGGTAAACCCAGAGCGGGGCTTTTACTCCCTTGACCAAAGCCCTGAATTCTTCGATGGTATAGGGCAATGCGGTCACCATGTCTGCGCCGGCCTCCGCGTAGGCATTGCAGCGTATTATCTGCTCATCGATGGAAACGATATCGGCATCGGTTCGGGCGCAGATCATGAAATCAGGGTCTTCCCGGGAAGCCAGGGCACACCTGAGCTTGGTAACCATCTCATCCGTCGGTATAATTTTCTTGAATTTTTTCAAGGAGCCGCACATTACCGGATGCGCCTGATCCTCGATAAAAATGCCGGCTACACCTGCCCTCTCAAACTCCCTGACCGTGCGCTGTATATTCGAAAATCCGCCATACCCGGCCTCGGCATCTGCAAGCACTGGGATATCAACTGACATAGCGATATTCCTGGCATGGTTCACAACTTCGCTCATGGACAGCAGCCCGACATCCGGCTTGCCCAGCAGGCTGGCTTCAAATCCAAAACCGGATAAGAATACGACCTCAAAACCTGCCTTCGCGATTACCCGGGCGCTCAAAGCGTCATGTGCACCTGCCGAAACCAGAAGTTTCTTCTCGGATAGAATTTTCCTTAGCATCGTGGTCTTTTTCATAGCTCATCCTTTCTCCTTCCATTTCAGTGGTAATAATAATCGATAACCAGTTACGTTTGTTTAATTATTATTTTAAAACCTTAGGTTGCCCTGACTTAGCCTTTTCTTCCTCTTGCAGCACTGCGTCCAATTCGTAATTAAGTAAAATATGTATAATTTGCCCTGCTGCCAATAAGTGTACCATCTTTTAAATTAGTAGTTCAGGAAATTGGAGATGCCACCTGTAACTGCCATACGGAGGCCACAAAGTGTCCTGCCGGAACTGTGGGATACATGCGAGATGTGATGAAGATATTCAGTACGAATTCACGCTATAATTGATAAGAACTCCACTTTAATTTCATTATGGATCAGTAATAACTATGGATTTATACAGGGGATCCCGGCTCTCGGTTAACAAAATGCTCAAAAGCGCACGCTTTGAAGTCATCCCCATGAAAGGGGTGGTTGAGGAGGCAGTGACACTACCTGCCGGCTCGATTGTAACAGTTACTGCTTCGCCCCGCAAGGGCATTGAAGCTACCTTCACGCTTTCTGAGGAACTGGCGGGACGCGGGTTTCGCGTGGTGCCCCACCTCACGGCACGGCAGGTACGCGATAAATCTCATTTGCGTGAGATTGTCGATAGACTGTCAGCGGGCGAGTTTGAGGATGTCTTCATAATCGGCGGTGATATTAACGAACCGGTGGGGACCTATGATTCATCAAGCGCGCTTATAGCTGATATGGTTGAGATGGACAACCGCCCGCATCGTATAGGAGTGGCCGCTTATCCTGAAGGACATCCTCTTATCAATCGTGAAGCCCTGATGCAAGCGCTTAAGACCAAACAACCTTTTGTAAATTATATGGTCACGCAGATTTGTTTCGACCCGCAGACCATCGGCAAATGGCTGGCGGATGTCAGGGCAAACGGTATTACACTGCCTGTATACATCGGCATTCCCGGCATATTGAAGCGCCCTAAGTTGCTGGAGATATCTCTTAAAGTGGGTGTGGGTGATTCTACACGTTTTCTAAAAAATCACCTGGGCATGATGGCCAGACTATTGCAACACGATATGTATAATCCGGATAGCCTGGTAAAGAAAATCACAGGATTAACCAGAGACCGGATTGTGGCCGGATTTCATATATATACCTTCAACCAGTGTCTCTCCACCAAACTGTGGCGGGAGAAAGCCTTAAAGCACTACAGGACCATGTGAATTGAAAAGGTGCCGTGTCACCTTTGAACCGTCCAAGGTGACACGGCGGACGTGATACTTCTGCACTATTGCCAGTTCACCAATGGAAAATTTTGAGAGCTAATGATGACCCTCAGATACACCGGATAAATGTCTGGGGGTCGCCATATATGGTAAAAAACCTGGGAGGTCATGGCGCGGGTGTTATACTCTAACCCTATCAGGCCAAAAATTGCATTATTTGGCGGTTGAAACCTTATTTGATTTATCTGATCATTATGATTTGATCTTTGATGACAATCCAGAGGTCAGCCCCGGTTTTTGGCAGATACCAGTTATTGTTCTCATCCCACTGGTTGACTGGACCCCAGCAAAAAAGGAAATCCCGTCAAGCTGGGTGATCCCGGCGGCATATTTCATATCCCTGGCAAGGCTGGATGACGACGGACGTTGGAATATCTTTGCATCCTCAAATGCTGCCACAGAAAGCCAGACTTTGATCTCAGGCGCCTCTTTTTTAATCGCGGCCACACAACGGGAACCGGCTTCCTTCACTATCTCAGGCCACTGTAGCTGGCCATTCTCTAAATAGTTGGAATAAAGGTTCAGTGAGATAATATCTACAATCCTTTCATCAAGCAGGGATTTTATATAGGGGGGCATATCTTCAGAATCCCATTCGTACATTCTGGCATGAATTGGCCGGGTATTATCGGCGGCCAGCACGTCTGCCTTAGCCTGCCTGAGTTGTTCTACCGTAATCATGCTTTTGGGCCAATCTGAATTCTGCATACCGGCGCCACTGGGTAAATTTTCCCCGAATTCATTGCAGATGTCCCAGGCATATATAGCAGGGTGGTCTTTCATGGCCTTGATCCAATTCTGGACGCGTTCCTTTTGCCACACCGGACTCTTGCCTTTGGGTAACCGATCCCAATCATCATCAGTAAAACCCCAGGCTGTATAACTGAACCCCCCGTCCATCACGACCTTCAACCCGGCAGCCTGTGCCTGGTCCAGGAATTTTCTTACTTTACCGATATCCTCTTCCATGCCCCATTCCGTCGACAGTATTTCTATCCCGGCATTTTTCATTTCCACGAAATCCGTTTGGGGCAAATTAATCCCCACGCCCTTCATGCTATATATAATCCGTTGTGTTGATTTGGGCATAGAATTATCGGTGTCAGGAGGTTTTTGAGTTGCTGGCAAACAGCTGAGGCAAAGGACTCCGCACGCAAAAATAATACTAAAGGCAAGAAACGCATTCGTTAATCCTCTCTTAATCAAGCAATATATTGATAATAGGGCAATAATATCCAATAGTAAAGTGACACGATGTTGACAAGTAAATTTCTAATATATATTATATTGGCGATTTTCCTTTATGTTATTTTTGAATTAACCGGGGATGAATATTTTCAGCCGTTTAGCGGCGGAGGTATGAAAGAGGCATGAAAAAATTAGTTTTTCTGGCACTTGCGATTCTGGCGATCGCCACGCTGATTTTTCCATCGGCTGCGGCAGCAAGAGGAGCGGAGGTTCATAATAACAACTACAGTCCGGAGTTACTTAACATCGGTGGACAAGATCATTTTGCATCGGGTGGTGAGGGTCTTGACAGCACATATGTACTCAGGAATCGTACTGAGGGATTAGGAGCAAAATCCAGCTATATAGCCGGGCAAAAACTGGTGTGCTTGACCTTTGATGATGGTTGGCAAAACCAGTACGATAATGCTTTGCCGGTGTTACAGCAATACGGGTTTAAAGCTACCTTTGCCGTTGTTACGACCTGGATCGGCAATGATGCGGGGCTGCCCGATCAAGGCATGAGCTACTCTGAACTCCATACACTCGCTGATCAAGGTATGGATATCGCATCACATACCAGGACTCATCCTCACCTGCCAACGCTCGGCGCCAGCGATCTGCAGAATGAAGTTGCCGGCTCGAAAGCAGACCTTGAAAGTGAGAACTTCACAGTTAGGACGTTTGTTTATCCCTATTACGAATATAACAGCAGCGTCGTTACCGCTGTGAAAAATGCCGGCTACATCTGCGCCAGGTCCGGTGCCCTGAATAATCCCTACACTCCCGGTAACAGAACCGACCCGAACGCTCAATACTATATTGACGCCGTCGAAATAAATACCCAGGATATTACTACATTTAAAAGCATCGTCGACCAGGCCACCGACCACTCCGTCATATGCCTGTGCTACCACTCCATATCGGACAACGTCTCGTCGCCGACTCCCATTACTCCCGTGGCTAATTTCGGTGAACAGATGCGTTATCTTAAGGATAGCGGTTTTGCCGTTTCACTCTTACCTGACCTGGTTCAAGCTCCCTGGATAGCATTTAACCCCGCCAGCCTGGCATTCAGTGGAATGCAGGGTGGCAGCAACCCGGCAACACAGGCATTGAATATTACCAATTCGGGCGGAGGCACATTGAACTGGGCAGCATCGTCCAACGCGGCATGGCTGACCCTGACACTTGCCAGCGGCACTGCTCCGAGCACAGTCACGGTAACCGCTGGCATCTCCGGCTTGAGCGCCGGCACCTATAACGGGACAATCACCATAACCGCGACCGGTGCCACCAATACTCCGCAGACCGTGCCCGTGACGTTAACCGTCCAAACGCCGTCCCCCAACTGGCTTACCGGGTGGAGCTATCGCAAGCAAATCACCATCGCCGGCAGCTCTGCCGGCGCACAAACCAATTACCCGATGAAACTGACCATCAACAGGTCCACCGGTAGCGATTCCGGCGCTACAGTGTACCTTGGAACTAAGTGTGCCAGCGATTACAAGGACATCAGGTTCACTAAATCCGATGGAACAACCCTGCTGGATTACTGGATTGAGTCGTCCACAAGCAGTACCGCCGCCGTATGGGTGGAGTTCGATTCCATCCCCGCATCACCGGGCACAGCGAATTTCGATCTCTATTATGGCAATAGCGGGGCAACATCTGCTTCGAATATACAAAACACCTTTACCTTCGCAGATGACTTCGAAGGCGGCACCTTAGATGCCGCAAGGTGGACTACAGGAGGTAGTGGAGGAAATGTAACCGAGGCCAACGGTGTGCTCACGGTGACAGCAAGCACCTCAGACCAGAAGTACGTAGCCAGCGTCAATACCTACGGCAGTGGCTATGCTCTGCACGCCCGGGCTAAATTAGATTCAATAACAGGTTGTTCCAGCTACCGGCTGCTTGGTTTTATTACCACCAAGGGAAGCTATGCTGATAAGCTCTTTACCACAGTCTACAGGTGGTATTATTCCGGCGCCAATTTTGTGTCTATATCCGGTAACGGGAGCAGCGCAACTCAGGCCGATATGCTTGTGGTAGCGGATACCAACTATCACGTTTCGGAATGCCGGAGGTATGCTGTAAGTGGCACAAACTACGATAGATTCATCATAGATGGAGGCGCCGCTATAAGCGGAGCCAATCCAACCGCAACGGCGAGATATATTTATATCAATTCCGATGAACCCGGCAAGGCGATCGTCATTGATTGGATATTCCTGAGGAAATTTGTATCCGTGGAGCCGACCTGGTCTGTCTGGGGCAGCGAGGAAACCTCGGGGAGTCTTCCGCCATCTCCGACCATAGCCTATTCTCCCACCAGCCTGGCATTCAGCGGCGTGCAGGGTGGCAGCAACCCGGCCACACAGGCATTGAATATTACCAACTCAGGTGGCGGCACATTGAGCTGGACCGCATCGTCGAACGCGGCATGGCTGACCCTGACACCTGCCAGCGGCACAGCTCCGAGCACAGTCACGGTAAGCGCTAGTATCTCCGGCTTGAGCGCCGGCACCTACAACGGGACAATCACCATAACGGCAACCGGTGCCACCAATACCCCGCAGACCGTGCCCGTGACATTAACCGTCCAGGCACCATCTCCGACGATCGCATTTAACCCCGCCAGCCTGACGTTCAGCGGTATACAGGGTGGCAGCAACCCGGCCACACAGGCATTGAATATTACCAACTCCGGTGGCGGCACATTGAACTGGGCAGCATCGTCCAACGCGGCATGGCTGACCCTGACACTTGCCAGCGGCACTGCTCCGAGCACAGTCACGGTAACCGTTGGCATCTCCGGTTTAAGCGCCGGCACCTATAACGGGACAATCACCCTAACGGCAACCGGAGCCACCAATACCCCGCAGACCGTGCCCGTGACATTAACCGTCCAGGCGCCATCTCCAACCATAGCCTATTCTCCCACCAGCCTGGCATTCAGTGGAATGCAGGGTGGCAGCAACCCGGCAACACAGGCATTGAATATTACCAATTCGGGCGGAGGCACATTGAACTGGGCAGCATCGTCCAACGCGGCATGGCTGACCCTGACACTTGCCAGCGGCACTGCTCCGAGCACAGTCACGGTAACCGCTGGCATCTCCGGCTTGAGCGCCGGCACCTATAACGGGACAATCACCATAACCGCGACCGGTGCCACCAATACTCCGCAGACCGTGCCCGTGACGTTAACCGTCCAAACGCCGTCCCCCAACTGGCTTACCGGGTGGAGCTATCGCAAGCAAATCACCATCGCCGGCAGCTCTGCCGGCGCACAAACCAATTACCCGATGAAACTGACCATCAACAGGTCCACCGGTAGCGATTCCGGCGCTACAGTGTACCTTGGAACTAAGTGTGCCAGCGATTACAAGGACATCAGGTTCACTAAATCCGATGGAACAACCCTGCTGGATTACTGGATTGAGTCGTCCACAAGCAGTACCGCCGCCGTATGGGTGGAGTTCGATTCCATCCCCGCATCACCGGGCACAGCGAATTTCGATCTCTATTATGGCAATAGCGGGGCAACATCTGCTTCGAATATACAAAACACCTTTACCTTCGCAGATGACTTCGAAGGCGGCACCTTAGATGCCGCAAGGTGGACTACAGGAGGTAGTGGAGGAAATGTAACCGAGGCCAACGGTGTGCTCACGGTGACAGCAAGCACCTCAGACCAGAAGTACGTAGCCAGCGTCAATACCTACGGCAGTGGCTATGCTCTGCACGCCCGGGCTAAATTAGATTCAATAACAGGTTGTTCCAGCTACCGGCTGCTTGGTTTTATTACCACCAAGGGAAGCTATGCTGATAAGCTCTTTACCACAGTCTACAGGTGGTATTATTCCGGCGCCAATTTTGTGTCTATATCCGGTAACGGGAGCAGCGCAACTCAGGCCGATATGCTTGTGGTAGCGGATACCAACTATCACGTTTCAGAATGCCGGAGGTATGCTGTAAGCGGCACAAACTACGATAGATTCATCATAGACGGAGGCGCCGCCGTAAGCGGAGCCAAGCCGACCGCAACCGCGAGATATATTTATATCAATTCCGATGAACCCGGCAAGGCTATTATTGTGGATTGGATATTCCTGAGGAAATTTGTATCCGTAGAGCCGACCTGGTCTGTCTGGGGCAGCGAGCAAACAGGCTGATTGTCACGAAAAATTATGTACTAAATACAAGTTCCAACTTTATGGCTGGTACCAAAAGGGGAGGTCCTCACTATTTCGAGGACTCTAAGTCAAGGTGCTGATGTTTTAAGGGGAATGATCAGCCCGTCTCAAGAGCACTGTACAAACGATCCTGCCTCTCTTCCACGTCCTGTATTTTCAAGTAGTTTCTCCCACTTATTTTGGCTGCCCGTAAATTCCATGATTTCCTCGTTAATCATGGTTTCTAATTCTTCCATGTTGCCAGGTACCAGGGATGACGGTTATTACCAGTAATCATTAAAACCTGACTTGAGTTTCTTGATATTTCGTAAAAAAAGTAGTACGTTATCGGCTACGCGTTAGAGTCAAATTTATTCGTGGCTAAGATACTCAATTATTCTGATAATAACAGTGAAAGCGAGGCGTTATTATGGCAGTGTATGATTCCCTCGAAACCGATGTATTAGTAATTGGAGGCGGTGGTGCGGGGTTCCGGGCTGCCATTGCGGCCAGGGAGAAAGGTGCGGATGTGTTACTGCTGAGCAAAGGGCCGCTGGCCCGTTGCGGGGCATCTCCCATGGCAGGCGCTGATTTCACGCTGGATGGAAACAGCTTGAACAAGCTTGGCCTGACAGGTGATCCCAACGACAGCATGGAAAAAGTATTTAACGACATCGTCACGCAGGGGTTTTATCTGAATAATCAGAAAATGATCGACCATTATGTACATCGAGCGCCCGCGCTTCTGAAGGACATGCTGGACTGGGGACTGGAATACTATTATTCCGACCAACGGGCTGTCTTTACCAGCGGGATACACATCATGGATGTACTGCTGAAAAAAGCCAGGTCGGCAGGCGTAAAGATGATGGAAGATGTAATGCTTCTGGAAGTCGCGGCAGAAGACAATACCGTGACGGGCGGGCTGGCACTGAATATTAAATCAGGCAAGTTTATACATTTGAAGGCAAAATCCGTAGTTATGGCTACGGGAGGATGGCATAAAGCGTTCTGGCCGAATACTGGCATGCGGGACCTTTCCGGGGATGGGATTGCAGCGGCAAGCAGGGCAGGCGCCAGGCTTGGGAACATGGAGTTCATCACTTTCTGCTGTAATATTTTTTACGACCCTCCTATCTGGAGGGGCAGCCTTGCGCCATATATACTCAGCCTTCTCTGTGGCGGTCAACTGACGAATAGCCGCGGTGAGGACATACTTAAGCCATACGACGATTACATAGTTAAAATCGGCACTACCACGGAATGGAATAAGACCTTTCTCTCTTACCTGAGCGCAAAAGAGGCCAGGGAGGGGCGCGGTTGTGCACATGGCGGAATTCATTATCGCCGGGGTGATGTACCGATGTCCACCGTTACGATGTTTGCCGGGGTGATGTTCCCCAATTGGAAATACAAAGCTTTGGACCTCACCGAATGGGGAAAGATGCTGGAGAACAATGAACCTGCGGAAGTTGGACCGGCTGTGGAATATTTTGAGGGTGGTATACTCGTAAACCCCCGGTTTGAGACGGATATTCAAGGGCTCTTCGCTGCAGGTGAATGCACTACCGGGTTATTCGGGGCCAACCGCGTCTTTTCCGCCATCACGGAAATGCTCGTGCAAGGTTTGGATGCCGGACAAAATGCGGCTATTTACGCCGCAGAAAACAAAGGCCATTACAATAGTAACAGTCGGCTGACAGATTTTCAGAAGAAGGCAGAGGCCTATTTTGCGAACAGGACAGGCATCATGCCGGCCAAAATCAGGCGCGAAGTGCAGGAGAAAGCGCACAAGTATCTTGGGCCTATCCGTAATGCCGGGGAACTGACGGACTTTATCGGATACCTTGAGTCTATTAAGAATAATGAGATCGGCAAATTGCATATTTCCTCAAAAAGCAGGGCCTATAACAAGGAATGGATCGACGCACTGGAGCTTCCGGGGATGATACATCTGCTGGAGGCTGCAGCACGTTGCGCCCTGGCGCGCACCGAAAGCCGGGGCACACATTTCAGGGAAGATTTCCCGGCAACCGATAACGACCGCTGGCTTAAGGAAAGTGTCGTAAGTATTGCGGGCGGAAAATTGCAATTGACCACGCGCAATGTGACCGTGCTATCCACACCTCTCCCATCCGGATCAATGCCTTACCTCGATATGATGAAGAAATTAATGGAAGCTCATTCTGACATAGGGGGACACCATTAGGGTATGGCCCCATCATTAATGCAGATACCGGAGGATTAGAGATGACTGAAAAGACCATAAGAGTGAAGGTTTTTCGTTATGATCCGACCGTGGATAAGGAGCCGCTTTTTAAAGAGTATCAGGTCCCCTTTGAGAAGGGAATGAGCGCCATGAATGCGCTGGACTATATATACCAGAACCTTGACAGCACAGTAGCTTATTACGATCACGCTGGCTGCTGTCTGGGTATATGCGGACGCTGCACAGGTAAGGTTAACGGCAAATCCGGGCTTTTGTGTCAGACGTTAGTAGAGGGCGATATTGTATTGGAGCCTGTTAACAGGTCTCGCGTGATCAAAGACCTGGTCATCGCCAGGAGCGGAAACAAATAATATATGCGGAGGTATATCACTATGAATAAAGAGGAGGCCCGCAAGAGATTTACAGCAGGATCCCATGCCATGCTTTTCGCCTGGATAGCCAAAGCAGCAATAGAGAAAGTCGGCGAAAATAAGGCCGGACCGGCCATCAAGAAGGCCGTTATACGGTATGGCGAGCAGAGAGGCAAACGTATGGCAATGAGAGCTATTGCAAACCATCATCCTCTGGATATGCTCGGATACCTGGCCTACGGGGAATGGAAAGCCGGAAAAGGTGAAATGCGGATGCTGATTTCCAAAGAGTTACCGAATTTACGTGTGAAAATACCGAAATGCAGCTGGTTTACAGCCTGGCAGGGATGCCGGATTGACACAATACGGCAATACTATTGTCAGGACATTGATATTGCTGTACTGCATGGGTTTAATCCTGAATTGAAGCTCCAGGTCGGCGATATCAAGCCGGAAGGCAAACAGGAATGCGTTATGTTGTTCTATAATGCCAGGCTTGGTCCCTCCGAGATGCTGACAATGTTGATAAGGAAAACGTTTACGCCCGGCCGAAAGGCGGTCATGCCGTGGGATTACCATACAGGCCATATTTACAAAACGATGAAAGAAGTCCTGATCAGGGAGCTCGGATCCGCGGGGGAAGAAGCGGTAAATCAAGCGATGCTGGAGTTCTCCAACCGCTATGGGGCTGAAGCAGCTCAGATCGTCAAAGAGTACCAGGACGTCGACTTCGACGTTTTACCGGCTAAGAAAGCCTGAATACAGAGCGCCTGTGGCTCTCCAAGGAGTGAATAATGCGATGACGAATGTAAAAGGTTTAAAAGCGCTGGAACATGAGATGAGGGGGTGGCGTCATTACCTTCATGCGCATCCCGAGACAGCCTTTCAGGAGCATAACACATCAGATTTTGTCGCAGAAAAGCTCAAATCATTCAAGATTAAAGTGGAGCGTAATATTGGCGGCACCGGGTTAGTAGGCACGCTGTCCAGGGGGAAAAATAGCAGGTCCCTGGGGCTGCGTGCAGATATGGATGCCCTCGACATCCAGGAAGAAAATGATTTTAAGTACAAGTCTGTCTTTCCCGGGAAAATGCATGCCTGCGGCCACGATGGACACACTGCCATACTTCTGGGTGCAGCTCAATATCTCTCTTCAAATGATGTTTTCGACGGCACGGTGCACTTTGTTTTCCAGCCGGCAGAGGAAAATGAAGGCGGCGGCAAGGCAATGGTAGACGGCGGCCTTTTTCAGAGATTCCCTATGGATTCCATCTTCGCTTTGCACAGTTTCCCTATCTTGCCTGAGGGCAGTTTCGCGATACGCGCAGGCCCTGCGCTGGCAGCCTTCGATGTCTTCGAGATAACGATAAAGGGTGTAGGTGGCCATGCCGCCATGCCGCAAACTGTGCGAGATCCTATTGTTACAGCGTCGCAGGTCGTCATGGCGTTCCAGACGATCGTCAGCCGTAACACTGATCCTGTTGAAGGAGCCGTGATTAGCGTTACTGAGATAAAAGGCGGTACCACGTACAATGTTATACCGGATATTGTCACGATGCGTGGTACCACGCGTCACTTCCAACCCCACATTCAGGATCTCATAGAATCGCGTATGAAGGAAGTACTCAAGGGCCTTGAATTATCCATGGGCGTCGCAATTAACATGAAGTACGAGCGACGTTATCCGGCTGTAGTTAACGCTGCGAAAGAGACAAAGCAGGCTATAAGTGCCGCGGCCATGGTAGCTGGAAGAAAAAGTGTTTTTACTGACATACCACCGGTAATGGGTTCGGAAGATTTTGCTTTTATGTTGAAGGCAAAACCTGGCGCTTACATCGCTTTGGGCGCCGGAATGCCGGCTGCCAACGGTATGCCCCACCAGCCCGGGTTTGATTTCAACGACCGCATATTGGTCACCGGGGCATCCTACTGGGTTAAACTCGTAGAGATGCTTCTTCCCGTGACCCAAAAATGATTGGGAGAGCAATATTTGGAGAGAACCAAATTGTTGGAGATGCCCTGCGCAAACTGCTATTAAATTGAATATTTATAGCGCTCTTATATTTCATATACGTGACCACCACACATAAATGTCGTTTTATAGCCCTTGGCCACAACTGAAATTATGCGAATCCCAGTAGCCTGGCAGAATTCTCCCCCAAGATCTTTCTCTCAAAAGCCGCAGGGAGATTGATGGCCTTCAGGGCAATCAATGTGTCTTTGAAGCTGTTGAGGGGATAGTCCGAGGCAAAGAGTACTTTGTGTTCTGCCCCATAGCTCGCGTAGGCCTCCCAGGGGAAATACTTGTACAGTTCGATGTTGGCTGAGATGTCCACGTACACATTCGCGTGCCTGACTACCAATGACCATGCCTCCCAGAACCATGGAACGCCCCAGTGACCCAAAACGATCTTTAGATCTGGATACTTCAGAGCGACCGGCTCAACAAGCATAGGGTGGCCCAGCCTGGCATCCGAGTCAGGGTGGGACAGTTGATGCGCTGTGTGAGTCCAAACAGGGATATTTAATTCCAATGCTTTCTCCCAGAGCGGGTAATGCTTCGGATCGGAAAAATCAAAATGCTGGACTGGCGGTACAAGTTTCAGCCCACGGCATCCTAAATTGGTGACGGCATCGGATAACATGTCCACCGCAACTCGTCCCATGGAGGGGTCGACACTTGCAAATGGGACAAATCTATCAGGATGAGCCAAAGCCATGTGCGCCACATCTTCATTGGTCACGAGCTTAACGCCATAGTGAGTGGTGAGGTCCATGGCTACGATGCAGGCCTTATCAATCCCTGCCTCATCCATATCATGGATGATATCTCCGACGCCGACCTGCGTGCTCATGTGTATGAACATCTTTTCTATAAAGTCGCGTTTTTGGGGATCACTGAGGGCAAACATCCGCCTTACTGCCTCTCCCGTATCAGGTGTTATCGTGGCCTCCTTACAGAAAGGATGAATATGAATATCAATAACCATCACAGACCTCCGATTCAATAATGCCTTTGATAGTAACATAGTCCACTGAAGTAGTACATCGTTCCGACGGTAGATGGTTATGCGGCGAAGCAAATTTCGGCGGATAACCATTATATTTGATCAACTTCTTGACAACGCCCCGGTACGTGTTTGACAATTGTCGTCGTAAACGGAATCCAACAACTTAAAGTTTCAAGGAGGACACATGTTCGAGGTTTTCTTAACAACAGAGCAGAAAAATCTCTTGAAAGAAGCGCAGGATCTGGTCAAATGGGTGCCCCGGCAATTAATTCTCGATATGGATGACGAGAAAATCACGTTCCCCAAAGAATTCATAGAGGAGGCGGGAAGAAGAAATCTCCTTGCGCTGCGGGCGCCGAAGCAGTATGGGGGAAGGGCGCTCAAATACGTAGATGATTTCGTCGCGCTTGGCGAGGTCGGCAAACTCGGTGTCCCCTTTGGATGTGTTTATGGTATCGTTTCTCTGATCTCCGACGCATTAAATGGTTTTGGAACTGAAGCGCAGAAGATCAAGTATCTTAAACCGTTAATAGCAGGAAAAATCTGGGCCGGCGAAGGGCTAACTGAACCCAGGGGCGGTTCGGACTTCTTTGGGGCAACCACCACCGCGCGCAAGGAAGGAAAACATTATATCCTGAACGGCCAGAAACGCTTTGTGGTAGGGGGCGATGGCGCCGACTTTTTCCTTGTGTATGCCGTGACCAACCCAGGAGCGGGCCACAATTCTTTAAGCGCCTTCCTGGTAGAGAGGGATATGGGCATAGAGGTGAAGCATGTGTATGGGCTGATGGGCAGCCGGGGAACAGGGACTGCGAGGATCGTATTCAGAGACATCCGGGTGCCCGAGGAAAACTTGCTCGGGAAGGAAAACCACGGATCGGAAATCTTTTACCACATGATGGTACCTGAAAGAATGGTGGGTTACATCAACGGCTCAAGGGCGCTGCTGGAGATTGCCGCCCGCTATGCCAACAAGCGGAAGGCGTTTGGACAGCCCATCAGAAATTTCGAGGCTGTCAGCTTCAGAATAGCTGAATGCATTACCAAGATCGATGCCGTCAACGCGCTGGCTTACGTAGTAGCCCGAACGATTGATGATCAGGTTGGCACCGCCGGCTATCGAAGAAGGATGGTATCAGAATTGAAAAAATTCGCAACCCAAACTCAATGGGAAGTTGCCAATGAGACCATGCAAATCCTCGGCGGCATAGGATACACCAGGGTCTTTCCCATTGAAAGGGCAGTCAGAGAAACACGGCTTCTACAAATCTGGACCGGCACGAATGATATCCAGAATTTAATTATTCAGCACGAGTTTTTCAAGGAATTGCTGGCCAAGACGGTTGAAGAGAGGAACTACGAAGCTGATGTCTCGATTAGCATGGAAGAGGCCGCGGAAGAGAAGATTTACGAGTAAATCACCGCAACAAAACCAGGAAAATTCTAAGTCATGCTGGACTGTGAGCAAGGGTGGGGTCATAAGAAGCATTAATCAAATGAAGGAGATGATATGACGAGAGTAAGTTATGTTGAGAAAGAACAGACTGATCCCAAGATAAGAGAAACCTTCCAAAGAATGGAGGATCGGGGTCAGACTGTTCTAAACTTGTTTAAGGTTATGGCAAATTGTCCACATATCGGTCTGAACTTCATGCGGTTGGGTAATTCCATTCTAACTGGGGAAGAAATTTCTGCCGATATAAGAGAGCTGGCAATTCTGCGTGTGGGTGTGCTGGCGCAATCTATGTATGAAGTTATGCAGCATACTGCGATAGGATTGAAGTGCGGTGTCAGACAGAAGCAAATTGATGATCTTGCGAGATGGTCTAGCTCAAAAGAGTTTAGTGATAGGGAACGTGCTGTGCTTCAATATACAGACGAAGTTGCGCAGAGTGTAAAAGTTAAGGACGAGACCTTTTCAGTGCTTAAGCAATACTTCAGTGATCATGCAATTGTAGAATTGACAACTACCATCGGGTTTTATGGGATGGCTTGCAGAATTTTAGTTGCGCTTCAAATCGATATTGAAGGTGGGAAGAAAGCCTGAACTCACCTTTCTTTTAGTTAATAAGAAAAATATATACTTGGAGTGTAGAAATGAGGTTTACTGATAAGGTAGCCATAGTTGCCGGGGCGGGTTCGATAAGAGCTGGAATGGGAAATGGTAAAGCAACAGCTATAGCATTTGTGAAAGAGGGGGCTAAAGTAGTTGCTGTTGATAAGAATCTGGTTGCGGCGAAGGAGACCATCAGAATAATCAAGAAAAATGGCGGGGAAGGTATAGCTTTACAAGCTGATGTTGCCAGGGAAACGGAAGCGAAGAAAGTCCATAGAATCCACAATTGCGGAATATGGCAAGTTGGACATCCTATTTAATAATGTTGGCATTGGGGAAGGCGGCACTGGTCTCAAGGTAACTGAGACAGAGTGGGATTTAGTAATGGGTGTCAATCTTAAGAGTATCCTATTCATGTGTAAGTATGCTGTGCCGGAGATAAGGAAAGTTGGTGGAGGCTCAATAGTAAACAACGCGTCCATGGCGGCATTTTTTGCTCATCCTGTATTCGCATACGCAGCTTCCAAGGCAGGGGTTATTAGTTTAACCAAATCACTTGCTGTAAGCCTGGCCAAGGACAACATTAGGGTGAACTGCGTAGCCCCTGGTTTCATAGATACTCCTATGGTCGCGCCCATAATGAATGAACGACGCATAAAGAACGTTGAACTGAGGGTGCCACTGAAGCGTCATGGGAAGGCTGAGGAAATAGCCAATGCAGTATTGTTCTTGGCATCGGACGACGCCACGTATATTACAGGGCAGACCATTTGTGTCGATGGCGGTATGTCTATCTTTTGAAATGTGACGGGAGGAAAAATGAAGAGGTCCGTAAAGATTGTACTGGTAGTTTTGGCCATCCTGGTATTAGGCTTTGGACTCGGCATCGGTTCAGTTGTCCTGGGATTTGATGCTTGGGTCTGAGTATTTTAGATTTATTTGCCATAAGTTATTTCAGGCCGGAGAACGAGACTATTAAGATGGAAGAGTGCTAGAATAAATGAAATATGACAGGTTTTTACAATCACGGGTTGAAGCTGAGCTTGATTACTGCAGTGGTAATTGCGTTAATGTCTGCATTGCTGATACTGTCCGGGTCCAGCCCAACAACTGCAGATATCTCATCAACGGCACAGCAATTCTATGGGGTTGTATATAATAATGATGCGCTGGTGACGTCCGGCTATGTCATAACTGCCCTGGTAGGCGCTTCCAAGGTAGGTCAAACCACTACAGATTCACAGGGCAGATATGGTTACGATCCCGTTTTCGAGGTAACCGCAAGCCCCGGACAAGTAGTTAATTTCTCAATAAATGATCACCCGGCACTGCAGATGGCTATATTTAAGGGTGGCGCAGCAACTGAGTTGAACCTGACCTGCTACGGTGCGCCTTCGCAAATGCCTCAAACCACATGTAGTGGCGTTGCTTGTGCTGCTTGCACGGCTGCCACGTGCGGCATCTCGCCCAAAACCCCGGAGGTAGCCATAGTGGGGCACCCATATTCTTTTGCGTTTTATGCTCAAGGTGGCATTTTGCCTTATTCCTGGTCAATTTCCTCAGGAAGCCTACCGCCAGGATTGACGCTGGATAGCACATTAGGCGTAGTCAAGGGCGTGCCAACCAGTCCTCAGGTTTATAGCTTTACAGTCCAGGTCAACGATAGCTCATCAAGTTACTTCACTCTAACCACTTCAATTCAAGTGAATCCAGGGACGGCCTCATCCCAGTCTACCTTGTCACCAGAAGGTACTCAAACGACTTCCGTAACGTCCAATTTCTTGGGTGCGACCGGCGTATTAAACGTCAGTGGCGATGTCCTTAATACAGCCACGGAGATTTCCAGCATCGACCGGCGTGTCAGATTGAATCTGATAGCCGGCACACAGATTAAACTCCAGGAGCAGTCCCTTATAGGAGCCGGTAATGAGACGAACCCCCCTTCCTCTAGTGATGGATCCGTCTGTATACGGTCTTACAGTTTCATTCCTGCCGGGGCAACTTTTTCCCCCGCAGCATTATTGACGTTGAAATATGAGATTCCTCTGCCGCCCGGACTGACCGAATCCGCACTTTATATCGCCTATTGGAACGGGTCGGTTTGGACCAAACTGGACTCGACAGTAGATACAGTCGCCAAGGAAGTCACCGCTGATGTATCGCATTTCACCATCTTCGCTATCAGGGGCATACCGGAGGTAACAGAACAGCCTGCAGCTTTGACAGACGGGTCGAGTCCTCCACCAGCATCAAGTACTGTGCCCGTATCAGGCTCTTCTGTCGCAGTACACGCATCCACTACGGCTGACTTTGCCTTTACTGACCTTACTGCTACGCCAGAGGCCGTCGTCCCTGGTGAAAACGTCACGCTGTCAGTGCGAGTTATTAACAACGGCTCCTCGGAGGCAACAGGTGATATTGCTCTTGCAATTAACGGGAAGGATGATATCCAAAAGGAAGTAACTCTGGGTCCGGGCAATTCTCAGCCGGTCAGTTTTACAGTTTCGGAAGGTGACCCTGGAAATTATAAAGTAAGCATAGGCGGCCTTAAATGCTGGATTTGAAGTCCATAAAGCTGATTCATCTGGAGAGCAATCCTCCGGGCTATCTGCGGCGATTATGGGCGTCATAGCCGCAGGGTGTTTGCTGGCCTTGGTCATCTCTTTGATTGGGATTTTCAGACGGCGGCCCAATAATTAGATTTAAGCTTGATATTTCGCACAATTCAGTGGCATAGAGCCAATTACGATTATAGTTAAGGGGCCTCGGGAGACCTTGGGATTGCGCGTTTGAGGATGATGTTTTCTTCCCAAAACACCCCCGACAGAGTCGATGATCGTTCAGTCCTTGAAGTAGTGACCTTGTTCAATATCCGCGATCAATGAAGGCCCTTGAGTCTGCCATCCCAGGAGTTCCTGTGCCTGCTTGCTCGACGTCGGTTCCGGCTTTGGCGCGTCCTATTTGTGAAGGTAATTTTGGATTTGCTTGGTAGGCCGTACAGGAATCGAACCTGTGACCAACTGATTAAAAGTCAGATGCTCTACCAACTGAGCTAACGGCCCCTGATTTCCTGAAGATGTTTGCCCGGGAAACTGAGTAAGAAGTCTATCATAACCGCAGCTTTACAGGCAAAAGTTCAATTTACCTGGCACAAGTGAAGTAGTACTGATTGCATTTACCATGCGCTGGTATAACGATGAGAGTATCCCGGGCAACAAAATACTATATAAATGTGAGTCAAGATAAGTAAATAAAGATCAATGGAGCGGGTGAAGGGATTCGAACCCTCGACGTCTTGCTTGGGAAGCAAGCACTCTACCGCTGAGTTACACCCGCCAGTGCGGACTTATATTAGTTTTAATCAGCTAACCCTGTCAAGTGCGATTTCGTAGTGTAGCGGAACCCCAGGCAGGAAGTTTTACATCACTTGGTGAGAAAGATTCGGGCATATATGGCTTGATGTCAAGCACGGGTGTACCGTCAATCGCGTCAAGCCCCAGTACCGTCAATACGTTGGCATTTACGCCCAACAATTTCACCGTGCTGATGCCGATGGGGTTAGGGCGAGCCGGGCTGCGCGTGGCAAATATACCTGTCAGGGGCAGGGAGACATCCCTGCGGGGGTGCGTTTTCAATATCAGGCGCTCTGTTTTGTTAATTTTGTGGAGCCAGTAGATTACGATGATGTGAGAGAATTCCCCTATCCCGTCCAGCGCCCGTGTATATTTTGGGTCCAGCACTAACGACGAAACCATATTATCGCAGTTGATCCGACCCGCGCTGCTTGATTTCATTGCTCACTATCCCTACAGGCTTAAAGCAGCAACTCATAGCACAAGTATAAAGCATTTTGAAATGGCGATAAATAGCCATTACAGGTTGAACAGCACAGTCAATTAGATATACAATCAACGGAATTAAAAAATAGGGACTGGTTCTAATGAAAGATAATGTCATCAACAACCTGTTTAACCCGGCATCGATAGCCCTGGTGGGCGTCTCGTCTGATATCACTAAACCCAGCGCTGCCCAGTGGTTTCTAAAGAGCCTTATCGAATTTTGGCTATAAAGGCAGCGTGTACGGGGTTCATCCGTCCGGCGGGGAGATATATGGAGTTAAGATTTACACCAATGTTAAAGAGATACCCGGGTCCGCTGGACTACGTGGTTTCAGCGATACCGGCCAGGTTTACACCGGGTCTGATGGAAGATTGTGCCGCCAAAGGGTGTGAAGGTGGTTCACCTTTTCACCTCCGGGTACAGTGAAATTGAGGATGAGGCCGGCAAGAACCTGGAAGCCGAGGTTTTGAATATTGCCAGGAAAGCAGGGATACGCATAATCGGGCCCAATTGCATGGGGTTTTATTGCCCTTCGGCAGGCATTACCTTTGCCGGTGAGTTTCCGGAGCAGCTAGGTTTCCCCAGAAAGGCCGGCTGCTCTGGGGTTGATTTCACAGAGCGGCGGCAATTGTATTTTCTGCATCCGTGACGCCTCATCAAGGGGCGTGTTCTTCAGCAAGGCAATCAGCTTTGGAAATGCTGCGGACATCAATGAAAGCGACCTGCTGGAATATATGACGGACGATCCTGAAACAAAGATAATCGCCATGTACCTGGAGGGCGTGGCAGATGCGCCGCGATTTAAAAGGGCATTGAAAAGAGGCCATCGTCGGAGAAACCGGTCATAATCAACAAGGCCGGGAATTCTGAGACCGGAGCGAGGATGTGCGCGTCCCATACCGGCGCGATCGCAGGGTCGGCGGGCACCTGGAGGAGTTTGTTAAAACAGGCGGGGGCAATCCAGGCGGAAAGCATGTCCGAATTGGTTGACATAAGTGCTCGTATTTACCTATTTGCCACGTCCTGCCGGAAGAAACGTCGCCGTCGATTGGCACTGGTGGAGGGAGTGGGCGTGCAGGCAGCGGATGATGTAATCAGGGCGGGATTGCAGTTGCCGATGCTACATGGGGATGTCCGCAGGAAGCTGAACGATATTTACGGAACCGAAGCGGGGAGCCATATTCAGGAACCCGGTTGATGTACCACCTTTCGCCGGCAAGAGCAGTACGTTAATGCGGTGAAAGCTGTTGCGGACTCTGACAATATCGACATCGTTTTAATTCATTTCCCCTTTGATATCTGGGCGCTGGTCAATAAGGCCCTGACTGATCGGACCTTTTACGGATACGGTTACCGAGGTTGCAGGCTCGATTAAAAAACCACTGGCCATCGTCCTGCATTACTGCGTGTCTGCCCAGGCTAAAAGCTTGCGTGTGAGACACAGGAGAAATTGGTGAACCTCGGCTTGCCTGTCTTCCCATCCATACCGCGGGCGGCCTACGGCAATTAACAAGTACATAGCATATAGCGAATTTAAGGCTGCGCATGTAGATAGCGGTCAACAGTCGGCGGAGGGATAACATGAAATTCTGGAGGATATTTATAATCTGCGCGGGGGCTATCCTGGGTACCTGGTTGGCGCTGGAGGTCGGGCTTCGCATATTCGTGGAATCGCCTTTGAAGACGGACTTCTACAGTTCTATCACCAGGGAGGAGGTGTCGCTCAAGCAGCAGGAAACCGGCCTCAAGCTGGTGCAGGGAACCGGATGGGCGCATTTCGGCTGGATCGCCGACCCGGATCACGAAGTTTACATCATTGAGAAGTTCAACGGTGACGGTTGGCTGCCCGTGGGACAGGCCCACTTCGGCTCTTACTTAGTGCACGGAGCAGGCGGGAGATACCGCGTCCGCGCCCTGCCGGCCGATGGCAGCCAGGCGCGTCTGATAGGCGAGGTTGAGGTTGCCGCGGTTAAAGCACTGGCTTCGCCTGTTTACCGGCCGGAGATCGCCGGGAAATGGCAACTGCTGTTTAAGCCCCAGACTTATGGCTATTATATTAACGACCACACAGTTTACCGGGACGCCGAAGGCAATTGGAGGTTGGTGGGAATAACTCACAAAAGTGACGGCAACTATAATGAGGAGAAATATTTTGCGGTCGGGGTCAGCAATGACCTACCGCCTGCAGGCGGTATGAAAGAGGAGAAGCCGGTTGCCGACTTCGGTGACCTCGCCTGGGCCCCGCACGTCATCACGGAAAATGGAACGTATTACATGTTCTGGTCGCCGCACAGGCTGGAACGGATGACATCCGGAGATGGCATAACCTGGTCCGACCGCGAAACAGTCATACCGGCTCCCTATCACAAGTTTTTCCGTGACGGGATGGTGATCAAGGTAGCGGACGGGCAATGGCTGCTCTATGCCACGGCTAAAGAAGCGCTTTTCTCCCAGGTGGATATTTACCAGTCCTTCGACCTGCGGAAATGGCAGTATATCGATACGGCGCTGCGCTCGGACTGGGGCAGTGAGCGCAATTCGCCTTTCGCCTCGACCGAATCGCCATTCGTCATGCAATATAAAGGCCGCTATTACCTGTCCATCACCTACAACAACGATACCTTTTTCTGGAACGGGCTTTTATTGCCTTTTAAGGTCTGGCTTGACCGTCCATCTTACAACGACACGCTTATCTTTCAGTCCGATAACCCTTATGACTTCGGTGTTTACAGGGGGCAGAGCAACTCACCGTCCCTTGTTACACATCTGACGGCGCACGGCCCTGAGTATATATACCTGGCCGATAAAGATACCTGGTTTATAACCACGGCCGGCTGGCCATGGATCGCCACGATAACTGCCGGCGAGGCGGCTATAGCGCCGCTTGAATGGCAGCCTGTCAATCAGCAGAAATAATACTCGAACGGAGGTAATCTATGGCTAAAATCAGCAGTCCCGCGGAGATACTTACCTATGCCAAAGAGCAAAACTGGCTGGCGCTTACCACTTCTGAGGGGAACATATTAAACGTTTTCTTAACGCCGGCAGGCAACATAGTTGAGATATATTTTGAAAAGAATAAGGCTACGATCAAAGTGTTGCCAGGCTATGTCTGCAAGTAAATAAACAGTAAGCGATACAAAGCAATTGTCCGGTAACAAAAGCAACGTACTGAAAGATGCCCTGAATCAATGGGGAGGCGGCACCAGCCTCTTCTTCTGCTATACACACCTCAGCCATGACATGACCACAGGGCTGTTGATATCCCTGTTGCCTTTTATCCGCCAGGATATGGAACTCAATTACTTCCAGGCCGGGCTGCTTGTCTCGGCCTACAGCGTCACCTCGGGACTTTTCGCAGATATTGGGAGGATGGGTTGCGACCGCATCAAGCGGCGCTGGATCAGCATAATGATGGGTCTACTGGGCGTCGGGATGAGCGGCTTTGCCGCCGGCCTGATGCCATCCTATTATACGTTGCTCATCGCCATGGTGTTCATGGGCATTTTCGCCGGCTTCTACCATCCTTCCGCCGTGCCCGCTTTGAGCAGCCTTTTTGAGGATAGGCGGGGGAAGGCTATCGGCCTGCATATGATCGGGGGCAGTGTGGGTTTCGGCATCGGACCTTTCATCGGGACTGCCATTGCCGCTACTTTGAACTGGCACATGGCCTTCACCATATTATGCTTGCCGGCTTTGATAGCAGGAGTGTGGGTCGCGCTGTGGTTGAGGAAAATTGAACCCGTTGTCCCGAGTGGCGCACGCGGCATGCCGGTCCCGGGCGGCGGGCAATCCGTTACCATGACCGGCGGGCCTACGTTAAGGCAGGTACTCAAATCGGTGGCTCCGGTAGTCATCCTGGTTGTCATAGTGACCTTTACATCGGGCTCGCTCCTGCCCTTCGTTCCGCTGTATCTCGTTGATCATAACGGCCTTACCACTACCATGGCTGCCATTTGGACCAGCGTAATCAGGGCATCGGGCATAGTCGGCAGCCTGCTGGGCGGATGGCTGTCGGACAGGTGGGGCAATAAGCGGACGGTTTTGGTTTCGCTCGTAGCTATTGGGCCGGCCATGCTGCTATTCACCACTGGGAACTATTTTCCCTTGCTGGCGGTGGTCATGATGGCCATCGGCATACTCTGGACAATGCGTGAGACTGCGGTCCAGACGTATTTGATGGGTAAGACTCCTTTGAATTTACACGGCATTGTCTTCGGTATCTATTTCGGTATAGGGCAGCAGGGCCAGAGCCTGCTGCAGCCTGTATACGGCGGCTTGATGGATATGCTCGGTATTGCCAATATCTTCTTTTACGTAGCTTTGATAAGCGTTGCCACATCGATCGTTACGTTGTTTATGGCCAAAAAGCTTTAGACCAGGTGTAAGCCTGGCTACATCGGGGCCTGTTTAATTATCCCGGTGGTAAACATGCTGAATGCCCCTATGAAACAGACCGCGGCCAGGGCCAGGATAATGATTGCTATAATAAGGGACGTACGGTCTCTATTATTAATCGCCGGCCGTAAAAACCAGATGGTCAACGGAATCAGCAGGACGCCTATGACGATGCAGATCACGCCGAGGACATTACTGACGGTTTTTATAAGGTCCATGGTCTTGGCACTCTATTCCACATCCTCAAACAGGTCATGTTCGAGGCGCCCGTTTACGGGCGGTGGATAGGCCCGCATAAATGAATCTCTGTGCCCGGCCAGCCTGGCCACCAGTCCCATCATGCTCAAACGCGGGCGTCCGGCGCCAACCTGGCTGATATGGCAGGCCCGCGCCTTTGCCTGCAATTCCCTGGCCGCTGCGGTTAATTGCACCTTGGCGTGCACCGGAAAATCAACCGATGCCAGGGCTGTCAGGTCGATATCCTTGTTTCTCCCAAACCGCCTGGGATCCTGCCCGAAGAGTGGCAAGGCCTTCACCGCTATTTTCAGCAGTTTCCTCGACATAACCTGAAAATAGAGCTTGTCCGGCTGGAAGGGCGCGCCCGCCTGTGGATAACTGGCAGGGTCAGCCGCAGCTTTAAAAGCCATGACTGTAGCTCTGTGAACAGCGATATGGTCCGGGTGGCGGTATCCTCCGATGGGATCGAACGTTACCACTACCTGCGGTTTAACGTCCCTGATGATTTCAACAATACGCTCAGCCACCTCTTCTACAGGGGCGGAAGCCAGCGCTCCGGGATGATGGTTGTCCTCTGAACCGGGCATGCCTGAATCGCGGTAACCCAGGCTATAAAGTCCGGCCAGCCCGAGTATCCCGGAGGCGCACTCCAATTCCGCCCAACGCAGCTCGGCTATGTTTTCATGCCCTGCCAGCAATGAGGTATCCACCGACCCGGCCTCGCCGCGCGTGGCGCAGGCATAATATACACTGACTCCCGCCAGGGCATATTTAGCCAGCGTGCCGCCAACACCAAAGGTTTCATCATCAGGGTGTGCGCCTACGAAAAGCAGTTTATATTTACTCATATCCTGACATCGACTAAGCGCCGCAAGACCGGGCAATGGTCAACCCGGTTGCCGGAGTATCTCAATCTATATTTCCTGTATTATCTCTTCTTTTGTCCTGCCTTGTCCGATGTCTTCGCTGCCGACTTCGCCTCTGCTTGCTTCTTGGGCTTTTTCTCGTTTTTCCTTCCTTTGCTTCCCATGTCTTACCTCCGTATTAAATTCGCTTCAACAAGAATTATAGCAGGTATGTGGGCGTTACCTACACAACCAGGTTTACGAAGTCATAGGCCGTAAATTTGAACAGACAAAATGTTAGTTTTGTGGGATGATAATATATACAAGGCAGGATTATCCCATTTAGCGTTCTAAATAAAGTAAAATTAATTGGAGGGGTGTCATGGTTGAAACAATAGTTATGATTCATGGGATGTGGGGCGGGCCGTGGTACTGGGAAAACTACAAAAATTTCTTTGAGGGTAAAGGCTATCGCTGTATTATACCCACCTTGCGTTTCCATGATATGGACCCGAAAGCAATTCCAAACCCTGGTTTAGGCATAACCAGCCTGTTAGATTACGCTGACGACCTTGAAAAAGAAATCCGCGGAATGGATCCGCAGCCGATCCTGATGGGACATTCGATGGGCGGACTGCTGGCGCAAATTTTGGGTAGCAGGGGCTTGTCCAAAGCACTTGTTCTACTGACACCTGCATCACCAAGTGGGATCAATGCATTGACTATATCGGTAGTCAGGAGTTTCTGGAGTGTACTTATGGGATACGGCTTCTGGAAAAAGCCGCGGCGTCAGACTTTCAATGAGGCCGCCTATTCAATGTTGAGCCTTTTACCACGGGAGGAGCAGAGGAAGGTTTATGACCGGTTTGTCTACGAGTCCGGCCGGGCTGCATCTGAAATAGGGTTCTGGTTTTTCGATCCGAAGGGAGCCAGCAAAGTCGATGGAAAAAAGGTCAGTTGTCCTGTCTTGGTTATAGCCGGTTCACAGGATAAGATTACCCCGGCCTCAGTTGTCAGGAAGGTCGCTGACAAATATAGCTCTGTATCAACTTATAGAGAATTCCCAAACCATGCCCATTGGGTTGTCGGTGAACCGGATTGGCAACAAGTAGCCGATTATGCCTGCGACTGGTTAAATCAGGCGTTATTGCGATAACAATGTAATTAACTTCTGGAGCAAATAGCGACGGTTGGAGTGTAACGTTCCGATTCTACACTCCTTTGTAGTTTGGCTTTCTCTTCTCCAGAAATGCCTTGGCGCCTTCCTTCTGGTCCTCTGTGCCAAAGCAGAGTGCGAAAATTTCGCGCTCGCACTCAAGGCCGACGGCCAGCGAGGTGTCCAGCGACCTGTTGACGGCAATTTTCGCCAGCTTCAGAATGGCGGGACTGTTCTTCAAAAAGTCGCCAACCATTTTATCCGTAGCTTCCACCAGCTTGTCTCTCGAAACGACCTGGTTGACCAACCCCATTGCCAGGGCCTCCGCCGCTGAGATGAAGCGTCCGCTAAAGATAAGTTCCTTTGCCCTCTTCTCGCCGATCAGCCGTGGCAGTATCTGGGTGCCACCACCGCCCGGTATGACCCCGACCCTGATTTCTGGCTGGCCGAACTGCGCGGAATCGACAGCAATCACGCAGTCGCAAGCCAGCACTATCTCACAACCACCGCCTAAGGCCAGACCGTTAACTGCAGCAATCACCGGCTTGGGAATAAGGCGAATCATATTGTAAGGCCTTTTTACCCACTTAAGCTTGATGACATCGGTAGGATGCATTTTGGGAAACTCGCTAATATCGGCGCCTGCGCTGAAAGCGCGATCGCCGGCCCCCGTGATGACCACAACGTGGACATCATCGTCCCTTCCGACGGTCTCCAGCGCTTCCACTAACTCGTTGCGCAGCAGATCGTTCTGGGCATTGAGCACCTCAGGCCGGTTCAAGGTTATCCAGGTTGCATGGCCTTTCTTCTCCAAGAGAATCGTTTTCAATTCAGGCATGGTATTCTTGCTATTCATTTGGAAAATCTCCTTGCGTTTTTGGTCAGGCGATTGATATAATCGCCATAAATTATACTACGTTGCAGCACGCTTTTCCCCACCAGGCGCCATGATTCGGCAGGATTTCTGATTGCGATTTCTCAGTCAGTGAACTCTACTATACAGGGAGGGAAAAAATGGACTTCGATCTGTCTGAAGAGCAGAAGATGCTCAAGGCTGCCATTCACGATTTCGCCGAAAAGGAGGTCGCCCCACTCGTGGAAGAAGCGGAGGAGACCTGCATTTTTCCGCTCAAGCTTTTCCCCCAGATGGGTGACTTGGGTTACCTTTGTCTCAGTTATTCACCGGAATACGGCGCCGCTGGCATGGGCAAGCTGGGTGAATGCATAGCGGTGGAGGAGGTAGCCTACTTTTCCGTCGGGTTTGCGGCCGCCACGATGGTGCAGGGAGGAATAGGCACCGCTGCCATTTACAAGCACGGCACCGAGGAGCAGAAGCAGAAGTACCTGGTCCCTGCCATCAAAGGACGCAAGATTGCCTCTTTCGGCCTCACGGAGCCCAACGCCGGGTCGGATGCAGCGGCGCTTCAGACCACGGCCACCAAGAAGGACGGTAAGTATCATCTCAACGGGACAAAGATTTTCATAACCAACGGCACTATCTGCGACTTCGTGGTCGTAGCCGCCTACACGGATAAGAACAAGGGGCCGCGTGGTGGAATGAGCCTGTTCGTAGTGGAAGGGAACTCGCCCGGGTTCACGCATAACAAGCTGCATAAGTTTTGCTCCCGCTCCAGCGAGACAGCCGAACTCATATTTGAGGACTGCGCAGTCCCTGCCGCTAACTTGATCGGCGAGGAAGGCCGGGGCTTCTCCTACGTGATCGAATCGCTTATGGGAGGAAGGATACTCACACGCAGCGCGCAGCCTGGGTTTGGCACGTGCCGCCTTCGATAATGCTCTGTCATATGCCAACGACCGCGTCCAGTTCGGCCAGACTATCGGCAGCTTCCAGGCCAACGCCTTCAAATTGGCGCGTATGGCCATGGAGATCAATGCTGCCAGGTTGATGATCTACCAGGCGGCATGGCTATACGATCAGGGCAAACCGCATACAAAGGAGGCCGCCATGGCCAAGCTGTTTGCCAGCGAGGCGGCCATCCATACCACTACTGAGGCCCTGCAGATAAACGGAGGTTATGGCCTGATGGACGATTCCATAGCGCAACGCTACTTCAGGGATGCACGGTTGGGGACTATTACCGAGGGCACATCGGAGATACAAATGCGCATGATCGCGCGTGAAATAGGTGTGAAGTAGTCATTCGAGGCCAGCTGCTTGGGAGTGCTGTAAAAAGACACTGTAGCTGCGTAATACAATCCCGACAAAACAAAAATCTAATCGTGTGGAGGGCATATGAGCAAAGTCGTTATCACCAGTGCGGCACGTTCGGCTATCGGCAACTTCGGAGGCGCCTTGAAGTCGGTGCCTGCGTACGACCTGGCGGCACCCATTCTCAACGAGGTAGTTAAGAAATCCCAACTCGAACCCCAGTCGGTCGATGCTGTAATTCTTGCGCAGAACTACCAAAGCGGCGAATATGTGAACATAGCCCGCATGTCGCTGCTCAAAGCAGGGTGGCCCGTTGAGGTCGTCGGTTTTACTCATGATCGCCGTTGCCCGGGTGGGTTGGATGCTATCACATTTGCAGCCATGATGATCCAGACAGGCAACTTCGACATCATGGTGGCGGGTGGCGTGGAAAGCATGAGCACTACTGAGATGTATTTAAAAGGAGAGATCAGGTGGGGCATAGGAGGAACGGGGGACATGCCCAAAGGCCACGGCAGCCTGTCCACATGGTCAATACCCCTGCACGACAGGATGTTGAGGGGTAGGGTGATGTCACAGCCGTCAGAAAGGTTCGGCGTGCTTCAGTCCATGATGACCTGGGCTGAGACGGCCGCCAAAGAACATGGCATAACCAGGGAAGATGTGGACAAATGGGCACTCATTAGTAACCAGCGCGCCTGCGCTGCCATCGAATCGGGCAAGTTCCAAGATGAAATAGTCCCTATACCCGTCCCCCAAGGGAAGGGTGAGCCGGTCATGTTCTACATAGATGAACGTCCGCGCAAGGATACCAGCATGGAATCGTTAGCCAAGCTCCGGCCTGTCCAGGGCGGGGTTTGCACAGCGGCGAATTCCTCCGGTGAAAACGACGGAGCGGCAGCGGTTGTGCTAATGCCGGAGGAGAAAGCCAGAAGCCTCAAGTTGAAGCCGCTCGCTTACCTGAAAGCGTTCGCCTACAGCGGCGCCGATCCCCGCATGGCATGGAAGTCCGCCAGCAAGGCAACCGAGATGGCACTGAATAAGGCAAGAATGTCCTTGAAAGACATCGACCTCATCGAGATACACGAGGCCTTTGCTGCACAGGTATTGGCTAATATGAAGGAGCTCAACCTGACGGAGAAAGACCATGACCGCATTAACGTCAATGGTTCGTGCGTGTCGCTCGGCCATCCTCTCGGGGCAACCGGCGCCCGCATCATGACCACACTTACGCATGAAATGCAGCGGCGCAATGCCAAAACCGGCCTGATCACCATCTGCGGCGGTGGTGGGATGGGTGTATGTGCAATTGTGGAAAAAGTTTAGAGCAAGGGTGTTACAACTGGTAGATCACTCTCGATACAATGGATGGAATGAAATACTATGACTAAGCCATCATCGGCAGCGGCATTGTTTTACTTCGCCTTCAGCTTACGCACGCTGTTGGACTTGCACTTGGGGCAGATGCGTTCCTTCAACTTCCCGTCAGGGTCGGCTTCCAGCTCATAGGTGTTGCCGCAGCGCAGGCATTTAAAATGGTCTTTGGCCAATTTATTTCACCTTCAAATAAAATCTAAGCAGCTTTCGCTTTCTCTTTTTCCCTTTCGGCCAGCACCTTCCGCGTGTGTTCGATCTCTTCTTTGGTGACCTTGCCGCGCAGTTTTTCCAGCTCCTGCATGATCTCCGCGAAGCGCGGTCCTTCGGCTGCGCTGATCCATTCCAGTTGCAGCCTCTCGGGCGTATGCCCAGCTTCTCCATGGCGTCCCACATCCTGTCGGCCCTCTTCTGCGTGGAGTGGTTGGCCGTGATATAGTGGCAGTCGCCGATATGGCAGCCGGAGAGCAGCACCAGCGGCGCGCCCAGCTTGAAGGCATGCCAGATGAATTTCTCGGTCACTCGTGCGCTGCACATCACCCTGATGAAGCGGTTGTTGGCCGGGTACTGCATGCGGGAGATGCCTGCCACGTCGCTGGCGGCATAGCTGCACCAGTTGCAGAGGAAGCTGACGATCTTGTTCTGCGGGTCGACGGCCAGGGCTGAGTCGATCTGCGACATGATCTGGTCGTCCATGAAGCCGCGGATGGTGATGGCGTCGAAACGGCATTCGGCCGCGCAGGCGCCGCATCCGGCGCAGGCGGCCATTATGACCTTAGCACCGCTCTTGGCCTTGATGTCCACTTCGATGCGCATTGTAGGGGCAGACCCTGGCGCAGACGCCGCAGGAAGTGCATTTGCTATTGTCGATGACGGCCTTTACGCCGTCGCCCTTGATTATGTCGGCGTTGAGTATGATCGAGCTGCGCGACACGGCGGCGCTGGCCTGGGTGACGCTGTCCTTGATATCTTTGGGCGCTTCCACTGAACCGGCGAAGAAAATGCCCGGCGTGGGTGCGTCCACCGGCTTGAGCTTGGGGTGGGCTTCCATCATGAAACCGTCGGATGTAAGCGAAACGTTCAACAGGTTGCTCAGTTTTTTCAGTTCGCTGTCCGGCTGGAGCCCTACCGAGAGCACCAGCATATCCAGCTCATAATTCTTCCACCAGGCAGGTGGTGGTGTTTTCCACCCTGTACCTTGATGTTCTGGTAACGGGGTCTTCGCTGACCTCGCCGGGGAAGCCGCGGATGTAATGCACGCCTTCTTCCTTTGACCTGCGGTAAAGGTCTTCGAAACCTTTGCCATAAGCGCGGATATCCATGTAGAAGACATAGATCTCGGTGTCCGGGTAATGCTCCTTGATCAGCAGGCTGTCCTTGATCGTGTTCATGCAGCAGACGTTGGAGCAATAGGGGTTGCCGCGGTTGACCGTGCGCGAGCCGACGCACTGGATGAAGCCGATGCGCTTCGGGCACTTTGTGGTCGGAGGGCCGCAGCAGGTTGCCCCTCCGTGGGCCCGCCGCCGCAGATCAGCCTCTCGAACTCCATGGTGGTGATGACGTTCTCAAAGCGGGTATAGCCGTATTCGTCCAGCGCGGTGGGGTCGTAGACATCCATGCCGGTGCAGACGATGATGGCGCCCACATTGAGCTCGACCAGCTTGTCTTCCATGTTCAGGTCGATGCAGTGCTTCTCGCACACATCGACGCATTTATTGCAGCGCACGGGGTTGTTGCCCAGGCAGTTCTTCATATCGATGATGTAGGAAGACGGAACAGCCTGCGGGAAGGGTATGTAGGCTGCCTTGCGCGAGGCGAAGCCCTGCTGGAACTCGTCCGGCACGATCACCGGGCAGACCTCGGCGCACTCGCCGCAGGAGTTGCATTCCTTCTCGTCCACGATAGCGGGCTTTCTTGCTGACGGTGACCTTGAAGTTGCCGATGTAACCGCTGACACTTGACTCACCTCGCTGTAGGCCATCAGCTCGATGTTGCGGGTGCTTGCCGGCGTCCATCATCTTGGGGCCGAGCACGCAGATCGAGCAGTCCATGGTGGGGAAGGTCTTGTCCAGCTGCGCCATGATGCCGCCGATGGAAGGCTGCTTTTCCACCAGGTAGACCTTGTGGCCGGAATCGGCCAGGTCCAGCGCGGCCTGTATGCCGGCGACGCCGCCGCCGATGACCAGAGCAGCATCCGTGACGGGTATCTTGATCTCCTCGACCGGCTGCAGCAGCTTGGCCTTGGCCACGGCGATGCCGACGATATCGTTGGCCTTTTGCGTGGCCGCAGCTTTCTCGTGCAGGTGCACCCAGCTGCAGTGCTCGCGGATGTTGGCCATCTCCAGCAGGTAGGGGTTGAGCCCGGCCTGGCTGATGCAGTTGCGGAAGGTCGATTCATGCATCCTGGGTGAGCACGAGGCCACTACGATGCGGTTAAGGTTATGTTCACGTATCAAGCGTTTGATCTCTTCCTGTCCCGGGTCGGCGCACGTGTACTTGTTCTTGACCGATACCACGACGCCGGGGATTTTAGCTGCGGACTCTTTAACGGCTTCGCAGTCGACCGTGCCGGCTATATTCATGCCGCATTCGCAGACGAAAACTCCTACTCTGATATTATCTTCTTCCAATTATCCATCCTTCTGCGCCAGGCTTTGCGCCGCCAGGTGGTAAAGGTCAACGATCTTTATACCGGCATGTTTGCCATCGCCTGACATCCCGGCGCAGGTCAAATGTATCTGGCATTTGGGACAGGACGTGACCATGTAATCGGCGCCCGTCGCATCGGCCTGCCTTAACCTTTCATCTTGTATCTGCTTATTAACCGAGCCGCAGAACATCCACGGGCTGGCCCCGCAGCACAGCGAATTTTCCCTGTTATTTTCCATCTCGCAAAGCTCCGCGCCTGCCAGCGATGTGAGCAGGTTGCGCGGCCCGTCGTACATCTTGAAATGCCGCCCCAGCTTGCAGGAATCGTGGAAAGCGGCCCTGATCTTTTTCCCGGCGGCGCCCTTGAGCTTGAATATCTCCGGTACCTCGGTGATATGGATAACTTCCACATTCCAGCCGTCCACGTACCTGGGGTAGTCCACTTTAAGCGTATAGTAACATTCGGGGCAGGAGGTAATTATTTTCCTGATGCCCCTGGCTCTGAGCTCCTCAACGTTGTTCCGCCTCAGCGCAGCGTAGCCGTCGCTGTCCCCGGCCAGCAGCAGGTCGTGCCCGCAGCAGCGTTCGTTGTCCAGCAGGTCGAAGGGTATCCCGGCCATGTTAAGCAGCCGCATGGCCCCGATCGTGCCGTCGGTCAGCTTGACGTTGAGGTCCTTGAAGATAGTATCGAAATAGGGGGCGCAGCCCACGAAGAAGGCCGTATCCCCAGGGCTTTTCACCTGGATATCGGCAGGCAGCCAGCCCGAGCGGTCCTGCTTAATATCATCCTTGCCCATCATGTGCATGACGGACTCGGTTAAGCCGCCGTGGCTGTAGACCAGCTCCGTGCCGTTCTCCCGTGACAGCATGCGCAGGTGCCTGATCATCTCAACGTAGCTGACGTTGTAGTTGCACCTGACCGTGCACATGTTGCAGCCGACGCATGACCATATCCGTGGGTCGTCATAGGCGCCGCCTTCGTTGCTGAGCGCTTTCTGAACGATCAGCCGCGGGCTGAACTGAGGGTCGAAGCGGTTGACCGGGCAGACCGCGGTGCATTTGCCGCAGTCCAGGCAGAAATGCGCCCTGGTCTGGCGTATGATTTCCTGCATTTTCATGATTTATTACCCGTTGAGGCTGTAACTCTAGCTTTATCTTCGAGAGCGGCATTAAACGACTTAACCGTTTCGATGAATCCGCCGCCGTCGAAGGCGTCCAGCCTTGCCAGCCGCACCCTGTCGCTGTTTTCGCCGAGGAGGGTTAGAAGCTGCCTGGCCTTATCGAATTCAATCTCAATATTTTCGCCGTAGCGTCCATGGCGGCACTCGTGCGGCTTGCACCCCAGCAGCAATACGCCGTCGGCGCCGTATTCGAGGGCACGTAATATCAGCCCGGCATCGATGCCCGAGAGGCAGGGCAGCTTTATCACCGTGACCGACGCAGGGTAAGGCATGCCTGCGTTGGCCGCAGCGTCTATACAGCTCCAGCCGTCCCAGCTACACGAGAATACTACGATTTTATTGCTCATTTAACCATACTCAACAGTGACTTGAGCGACGCATTGACAGCCACGGTGCCTGTGCGGTTTAAACTGATGGCGCCGGTCGGGCAGGTGGCAGCGCAAGCCCCACAGCCGGTGCATAAATGCTGCTCGAGGTAAGAGTTCTGCTGGCCTGCGGCGTTATCCTGCATTTCAATCAGCGGGCACTGGTCGGCGCATTTACGGCAGCCGCGGCACAGAGTGATGTTGATGGCTGCCCTGTCCGCCGGGACGATAATGCGTTTCGATTGCAGGTAGGCCAGGACCCTGCCTGCCAGCAGTATACCGCGGGTAACATCCTCATTCTCAGCGCCGCTGTCGATAAAAAGCCCGGAGCGGCTGAGCGCCTCTTCATATTTAGCTTTGCTGAATTTATCATTTTCTGAGCCGGACAGGGATAAAATGCGCCCCAGCAGCCTGCCGCTGTACGTCGTCCCCAGCTTATTTATCTCGCGGCTGCCTGCCGACCCATCCAGGATGATGGCCCCGGCCCTCAATACTTCCCCGCCGTTTACTTTCACCTCGTAATCGCCGGGCCGGCCGTTTATTTCAAATGTGTTGTTGGCCAGGTCGAGGCGGCGCGTGCTGCAGCCCATCCTTTCCAGCGTGAGGGATGCCATTTCCCCGGCTGCGGAGAGGCCCAGGAAAAGCGCCGACTGCCGGATGGGATAAGCAGTGCTTCCCTGCGCGTTGATGAGGCTGTTGCGCGATATCACGGCCTCGATCATTTTTTCCGCACTGGCCGTGGCCGCCGCCGGATCGTCGTGGTGCGCCCAGGCGCTCAACTCCCTTATGTTGACATAATCTATGGTAAAATCATCATTCCCGGCCAGGGCCTGATCGAGATATTTGCGGGTGAGTATGCGCCTGTCGTTACAGCTGTAGCAGGGCTGTTCGTAATTGCAACAGCGGCAGGCGGCCACCACCGCCCGGTCCAAACCCTCCGCCCTGATCTCCCGCAATATTGCCGTTGCGCCGCTTTCGGTGCAGGCCTGCTCCACCTCGGCCACATGGCGCACGTTCGTATTGGTGGAGAGGGCGTTGAACAGGCGGATGAAGTCGATCACCGAGCTGTTGTTGCCGGTGCAACTGCAGAGGAACACGCCGCGTTTTCCCCGGCCTGGCGGGCTTTCCATTTTTTTCGGCAGTTTGAGGGACTGCCTGCGCCTCAGGTACGGCCGGTGCGAAGACAAGGCCCGAATCCTTGTTCAGCACGGTATTGATAACGGCGGCCATGCTTTTCACATCGTTTTCGCCATTATGGGTAAAGTCATAAATGCCCCCGGCATTGCCCGGCAGCGATAATTCGCTTTGCGGCGAGCCGCTATACATCCCGGAGGCGGGGAACTTCCAGATAATATCAGCCTCGATTTCCTGGCTTTGCCCTTCGCCTTCATGCCGGATGGCGCCCGCCTTGCACACCTTCACACATTCCATGCACTCGCTGCACAGGGCGCAGTTCAGGCACCTTCCAGCTTCCTCGGCGGCCTGCTGCAGTGACAGTCCCAGTGTGGTCTCCTCGTAAGTGTTTTTCCTGTTATCCAAATCGAGGTATGGCATCTCAACCCGCGCTGTGGTGGATGCCACGATTGCATCAAGGTCGACCTCGGCTATCTGCGGGGCATCTGTCTGGCGACCCTCCTGCAGGTCTTTGCCGGACAGGTACCTGTCGATCGATTCCGCTGCCCTGCGCCCGTCTGCCATGGCGTCCACTACGTTATCCGGTCCCCTCATGCAATCGCCCCCGGCAAATATGCCGCTGACATTGGTCTCCAGGGTCAGCGGGTTGACCTTGATCGTCCCCGACCTTTTATCTGTGACCAGGCCTTCGATGTTCAGCTGGCTGGCGTTAGCGGACTGGCCGATGGCGATAATAATATGATCCGCCTCGATGATGAAGTCCGTACCGGGGATAGGCTCCGGCCTGTGCCGTCCGTTGCGCATGACTTCATCGGTCAGCCGGGTGCGCTGGCAACGTACGCCGGTCACCCTGCCGCCTTCGCCCAGTATCTCCACCGGGTAAGCGGAAAATTCCAGGGATACACCTTCTTCCAGCGCCTCTTCGATTTCGTCCTGGTTGGCCGTAAGCTCCTTCTGGATGGTCCAGCTGGCTATTTTCACATTGCCCTTGTTGGCGCGGATGGCCACCCTGGCCGAATCAACGGCGGTGTTGCCGTCCCCGATGATGAGGATGTTGGAGCCGACGAACGTGTCGTCGGTCTGGTTGAGCAGGAGCAGGAAAGACATGCAGTCGATCACGCCTTCCAGGTCTTCGCCGGGTATGTTGAGCCTGTTGTTCTGCATGGCGCCGATGGCCAGGAAATAGGCCTTGTAGCTCCTCTCCCGCAGGTAGGCGAAATCTATGTCGCGGCCGACGGTTATGCCCGTCCTGATCTTGATGCCCATGTCGATCAGGCGTTGTATCTCCCTTTCCCTGATCTCACGGGACATCCTGAACCTGGGTATGCCGGTAGCCAGCATGCCGCCGTAGGTGCTGTGCGATTCGAAGATGGTCGGCTCGTAGCCTCGTTTCTTCAGTTCCCAGGCAGCCATAAGCCCGGCCGGGCCGCTGCCGATGATGGCGACCTTGCCCTTTGTGCCTTCCTCAAGCGGGGACTTTTCGATGGGGCCGATGTTATCGTAGGTAAAGCGATGCAGCGCTCTGATCGAGAGCGGACTGTCCAGCTTCGAGCGGCTGCATTTCTCCTCGCAGGGGTGCTTGCAAAGGCGGCCCAGTATGCCGCCCAGCGGGGCGGTGCTGTTGATCAGGTCGTAGGCTTCAGCGGTCTTGTTATTGGCCAGCAGGGCCACGAAGCCCTGCACGTTGATGCCCAGCGGGCAGGCTGCGCGGCAGGGCGCAATGGCGTTCTTTTCTATCTGCAGCGCCAGGGGCACCGATTTGCCGAGCGGGTAGGGCTTATGCACGGCATGGCGGGTAACGTTCACACCGTCCCGGGAGAAGGTCAGCCGGGTGGAGCAGTTTTCCTCGCATTTCTTGCAGCCCGTGCACAGCTCGTCGTTGATATAGCTTTGCTTATGGATGGTTTTGATGCGGTACGGCCCGCCGGCGCGGTCAGCTGATGCGGACAACGTATTATAGAAGAACTCGATGCGGGGGTGTTTGACCGCTTCGAGCACGGTGGACCAGAAATGCCGTTGCCCGGCTGCGTCGTTTCCGTTGTATGCGAAGGCGGGCGAGCTGGTAACGAATTTAACGTCCACGCCCACCTGTGCCAGGTATAAGGCCGCCTGCAATGCATCCAGCCCGTTTCCGATTACGGCGGCGCTCTTTGTGTTACCCATGTCAGGCCGGCCCGTGCTGTTTCTTCGAATAGTTATAGCCGGTTTCAAAAGCCTTCATGTTGAAGGCCTCGCTGCCGGCGGGGATGAAGTCGACAACCGATTTTTCCAGCGCCTCGCGGCTGACCACGTCGCTGTGTGCTGAGAAGAAGCCCAGCATGATGATGTTGGCTACCACCGACCTGCCCATCTCCTGTGCGATGCGGCTGGCCGGGATGGTGAACGTTTTGGCCGCAGGCGGCTTGTCCATCTTGACCAGTTCGGCATCGACAGCAGCAGCGTGCCCTCCGGCGCATTGGCGCCGAACTCGTTGTAAGCTTCCTGCGACAGTATGACCTGTATTTGCGGGTTGCTGATGTAAGGGTATTCGATGGGCGCCCCGCTGATGATGACCTCGGCCCGGCAGGAGCCGCCGCGCGACTCGGGGCCGTAGCTCTGCGTGAGGGCGGCATATTGCTTATTGTAGATCGATGCCGCCTTGCCTATGATGTTGCCCAGCAGCACGATGCCCTGTCCCCCGAACCCTGCCAGTCTGATTTCTGTTTTACTCATCGCTTCTTTCCCGGTAGAAGATTAATCAATATAACCGGCTATTTTTTAACCGGCTTCTTAGCTTTGGCTGCTACTCCTATGAGGTGGTCCTGGAGCGTAGGCTGGTCGATATCGAGGAACTTGCCTACCACGATGGGGCCTTTGTGGTCTATGGCGGTTTCCCTGGGGCCGGCGCCGTGCTTGATCACGCTGCGCTTGATGTAATTGCGCAGCGAGTCGAGTCCCTCCGGCTCCTTGTTCATGCGGCCGTAGATCGCGGGGCAGGGGCTGATGACCTCGATGAAGGAGAAACCCGGCCTGCGCAGCGCCTCCACGATGGTCAATTCGAGCTGGTGCAGGTGTAGCACGGTCCAGCGGGCGATATAGGATGCGCCGCTGGCATGCAAAAGCCAGGGCAGGTTGAAGGGGGGCTCGAAGTTGCCGTAGGGAGTGGTCGACGTCCTTACGTCCAGCGGGGCTGTCGGGCCGACCTGTCCGCCCGTCATGCCGTAGTTGAAATTGTTGATGCAGATCACGGTCATATCGATGTTGCGGCGGGCGGCGTGTATGAGGTGGTTGCCGCCGATGGCGACCAGGTCGCCGTCGCCGGAGAAGACCACGGTTTTCAGATGGGGGTTGGCCAGCTTGAGGCCGGTGGCGAAAGGTATGGCGCGTCCGTGCGTAGTGTGAAAGCTGTCCAGCTTGACATAGCCCGCCACGCGTCCGGAGCAGCCGATGCCCGAGACGACCGATATCAGGTCGGGGTCAAGCTCGGCGCGGTCGATAGCGCGCAGGAAGCAGTTCAGCACCGGGCCTATGCCGCAGCCCGCGCACCAGATGTGCGGCAGCCTGTCCTGCCTCAGGTATTTGGCTACCGATCTTTCATAACTGGTTACATCATCAATCTGCATGGCACTCTTTAATTGCAGCTAAAATAATATCGGGATTGTGCACCTCGCCGCCCGAATGTGGCACGGATAATGTGCGGGCCTTGCCGCTGGCGCAGCGTTCAACTTCGTAAACAATCTGGCCGCGGTTGATTTCGGGGACCACGAAGGCCTTTACCTGTGATGCCAGTTTCCTGATGCGCTTTTCGGCGAAGGGCCAGAGCGTGACCAATTGCAGGCAGCCTGCCTTGATACCCTGCTCACGCGCCTGCTTGACGGCGAACTGTGCGATGCGGGCCGTGATGCCGTAGGCGACGACCACGATCTCCGCTCCTTCCATCATATAGTCGTTGCACATGATGATATCGTCGGCGTTGAGCCCGATCTTATCGACCAGCCTGGTGATCAGTTGGTCCTGGGCTATGGAGGTCATGACCGGGTAGCCCCTTTCATCGTGGGTCAGGCCGGTGACGTGGAAGTGGTGGCCCTGCCCGGCGATGGCCATGGGCGGTACCAGGCTGCCGTTGGTCTTATAGGGCAGGTAGCCTGCCGCGCCTTTCTGCGGCATCTCCCTGTAAAACAGGTCTTCGGCCCTGATCTCGGGCATGACGACCTTTTCACTCATATGGCCGACCACCTCGTCCGACATGATCAGTACGGGCAGGCGGTATTTTTCCGAAAGGTTGAAGGCTTTGATGGTCAGGTCGAACATCTGCTGAGGGGAATCGGGGCTGAGGGCGATGATCTCATAGCTGCCGTGCGATCCCCAGCGGGCTTGCATGATATCCTGCTGGCCGATAAGTGTGGGCAGCCCGGTGGATGGCCCGGCGCGCTGGATATTCACCACTACGCAGGGCGTTTCTAACATGATGCCCAGGCCGATATTTTCCATCATCAGGCTGAAGCCGGGGCCGGAGGTGGAGGTCATGGCTTTGACGCCCGCCCAGGAAGCTCCCAGTATGGCGGCCATGGAAGCTATCTCGTCCTCCATCTGGATATAGGTGCCGCCCACTACAGGCAGTCGGCGGCTCATACGTTCGGCGATCTCGGTGGCTGGGGTGATTGGGTAGCCGGCGAAGAACCTGCAGCCCGCGCTTATAGCGCCCTCGGCACAGGCGTTGTCGCCGTTCATGAAAAACTCGCCAGTCAGGCAACCATTATCCGGCATCCGATAAAACCCTTATTCTTAAAGCCAAAAGTATTTATAATCACGGCCGGTGAAACCAGCGGACCTTAATTCAAAACCTAAACAGGGTGCTTTTCTTCGCTCTTATGTGCATTAACGTTGAGGATGAGGGTAATGGCGAACTCGGGGCAGATCAGCTCGCAATAGCCGCAGGCCAGGCATTTGGACTCGTCCTTGATAGCGGCCAGCTTGTAGCCCTTGTAATTGAGCTCGGTGCCCATATGCAGGACCTCGCGGGGGCAATATTCCGCACAAAAACCACAGCCCTTGCACCGGATTTTATCTATATGGATGTAACCGAGCGGCCCTGCGTCGGGGTTGTGGTCAAATGGAGTTCGCCACAGCTTCATGGTTGATGCGGTAGTATACCACTGCTAAGAGTTGCAGACAATGATTAAGCCTGTTTCGCCAGGCCGGAGCGTTATTGGGGGCAGGGCACTGCGGATTTCTGCTCATAGCGGACCATTGATGCCGGCCTATTTTAAGAGACGCAACTTCACGATGATACCTTTCTCTTCCACACTCCTCTCTGAGAAGCCGATTTCCTGGGACGAAAGCACTTCGTTAATCTGCTTTGAGCTAATAGATGAGTGTAGCCTTACAAAGTAAAAGACTATAAATGATAGGAACCATCCGTACCTATTTTTCAGTTGTCCCCTCGCCGCATTTGTCATATCCCACATAATGTCATATATCCACAACTCTCCATGATTATTAAGGACACGATGAATCTCTCTTAGGCACTCTATAGGTTTTGCCCAATGATGAAAACTGAGGGTACTCACAACCAAATCGAAATTTTCATCCTCATAAGGAATGCGCTTTGCGCTTCCATATTGGAACTGAACACGATCTGACAGTCCGGAATCTTTGGCGTTCTTGCTGGCTATGTCCACCATGGCAGGAGAAATATCGATGGCCTTAATCTCAAGATTCTGTGATTTTCGCGCAATCTCAAGCGGCACGATACCCGGCCCTGTACCTATGTCTAATACTCTCCCGGACGGTAGTTTTGAGCAAACCTCTTCTGCAACCTCCCGGTAGAAATCTCTTGCGAATGGACTTCTAGCTACAATTGTCGAGTAAACTATTGCCCCCGGTTTAGGAATACCTTCAATCTTAAAAAGCTTCACAAACTAGCCTCATCATGGCGTAATTCTTTGGTCGATTGTATAGACCTGTCATGTAGCTGTCAATTCTAGCTCTACACAAATCGCCTTTGTGTGCGCCACCTACGGACTGTAAAAGAAAATTTTTGATCCACTGTGACTATCTCCCAAAACGTTGCAGGACTTTATAAATGGCCTCTGTGCCAAAATTTACCGCTTCTACCGGAATGCGTTCGTCAGCGGCATGAATCAGCTGCATCATATTAAATCCTGCAGGCAACTTCATAGGTAGGAAACCATAGGTCTGAATGCCAAGCCTGGAAAATAAGCGCGCATCTGAGATTGCAGGCATCAACATAGGCATTGGCAAGCCCTGCGGATCTGCCTCTCGCAAGATGCCAGCCAATGTGGGGAATAAGCCCATGTCCGGCTCAGCAGGAAATGGATCATATCGTAGCAGTTCAAATTCCAGTTCAGTTCTGCTGAGCTGGCGCAGTTCGGCCATCACGTCATCAGGAGTATAGCCTGGCAGCAGACGTCCATCAATGTGGAGGACGATCTCACTGGGTATCACATTAATATTCTTACCTCCGTGTACAATGGTTGCGTTGACAGTGTTATGCAACACGGGATCAAAGGCTTGACCCCTCGTACCAAGCGAGTCCAATACCCGGTCAGTCAGTCTGGGATTCAGGAGCTGGCGTAGGATCAAGTTTGCGGGGAAAGGCAAGCCCGATGCCGTTGTCTGTATCATCTGACGAGCGACTGGTGTTACATGTACGGGCAAACGTCGTTTATCCAGTTGCTGGAGCAAATTGCCAAGCTTTGCCATCGCACCTCCCCGTAAGGGTAGAGCGCCGTGCCCACCCGGGCCACGTAAATACACCTTCATTAGGCAAGCCTGCTTTTCAGCTACCTGAATGGGATAAAATCTCTGCTTACCCACATAAAAAGTAAAGCCTCCGAATTCTCCAAGGGCATAACGGATATCTTTAAACAGCTCCGGATGGCTCTCAACCAAGTACTTTGCTCCAAGGTTGCCAAAGCCTTCTTCATCACTTAAAAGTGCGAGTACAACGTCACCGGCTGGTGTCAGGCCTTCCGCTTTTGCCCTCAGAAAAGAGGCCAGCATCATAGCTACGCCGCCTTTCATATCCAGAGCGCCCCGACCCCAGATGTAGCCATCCACTATCTTTCCCTCGAATGGTGGATGCTGCCAGGTCTGGTTGGTCGTTATCTGAACGTCCACATGCCCGTAGAGCATTAATGGCGGCGCGTTCCCCTGACCTTTCAGACGTGCGATCAGGCTGGGGCGATCTGGAACTTTAGCCAGAACATTAGTTTCACAACCTGCCCCTGTCAGCAATCCATTGATATATTTAATACATTCTGTTTCATTACCCGGCGGATTACTTGTGTCGAAGCGGATAAGGTTCTGCAATAATTGTACAGGGTGTTGATAGATGTCTTGGTCACCTGAAACTGACGACATTTTCCAAACCTCCCTCAAAATCGTTATGATGTTTGCAATCTATCACTAGAAATCTTGCAAGTCAACTAGATTCGGAAACATAACCAAAGTGAACAAAACGCTATTTTGTTACCACCGCTCAAACATCGGGATATCCGTTACGCCGCGCTAAAAATAGCAAAGCAAAGGTATCTGTGAATTAACATTGGCATGCATGATCATTCATGATAAAAATGGTAGGTCTAAAGTTGTAAAAGAGTTGTCAGCAATATAATCAGATGCCCTACTTATTATCTTCAGCCATTACTCAACAAATTAAAACTATTTGTCGAATTTAAAGCCCTTCTCATTAAACAGCTTCAGGCATATGTCCACCACTTTAGGATCATAGAGTTTGCCCTTGTTCTCTGATATTTCCTCGAGTGCCTTATCAATACCTAATGCCGAACGGTATGGGCGGTGTGAAGCCATGGCTTCTACCACGTCTGCAACTGCCAGTATTTTTGCTTCTAATAACGTATCCTCACCTTTTAGCCCCTTGGGATAACCGGAACCATCCAGCCTCTCATGGTGCTGAAGGACTGTATTTGCAATAGAACAGGGGAAATCCATGCTTTTGACGATATCGTAGCCTCCTTGGGAATGAGTTTTTATCAGGTTTAATTCCATCTCGGCCAGCTTTCCGGGTTTGCTGAGGATATCGGAAGGAACATACATTTTACCTACATCATGGATTATCGCTGCCATCCTGAGCTGATCAACCCGGGTATCATCCATCTGCATTTCCCTGGCTATGGCAACCGCCAAGTCGGCCACTTTCTGCTGATGGCCTGCAGTATAGGGGTCTCTCATTTCCACAATTTTGACTATGGTATTGATTGCGTCATTTAAGGTTTTCTTCAAAGATTCGTAGCTTTTCACAAGTTTTTCTTCGTATCTCTTGCGCTCTGTGAGGTCCCTGGCTTCACCCAGGATGGATACCGGTTTGCCGTTCTCATCCCTGATAAGACTGAATGTATTTTCTGTCCAAAAGGTAGTGCCATCCTTGCAGCAGTACTCAATATCGAATTTACTGATGGGATTATATTTGGGGTCCGCCTCCAACTTGGGTATATATTCTAGAACCACTTCGGTCACCACTTTGAGTGAATCCGGAGTTATATGCTGCTCCACAGTCAGTTCCATCATCTCCTCCTCCGTGAAGCCGGTGCGTTTTAACACTGATGGACTGACGTATATATTTTTAAAGTTCATATCCATGAGCCATATAAAGTCGGTAGTATGCTCTGCCAATAGGCGGTACTTCTCCTCGCTCTTCGTCAGTGCTTCTTCAGCCTTCTTGCGTTCCATGATATTTCGAGATAAGCCCTGCAATCCTATAAGTATTCCCTTATCATCCCTGATGCTGGTTATGGCGTTCTCAAACCACAGGGTAGACCCATCTTTGCGATAATATTCTGATTCGATGATGACAACCCTGTTGTGGTCGGCCTGCCCTAATTGCTCATATTCAAGCTCCCGTGCCAGCGTATCTTGGGCGATGGATAAAGATGCTGGCGTCAATTGTTCCGTGACATCCTGCTTCATCCGTTCTTCCGGCGTAAATCCAAGCGCTGACTCAATAGATGGGCTAACATAGGTCGTACGCATATTCAAGTCCATGGTCCAGAGAATATCATGCGAATTGTTGGCAAGGAACCGGAATTTCTCCTCGCTCTCCCGCAGCGTCTCCTCGGCCCGCTTGCGCTCGGTGATGTCACGACCCAGGCACCTAAAGCCAACGACTTCTCCGAGTTTATTCTTTATAGGAGATACCATGACTTCAACATTGCCCAAGCTGCCGTCCTTGCGGACTGCCTTATAGGCTATAATCGCACGAGGCTGCGCCTCTCTATATACTGCATTGAATGCCTTATACAAGTTACTTGATTCATCAGCCAAAACTACAGACTGATAATTCAATCCAGTTATTTCTTCGTGGGAATATCCAAGGGCGAGGCACAACGCTTTATTGACGAATGTAAAGTTACCGTCAAGATCAACTTCAAAATATGCATCTTGCATTTCTTCGAGTATAACCCTGCATTTCTCCTCGCTTTCACGCAGAGAGCTTACCGCCTCTTGACGCTCTTTAATAATTTTCTTGAAAGTTGAACTCGTTTCCATTATGGTACCTAATTATTCGTATTCTTCTTCACCTTTACCCTTGTGTGTCTATGTCGTAGAACTTATTATATCTTATTTTATTTGACCATCACATACAGATATATTGTATGTGCACCTGAACATTAGGATAGTCAATAGTACTATGGTAGCAGTACTAAAGTTCTGATTTGATCCGCGAGTTGGGAACGTAGCATTTATAAATTTACGCGCTGGTATGCCTCAATTTGTGAGGGTAACAACGTTTGAAGCCGGCGCTCCTGCCATAGCCACTGATGAGCTTTTCCATGCGTTCCGCATTGAGAGGCCTGCCATCAGCACGCAGCCAGAAATTATCCGTGCCAACAGGCTCCGCTCTATGCTTTAGCTTATATTTAAATAGTGCTTTTGCCACTTTATGCCCAAAGGGCACAAAACGCTCCTTGCTGCCTTTGCCCATGACTTTGAGATAGCCGTTCTCAAAATCAACATCGTCAAGCTTTCAAATCGGCCAGCTCGCTTATTCTCATGGCCGTGTCAACCAGGGTCAAGATGATGGCATAATCCCTGAAGCCCTGATTGCTTTGCTTATTGGGTTGACATAATAGTTTATCTAGATCATTGGCCGAGAAAGTGGGCACCACCTTTTGCGGAACCTTGGGCATTTTGACCTTCTCCATGGGATTGGATTCGATGAAGCCCTCCCGATGGAGAAAACCGAAGAATGAACGTATGGCGCGGCAGTAGGTTTCAATCGACTGGATCGAAATTTTGGTTTGCTGTGGTTTGTTGAAGGGATGATCGGCGAATTTCTGCCGTGTCCTTAAGGGCGATGATGAACCTTCGCAGGTCGTTTCCGGTGATTTCCGAGATGTCTGGAGGCTCTCCCAGGAAAGCGCTGAAATAATTGACGCTGGATGTGATCCACCTGACCGTCTTGGGGCTTTTACCTTCGGCCTGGGCGAAGATACGGTAAGCTGCCAATGCGTCAGATAAGGTATTCACGTCATAACCCTCATGCCGACAGCTTAGATGATTTGGGGAAGGGTGACTACAACTTTGCGCTACTTTGCCTGTTGTGGGAAAAGCAGCTGCTCCCTGTAGATTCGATGGCGTCCCTGGTCGGATTCGAACCGACGACCCGCTGCTTAGAAGGCAGCCGCTCTATCCACTGAGCTACAGGGACTTACAGGGAGTTTAGCACAGGGAATTAAGCTTCTTCAACAGGCGCTAATGAAGAGAGCGTGTTATCCGGTTATACCGCTGCCTGTTTGGGAGTCACTGTTTCTTTGGGTACAGTTACTTCTTTAGTTGTTTCAGGCATTTTGGCAGGTAGTTGCGATTCCCCCGGGCTGCGGCTATCCGTAACATAAAACCCCGAACCCTTGAAAATTATGGGGACGGGCATAAAGCGGCGCTTCGATTCGCTCTTGCATTTCGGGCAGGGAGCTACGTTTTCATCGTTGAATCCCTGGCGTAGCTCAAAATTTGAATTGCATTTTGAGCAAATATATTGATATATGGGCATATATTCCTCTAATACTTCTTAGACTTAAAATTTAGCAATCACCTGGGGCGATTGCTAATGTTGTATTTTACCCATCTTTTAGAACACAGTCAAGCGGAACAGGAGGCTGACTTGGATCGCTTCCCAGCTACGTATTGCTGTGCTATACTATGCAACTGTCCGGGTATCATATTCTTACGGGCTCGTAGCTCAGGGGTAGAGCGGTCGGCTCATAACCGATTGGTCGCAGGTTCGAAACCTGCCGAGCCCACCATTTCTTATCTTTCTTTTAAATAGCTGAAGGCTGATTTGGCTGCCGTAGCACCGTCGCCCACCGCGGTGGCAACCTGGCGTGGTGAATTCTTCCTGATATCACCGGCGGTAAAGATGCCCGGCACGCTGGTATGCATCATTTCATTGGAGACAATATTTCCGGCCTCGTCGAGCTCAAGGAAACCTTTGAACAGGGCGCTGTTAGGTATCAGTCCAATGGCCACAAAAACCCCCGATACATTGAGTCCGGAAATGACGCCGGTTTTGACGTCCTTGAGGATTACTTTTTCGAGCTTTTCCTGGCCTTCAAGTTTAGCAATTATCGAGTTCCAGATAAACTTTATCCGCTGCGAAGAGAAAGCTGCGCGTTGAACTATCTCGCTTGCCCTTAGTTGGTCCCTCCTGTGGATGACATAAACAGTTTTGCAGTGCTGGCTTAGTTCAAGTGCATCGGTGACGGCTGTATCCCCACCGCCAACTACGGCTACATCAAGATTCTTGAAGAGAAAACCGTCGCAGGTGGCGCAGTAGGAAATCCCACGTCCGTTCAGCCGCTCCTCCCCGTCAATGCCCATTTTACGATAATTCGACCCGGTCGCTATGATCACGGCTTTAGCCGAAATAGTTTCGTCATCAACGGTTAGATCGAAGCCGGTCCCGCTGGCTTTAATCTTGCTGACCTCGGCTGTCTCAGACCGCAAACCGAATTTGGTAGCCTGGTCATACATCATCTGACCCAGGTCCATGCCAGAAACGCCGCCAGGAAAGCCGGGATAATTCTGTATCTCGCCCGCATTGACGATCTGCCCGCCGAAAAGACCCCGTTCAATCAGCATCGTGCTGAGTCCATACCTGGACGCATATAAACCGGCTGTCAGGCCGGCCGGCCCACCACCGATAATAACCACTTCATATTCCTTCATTACTGTCACCTCAATTATCAGTTGACATAATTATTTACGGCTATGATATTTTTGATAAACCTCTTTCAGGTGCCTGTTGGTTACATGGGTATAGACCTGGGTTGTACGGATGCTTTCATGTCCCAGCATCTCCTGGACGGAGCGCAAATCAGCCCCTTGGATAAGTAAATCGGTGGCAAAAGAATGCCGGAGAGTATGGGGGTGGGCATCGAAGGGCAGACCGCATTTCTTTGAGTATTTCCTGACAATCCGCTCCACCGACCTAGGGGTCAGGCGCATCTTCTCCCCCTGTTTAGCTTCCGACCTATCACGGCTGTAGCGGATAAAGAGCGGCCGGTAACTGTCATGGCGTACAGCTAAATACCTTCTTATCCACTCTGCGGCGGTATCGGAGACAAAGACCAGCCTCACCTTACTGCCTTTGCCTTTTACACTGAATTCCCGTGTTTCGAGGTTGATCTGGTCCCGGTTCAATTTAGTAAGCTCGGAGACACGCAATCCGGTGCTGAAAAACAATTCAAGGATGACCTTGTCGCGCAAACCTATTTCATTAGATATCTCGGGGCTGTTCAGCAAACGTGTCAATTGCTCGGTGTTTAAGAACTCGATAACACGGGAGTCGGTCCTGGGCAGGTCAATTTTGTCGGGATTCAGGACAGGGATGTCCCGGCGGGTGATAAGGTAACGGAGGAAAGAGCGTAGGGCGATTACGTGGTAAGTCTGCGTTGCCTTCTTTAATAAGGAATTGTTTTTATCCCTTAAGTTGGCAAGGTAAATACGGAACTGGCCGATTAACTCGATATTTATATTTGCGTGCAGGAGGGGAACAGGTTTATTTTCCATCCAGGAAAGAAAGCGAGTTAAATAATGCCGGTAGTTGCGAACCGTTAAAACCGATAAGGATTTTTCAACAACCAGGTATTCAAGGAAATCATTGACCAAAATGTGCAATTCAGATTTGTTGGGCGCTTCCATATTTACATTATAATGCCGACTTTCAATAACGTAAAAGTGACAGTGTCCGACATGGCAACAAACAGTTAAATATAGTCTTAACCATTAACTATCCCGTCCTCTCCCTTACCAATTGCCAGGTTTTCGCCAATTTTCTCTAACAATTTATCAAGGTTCCAGTTTTTTAACGCGGAGGTAATAACGGTGGCCTCCGGCGGAGATTTTATCAATATGGAGATATTCTGCGCCTCCTCGATGCTGTCCACTACCCGGTCAATTTTGTTTATCACAGTTACCCTGGGTTTCCCGTCCAATTTCAACTGCGCCAGTATCTTTTCCACGGTCTGGCACTGGTTGACTGCGTCAGAACTGGTTATGTCAACAACGTGCAGCAAAAGGTCTGCCTCGTCCAATTCCTCGAGAGTTGCATGAAAAGCGGCCACGATCAAGGGCGGCAGCTTGTGAATGAACCCGACTGTATCAGTTACCAGTATATTTCCGCCCCCCGGCAGACGCAATTTCTTGGTAATTGGGTCCAATGTGGAGAATAATTTGTTTTCGGTCAGTACTCCCGCCTTACACAGTGTATTTAGCAGGGTGCTTTTGCCGGCGTTGGTGTACCCCACCAGGGCTACCAGCGGTGTGCCCGACTGCTCCCTCTTGCGCCGGTATAACTCCCGGTGTTTTCTCACAGCTTCAATTTGTTTCTTGACACTGGTTATCTTATTTCTAATCAGCCGCCTATCTGTTTCAATCTGCGATTCCCCCGGTCCCCTGGTACCTATTCCACCACCCAACCGCTCCAGGTGGCTCCACTGACCCGCCAGACGCGGCAGCAGGTATTCATGTTGGGCAAGTTCCACCTGAAGCTTGCCTTCGCTGGTACGCGCGCTGCGCGCAAAGATATCAAGTATCAAGGCAGTCCTATCTATCACCTTGACTCCCAGAGCGGTCTCCAGGTTTTCCTGCTGTTTTGGCCTCAATTCGTCATTGAATATGGCAGTGTCATATTCCAATTCGTCCTTTAAACTCAGCAACTCTTCTATCTTGCCCGCTCCCAAATAATGAGAATGAGAAGGCCTCTCAAGGTTTTGCACCATTCTGCCGACCACTTCGGCTCCCGCCGTTTTAGCCAATTGGCCAAGTTCATCGAGCGAGGCCTCTATCGACCAATTTCCGCGTTCGCCCTTGATTCCGACACCCACCAGGATAGCCCGCTCCCTTTTTTCAGCCGTATTGATCAAGTCTTTGTTCATACACTTTATGTAATGCAGCTATTTTCTTTTCAGGGCTAACAGCCGCTTTATCCCTTCGTCGAACCTTTCATCCGGTTGAGTGATGGAGAGCCTGACGTATCCCTCGCCTGATTTTCCGTAACCGGTACCCGGCGTCACCGCTACCGAGGCCTTTTCAAGCAACTCGGCGACATATTGTGCGGACGTATAGCCATCGGGAATTTTCGCCCAAATATAGAAACCAGCCTTCGGCCGGGTTACTTTCAAGCCGATGGCCTCCAGAACGCTGACCAGCCTGTCCCTGCGCTTCTGATATTTGCCGTTCCTGGCCGCGATATCTTCCTGGTTGCCGGTCAAAGCTTCAATCGCCGCAAGCTGGATGGCCTGCGGTATGCCCGAGTCCAGGTTGGATTTGAACCGGAACAAGGCATCAATCATTTTGCTGTTGCCCACGGCCATCCCTATCCTCCAGCCCGTCATGTTATATGTCTTGGACAGTGAGTGGAACTCAATCCCTACATCCTTAGCCCCGTTGATTTCAAGAAAACTGTGAGGCCTGTAACCCTCGAAAGCCACCTCGGTATAGGGCGCGTCGTGGCAAACGGCTATATCGTGTTTTTTAGCGAACCATACCACTTTTTCAAAGAAATCCAACCCGGCAACCGCCCCGGTTGGGTTATTGGGATAACAAATCCATAACACCTTTGACTTCTTTAAAATAATCTCAGGTATAGCATCCAAATCCGGTAAAAAGCCGTTCCTTTCCAGCAGCGGCATATAATAGATCTCCCCTCCGGCCAGTAGAGTGCTGACCGAGTACACGGGATATCCCGGGTCAGGGACCAGCGCGACGTCTCCAAGGTCCAGCATGCAGAATGACATGTGCCCAATTCCCTCCTTGGACCCTATCAGAGGCAGCACTTCAGATGTTGGCTTCCACTCAAGGGAGACGCCAAATCGCTTATCGTACCAATCAGCGATGGCCTTGCATAATTCAGGCAATCCGTATGTTTCCGGATAGCGGTGGTTTACCGGATCATAAGCAGCCTTGCATAGGCTGTCAATGATATGTGCAGGGGTAGGTAAATCGGGATCACCGATGGCAAAACTGATTACATCCAGACCCTTGGCCCGCTGCTCGGCAATTTTCCGGTTAATCTCCACAAATAGATAAGGCGGTATCTTGTCCAATCTTTTCGATAAATGCATTGTCAGTACTCCCCGGTAATTAACCTATATCCGCATATATTTCAGGGTAAATCAGCCTGTTTGCCCGTCAGCAATCCTATACTCTCCTGTCCTTTGCTGACCGGCCAGTCATTCCTGGCATTGTAATAAAGATACCATTTGCTCCGTTTTTCCGAATACTTAACGTCACAGGCATATACATGGCTACGGCGCCATCCGCTCGAAGGTTTAAGCACCGGTTCCCTAATCAGCCTTTGCCATGTAAGACCGTCCGCAGACTGCAGCACAATAATAGCCGAACCGCTCTGTTGCTTCTGCTCGTCCCAATATATGCCGTTTTCAAATCCAACAAAGCCATCATCGCACTGCAGCACCTTGATAGACCCGCAACTGAGATTACACCAGGGGTCCTGGCTGTTGACAGTTATCAGCGGTTTACCACTTACCTGATATGGACCGCAGATAGATTCGGAACTGGCCACCCCGATGGAATCTGGCTCATTGAATCCACAGTCTTTTATGTAAACCAATGAAGCGCTGAAGTAGAGACGATACTGGCTCCCGGTCTTTACCAGGCACGGGTTGCTCACCGATTTATTACCCTGGCTTTGCTGCCAGTCCAACTCAGGACGGATCAATATTACCTCGTTACCCCATTTCTTCAGATCTCTGGACTGCATGATAGCTATTTCCGAATACCATTTCCTGCCCTTTATCCCTGAAAGAACCAGCGAAAGCGGCCGGTACTTCTCGTAAAACAGGTAATATGTACCACCCTCAAAATATAAATACGGCCGCATGGCGTTGGAAATCGCTATGCCACGGTCTTTCCAGGCTGCCCCATCGGGTGATGTGAAATGATGTATACCCCAAACGGAATGCGCGAATAAATGCCACTTTTTATCCGGTGAGTCCTCGGGAAAGCAGAACGTGGGATCGGCCAGCACAGGCGATAGCAGCGGATGGCCGATGATGTAATCGGCGGAGAAATCGTTCCACTCAATAGCCGCAACATCTTTAATTTTCATACTCTCACCCATATAATTCGCATTCAATAAACCGGTAACCTGCCCGCTGTTTTTACGCTTTCAGAAATGAGTCTATAGTATAGTTGATTTTCTCATCGACGGCATCAGCGGTATCAAACCATTTTATCCTTTCGTCGTTGAGACGGAACCAGGCATATTGGTTGCGGGCGAAGCGGTGCGTTTCGTATTTAATCTCCTGGACAGCTTCACCCAGTGATGCTCTGCCCCTCAAATAACCTGATATCTGACGATAACCGAGACTGGACATTGACGGCAGGTCAGGCGCATAGCCCATATTTATCAACCCCTTTACCTCTTCTACCAATCCGCCTGCTATCATCCGGTCAGTTCGCTGGTTGATGCGGTCATATAAGCGGTCTCTACTACAGGTTAACCCAATAATTTGGACCGGGTAATCATGGCCTTTTTTCGTCTGCAATGCCGAAGGTTTATCACCTGTCTTTGCATAGATTTCCAGTGCCCTGATAATGCGCCTGAGGTTGCCGGTCAGCATTTTTTGAGCGGCGGCAGGATCTATACTTTTCAATCGTTGATATAGGAAATCGCTGCCCTTCTCCTGTGCAATTGCAGCCATGCGTTTTCGGAACTCAAGGTCCGGCGCCACCTCGGGAATCTGCCAGTTTTCAATCACCGACCACACATATTGGCCGCTGCCTCCAACCAGTACCGGTATCTTATTATGCTCCTGCACCCCGGCGATAGCCTCCAACGCCGATTTACTGTAAAGTGAAAGGCTGTATGGTTGATCCGGATATATTATGTCAAATAAATGATGTGGGAGCGTATTGATCTCGGCAGTGGACGGCTTGGCAGTCCCGATGTCCATATACCGGTAGATCTGGCGGCTGTCGGAATTGATTATTTCGCCTTTAAACTGCTGCGCTACAGAAAGCCCCAGGGAGCTCTTCCCCACCCCTGTAGGGCCCACGATGGAAATCAGGCACTTCATGATTGCTGTTTGATCTTTTCCGTCAACCGCACTATTTCCACGAAATCAGCAGCTTTCAGGCTGGCGCCACCCACCAGTGCGCCGTCGATTTGCGGTCTCTTTTATAAATTCCGCTATATTGGCTCCGGTTACACTTCCACCGTAAAGGATGCGTATTTCATCAGCATTCTCGCTTCCCCATAATTCAGCTAAGATATGGCGTATAAAACCTATTGTCTGCCCGGCCTGCGTCCCCGGTAGCCGCTCTGCCGGTCCCGATAGCCCAGATCGGCTCATAGGCGATAACAAGGCTTTTCAACCGCTATATCTTTTAGCCCGTCCCTGACCTGGCGGGTTAAAACCTCACATGTCTTACCTGCTTCATTTTGTTCAAGGTTTCGCCGATGCAAAGAATTGGCAATAAACCTGTCGCCAATACCGCCTTTACCTTGGCGTTGACCACCGTATCCGTCTCGAGAAAATATTGCCTGCGTTCAGAGTGTCCTAATATTACATATTTGCACAGTCCCGCGATCATACGGGGTGATATCTCACCGGTATAAGCGCCGCTTTCTTTGAAATAGACATTTTGCGCCCCCAGGTGAATGGATGAATCCTTGACCAATTCTTTGATGGGTTGAAGCGATACGAAGGGGGGGCAGAGAACCGTTTCCACGGATTTCAACTTTTCGAGATCGTCACGCATGGCCCAGACCAGTGCCATGGCCTTCAGCCAGATTAGTATTCATTTTCCAGTTGCCGGCGATAAATGGTTTTCGCATTTATTACCCTGATTCCCTATTTCGTAGATCGGCTTCATGTCCATTTTCGCAGTCAAGAACCTAATAATCGTCCAGCAATACTTCAACCCCGGGCAGGGTTTTTCCTTCCAGGAAGCTCATGCTGGCGCCGCCTCCCGTGGAGACGTGCGTCATTTTAAACCCCAGGTGCATCTCGGTGACAATCTCGGCAGTAGACCCGCCTCCCACGACCGTAGTGGCGGATATGTTGGCCAGTAACTCTGCCATCGATTTGGTGCCACTGGAGAATTGAGGGATTTCGTACACTCCCATCGGGCCATTCCAGAATACCGTCCGGCATTCCTTCAGTTTCTCTGTAAATAGCTCGATTGTCTGAGGGCCAATATCGACAATATATTTATTGGCTGGGACCATGGATATGGGAGCGATTGAGTACTTGGACAAATCGTTGATGGCATCTGCAACTATTACGTCCATGCGGCAATAAAAGGTCAACATTATTCTTCTTGGCAGCCGCGATAAGCTGGTTGGCCAGCTCTTTCTTATCTTCTTCTACGCTGGAAAGGCCCACTGCGTAATTCTGTGCCTTCAAGAAGGTCGCGGCCATGCCTCCGCCTATCAGCAGGATATTGACTTTATCCAGCATATTGTTGATCAGCTTGATTTTATCACTGACCTTGGCGCCGCCCAGCAAGGCTGCAAAGGGATGCTGCGCGTTAGTTAACAGGTTGCCGAGTACGCGCAGTTCCTTTTCCAGCAATAATCCGGCGTAGGCCGGCAGCAATTTTGCCACTCCATAGGTTGAGGCATGAGCCCGGTGCGCGGTACCAAATGCATCATCTACATATATATCGGCAAGTTCAGACAGCGCTTTGGCGAAAGCCGGGTCATTGGCTTCCTCCCGGGATGAAAACGCAGGTTTTCCAGCAGCAACGTGTCACCATTTTTCAATTTCTCCACTGCACTGGTGACTTTTGGGCCCGATGCTATCAGATACCGTATAGATCGGCAGGTTGGTCAACTGGGAAAGCCTTTCGGCAATCGGCGTCATGCGCAAAGAGGGGACAACCTTCCCATCCGGCCTGCCCAGGTGTGAACAAAGAATAACCTTTGCCCTGTATTCAACCAGGTACCAGATGGTCGGCAAGGCCGCAATAATACGGCTATCATCCATTATCTCATTGGTTTTCGGATCAAGAGGTACGTTGAAATCAACCCTGACCAGCACCCTCTTCCCGGTCACTTCGATATCACGGATACTTTTCTTCATAAGTAATAATCTCCTTGCGCGGCATTATTACCGTAATTTGCCATTCCAGTACCGGACAAGGCTTGAGTATATCCAATAGCGATTATTTGTTCAAGGGATGTTTTCAGCCCCCGCTATTTATTTTTAGGCTTATTAAGATTAAACTGTTATATAAGCTTCGTCTTAAAGAAAATAGAAAAATGCAAATAGATCAGGAAAATAGCAGGAACCTGGTAATAGTCATATCCGGCCCATCCGGTGTGGGCAAAGACGCGACTATAGCCCGCATAAAACAATCCGGCGTAAAATTTCATCATGTGACCACCGTCACTACCAGGGATAAGCGGCGCGGAGAAACTGATGGCATAGACTATTTCTTTATCTCCAAGGATGAATTCAAGGAAAAGATCGCACAAGGATGAATTCCTTGAATATGCTGAGGTCTACGGCAACTACTACGGGGTGCCGAAAAGCCAGGTCAAGCAGGGTTTAAATGGAAATATGGATGTTTTGATCAAGGTTGACGTACAGGGGGCAATCACATTAAAAAAGAAGATTCCCGATGCAGTATTCATTTTCCTGCTGCCACCCTCGGCAGAGGACCTGCATCAGCGCATCAGGGACCGTAAGGCTGACAAGGAAAAAGATGTCGGCCTGCGGATGAGGATGTTGACTGAAGAATTAAAGAGCCTGTCTATCTTCGATTACGCCGTGATCAATCATAATAACGACCTTGATGAGACCGTCACTACAGTGAAAGCTATCATTACCGCGGAGAAATGCCGTGTGAAAAAGAGGGTCGTTACCATATAAGTTTAGCGGTGACGGCCAACCGGTCAATCCAGAATACTGATAATCTCCCTTTCCCTTTTCTTCATCTTTTTAGCTTCGTCTGCGGTTTGATGATCGTAGCCCAACAAATGCAGGGTCCCATGTACAAGCAAGAGCGTTAACTCCTCTTCAACACTATGGCCAAGCGCCCGGGCCTGTGCTGCGGCCCGCGGGTATGAGATCATGATATCTCCGAACTTGCCGGGAACACCGGGTAGAGAAGGAAATTCAATCGAATCGCTGCTGTTCGATTGCTCCGTTAAAGCAAAAGACAGCACATCAGTAGGCCCGTCTATTCCCCGGTAGCGGCGGTTAAATCTATGGATATTTTCGTCATCTGTAATCACACAGTTGATTTCCATTGGCCCGGCAATATGCTCCTCGCCGAGCACAACGGTTATTATTGATTTCAGCCACTGTTTTTTATAGGGGAAAAGCAGGCTGCGTTTGATCGTGATATTGATAAGCTGATCAGGCGCTTTCATAGCAGGAAAATATTAGCATTTTGAGATGGGATGTACAATCATCTGCGTACCCGATTTGCTTGAAACTATAATTCAAACTGTGCTATATTTCAATGTGTTTTCTGGCTTGAAAATCCACGCTGGAGGGATCGCATAGTGGTCTAGTGCGGCCGCCTGCTAAGCGGTTGCCTCGGGAAACTGGGGTCATGGGTTCGAATCCCATTCCCTCCGCCAGCTTTAACCATCATTTTTACTCAGATAGCAGCAGGCTACCTGATCGCATAGTGAATTTTGCTCCGCTGTAAAAGCCTATATTTCCGTGACGCTGTAAGATGAAATATTACGTATGGACCATCGGTTGCCAGATGAACAGGGCAGAGTCCCTGGAGATGGCCCACCTGTTAAACCGCTCGGGCTTTGAGCAGGTGAAAAACGCCCGCCAGGCCGATATCGCCGTCTTAAATACCTGTGTCGTGCGCCAGAATGCCGAAAATAAGGTTACCGGGATGCTGGGCTATATGAAGGGGATCAAGACCCTGAATCCGGCTTTACGCATCGTGGTTACAGGTTGCTTCGTGGAATCAGAGACAGCAGCATTGAAGAAGGCCTTCCCCTATGTGGATTACTTCTTTCCGGCCGGGATGACACGCCAGTTCGAGGACTGGCTGGCAGGCCAGTCACTCTCCAGGAATTCCCGATAGCAGCATTTCGCTGACTCCGGCCGGCAATCCGGTCGTCACGTATATACCGATAATCCAGGGATGCAACAATTATTGTTCCTATTGCATTGTTCCTTACCGGCGCGGGCGGGAAAAGAGCCGGCCACCATCTGAGATACTGAATGAGGCAGCAGATGCCGTCGTTAATGGTGCGCGAGAGATAATCCTGCTGGGACAAAACGTCAATGCCTACGGGCATGACCTGGTTGGAGATATCGACTTATGCAGCCTGCTCTACCAGCTTCATAATCTGCCTGGTTTACTCAGGATCAGGTTCCTCACCAATCATCCCAAAGATATGAGCAGTAGCCTGATCGAGGCTATGGCTTCCTTGCCGAAGGTATGTCATCACGTTTGCCTGCCGCTGCAGGCGGGCGACGACCGGATTTTACAAGCTATGAACCGTAATTATACCCTTGACCAGTACCGGTCGCTTGTCCATGCAATGAGAAATCAGGTGCCCGATATTGCAATCAGCACGGACCTGATAGTCGGTTTCCCGGGCGAGACCCATGAGCAATTCCTTAATTCGGTACGTGCCATCGAGGAGATGCGGTTTGACGTCGTACATACAGCGGCTTACTCCCCGAGATCTGGTACCAAAGCTGATTCAGAATTTACTGATGATGTTGCGGGAGAAATTAAAATGCAGCGGCTGCACCATATCGAGTCTCTGCAGGAAGCGATAGCATCGGAGATAAATACAGTCTTAATCGGGACTGACCTGGAGATACTTGTCGAAGGTAAAAAAGGCGCCAAATGGTATGGAAGAACATACAGTGATAAGCTCGTGTTTTTTACAGATTGCCGTGATTTATCAGGCGCTATGGTGAGAGTTAGGATAACATCCGCCAGTCCCTGGGCGCTGCAGGGCGAAGCAATACTTCAACAGGATTTATCAAAAGCCTTGTAACGAATATTGCTATAATGGATTTTACAGGCTAAAAGCGGGAACATGAATTATTACGATTACATAGTTATCGGCAGCGGCATTGCCGGGTTATACAGCGCCCTGCTGGCTATCGAACACGGCAGTGTTTTGATTGTTACCAAGGGCGGTATCGAGGATTGTAATACCCGCCATGCGCAGGGTGGGATTGCGGCAGCCATCGGCAAGAACGATTCAGCCGAGCTGCATTTTAAAGATACCATCAATGCGGGAGACGGTTTATGCAACGAAGAAGCGGTGCGGATACTGGTAGATGAGGCGCCCGACCGCATAGCTGATTTGATAGGGTTCGGGGTACCCTTTGATACGGTCAACGGTGAGGTAGCCTTGACCCGGGAAGCAGCGCACTCGGTTTCGCGCATCCTGCATGCCGGGGGCGATGCCACCGGTGAATATATTGAAGTTACGCTGAGCGAGCAGGTGCGGATGTCACCGGTAAAGGTGCTGGAATACTGCCTGGCTACTGAGATAATATTGAACAACGGCCGGGTATGCGGCATCAAGGCAATTGATTTTAGAAGCGGATTAATAGAGGAATTTGGATGCAAATTCATTATTCTGGCTACGGGCGGTGCGGGAAGGCTTTTTAAATATACCACCAATGGCGACACAGCTACAGGGGATGGGATTGCGCTGGCTTTTCAATCAGGGGCAGAGATCGCCGATATGGAATTTTTCCAGTTTCATCCCACTGCGCTCAGGCTGCCGGGCGTTTCCCCCTTCCTTATCAGTGAAGCGGTCCGTGGAGAGGGGGGTGTACTGAGGAATGTCGACGGCTACCGCTTTATGCCCGATTACTCGCAGGATGCTGACCTCGCCCCGCGTGACGTTGTGGCGCGGAGCATACTTTTCGAGATGCGAAAAACCGGCAGTGACAGGGTATTTCTTGATGTTACACAGTTGCCGGCGACCAGGACCACCACCCGTTTTCCGCATATTTACCGGTTCTGCCTGGATCATGGCCTGGATATTACCAAGGTGCCAATTCCTGTTGCTCCGGCCGCACATTATCTCATGGGAGGGGTCAAGGTAAATACCTGGGGTGAAACTAATATCCCGGGCTTATTTGCGGCAGGGGAAACGGCCTGCACCGGTGTACACGGGGCTAACAGGTTAGCCTCCAATTCACTGTTGGAAGTATTGGTCTTCAGTAAGAGAAGCATTGAGAGGACCCAGGTTGATGCCGGTTCAATTATTGAGAAAGCAGGCACTATTGTAGATTTGTACAGGCTGCCGTCCCGTGAACCCCATCGGGACAGGCAGATGTTGAATCTGGCAAGCCTCCAGTCGCTGCTCTGGGACAAGGTGGGGATAGTCAGGGATGTTGAGGGGCTTTACGAGGCGGCAGTAATGTTGTCGACCTGGCAAACCCTCCTGCCGGCGCCGGCCGACCGGCTTTCCTATGAGTTGAATACAATGGTGATTAACGCGCGACTGATGACAGAGGCAGCTTTACTGAGGCAGGAAAGCCGGGGCGCACATTACCGGTCAGACTACCCTACTCCTTCGGAAACCTGGAAACGGCATATCGTTTTCCAGATATAGAAGCGCGGTATGATAATAGCAGGGTCTGATAAAGCATAATATGGCATACAGCTTTGAAGACGACACTGTCGGAGTGATCAAACTCGAGCTCGGGCCATTCGGTACCAATGCATACATTGTTGTCTGCAAAGCTTCTGGGGAAAGTTTCCTGGTTGATGCGCCGGGCGATGCCGGCAAAATAATTGGTCAACTGACCGGTACACATCCGAGATACATTATGATAACCCACAGTCACATTGACCACATAGGGGTGTTGGATGAATTGAAATCGGGGCTGGGGATTCCCGTCGCAATTCATCCTCTTGACGCCGGTCAACTGCAATATCCGCCGGATATCCAGCTCAGGGATGGCGATCTTATAGATGTCGGGTTGCTCAAGATCAAGATATTGCATACGCCGGGGCATACGCTGGGCAGCACCTGCTTTCTTGCCGGCAGATACCTGCTATCGGGAGATACCATCTTTCCGGGTGGCCCGGGGAAAACCTGGACGCCGGCCGGTTTCAATGCAATAGTGGATTCCATCGAGAAAAAGATACTGGTGCTGCCCGATGAAACATGGATTTTACCCGGGCACGGTGACTCTATGCAGGTCGGGACGGAAAAGAGGGCGTTTGCCATTTTCGCTTCGCAGCCCCACGCCCCGGACCTGCATGGAGACGTTCTCTGGCAGACAGCATAGCGTGAGCCAGGGTTCAAATCCAATATGGCCCACCATCGAACCTAAAACACCACCCATTTAAGACAGTTCCCGAACCATCTGCTTTGCCAGTTTTTAACGCTAACAGTTAATTAACTTCCAGATCAGCAATGGCCCACGATCCAACTTAGGTTATATTATTACCTTTCTGCACATCATACATTGACAATCAGGACATATAGACATAAGATGATTTCACTAACGAAACCACGGAATGTAAGGAAGAGATTCAGGTAGTGGAGCCGCAAATAGTTTTTTGCACGAGTCCCGAAGTAAAACGGGTACCTGGTATGTGCTGGATTACAAAGCAAATATAAGGGAGGTTGAGATGGCGACTGATACAGAAAAGATGGCGAAGGATTTTATTGCAGCGATTAATGCCCAAGATATGGACAAGGTACTTTCCTTCTTTACAGATGACTGTGTGTACGAGGATGTGGCTGTAGGAAAGGTCAACCGCGGCAAGCAGGAACTGAAGGATTTTGTCACTGGTTGGTACGCCTTTTCCCGTGACTTGAAGTTTGAGCTGACATCTCAGTTCAGTGCCAGTGACTGGGGAGCCACGGAGTGGATAATGAGCGGTACTCACACCGGTGACATTCTTGGAATACCAGCCACTAACAAGAGGTTCTCGGTAAGGGGCGCTTCAATCTCCAAACTGCGCAAAGACAAGATTAGTCTCAATACCGATTACTACAATCTTGCATCGTTGCTACAACAGGTCGGCATACTGCCTGCAACCCCAACAGAATAAATTGGCAGCTTGATGATGCGGCTGATAATGAAACGCCGATGTGAGTGATTTACAGGCAACTCATCATCAAATTATGCCTATAAAATGATGCAGCCAACGAGATGTATGTTTGGACTAAAAGTACAATAAATACTTAGTATTTGGCACGTTGCATCCACATTCAGAATATTTTAGGTCTGTCATTTTATCCTCCTGTGAGTAGTTGCTGGAGTGCTGGAATCAGCTTTTTGCTCTCAAACAGGAGTTCGGGAACTGTCCAGAATGGCCCACCAAACAATATTCTGAAGCTAAAACTGACACCATTAAAGACAGCTCCCGAACCATTTCAGCGGACGGCGTATAGCCGCCGCTGAAACCAGTCGTTAGTTGACCGTTTTTTCGTCGCCCTGTCAGAAGCCCTTGAAGGCGTTTATACTACGATCTGGCGAGGTCGAAGCGATCAAGGTTCATCACCTTGGTCCAGGCCGCCACGAAGTCCTGGACAAATTTCTTCTGCGCGTCCGCGCTTCCGTAGACCTCGGCCAGAGCCCGGAGCTGGGAGTTCGAACCGAAGATGAGATCGACACGCGTGCCGGTCCACTTGATTTCGCCGGTCTTGCGATCGCGCCCTTCAAATATGTCCTTGGCGTCCGATACCGCCTTCCACTCCGTGCCCATATCGAGCAGGTTCACGAAGAAGTCGTTGGTCAGCGCTTCAGGCTTCTTGGTAAAAACGCCGTGCTGGGTCTGTCCGAAGTTGGTGTTCAGCACGCGCATGCCGCCAACGAGCACCGTCATCTCGGGCGCGGTCAGGGTCAGCAATTGCGCCTTGTCGACCAGCAACTCCTCGGCCGATACGGCATAGCTTGGTCTTGAGGTAGTTGCGGAAGCCGTCCGCCTTCGGCTCGAGCACGGCGAAGGAGGCCGCATCGGTTTGCTCCTGCGAGGCGTCCATGCGTCCCGGAGTGAAGGGAACCGTCACATCGTGACCGGCATTCTTCGCAGCCTGCTCGACGCCCGCGCAACCGGCCAGAACGATCAGGTCGGCCAGCGAGACCTTCTTGCCGCCGGACTGCGCGCTGTTGAACTCGCTCTGGATGCCCTCCAGCGTCTTGAGCACTTTCGCCAGCTGGGCCGGCTGATTGACTTCCCAATCCTTCTGCGGCGCGAGGCGAATTCGTGCGCCGTTCGCACCGCCGCGCTTGTCGGAGCCACGGAAGGTGGACGCCGACGCCCAGGCGGTCGAAACCAGTTCCGAGACAGACAGACCAGAAGCCAGGATCTTGCCCTTGAGGGAGGCAATGTCCTGCTCATCGATTAACTTGTGATTCACGGCGGGGATGGGGTCTTGCCAGATGAGTTCTTCGGCAGGAACCTCCGGGCCGAGATAGCGTGCGCGCGGGCCCATGTCGCGGTGCGTCAGCTTGAACCACGCCCGGGCGAATGCGTCTGCAAACTGGTCAGGGTTCTCGTAGAAGCGCCTTGAAATCTTTTCGTAGACAGGGTCAAACCGCAAGGAAAGGTCAGTGGTCAGCATGGTAGGCGCATGACGCTTTGACGGGTCGTGGGCATCCGGCACCGTACCGGCGCCTGCACCACCCTTCGGTTGCCACTGATGCGCACCGGCCGGGCTCTTTGTCAGTTCCCATTCGAAGCCGAACAGGATCCGGAAGAAGTTGTTGCTCCACTTCGTCGGCGTGTTGGTCCAGGTGACCTCCAGGCCGCTGCTGATCGTGTCACCGCCTTTGCCGGTGCCGAAGCTGCTCTTCCAGCCGAGGCCTTGCTCCTCGATGCCGGCGGCTTCGGGCTCCGGCCCCACATGGGAAGCAGGGCCGGCGCCGTGGGTTTTACCGAAGGTGTGACCGCCCGCTATGAGCGCAACCGTCTCCTCGTCGTTCATGGCCATGCGCGCAAAAGTCTCGCGGATATCCTTGGCCGCCGCGATCGGATCCGGGTTGCCGTTCGGGCCTTCCGGGTTGACGTAGATCAGACCCATCTGCACGGCAGCGAGCGGGTTTTCGAGATCACGTTCGCCGGAGTAGCGCTTGTCATCCAGCCACTTTCCCTCAGACCCCCAGTAGACGGCTTCTTCCGGTTCCCAGACATCCTCACGGCCGCCAGCAAACCCGAAGGTCTTGAATCCCATAGACTCAAGCGCGACGTTGCCGGTGAGAATCATCAGGTCAGCCCAGGAAATCTTCCGGCCATACTTCTGCTTGATCGGCCAAAGCAGCCGGCGCGCCTTGTCGAGGTTCACGTTGTCGGGCCAACTATTGAGGGGAGCGAAGCGTTGCTGGCCTGCACCTGCGCCGCCGCGACCGTCACCCATGCGGTATGTGCCGGCGCTGTGCCATGCCATACGAATGAACAGAGGTCCGTAGTGGCCGAAGTCCGCAGGCCACCAGTCCTGTGACCTGGTCATCAGTTCACTGAGGTCCTTCTTTACGGCCTCCAGGTCCAGGCTCTTGAACTCTTTAGCGTAGTTGAAATCCTCGCCCATCGGATTGGACTTGGAGGAATGCTGGTGCAGAATCTTGAGATTCAGTTGATTGGGCCACCAGTCCAAGTTCGATGTGCCTTTGCCGGATTACTTGTTTGTTTGTGCCTTTGCGTTGTTTGATCACTTGTCGGCTTGTTTTACTATCTTCATTTTCACAGTTCTATCCTGCTACTTCTAAGTTAGTTGTCGGTAGCTGGTCTTTTGTCGGCACGTTAATGTCTTTGAGTCGTTGACCTTCTCTTATTCCAAGTTCTTTCATACCCGTTTGACCTGCAGCTTTCGACAAAATTCAGGCATTTTATTTGTAGATTAACCCCTTCAATGCAGATTTGCTTTATCTATTCAACATCAATGCTTGATGCCTCTTTGGCAATCTTTGCAGAGACCACGAAATTCTAATTGGTGGTGTGTAATCTTGAAGCCTGTTTTCTTTGCATACTTCATATTTAATTTGGTTTCAATCGGCTCATTCAGATCAAAAATCCTTCCGCATTTCTCACATATGAAGTGGTAGTGATTGTTCTGCCTGATTTCATATCTCCCAACAACCCCGTCTACGTTCAGTTCAAGTATCGCTCCTTCCTCTTCCAATACCTTTAGATTTCGATATATCGTCCCCTTACTTATGTGTGGTAGCTTTTTACGGACTTCATCATAAATCCAGTCGGCAGAAGGATGTGTCCTAACCCCTTTAAGCACCTCCAGGATAGCCATCCTCTGCCTCGTCTTCCTCCTCATCATATTAGTAATAAATCCTAATAAAAACAATTTAGCAATTCTTGATGAGATGGTCAAGATTGAAACTAAATCAATAAAGTATTTCAGCAACAATTTGGACATTTAGTGATATCAGATGATAATATGCAACGGCATTAGGGTGACATTGAGGGTCAGTCATTATAACCTGTAAGTAGTTGTTGGATCGCTGGAATGAGCTTCTTGCTCTTAAACAGGAGTTCGGGAACTGTTCACGATGACCACCTTGACAAACCAAAAAAATACCCTCTTATTAGCCTTAAACAACTATATTAACCTGCTGACGTTCATTGGGCCCCTCTTGACAAACCCAAATAGCATTGTGTACACTTGTTTTAAGAACAAATGTGCTTTGCAGGGAAATAATATGAGGAAACCGGGCATCAACTTAACCAGGCAAAAGATCATGGATTTTATCCGGGAATTCTATGACGAAAGGGGCTATGCCCCCACGGTCCGGGATATTCAAAAGGGCTGTGAATTAAGTTCGACGGCGGTCGTACAACATCACCTGAAGGTATTGGAGGGTGACCACCAGATTGAACGTGATTCAAAGGTATTTCGAAGCATACAGCTGCCGGACAGGAAAAATACTATCCGTGTGCCCATACTCGGTAAAATCGCGGCGGGAATGCCTATCCCCGTATTGAAATCCGATTCATGGCATGAAGAAGCCATTGATACACTTGAATTATCCGGCGAAATTACTCGGGGTAAAGAAGTATTTGCTTTGCGGGTCAGCGGTTTGTCAATGATAGATGCGCTGATAGACGATGGGGATATCGTGCTAATGGAATCGGTGAAAAGCGCGTCCAATGGTGATATGGTCGCTGCCTGGCTTAAGAAGGAAGAGGAAGTAACCTTAAAACGTTTATTCAGGGAAGAGGGCAAAATCAGGCTGCAACCGGCGAACTCTCAAATGGAGCCGATTTATACAGAACCTGACAATCTCGAGATACAGGGCAGGGTGGTTGCAGTCATCAGGACTATCTAAGAGCCTTTAATTTTTCTATTCTTTTGCTGGAATCAGTGTATTTCAGCAGACTGTTGTACCACACACTGTTATTGCCGAAGAAAATGCGGTAAAATTCCCAGCAATCAGTTAGCTGTATAATGCTTGCCCCCTGATTAATTGTTATTTTGGAGGTTGTCATGAGCGATCCCTATACGGATTTTGCCACGAGATATGGCTACCAGTCCTCGGAAAGGTTTAAGAAAATACTGAAGGTCCTGATGACAGAAGAGCAGGCGACTATTGCAAACCTCTTGCCTGCCTCGGTAGAAGATATCGCACAGAAGTTAAATAAGAAACCCGATGCCGTAGAGGCCAATTTGAAGCGACCTTTTTCAGAAAGGCGTGATATTCGAATCTTCGAAAGGCTATAAGCCTGCGCGGGATATTTTTCAACTTCATGATGCCACTGGTAGCGATATGAGGTCGGATGATCTCTGGGGCAGGGACCTTTTGGACGCCTGGTGGGATTTTTCCGAAAATGAATTGTTTAAAGATATCGCCAAATTGGCGGACGCTTTCCCCGTCCGGCATCACGCGTTATCCCGGCCAGGGCAGTCGATAGACGAATCGGCAAAAGTGTTGCCCAACGAAGATATTAACGGCGTAATTGACCAGGTCAAACAGTGTGGCGGTGGTCAAATGCCCCTGCCGGCGCATGGCACAGAAATGCGACAGGCCGCGTAGAGGTATGCCTGCAGATGAATAAGGGCGCTGACTATGCTATCAAGCGCGGCTCCGGCAGGGAAGTCAGCAAGGAAGAGGCCAAGAAGATACTTCAGGTTGCGGCCGAGGGCGGTTTGGTACACAGCGTAGGCAATGCACCGGAGGTGGGTCACTATATATGCAATTGCTGCCCGGACTGCTGTATCTTCATGTATCCCTGGCTTACCTACGGCGGCCTTGAAAAAGGCATAGCCAAAAGCCGCTTTGAAGCCAGGATCGACGTTGAGTCATGCAGCGGCTGCCAGGATTGCGTTGAGCAATGCCCGTTCGGCGCCATAGACATGGAAAAGGTAGCCAGCCATAAAAAAATGAAGGCGCATGTCAACCCGGACAAATGCTACGGCTGCGGCGTGTGCGCCGTGCATTGCATTACCGATTCGATAAAGCTGCATGAGGTACGGCCACCGGAGCATGTAACAGCCCCATAAGGCTATTAACCACAATAACCAAAAAGGGGCAGGCCAGGGCCTGCCCCATTTTGTCTACTTCAAACGATTATTTTTACCAGGAAGAGCGGTGATAGGTCGGGAAAGATCTGTTTTTCGTAATCTTTGCCGGTAATAGCGTCGGCGCAGAGGGCGCCCGACAGCGCAGCTCCGTCGACACCGCCTCCCCACTCCTTCAAACCATACTGGTCGCCCACAAAATACAGCCCCTCAACCCAGGGGGACTTATTATCAGGCCTGTCCTTGCCTATCGGCCGCCAGTGTCCATAGGCCTCGGAACCCGCCGTCCAGAGGCGGAACTTAACGTCTTTCTCCCAGCCGGGGAAGTTATCCGTCATGAACCGTTCAGCTTCTGCAATGCAGGCGCTGACCTTGGCCTTGTCGCGCATCTCCCAGTCCAGCAGGGGTATGGAGAAGAGCAGGCTGCTCATCTGTGCCGGAGCGTGGTTTACCCACCACGTGAATGAGGCCATTACAAAGTCCAGGCTCTCCATGCCCTTCTTCTTAGTGACGCCCGATAGGAAAATGAAGCTCCTGGGGTCGATACCCTTCTCGCGGGCGAAATCGCGCGTGGAGTAAAAGAAGCCGGTCAGCAGTCCAGGTATATAATACTTCTCCTTCACCTCCTTGACGAAGTCAGCAGGGAAATTACTCTCAGGTATAACGCTGAAAGCATGCTTGGGAGGAATATTGCATACCACAAGGTTGGTATCAATTACCTCGGCTCCTTTCCTGGTTTTCACCCTCACGCCTTTGACCTTTTTATTCTCAATGACAATCTCTTCAACCGCCGAATCGGTCCAAATCTCGCCTCCGGCAGCCCTGATAACGTTGCCGAGCTGGAGGGCGATATCCAGTGTGCCGATGCCTGCGTCTATTTGCCCTACCGACCCGGTAACCAGATCCATCTGGATGTCTTTGGCTATGGACTGGTATTTTAGATAATCGCGAAGGTGCATGTCATCGGGATTGGCCATGGCCGTCTGCGATCCTGCCAGGTTACGGATGAACAGCCAGTTCTCCTCGTTGCATCCCCTCTCCCGGAGGAAATCGCCCAGCGATCCTTTCATCTGCTCGATCTGGTCAAATGTCAGCATTGCCATCTCTCTGAGCAGCTTCCTGGCCGACTTGCCCCCGTCGCTCATCCATTCATAGGGCTTGCCATGCTCAACCTGGTGCCATTTGGTCTGGTCCTTGTTGTCTATGACCACGAACCCCTTGTTGGTCTTCATATAAATGGGCTTGCCCAGGTACTTGCAGAGGTAGGTGATACGGCCGCGGTCACCCCAGAACAGGCCATGCCCGCCGTCATTGATGCAGTGGTTGAACCAGCCTTTTTTAACCACCGACTCGAAGGCTGGCGTGTCATGTGTGATCCAGGTGCCTGTGCTGGCCAGCGCCCTCTGTAGCTCCTTATAGGAATACTCTTTGTCCATTATCCACAGCTTGTTATCCTTGCCATAGAAGCTGAGGATGCGCCCGCCATAGAAGGACTCTTTTTCTAGGACCAGAACTTTTTTACCTTCCTTTGACGCGAGGATAGCCGCGGTGGCCAATCCCCCCACCCCCGATCCGACTACAACGACATCGAAATTTTTCGAATCCATTAAAGTGTAACCTCCTTTAATATATATTCTCTGCCCTGTCTTACTACAGGTTAGCACCGCCGTCGATGATCAGCGTTGATCCCGTCATGAAGCTTGAGGCCTCGGACGCCAGGTAAAGAGCCGTCCTAGCGATCTCCTCGGGCTGCCCGATCTTACCGAGGGGCATTTGTTTCAAATACTCGGTCATCAGCTTTTCGTTGCTCCACAACGCTTCGCTGAACTTGGTCTGCACGATACCGGGGGCAATGCAGTTCACGCGGATTTTATGGTTGCCAAGCTCCGCAGCCAGGCACTTGGTCATCATAATGATGGCGGCCTTGCTGATGCAATAGGGACCCAGCCCCACAGTGACGTATATGCCACCCACCGAGGCCACGTTGACGATTGCGCCACCGGTACCGTGCTCCACCATCATCCTGGCGGCAGCCTGGCTGAGGAAGTAGTAGCCCTTGATATTTGCGTTCATGATTACATCGAAGGGCGCTTCCTCCATGTGAAGGACATCGGCCATCACGGGGTTGGCGACTGCGTTGTTGACCAGTATATCAAGGCGTCCGAACTCTTCCTTAACACGGGCCATAAGGTTTTTTAGGTCCTCCATCTTGGCGTTGTGCGCACTCACGGCCAGGCTGCGCCGTCCCTTCTTCCTGATCTCATCTGCCACTTTCTCGAGGTCCGGAAGTTTGCGGCTGCTGACGACGACGTCGGCGCCCGCATCGGCGAACTGCAGCGCTATGGACCTGCCGATACCGCGGCTGCCCCCCGTGATCAGTGCAACTTTACCCTCTAAGGACAGATATGAAGCATCCATTTATTTACCCTCCTACGTATTTGATTTCAAAATATCGTTCTCTGTCAGTGCAGGAGACTCCCAAAAATATAATTGCGAGGAGCCCCAAAAACGTCATTGCGAGGAGCGTTGCGACGAAGCAATCCAACAACACCCGTCATCACGAGGCCGGAGGCCGTGGCGATCCTCAGGATTGCCTCGCTACGCTCGCAATGACGAAGTGAAAACGCTAATGACATGGGCTATTGCTACTTTATGCCGGCCAGATCGTCGGCTATTTTCTTACAGCGTTTGAGCTCTCCCCTGGCCTCGGCCAGTATCATCATCCTCTGGGACATGAGCGAGCCCTCGCCATGCAGTACCATGACCTCGAACTCTGAGGCAAGTTGCCTGCGTATAAGGTCGAACATGCGCATCCTGGCCTCGGCAGAGGTGCCGGACTTGCCGCTCAAGTATTTCTCCATGTATGGATGTGTCTCGGGGTTCTGCCAGTCCAGGTAAGTGGGCTTGGTTATCAGGGCTCCGCCCGCTATGTCCTGTATCAGCTTGGCCAACCCGTGGTACTTATCAGCAAAATGATACTTGGCGATATTGGTTGTCACCGGGTTGGGAACCGGCATCCCGCCGTGCATGACGAAGTCCAGGCAGGCCGCGCGCGTCAGGGACTTGAGCGTTTGAAGATACATGGCCGCCTCCGTCAGCTTCTCCCTGATATGCGGGACGTTCTCCACACCGTTATATTCAGCGATGGCGTATGCCATTCCCACGAAAATCTCCGAGATAGGTATACGGTAGGCGCAGCCTGTGCGCCTGTGCAGCAGTCCGAAATTGTGCGCTATAAGAAAGGCCTGCTGCCACTCTCCGCACATGAAGACGCGCTCCCACGGAACGAAGACATCATCAAAGATTATTAATTGGTCGGTGTGCATACGCCAGGGGTGGTCCACCGGGAATTCCATGGAGCTGATGCCCGATTTGATGGGACGGCAGATCTGCTTTAAACCCTTGGCGTTGCAGGGTACTGCGAATGCCACCGCATAGTCTTTGTCGGCCTCGGTCATGGCCCTGCCGGGAATTACAAAGATCTCGTTGGAGTAAGCCGAGCCAGTGATGTGCATCTTGGCCCCCCTGACCACGATTCCTTTGGCGTTTTTCTCTACCACCCGCGGGTAGAAATCCGGGTGCGCCTGCTTGGGATCGGATGGGCGCATCAGCCTGTCCCCCTTAGCATCGGTGACCGCTGAAACGATGGAAATGTCCTCCTTCATCAGGTACTGGCGGAAATTGTGCACCCGATCGATGTATTCCTTGTTCCCGGTCAGGTTGGCGAAGATCTGGATGGCGTTAATGGCGTCCGCGCCGATATCTTTGGCCAAGGGTATGTAACCGTCGGCATAGGTCGAGGTAGCTATGATCAGCTCAGTGGCCTTGACCAGGTCCTCCCCGTTTCTGGGTATATAGTAATACCTGCTGATTTCCTGCTTAAGCTCGGGATCATAAACATTGGCAAGGTCCTTGAACTGGGGAAGCTCGGCACACTCATAGTCCAGCGCCATGGTATCGACGCATACTTTGAGTGCGGGGTGAGTGGTAACGTCCTTTACCTTCTCCCCGTACATGTAGACTTCCCTGCCGTCGCGCAGACTCTCTTTATATTGTTGGGGTGTTCTCAGGGCCATCGTTCTCTCCTTTACGTTATTTATAGGCCAAGCGACTTGGCTATCATATTTTTCTGTATCTGCCTGGTCCCGCCCCCGATGAGCAGGATATAGGAATCGCGCAGGTACCTTTGCACGTCGTATTCATACATCAGGCTATAGCCGCCGAAAATCTGCATGGCCCGGTGCGCCATATTCGTCCAGCATTCCGTAGCCACCAGCTTGGCCATGCATGATTCCTTATAACAGGGTTTATTGGCATCGCGCAGCCAAGCCAGCTGGTAAACGCACAGCCGCGCCAGGTGCAGGTCCACAGCCATCTCGGCCAGCATGTGGCTGATGGCCTGGAACTTGCCGATGGGCTGGCCGAAGGCATTCCTCTCCTTGGCATACTGAAGGGAATCGTCGAAGGCGGCCTGCGCATATCCCAGCGAATTGGCGGCCACCTCCAGGTGCTCGGTTTCCAGCGTGCTGATGAGCAACTGCCAGCCGCGGTTGACTGCTTCGGAGCCACCCAGGATGTGGGTTTTGGGGATCTTTACATTATCGTAGACAACCTCGCAGGTGGTGTCCGTGAAACCGCCCATCTTTTTGAGCGGCCTGGCGCTGTAACCCTTGCTTTTGGTGTCCACTATAAAGAGGGTTAAGCCTTTATGCTTGGCCACATCCTTGTCGGTCCTGGCCAGCGTGATGGTATAGTCGGCCTTGTCGGCCAGTGTGATAAACATCTTTGTCCCGTTCAGGACGTAGTGGTCTCCCTGCTCGACGGCAGTGGTCCTGGCGGCAGCGGCGTCCGATCCGGAATCAGGTTCTGTAATGCCATAGGCAAAGAGCAACTCCCCCCTGCAAAGCTTGGGCAGGTAATGTTTCTTCTGCTCTTCGTTCCCGCAGTGCAGTATCATGTCAGCGCCGTACATGATCACAGCGTTGAAATACGAGGCCAGACCCCAGAAACCTGAGCGGGATAGCTCCTCGCAGATAATGGTGTAATCGAGGATGCTGCCACCCGTGCCGCCGTACTTTTCCGGCGTGATGATGCCCATTATGCCGAGGCTTTTGAGTTTTTCGAAAACCTCCATGGGGAAGGCGTGTTCCTCATCCCACTTCCGCACCATATGCTTGGGACACTCTTTTTCCACAAACCCCCGAACGGTCGCACGCAACATCTCTTGCTGCTCAGAAAATTGAAAGTCCACGGTCAGACCTCCTATTAATACCCGGTGGCAAACCGGTGATTTAAAGACTGCCGGCGACGAGCCAAAGCATCACCTTTGCAACGTTATTGGCGTCCAATTACTAATCTAACGCCGTACACAGCGCCAAATACCGTCTGGTAAAACTATGCAGTACATTTACCGCCAAGATTTATACCACACCCCAAAAGGTATGTCAAAATTCCTTTTACCAATCGTAAAACTCCCCAATCCATTTTGACAAAAGCGAGGGTTTAACCTAAAATCTGTACTCTGTTGAACGCAGGCCGGGATATTCCGGTAAAACTGCAAAGTATTTAATAAAGCAGGTAAAAGGATTTAATAGTGGACGCCGATAAATCATACAAACTGAAGATTAAAAGCCGCCGCGAGTTCAAGACGAAGATTTTAGAGACGGCAGCCGAGCTGATACGTGAACGCGGATATGTCAGTGTAACGCTGGACCAGATCGCGGAGAGGCTTCATATAAGCAAGGTCAGTATCTATCATCACTGGACCAGCAAAAAAGAGATCATATTTGATTTACATCGCGTCGCATATAAAGTGGTCATAGAGAGCCTTGAAAAAATAGTCGGTGATGACGACACTGCCGATTCCAAATTCAGGCGCGCAATTGAAAACCATGTTTCCCAGGTGGTAATCACCGGCATCGGACCGATGCTGCCGCAACAGGACTGGCTGGTTATCAGCAGGCATAAAAAAGAAATAGTCAAGCTCAGGGATACTTATGAGGACATGTTATGCCGCATCATTGAAGAAGGGATCAAGACGGGTGTGTTCAAACAGGTAGATGTCAAGCTGCTCGTCTATACCGTTGTCGGCGCCTCAAATTATACCTGGGTGTGGTATTCTCCCAAAGGGACCATGACACCCAAAGAGATAGCCGCACACATGTCCGGTTTCATATTGAATGGTATTATGGCAAAAAGCACGGCCGGGAAGAAAAAATAGTACTGCTCCAGCTATTCTCAGCTAACGATCTTCCGTCAGGGGCATAGTCCAACAGTCTCACGCCTTCGGAACCATGATGCTGCGCAGTTCACGCTTGAGAATTTTGCCGACCGCACTGAGCGGAAGCTGGTCCATGAATTCAATTTTCTTGGGGACCTTATACGGGGCTTCTTTTTCCTTAATGAAGTCGAGTATACTGGTCCTGGTAGCTTCGCTCTTCTCCACTCCTGGTTTCAGGACAACCGCAGTAGCCACCATCTCTGCTCCGGGCCGCTTGGGATCGGGTATACCAATAGTAGCAGCCATGGCAACGGCCGGGTGCTCACAGATAATGTCATCGAGTTCACGGGTGAACACCTTGTACCCCGATACGTTCACCATGTCCTTCAGCCTGTCCACAATCCATACGTAACCGTCCTCGTCCATGCGGGCTATGTCACCGGTGTAGATCCAACCGTCCCGCAGGGTATGGGCCGTCTCTTCCGGCATGTTATGGTAACCCCAGGGTGAAAACCTGAGGGCCCTTGGCAACCAGTTCGCCCGCCTCTCCTATCGGGACTATTTCATTGGTCACCGGATCAATTATTTTTATTTGCACATCCGGGAATGGGAGGCCGACCGACCCTGCCTTTTTCTTCCCGTAGCATGGCGACACACAAGAAAGCGGGCTGGTCTCGGTCATCCCCAGCCCTTCACAGACCTTCCCCTCTCCCACAACTGCCTCGAAATCCTTGATATATTCCGGCGGGAAAGGAGCGGCGCCGCTGAGGAAGTACTGGATATTCGAGAAATCCAGTTCCTTGAAGGCCGGCATCCTCCCCAACTCAATATAAATAGTGGGTACGTTGCAAAAGGCCGTCGGCTTGTAGGTCTTTGCCATCTGGATTATGCCTGCCAGGTCACGTGGGTTGGCTACTGCTATCTGGGTCTGGCCGCAGGCCATGCTCCACATACTGACACCCAGCCCAGCCTGGTGGAACAGGGGGAACGCGGACAAAATCACGGATTTACCCATCTTGTAGTCGAGCCAGACTACTAATTGTGTAATGTGATGTACCATATTTTTGTGCGTCAGCACGGCGCCCTTTGATGGCCCGGTGGTTCCGCCCGTATACTGCATCAGGGCCGGGTCGTCCGGGCTTATCTTCACCTTCGGGTCGGTATCCGGCATCTCCTTCAGTATCTCCAGGAAATGTTTAATGGTTATCCCGGGTACCGAGGGTAGGGCGCCGGGCGCGGCCGGTTTATCGGACGGCAGGAAATCCGCTATCCCGACCATGGCCACCGCCTTGACGCCTGTTTTGGCGATGATGGTCCCGACATTGCCCCATAGCAGGTCCATGGCCACCAGCACCTTTGCGCCCGAGTTGTTCAATTGATATTCCAGTTCGCGCTGCGTAAGCAAAGGGCTTACGCCGGAGAGGATGCACCCGGCCTTGAGCGTGCCCAGGACCGAGATGTAATAGGCCGGCACGTTGGGGAGGTTGACACCCACCACATCACCCTTCTTCAGCCCCTGCTTTATCAGGAAATTAGCGAACTGGTTGGACATACGCTCAAGTTCGGTGAACGAAATGGCCGTCCCCGCATAATGTATGGCAACCATGTCTTTGAACCTGGGGAAATTCTCGCGGTACATCTCAGGATACGATTTATTCGGATAATTAATTTTCGCCGGTACATGCTTGTCATAGAATTTTAACCATGGTTTGCTGGCGTACGGGTCTTTCATATTGCTCCTACCTCCAATTAATTCATGCGGACTATGTATCTTCCTCTGTACCTGACCACACTAATCTCTTTACAACATACCGGAATACGTTTTAAAATATACCGTTGTGTAAAACTGGCCAGTTTACAGGCGCTTTTAGATTTATAACACAGGTAAAACGTCCTTGTCAATACGCTCTGCAACTTAGATCAAACATTAACGGAGGTTTATACATGGGCAACAGCACAGGCAAGCAGGTCCCCTTCAAAGAAGGAATGATGAAGCTCCCGCAGTCCCCGTCCGATAAGGGGTACATGGTCGGGAGCAAGTGTAGAAAATGCGGGGAGCAGTTCTTTATCAGGCGGGATATCTGCGAGAATTGCCAGGGGCGCGACCTTGAGGAGATAACCCTGAGCAATACGGGAAAGCTTTATGCCTTTTCCGTGATGTACTACCCGGCGCCCCCGCCCTACAAGCCGCCTGATCCCTTTGTGCCCTTCGGTTTGGGCTGGATCGAGTTGCCCGGTGGGATGGTACTCTATTCCCTGCTCACCGAAAATGACCCTAAAAAACTCAAGATCGGCATGGAAATGGAATTGACCTTTGAAAAATTCGGTGAAGACAAGGACGGCAACGACGTCATGATCTGCAAGTTCAAACCGTCGGGGGCCAATTAACATGTTTATTGCTTTACCGATAAATACACCTGAACTGAAGGAGGCGCTATGAGCGACGTGGTAATTGCCGGCGTTGGAATGCACCCGTTCGGCAGGTATCCTGACAAGGACCCCGATGACATCGCTATCGAAGCTATTTTAAAGGCGCTGGAAGATGCCAACATGACTTACCATGATATCGAGTTTGTGCTTGCCGGGAAGGTCGCTTTGAAAAAGGCGGGCACCGGCATCGATTTGATGATGAAAGTGGGCATGACCGGCGTGCCGATTTACCAGATAAATGCGATGTGCGCTACCGGCGGCGCCATGTTGAAATTAGCCAGGGATGCCATCAATAGCGGTTCCTGCGAGGTCGTGCTGGTTTACGGGTTCGATAAGTTCAAGGGCATGTTCGATGAACTGGGAGACCCCTGGCAGAATGTCCTGGGCATGAAGGCCAGCCCGGCAGCCTTTGCGACCGTGGCCCAGAAATACATGAATGATTACGGCGCCACCGAGGAGGATTTTGCCAGGGTAGCAGTGAAGGCCCATAAAAACGGCGCTAATAACCCCTACGCCCTCTTCAGGAATATAATCACTGTCGAGGACGTACTCAAATCTCCCATGGTGGCCTACCCTCTACACCTGTACAATTTTTGCACGCCCGATGATGGCGCTGCGGCGGCCATCGTATGCAGCCAGAAGGCCGCCAAGAAATTCAATATCCGCAAGCCGATAACCATCGCTGCAACCGTTATGCAGACGGCGCAGTATCCCCCCTCGGTAGTCGAGCCCAGCAACACCTATAGTGTGAACCTCAAGACAAAAGGCTTTTCGGTAACCGAGCTGGCCGCGAAAAAAGCCTATGAGATGGCGGGTGTGGGACCAAAAGATATAGACTTGTGTGAGGTACAGGATACCGAATCCGCACACGAGCTGGTACACATAGAGCAACTCGGCCTTTGCAAGCCGGGGGAAGCATATAAGCTGCTGCGGGAAGGTGTATGGGACATCACGGGCAGGCTACCGGTCAACCCCAGCGGCGGGATACAGTGCAAAGGTGAGCCGCCCGGCGCTTCGGGCCTCGGGCAGGTATGCGAGATCGTGTGGCAGATGAGGGGTCAAGCGGGAAAGAGGCAGATATCCAGAGATCCTAAAGTTGGACTTGTGTCAGGTCTTCGGTTGGAACCACGTGGCCGCAGTGACAATACTGAAAAAATAGCTTTCGCTAAATAATAAAAGCAGGGGGCTTTCGCCCCCTGCTTTTATGTTTGTAGCCGACAGGATTATTTCTTGGAGCGTGCTACTGAACGGGCCATGCGGTCCAGTTTGAAGATGGTCGTGAATTCCATGTTTTTACTGATCCAGAGCCGCTTCATGATAACCGAGTCTGTAATTGCGCCGCGGTAGGCAAGGCCATCCGCTAAAGTCTTGGGACTCTTGGCCACCATGATGAAATCAGGTTTAGTCAGCTTTTTCTCCGCCAGGCTGATATCACCGTTGTTGATGATGATGGCGAATTCTCCGCCCGTGGTCTTGACCTGGATGTTGCGCTTCCATCCCATGATATCCTTGCGGGCACGCTCTGTTTCATTCATCAACTTGATGACTGCTTTAATCTCTTTGAGGGCCTTTTTGTAAACTTCCTGCTCTGCTGCAGTAGCTTTTTTCAAGGTTGGTTCGACCGCCGCCTCCCAGTTGATCTGGGAAGAAAGCAGGCCTTTCTTGGCGACCTGGGCTTTGGTCAATTCGCTGACGGGTACGCAGAAGATATCGCTTATCTCGCCATTGCGGTCATCCCTGAAAATTACCTTGACCTTGGTGCCCTTCTTGATAATGCCCGGCGCAAGTATGCCAGTGGTGGTATATACATTCACACTGAGCGCCGTGTCCGCACCCTCTAAAACCACACGTCCCCTGCCGTAGGGGGCCATCTTGAGGAAGAGCGAGTTGGCGAAATAGGTGATGGGCGGCGTGCTGAGCATCGTTCCCACCTGGCCGACTTCAACAATCCTGGTAGGGGCGAAATCGCAGTCCGGGCAGTGCGTCAGGAAGGGGGGACACCTTACCAGTCCGCACTTGGGGCATTTGCAGCCCAATACCTTTTTATCATCCCTCAGGCCCAGGAAGAAGGGGGACAATTCGCCCTTGCTCCTCTGGTAGAAGGTATACATGGCATCATTGGCGATTAAATATTTTTCCTTGTCGATAGTCAGGACATGCGAGCCTACATCGGGTATATACTCTGCCGGGATAAGTTTTTCTTTCTTCTTAGCCATCTTATTTATCTCCTTCCTCGCTTAATCATGTTCCAGGATACAGACAGCAGTGTACTGGGCGATGGTACTGCCCGTTCCATGCACAATCGCGGTCTTTTTCTTGCGCTTTATCAGCTCATTGCGCGCCGACCATGCAGACATGATGTTGCTTGCTCCAACGGCGTGCCCGCAATATATCAGGCCGCCGCACGGGATTGACGAGATATTCGCCGCCGGGGAGCATAAGGCCGTCATCGATAAGAGCATCAGCATTACCACGCGGAACGAGGTCGAACTCCGACATGGTGATCTCGAGCTGGTGCACGAAAGCATCGTGCAGCTCCACGATATCGATGGATTTTCTGGGATTTTTTATCCCCGACATTTTATAGGCCTGGTGTGAAGCAATATAGTCCGACATGATGCGCGGCATCACCTTCTGATTCTTCCCGGCAAAGGAGTGCTCATTGGCTTCGCCCAGGCCGGTAATCCAGACGATCGGTTTCCCTGTGTTCTTGGAAATGGCCTTGGCCGTTTCTTCTTCGGCTAAGATAAGGGCGGCGGCGCCTTCAGTATAAACGCATATCTCCAGTTCCTTGAACGGGTAGACCACCAACCTGGAATTCATGACTTCCTGTGGAGTCACCTGGTCATGCTGCCGCTGCGCAAACTTGTTGGTCTTAACATACTGGCTGAGCAGGGAGGATATCTTGGCCGTCACCTCAGGCTTGAGGTCCTTGGGGTGTTCATCCATATAGGCAAGCACCACCTCGGCATAGCTGTCGGCGGCAGTCCATCCCAGCCTCTGCTCGAAGAAACTGTCGGCCGACCAGCCGATAGACTTGATAACCTCGGGCGTGGCGGACATGGACATGAAATCGAAACAGTCGGTACATTTCTCCACACCCAGCACCAGGGCAGTCTTGAACCTTCCCGCGGCCAAATAGGCATGTGCCGCAGATATAGTATAGGCACCTGTCGCGCCGCCGGTGCTGACACGCATGCCAAACTTGTTCTGCATGCCGATTAATGCCATGTAAAGCATGCTCGGGAATGCAGGTCCTTTCAAAAATATCGTTATAGATTGCATAGAAAACGGAATCGACATCTTTGATTGAGATCTTGGCATCCTTGACCACCTCCCTGGTGGCCATTTGTGCAAGTTCATAGTATGTCTTTTCGTTCCATTTGGCTTTGAAGGGCGTAACCGCAGCACCAACAATGCCGACCCTTTTGGACATGGTACTACCTCCTTTTGAAAATTAACATATTTTATATAACTTTGATTGATTAATCAATTCATTGATTGGCGGGCCAATTTATATTAAAATATCCTGTTTTCGATGGTACTGATTGGCAGAGACGAATTAACATTCTATCTAAATCTTGGGAGCAGATGTAAGCATGGCTATATTTAAATTTAAAAACACCGTATCCGCGTTAGTCCTGTTGCTCTTAGTTCAATTATTAGTTGGCTGCGCGCCGCAGGTTTCGCAAGAGCAATACAATTCAGTGCAGGCCGAGTTGAAATCGACAAAGGAGCAACTGGCTGCCGCCAGGGCAGAATTAGCCGGCTTGAAAACACAACCGGTCCCGGTTCAAAAAGACCAGCTTGAACCGCCCAGAAAGACCCTGGCGGCCATGAAGCCTTATCTTGATTTAAGTCTGTTGATATTAGATGAAGAGATAACTCTCAGCCAGCAAAATACCAAGGAGATAACAGTTTCCTACGCCAATATGCAATACGCTGATCAAAGGAACAGGCTGAATGACCTTGTAAAAAGATTTGATGACAAAGAATTTGCCGCTGCGGCAGAGTCCGCCTGGTCCGAGTCCCTGGATACAAAATCAAGATGGGAAGCGCTTACTCAGACATATACTACTTTGCGTGACAGGTTGAAAAATAACTTCGATACACTTTCCAGTCAGTTAAGCCCTTAGCGTTCTACACCAGCTGCTTCCCTGTTACCCTTCCCGGTTAAGCGGCCGCCGGCGTGCGCAACTCTGCGCATCCAATCAACCCGGCCCCAGTTCCGCGTGCACCTTCTTGAGCCATTCAGCGATGGGGATTTTCTGTGGGCAGGCTTCCTCGCATTCCCCGCAGTCTATGCACTGGTCTGCGCGCTGGCTTTCCTTCAGTGCGATCGGGAACCGGTAGTAAAAGCGCGCTCTCTGGATGTCCTCGTGCATAATGCCGTTATTGTAAAACTCGAAGATGCGCGGGATCTCCACCCCCTGTTTGCATGGCATGCAATACCCGCATCCTGTGCAGGGGATAGGCCTTAGCTTTTTGAAAGCCATTCTGGCTTTTGCGATAAGCTTGAGCTCTGATTCCGTCAGCGCGCCCGTCCCCGACCTGTCCGCTATGTCCAGGTTTTCTTTGACCTGGTCAAACGAGCTCATACCGCTGAGTACCACCGATACCTCGGGTTGTTCCCAGGCCCAGAGCAGCGCCCATTCGGCCGGGCTGCGCTTGTTCTCCGCACTGTCCCATATCCTGGCCACACTCTCCGGCGGCTGTTTGGCCAGGCTGCCACCCCTCAAAGGCTCCATGACCACTATAGCCAGTCCTTTGCCGGCCGCGTACCGGACGCCTTTCGTGCCCGCCTGGAAGCCCGTATCCATGTAGTTGTATTGCACCTGGCAGAAGGTCCAGTTGTCGTAGGCGTCCACGATCTCTTTGAAAAGGCTGTATTCATCGTGGAAGGAGAACCCCAGCCGGCCGATCCGCCCATCCGCCATGGCCTTCTCCGCCCAGCGGAATACGCTCGAGGTCACGCAGCTTCGGCCAGTACTGCTTATTCAACCCGTGCAGCAGGTAGAAATCGATGATGTCCGACTGGAGGCGCTTGAGCTGTTCATCCAGATATTTGTCGAAGTCGGCCGCCGTCTGGATAGCCCACGAGGGCAGCTTGGTGGCAATCTTGACCTTCTGACGGTAGCCGTCCTGCAGCGCCTTGCCCACCACCACCTCGCTGCGGCCGGCGTGGTAAGGATAAGCGGTGTCAACGTAATTAACGCCATTATCTATGGCGAAGCGGAGCATCTTGATCGATTCGGCCTCGTCAACGTCCGCCGGGTTGGAAGACGTTTGAGGAAGGCGCATGGCGCCGAAGCCGAGGGCCGACACCTCCCACTCCATTTTTTTGCCAAAGGGACGGTATTTCATGGTTCGTGATTAATGATATTCTCCGGCTCAGGGAGATTGCAAGGCAGAGCTGGTCACGCCACTTCACTCCCCGTCCTGATATTTGGAGGGCGGAGGGATCAGTGACAATATTCCAGGATACAGCCTGACGACCCTGACCTTAAAGTCTCTCCTAAGCCTGGATTCTTTCAAAAAGATAGCTTCCAATTCCCAGTAAGACCGCTGCAATAACAACGACCACCAGGAGGTCGATAGCGATCCCGAAGGTGCCCACCCCGATCAGGGATTCCCTGACACCGTCGATTCCGTAGGTAAGCGGGTCGAGTCTTGTTACTACTTCCAATGCTTTGGGCAGGCCCTGGAGCGGGAACAACGATCCCGACAGGAAAAAGATCGGCATCACCAGGAAATTCATAATTAACTGGAACCCCTGCATGTCCTCAAGCCTGGAGGCAATGGCAATGCCCAGCGAAGTGAACAACAGGGCGACAAGAAAGACAAACAGGGCGGCAACCGGCAACATAAATAAGTTCGTGAACTTTGAAGCCGACAATCAGCGACAGAATAAATACGATCACTCCCTGAAACGAGGCTACTGTCGCGCCACCCAGCGTTTTCCCCAGCATGATCTGCCACCTGGGCACCGGCGCCACCATAGTTTCCTTTAAAAACCCGAACTGCCTGTCCCAGATAAGGTCGATGCCCGAAAAAACCGCGGTGAATAGTACGCTCATCATGATGATACCCGGGGCCAGGAACTGAATATAATCCCCCTGCCCGGCCTGTTTGTAGATGGAGCCAAAACCAAAACCGAATACCAGTAAAAAGAGCAGGGGTTGGCCCAGCGAACCGATAATACGGGAAGGAGTGCGGAAATACTTTTTAACCTGCCGCAGCCATAATATATAAATCGTACTCATTAACGTCGCCCCCATAGTCTTTGCATGGCCCTCATTCTGCCCGTGCCATTCACCTGTTCCTCTCTAATGGTGTTCCCGGTAATAGCTATAAATGCTTCTTCAAGAGAATTTGTTTTCGTTTTATCCTCCAGCTCCGCCAGGCTGCCCATAGCCACGATTTTGCCGTGGTCGATAATGGCTATCCTGTCGGCGACCTTTTCCGCCTCCGCCATATAGTGCGTGGTAAAGAAGACGGTCATCTTTTGCTTCTCGCTGATATCCTTGAGATAGCTCCAGATGTGATTCCTGGTCTGCGGATCCAATCCGAGCGTAGGTTCATCCAGGAACATTATGGCCGGGTGGTGAAGCAACCCGCGGGCTACCTCCAGTCTGCGCTTCATACCGCCGGAGAAAGTTTTTACCATGTCGTTCTTACGGTCCCAAAGTTCAACAAAGCGCAGGAGTTCCGTTATTCTTTTTTCCCTGATCTCCTTCGGTACCTTGTATAGCACAGCATGATACTGCATGTTTTCCAGGGCGGTAAGATCGCTATCCAGGCTGGGGTCCTGGAAAACAATGCCGAAAGACTTGCGCACCGCGTCCTTATTTTTCGTTGGGTCGTTGCCGTTTATCATCACCTTGCCCTTGGTCGGCGCGAGCAAAGTTGTAAGCATTTGTATAGTAGTGGATTTGCCTGCTCCATTGGGACCCAGGAAAGCGAAGATCTCGCCCTTTTTCACGGTAAAAGATATGTTATCTACAGCCACAAAATCCTTGAACTTTTTGGTAAGTCCTGAAACGGAGATGATGTTTGTATCTCCCAGGTTAGAAATCATCTATTTTTACTCCAGTAACGCACAATCATTGCCGCAACAACCATAACATAAATAATTACATTATCGAAATAATGTTCATGCGAAGATGCCCGCCATTCTTTTCTCAATTCCCTCTGCCTCGCTTACCATCCTGTCAAACAGCTCTTTGACCGTAGGCTCGTCTTTGATCAGGCCGGTGCACTGCCCTACCGGCAGGACTCCCTTCTTAAGGTCACCCTCTTCTGTGGCCAGCTGGAAGGCATGGGAGGCGTTCGCCAGGTAGGCAAGCTGTTTGGTGTTCTTCCATCCGGAAAGCATCACGCCAATGAAGAGCTTGATAAAAGGGCAGGCGCAGTTGCTTCGCGACGTCCTGCGCGTTGAAGAAGGCGGCAGGCAGGTCCAGGCCCCGCTTCTCTGCACGCTCGGCAGTATCCGGTCTTCATAACACGGCAATACAGTCCATCGAAACGCTTTGAGTATAAAGTGTCGGTGACATCCTTTGTGAGGGAGAGCTCTTTGTAGTTCTTGTGGAGCGGGCTTTCTTTTGTGGTCATGAACCTGGTCCCCATGGCGATACCTTCTGCGCCCAGGGCCAGCGCTGCAGCCAGGCCCCTGCCGTCCGCGATTCCTCCGGCGGCAACGACCGGGATACGGAAGCGCATTCACCAGGCTCGGGATAAGGCAGAACGTTGTGACGAACTCACCATGGGCTGCAGCCTCGTTGCCCGTGGCGATGACGGCATCGCACCCGTACTCCTCGGCCCGCTTGGCGTGACGGGAGTTAACTACCGTGGCTATGACCTTGCCGCCGTATTTGTGGGCCTCCTTAACTATCCAGTCTCCCTTGCCCAGAGCGAAGTTGATCACCGGGACCTGCTCGTCAAGCAGGACCCTGGCGGATTCCGTGGCGCCGGGAAACAGCAGTGACGCATTGGCCCCGAAGGGCTTATCCGTGAGCTTGCGGATCCGCCTGATGGATTCCCGGGTCGTATCCTTGTCCAGGGGGCCTGTGGCGAGGATCCCCAAACCGCCTGCATTCGAAACTGCAGCCACCATCTCAGGAACGCTGATCCAGCTCATTCCGGATAAAAAATCGGGTACTGAATCCCTAACATCTCCGTAATTCTTGTTTTCATAGATCTCCTCCAGATAGTTAGTGTCATCAATCGACTATAGTGATTTCTCAATCTTTAAGGAGGTTGTCAATCCCGCCCAGCATGAAAGATACAGATTTCTGAGCGATAGTATCGATATCCTCCGGGTGGTCCTGCCACAGGAAGTAATGGCAGGCGATTCGTTCGTATACCCCGAGTATGCACACGGCAACCAACTCGGGGGTAAAGTCGTCAGTAGGATCTATTCCCTGTCCCTTGTTTATTTGAACGAACGCGTCCTTGATATCATCCGTAAGTTTGATGAACAGTTGCTTCCTCTGTTCTTCAACTTCCGAACTCTGGCCGACGGATTCCCTGAAAAAAATTGCAATCCACTCAGGATGACTCCCGCAGAAATTTCTTAAAAAGGCAAACGAGATATTCTTAAAACTATCAAAGGAAAATCCGGTCCTTTTGAAGCTCGTCGGCGAGTAATTTCCTCAATTGATGCCCTATCTCCTGCATCAATGTGATGAGAAGGTCTTCCTTGTTCTTAAAATAAAAATATACGGCGCCTGTGGAAACCTCGGCCAAATCAGCTATTTCCTCAATGCTTGTCTGGTGGTAACCCTTTTGGGCAAAGAGAGTTTCGGCTGCCTTGAGAATGGTATTGTACTTCTGTTCTTTTTCTCTCAGCCGCCGTAATGCACTGCGTGAAAGTACACTTTCCTGATCGTTTGATTTGGCCATATCCAGCTCCACTGTAAAGACTTGATATGGTGGCGCGGCACCATGAGAAACGTCTTTAACAGTTTAACAGTTCTCCTGCTTGCGGGAAACGTTAAAAGCCCTCAATCCGTGCGACGATCTCAAGCATGACTTCATCCGCGCCGCCGCCGATGGACATGACCCGGACGTCCCGGAAATAGCGCGAGATGAGGGTCTCGTTCATGAACCCAATCCCGCCGAACATCTGGAGGCACCCGCTGGCAACTTCGGAAATCAGTTGTCCTGCCAGCAGTTTGCCCATGGAGACTTCCCGCGTCGGGTCCACGGCCTTCCATCTTCATCCGGACGATATGGTAGGTCAGCTGTTTCAGGGCTTCATTCCTGGTAATCCAGTCTGCCAGCCGATGCCTCAAGACCTGCTTGGTGATCAGGGGTTTGCCGAATACGATCCGCTGGCGGAGATAGTCCACCGTCATGGCGATCATATCCTGTACCGCCGTAACAGGTGCCGGGCAGCACTGCGAACCTCTCGTGCTGGAACTGCTTCATCTGGTATGATGAAACCCTCACGTGTCGTCGCCGATCAGGTTTTCCGCAGGCACCTTGACATCGTCAAAAAAGAGCTCCGCCGTATCGCTGCTCCAGAGCCCGATTTTATCGAGCTTCTTGCTCACCTGAAAACCTTTAAGATTGGTCGGGACCACAAAGAGCCCGAAGGAATGATACCCTTCTCCTTCATCGGTCCTGGCCAGGAGGGTAAGGAAATCCGCCTGGACCCCGTTGGTGATGAACGTCTTCGATCCGTTCAGGAGATAGTAACCGTCTTTCTTCACCGCTTTGCTCTTCATGGCATGGACATCGGAGCCCGCATCCGGTTCGGTCACGGCAATGGCGCAGACCATATCACCGGCGATCGCCGGCTTCAGATAGGTTTCCTTGAGGTATTCGCTGCCGAAGGCTGCGATTGCCGGTGTGGCCATGTTCGTTTGGACTGCGATGGCTGTAGAAACACCCATGCCTTTGATATGTCCGATCTCTTCGAGCAGGACTGTCTCAAACCAGTAATCCAGTCCCCCTCCCCCGTATTTCGGATCATAGCGAATGCCCAGGAATCCGAGGTCGCCCATCTTCTTGAAAAGCTCGTGAAGGGGGGCTGTCGTTCTCTTCCCATTCGGTCATGTGGGGGTTGATCTCCTTATCGACAAACTTCTTTATCGATGCCCTGAAAGCGTCATGCGTCTCGTTGAAATACATTCCTCATTCTCCTGTTCTCTCGATGGGATTTGGTTCGCTACACTGTTCTGAGCGCCTTTTTATCCACCTTGCCCACAGCGGTAAGGGGTATCGCCTCCATAAATACAATCATTTTGGGAATCTTGTAGGGTGCGAGGTTCTCCTTGCAATGTTCGAGTATCTCCTTTTTGATTTGCTCGTGGTCCTTTCGCCTGGGCGTCTCTGGTGAGCTGGATGACTGCTTTCACGATCTGGCTGTCGGGCCGCTCCGGGTTCGGGATGCCTATGATCGCGCAGAACTCGACTGCCCTGTGCTCGCTGAGCACCTCCTCCACCTCGCGGGAGAATACCTTGTATCCCCCCACAATGAGCATGTCTTTTGTCCTGTCGGCGATAGAGAAATACCCGTCCTCGTCCATCCGCGCCACATCGCCGGTATAGAGCCATTTAGCATTCTGGAATTCACGCAGGGTATTGGCCGTCTCTTCCGGCTTGTTGTGATACCCTTTCATCACCTGGGGCCCGTGAACGATAATCTCCCCCACCTCACCCAGGGCGACTTCTTTCTTTCCCGTTTCTACATCGACCAGCTTGACCCGGGTGCTCTGGAGAGGGAACCCCACCGAGCCGATCTTCTTCTTTCCCCGCAGGGGGTTCATAGTGATGATCGGGCTCGCTTCGGTCATCCCGTAGAGTTCAACCACTTTACCCTTGCCGACGATAGCCTCGAGGGCGTTGATCGCTTCTTTGGAAAACGGCGATGCGCCGGAAATGCAGGCATTGCAGGCGGAAAAATCGATCTTTGAAAACGCCGGATCGTCCATCAGCATCTGGTAGAGGGAAGGGACCTGGAGCATCAAACTCGGACGGTGCTCGGCGATCTCTTTGCACATGTTCTTGGTGTTCCTGGGGTCAGGGATCAGGCACTGGGTAAAGGCCATGGCCATGGAAATCATTCCGAAATAGAGGCCCGCCAGGTGGAAGAAGGGGAAACCGGAGCAGACGGTGCCGCCGCCCATCGAGAGATCCAGCCACTGCCTTCCCTGAGTGAAATTGGAAACCATATTCCGGTGGGTGAGGACTGCGCCCTTGGGAGTGCCCGTGGTCCCGCCTGTATATTGAATGAGACAGGTATCGTCGAGCTTGACGGACGGCCTGGGAATATCGGGCAGCGTTCCTGAAAGCATATCTTTGAAAGATATCACTTCTTTTCCCGTGATCGGCTCCACCTTTCCGGAAGGGACCTTCTTCAGAGAGTTTGCCCAGGATGCGCTTATAGCCGGGGGAGATAGTCCGCGATGTTGGTTGTGATGATACAGGTAACCCTGGGGATATCGTCTTTTATCTTCTGCACCCGGTTTTCATAGATCGCATCCAGTGTTACCAGCAGCTTTGGCGCCCGAATCATTCAACTGGTAGGCCATCTCTTTCGGGGTGAGAAGGGGAGAGACGCCGGTGACCACGCATCCCGCACGGAGGGCCCCCGCCAGGGCGATGAGATACTGAGGAAGGTTGGGAAGGTTGATGCCCACCACATCTCCCGGATTGCATCCCTGTTTGCGAATGTATGACGCGAATCTCATGGAAAGCCGGTCCAGCTCTTTATAGGTGAATGTGATCCCCAGAAAATGGAAGGCCGCCGTCTCCGGCTGGAATTTCAGGCCCTTCTCCAGCATGTCCACGTATGTCTCCTCTACGGCTTTCATCTCCTCACTTAACCGTGATTCGTAGAACTTGCCCCAGGGCTTTTCATCGTATACTGTCATCTAACAACCTCCTTTTCTGCCGGGCAGCTTCCTGCCTTCCGGCAATATTTTATCCACGATGAGCCGGAGTAATCACGGAACAATAGACTCCGGCACCTCGATAACCTTTGCGCGCAGGTACTCGCCCAGGGTCTTGGCCTGGGGATCGCTTCTCAGCGATGCAGCCACGCCTTCACCCAGGACGCCCCTGATATAGAAGTTGACGGCGAACAGATTGGGTAACTCGTAGCGTTCGATTTCATATCCGCCCATATCATTGAGGAGTTCCTTCAGTTTCTTGGTGGTCAGGAACTCCTTGAGGAAGGCATATGCTTCGGGCGTTTTTCCCCAGACGCCGAGATTTGCATTGCCCCCCTTATCGCCTGAGCGGGTGGCGTAGATGCGGCCGAAGGGTATTTTTACCGTCTTACCGGCCGGCACAGGCGGTATCCGTACTTTCTGCGGCTCCGGAGGCGGCGTCGAAGCCCCGGACGGCACAAAACCGACGGAAAACTCCTCGCCGTTAATCATAATCTTCTGGGTGATGTGGCGTTGGGGAATGAGCGCCGGCCAGTGGATGATCGCCATCGTCCCTTTTGCCGGGGGGGCTGTTAACGTGAAACCCGGGATGTTTGCCAGCGCCAGCTCGACGACCTTGGCAGAGAACTTGTCCACCTTCTTCTGATCGCGGTCCATGACGGATATCCGGAGATAGGCAAAGGCCTCGTCGTTTGTCTCCGGGTTGTCCTTGCTCGACCGGACAAGCTGTACTTCTTCGACGGCAAACTGTCCTCTTCCACCCAGGCTGTCGAAGAATGCATCCTCGACTATCCTGGCCTTTTTTTCGATATCGAGACCGGTCAGTACAACAGTCATCGAATTCCTGTACCCGCCCAGGCAGTTGATGCACACCTTGGTGGTCTCGGGGGCGGGGAGCCGAGCACACCGGATATCCGGACGCGGTCGGGCGCTTCCTGGGATATCTTGATCGTATCGAACCGGGCTGAAACATCGGGAGTCAGATAAGTGGGTTCCTTGACCTCATACAGGAGCTGCGCCTTCACGGTGTCCACGGAAACGAGGCCGCCGGTGCCCGGATGCTTGGTGATGACCGATGAACCGTCAGCGGATATTTCGGCTATGGGATACCCAACCTTCAGGAATGACGGTACCTCTTCGATGAAGGAATAATTCCCGCCCGTAGCCTGGGCTCCGCACTCAACAATGTGCCCTGCCACCGCTGCGCCGGCAAGCTTATCCCAATCATTGCGCTTCCATCCGAACCACCAGGCCGCGGGCCCCATTACAAGCGAGGCATCGGCGACGCGGCCGCTCACCACGATATCGGCGCCTCTTTCGAGGGCCTCAGCAATGCCCCAGCCTCCATGATAAGCATTTGCGGTGATGGGAACCAGGCCCCCGTCTTTCAGAGATATACCTTTATCAAGGTGAACAAAGGACTCTCCCGCCTCCTGCAGTTGACCGAGCCGCCCCATGAGATCATCCCCCTCTATGCAGGCAATCTTGGGATGGAGCCCCAGTTTTTCCGCTATCTTGAGAAGTTCCTGCGCAAGCCCGCGGGGATTCAATCCGCCGGCGTTCGATACCACTTTGATCTTTTTGTCGAGGCATTCTCCCATAATCTCTTCCATCTGTTTCAGGAAGGTCGGGGTATAACCCGCCTCAGGGTTTTTCAATTTCAAGCGGAAGAGGAGCGCCATGGTAAGCTCTGCAAGGTAATCGCCTGTAAGAACATCTATGGGACCTCCCCGGACCATCTCCGAGGCTGCAGCCAGGCGGTCCCCAAAGAAGCCGCTGCAATTTGCGATAATGACTTTATCCTTGCCTTTCCTGCTGTCAGAACTCATAGCAATTCTCCTTCTCTTTAATAGTATTGGACTTACGCAGCCTGTTTAATAAAAGTAAATTCATGTTTTCCACGGCAATCATAAATGGTCCCGCTGCTTATTTTCCCGTGAAATTGGGCTGCCTCTTTTCCATAAAGGCAGTTATGCCCTCTTTGGCATCTTCCGTACCGGCAACCTCCTTGATCTTTTCCGATAAGAAAGTTAAGGGCCTCCTGCAACGGCAGATTCGCCATAGCATAGAATGCCTGTTTCCCGATTCTCATCCCGATGGGGCTTTTCGAGGTGAGGCTGGCGAGCACTTTTTTCACTTCTCCATCAAGGTCTGCTGCAGGGACCACCCGGGTGATGAGCCCCATGGCAAGCGCCTCCTGCGCCGTAAGCCTTTCTCCCAGGAGGATCATCTCCATGGCCTTCTTCTGGAGCACATTGCGGAATATGAGCGCGCCGATCATCATGGGCCACAGGCCGACATTCACCTCGGGCGTTCCGAATTTTGAGTCATCGCTGGCAAGAACGATATCGCAGGCAAGCATGAATCCCATGCCGCCTGCCAGGCAGAATCCTTTGACCCGGGCAACGGTCGGTTTGGGGAAACTGGCGATCCGGTTCAAGAGGCCTGCATAGCTGGCAAAGATATCCTTGCCCCCGGTGGTGACCTCTCCGCTCAACTGCGCCCCCGTGCAGAAGGCCTTCTCCCCGGCGCCGGTGACCAGGAGGGCCCGGACGTTTTCGTCCTTTTCCGCCTCATCCAGGTATTCATGGAACAATGCGAGCGCTTCAGGTGTTATGGCGTTTCTCTGCGGCTCCCTGTTGATGGTGATGTGTCCCACGCCTTCTTCGACGCGGTAGAGCAAGTGGCGATCCTCCATCGATTACCTCCTTATGTATATGGTATTGCCGGTTATCAGCCGGGTTGCGATACCTCTTTCGTTGAGACTGTCATCGTCCTTGTCGATATCAACCAGGATCTGGCCGGGCATCACCTTGTCTCCCACGGCAACATTCACTGCTCTCACCCTCCCATCCGAGGGGGCGGTCAGCGTCGTTTCCATCTTCATCGACTCGACGACGATCACACTCTCGCCCTGTTTCACCCTGTCTCCCGCGGGAGACCAGTATCCTGACCACCACCGCAGGCATGGGCGGCGTGATTTCCTGCGGGATGGCCTGGGATCTCTTCTTCCCCCTGGTCGCGGGTATCGGGAGTATCGGCGTCCCGATGGAATAGGGGATTCCCCTGATGATCACCGTCTTGACGTTCCCATCCCGGGCAAGATAGGCATTTACCGGGGAACCGTTCACGAAGAGGTGAAGGTGATGACTTGAGATAACGGTATAATCAACGTCGAGAAGGCGGTTGTCATGGGAAAGAGTAATGCCGTGGTCCCCTTTCTTTTCAACCTGGAAGGAGATCACATTTTCATCTATTTTGAGCCGGTATTCCATAGCTTGCTTTTTCCTCCGGTACTTAACGGCCCCAGGGGCCGAGCGTCTGCCATGGCGACAAGTCGCCAGCCTCCTGTCCTGCAGAGGCTTTGGCCTTCCTGACGCCAGTCAGTTCATCGATGATGAATGCAGCGCACGCAGCATCCGCATCACACCGGTTCGGCTTCCAATCAGCAAAATGGGTTTCGATAAAATCGGTGAACGTATCTCCTCTTGCAAAAGCCTCGGATTTGAGGACATCGATGAGGAAGGGTACGGGTGTCTTCACGCCGAGGATAACATAGTCCTCAAGCGCCTGTATCATCCGCATGATCGCCTGGTTCCTGTCTTCTGCGTGTGCGATCAGTTTCGACAGGATGGGGTCATATTCCACAGGCACCTGGAAGCCTGAATAGATGCCGCAGTCGTTGCGGATGCCGGGACCTGAAGGCTCCTGCATGTGGATGATCTTGCCGGGGGAGGGATAGAATCCCTTTTCCGGGTCTTCCGCGTAAATCCGGCATTCGATGGCATGCCCCCTGCTTCGTACATCTTCCTGGATGATGGGCAGGGGATTCCCGGAGGCGACTTCCATCTGGATCCGCACGATATCGAGGCCGGTGATCATTTCCGTGATGGGGTGTTCCACCTGGAGGCGGGTGTTGACCTCGAGAAAATAAAATTTCCCATCCTGGTCAACCAGGAATTCCACCGTTCCGGCGTTCACATATCCGGATGCTTTGGCCACGGCGACAGCGGCAGCCCCCATGCGCTCCCTCAGTTCGGGTGTCATGATGGGCGAGGGCGTCTCCTCGATGATCTTCTGATGCCGTCTCTGGATGGAGCATTCCCTTTCAAGAAGGTGGACCACATGGCCGTGCGTGTCTGCGACAATCTGGAACTCCACGTGCCGGGGCCGGGAAAGATACTTTTCCAGGTAGATGGACCCATCGCTGAATGCCCTCTTGGCCTCGCTCGATGCCGAGATGCAGGCCTCATGAAAATCTTTCGGCGAGGCGACGACGCGCATACCCTTTCCTCCTCCTCCCGCAGCGGCTTTTATGAGAACAGGATATCCGATGTTCGCTGCCTCCCGGGCAAGTATTTCGGGGTCCGATTCGGGCCGGTCCATGCCCGGGATGACAGGTACACCGTTTCCCACCACGGTTCGGCGTGCAACTGTCTTGTCTCCGAGATTCACGGATGACTTGCGAAGGAGGGCCGATGAAGACCAGCCCCTCCTTTTCGCAGCGCTCTGCAAATAGAGGGTTTTCCGCCAGGAAGCCGTAGCCCGGATGGACGGCCTCAGCGCCGGTCTGTTTCGCTGCCGCGACTGATCTTGTCAATGTTGAGATAACTTGTCCGATGGCTCCGAATCCCCCAGGAAGACGGCCTGGTCGGCTTTCAGCACATGCAGGGCCTTCCGGTCCGCCTCGGAATACACGGCTACTGTGGCGATTCCCATCTCCTGGCAGGTATTCATCACGCGCCGGGCGATTTCTCCCCGGTTTGCCACGAGTATTTTCCTGAATATGCAGAGCCTCCTCTGTGAACTTATCCCTTTATCTCATTACATACGGAATATGCCGTAGCCGAACACGTCATCGGGAATGGGCGCATTAAGCGAGGCTGAGATGGCAAGACCCAGGGCATCCCGGGTATCCACGGGGTCGAGGATGCCGTCGTCCCAGAGTTGCGACGTGCTATACAGGGCGTTGCTTTCCTTTTTCGATGCCTCGATGATAGGGATTGCGGATCGCATCCTCTTCCTCCTTCGTCATAGGAGGCTGCCCTTCCTTCGCAAGCTGGTCTTTGCGCAGTGTCACCAGCACCCCTGAGGCCTGTTCGCCACCCATCACGGCGATCTCCGCATTGGGATACATCCAGAGAAATCGTGGGTTATAGGCGCGGCCGCACATTGCGTAATTCCCCGCTCCGAAGGATGCGCCGACAATGACGGTGAACTTGGGTACCGTTGCGCAGGCCTGGGCCATGACCATCTTGTGCCCGTGCTTGGCGATGCCCTGGCGCTCATATTCCCTGCCGATGATGAATCCATTGATGTTCTGAAGAAAGATGAGGGGGATCTTCCGTTTGTCGCAGATCTGGATGAACTGCGCTGCCTTCATTGAGCTGTCGGGAAAGAGCACGCCGTTGTTGCCCAGGATGCCGACGGGATATCCGTGGATGTAAGCCCAGCCGCAGACCAGCGTCGGGCCGAAGAGTTCCTTGAACTCCAGGAATTCGCTTCCATCAACAATCCGGGCGATCAGCTCGCGCACGTCATAGGGTACCTTGAATTCCTTGCTGACGATCCCGTATATCTCTTTAGGGTCGTACAGGGGAGGTTTCGGCTCGTGCATCGGCAGGCGCGCCTTTTCCCTGGCAGGCATGCATTCCATGATATTGCGGACGATTTCAATGGCATGCGCATCGTTCTCGGCGTAATAGTCTGAGACTCCCGATTCCCGGCAGTGCAGGTCCACACCCCCGAGCTGTTCGGCGGTCACCTCTTCTCCCGTTGCGGCCTTGACGAGAGGCGGCCCGCCCAGGAAGATGGCCCCTATCCCTTTAACGTGAATGGTCTCATCCGACATGGCGGGAACATACGCGCCACCTGCAGTGCAGAGCCCCATGACAGCCGTGATCTGGGGAATTCCCATTTTTGACATGATCGACTGGTTATAGAAAATCCTTCCCCCATCGTCTATATCGGGGAACACCTCGGATTGCAGCGGCAGGTATCCCCCGGCCGAATCGATCAGGGTGATAATAGGCAGACGGTTCTGCATGGCCATCGTCTGCACCCGCAGTGTCTTCTTCATAGTCGAGGGATAGGTGGCCCCGCCCTTGATGGTGGCATCGTTGCCGCTGATGAGCACTTCCTTCCCGCAGACCACCCCTACGCCGCACACCAGGCCACCCCCATGGATCATGCCGTCATACATGCCGCGTCCAGCCAGGGGCGCGATCTCCAGAAAAGGCGTATTGCGGTCTAAAAGACGCTCCAGCTTTTCACGAATAGGCATCTTTCCCTGGGACGCAATGCGGTCTTTGGCCTTCTGCGGGCGGTCTTCCCGTGCTTTCCGCAATTCCTCCTTCAACTCTGCGACCCGGGCTTCCATGGCATCGTAGTTCCTGCGGTATTCATCCGATGTCGTGTCGATTTTCGTTTCGATCACATCCATGCCCTTTCATCCTCCATGCGCCAAAAATGAGGCAAAATTACATAAAGCAACTAAAATGTTGAATCATGTTCAAAATAATAACAGCGTTCATGAATTGTGTCAAATCAATCCAAGCATGTACATAGAGAGGGTGATTACTATATTCTGGGGGAAATGTGGAGGGGAATGGTCGAGGTGAGTGGATTCGAACCACCGGCTTCATGGTCCCAAAACAAGCTGGCTAAAAGGTGGTAACCGCTTGCCTCCTTTCAATAAAAGACTATCAATTTAGCTGTTAAATAGTCAAGGTAAAATTAAATTTGGTTTACCATAGTATCTGGGGATAGGTGGATTTCCCAAAATAGTAATAACTGCACTACCCATGCTCAATCACGTTTCCCCCTCATTCCAAGGACAAGGAGAAGCTGGTAAAACAATGGTTGGAAACGGTCTATTAATATGTCCCCCATCCCCGAGTTCTCCTTAGAGCTGCCAAAATCATAGAACGTTAACATCAATAACTCGTTGACAAGAAAACTACACCAGAGTAAACTTCGATATACTACGAAATTCGTGCATGGGTCACAAAGAATTGATCCTATTAGTGCCTTTGATTGTGAGATCAGCAGCGGTTGATTATTTGAAGGGCAGCAGCCCATATTTTTACTAAGGTAACGGAGGATTTATCAGGTGAAAAAGTGGAACTATATGTTCAGACCTTTAATTCTTCTTTGCCTCCTCTGCGCGCTGGTTATGCCGGCCGGGGCCGTTCAGGCTAATCAAGGATTGTCCGATGCGGGGGTCAGGCAAATATCAGTTTTGCCTTCCACTGCAGCTCCTCAGGCAGCAACTGACGTCAATAAGCTGCTGCAGTTCACATCGGGCGGGCACGTGCTGGGCTTCGGCATTGACGCCGTTTACCTGGCCGGGACAGACCATGCCCTGCGGCTGGAATTCTCGGGCGGCAGCCCGGTGCAGCCCATAGCCACAGCGGGTAGCGCGCCGCATAACATCGTGGCGCCCCTGGGCAGTGTATCTTATAGCAATGCTTGGAAAAATATCGATGTTATCTACAGCGCTGCTGAAGGCAGCATTGCCGAAAGCACCTATGTGATCCGTCCTGGCGGGATCCTGCGGATATCAGCCTGCACTACAACACTCCTGTGGCCATAGAGCAGGATGGCAGCCTGTGCTTCAGCTTCCAGGACGGCTGCCTTACAGAAAGCGCCCCTATCGCTTGGCAAGACATTGCCGGCCAGCGTATCGAGCTGGCGGTATCCTTCCAGAGACAGGGAGACAGCCGGGTGGGCTTCGCTCTGGGTGGTTATGATGCGGAGCATACCCTGTATATCGACCCGAACTACACTTGGCACACCTTCTACGGCGGAACAGATGAAGATCGAGCTTATGCCATGGCGGTTGACTCTAGCGGCAATGTCTACGTAACGGGATACAGCTTTGTCACCTGGAACGGTCCACCGGCCAAGCTCCCCTGAATGCCTTCACCGGTACTGACAGCGATATAGTAATCCTTAAGCTGAACAGCGCTGGCGCCTATCAGTGGCACACCTTCTACGGTGGAACAGGTAATGATGCTGCTAGAGGCATCGCGGTGGACTCCAGTGCCAATGTCTACATGACGGGGTACAGCTTTGCCACATGGAACGGTCCCACCGGCCAGGCTCCCCTGAATGCCTTCACCGGCTACCGGCCACGATATAGTAATCCTCAAGCTGAACAGCGCCGGCGCCTACCAGTGGCACACCTTCTACGGAACAGATACTGCAGGGGCTTCTGCCATCGCGGTGGACTCCAGCGCCAATGTCTACGTGGCGGGATACAGCCCTGCCACCTGGAACGGTCCCACAGGTCAGGCACCCCTGCATGCCTACACCAACGGCGACGACATAGCAGTCGTCAAGCTGAACAGCGCCGGCGCCTATCAGTGGCACACCTTCTACGGCGGAACAGGTGATGATGGAACTGATGGCATCGCGCTGGACTCCAGCGCCAATGTCTACGTGACGGGGTACAGCGCTGCCACCTGGAATGGTCCCACCGGCCAGGCTCCCCTGAATGCCTTCACCGGTACTGGCAGCGATATAGTAATCCTCAAGCTGAACAGCGCCGGCGCCTACCAGTGGCACACCTTCTACGGAACGGGTACTGCTGGGGCTTCTGCCATCGCGGTGGACTCCAGCGCCAATGTCTACGTGGCGGGATACGGCGATGCCACTTGGAACGGTCCCACAGGTCAGGCACCCTTGCATGCCTACACCAACAGCTACGACATAGCAGTCGTCAAGCTGAACAGCGCCGGCGCCTATCAGTGGCACACCTTCTACGGTGGAACAGGTGATGATGGAGCTGATGGCATCGCGCTGGACTCCAGGGCCAATATCTACGTGACGGGATACAGCTTTGCCACCTGGAACGGTCCCACCGGTCAGGCTCCCTTGAATGCTTTCTCAGGCGGCATCGATGACATAGTAATCCTCAATCTGAACAGCGCTGGCGCTTACCAGTGGCACGCATTCTACGGCGGGACAGGTAATAATGAAGCTCATGGCATCGCGCTGGACTCCAGCGCCAATGTCTACGTGGCGGGATACAGCGATGCCACCTGGAACGGTCCCACAGGTCAGGCACCCCTGCATGCCTACACCAACGGCGACGACATAGCAGTCGTCAAGCTGGGCCCGACCCCCGCCAAGGTGCGGGTGGAGACGGCCTCCGATGGCAGCGGCACTGTGGTGCCCGCCCAGACCGTCAACATCGGCAATTCTATCACAGTATATGCCATCACCAGGGATGCCTCGAATGCCTTTATAGCTAATGTGGCAGCGGATACCTGGTCATTGCAGAGCATCACGGGCGGCGTTGTCAACGGAGACCTGGTCCCAAACGGGGACAGTAAGAGCGCCGTGTTCACCGGCCATGTCGCAGGTACGGCGCAAATAAGTGCAACCTTAGGCACGCTGACTCCCACCAACTCCGGCACATTGACAGTGGCTGCTATTCCCGCACTCACTGTCACGATGGTCAACCCCAACACGGGCAACCAGGGACAATGCCCGATGACGGTTGTCATCACAGGCACCAATCTCACCGGTGCCACAGCAGTCAGCTTCGGCGCGGGAATAACGGTCAGCAGCTTTGTGGTGAACTGCGCCACGCAGATAACAGCCACTATATGTATTAATGCCAATACCACGCCCGGCGCTTACAATATCTCACTGACCTCGCCCGGCGGCACTGCTACACTTACCGGAGGCTTCACGGTAGTCCAGCAAAATCAATTGATAGGTACAGGTGCCACCACATCACACGGCTCCTCGTTTTCAGGCACTACAACAACGACCCAACCGGTTGGCCTGCCCAACATTGTGACTCAAAGCGCCATCCTCTCGGCTAAATCGGTAACACCCGGCACGCCCATCACAGTGACCGCCGATATAGCCAACAAAGGCACGGCCAATGGCAGCAATGCGGTCACGCTGTATGTCAACGGGCAGGTGGAAACAACGCAGGGAGTGATCGTGAACAGCGGCGGCTCCACGAAACTGACCTTCAACGTATCCCGCAGCGAGCCGGGCGAATATAATGTCTACGTGGACGGAACGCCGGCTGGCAGCTTCAAAGTGGAAATGGTGACGGCGAATGACTCCATACTTATCTTCAGCGTCGCCTTGATAGCAGTGGCCTTCTTGGTCGGAATGTTCTTGCTCTGGCGCAGGCAACGCACAGGCTCCCACTAAGACGATATTAAAACGAAACAATGATGGCCGCTGCTAATCGAGTGCAGCGGCCATCTGTTTTGTTATCTGTTTTTCCTGAGTATGTTGCTAAATATGCTAACATCCTGAAATTATCCATTGAATACGCGGAGGGCTAATATCCGTGTATTGTGACCAAATAGTGATGGCTATGGAGATATGGTTGGCCTAAGCGTATTACAATAGGCAGAACTTTTTCGTCTACGTTTGTACTAAAGGAATAGGTAATTTATGGCTAGATTATAGTTGCCAAGTTAGCTGTACGCCACAAGATGCATTCCGTCCGGTCAATCACAGTATAAGCAGCGTAAACGTGGACTTCTTCAGCAAGCTGCCGGTCAACCTGTTTCAGATAATTTACGTGGCGTCACTCCTTTCTTATATGTAGTCAGGCTGACAACTACCATCAGTACTGTTGATACCACAAGGGCCGCAAAAATCGGCTCGATGCCGAGGGGCTTATTGAATGCATAAAGCGGCACCACCGTCAGCGCACCACCAATCATGCTGGCAATAGCCCCGGCATTGGTAGCTTTGTTCCAGAAAAGTGCCGCCATGGTCGGTACAAACCCGATAGCAATGAAAAGCGCGAATGAGAGCAGCATCATGTCGAATATGCCCCTCATCAGTAGAGCGAAGGTTACGCCGAACACGCCTATCAGTACGACTGCAACCCTGGCGGTAATCAGTCCGTTTTTTTCACTCATGGAAGGTTTAAAGAATCGTGCGATATCCCTCGATATTGTCATGCCGGCCACCATCAGAACGCTGGCAGCAGTGGACATCACCACCGCAAGGATCGCTGCGATAGACAGGCCGATCATAACTGTAGGCAAGTGCTTCATGATCAGTATGGGCATCACTACATCCGCAGTGCCATAGTCCTTCACCAGGTTTGGGTAAAGGTAAAATCCAAGTATACCAATTAAAACGATCGCCACGCTATAGCCGAAATAAAGCAGCGTTGAGACAAGTATACTCCTGCGCGCCACTTTCTCTGATTTAGAGGAAGAAGCCCGCTGCCAGAGCGAGACATCTATCATGGATATTGGGGCCATGGTGAGAAACCAGGCAATGATTGTGGCAGGCGGCACGCCGCCCATGAAATCCAGCATCTTGGGCGGAACCTTAGCAACCACATCACTGATTTGTATGCCGTTAAATAAAAATATGGGTAGTGCGATACCCAGTATGAGCAACAGCAAGATAGCCTGCACGATCTCGGTGTAAGCTAGTGCAAACATGCCACCGGCGAAAGTATAGGCGATCATAACAGCACCGGCTATCAGCACGGCAATCTCGTAGTTTATACCGTAAAAATTGCCGGTGGCAGTAAATATTGTACCCAGAGCAGCGACCTGGACCCCAAACAGGGCTATCAATCCGAGCAGCAGGAAAATGGCGCTGATGACCCGTGTGGCGTTACCGTAACGAGCTTTAAGTACTTCGGGGATCGTCCAGTACTTAATCCTGCGTATGATAAAAGCAATAAAGGAAAAGCCTATCAGTCCTACCGCATACGCTATTACGCTCCATAGAGCTGCTATGCCCACATTATAGGAAAGCCCGGCTGTGCCCATAGTAGCGCCCGCACCAATCGCCGTTGCCACTATCGCCCCTATGATAAAAGGATATCCGAGCGAGCGGGCTGCCAGCGAATAGTCTGCCTCGTTCTTAACTTTCCTGTAGCTTATCAGGCCGACCACCAGGATAAACACGAAATACGCGATGATGATGCCGATGTCCAGAGCACTCATACCTAAACCTCTCCTTTCATTTATTTTTTACGCCGAACAGTGCAGCAGCATTGTTATAAAGCCATTTATCCTTGACTTCCTCTTTTAACGGCAGGTTACGAATTTCCTCAGCTCCGCGTTTCATAGGAAGCATCGGCCAACCCGACGCGTACATTATCTTATCCTTTAGCACAGTACTGCCGAGTTGCAGAAGTGTCTCGTAGCCGGGACCGCCCAGGTATTTCGGCCTCACTGTAGAAGTTGAGATATATACGTTCGGATGGCGCCAGGCCACGGCGACAAGTTCGGGTACCCAGGGAAATCCGGGGGTACTACCGACGATCTTGAGTTCCGGGAAATCCACTGCTATGTAATCGAGGTAGATCGGTCGGCAAACATCCATTCTGGCGTCCTGCCGGAAGTGCATTGATGACTCGATAAAGACCACGGCGCCTAATTCCTGGCACTTTTCATAGATCGGGTAATAAGCCCGGTCTGAAGCCGGCAAATTATATTCATAGGTCCAAAGATCCACACCCTTCATTCCAAATTCTTTAATGGCACGTTCAACCCCCTTTGCAGCTTCTTTGCCCTTCAAAGGATCCGCACCGGCAAGACCAATTAGCCTCTCGGGAAATTTTGCCACCAGTTCAGCGCAAACTTTATCGGGGATTTTCATGCCGTACGAGGTTTCGATATCCCTGGCACGTACGACCGCTACATCTACCCCTTCATCGTCAAGGTATTTTATGAAGGATTCCGGCGTCCACCCCATATCTATCAGCGCCTTTAGTCCGGCCTCAAGATCCGGACCATAGACACGGAAATAATTCTTCATGTAGTCCGGTTCAATAAAAAACTCTTTAAAGGGTGGGGTGACAGCGCAATCAATAACCTTACACTTATCCATATTACTATCAGCAATCCCCCGAATTTACAGGCGGTTACCCGCCTTATCCAGTGACGCAAGCGTTTCGTTCTTGAGTCTTGTCCTATCTGCCTTGCCGATCCTTGTAATTGGTATATCCTCCCTGATTACAATATTCCTGGGGACCTTGAATTTAGCCAGGTTAGTTGCCAGAAATTCTTTAAGCCCGTTTATGTCCACAGTTTGACCCCAGACCGGCGCCACAAACAGCCATACCACCTCACCGTATATTTTGTCAGGGATGCCGATGGCAGCACTGACCCCAACATTTTTATACTGCATGGCTACTTCTTCTATCTCAGTAGGTAGAACCGTATAGCTGCCGACCCGTATTATCTGCTTTATACGGCCCTTGATATAGATTCCTCCATTCTCATCAAGGTAGCCAAGATCACCCGTTTTACACCAATGATCGGCTGTAAACCCTGCTTCGTTTTCCTCAGGCATGTTATAGTACTCGGGAATTACCAACGGTCCGCCGATGATGATTTCACCCGTTTGCCCGGCGGGAAGCTCTTTGCCTTTCTCATCAACGATTTTTACCTCTACTGTGGTGAAAGGCTTGCCCACATAGCCTTCATCGATCTTCTTCAAATCATCACCCGGCTCGGTATAGGAAACCGCCGAACCGGCCTCAGTGCTGCCGTAACCAGCTACCAATGTCGGGGCTATACGCTTGGTGACCCCCTCAGCAAGCTCGAGGGGCACCTTCTCCCACCAAGTGCCGCCAATTTGAGGCAGGACAGGTCAAATTTATCGGATCCGGCAGGGAAAGCAGTATCGCATACATCGTAGGAACACCACCCATCCAGGGTATTCTTTCCTTTGCTGTAACCTCGAGTACTCTATACGGTGTCCAATCATCCATCAGAATTATCTCGAAGCCGCTGACAAGAGGCATACCGATAAGTTCCACTGTCCCGCCCACATGGCTTGGAGGAAGTGCAGCCAGGGACTTTAGCCGGCCTGAAATACCTATTGAACCGAGGCTTTTATTAAAGTAGTCGCATTCAAGGTATGACATAAAGGTTGTATTGACATGGTTGAGCAAGGCAGCCTTGGGCACTCCAGTTGTCCCACCGGTAAATATGATCAACGCCCCGTCCTGAGGTAATATGCTGGCCTTGCGCTGTTCAAGCTCATCATCGAGTTCAAGATTCAATATAAGCAAGTCGTCGAAAGATGGCTTAGGCACGTCTGAGCCTACGAACACCTTAGGGATCTGGTCAAATTCCTCGCCAAGGCCTTCTAATATCTGCCGAATATCGAAGTCTTTGACACCGCTCAACGCCAGGATAAGCGCCGGTTTAACGTGAGAGAGAAACCTCTGAAGGTCTTTTTTCCTGAATTTCACATCCATCGGCACAAGTATCGCGCCAACCATGCCGCTAGCAACCAGAGTGAGCACGAAATTTATCCCCGTGGGCAGGATGGATATGACTCGGTCGCCCCTCTTTACCCCAAGTTTAATGAAAGCTCTGGCAAGCTGCTCCGATAAAGCTAAGAATTGCCCTGCTGTTACAGTCCTTTCCCCCTCGCTTAAGGACGGAAAAGCAGGATCCACGTCAGCCCAATATTTTACGTACTGCCAGTAGTAATTCAGCCTGGGAACATCCATTGACAACTCCGGCTTTAGATATGTATTGCCTAGGTACCACCGTGTCAAGAAAACCAAAACCTGCTATTGCTGTAGATAACTACCAGATACGGAATTTACGTATTCTAATGACATCCGTGTATATTTGTCAACTCAATTCAATCATCATTTAACTGCCACGTCCTGTTGCATTTGTTTTTGCACATCTTACATCTTTGCTGAGATATTGCCTTTCCGTGCGCGCTCATATAGCGTCAGAATTACCTTTTCCACGAGCGCTTTAGCCACTTGCACTTTGTATTTGTTTTTTACTAGGGGTAGAGTATGCTTTCCCGCTATATTACCAGCAGTCGCCGCCAACTTTTTATTCAAATTTTCCCCTTTCAGAAAGTCTTCGACATCTTTTATCCTCAGTGGGACAGGAGCTACAGCTCCCAGGACTATTCTGACTGTATCCACCCTATCCGCATTCATGCTCAAAACAGCGGCCACGCTTACCACTGGGAAATCATGGGAGTTCCTTTGTGCAAATTTAATGAAACCTTGTTGACTACCCAATGTTGTTTTGGGTATCTGTATTTCTACTACTAATTCACCTACTCCGAGTTGGCTAGTTTTCATGATCCCGGCAGAAAAAAAGCCCTCTGCGGTTAGAATGCGTCTCGTTGTTTTGATTTTTGCATCTAGCGCTATTAAAGCCGGAGCTATATCCGAGGCATTGACAGCCACGCAGCCACAGTTGAAACAACGGTTGGCCTCATCCTCCAGCTCACTTAAATTAAAGCCGACAGTATCTTCTATATCGATGCGCCTGCTAGATACAGGCAATATAGTAGTTTTACCTCTAGCCATTTTGACCAGGCAATCTGTGCTGCATTTTTGCATAGTTACTTTTTGACTATTTTTGTGGATTCGCTTCTTCATAAGGTATAAATCAACTGAAGCGGCTGCCCGTCTTCCGGCGGCAATAGCCTGAATCACCGATGCCGGTCCGATGGCAACATCCCCACCCGCATAAACACCAGCAGCATTTGTCGCTTGTGTATCCTGATCGACCGTTATCAAACCACGCTCCGTTTTGAGCGCCGAGCCGATAAATGACAAATCCGCCCGATGTCCGATAGCCAGTATGATTGAATCGGCATTTACTCTGGTCCTATTAGCTTTGTTAAAAGCTGGTGCGAAGCAACCCTTAGCGTCAAATACTGACGTGCAGCGTACAAGTTGCATGCCTTGAATTTGATCATTTTTCTGGAGTATTTGATCGGGCCCCCATGATGGCATGAGATGAATTCCCTCGGCTAAGGCTTGCTCGATCTCCGAAGCGATAGCGGGCATCTCTTCACGGCATTCCAGGCATGCCATTGTGACCTCTGCTGCGCCTAACCGCTTTGCCGTAATAGCCACGTCAACCGCAACATTTCCACCTCCAATGACCAAAACTGTTTTACCAGGCGCCATTCTCAAGCCTGAGTTCACTTCAGTAAGCCAATCCAGCCCGGATATTATCAGTCTTTCATCCTTAATGCCCAACGACCTCTGACCCCATCCTCCGGTTGCCAGGAATACCGCATTAAAATCTTTCCTTATATCTTCCAGTGTTACATCTTTGCCGATGTCAACCTGAAGTCTGAATTTAATACCTGTGCTTTGTAGAGCTTTTACCTGTCTACGTACCAAGTCTTTAGGCAGACGGTAAGCTGGGATAGCGAATATCAGCATACCACCTGCTTCTTCATGTTTATCAAAGACCGTAACTGAGTAGCCCGACTGTCTAAGGTAATATGCCGCAGCCAGGCCAGCCGGCCCCGCTCCTACCACCGCTACCTTTTTTCCATTTTCTTTCGGGGCGGACGCATTATCGACTCAACATTATCCAGAATGTAGTCGCCTATATAGCGCTCAATATTTCTTATAGATACGGCTTCATCAAATTCGCTGCGGTTGCATTTTGTCTCGCATAAATGCGGACAGACCCGGCCAGTTATAGCTGGGATCGGATTAGACGCAAGCAGTATTTCCGCCGCCTTATCTATTTTTTTATCTCTGATAAGGCTAAAATACGAGGGTACATCGACCTTCCCCGGGCACTCCGCCGCGCAAGGGGTTGTTGCCATTCTTGCTGCGCCAAAGATAGAATGGTAGCGGTTCTCCCCGGTTAAAGCATTACAAGTCTGGCCGCCCTTTCTCAGACAGTGGAATGTGCACTCCGGATTGCGATAATACCAGCACCTTGGTTCCTGGCAGATATTGCCGGCGATCGTCCCCATGTTTCTGACGTGAGGCGTAGCAACACTGTGCGCTGCCATCGACAATAACTTGTATTTCTTCTTAACGAGTTCACTTTTTTCGATGGCATGCAACCGGGTCAGCGCACCTATCCTCAGCCCAAGATTATCTTCCTTGATATAGTCCAGACCCGGGATGGTTTTGATGTTAACCAGTAACTCGGGGTATTCAGGACGTACATTATCCTTTAGTACTCCCAGCAAGTCAGTGCCACCTGCAATTGCGACTGCCCTCGTTCCATACTTGCCCAGCAAATTGCTCGCTTCTTCAAGGGAAGTGACATTCTGATGTTTAAACGATCTTAAAGCAGCCATTTTATTTAAATCCTTCCCAGTGCTTTCAATATTTTGTCCGGGGTAATTGGAATGTCATCTATCCTTACACCAATTGCGTTATAAATGGCATTTGCAATTGCGCGAGGCCCGCAGGTCACCACCCCTTCTCCAATTCCACAGGCTCCATATTCTCCGGCCCCCTTCCATACCTCAAAAAGTACGGGCTCCACCTTCGGCATGTCTGCTATTGTCGGTATCTTGTATTCCACCCAGTTGAAATCAAGCGGTACACCCGTTTTTTCATCATAGACTATTTCCTCAAATAGTGACTCACCGACAGTCATACATTGGCCTCCGCACTGCTGCGCTTCAGCCCCGGAGGCAAACATGACTGTACCACAATCATTAAGGATGATCATCCTGAGCACTTGCGTTTGCCCCGTGGCAGTGTCCACTTCGACCTCAGCAAACGTAGCTTGATATGGCACGCCCGTTTTCCTGGTATCAGGTCTGCTGCTGGCCATGGCTACAATCGGCACCAGGTCTCCCTTTTGCAGGAGTCTTTTAACGGTAATTGACTTTTTCACCTGTGCCTTCAAGCGTACTAGTCCATCCTCGATTACAATTTGGTCCCGGCTGACCTTGAAGTGCTTTGCTGCCAGCTTCATGACCTCTCCCCTGATTTTAGCTGCAGCCTCCAATAGCACTTCTGACTGCAGATAAGAAACGGCGCTATCGGTCTGTACGGTATCTTTGAGGCCGCTGTCCGTGTCCACAGTCGACGCCCACATGATATCCTCAGGCTTTACACCTAGAAAACTCAAAGCTTCTGCGCAGCCCAGTACGTTGCAGGTATTGGAACCGGGGCCGCATTCCACTGTAGGGGCAAGCAGCACCACTGTGCCATCGGGATTGAGTTTGATTCCTGCCTGGATTGTACCGCGCCGCTGCTCCTGCCAGACGGCATGCCAACCCGGATGAAAAGAGAATCCAATTCCCCGTTTCTTCGAGCCATCATAGGTACGCCCTTTGCCCGGCTTATGCCGCTTATCCCAACCAATCCTCCTGGCGCCTTCATGCAAAACAGCTTCCAGGCTCTTATCCGGTAACTTCTCCCATTTGTGCCCAAAATTCTTTAAGGCTAACTCTATAGGATCGATGTCGAGCTTCTCTGCCAGTGCGTCAACTGCCAAACCAAATATCCAGTTGAATTGATTATTACCTACACCGCGCATCATGCAACCGGGGATTTTGTTGGTATAGACTGCGTAAGATTCCATTTTTACATTGGGTATATGCGCAAATGCGACCTCCACAATCTCCTGCGGAACAAACTTTGTGGCAAAACATGTGTGGTCTGCATAGGCACCCGCGTTCCCGATGGATTTAAAATAGCTTGAACTAATGGTGCCTTCTTTTCCAGACCCCAATTTGCAAGTATATATTATGGGTTGACGCGTATTGTGGAAACTTTCTCGCCGCGTATGTTTGAACTTAACGGGGCTCCCTGTCCGCTTCGCCAGCAATGCAGTGTAAATAAAGAAAGGATCTTCTCCGGTATCTCCCCTCCCAAATTGACCACCGACAAATGGGCTGATCACTCTTACTTTGTTCTGCGGGATCCCCAGCATTTCACTGAGAAACATTCGAGTTTGATCAGCTTCGTATGAATTCGACCATACAGTAAGCTGATCGTCTTTCCATGAAGCCAGGCAACACCAATTGTCCAGGGAGCACTGTGTGGCATTATGGTAAATTGCCTTAACTTCGATGTTTATAGCTGCTTCAATGAACCCTCTTTCCACATCTCCTATATTCACAAAGACATCCGCGCCACCAATTGGTTCAGCCGGTAAAATATTGCTTTGTGAAAGCTCAGGATGTAGCACCGGTGCTCCCGGCTGCATGGCCTCTATTGGATCAAGCACAAAGGGCAATACTTCCCATTCGACTTTGATTAATCTTAGTGCTTCTTCGCCGATGCGTTCACTTCTGGCTGCTACTACGGCACCTACTTCGTCACCCACCCAGTATGCGTGGCTGCCAAGTATCCTCCTGTCTCGCAACTTCTTCCACATCATGCGTTCATAGCTTACCGTATCCACCCCATCCGTCCAACCGGCGTTCATTGGTTTTAATGAGACTATTTCAGGGTCCTTATAGGTCAATATGGCCTCAACGCCTGGCAGCTTCTCAGCTTTGCTTATGTCAATATTTTTGATGACTGCATGCGGATAAGGGCTGTGGAGCGCTTTGGCATAAAGTATGTTTGGCAGACGGCACTTTAATGTCATATCATCTATAAACTCTGCCCGGCCGCTGGCTTTCTCCCAGCCATCAATCCGGGGACGATAAGTCCCCAGGTATTTACGGTTTACACGGCGTTTAAATTGATTGCTCATGGTTTACTCTCTTGCCTGGATATTTTTTCCGCAGCGTGCTCGACCGACTTTGCGATTGCAGCATAACAACCGCAACGGCAGATATTGCCTGAAAGTGCATCTTTTATCTGTTGTGCTGTCGGGTTCGGGTTTTCATTAAGAAAAGCTTTAACTGTCATTACAAATCCAGGCGTACAATAACCGCATTGCATGGCAGTGCCGTAGCCTGGTTCACTTTGTTCGGCAAATGCTGCTATAACAGGGTCATCCTTGGGTAAACCCTCAATGGTTAAAATATCCTGGCCATCTGCATCAACCGCGAGCGTCATACAAGAGAGAACAGCTTCTCCATTCAGTATTACTGTACACGCTCCACAGGCACCGTCATCGCAGGCTACTTTCAGTCCGCTGAGTCCCAGTTTTTCACGCAGTAAATATGCCAAGGTATCAGCCTCTTCAATATCGTGGCCAAGGTAAAATGTGTGCCATATACCGTTGACCTTAAGCCTTATGACACGATCCTCCATAGACATATGAGCTTTATTATTGGGCTGTTGGAGATTCATATCATACCTCGTATACTATTGATTTTTAAATTGGCCTTCTAGTATAACTATTATAAATAATAGCATTAATCATTTTGAGCAGTACGAGAAACCGGGATACCAAGCATAGTCTTAGTTTTACCAGTCCCGGTGGGCATAACAATAGTAGCTGGGTCTTTTGACACAGCCCAATGGGCATGGACAGCATGTATCGCACCGGTCTGCTTAGTGAGAAGATACCCATGAAGCAAAGACTTTAATGATTTCCCCGAAACCGCATCCACTTTAATAGATATAACCATTTGTTCACTTAGCGGCCCCGCCTCAAAGACCATGAAATTTTTGTTATATCCAGTTAGTATTTTGCTTCTCGACGAACCATTTGGTCAAATGGCTGAAATCATATCTATGGTCGGGGTGAGTGGATTCGAACCACCGGCTTCATGGTCCCAAACCATGCGCGCTACCACTGCGCTACACCCCGTAAAGAAAAAGTATAGGTTAAGGGTACTATGCAGTCAAGGTTAAGCAGGTTGAATTAGAGAGTAACTGCTATCTGCAATTGGGGCAAATCTCAAAGAAATCGGATGGCAGGTTCCATTTCTTGCGGATATAAGTGAGTTGCGCCTCAGGGGCCCACTGAATGCCGCACTTGCTGCACTTCTTCAATCTGAAGGCTACCTTCCAATTATAGATATGGCGCACACCGTTTTTATCTTCCAGCTTTACCGCGCCCGTCGGACAGACATAATAGCAGGAACCGCAGCCTATGCATGCCTGCGCCTTTTCCAGGAAGGGCGGCTTCGGTTCCTTGGATATGCCCCTGTTCACCAGGCTGATGGCGCTGACGCCAACCACCTGCTCACAGGCGCGTACACATAGTCCGCAAACGATGCAATTGTGCTTCTCCCAGTATTCCTGGTTGAAAGCCGGCTGTTCTATCCCGTATTCCCTGGCCAGCTCCTGGATAACATGATTTTCAGAACACCGCGCCAGCAGCAGGTTCAGCAGCATCTTGCGGTTTTTCACTACCCGCGGCGAATCTGTCTGGACAACCAGGCCTTCCTCAACCGGGTAAAGGCAGCTTGTCACGATCCTGGTCAGCGCTCCGCGCATTACCTCAACGATGCAAAGGCGGCAGGCGCCGTATGGCTCAATCGCTTCATGATCACATAAAGTCGGGATGTGTATGCCATGATCCCGGGCTACCTGCAATACATAGGTACCCTTTGCGGCGGAATATCTTATTTCCATTGATTGTCAGGCTGACTGATTCACTCAATTCTTACAGCTCCCATCTTACATATATCGTAACATGTGCGGCATTTGATGCACTTTGCCTGGTCGAGGATAACCGGCTTCTTCTTGCCCATGAAGGTTATGGCATCGCTGGGGCATGTTTTAACGCACATGCCACAACCCGGGCACTTCTCATCGATGATGCTGAATTTGATCAGCGCCTTGCATATGCCCGCCGGGCACTTTTTATTTTTTATATGCGCCTCGTATTCGTCGTGGAAATAGCGTAAGCGTGGTCAGCACCGGGTTCGGCGCGGAGCCGCCCAGGGCGCACAATGAGCTATCCTGGAGATGTTCCGACAGGTCCTTGAGCAACTGGATATCGCTTTCTTGCCCTTTGCCCTCGGTAATGCCGTCTAATATCTGCCGCATCCTCTTGACGCCCTCACGGCAGGGTACGCATTTGCCGCAGGATTCCTCTTCGAGGAAGTTGAGGAAATAGCGTGCGATATCGACCATGCAATTATCTTCGTCCATCACAATCATGCCGCCGGACCCCATCATAGACCCGGCCTTGGTAAGCGAGTCGAAATCCACCGGCGAATCCAGCAATGATTCGGGAAGGCAACCGCCTGAGGGTCCTCCAGTTTGCACGGCCTTAAATTTCTTGCCGCCGCGTATCCCGCCGCCGATATCGAAGATGATGTCCCTGAGCTTGATGCCCATCGGCACTTCAACAAGGCCGGTGTTATTGACCTTGCCGGTAAGAGAAAATATCTTGGTCCCGCTGTTGCCATCAGTGCCGATTTTGCTGAACCACTCCGCGCCGTTATTAATAATGAGCGGGATATTTGCCCAGGTTTCCACATTGTTTAAATCACTGGGCCTGTCCCAAAGGCCTCTTTCCACAGTATGCGATGTATTTGGCCCTGCGGTTCGCCGGGCTTTCCCTCCAGCGAGGCCATCAGGGCGGTAGATTCGCCGCAGACAAATGCCCCTCCACCTCTGTTGATCCTCACCTTAAAATCAAAACCGGAACCCAGCACGTTCTTCCCGAGCAACCCGAGTTTCTCAGCCTGCTCCATGGCTATGGTTATATTTTTCAACGCCAGGGGATACTCGTTACGGACGTAGATATAACCCTGGTGCGAGCCGATGGCAAATGCTCCGATAATCAATCCTTCCAAGTACACTGTGCGGGTTGCCGGTCAGCAGGCCCTCGTTGGCATAAGCGCCGGGGTCACCCTCATCAGCGTTAACGATCACATATTTAATATCGCCGGGAGCCTTGCGGCAGGTATCCCATTTGGTGCCTGTGGGGAAGCCGCCGCCCCCTCGCCCCCGCAGTCCGGACTGTTTCACAATCTCAATGACCTGCTCCGGCTGTCAATTCAGTAAGTGCTTTGGCCAGGGCTGAATACCCGCCGATGGCTATATAGTCTTCGATGCTGGTGGGATCGATCCTGGTGTTATTGCCCAAAACGATGCGTTTCTGGTTCTTATAAAAGGGTAGATCTTTCTGCGCATTGACCGGCTTGGTAGTCTCTGCATCTCTTGAAGAGCAGTCTCTCAATGACTTCTTTCTTGAGGACGGTTTTCTCGATGATTTCGGCCACGTCTTCAACCTTGACCTTCTGGTAAAACAGGTTGCCGGGTTCAATAATGGCTATGGGGCCCCTTTCGCAAAACCCGTGACAGCCGGTGACCTTGAATTCCACCTGGTCCGACAAGCCCCTCTTTTCAATCTCGGCTTTAAAGCCTCAGCCACGGGGTTGCTGCCGTAGGGGCGGCAGGCAGTGCCGTTGCACACCGAGACGCTGCGGCTTACCGTCCCGCCCGTCTTTTCCAAGCTTCTGCTGAAGAGCGTCCAGCGCCTTGGCTGTTTTAAGTTTGCTTGACATCGTAATTCAGTTCTATTCCCGGTATTTCTTTAACATGGGCTCGACCTTATCATTGGTCATGTGCCCGAAATACTCTTCCCCGATTTTGACCACCGGGCCGGTTGCGCAGCAACCCATGCAATTCACGCTTTCCAGCGTGAAATTCAGGTCCGGCGTCGTCTGCCCGCGCTTAACTCCCAGTTGCCTCTCCAATGACTCCAGTATCAGTTCCCCACCCCTGACGTGGCAGGCCGTGCCCAGGCACACATTTACAATATGCTTGCCCCTTTCGTTCAGGCTGAAAGCGCGGAAGAAAGTGGCCATGCTGTAGATATGGCTCTCGGGGATATCCATCTTTTTGCTGAGCTTTTCCAACGCTTCGCGGGGCAGGTAGTTATACTCAGCCTGTATATCCTGCAATATGGATACCAGCTGGCTGCTATCCTTGCCATATTTCTTCATTATCACGGAAAGCTTTGTCTTTCATTTCGCTTTATTCCCCGCGGCCAAGCGTTTGATCTTGTTGTATTCATCGAGGACCTTTTCCTGTATCTCGGCGGTATTGTCCTTTGTCTAAGTGGCGGAACCTGCCCTGCAGCTTCAAATAATCTTCCACCGGCCGCAATTTCGGCAGGTCGATATTCAGCGTATATTTACCGTTTTCTATTTCATACATGGGGAATATACCGGTTTCAACCGCCAGCCTGCCCATTTTTATAGTTGAATTCGAGGGGCAGCGCCAGCCTGTCGGACAGACCGACAGGATATGTATGTAGGAAGGCCCCTTTATCTTGATAGCCTTCTCAACCTTGGTCATTATGTCAAATGGATAGCTGGAACAGGAAGTGGCGACATACTGGAATTTCATGCGCGGCGGCGATTGCAGCCATATTCTTCTTCCAGGTATGCTGCCCCATGCTCGCCTTACCTGCTGGGGCAGTAGTGGTGGACGCGCCGAACGGAGTTTCGCTCGACCGCTGTATGCCCGTATTCATGTAAGCTTCATTGTCATAGCAGACATAAATGAAATCATGCCCCCTTTCCATGGCGCCGGAGAGGGACTGCAGGCCGATATCAGCAGTGGCGCCGTCCCCACCCATGGCAACCACCTTGACCTCCCTGGTATAACCGTGCTTGCGCTTCAGGGCCTTAAGCCCGCATTCAATGCCCGATGCAACCGCCGATGCATTCTCGAAAAGGGTGTGTATCCAGGGAACTTCCCAGGCGCTTTCGGGCAGAGGGGAAGAGATAATCTCCATGCACCCGGTGGCATTGGAGATTATCGTGTTCCTTCCCAGGGCTTTGCAAACATAACGCACCGCCAGCACTTCACCACAGCCGGAGCATGCGCGGTGACCCGAGGCGATAATACTCCCTGCTGGTGATTAATTTTGGAGCGTATATGCTGAGCGTTTCCACTATTCCCTCACTCCAAACATGATTGTTTCGGCGGTATCGCCGGATTTTATCTTATCCAATCCGGTTGCTATAAGCGTCTCAAAATCAGCCGGCGATATATCGCGTCCACCCAGTCCACCCACGATGCTGACCACCTGCGGCCTATCTTTCAAAGAATAGAGGGCGGCACGGATTTCCGAGCATACCGGCGCCGGCCCCCCCAGAGATATCGCGCGGTCGAGCACTATAACATTTGTGGCGCCGGAAAGCGCCTCGGTTATTTCTTTATACGGGAATGGCCTCCATAAACGTATTCTGACCAGGCCGACTTTTTTACCTTCAGCCTGCATCTTGTCGATGGCATCCATGGCATTCTCACTGTAACTGCCCACCGTGACCAGCAGCGTATCGGCATTTTCGGCCTGGTACTTTTCTACCGGTTTGTAGTAGCGTCCCGTGATATCGCCGTATTGCTTCCAGGTATCTAAGATTACCTTCTTGGATTCGCGCAGGGCTGTATCCAGGGCTTTCCTGGCTTTCCGTGTACAGGTTGGGCATGGCGAAGCATCCCATCGTAACCGGATTATCCGGGTCCAGCGCATGCGGATGCTTATATGGCGGCAGAAACTCATCAACAGTCTTTTGATCAAGAAAATACATTGGCTCGATTACGTGTGAAACATGGAACCCGTCGATATTGATGATGACCGGCAGCAGCACATCCTGGTGTTCCGCGATACGGAAAGCGCATAGCGTCTGGTCGAAGGCCTGCTGGCCGTTCTCGACAAAAATCTGTATCCACCCCGCATCCCTGGCGATCATGGCATCGGAATGGTCACCCCAAATATTCAGGGGCCCCGATAGGGCACGGTTGGCCACGGCCATAACAACGGGCAAACGCAACGAAGCCGCTACCAGCAATACCTCGTGCATCAGTATCAGTCCCTGGCTGGCAGTGGCCGTAAACGTCCTGGCCCCGACGGCGCTCGACCCCAGGCAGGAGCTCATGGCGGAATGTTCAGACTCCACCGGAATATATTCAGCATCAAGAACACCATTGGCCACCATTTCGGCCAAACTCTCAACAATATGAGTCTGAGGCGTTATCGGGTAAGCAGCGATCACGTCGACATTGGCCAGCTTAACTGCCTCAGCTACAGCCAGAGAAGATTCTATGCCGATACGCTTCGCAGTCATCCCTATGCTTCCTCAACCATATTAATTGCCTGGGTCCAACATTCCTGGGCACATATCCCGCAACCCTTGCAATAAAACTCGTTGGCCCTGAAATACCCGTCCTTCTGCTGGCTGATGCAGAATTCCGGGCAATAAAGTGAGCAAATGCCACATTTAATACACCTTGTATCATTCCAAACGGGATGTTGTGATTTCCAGTTACCAGTGCAAAACCGTTTGGTATTACCAACGTCAGTTATCGCGCATCCCACCAATAATTCGTTCCACTTGGGCAGCTTCTCTGCAGTAAAGTTCTTAACTTTCTTTTGACCACCTGTCGTGATTTTATCGATTATCGTGGTATCGAAGGCTTTCCGGCAGGCTTCGAAGTTAGCTTTGGCGCGGGCGCCGAATTTCTCTTCCAGCGGCTCATTGAGAGAATCGATTTTTATAACGCCGGTGGTTTTTATAAGGGCGCCCAGCATCGTGGTATTCACAATATTCACCCGCAGAAATTCCCTGGCTATCGAGGAGGCGTCAACGACCGCCAGTTTCCAATCGCCGCTGAATTCGCTCTGCAGATCATCGATGGACCGTGTACTGTTAACTATCAGCCAGCCGCCTGGTTTGAGTCCATCCACCACATTTATGAGCGTAACCAGGCCGGGATCCAGCACTACAACGATATCAGGTTTTATCACACTGGAACGCACGCGGATAGCATGCTCAGCGGATATCCTGTTAAATGCCAGCACGGGCGCGCCGCGCCTTTCCGGTCCGAAGCTGGGGAAGGCCTGGGCAAATTTGTTCTCATGTATAGCGGACAGCGCAGTCAATTCCGCAGACGTAACTGCACCCTGGCCACCACGGCCATGCCAGCGGATTTCGATCGTATCTTCCCGTTTCATCTATCTGCTACTGTATACGTAAATTAGGGTTAGGTGCGCCCCTGGAGGGACTTGAACCCTCGCACACGGCTTCGGAGGCCGATGCTCTATCCCCTGAGCTACAGGGGCACATAATTAATACCAAAATGCCCGTTTGTGCAATCGCCCCGAGTTTTTAAGTATATCAATTTTAAAATTTAATAAGCAAATTTAGCGCGGCAGCAGCAAAAGGTTGAACCGGCCGCTACTCGCAGGCCGGGTTCTTGACCAGCAATACCGGGACATTTACAGAGCGCAAGACCTTTTCGGCCACGCTGCCCCAGAAGAGCCTGGTTATACCAGAGCGACCATGCGTTGCCATGATCAGCAGGTCTATATTATTGCCATCGATGTAGTCGATCAGGCTTTCAGCCGGTTTCCCTGTCAATATAACGGGATGTACATTTAATCCGGAACGGGTCAGCCTTTCTACCACCTGGTTCAGGTATTTATGCGCTTCACTTTTAGCCTCTAAATCGATCCGCTTTAAATCGTCTTCGCTAAGCGCGATATTTCCCCTGGTAGGTATCTGCGTGGGCTCAACCACGGTTATCAGCTCGATCTCCCGGACTCCCGTTTTAGCGATAGTTTCCAGGTGCGGGATGACACACTCCGCCTCGGGAGACCCATCCAGAGGAACAAGTATTTTATTATACATTTTCCACCCCCGTGTATTTCTTTGATTATTTTACAGGTGAATTGCGGTAGACCGCCTTGTATATCTCGGCAACTATGATTATCGAAGCAGCGGAGGCGATAGAAAAAACCCAATCCTGCCAATCCAGCGGGAAGGTGTTGAAGGGTCCCTGCAATGCGGGCAGATACACTACAAGACCCAGTAAAACGACTTGCGAAGCAACGGCCGCATGCAACCACCTGTTGGATTTTACGCCCAGGTTAAACACTGACCGCTCAAGAGAACGGCAGCAGTAAGCGTTAAAAAATTGTATGATAATTAAGGTGACGAAGCACATGCACTGGGCCTCCACTAACGGTTTGCCTGATGTTAAAGCCCAGATGAATATACACAACGGGGCTATACAGGTCCAACTACCGGCAACTATCATGTAATTTATAACCGGTCCAGTGAATATATTCTGGCTGCGTGGCCGGGGTTTATCCTTCATGATATCCTGTGAATGCGGATCGACTGCCAGCGCCAGAGCCGGCAGGCCGTCCGTTGCAAGATTGACAAATAGAATTTGTATAGCTATAAGCGGTATAACCCCTGCCGGTATGCCTATGAAAGGCCCGAATAAAATTGCCACCGCCATTAAGAGTATCTCACCTATGTTGCATGACAGCAGGTAAACCAGGTATTTCTTAATGTTGCTGAATATAGCGCGGCCTTCCTCCACCGCCGCCACGATGGATGCGAAGTTATCGTCGGTAAGAATCATATCAGCCGATTCCTTGGTAACATCAGTGCCCTTTATACCCATGGCCACGCCGATGTCAGCTTTCTTTAAAGCCGGCGCGTCATTTATACCGTCCCCGGTCATAGCAACCACGTGCCCTTTCTTGGCCAGCGCTTCCACAACACGCAGTTTATGTTCGGGCGACACACGGGCATAGACCTCGATATCCTCAACCCTGGCATCAAACTCGGCCTGCGACATACTGTTGAGGTCGCTGCCCGTTAGGGCCAGGCCCTCTTTCAGTATGCCGAGTTCGCGGGCAATAGCCACCGCGGTTACTTTGTGGTCCCCCGTTATCATGACAGTCTTAATGCCCGCGTCGACGCAGGTTTGAATAGAGTCCCTGACCTCAGGCCGCGGCGGGTCGATCATGCCGCCCAGTCCCAGCAGGACCATGCCCGTATTCACTGATTCATCAACGGTGAAATCATCCGGGAGCCGTTTATAGGCTGTGGCCAGCACCCGTAGCGCGTCTCCGGCCATACTGTGAATGGTCTTATGCAGTTTTTCACGTTCATGCTTATCTAATTTTACCTCGCGGCCGGACATGTAGACATACTCGCAGGAGTTCAGAATCACCTCCGCAGCGCCGTTCGAATAGGCTATTGTCCCGTCAGGTTCTCTATATACCGCTGTCATCTTTTTGGTTTCGGATGAGAATGGTATCTCCCCTACCCGCGGGTAAAGGCTGCAGACCTGGTCGATATCAATGCCGGCCTTGATGGCGGCTACCACGAAGGCGCCTTCGGTGGGATCACCCTTGATCTTCCATTGCCCTTCCACGTTGACCAGCCTGGTATCCGAGCAGAGGTTGGCTGCTTTGATCATTTTCTGCAGATCGGCGTCGTTAACGTGATCCAGCACTTTTTCATCGCGGTGAAAATCGCCCCTCGGTTCGTAGCCAGAACCCGTTATGTCAATCATTTTCCCGCTGACATAGATTTTCTTCAGCGTCATCTGGTCCTGGGTCATGGTGCCCGTTTTATCCGAGCATATGATGGTGGTGCAACCCAGTGTCTCCACCGCCGGCAGTTTGCGTATCAGCGCGTGCCTTTTCACCATGCGGTTCACGCCCAGCGCCAGAGAGATCGTAACCACGGCGGGTAGAGCTTCCGGCACAGCGGCTACCGCCAGGCTCACGCCCCAGATCAACATTTCCAGCGGCGCATGGCCGCGCAACACGCCCATAGCGGCTAATATGAAGCAGAGCACGAGCGCCGCGATGGCTATCCATTTACCCATGCGGTCCAGGTTGACCTGCAGGGGGGTCTTTTCCTCTTTGACCTCATTGAGCATCGTCGCGATTTTTCCGAACTCCGTGTGCTGGCCGGTGCTCACCACCACTGCCCTACCACGCCCATAAACAGCGGCGGTGCCGGTGAAAAGAATATTCAGCCTGTCGCCCGCTCCCACGTCGCCCTCTACCATCCCATTGATCTTTTCAGCGGGCATGGATTCGCCGGTCAGCGCGGCCTCGTCCGTCCTCAAATTGAAGCTTTCCACGATCCGTGCATCCGCGGGCACCCTGTCGCCCGTCCTGATAATGATCACGTCTCCGGGCACTACTTCACGTGAGGGCACTTCTGTTTCAACTTCGTCCCTCAGCACGGAGGCCAGCGGCGCGGCCATCCTTTTAAGCGCCTGGATGGCACGTTCCGCCCGGTATTCCTGGATAAAGCCGAGCCCTGCCGCGAATAGTATTATGATAAAAATGACAATTGCGTCAGTTAGTTCTCCCAGGAAAGCCGAAAGAACTACAGCAATGAGCAGGATAATAATGAGGATGTTTTTAAACTGCTCGAGTAGCAGCAGCCAGGGGGATATCCTGTCTTCGTCCCCCAGTTCGTTAAAGCCGTATTCCTCAAGCCTGTGCTGCGCCTCGCCCGAGGTGAGGCCATCGCTGCTCGAGGCAAGGTAAACGAAGGTTTCCCGAGTTGTCAGATTGTGCCAGGGTTTTGCAATTTGGCCTTTCATGCTACGCGTTTACCCATCTTAACCGTGTATTTTGGCCGCTTCGAAGTGATATTATATCATTATCTTTACGCTATGCCCGAAGGAAATAATAGGAGATGCAATATGAAAATCAGCGCCCGCAACGTCCTCGCTGGCAAGATCAAATCAATCAAGACAGGAGCCGTCAACGACGAGATCGTCGTAAAGCTGACCGGCGGCGATGAGGTAGTCGCCATCATCACCAGGGAATCGAGCAAGAACTTGAAGCTGATCAAGAACAAGAAGGTCTATGCCATCATCAAGGCCAGCAATGTCATGATAGGCATCGATTAAAGCGGTAACTAAGTTAGCCTGATGATTTTTGCTGTCCCCTGTTTGGGATCAGGAGATTGCCACGGCACTCCGTGTCTCGCAATGACGTTGGAAAAGTTGGTGCCGGCTGCCGGGATTGGACCTGTTACTATGGGATTATGAACGCCTCTCTTCGCTTTCAATATCCTTGATGATTTTATCCTGCTCCTTCAGTTGCCTGCCCTCTTTAAGCTCCGTTAATGCGCGTTCCAGGACGATAACACATATAGCGGCTCCCATACCATTGGCTACCATCATCGCGGGGATAGCCGTAAGGACAACGTTAAGAGCATCGTCAAATGGCCGGGCAATTAATAGCGCTAATGCGCCGTGGATAACTTCGACGAAGATGGCTGTGAATATGGCATAAAAGATTCCGACGAGCTTCTTCTTATTGATAAGGTACACCAGACCGCCTATCAAACCGGCCAAAACGGTGGCCATCCCGCAGGGAACGGCGGTAAATCCACCAAGAAAGTAGCGCTGTACACCACCGATTAACCCGGCCCCCAGGCCAATAACCGGGCCCGCCACCAGTCCGGCAATCATCGGCCCGAGGTCCCTGATACTGCTTATTGCTCCCCCGGGCAATTCAATGCCGGTGTAGGTTCCAAATATGGAAAATGCCCCAAAAATCGCCATGAAAAAGAAGGTGTCATAGCGGGTGCCTATCTTAGACAGTACCCTGCGGATCGAGTCAATGTGGATAATGAGTTCTATAAAGACATATATAAAAACTTCTGTTGTTGCAAACAGGGCTAAAATATTGTGTATCACGTTCTTGCTATCTTGATGAAGGTTAATTCCAAATGCCGCGCCGCCACTATTCTACTACCCCTTTTGCTGTCCATACAAAGACGATATTGCAATAGAGGATCAAGGTCAACAGCCTGGCTGATGTCAGGAACGTGAAGGCAATCGCCGGGGTCAAGAACGAAGGCGGCGCACAAGTGTGCCGATGTGGCGACAGCTTACAAACGATAGTAATACCGATCTCAGTCTCCCAGTTCGGCGATCGATACCAGCCGCCACTCGGTGCTATGCAATCCGATGCTGGTCCAGTATATTGTTTTTTTCACCGGCTTGCCCGTTACTGCGTCGGGATACATATAGCCGCCCGTACCGGTCTTCTGCGTTGCAATTTTCTCAGCCTGTGCGATCAGTTCGGGGTAATTTTCATAAGATGGATCGGTGAGCACGTTCTTGCCTGTCTCGGTCCCCGTTGAGCAGTATATGACCATGCCGTCAAGCTGCATGACATTTACCTTCAATGCAACCACTTTCGCCTGAGGCGCGATGGTCTCATCCATAAGTGACCCCGGCTTGAACAGGGCGCTGACCACGCCCAGCAACTCACCCTTTTCCGTGACCACCGGCCAGACCAGTACAACGGCATCAACCCCCTCCACCGCCCCGAAGACATCGCTCAGCACCGGTTTCTTATTTTCACTCAAACCCGGCCAGGAACTTTTTCGAGGCCTCCGTGGTGGCAGTGTCCGTCCCTTCATAACGGCGGTATCCTTCTGGCGCCACTAGTGATCATCTTTCCCTGAGGGTCTGCTGTCGAGCAGTCCAACAGGTAAGGGTATTTCTTGCACAGTCCGTCCAATATCCCCCGCGTCTCTTCGCCCTGCAGTCCGCTTTTTGCGATTTTAACCGCCGAAGCGGATACGGCATTGTCCAGGTTCAACAGTTTGGATTGGATAATTCCTCGCAAATTCTCCGTGGCTGTTTTAATCTGCCTCTCATTTTTCACCGGTCCGGCGCACCCGGCCGTCATCACAATTAATATAGCGGCTAATATGGCAGCAATCGATGCGGACCATGTCTTTTTCATATCCGGCAAATACCCCCTTGTAAATATCCCTGACATACGGGCTTAATTCCCCTATGTTATCTTAAAAAAGCGCCGCACGGCAACGCCTGCTCCACCCTCAGTCTCCCGAACCGATGCCTCTATACGTAAACAAATTAGGGATGACAGGCTGACTCGGGACACAAGAAGACCGCCCCAGTCACCCGGTTTGATAAGTTAATATCCCGTAGTTATAATTACACGGTTAATTTAACTGAGTTTGCCGGAAGAAACACCAGCAGTTAATTGACAAGAATCGTTTACATCAATTACAGTGAATTTACAGGGCAGTTGATTTAGCTGCAAACCTGGTATACGGAGAGGTGACCGAGTGGCTGATGGTGCCGCTCTCGAAAAGCGGTGGGCGTGAGCCTCGTGGGTTCGAATCCCACCCTCTCCGCCATATTTATGATCATGGAGAGGTGCTGGAGTGGCCTAACAGGCGCGTCTGGAAAGCGCGTGTAGCTTCACCGCTACCATGGGTTCGAATCCCATCCTCTCCGCCATTTTAAACATGCCGGTACGGCGAAATAAAATAAATGAATTCTAATTTTAAGGTCGGCCTGGCCCTGGGCAGCGGGGCGGCGCTGGGTATAGCGCACATCGGCGTCATCAAGGCGCTTGAGGAAGCTGGTATCCCGATTGACATGATCGCCGGGACGAGCATGGGTGCGCTGGTTGGCGCCTGCTATGCCATCGATGGCGAGATAGCCCACGTGGAAGAGATAGCCCGGGCATCCAACCTGAGAAAGATAGCGCAGTTGCTCGATCCCAAGTTCGCCCCGATAAGGATGGGTTTTCTGAGCGGCAACCGGGTGGAGAATTTCCTCAAGCCCATCATCGGGGACGTGACTATCGACAAGTGCAAAATCCCCTTTTCAGCCGTGGCCACTGATATCTTCACAGCCACGGAGGTCGTTATTCAGCATGGATCGCTGCTCAAGGCCGTCCGTGCCAGTATATCTATACCGGTGGTTTTCGTACCATTAAAGCATGAGGGGAGGTTCCTGGTTGACGGCGGCATAGTTAACCCGGTTCCGGCGGATGTGGTCAGGTCGATGGGCGCTACCTTCACTATCGCTGTCAACGTGCTTAACGATCCCAAGAAACGGCGGCAGTCGGGCTTAATCGGTAACCAGAAACCGGGCAAGTCCCCCGGCATTATGAATACGCTGGTGCAGTCGATCTACATTATGGAATATGAGATCACCCGGGCCTCCATCCTCAAGGCGGATATCATCATCGAACCGGACGTCAGCAATATCGAGGCCTACGCGTTTCACCGCGGGCCTGAGGCGATTGATGCTGGCTACCGGGCGGCTGTGGCGGTCATCCCCGAAATCAAGAAGCTGCTGAATAAATCTGAAGCGCCTTAGTATCCTGCCGACCGGCCTCTTTGTACTCACCCTTAGCCACATCAGCAATATTATGTACAGGAATCTTTTTTGCTTTTTAAAGGCTGTGATAAAATAGTTCGATGCGAATGCAGGATAACGGCGAGCTAAAATACTGGATCGGGTTGGCCGGCGTCCCGGGTGTCGGCAAGGCCAGGATCATGGCTTTGAAAGAGCATTTCGGCTCACTGCATGACGCCTGGAAGGCGCCCGCGTCGGAGCTGGCCAGGGCCGGGCTTGACCAAAAGGTTACAGGGAACGTAACGCAATATAGGGACAGTATAAACCTGGATGACCAGCTCAAGCTGCTGGAAAAGTACCATGTCACGGCCATCCCCTTTGAATCCCCTGATTTCCCGCACCTGCTTGCTGAAATCCATGATTGCCCCGCCCTGCTCTACATACGGGGCGAATACAGCAAGGATGATGAGAACAGCGTCGCGGTGGTGGGGACCAGGCGGGCAACGGCTTACGGCAGGCAGGCCGCCGAGGACCTTGTTTACAATCTGGCGTTGAATAAAATCACCATCGTCAGCGGATTGGCCAAGGGGATCGATACTATCGCGCACCGGGCGGCCATAGAAGCCGGTGGCAGGACTATCGCGGTTTTTGCCAGCGGACTGGATATCGTTTACCCGCCGGATAATTTAAAGCTGGCACGCGAGATAATGGAGCATGGCGCCCTGGTCAGCGAGTTTCCCCTGGGGACGAAACCCAAGGCCGAGAATTTCCCGCGCCGCAACCGCATCTTGAGCGGGTTGAGCAGGGGGGTACTGGTGGTGGAATCTGGTGAGTCCAGCGGCGCTCTCATCACGGTGAATTTCGCACTCGAGCAAAACAGGGAAGTTTTTGCCGTGCCGGGCAGCATCTACTCTGCCATGAGCAAGGGCCCGAACAAATTAATCGGTGAGGGGGCCAAATTGGTCAGCAGCTACACGGATATAATCGAGGAGTTGAATCTTTCGGTCGTCTCCCAGCAACTCGTCATGCAGAGCGTGGTTGCAACTGATGGCATCGAATCGATTATAATGAAACACATTGCGGAGGAACCCGTCCACATCGACGAGATATGCCGCAACACCGGTTTGGATGCCTCGTCCGTTATCAGCACGCTGGCCGTGCTGGAGCTGAACGGGCTGGTCAAGCACCGGGGAAATATGACCTATAGTGTAAAACAGGGACATTAGAGAATAAACAGGATTGAAATCTGGATAAATTATGGCTGTTAAACTTGTTATCGTTGAATCACCCGCTAAAGCTAAAACGCTAAGTAAAATACTGGGCAGCGGCTATGTGATCAAGGCGTCCATGGGCCACGTCCGTGATCTGCCCGAGGATAAACTGGGCATCTCTGTGGATAAAGACTTTGAACCGGAGTACAGGACACTTCCGGCCAGGAGATCCCTGATCAAGGAGATAAAGGAGCTGGCCAACAGCGCATCGGCGGTGTACCTTGCAACCGACCCTGATAGGGAGGGCGAGGCAATCTCCTGGCACCTGATCAAAGCCGCCAACCTGCAAAAGGACGGCATACCTCTAAGGCGCGTTTCCTTTCATGAGATAACCAAAGAAGCGGTGGAGCAGGCTTTTAAGAACCCGCACCCGGTTGATATGAAGTTAGTTGACGCCCAGCAGGCCAGGAGGATACTCGACCGCCTGGTCGGCTACAAGCTCAGCCCCCTACTCTGGAGAAAGGTACTTAAAGGGCTGTCGGCAGGCAGGGTACAATCGGTGGCCGTGCGGTTGATCGTGGACCGCGAGAGGGAGATACTGGCATTTAAACCGGTTGAATACTGGACCATCGAGGCCGAGCTGGCCAAGAAAAAAACGGGAAGCAAGAGCTTTATGGCATCATTTGTCGGGTTATCCGGAAAAGGTAAGCTGGATATCCCTGATAAAGAGCATTGCGATGCCCTGCTGGCGGACCTGCGAAACTCGGAATACTCGGTAAAGGGCATCCAGAAAAAAGAGGTCTCCCGGCAGCCGGCGCCGCCATTTATCACCAGCACCATGCAACAGGAAGCATATCGTAAACTGCATTTTTCTGCCAAGAAAACCATGCTCATCGCCCAGCAGCTTTATGAAGGACTGTCCATCGGGGAGGAGGGCGATACCGGCCTGATCACCTACATGAGGACCGATTCCACCCATATCGCGGCATCTGCGGTTGATGAGATACGCGCCTTTATCTCCTCGAAATTTTCCGCTAAATATTTACCCTCGTCTCCACGGCACTTCACCAAAAAGGTAAAGATGGCTCAGGAAGCGCACGAGGCCGTCCGTCCCACCAGGGCGCACAGGGAACCTGAAAAGATCAAGGGTTACTTGAATAAGGACCAGTTTAACCTGTATGAATTAATCTGGAAAAGGGCGGTTGCCAGCCAGATGTCCTCCGCCGTCTATGATACGGTCACCGTCGATATCGAGGCCGCCCTGCGTGAAAAGAAAGCCCTGGTCTACCTGCTGCAAACCAAGGCGTCTGCATTGAGGTTTCCAGGTTTTATGGCGCTGTATATCGAGGGGCATGACGAGGAGAAGGATGAATATGCCGAGGGTGAACAGAACGTCCTTCCTCCCCTGGAAGAAGCTGAATTGCTAAATCTTAAGGAACTATTCACCAATCAATTTTTCACCCAGCCTCCGCCACGCTACACGGAGGCCACTTTAATTAAGGCCCTTGAGCAAAAAGGGATAGGCCGGCCAAGCACCTACGCACCCATCCTGTCAACTATACAGGATAGGGAATACGTATATAAAGATGCCGGTAAGCTCCGTCCCGAGGAGATCGGTATGGTGGTCAACGACCTGCTGGTGGCCAATTTCCCCAATATCGTGGATTTTAATTTCACTGCTAAGATGGAGGAGGAACTGGATGAGATCGCCAGGGGCACGCTCGACAGGCTGACCGTGATCAAATCGTTCTACACTCCTTTTGAAACCGACCTGGCCCATGCGCTGGAGAATTTGCAGAAGATCGTGATTACCTCTGAGGAGAAATGCCCCGAGTGCGGCAAGCCCATGGTGCTGAAATCGAGCAGGTTCGGCAAATTCCTGGCCTGCAGCAATTACCCCGAGTGTAAAGGTAAAAAGTCGAACGGCGCCGACGCCACGCCCGAGGTTACCAATGAGCCCTGCCCGGTATGCGGCAAGCACATGCTGATGAAGAAAGGGGCGCTACGGTAAATTCATGGCCTGTCCCGATTACCCCAGGTGTACCGGGAAAAAAGCCCTGGCAGGCAAAGGCGCCTGGGCAAAAAAGCCAGGAGCCGGACCGGCCGCGGCGGCGGAAACAACCGATGAGAAATGCCCGACCTGCGGCGCCGATATGGTGGTGAGGGCAGGGCGATTCGGCAAGTTCCTGGCCTGTAGCAAGTACCCAAAATGTAAAACCACCAAGAAAATTGCCAGGGCCGGGAAAGATGACAAGCCGGCGGATACTGAGTCAGGGAAACCGTAAAGCATAACCGGCGGAATCAGGCCATAAATTTTTAACTGATATGCAGAGACTGCAAAATCTGCGCAACAAGTTGTTGCCCGGTGGGCCCGACGGCCTATTGATCGGTTCAGAGCATAACCGCCGGTACCTGTCCGGCTTCCGCGGCTCCGCCGGCTGGCTGCTGATAACTTCCTCAGCGGCATATTTAGCGGTAGATTTCCGCTACGTTGAACAGGCTAAACAGGAGGCTGCCGGCTTCGAGATACTGCATATCGGCAATGACCTCCAGACCTGGCTGCCCGGCCTGATAACGAAATTACATATTAGCCAGCTTGGCTTTGAATCTGACCACGTGGCATATTCTACCTATCAGTTCATTAGCCGGCTCTCTAAAACCGCTAAGCCTCCCTTCAAACTATTACCCGTGCAAAACGCGGTTGAATCCCTGCGCATGGTGAAAGACGATGGTGAACTTATGGCCATCCAAAAAGCCTGCAAAATCGCGGATGAAGCCATAAGAGCTATTGCCGTCCATCTGGAGGCAGGCGCCTCGGAAAAGCAGGTGGCCTGGGACCTGGAATCCATGTTGCGCCGTCACGGCAGCGATCCGCTGCCCTTTGAGATAATTGTAGCTTCAGGCCCCAACGCGGCACTGCCCCATGCTCAACCGTCCGACAGGACGATTGGCGAGGGGGAAACGGTCATTATCGATTTTGGCGCCCGCTGCGGAGGATACTGCAGCGATGTGACGCGCACATTTATAATCGGGGACGAGACAGAGAAATTTAATACGGTTTATAATATTGTGCTGGGCGCACAGATGACCGCCCTGTCTTTGATAGAAAAAGGCATGAGTGCACGTTCGGCCGATGCGCTGGCCCGTGGTATGATAGACAGTGCCGGTTACGGGGAATTTTTCGGTCACGGACTGGGCCACGGGATCGGCCTTGAGACGCATGAATCGCCCCGCATCGGGACCCTCAGCGATGATATACTGCAGGACGATATGGTCTTTACCGTCGAACCCGGGATATACCTGCCGGGCTGGGGCGGTGTAAGGATTGAAGATACGGTAACCATAACCGGGGGCAAATTAAGGACGCTGACGCACGCAGCTAAAAAGTCCCGTATGAAAGGAGGCTAACACACCATGATCGACGCCGGTGAACTTAAGAAGGGCATAACCATAATGCTGGACGGTCAGCTTTACCAGGTATTGGACTACTCGCATATTAAGATGGGCAGGGGTTCGGCGCAGATCAGGATAAAGCTACGTGACGTGAAGGCAGGGCACCTGATTGAAAAGTCTTTCCAGGCAAGTGAGAAATTTACCAAGGCCTTCCTGGAAAGGCGGCAGGTACAATTTCTCTACAGTGACGGTGGTTTATACCATTTTATGGATAACCAGAACTATGAGCAGGTCGCAGTGGACAAGGTGCTGATGGGAGATACGGTAAATTACCTCGTTGAGAATATGAATCTCGAGTTGCTTATTCACAAGGGCGTACCCATTGGAGTGGAGCTCCCGCTATCCGTGGAACTGACCATAGCTGAAACCGGCCCGGGGTTTAAAGGTAATACTGCCAGCGCCGGCGGTAAGCCTGCCAAAATGGAAACGGGCATCACCATCCAGGTCCCGTTTTTTCTCAATACAGGTGACAAGATTAAAGTAGACACCAGGACCGGGACTTATCTCGAGAGGGTATAACTGGCAATTGCTTAAAGCCGATCTTCACGTTCATACCTGGCACTCTGTCGACTCAAGCATGTCCTATGATCAACTCATAAAAACCTGCCTTGAGAAGGGTATCAACTGCGTGGCCATTGCCGATCACGGTACCACTAAGGGCGCGAGGGATCTGCAGAAGATCGCCCCCTTTAAAATCATTGTGTGTGAGGAAGTGCGTACCCCCTATGGCGAAATAATGGGGATGTTTTTACAGGAGGATATACCTGATAAAATCCCGGTGGCAGAGACGATTAAATTGATACGCGCGCAGGGCGGACTGGTAAATATCCCGCACCCTTTTGACAGGGTCAGGCCTTCGGCCTTCCGCAACCTGAAGGTGCTCGAATCCATAGCCGACCAGGTGGATATCATCGAGGTTTTTAATTCGCGAAGCCTGTTCCCCGGCGCCGAAAGCCGGGCACGCGCTTTCGCAGCGAGACACAATAAAATCATCAGCTACGGCTCGGACGGCCACAGCCCTTCCGAGATCGGCTGCGCCTATGTGGAGATGGCCGATTTCAACACTAAGGAAGAGTTCCTGTCATCACTGTCAGTTGCAAAGCTCTACGGGAAAAAATCAAGCCCATTGATCCATATTATCAGCTCGGCGGCCAGGCTTCGCAGGCAACACGGGCAAGCTGAATAAACATGCTTCACATCGGATGGTTTTCCACCGCGCGCGGCAACAGCTCAAGGATACTGCTCAATTCTGTATTCGATAAAATTCAAAACGGCGCGCTCGACGTCCGGATTGACTTCGTTTTCTGCAGCAGGGAACCGGGAGAATCAGAAAATACCGACCTTTTCATAAAGCAGGTCAACGATTATAGAATCCCGCTTATCTGTTTTTCTGTGAAAAAATTTGCGCAGGGCTATCAACAGCCGGTAGGCTCAAAGGATGGAAATCTACCCGGCTGGCGGGTTGAGTATGACCACCGGGTAATGGACAAACTTAAAGCTTTCGATTGCAAACTGTGTTTACTGGCAGGATACATGCTGATAGTTGGCCCTGAGATGTGTGCGCGCTATAACATGATCAACCTGCATCCCGCACTGCCCAGCGGTCCCAAGGGCACCTGGCAGGAGGTCATCTGGCAACTGATAAAGGAGAACGCAAATGAATCCGGGGTCATGATGCACCTGGTGACCCCGGCATTGGACAGGGGGCCGGTCATTTCGTTTTGCCGCTACCCGATCAAAGGCCCGGCGTTCGATCCGCACTGGGTTGCTATAAGCAATAGCCCGCTGGATGACGTTAAAGCACAGGCCGGCCAGGAGAATGAACTATTTAAATTAATCAGGCAACAAGGGTTTGAACGCGAGACACCGCTGATACTGCACACGTTAACAGCTTTCAGCTCGGGCAAGATCGAGATCAGCGGCAACACGCTGCTTGACGAAAAGAAAAGGCCGTATACGCCGGTTATGATCTGACCGCCGAGATAAACCTCGAAATAAAGAAAATAAACGCTGGAAATTAAAAGATGATGGGACCGGTGAAGTCCCATCATCTTTTTTACTTATCGAACGCACAGCCCGCCTATTTTTTTTCTTTCTTGGTACCTGGCGCGAGGATGTCATCTATCAAGCCGTACTCAACGGCCTGTTGAGAAGTGAAATAGATGTCCCTGTCGGTATCCTGCCTGATCTTTTCCAGTGTCTGGCCGGTATGTTTGGCTAATATCTCAGCTATCAGCGCATCCAATCTCTCAAATTCCCTGGCTGCGATCTTGATGTCAGTGATCTGCCCCTGGGTGCCTGCCCTGCCCTGATGCATATGAATGGTAGAGCTGGGCAAGGCATACCTCTTGCCTTTGGCCCCGGCACACAGCAGCACCGTGCCCATGCTATAGGCGGAACCGACGCAGATCGTGGACACGTCAGGCTGGATCAACTGCATGGTATCATAGATTGCCAGCCCTGCCGTTACCACTCCACCAGGTGAATGTATGTAGATGCTGATATCTTTTTCCGGGTCCTCCCTGGCAAGATACAGTAACTGGGCGACTATAACATTTGCCACCTGGTCATCTACCTGCGTGCCCAGAAAGATTATCCGTTCTTTTAGCAGCAGCGAATAGATATCCATGTATCTCTCGCCCCTGGCGCTGCTCTCAATAACCGTGGGTATTATGTTAAACAGTGAACTATCCAAATCAGTACCTCCCTTATTAATTCAGTATTATTCCTGTCCGGTAACCAGCCTGGTCAAATAGTCCATGGCTTTGTTAATAACCTTCATATCCCTTAATGACTCCCGTGGTTGCTGCAGAGCGAAAAGCTTCCTGATGTTCTCGGCATCGATCGGGGTCCTCTTTAACCATGTTTTCGATTGATTGCTCCACCTCTTCATCGCTTACCGTTATATTCTCAAGCTCGGCTATCTTACTTGTCACCAGGTATGCCTTGACCCGGTCACTGGCAGCCGGCTTTAAATCGTCGCGATGCTGTTCCATGGTCTTTTTGGCGTTGCTCAGATAATTTTCAAGGCCCTTCTCGCCATCGCCAAAATTCCTGGCTTCTTCATTGATTAAATGGTCGATTTCCTTTTCCACCAGGACGGGCGGAAATTCGATGCTGCTTTGCTCAATGAGCTGTGGTGATCAGTTTATGCTCAAACTCTTTCTTCAGGCTCTCATCGGCCCGTGACTGCAATCCGGCCTTGATCTTTTCCCTCAGCTCAGCGACGTTTTCGCTTCCGGCATTCTTGGCAAAGTCATCATTGATTTCAGGCAGATTTTTCTCTTTAACTTCCTTTATTTTCACCGTAAAGGAATACTGTTTGCCGGCTATTTCCTTAATCTCGTAATCATCGGGAAAAGGGATATCGAAGGAGATCTCGGCATCTTTTTTCAAACCGATCATTTTCTCGGCGAAACCGGGCACCGGGAACTTGGAATCCTGGTTAACTTCATAGAGGGCATCTTTGCGGTTCAATATGCTTTCTTCGCCCCGCTTACCATCAATATCAGCAGATATGACGTCCCCATACTGGACATCGCGCTCGACCGGTACCAGTGTCCCGAATTGCATCCGCAGTTGCTCAATAACCTGGTCGATGTCACTGTCGCCAATCTCTTTTTTAGCGAGTTCAAGCTTGATGTCTTTATAGTTGCCCGGAGTAACTTCCGGCTTGGTTGGGACAGTGGCTTTGAAGATTACCGGCTCTATCTTGATAAGCTCGATCTTGGGTTCCGCTATGGCGGCGATCGCCTCCTTTACCAGGGCTTCCTCGTAGGCCGCCGGCACCAGGTGTTCGAGAGCCTCCTGGAAAATTGCCTCCTTTCCCACATGCTGTTCAACTAAGGAACTCGGCGCCTTTCCCTTGCGGAAGCCCGGCAGGGTAACTTTCCTCGCGAGATGTTCAAGTGCAATCCCCAGGTACTTTTGGGTTTCCTCCCGTTCCATCTCAACATTTAAAGCAACCTGGCAATTTTCGATTTTTTCAGAAGTAGTTTTCATATAAACATGTCACCTTGAATTATTATATCATTCAAAATTTTGTCCTCAAAAAAGATCTGCCGATGATTATTCGTCCAGTATCTTGAGATGAAGCTCCTTCAATTGCTGGCCGGATATCGTTGACGGGGCATCGGTCATCAGGTCCGCAGCGGCCTGGTTTTTGGGGAAGGCGATAACGTCCCTGATCGTCTTGCTGTTGGTCAACATCATGATCAACCGGTCGATACCCGGGGCAATGCCGCCGTGTGGAGGCGCGCCATATTCAAGCGCTTCCAGGAAGTTGCCGAATTTGGCTTCTATTTCTTCTTTCTCATAGCCCAACATACTGAATATCTTCTCCTGCAGGGCGCGGTTATGTATCCTGATGCTCCCGCTGGATAATTCGTAGCCGTTGCAGACTATATCGTAATGCCGGGCGCGTATTTTACCCGGGTCCGAGTCCAACAAAGGAATATCGGACTCAAAGGGCGCAGTAAATGGGTGATGTGTGGAATCCCACATCTTTCTCTCTTCATTCCAGTCAAACAGGGGAAAATCAGTTATAAATACGAATGACATTAAATTCGGGTCGCAGAGGTCCAGGCGCCTGGCCATCTCGCGCCGCAGTTCATCAAGGATTTTATTAACCAGCCCCCTATCGCCTGCGGCTATCAGCACCAGGTCCCCCGGCGAAGCCTTGAAAGAAGCAAGGAGTTCCTTTAGCTTATCCTCTTTAAGGTATTTGACGGCGACCGATTTGATTTTCTCTATTTGCAGGCTATTGACATCCTGCTGGCCGTCACCCGCCATCCAGGCTACAGAGATTAGCCCCTTGGCCCCGCAGCTCCTGGCTATCTCAGTGAGCTCTTCAATTTGTTTGTGAGAGTAGTTGGCGCAACCCGGCAGGCATATCCCCCTGACGGTCCCCTTATTTTGAATCGCTGACTTGAAAACGGTGAACTCGCTGTCGGCCACGACCGCGGATATATCTTTTATTTCGAGCCCATAGCGGATGTCCGGTTTATCCGTACCATACCTGTCCATCACCTCAGCGTACGTCATACGGGGGAAGGGTTTTATCAGGCGGATGCCCGGCGTCACGGTTTCAATCAGGGAAGTAAATAATTCTTCCAATAATCCCAGGACATCCTCTTCGTCAACAAAGCTCATTTCGAGATCAAGCTGGGTGAATTCAGGTTGACGGTCGGCTCGCAGGTCCTCGTCACGGAAGCAGCGGGCAATCTGGTAATACTTTTCGAAGCCGGCCACCATGAGAAGCTGCTTCAACTGCTGAGGAGACTGCGGCAAGGCATAGAATTTTCCCGCGTGGATACGGCTGGGAACCAGGTAGTCCCTCGCCCCTTCCGGGGTACTCTTGATCATTATAGGCGTTTCTATTTCAATAAAACCGCGCTGGTCAAGGAAATCACGCATGAATTTGATTACTTTGTGCCTGAGCAGAATATTGTCCCTCAGTGTAGCCCGCCTCAACTGGAGGTAGCGGTAACGCAGCAGCAGAGATTCATCCACATCGACCTCTTCATTTATGTAAAACGGAGGCGTCTTGGAGGCATTGTAAATCTTGATTTCACTGGCAATCACTTCGATTTCACCGGTTGGCAATTTCGAATTCCCGGTACCGGCCGGCCGCTTCTCAACTTTCCAACAACTTGAATAACAAATTCATTTCTCAGGTCAGTGGCAATGACATGCGTGCTGCCGGATACCTCCGGGTTGAAAACGACCTGGGTGATGCCTTCCCTGTCGCGCAGGTCGATAAAAATCAGCCCGCCGTGGTCACGCCGACGGTGTACCCACCCGGCGAGGGTGACAGATTGTCCTGAATGAGCAGATCGAAGCTCCCCGCAATTGTGAGTCTTTAGCAAGATGCCCTCCTGAAGGTAAAATTATAGCGCAATACGTTCATATTACACAAAGTATATGGCGGACTATGCGCATTTACCGGGAGATATTGCAATGAAAAAACGGTTACCGCTCTCAGGCGGTGGGGCCTGGCGTATTTCTCCCTGAGCTTGGGTTTCTCGATCTTCCCGGTTGGGTTCCTGGGCACCTTATCGAATACCACCTTGCGGGGTACATTGTGCCTGGCAAGATTCTTCCTGCAGTAATCGAGCACCTCGTCCTCGGTCAACGTTTCACCAGGCATTGGATCGACTATCGCCAGGGCTATTTCCCCTAACCTCTCATCAGGTATGCCGATTACTGCGGCATCATTCACCTTGTCGATATTATGTAATATATCCTCGACCTCAACGGGGAAGATGTTCTCGCCGCCAGTGATTATCACATCCTTTTTCCGGTCAACTAAAAAAATGAAGCCGTCCTCGTCCGACATCGCCATATCTCCCGTATAAAGCCAGCCGTCCTTAAGGGTTTCCGCTGTCTTTTCCGGGTTCTTGTAATACTCTTTCATCACCCCGTCGCCCTTGACTATTAATTCACCGATTATGCCCTGCTCCACGTTATTACCCTTATCATCAACTATCCTGGTCTCCCAGTTGAATCCGGGCCTGCCGATGGCGCCGACCTTGTGTTCATTTTCAATGCCTAAATGCACGCAGCCGGGCCCCGTCGATTCGGTCAATCCGTAATTTGTGTCATATTGCATATCCGGGAATATTTTTTTCCATTGTTTTATCAGCGAGGAAGGCACCGGTTGGGCGCCTATATGCATGAGGCGCCAGCAACTGAGGTCGTAGTCTTCCTTCCTGACCTGCCCCTTCTCCAGTGCCACCAGTATGTCATGCGCCCATGGCACCAGCAGCCAGACTATTGTTCCTCTTTCCCGGTGAACCGTGTTGAGGATGCCAGCGGGGCTGATATCGCTGATCAGTGTAGCACGGCTGCCTACAACCAGGCTGCCGAACCAGTGCATCTTGGAGCCGGCGTGATAGAGCGGGGGGATCAAAACGAAATTATCGTCCTTTGTCTGGTGGTGGTGCGCATATTCGGTAATCGCCGCGCTTTTCAGGTTATTATGCGTGAGCAGTATGGGTTTGGGCGCGCCGGTCGTGCCCGAAGTAAAATACAGGCTGCAGTCATCTTCATCGCCGAGGCGGATACCCGGGCAAGTGCCGTCATACCCGCCCACCATATCCTGAAACGAAATCATGTAATCAGGGGCTTGATCAGCGGCGCAGACATATTTTTCGACCTGTGGCAACTGGTTGCGCACCAGGTCCACTCTTTCGATAAATTCCTGGCCGATGATCATCATCTTTGCTTCGGAGATATCGGCGCAATACTTAAAATCCTGACCGGTGAACCTGAAATTCAGCGGCACTATCCAGGCCCCGGTCCGCAATATCCCGAAATAGGCTATGAGCCAATCGATGGAATTCATCATCCAGTGGATGACCCGGTCGCCTTTGCCTATGCCCATGCCGAGCAGGGCGTTGGCAACGCGGTTGGATTCCTGGTCGAATTCCCTCCAGGTAATTTCGCGCCGCTTTCCCCCGGCCTTAAGCTCAACCAGGGCACAATCGTTGGGGTACATCCTGGCATTGCGTGCCAGCATCTCCGGGATGGTGATCATTCGTACGCTCCTTGTTTAAATAAGGCAACTTATCTTTTACCCGCCACCTTTGCCGCACGGCGGTATCCGATGCCTGAATAAAGCAAAGTGGATTATTTTAAGATATATTACTGGAGTCAGGAAGATTTTTCACCCCGGGCGGGGGACGGGCGGGCGGGGGACAGGCGGGCGGAGCACAGATGTGCAGCACAGGTACCGCCTGCCTATCAATACCATGGTGTTAACTTCGAAGTATTTATTTCTCGGCCAGCACGTCGTCGCTGATGTTGGCGCTATCCGCAGGATAGTATCTTGACATGACCAGGTACATTATTGTTGCTATAAACGCCATGGGCATCATGGTTAAGAAAGCATTCCTTAACCCGGGAGCGCCCCCACCCAGGGAATCCGATACTGCACCTAAATATAACGGCCCCGGCACGGCTCCTAGTATTAAGGAAATCATAGTCCCCATACCCAGGCCAGTTGTACGATGCTTGGGTGGCAGTACATCAGTCCAAATTGCGAACAAACCGGGCAATACCATCCCAGAGCAAAACATGGTTATCAGCGCTATCACAATGTAGGTTGTCAGCGAATAGTTGGTCGACAATACCACAAGCGTGGCGGTAACTGAAAACAGTAGCATAGCAACTACCAGGAAATAAGCCCTGCCTCCAGCTTTCCTGCTCTGCCACCTGTCCCCGAGATAACCGCCAAGCGGTGCGCCTATGATTACCATCAACCCTGTCAGGCCAGCAATCATTCCAGCCTGAAATGCATCAATACTGTACGATCTCATGAGCAAGGCTGGCATCCAGCCGAGTAAAGTAAAAGTAACAAAGGCATACAGGGATTGAGCAATCACATTGAATGTATATGTCCTGATCTTAAAAAGGCCTATCACTTCTGTAAAAAACCGCCGGGTAAAAACACCTTCCCCTGCTTCACGTATTGTTGCATAGTCCGGAAGGAAGAAAGTCAGAACGCCTAATATGACACCGGGTATAGCAAAAACATAAAAGGGGACCCGCCAATCGCCTGTCTGTGCAACAAGCAGGCCGCCAAGCATCAGCCCTACAGCCGTCCCCAGTTGTGTCGCTGATTGAAAAAAGCCCAGTATCCTTCCTCTTACTTTCTTTGAGAACGCCAGGGACAACCAGGCGGTCCCCCCAGGATTATAGCCAGCTTCGCCGATGCCAACCACGAAGCGGGCTGTCAGGAGGTGCCATAATTTTGTACCGAGGCCGGTAGCGAGTGTGGCCACGCTCCAGATAATAGCCATGAAGCCCAGCGTTTTGCGGCGGCTCCACCGCTCCACAAAAATTGAGCCCGGGTATCATCAGCAAACCTACTCCAAGCAGGAAAATGGATTGCGTGGCGCCAACCTGTGCATCGGTCAATTGAAGCGCTTTCTTCATAGGCTCAAGTACTATTGCCATCAGGGCCCTATCAGCAAAGTTGAGCACATAAAGCAGGAAAAGTACAATAAGTACAAATACCGCACCCCTGCCGCCAACTTCGTATTTCTGTTTGTCTTCCATCAGGTAGATTACCTCCTTTCCTGTGGATATCAACAAATCTAATACTTAAGGGCGGAATTAGCAATACTAACAGGGGGTTATATTTATTACGACATTAAGCGTGGCAACGGCATTATGCGGTCCATTGCTTGACATACCTGATGCGGAGCAAATACCATGGTGTTATGACGGCATTTAATGAACAAGATGCCAGGATAGCGGGGGATGCGCTGATTAGGCTCGTTATTGCCGATACTATGGACATCGTCTGCAAAGGCTTGCCCGGCGCACTGGAACCGGGGGGAAACATCCGGGTGGTGGGCGTGTGCAGTACCGGATTTGAACTGATTAAAATTGCCCAGCGTGAAAAGCCGGACGTGGTGCTGCTCGATTCTGAAATACGGGCATGCACGTATGACGAAGCCATACCTCTTATTCACCGCGAGGTGCCCGAAGCAAAAATACTGGTATTTGGCTGGCCGAAGGAACAGCGGGAACTCGGGACCGTCATTCATCACGAGGCCTCGGGGTACGTGAGCAGGGACATCACGGTTGAAAACCTGGTAAAGGCGATTACCATGATCGCTGCCGGGGAGCTGGTGCTGTCGCCGCAGATGGCCAATAACGTATTACAAGCCTTTGACGGCCTGCAGAAAAAGGTCCATGTGCGCGTGCCGCTGTTGACGCACCGGGAGACGGGAGATACTTTCACTGGTCGGCAGGGGGCAGGTCAACAAGGACATTGCGGCAACGTTGTCGATATCTGAGAACACGGTCAAGGTACACATGCGCAACGTAATGAAAAAGGTTTGCCTGCACACGCGGGGTGAAGCGGCGGCCTGGCTGATAGCCCACTATTGATATAGAGTACCTGCACAGCCCCCTACAAAAATACTACCCTCTTAGTATTGCCAATCCGGGCTATACGTTATAGATTGGAACCCGGCAAATATATTTATCTATTACTCAGAGGAGGTAAGCAAATATGTCATCTGCAAGAAGGGCATTGCAATCTGTTACCACCTATACACCGCACAAGGCATATCCCGGTTTTACCCTTTTCAGCCCCATGACCCAGGTTCCGGGCAATACCTGGCTGATCGACATGCAGGGACGGTTTGTGCACCGCTGGAAACTGCCGGGTTGGGTCAGGTTGCATTCTGACCTGCTTCCCAACGGTCACATCCTGTGTGCACTGGAAGATGTGGGAGCGCCGCCTTCATCAGTACCCACTGTTGCAAAACGCGTCGTTGAACTGGACTGGGACGGCAACATGGTCTGGCAATATGAGGATGACATAATGGATGCCCATGACCGCGAACGCAGTAAGAACGGCAACACGCTTATTATGAAATACGACCCGATCCCTGAAGAAATAGCCGCCAAAGTGCAGGGTGGCTAGCCCCCCAAAAACTATCCTGGGCACCGACTTACCCCTTCATGGCAACGTAATACAGGAAATCACACCCCAGGGCAAAATAGTCTGGGAATGGATCGGCTACAAGCACTTCGACCTCGACCTTGACTGTTTCGCACCATTACAGCTGCGGCTGGCCTGGGTGGGCCTCAATTCACTTGAGGAATTGCCCAACGGCGACCTGATGATCTGCTCATTTCGGCTGCGATAACCTCTTCATCATCGACAGGAGTTCAGGAGATATCAAGTGGCGCTGGGGCAAAGGGTTTCATTTCCATGCCGCACAACCCGACCATGCTCGATAACGGCAATATACTGGTGCTGAATAACAACAGGTACAACGTTGATTACTTCCCGCCCGAGGGCAGCCGTGTTGTCGAAGTTAACCCCAAAACCAATGAAATTGAGTGGGAATACAGGCCAGAGAACCCGGTAGATTTCTATACAGCCTATATCGGCGGCGCTGAACGGCTGCCCAACGGCAATACCCTGATTTGCGAAGGCGGTATGGGGCGGTTCTTTGAAGTTAATGCCTCAGGCGAGATCGTCTGGGAATACATCGTACCCTTCTATAATCACAGGGACACTCTTTCCCCTTACGGTCTGAGCAACTGCACATTCCGCTGCCACCGCTATGATCCCGACTACCCGGGATTCCAGGGCAGGAAATTTGACTCGGATAAAATGGATATGTGGAACAGGCTCTACGGGCCGGAGGCATTCAATCCCAATATGAGGCCGATCTCCGGCTACACGGCAGAGACCCTGGTGAAAAACAAGGCCTCCAGTGAAATAGCCACCGACCAGCCGGGCAGTACACCTGCAGCACGGCCGGCAGCAGGCAATGCTGACAAAAAGAAAAAGATGGAATCGAGGATGAAACGGCTGGGATATTAGAGTAGCAGTCCCTTTTTCAATAGGTGCGAATTATGAAAAACGTTGTGTTGATAACACTCGACGCCACCCGCAAAGATGTTTTCGGTATATACGGGAATACCAAGGGGCTAACGCCCTTCATTGATTCACTTAAAGACCGGAGCGTGGTATTTTCAAAGTGCCAGAGCGCCGGGCCCTATACCCAGGCATCGTTCCCCGCCATACTGTGTTCCGGTTATTACCTGGACTATGGAAAACCTGAGGGTCTGGCGCCGCAGCGCACCCTGGTTTCGGAGGTCCTGCAAAAAGCGGGCATATTTACCGCCGGGTTCCATTCCAATCCCTACTGCAGCTCAATGCTCGGCTGGGACCGGGGATGGGATATCTTCTACGACTCACTCGACGACGACCTTGAGGACGAGCACCTGCCGTATATACGCGGGGCTGCTGATCAATACAAAGGTCGCAGACTGGCTATCGTCACATATAAGAACAAGAGACTATGCCCCGTTTTTTCTATGGGTCCACTACATGGACGTCCATGAACCCTATATGCCGGAAAGAACGTCCGTTGACATGGTCGACCCTTCAATAACTATCAGCCAGGATGAAATGTATACGCTATTCGAAAATACTCTGCTCAAAAGGGACGTTTCCGACCCGGCCAAAGTCTCCCTGCTAAAGAGACTGTACGACGTCCACGTGCGGGAGGTAGATTCTTACGTAGAATCATTTTTCAAATCGATGGAGATACTGGGCTTAATCAAGGATACCTGCGTCATAATTACCAGCGACCACGGCGACGAATTCAACGAGCACGGCGGTCTGTCTCACGATGACAAGCTGTATTCGGAACTGATCGATGTCCCTCTGGTGATATATGGAACGGGCGAAACCGGCACTTGCACGGACGTGGTCAGCAGCGTAGATATCCCGCCCACCATCCTCCATCTTTTCGGAGTGGAACCTCCTGCCTCTTTCCAGGGTAATTCAATGCTGCCGCTGGCAAATCACGCCGGCGAAGGTCGCCTTCGGCGAGGCTATCAACCAGAAAAGTATGAAAGGCGGAGATATAAGCAAAGACTCATATTACTTCCGCGCGGGCGATATGAAGCTCATTTACCGGGCAGACACCCAGCAGTCAGAGCTATATAACCTCGAGGATGATCCTGCACGAGCAACATAATATAGCCGGGCTCCGGCAATGACACCGGCAAACTGCAGCTGGAATTGAAACCGAGGATAAGAAGGTGGATAAAGTGACGGCAACAGGAAAATACAATCATGAATAACGGGTTGCCTGCTAGGGTAGCGGTGATCGGCTTTGACTGCGCTATGCCGCACCTGGTAGAGAAGCATATCGCGGAGGGATACTTGCCCAATTTCAAGAAAGCTGATTGAAGCCGGGGTAATGGCAGCAAACTGCCTGCCGGTCTACCCAACGATCACGCCACCCAACTGGGCCAGCATTGCCACAGGCGCCTGGCCGGGTACCCACGGCATTACGGATTTCTGGGTGCCGATGACGGGAGTGACCCCGGACAATTCAGGCACGGTAGAGGCTTTCAGCAGCCAGCGCTGGCAGGCTGAACCTATCTGGGACGCCCTGGACAGGGCTGGTAAGACATGCATCGTTATCAATTACCCGGGCGCCTGGCCGAGCCGTATGAAAAACGGCATCATGGTGGGTGGCGCCGGGACTGACCATCGGCGAGTTCCGCGACGGCTTGCCGGGACTGGCATCCCGGCATCTGCTGTGCAACGCACAGCTTATAACTACCGGCGTCTATCCCAAGGCAATCCGGGGGAAGTTCGAGCCGGCCGGAGAGCTGGCAGGGCCTGGAAAGTGACGAGTCTGACCTGCTCGAGATGACGTTTGAGCTCGAACTCCCGGAACCGGCCGAAAAGACGGCCCGTTCCAGTTGGCACGTACTCGTACAGGCCAGCGGCGGAGACGGCTATGACAGAGTTACACTTTCACCGTCCAAGAATTTGTCGGAGGCCTTTTTCACCATCGGAGTCGGCGATTGGAGCGAAAAATGCTTTGCCACGATCACGATGGCGGATGGGAGCAGCCGGGAGGTTTTCTTCCGCTGCAAGCTCCTGGAATTGTCCGATGATGCGCAGGACTTCCGCCTCTACATCTCGGCGCTCTGCCAGACGAGCGGCTGGGCCAACCCGGAAGGCATCTGCAGCGGAAATTGAAAGTCAACAGATGGAATTTTCGGTCACGAAGGCGGTCTGATCGGCTACAGCGAGGGCTGGTTTGACCTCGATACGTACGTGGAGATAAATGAGCTGCACGACGCCTGGCTGGGAGATGTGGTAACCAACCTTATTCAAAAGCACAAATGGGATTTGCTTTATCTTCATTCCCATCCCATTGACTGGGCTTATCATGTGCTCATGGATAACCTGGACGAACACACTGCCGAAAGCGAGGATGACTACAAGAAAGCCTGGGAAGTACACCGCAAAATCTACCAGAGCCAGGACAGACTGTTGGGGCGCATCGTGGAAGGGGCTGGACAGGATACGCTATTTGTCCTTGTCTCAGACCATGGCGCCGGCAAGGGTGGCGCTACGTTCAACCCTTATCATCCATTGGTAGCAGCAGGGCTTACCGTCCCGGAAGGAGAGAGTGGCGGCGCGGAAGGACGAACAGCGCCGCGCGGTAGAGTTGTTCCTGATATCGCTAAATCAAAAGTCCTTGCACAGCGCATGTGCCATATTTACATCAACTTGAAGGGGCGCGACCCTGAGGGCATAGTCGAGCCAGGCGACTATGAGAAAGTACAAAGACAGGTGATAGATGCGCTGTACTGCTGGGTGGACCCGGACACGGGCAATCGCCCCGTGTCCCTGGCGCTCACAAAAATTGATGCGCGTATTATCGGCCTGCACGGGGAGCGCGTTGGAGACGTGGTCTACGCTCTCTATACCGATGCAGGCAACCAGCATGGGCAGCAGCTCTCAGCGGCTGAATCGACTGTGGGCAAGTTGAAATCATTGCTGGTTCTCTCCGGCCCGGGCGCCAAGCGGGGCTATCAGATGCAGAGAACGTGCTGGCTCACCGATATCGTGCCCACGATATGTTACCTGTGCCGCTGGCCAATCCCGGCCGAGACGGAGGGTTCGGTTATTTACCAAGCGCTAACCAACCCCGATAACTGGTCCCCCGCAGAACAGCCCCTGGGGCCGGCCGTGGAAGGAGCTGTAATAGATATGGAAGAAAAAGAGAGGCAACCTGGGAACATACCTGATGGGAAAGACGGGGAGAAGGGCCAACGCCCCAGCGCTGAAGGCAGTATCGATGCTGAGAAGAAGAGAAAGATGAACGAACGGCTCAAGAAGCTGGGTTACGACCTGCCTTACTAATGTGATGTATTGACCATCACACTTCATCGGATTGTTTAATCCAAGTTATATGACCACGTAGACATCCCAATGATTACGTCATTTGGCAGCTGTGTCTTTATATTTGAGGAAAGTACATGCCAATATTGCTGTGTCGAGGTGTGACTACAATAGCGAGCTTTATTGGAATTGAGGGAAGTCTAATACCACTGGATACAACTTATATTCGTGACGAGGTATAATTACCCGACTAAGTATCAGAACTTACATATAGCCTGATAACACATGGATCTGTGTCCAACAGTTTCAGAAAGCTGGAGGGATGGAAGTGCACAAAATGATAAGGAACTTTACATTGCATTTAGCAGTGGTACTGCTGATAGCGCTTTCCATCAACCCCCTTGTCTCTCCACAAGTCGTCTACGCAGATGATAGCTGCAACTGGAAACTGGAAAGCGGAATCCTGAGCAGCGCGCTGATGGATATATGGGGAACAGGCAGCAATGATGTTTTTACGGTGGGGTTGGGTGGCAGCATCCTTCATTACGACGGCGCCCGCTGGACGCAGTTTGATACCAGTCTGGTCACTGGGCAAAACCTCTACGGTGTCTGGGGCAGTGCCCCTAACGACGTTTATGCGGTAGGGTTCAACGGCACCATCGTACATTACAATGGCAGCGCCTGGAGCAAGATCAATATCAGCTCGGTTACAGGTGAAGACCTGTTTAAAATTTGGGGAAACTCGGTTAGCAGCATTTTTATAGTGGGTAGGCATGGCACCATTCTAAACTATAACGGTGCCATATGGACATCAATGACGAGCGGCACCACCAATAACCTTAACGATATCTGGGGTTCTTCCGCCAGCAACATTTTCGCGGTGGGAGATGGAGGGACTATCCTTCACTATGACGGTACGCTCTGGAGCAAGATGAATAGCCACATCGGCATCGCCGATCTCTCCGCAGTCTGGGGCAGCGCGGCAGACAATGTGTTTGCTGTGGGAGACTCCGGAACGATTTTGCAATACGCTGGCAGCGACTGGGCGACGATGAGCAACCCGCCGACGGACAGCCTGTATAGTATCTGGGGCAACTCTGGCAACGATGTTTACACGGTGGGTTATTCGGGCGAGATACTACATTACACAATTGCAAAAGGCTGGGAGAATTTCCATAATTCCGGCCAGACATCTTACGGTATCTGGGGCAGCTCAGACGCCAACGTCTTCTTTGTCGGCCTGCATGGATGGATCATGCAGTACAACGGTGTGCAGTGGGCCCAGATGTACATCGGCGTCACCATGACCAGGCTTTTCGGCGTTTGGGGGACCGCCCCCAATAATGTTTATGCTGTTGGGGCCGGGGCGGGACTCTTTCACTACGATGGCAGCAACTGGAGCAACGTAGATGTCAGCCATCTTACTGCTGACATCCTGTTTAACGTATGGGGCAATTCCGCCAGCGATGTATTCGTGGCCGGTGACAAGGGAACCATACTCCACTGGGATGGCTCTCAATGGAGCAATATGAATGTGCATCTCACTGATCAGCCCCTGATCAGTATATGGGGAACATCGGCAGGCAATGTTTTTGCCGTTGGATACAAGGGGACTATACTGCACTACGACGGCAGCGGCTGGGCCGCCATGTCCAGCCATACGGACAGGGACCTGATAGGTGTATGGGGTAGCTCAGCCAACAACGTTCTGGCCAGCGGGAGCAACGGCACAATCCTGCGCTACGACGGCAGCAGCTGGGCACCCATGGACAGCGGGACTGAAGAGAACCTCGGCCTTATGTGGGGAACCTCGGGGCAAAACATTTATGTAACGGGGAACTCTGTCAAGGAGGGCTATAACCTGTTCCATTACAACGGCAGCTCATGGAGCAAAACCCTTACCTCGACCGACATCCTGTACGGCGTGTGGGGTAGTTCAGCCAGCGACGTCTATGTTGTCGGCGACTGGGGTGACGTCCTTCACTATAACGGCATCAAGTGGTCCAAAATCAGTTGCACTTCTACACTCACTGCGGATACGTTATTTGATATCTGGGGCAGTTCGGCGGCAGACATCTATGCCGTGGGCGATGAGGGTGCCATACTCCACTACAGCATCACACAGGGAACACCCACGGTGACCTCGGTCAACCCGGACTCCGGCATGCAGGGCCAGACGCTGAATAACGTCATTGTCACCGGCACCAATTTCATTACGGGGCAGACAGAGGTTAATTTCAGCGGCACCGGTGTCACTGCCATCAACGCAATTGTGAATAGTGCCACGCAACTGACGGCCACTATAACCCTCACCGCCGATGCCACACCTGGAGCCAAGGATATATCCGTGACCACGCCTTATGGGACAGGCATAAAAACTAATGGTTTTACAGTAAATGCTCTACCACCACCACCACCACCTCCTCCGGGACCTCAGTTGATTGGAGCAGGAGCAGGAAGCACGGGCGGCTCATCAGGTTCGATGACATCGTCAATTCCCACAACGCAACCGGTAGTTAACCCCACCATCATTATTCAGAGTGCTTCAATATCAAGATCACAGACATCCGGTGAGCCGGTAATCGTCAGCGCTATCGTGGCCAATACAAGCACGGTTAATGGTGTTACCAGGGTAAAGCTTTATGTTAACGGCCAGCTTGATTCCGAGCAGGCTGTGACAGTGGCATCCGGCAAGCAGATACCGGTCAGCTTTGCGGTTTCCCGCAATCAGCTGGGCACCTACCAGGTGTACGTCAACAATATACCTGCAGGCAGCTTTACGGTTAACCAGTTCAACGATCCCAACATCATCCCTTATATAAGTGGGGCCTTAATCTTCTTAGCCCTCATACTAGGCATCATTTATATTTTTAGAAAACGGCAATACGGGTACTAATGTTTTGTTGCAACCTTGTGCCTATGATTTTTATCATGGATTAACATACATACCGATGTTCGTCCAGTGGTGACCAGCGTTAGATTGAAATAAAGAATGGCACAGAATAATCGTACGCATGGCCGGATAGACATGTCGATGTTTGAGCGGTGGTAACAAAATAGCCCATTGTTAAATCTCCGCCATTATCTCAAAACATTTGCTTAACAATGGTACGTTATTATATTAGAAGATTTAATTCAATTTTGCCTCTGCATACCTATAGATAAAAAGCGTTGGAGGAGAAACGGCATGAGACGTGACGAAGAAATCAATATAATCGCCTATCGCATTTGGGAGGAAGAAGGCTATAGCCACGGAAGTGATGTGGAACACTGGTTAAAGGCAGAGGTAATCTGGGAGGAAAAACAGAAAAATGAAGCTGTTTCCACGGAAGCTAAGGCGAAACCAAAACAGACAGGAAAACGCAGCAAAGCGAATAGGGTAGCGAGTAAAAAACATTAGAACTATACGCTACATTTGTGATTGCTTGTCTTGTACAAATGTCCATATTGTGTAAAAAAGAGCCAGGTATCGTGATCATGATACATAGCTCTTAAAAGTGATCTCCCTAATCGTCTTTAGCTTTTACCTATCTGGTACATTTTTGTTCCACAAACTGAACACACACCTTTGGTTGCTGGTTTTCCATTCTTCATCTTTGCAGCCTTGGCATCTTTCATTTCTCTCTTCTTACGACATTTCATACAATATGCTTGCATATAAAAACCTCCTCTAAAATTTAAATGCAGGACAGAACAACTTCTTCTAGATGTCAATAGTGCAAAAATAAACTTGACATTATATGAGGTAATTATCAATGTATGACGGCCGCAGCCCAAGACCAGTAAGCGTTGGCTTGAAGTCCCAGGCACTTAATAAGGTCTTAACAATGACTACGTATAATTGATATAGGAAGCAACCAAAGCAAAGGTTGCAAAGATGAAACATCTAGTTAACAAAGGAAACATCTATTAAAATGTTGGCAAATTTGTTGTTTAATCGATTACTGTATGAGTCGATGCAGCCTATCATGAACTCGGTATACCCAATTTGCAATCAACGAGATTACATAGGCAAGTTGGATTTAATATCCGTGGCCCTTATCGGGATCATCGTCATCGGTGGAGCTGTCTTTGCGCTAATGTGTAGGTACAAATAAGTCGTGAGCAGTTTAGTTATTTGGCCATCCTATCCCTTCAACCTTCAAAATGTAGAATTCAAAAGTAGGCCAAGATGAACTCAAAAACGTACGTATTTTCTCTCGCAACGGGACTGTTGATCGGCCTCACATTGCTTCTCGCCGCCGTCCCAACATTTGCCGCATCGGACTCACCGACAGTAATCTCCGCTCTGGGCCAGTTTGCAGACGAGCCAGGCACACCTTCGGATAACACCACAGGACTGCCGGTGATTAACACCGAGCCACCAGCTCCCACGCCGCCGCCCCCGCCGGCCACAACTACAACAGCAACTATGACTACTACGCCTGTGGCAGGCGCCACATCTACGACGGCGGCTTCGCCGGCCACAATCACCACTACTCCCGTTGTTCCCGCTATTCCCGCTGTTCCTGCTGTTCCCGTAACAACAGCTCCCCTGTCTGAATCTGCTCAAGCTACATTGACAGTTCCACCGGCTCCTCCTCCAACACCGCTCGCGCCGTCCTCAGTCACTACTGTGCCTGCGACAACCGCTCCCGTGGCAGGCACCGCATCTACGGCGACGTCCCCACCGGCTGTTCCGCCAGCGGTTACCGGTCTAACGCCGCCCGCGACTTCCAACGCGTTGCCGCCTGTAATGCAGGCGCCTGTCGTGCTGCCGCCACTCCCCTTAGCCCCACCACTCCCCGGCAGCACGCCGGCGGGACCTTATTTCCCGTCTCTTGCAGACAACGGAACCGTCCGTCGTCCGCCATTCCCAATACCCACAGACAACGGCACTTTCCCGCATCCGCCGTTCCCGATACCGACAGATAACCGCACATTTTTTCACCCGCCGTTCCCGGTGCCCACAGACAATGGCACTTTCCCGCATCCGCCGTTCCCGGTGCCCAGCGACAACGGCACTTTTCCGCGGCCTCCTCTACCTTCGTACCACCATCACCCACCCTTCCTACCCAATACATGGCCGCAGTCTTACCAGCCTTATAATCCGTATGATCCGTACAACTCGTCAAATCCGTACAACCCCTATAATCCCGGCTATGTGCAGCCAGTATATCCGCCGGTGATCATGTCCTTTACGGCTAATCCCGTCAGTATCCAGCAGGGTCAGACAACAACGCTGTCGTGGAGTGTCACCAATGCCGAAGCCATTACGATAACACCTACAGTCGGAACGGTTTCTGCCTCGGGCTCGGTGGTTGTGATGCCAGGTTACACGACAACATACACACTGGTCGCCTACAATGTCGAGGAGTCAGCGATCACCAGCGGCATGGTGAGCGCCAGCGCAACCGTGTACGTGGAGCCATCATTTGCCACCACGTACCCGGGGACCGTCAACGCACCGGTGGTCAGCCTGTTCGCGTCCAGCCCAAATTACATCCAGGCGGGACAGACAGCCATGCTGTCCTGGAATGTGCCGGGCGTTGATACCGTGTACATTTCACCGGCAGTGGGGACGGTCGCCAGCGCCGGTTCCCTGGACGTTGCGCCGGCTTATACAACGACGTATACGCTTACTGCCTCCAATAGCTCAGGCAACGTTAACGCCACCGCCACGGTGACTGTTGCCCCCGAGGTAACTTCCACTTCTTCGCCCGCACTCACCCCCGGTAGCGCTGAAGGCATAGAACCCGTGGCCGGCAATTCACCCGCCGGCACGGTGATCAAAGGAGTGGACGGTGCCCGCAGTACCAGCACCAACCAGTGGCCGATGTACCTGCTACTGCTCGGATTGGTGGCTGTTTCATCCGTTGTCACCGTCGCTCTGCTTGTGAGGAAACCCGCTGTCGCGAACGTGCACGGAGGCGGCACGAGCACAGGCCAGGCCATTTCGAGTGTGACCGTCGCCGCATCCCAGCCAGCGACCCTGACGCCTGTCACAACGCCGGTCCCCTCATTTCTTGACGCCAAGTTTATATCGCCTGCTGGAACGGCCATGCCGATAGCCGCAGGCCCATTGGGTCGCAGGGATTTTCAGGGGATGACATCGCCGGACCTGGCCGGCACCATCTCCAGACAGCATATCCGCATTACCTTTGAAGACCGCAACTACTATATAGAAGACCTCGGCAGCACCAACGGCACCAGGCTGAACGGGTCAGAGATCAGGGGCAGCGGCAGACATGTCATCCAGAACAACGACAGCGTTGAGCTCGCATATGCCCTCAATCTGACATTCAAAATCTAGCACTGTAACTCAAAGATGTTAAACAATGCATCGTCCAGTGTGTTTCGCACGTCCCTGTCAGAAGGCAAAGATATCAGAACACAGGCATAAATGATAAAATATCTTTGCCGTTTTAAGGTACGCTAACATGGTGCTCATTATGCAGACTGATTTATCATATTAATCGAGGAGGTGGCTATGGCGATATATCTATTACTTTCAACTTTAAGTGGCGATGGCAGGAAGGCCATTGAAGAGTATCCCGAGAAGCTCAAAGAACTGAATAAGGAAGTTGAGTACATGGGCGTTAAAATAGTCGCCCAATATGCCTTACTGGGCCAGTACGATTTCGTAACTATTGTCGAAGCGCCCAGCAATGAAAAGGCGGCCGAACTGGCTATTCATATGTCTGCCGGTGGATTGCAGAGCCTTACGCTGGCTGCGATACCGTTGGACAAGCTCATCGATCAACTTAAGAAGAAGCCCACGGTTTTTTAACCACCACCGGTATTTGAATTTGGCAGCCTATACTTATTATAATTAGCGGTTGTCCCTGTCCAATTCACACATAATTCAGTCAGATATGAGAAAAATTCGCAAGCTGTTATCGGGTAACGAAGCCATAGCCCTGGGCGCTTATCACGCGGGCATCAGGGTAGCCGCCGCCTACCCCGGGACTCCCAGCACCGAGATATTAGAAAACCTGGCCAAATTCAAGGACATCTACGCTGAATGGTCCACTAACGAAAAGGTAGCCATGGAGGTCGGCCTCGGCGCCTCGTATGCCGGGGTGAGGACGCTGGTATCGATGAAACATGTCGGGCTGAATGTGGCAGCCGACCCCTTCCTGGCAGCCGCGACCACGGGGATACACGGGGGACTGGTGGTGATATCCGCGGACGATCCGGGGATACACAGCTCACAGGGAGAACAGGACAACCGTCATTTTGCCAAGCTGGCCAGGGTACCCATGGTGGAGCCTTCGGACAGCCAGGAAGCTTATGATTTTATCTACGACTCATTTCAATTGAGCGAGAGGTTCGACACGCCGGTCCTGTTCAGGATCACCACGCGCGTAGCACATTCCAATTCCGTGGTTGAACTCGATGAAGATCGAGTAAGGTCCGGCCGCGAAAAAAGGTTCCGCCATAATGTCGAGAAATATGTTATGCTGCCAGGCCATGCCAGGATACGTGTACCGCACATGCATCAGCGGATGACGGAACTGGCGGAATACGCTGAGACCACCCACCTGAACCAGGTCATCGACGGCGATACGGCCATTGGAATCGTCACCAGCGGCGTGAGCTACCAGTATGTCCGGGAGGTTTTCGCCGATGCTGCCATACTGAAGCTCGGCCTGACCTACCCGCTTCCGGCAAAGATGCTTCGGCAGTTCGCAGGGCGGGCAAAAAAGCTGTTTGTGATCGAAGAGCTCGATCCTTTCTTGGAAGAGAACATTAAAGTACTGGGCATCCAAATCGAAGGCAAGCAATATGTACCCCGCTGGGGTGAATTGAACAAGGCTGCTGTGCACCAGTCCTCGCACAAGGCGGGGATAGCCACCCTGATCGATTCCATAGAGGAGGCGAAACCCGTTGAAGATCTACCGGGTCGGCCACCTCTCCTGTGCCCCGGCTGCCCGCACGCGGGGGCCTTCTTCGTCCTGAGCACCATCGGCCAGCGTTCCAAGATATTAGACGCGAAAGGGAGATCCGAGGGGGAATCCAAGCTGATCATTACGGGTGACATCGGCTGCTATACCCTTGCTACCTACCCGCCGCTGCGGGCCATGGATACCACTGCCTGCATGGGCGCAAGCATCGGGCAGGCCATCGGCATCGAAAAGGCCGGGACCAGCAGCAAGGTGGTAGCCGTGATCGGTGACTCGACTTTCATGCATTCAGGCATGACGGGCCTGGTTGACGCTGTATACAACAACGCAAATATTACCGTCGTTATCCTCGATAACGGTACCACCGCTATGACGGGGCACCAGGACCATCCGGGCTCGGGCATATCCGCCCAGGGCGAAGCGACAAACAAGGTCGTGCTGGAGAAGATTGTCAGCGCCGCAGGGGTGGCTAACCTGGCCACAGTAGATGCCTTCGATATCAAGGCCGTGCGGTCGGCGATCAGGACGGCACTGGACAGCGGGCAACTCTCGGTCGTTATCGTCCGCGGCAAATGCGCGGTAATCAATAAATTACGCAAGAACCAGAGACAGGTGGACCCGCAACTCTGTAATAACTGCGATGTCTGTATCGCCATCGGCTGCCCGGCCATAAAGAAACAGGACGGCAAGCTGGCTATCGATATAAACACCTGTATGGGGGATGAATGCGGCATCTGTCAGCAGATCTGCCCGAAAAAGGCCATAAGCCCCATTTCAAGGGAAGAGGTAAAGTGACAGCTTTGGACCGCGATAAACAGGATATATTGATGGTCGGCGTCGGCGGCCAGGGCATAGTTTTGGCCAGCGATATCCTCGGGGATAGTTGCCCTTGCTATGGGTCTGGACGTTAAGAAAACGGACACCCTGGGCATGGCCCAGCGCGGCGGGAGTGTAACCAGCCACCTGCGGATGGGCAAAAAAGTATGGTCACCGCTGATCAGCCCCAAGGAGGCCGATATACTCCTGGCCTTTGAGAAGCTTGAAGCGGCAAGGTGGGTGAATTATATCAGGCCTGAAGGCACCGTCATCATCAATAACTTAGCCATACCGCCGCTATCGATTTCGCTGGGCACACAAAAATACCCGGCGGACAGGGACATCCTCGCATCATTTAAACAAAGGACGGCGACGAATCCATATGGTCGACGGGTCGAAGGAAACAGGCGGCCTCGGCGATATCCGCACTCTCAATGTCTTCATGCTGGGGTTCCTTTCGATGCTCATCTCCCATTAAAATCGACCAGGATACCTGGAAAGCAGTGTATTGCCCGGCGCCTGCCGGAAAAATATCTGGACATGAATATACGCGCCTTTGAAAAGGGGCGGGAGGTGGCAGCAAGTGTCAATCTCTGATAATGTCAGGAAGAGGATGGAGTCGGGGTCCTGGACCAGGCGCATGTTCGAAGAGGCTGCAGTCTTAAAAAAGAAACACGGCGAGCACAACGTATTCGACCTGTCCCTGGGAAACCCGATAATCGAGCCTCCCGCGGAATTCAAGCAGGCGCTTAGAAAGCTCAGCGAACAGCCGCTGGCAGGCATGCACCGCTATATGGAGAATGCCGGGTATGAAGAGACAAGAAAGGCGGTGGCCAAGCAGGTATCCCTGGAAAACAACCTTGAGCTGTCTTTCGGCGACATCATTATGACTGTGGGCGCGGCGGGCGCCATAAACGTGATATTGAAGACGGTGTTGGAACCGGATGACGAAGTCATCGTATTCGCACCCTTTTTCATGGAATACGACAACTATATCGACAACCACGGGGGCAAGACCAGGGTCTGCCGCGACCGACAGTGAATTCCTGCCCGATCTGGATGCCTTTGAGAAAGCAATTAACAGCACAACGAAAGCAGTCATACTAAATTCCCCCAATAATCCGACCGGGGTCGTCTATCACGAAGATATCCTCAGGCAGGTCGCCGAGGTGCTCAAAGCAAAAGAAAAGGAACTCGGCATCAACATATATTTAATCAGCGATGAAGCTTATAGCAGCCTTATGTATGACGGGCTTAAATACATGCCCATTTTCAATATCTACCAGCGGAGCCTGATAGCGACATCTCATTCCAAAGACCTGGCGCTGCCGGGAGAGACGGATAGGCTATATTGCCGTTCATCCCGCTATCGAAAACAAAGAGGAACTGGTCAACGGACTCATATTCTGCAATCGCATACTCGGTTATGTCAACGCGCCGGCGCTCATGCAGAATATCGTCCGCCACTTGCAGCATGTGACCGTATCGATCCCTGAATACCAGGAAAAGCGCGACTACCTGTATAATAACCTTGTTGAGATGGGGTATAAGCTGGTCAGGCCGCAGGGCGCTTTCTATATGTTCCCCAGGTCACCGCTGGAAGACGACGTGGAATTTGTACATGAATTGCAGAAGCAGAATGTCCTGACCGTGCCCGGCCGCGGGTTCGGCTGCCCCGGCTATTTCAGGATCTCGTATTGCGTTAACCATAAAACCCTCGAGGGAGCGCTCACCGGCTTCAAGAGAGCTGCCGAGCAGTTTAAACTCTCCTGATTACGGCGGTTACCCGCTGCAAACCGCCGGCTTCATGTAGTACTGATGACAGATACACGCACTATCCCGCAACTGATGCAGTCAAATTACCTTAAATGGGGTGATAAGGTTGCCATGTGCGTAAAAAAACGGGGCATCTGGCACCGCTACACATGGTCCGAGTACTATGACAATGTAAGATATTTTTCACTCGGCCTATTAAAGCTGGGACTGCAAAAGGGAGATGTGGCATGTATCATCGGGGACAACGAACCGGAGTGGTTCTGGGGTGAGTTTGCCGTGCAGGCTGCCGGAGGCATAGTTACCGGGGCCTTTGTCGATTCAATCCCTTCTGAACTGAAGTATATCGCCGCGCATTCATCGTCAAAGTTTGCCATTGTCAACGACCAGGAACAGACCGACAAATTCCTGGAGATCTGCGCCGAGTTGCCCGACCTTCAGAAAATAATTTACTGGGACCCCAAGGGATTAAACAACTACGAGGACCCTATCCTGATGAGCTTTAACAGTGTAATCGAACTCGGCCGCGAATATGGTAAAGCCAATCCCGGCGCATTCGAACAGAATTTACTGGATATGAAACCCGACGATACCGCCTTTATTTACTATACCTCGGGTACCACCGGTTTGCCCAAAGGCGCAATCGTGACCCACCGGGCCCTGGTTAATACGGCACGGGGCTTTGCAGGTATCTACCCGCTGGATGAAAAGGACGATTTAATCTCCAATTTCCCGGCGGCGTGGGTAGGAGATAGCTATTTTGCCACGATCCCTCACCTGCTGACCGGGGCGCGGTTAAATTTCGCGGAGGAGCCGGAGACTATTGCGGAGGATACCCGCGAAGTCGGACCAGACTTCGCCATTTACGGCCCGAGGCAGTGGGAAAGCATCGTAAGCGAGATACAGGTAAAGATAACCGACGCGCATCCGCTGAAGCGTTTTTTTTACAGGTTGCTCATACCGGTCGGTTACAAGATTGCCGAAATGAATTTTGCCGGTAAAAAGCCAAATCTTACGTGGAAAACGCTGCGTCTGATAGCACATTTTCTATTGTTGAGGCCTTTAAAAGACAGGCTCGGCCTGAGCAAGGTCAGGTTTGCTGTGACGGGAAGCTCTGTCCTGAGCCTTGACACCTTTAGGCTGATCCATGCTATAGGGATCGAATTAAGGCAGACCTATGCTTCCACCGAGGCCGGTTTTATTTCATCACACAGCAAGGGTGATGTCGATTTTCAAAGCGTCGGGCGTCCTGCCGGCGGCGTTGAAGTTAGGCTCACCGGGGATGGGGAATTACTGGTAAGAAGCGATTGCACCTTTAAAGAGTACTTAAACGAACCTGAAAAAACCGGTAAGATCAAAATCTCCGGGTGGTGCCACACCGGGGATGCGGTGAATATAAACGAGAAAGGGCACCTGATATTTCTTGACCGCCTGGAGCACATGGGTACGCTGAACACCGGCGCCAAGTACGCACCCCAGTATATTGAAGGGCGCCTGCGTTTCAGTCCGTATATCAAAGATGCAATGGTCCTCGGTGGCAAGGACAAATCCTTTGTTGCAGCCATGATTAATATCGATTTCGCCATGGTCGGCAAGTGGGCTGAGCGCAATGGGATCACCTATACCACTTTTGTAGATCTCTCACAGAAACAGGAGATCGCGGATTTAATACGCAACGATCTGGCCAGGGTCAACAGCTATTTACCCGCGCTATCCAGGGTCAAAAGGTACATGCTGCTGCACAAAGAGTTTGATCCCGATGAAGCTGAGCTGACCAGGACGCGAAAATTGCGCCGTGAATTTATGGAGATGCGCTATAAGCCGGTAATCGATGCTATTTATACCGGAAAAGAAACTCTTACAGCCGATGCCTCGGTAACTTACCGGGACGGCAGGAAAGGGACCATATCGACTATAATCAGGATATGGGATTTATAAGGTAAGAGACCATGGAACTGCTGATTCAAAATATTGTTACCGGCCTGACTACAGGCATGATTTACGCGCTGATTGCGCTGGGATTTGCGTTGATCTGGAAATCCAGCGGGGTCGCCAACCTGGCTCTGGGTCAATTAGTGCTTATATCGTCATGGTTCACTTATGGTATGCTCGTACAGCTTAAAATGCCTTTTCTTATCGGCATGCTGCTAACGATTGTTTTTGCCATTCTTTTGGGCTGGCTGATTGAAAGGCTGGCCTTGAGGCCGCTTATCGGGCAGCCCATATTGTCTTTAATAGCGGTAACTCTGGGGCTTGCCTATTTTCTGGAAGGATTGACCGCCTTTATCTGGCCCCAGGGACAGGGTTATCTCCCCAAGGCCTTCCCCCAGGACTCGATCCAGATCGGCACGGCAACGGTACAGCAGGAATTGTTTTGGGGAGCCGTCATCTCACTGTTGCTTTTCATTTTGCTTTCGCTATTCTTTAAATACCATAAAATGGGCATTGCCATGCGTGCAACAGCAGATGACCAACTGGCCATACAAGCCTGCGCCGTACCGGTCAACCGTATTTTTTCCATGTCATGGATTTTCGCCTGTATTGTCGCCGCGACAGGCGGAATTCTGATATCAAGTATCGCAGCTATTAACTACGGGCTTGTGGAAACAGGATTCAAATCGTTCTCAGTGGTAATCCTAGGAGGGATGGAATCATTTTTAGGTTGCATAGTTGCAGGTCCCATCATCGGGATTTGCGAAACATTTGGAGGCTCGCTCTTCGGGTCCAGTGTCAAGGAACTTGATTCCTTTCCTGATAATTATGATTGTTATCATGTTCAAACCCTTTGGCCTTTTCGGGGAAGAGCGGATTGAGAGGATATAGGATATGAGCCTTCCCTGCGGTACGAGAAATTACTCCTATAATACGGATATGGCGATCATCCGTACCAAAACCCAGTGGGTCATGTTTTCCCTGTTTTTACTGGCGCTTTTCACCCTGCCCTTCTATTTGCCGTCATCGTGGTTCGATATCGTCAATTCCATCGGCATTATAGTTATAGCTGTAGTCGGGCTTAATATCCTAATGGGTTATTGCGGCCAATTGTCACTGGGGCATGCCGGTTTCATGGCCGTCGGCGCTTTTACCACAGCTATACTTGCGCAAAGCCTGCAAATGCCATTCCTGGTATCCCTGATCTGCTCCGGGTTGTCCGCCGGGCTGATAGGCTTGATATTCGGTATACCTTCCTTACGGGTCAAAGGTTTTTACCTTGCCATCTCAACCATCGCAGCGCAATTTATTATCATCTGGGTGCTGAAAAACTGGACAGGTGTCACGCATGGTGCCAACGGGTTGGATGTCATGCAGGCCTCCATCGGCGGCTTCATCTTTGATAGTGAGATAAAACAATTTTTCCTCATTTTTTCAATTGCCGCTGTCAGTGTCCTGTTCGCCACCAATCTGGCCAGGAGCCGTATCGGCCGGGCTTTTATTGCAGTCAGGGATAACGACCTTGCCGCCGCGGTCATGGGGATCAACATTTTCAATTACAAGCTGCTCGGTTTCTTCCTGGGTTGCTTTTTTGCCGGTATAGCAGGTTCCCTGTATGCACAGTACAAGGGGCACATATCTTATGAAGATTTCACATTTCAGCAATCGATTTTATATATCGGGATGCTCATTATCGGAGGCCTCGGCAGTTCGATCGGGCCCATTTTCGGCACGGTAATCATCGAAACCCTGCAAAAATTACTGACCAATTGGGTCGCGCCCTGGCTTGAGCAGACGATCACTTTTCTGCCTACGGGGTTTTCCTCCGGCCTGAACCTGATGTTATTCGGGTTAGTATTTATCCTGATCCTGATATTTGAACCGAGAGGGATAGCGCGTCTGTGGTCGCTATTCAAAGGTTCATACAGGCTCTGGCCATTTTCGTACTGAGTTTATTAACACGGCAGTTAATTTGTTATAATGCTTACTCTTTCATTAAATAGTGAGGAGGCAAAATGAAGAAGTATCAATTGGCAATATGTATTTCGCTGTTTATGGTCTTGAGCCTGGTTATCTCAGGCTGCAACCCGGCTGTCCCGGTGGAGAAGAAAGCCATAAAGGTGGGTTTCAGCATACCGCTCACCGGGGCGGCGGCCGAAAAAGGAGCTCCTATCGGCCAGGGTCAGCTTGACGCCATGAAATACATCAATGACGAACTCGGCGGTGTGAACGGCAATAAGATCGATGTCTGCCTGGTATGATACCAATTACGATTCTCAGAAGGCTACGGCCATTGCCAAGAAGCTGATGGAAGACGGCTGCATGTTTTTCACCGTGGTAGCTTCCAAAGACGCGAGCGCCTCTAAGGAAATCGCCAACCGGGCGGGCTTCCCGGGCCTGGTATGCTTCAGTTCCCCGTCCCTGACTCATCCTCCCCAGCATATTTACGCGCAGTTGCCGGACTACGGCGACGATTGGGCGGCGTTTTCACGTTACTACCTCAAGAATATCTGGAAGGGCGAGGGCAAACCCAAAATGGCCCTGGAGCTCCTGAATAATTCCACCGGCTACGGGGTGAGAGATGCTGCCCGGGCCGCAGCCGATCAACTGGGTATTGAGATTGTTGATACTGAAGAGCATTCGGCAACTACTATCTCAGAAACTGACGCATTGAACAGGATAAAGTCAAAGAACCCGAATGTACTTGTTTATCTCCAGTACGCCTGCCCCAACGGCGATCCTATTAAAAAATGCCAGCGACCTGAAGATGTTATCTAGCTATGACAGTTGCCTGTGCCCACGCAAGTTTTACCAAGGCACTCATAGATGCAGCGGGGAAGGATGTCTGCCAGGGGGTCTACGGGGTGTATCCTACGGTAAACTGGGGTGATGACGTGCCCGGGATGGCAAAAATGATCGAATACTGCACCAAGAGGCATCCTGAATACGTTGGCAACAATGATTACCTGGTCGGCTGGGCTTCAAGCTTGATCAATGCTGAGATAATCAAACAGGCTTTGAAGACTACCAGCGTTGATGTTCTGGCCAAAGGTGATGCAGCGGCATGGCAACTTGCTGAAAATACCGGCTTCATGAACGTAAAAGGCTATGATGTTGCAGGATTGCATGGTCCGGTGGATTTCTCAGACCCGCTGGACAAGCGTGGTTCAAAATCGGTCAAGATTTTCCAGATCAATAATGGCGGGATGGTTTCCCTGACAGGCTGGGTTGATTCACCCAACATCCAATATGAAAACCTGGACTGGTTCGGCAAGTGATACGTTAAGCAATCGTTGACATGTTGAACATAAAAAACATCGAGGTTTCCTACCTCAATGTTGTCAAGGTGCTGCATGGAATCTCGATCTCAGTTGATGACGGCTCAGTTGTCGCGCTGCTCGGGGCTAACGGGGCCGGAAAGACAACGGTATTGAAAGCCATTTCCGGCCTTCTGAGGATTGAAGAAGGCGAGATAAATGATGGCAGCATAGAGTGGAATGGGGAGAGAATAGATAGAAAGAGCGCTGTAGAAATCGGCAAACTCGGCCTTGTCCAGGCTTTGGAAGGCAGGAGGGTATTTGGGCATCTGAGCGCCGAGGAAAACCTGAGGGTAGGAGCATTCAGCCGGGCCAATAACAAGGAAGTTAAAGCCGAGTTGAGCATGGTCTATAACTATTTCCCCAGGCTTGAAAAGCTTAAAAATAATATCGCCGGATACCTGTCGGGCGGCGAACAGCAAATGCTCGTCATAGGCAGAGCGATGATGGCGGCGCCGAAATTGATGATGCTGGATGAACCATCCCTTGGTTTGGCGCCCATGGTGGTCCAACAAATATATGAGATCATCCGCAGGTTTAATTTGGACCGCAGGACGTCCATACTGTCTGGTGGAACAAAATGTCAGGGTGGCTCTCGATACGGCACACTACGGGTACGTTATGGAAAATGGCCGCGTTGTCCTTGACGGCTCAGCCGATTATTTGAAGGGACGGGAAGACGTAAAAGAATTCTATATGGGCATATCTGCGTCAGGCGCCAAGAAAAGCTATAAAGATATCAAACATTATAAACGCCGAAAAAGGTGGTTATGATTTGCTGATATTGCCGTGACAGCGCGCCTATCCCTCGCCAAGATAAGCCGCAATAACGCTTTTGTCAGAAGCTATATCAGCTGGTGTTCCCTCGGCGATTTTTCGCCCGAAATCCAATACAATAATCCTGTCGGCCAGGTCCATCACGACGCCCATGTCATGTTCAATCAGTACAATGGAGTCAACGCCATCCGTCAACACCGGAGTATCCGGATAGGATTCGCCCTGGCCCTCAAAAATATCATAAATGAAACGGGCGATATCTTCTTTTTCTTCAACGTTCATCCCGGCCATCGGTTCATCGAGCAATAACATTTTGGGTTCCAGCGCCAGGGCCCTTCCAAGTTCAACTCTTTTGCGCAGCCCATATGGTAAAGAGCCTACAATACTTTTCCTGATATGCTCAATTTCCAGGAAATCAATGATATCCTCCACCGTTTTCCTGTGCTCAATCTCCTCCCGGTGGGCCGGTCCAAAATACATGAAAGTGCTGAGTATATTTTGTTTCATGAGGATATGGCGCGCAGCCATGATGTTATCAAGCGAGGACAGACCGGAATAAAGCTCGATATTTTGAAATGTTCGCGCAATGCCCAACCGGGCGATCTTATCAGAACGAATCCCGTTAATTTTTTGTCCCTTGAACCTGATTTCACCTTTCTGCGGCTTGTAGAAACCGTTGATGCAATTCAGCAGGCATGTTTTTCCCGCCCCGTTTGGACCGATAATGGCCAGTATCTCATTCCTGTATATATCCAGATCGATGTCGGTCAGCGCCCTGACACCACCAAACCAGAGTGAAAGGTCCCTTATGCTTAAAATGGTTTCTTTGTCAGTCATAATTGATAATACAGGGCGGGCAAACCGGTTTTACACACGGAATACCAGGGACGTATATTACCACTAAAGGCACTGCGTTTGAAAGTCCGCGGCGCTGTTGACAACCGCGGGCACCCGAATATAATGATGGCGTCCATCACAACCTGCGTCTCATATGCGGGCAGGCCGGCCTGTAAAACAGGAAGGAATAAAGGAGGTAGACATGCAAAAGTTCGTTTTCTGGACGGGTATTTACGATATTGTCATGGCCAGCACCATCGCCTGTCCCTGGGTAGTAAAGATGCTGGGGGTGCCGCTGCCCGAGTCCTATTTCTGGCTGTGGTTCGCGGCGGCACTGGTGATATACCTGGGCATTCTTCTCGTGCTGTGTTCAAGGAACCTGAAGTCGAGAGCGCCCGTGATTTACTGGGAAGGCATACTGAGATTGGTCGGGTTCCTCCTGATGGCCGGTTTCGGCTTTTTCGGCGGCCTGGGCCCCGCGGTCGTACTGCTCGGCTTAGTGGACCTTATCATCGGCCTGGTCTACCTGGTCGGCCTGCCTAAGGCGCTGAACACCACGGCCTATGAATATATTATTGGATAAGTAATTACCTGCCGTCCAAAATAATTCGCGCAGGTGCAACTGCAACTCCTTGAGCCTTATAACTACGATAGAATACTCTTGTTTATTTAGCGAATTCTAAGTGCCGGTGCTACTAAATGCGGGGTCACAGGAAAATAGGCTATATGCTATCCATAGTATGTGATTGTATAATACAGGAATGCTAACTTTGTCAACAGGAATACCTTTGCCTCCAGCACTAGGTTCCCACCCTATGTCTAACGATCATAAATAAGATAAATTGTTTTAGATATCCTTTTATTATCACGATTCATCCATTTAAACTTGGCGTGCACTATTGCTACGGCCTTACCATTTCTTCTAAGGCTGGCCATCCTGCGGTTGGCCTCCAATTTTGTTGTATAGCCAGTCTCATATAGTCTAAATTCGTGTTCTCCGATTTTTTATACCGTGGAATTTTGCTAAAGTTAAATAATGAAACTTCCATGTTATTCATGCTCTCCAAAATATACATGCAAGAAAATATTTTATGTTTATTGCTGTGATCAGCCCATTTAATCTTTACTCAACTATCTTTTTAACGGCCTTTAATTTGGCGTTTGCTTTACTCTTCCTATTTCGTCGCCTATATATTTTATTCGGGTCGTTTTTGTGCCTTTAACAACTTCTAATTTTTTACCCATTTTATCCTCCTTTCATATATATGATTATTAGTGTCATCTTATCATCACATTAGATAATGTTTCAATTATGATAGAACATTAGACACGATGGTTGCCATGATTGCTATTTAGCGCGGGTAGGTTACGTTGGAACGAAGACTGAAGATTATTCGCAGTTATGTCCACTATCCCCCGTTTATAGTTGCCTAAAGCAACAATGTTATTTTTGCTGGAGAATATCTCTTTGCCGTAATTAATGGGATTTTGTTTTGCTCTCATCATTAATCTTTTGCTTCAGGGCAGCAGTATTTTTGGGTTGATTATCTGTAGTTATAAATAATTCGGGTTCTTCCAACCGCACAAGCTGACCAGCGATTTTGTTTATTATTATTTTTTCATCCTTGTTTGGAAGTCGTACCGGGAAACCGAGCTCTTTCAGTTCTTTACAGTCAGTCAAATATCCATGACAAGGATTTCCACGGATAAGCTTTTCAATAACCTTCGCTATTTCATCTGCGTCCTTCGATACGTTGGATCTACTCATGATTCTGTCGCAATATTCTTCTGCAATAATTAAGGACCTGCTGTACTCTCCATATTTCTCGTCTGCAACTGTCCTATTAAAGGTGCCGTAATACCTGTCGCAAATTCTATTGCTGACTTAACTGCTTCCGCCACTGTAAACTCAGATCTTCGAATCAGTAATTGTACGGCATCATCTAAGAAATCTAACGAGAATTGTCGTATTTCTTCTAATGCCTTGAATGTACTTAACGCCGATACCTGATCTTTTTCTCCGTGTTTTTTCTCTCCAATTTGAACATCCAACGGGCCAAGTTCCGCTATTTCGCTCATTATTATGTTATTGCTTGCTAAAGCGAATAAAACCGCAGCAATTTTTGCATATAGTGGGATGATCAGTGATATCTGCTTATAATGGTTCTTAATTACATCAACAATTTTATATGCCGGTTATATCGCCCCCTCCAGAATGTAATAGAACAACAATGTTATTAGACTTCTCGTCACATAACATATTATAGATGGTTAAAGCATGGCTATCATCAATCTCGTCTTCAGGCAGTATTATGGCCATGACCTGAGACTTATAAAAATCTGATAATTCATTAAATTCGCTGATATAATTAGTGACCGTCTGGTATTTCATCCAAAATACTAATTATTTTCATTCGTGATCCTATTTACGTGGAGAACCCTGATTAAGCAAGGAAGTCAACTCTATCCACCTTTAACTCGAGTCTTTCAATAAATAAAGCCTCAGGCCAGGTGTCGATTTCATCAAGGGCAACCTCCTCTGCAGTATCCATATTGGGGTGCTACGACATAAAGCGGGATTGTTCCTGAATAGACTATATGTACTGTGTATTTAGGCATTTTTCACTCTCCTCATTGGAACGAATCGTACATAATCGCTATAATCTTCTTCGATCTTCTGTTTAATACGCTTGTATCGGTTTTCGCTATACTCGGGCTCAAATAATACAAAAATTACGCGGCGGTAAACGCGTCCATATTTCTCCGCTTTTTCATACAAAGTCGACAACGCGGAAGTAGTAGTCGGGCCTTTTACTTCAATTGCAATTTTAGCCTTATCGATTTCTATATTGGGCGGGAATCGTCTGTCTGAACTTCCACTTTGCTCTGTGGATATTCCTTTGCCAAGTGGCCGCGTAGCTGCTGTTTATATGGATCCTCACGATCGAACCGTTTGTCAATTCTGAATTTTTTATCTTTCTATCAGGGAATCACAGTAGATATCGAGTTCCTTCTCTTGATCTTCTTCTTGCCAGTTCAGGATCTCGTCGCCTGTACCCCATTTAACGTTCCCATATATATCTGAATACCGGCTGATGCCGTGCTCATCCAGTATGGATCGAAAATAATAATTCTCTTCACGTAGCCGTTTGGGAAGTATAAATCCCAGAAACCAGGTCATGGCACCGATCATTATCATAGCCAGAAAGAGTATCACAGCAGTTTCAACAGTATGGCCGGCTATGATTTCCACGAGAGGTAATACCACGAATTTCCATATCAGAAATAAGGAGACTGCGGATCCAACAGCCGCGATAATAATTATTATCATATTTGACCGTTTCATTTATTTACCTCCTCGACCACATGGCCTTATAAGTCTGGCCAGAGCCGATTTATGAAAATTCTATTAATTAAATTTGTCCTAGCTCTAATAGTTTGCGATATATCCTGAAAACTCTGTTTATCTGCCTTTTATTACAGCTTTGCCAATGTAAGCTGTGGTCTTGACAGTCATGAAAGCTGTAAAAACTCCTGCAGCCAGCGCAGCGGCTGTCAATCCCATTAAAAACAGGGCGACTGAAACTGATATAATGCCGGATATCCTTGCAAGTTTGTGCGCCCTCTTTATCTGAGTGGCAAACCTTGTCTCAATACATGCATATGTACCCATACAAGCTAATATGATAGCGGACAACTTAACCAACAAGACTGAAACAAAAATAAGCAGTGCTATCCCAATGAGAACGGCGCCTATAAGTCCGGTCTTCTGCCACCTGTGCGATGGCCACGACATCAACTTGTGGTTCTCGTCCTCATAAAGTGGATTAGGGGCTGGCCGGCTCCCCGTACTTTTGTCAGTGCGTGCACTTTGATCTGTATTGGTAGATGAGGTCCGTGTGTTTCCATTTGTTTGACGCCGATAAGTCCTACTTCGCTGGTATGAACTACCAGATTGTCGATCTGATTTGGACTTTTTTTGTGAGTTACTCGTACTGCTGGAATCCTGTGTATGGGTGCCATTTCCTGCGGTGGATGAGGCCTGTTTATGGCGATAATAGCTGTCGTATTGCAACTTTCTCTGCGGATCGGAAAGGACCTCGTACGCCTCGTTGATCTCCTTCATGCGCTGCCCGGATCCGCCAGTATCAGGATGGTATTTCCGGGCAAGCGCAGTATAGACAGCCTTGATCGTCTCGGGTTCAGCCTGGGCTTATCCAGGATGCATAGTAGTTTTTCCAGTTTAACTCGTATTGTTCCATTAGTTACACCTGCATGATGCCGCTGCCCCGCAGATATGACAGCGTTTTTGGGATTCGACTTGGTGAACCGGCTTCCTCTTGCCTGTGCCGCCGCACCGGCTACACAACAGTCTTCAGGACTTATCCTGACCCTACCACTGCCCCACAGACGCCGCAGTCATGGGGGTGGGTAAACGGACCATAATGCCCTGCTGCCCCGTGCCGCCACAGCCCTGCAATTGACAACGCTACTTCGATCTTTCATGTGATCCTCCTTCATTATTGTGTATTCAATATTTATTTAACGCGAGGAAATCATTTTATTGGTTCACGGTGATAGGATTCAATTAATCTTTGATTATTGGTCTTTGGCCCCCCCCTTGCTGGACTCCATCAATCATCAAGTCTCTGCAGGGATAAACACATTGATAGCAGAGATTCCAATTCAGGGAGCATCAATAATCCTGTCAATGTTGGAACATCCCTTCGGTAAACTGATAAACATAGTCAACCCTCCTTTTAATTTTGTACCGGCTTTCATGCCTTGTTTACAAGCAAAAGATGCAGGAAGGTCTGAAAACATGACATTGAATACAAGAACGGTTTCTTATACACGGATTAAATGCAGGTGCGTAATAACAAGATGCTAAGTAAAATGAAAAAATCGGCAAAAGATGATGTTATAGGAATATGTCTAACATGAGTGACGTATTAGATGGATATATAATATAGTTTCTATCGGCAGAGTTATTTGTAGCAGAAGATTAATTCAATCAGGGAGAGTGCTTCAATATTTGGAGATAGGATATTGTATGTTTGAGCACTTTCCGAGCTATGTATCGGGGATTAGGCGTGGACATAATCAATTGCTCATTATGTTGGAATAATAACCAGCAACAAGATAAGGAATTGGGCATATATTGGATTTAACAGTGCTTTATGCATGTATTGAGGAAATAATACCCGTGTTAATTTATATATACATAGGGCGTAGCAATTCCCGCGGGAAATTGTTTAACATACTTTCTTACTTTCCATTTATTCTGAGCACTAGTTTATGCTCTGCTTTAAAAAGAAATTTACCCTCCCTTGGTAACTTCCATGCTTTTCTTCTGGTTTTTCTGTAGCAAAACGATATCCACGGCAAACAGATTCAGATTTGCGTAATCCATCATTGTATATGAAACTATTAACCGGGAATGCAACCTCGATTGGACAACCACCTGAAGTGGGACCATCAAATGATATCGTAGGAATTTCTCTCTGGCAGCGTCATATATTTTAAGTTTTCCTTCCATAGTCTCAAGCGGAAACTCCATATATGGACTTGGGAATTCGTATCTTAACAACCATGCAAATAACAACGGTATGGGAAAAAGGAAGATGATAAATCGCGAATGGATACTGACATTGTCTATGGTTAGATTGGCCCTACCACTATATAATATTTCTAGGGATACTTTGCTGATGTCGCCAATCTGATCGTAAGAGATAATTTTAACTGATAGGTCGCGGAGAGAATAAGTATAACGAAATATTCAAATAATCGTTGAATGAGTTTGATCATTTCGTAGAGAAATGACGCTAAAACCACATATAAAAAGACAACGCCCAGGCTATTGATATCTTAACAATGTTTTAGTTGAAATAACTGTAAATACCACTACATAACGGCTTATGATCTAAGATCTATATTGGGATTCCTCAGATTTCATTGTTAATTCATATTCTCTTAATTTAACCTTGTTATCGTATATGCTAAGTATGTAGTTCCCAAGAGGTTCTGTGAGCTAGCGAACCCTGTATTGAGTTTTTCTCGGTAATGTGGGGTAATTTTTGATTGTCCTCTTAAATAAATCAGCAAATCCGAGGTGGGCTTGAATTGTTTATTTTCATCAAGTGCAAGCGTTTGAATAGATATATCAATAAGCTTTCTGTCATTCTGCGCTATTTTCATATAGTCCAAAATGGTATCTGTGACCTCAACCTTTATCTTAACAAAAGGACGTTTATATGGCTTCGCCTTATCTGCAGTTAACACGGGAAAAGCTCTCGCAGCAAGAGCTGGCTCAGGTGCTGCAGATGCTGTAACGGACTCCAAACCTTCTTCAATGATCTGACCGGCCGCTTCAATTATTTTAATAGTTGAATCACTAAGGAATCGAACCGAAATCTGCATTAGGCTTTTCTTTTTGCTCTCTGGGTAAAAATGACAGGTCAAACTCCGGGTATTTGATCAATTCGGGTTGTTCACCGGATATAGCCTGCTCCCTCAATATTTGATATTCCTGGTGGCAGCTTAGGCAATTTGCAAGATGGAAGGCCGTGATATCATCTAATGGTGACTCAAGCCATGTTTTTCCGCCGGTAGAGATCAGCTTATTCAACCGATTCCGGCAGTCAGCACAGGATATTTCATCGGGATTTCCGAATGCAATATCTTTTAATGCCTTAATGCTACGTATCGAACACAAAACACAATTATCATGATGAGCTCTTGCACCGGCCAGGGCTTCCTCAGTAACGTTCTTTCCAAGGTAATGGTCTGTTAATACTTTGCTGGCTTTTATACATTCTTTGTTAATTTCATTAATAGTTCTTTTCATTTCAATTACCTCTTAGATAATCATGCCGCCATTTACTAAAATTCGGATCGTCGTGAAGATGCTTTATCTCTCTCAACTCTTTGGTCACGCTACCTACCGTCATATCCAATTGCTCGGCAATTTCTTTATCTTTCATCTCGTTTTGAATTCGTTTCAAAACCACTTCTTTTGACCGTTTACTACATTTAGAACTTTGGCTTACAAGTTGCCAGATCTCTTCCTGTTCCAAGGCTTTATCGACTGGTAAATCCTGCGTAGAGCCGAGATTTTGATTACCTGATAAATATGATAAATAATCTAATATATCATCATAGTCTGCATCTTCGTCTAGTTTGATATGTGATATAAATATGTCATTTTTTATATATGCGTATCTTGCCGATGGTTTGCCAGAACAACGATCATTAGCGATCACAACTTTTACTCCCTCGTCCCTTACAAAATTTTTAATCTTATTATCTAATATTTGCTGACACCATCCAAGGAATGCCACTGGATTATTTAGTGAAGATTCTTTTTCCCAGCCATTAGTTATTGCATCCCACGCGAAGTCCTTTGCAGCGTCAATTTTGCGCTGCTTTGAATAACTTAGGAAAAAAGGCCTTATATATATAGACTTGAGTGCTCGCCTGAATAAGTATTTGTATAACCAGTCATAGCATTCTCTCTGTTCATCTGATCCGTTATCAATAAAATCCTTGTACAAGCTCGTCACATCAACATTCATTTGAAATCTTCATACCCCCATCATCAGTGAGACACTTACCCAATATGCGGTTCGTGTTTATATCACGATAACACATTTGAAACGACAAAACAATCATACTTTTCAATATGCAGTCTTAATTCACAAAGACGCGCAACAAGGAAAAAACATGACATTGACTTCATCAGATCATGCCTTAAAAGCATAGAATATCTAAGGAAATGGCAGAAAATGTGGTAGAAACTGCGCTTAGCACAGCAGATAATCAATCGTAAAAACAACGGTTTTAATAACCGATACTCATTTGCGTTCCCGGACAAAGTGGACACGGTCAATAGTACAGGGCGATTTTACTTTTTAAATATCAGCTACTGATCCGTCACAGGAAAACCGCCGGCCTTCTTACCCTTCAGCGCCGCCGTCTTCTGCTCGATGCGCTTGTCCTCGTCGGTCGTTTTGTAGGTTTCCAGGAAGTCCTTCCTGAACTCCGGGAAGGCATTTTCCACGATGGCCGCCCGGGCCTGCCCGATCAACTGCTGCATAAAGAAGAGATTGTGGATGGTGGCAAGCCTGTAGCCCAGCAGTTCTTCGCTCCTGAAAAGGTGGTGCAGGTAGGCGGCCGAATAGTTGCTGCAGGTATAGCACCCGCAGCCGGCCTCGACCGGGCCCATGTCCTCCCTGTAGGCTACGCGCCGGATATTCTTCCTGCCGTTGCGGGTGTACATGGCGCCGTTGCGGGCCACGCGCGTCGGCAGCGCGCTGTCGAAGATGTCGATGCCCCTGGAGATGCCCTCGATGATATCCTCCGGGGATCCCACGCCCATGAGGTACCGCGGCCGGTCCGCCGGCATATAGGGCACGGTCGACTCGACTGTCTCCCACATGTCCACCTTGGACTCACCCAGGCTGAGGCCGCCGATGGCATAGCCGGGGAAGTCCAGCGACGTGACCTGCTCTGCCGCCTGCCTGCGCAGTTCGGGGTATATGCCACCCTGGATGATGCCGAAGAGAAGCTGTCCGGTGGGGCCGTGCGCCTCGCGGCAGCGCTCTGCCCACCTGAAAGTCGACTCCATGGTCCTCTCCTGCTTTTCCCTGGCGGCCGTGCTCTCGGGGCACACGTCCAGCGCCATGATGATGTCGGCCCCCAGTTCCTCCTGCATGGCCATAGACGACTCTGGCGTGATGCTGTGCTCGCTGCCGTCAATATGCGAGCGAAAGACCACGCCCTCCTCCGTCATCTTGCGGAACGAGGACAGGCTGAATATCTGGTAGCCGCCGCTGTCGGTCAGAATAGGTTCCGTCCCAGCCCATGAAGCTGTGCAGCCCGCCTGCCTTCACTGATAACATCTATGCCGGGCCTGAGGTACAGGTGGTAGGCGTTGCAGAGCAGCATTTTGATGCCGATGTCCTCCAGGTCGCCGGGTGTCCAGGCTCTCACCGTGGCCTGGGTGCCCACTGGCAAAAAGATCGGCGTGATGACTTTCCCGTGCAATAGTGCCAGTTCGGCCACCCTTGCACTGGTACCTGCACATCTGAGCGTGATCTTGAAAAGCTTATCTGGCATAGGCGCTATGGATTATACCGCTTCCTCTCCCAGTACTTCACATATTTCGCCAGCGCGCGCACCGCCTCTGCCATAGTATCGAAGGTTGGGACTTTTTCTGATACCAGCTTCGATCTCTGTTCGAAAATGGTCCTCCACCGTACATTCTGCAGGTCAGCATACCCCGGCCTGGCACTGCTTAGCACCGCGATAATGGGCCTGGTTTTCTGCCTGTGGACACTTATGATACTGTCCACTTCCATCTTGATGATCGCCGTCCACCATTCATCATCCAGGGGATTATCATCGGATATTTGGGTAATCAGGCAGTCGAAATCGGGGTTATCAGCTAATACCTGTCGGACTTCAGCAGCCTTGAAGGCGTCATCGCCCCAGATAGAGAAATCAACTGGGTTGCCAAGCCAGTCCCACAGCGCCGGCACGATGTCCTTTAATTTCTCTCTTATCTTCATGGAAAGCGGTGGAACGGATAACCCGGCTTCTTCAGCCAGGTCTGCTGCTATGATGCATTTACCGCCTCCCCCGCCGATTATGCCTACCCTGTTCCCTTCAATCGGCGGCAACATGTCAAACAAGCACAGCAGGTCCATCATCTCATCGATATCTTTAACCTGCATCACTCCTGCCTGTGCGAACGCGGTATCCCAAATATTATTGGCGCCGGCGATAGCAGCGGTGTGCGAAGCAACTGCCCGTATCCCTGATTTGCTCCTCCCGCCCTTAATGGCGATGACAGGCTTTTTCTGCGCCGCTGCCTGCAAAGACCTCATAAATTTCTTACCGTCCCGGATGCCCTCAAAATAAGCAGCGATAATTCCTGTCTTTGCGTCGTTTGACAGGTAGTCAAGGATATCGCTCTCGTCGATTTGCAGTGCGTTGCCGTAGCTTATAACTTTGCTGAATCTCAACCCCAGCAACGCGCCATCCTGCACCAAAAGGCCTGCGGCGCCGCCGCTTTGAAAAACCACACCTATGTTCCCGGGTTCCGCGGACATCTCGTAACCAAAGGCTATTTTCGATTCAGGGCAATAGATGCCCATACAGTTGGGGCCTATCAAATTTATGCCGAGTTGATCGGCGGAGACCTTTATCTGTTTTTCGAGTTCCAGGGCCTGCGGCCTCCCCGTTTCACCAAGGCGTGCCGTAAAGAGATGCACGACCTTGACATTCTTCAATTTACACTCATTCAATAAAGGCAGTACCCTGTCGGTAGAAACGCAGCAGATGACTAAATCAACTTCACCGGGGACGTCTTTAAGGCCGGGATATGATTTTACGCCTAATATAGAGTCCTTCTTCGGGTTAACCGGGTATATGTCACCTGCGAAACCCAGGTCGAGCAGGTGTTTGAGAAAATGGTACCCGGCCGAAAGGGGTTGATCTGATGCTCCCACCACGGCTATACTTCGCGGGTAGAATGCGTAATCCAGGATAGATTGGGAATTTGGAATTAAAGCAGCCATATATCAATCACCATGGCAGTGAAAATGATTCCCAGGTACGGGAAAGCAGTATATTTATAAACCGACCAGGCGTTTTTTGATGTCGGCGACAACAGTAAGCGGATGCTGGCCAGAATCATAATCAGGCTGAGTATGCTGCTCACCGCCAGGTAAATCCAGTGAAACTTACCCGGTAAAAGATAAATAAGTACGGATACAAAGGCAAGGAGAACCGACAGGACGGCTAATACCTTGATGACATTGCTGTCTTTCCAGCTTAGAGGAAAATAATGCAGCCCTGCTTCTTCATAATCTTTGCGGTTTGCCAGCATCAATGTCCAGACATGCAGTGGTGTCCACGCCGCTATCAAACAGAAAAACAGTACCGGTAATAGATCAATTGTGGTGTGACCGGAAACCGCATACCAGCCGATGAGAACGGGAGCACTACCGGCGATAATCCCAAAATAGGTGCAGGTCACCGACTTGCGCCATATCCCTGATGCCAGGAAACCCACCAGGCCGATTAAAAAGCAGGCGGGCGATAAAATCCAGGATAAGATAAGGGCTCCCAGCATGCAACCGATAATTAAAGGAAGCGCCTTTTCAGGGGGATGTATTCTCCCGGACGGCAATGCCCTTGCACAAGTACGTTTCATACGGGCATCAACGTCACGGTCAAGATAATTGGTGAGCCCGTTGGCGCCCGCGCTTCCCAGCGCTATGGCAATTACCGTCAATATGAAAACGGGAATGGGAAAATTAATTTGCGTGACCGCCGCCGCAACCAGTGCAGTACAGGCGCCAATATACACCAGGAGGCTGGTTTCCTTTGGCTTGAGTACATTAATATAGTCAGCAAGGTTTGAACGTGATCGTATTATACTGCTCAATCTGAATTAACCTTATGTAATGCACGGAACAGGTGGCGCAACCTTAATATCTTATAATGTTTTTTCTTTTGTATCAAAATTGCGCAGGATAATCGGGCTCGCCTTCCCCATTCTTCAGTTTGGATTCATCCAGATATGACTGCAATATCACCGCGGCTGCAGCGGCATCGATTTTCTCTTTTAGCCGGGCGGACTTCCTGCCGGTCTCCTTCAATTTTTGGTCCGCTGTTACTGAAGATAATCTTTCATCCTGCAATACTATTTCGATAGCAATCTGTGCCGAAATTTTATCTTTGAATGACAGAACTTTTTCTGCCTGCGGTCCTGTTGTTCCGTCCAAAGAATAAGGCATCCCGATAATCAGTTTTTCCACTTCGTATTTATTCACAAGGCCGGTTATTTCATGCAATGCATATTCATCACTGGTCCTTGCGATAGTTTGCAGAGGCGAAGCAAGTATCTGCAGGGGGTCCGAAAGAGCAACCCCGATTCTTTTGTCCCCGACGTCTAGCGCCATATACCTATGCATTGCCTTTACTACCAAGCAGCTCTTCAACAAATTTGGGGACAGCCTGCAGTGCCTCATTTATCTTTTCTTTGTATTTAGCCCCGGCCTGCGCCATTTCCGGCTTTCCTCCTCCGCTGCCACCTGCGATTTCAGACACCTTTTTAATCAGCTTGCCGCTGTGGACACCCCTGGATACCATGTCCGCAGTCGCCATGCCGATGAAGCAGGGTTTATCATCATAAACAGTTGCCAGCACAACTACCCCGCTTTTCAGTTCCGCTTTCAAAATATCACCCATCTCCATCAATGAGCCCATCGGGATGGAAGAAACCTGCGCAACCAGTACTTTAACACCATTTAAATCTTTAACATTTTCTTTCAGCAAGCGGGCCACTTCATGCCTGGATAACTCACGCTGCAAGGATAAGATAGTTTTACTGCTTGAATTCAAGCTGGCGCCCAGTTGCATAATTTTTGCCGGCAGTTCGTGATAAGCTACTTTAAGGCTGGCCGCCATCCGGTCAAGGATTGCCAGCCTTTCGTTAATCAGTGCCTCTGCGCCACGGCCTGTCACCGCTTCAACCCGCCGTAAACCCGTCCCTATGCTTGCTTCACTGGTAATCAGGAAATAGCCAATTTCTCCCGTAGCCTTTACATGGGTCCCACCGCAAAGCTCGGCGCTGACCCTGGGTTCACCGATACTTACAACCCTGACCGTATCGCCATATTTCTCCTCAAAAATTGCCGTCGCACCTCCACGTGTAGCTTCATCATAGGAACATATCCCCGTAGATACCGGCAAATCCCGACGTATGATCTCATTAACACCTTTCTGGATCTCTTCCAGTTCTTCCCTGCTTATACTGGAGAGGTGCGCAAAATCGAAGCGCAGCCGTTCCGGGGCGACCATCGATCCTCTTTGACTGACGTGGCTGCCGAGGATGTTTCGCATAACGGCCTGTAAAATATGCGTAGCCGTATGGTTCCTGGCGATATCCATGCGGCGGCCCTCATCTACTGATGCCTCTACAGTATCTCCCACCGTTATCGAACCTTTGGTTACACACCCCAGGAGGACAATACCTCCTGAAGTGAAAGACTGGGCATTATCGATGTCCATATGGCCGGCTTTTGACGATAATTTACCGGTATCACCAACCTGGCCGCCCATCTCACCATAGAATGGTGTCCTGTCCAATACCAGGGCGATAGATTTTCCCGCCTCAACTTTTTCAACCAGCTCACCGGACTCCTCGTCAACAATTTGAACTACCCGCGAATTAATAGATAGCCGCTCGTATCCCGCAAATTCAGTTATTTTAAGGGACGGACCCAACCTGGCAATAAGGTCAGCGTCCGCTTTGTCTCCGGCAAATTTATGCGTGGAGCGGGCCCTTTCCCTCTGCTTTTCCATTTCAGCCTCAAATCCATCCCGGTTGACAGTAAGGCCGTGGTCTTGAGCTATCTCTGCACTCAATTCAAATGGAAACCCGTAGGTATCCCAGAATCTGAAAACCTCTTCATCTAACAGGCACGATCTGTTCTGTAGCTTAGCATCGGCGATGGCCTTTTCACACAGGTTAATGCCCGCATCCAGCGTATCATTGAATTTCTCCTCTTCATTCTTAATAATGCCAAGGATCAATTTCTGATTCGCCACCAGTTCGGGATAGACCGGGCCCATTTTGGCTATCACTGCCTTGGCCATTTCTCCCATGAAGGGTTTTCGCAGGCCGAGCTTTCTGCCCAGGAAGCAGGCGCGCCTTAACAAGCGCCTCAATACATAGCCCCTGCCTTCATTGGAAGGCAAAAGGCCATCTGCGATCAGGAAAGCCACTCCCCTGCTGTGTTCGGCTATTACCTTTATAAACCTGTCCGTTATGTCATCTTTTCCCATGGATACAGCGGCTATCTTGCACACCCTTTGAATCAGCGGCTCAAAGAGGTCAGTCTCATATACGGTAGGATTGCCGTTGCACGCCGCAACTATCCTTTCCAGTCCCATACCGGTATCGATGTTTGGCCTGGGCAGCAGGGTCCTCTTCCCATTCTCATCCTGGTTATATGCCGTAAATACAAGGTTCCAGATCTCGGAGAACCTCCCGCAGCTGCATGAAGGGTCACACTCAGGCTTGCCGCAGCCGTATTTATCACCAAAATCATAATGTATCTCGCTGCAGGGCCCGCAGGGTCCGCTGTCGCCGGCCGGACCCCAAAAATTATCTTTTTCTCCAAGCCTGATAATTCTCTTTGCCGGGAAACCTATGCCCGTCCAAATATCAAAGGACTCATCGTCATCAAGATATATTGTTACCCACAGCCGGTCGGGCGGCAGGTGCATCCTTTGGGTAACGAATTCCCAACCCCATTCAATGGACTCCTTTTTAAAGTAGTCACCCACGCTGAAATTGCCGAGCATCTCGAAAAACGTCAGGTGCTTATTGTCGCCTACAGAATCGATATCAGTGGTCCTGAAGCATTTCTGACATGAAGCCAGGCGGGGATTGGGAGGGACCTCGATCCCTAAAAAATACGGCTTTATCTGCACCATTCCCGCCGTGGTCAGCAACAGGGTGGGGTCACCATGCGGAATCAAAGAAGAACTGGGGATGACCTTATGCTTCTTTTCAGTAAAAAAATTTAAAAATGAATTACGAATCTCTTGGCTTTCCACGGAAAATCACCTCTGCGCATTTTAGTAAAGGTAGCATATCCAAGTCAATGAAAAATACAAATCTTCCCTGTACCATATCTGAGCTTAGAATCATCGGACAACATATGTTACAATCAGGGCGTTAAGGAAACAAACATGCCTGTTTATGAATACCGCTGCAAAAACTGTAACAGCAAGGTAGAAATCTACCTGCCAAAATTCACCGGCGAGTCTCCGCTCTGCCCGAAATGCCAGCAAGATTCACTTGAGCGCATTTTCTCCAGCTTTATGATGCAAAATCTTATAAAGATGTATATGATAACATTCTTTCCGATTCACAGCTAACACGGGGCTTGATGAACAATGACCCCCGGGCGCTCGCAGAATGGAACAAGAAAATGAGCGGCGGTGAACCGATCGCTCCTGAATACCAGGAAACCATGGAACGGATGGAGCGGGGCGATATGCCTGCGGGTCCGCCTCCTGCTGAACAACCACCGGCCGAATAAACACAATTTACCGGTTTACGAGCATGCCTTTATACGAATACATATGCAGTAGCTGTAATAAAAGGGTGACTGTTTTCCTGCGCACGGCAGCGGCAGAGGCGAATCCCAGCTGCCCGGTATGCGGCAACAGCGGCCTGACCCGTATTATTTCCAGTTTTGCCATACACAAATCCATCCAGACTATACATGAGGAGAGCGGTACGCCTGGCCAGGCCGTCTCGCCGGACTACTATAAAGATCCGCGCAATATCGGCAGGCATCTTGAAAAGCGGCTGCAAGACTCGAATATTGAGATACCCCCTGAGATAAGGAGAACCATAGACGAGGCAAGGGAAGGCAACCTTCCCGGCTTCCCTCAAGGATTTGGACAGTGCAGCAGCAGATTCTGCGTATCATTGACGCCAATATCAACCGCATAAGCGAAGGGTTGCGTGTCCTGGAAGATATCAGCAGGTTTATCATCGAGGATGAGGATATAACCCGCCAGCTGAAAACCCTGAGGCACCAATTAAACAAATTGGTTGCAGAAACCGGGTTTCATTTATTAGAGACAAGGGACGCGGTCGGCGATGTCGGGGCGAACTCAGATGTAATTCACGATCACAAGAACCTCTCTTCAATCGCCAGGGCAAATGCTAAAAGAGCGCAGGAAGGCATCCGTGTACTTGAGGAGCTATCAAAACTCCCTGAACTAAAGGCTGTATTATCAGCAGCCGTGTTAAAGGAATCCAGGTATAAAATATATTCTATCGAGAAAATCCTGATAACCCGGCTATCTGAGCACCATACCAAAAATAAATAACCGTGCGAGCCCTGAGGGTGCTTATTTACGGCTGTCTTTTTCAACAGAAAATAGTCCCCGTTTATAAGAAATTAGGCAATTATGCCTATCAGATTTAGCTTGACTTTAGCGGTTGCCACTGCTAAAATCTCCGATTTGGTGGGTACGTATCTCCGGATAAACGTAACCACAATTATTTTCAAATAAGTAAGGAGGTACTATGGTACAAATTCCCCCGATCTTTTGGGTCGTTCCTGTCGCCGGTGTACTGACAATTCTGTTTGCCGCCTGGTTGGCAATCAGCATCATGCGCCGACCCACGGGCACACCAAAGATGAAAGAAATCGGCGACATGATTTTTGAAGGTGCGTGGGCGTTCCTTAAAAGGCAATATGGCACTATCGCAATGTATACAATAGTAGTTGCCATAATTATCGGCGTAATCGTTGCCGTGTTGCCGCCGGAGGAAGCGCTTCAGAAGGCCGGCTACGACCCGTTCTCAATTGGCTGGCACACCGCTCTTGCCTTCCTGGTTGGCGCCATTTGTTCCGGCGTATCAGGTTTCATCGGCATGTACATTGCCGTGAAATCCAATGTACGCTGCGCAGCCGCTGCACAGAAAAATCTTACCGAGGCTGTCAAAGTGGCGCTTCAAGGTGGCGCTGTATCGGGTTTCCTTATCACCGCGCTTAGCCTCATCGGTGTAACTGTTATTTTCTTTGCATTCGGTGGAGCCACTACCCCACAGTTATCTCCCCATCTTATAGTTGGCTTCGGCTTCGGCGCCAGCTTCGTCGCACTCTTCGCCCAGCTTGGCGGCGGTATCTATACCAAGGCCGCTGATATGGGCGCCGACCTCGTCGGTAAGGTCGAGGCCGGTATTCCCGAAGACGATCCCCGCAATGCCGCCGTTATCGCTGACCTGGTCGGCGACAATGTTGGTGACTGCGCCGGCCGTGGTGCAGACCTCTTCGAATCAACTGCTGCCGAGAATATCGGCGCCATGATCCTGGGTGTAATTGCTTATGTGGCAACCCAGAACGTGGCCTGGGTTCTCTTCCCGCTGGTTGTCCGCGGATTTGGCATGATCGCCAGCATGATCGGTATCATGATCGTGAAGGCAAAGGAAGAAGAGAATGCCATGAATGCTCTTAACCGCGGCTACTATGTGGCCATCGCACTGTCCGTAGTCGGACTGGCCATAACTGTTCTTTAACTTCATGCTCGGTAACTGGTGGCTCTTCGCTGCCGGCATCGTAGGTATTGTCGCCAGCATCGCCATCATTTTCGTCACCCAGTATTACACTGAATCCCGTTATAAACCGGTCCAGGATATAGCCGAAGCTTCCAAAACCGGCCCGGCCACCAATATCGTGGCTGGCGTAGCGGTGGGCTTTGAAACTACTTTCGCTACCGCTTTAGTTATCGGCACCGCCCTGATCCTTTCTTATCTGTTTGGTACTCTTAGCGGTGTCCAGGGCGGCGGCGCATTCGGCACGGCCGTTGCAACCATGGGCATGCTGATGACCTGCCCGTACGTCCTCTCAATGGATACATTTGGCCCTATCACTGACAATGCCAACGGAGTCAACGAGATGGCAGGCGCCGGTCCGGAGATCCGCAAGATAACCGACAGGCTGGATGCTGTTGGCAACACAACCAAAGCCCTTACCAAGGGTTATGCCATGGTTTCCGCCGGCCTGGCTGCCTTCCTGCTCTTCCAGGCATATCTTGACAGGGTGTCATTCCTCAGGTTTGGAGAAGCCGGTAAATTCGCCGTTGTAGACATCGCCCGCATAGAAGTCTTCGTGGGGGCGCTCCTCGCCGCCATGCTTGTATACCTCTTCAGCTCATGGGCAATCAAATCGGTCGGACGCACTGCCAGCAGCATTATTGCTGCGGTTCGCAAGCAATTCCATGATCATCCCGGCATTATGGCCGGTACTGAGAAGCCCAACTACGGCGAGATCGTGGATATCACAGCCAAAGCAGGCCTCAAAGAGATGATCGCCCCGGCCCTGCTGGTGGTACTGGCGCCGGTAGTCGTGGGCTTGCTCTTTAAGTTCCTGCCCGGTATTCCCTTGGCAGGCGGCAAGTTCTATAATTGGGACGCCGCGCAGGTTGTGGCCGCATTGCTTATGGTCGGCACAATCGCAGGCATTATGCTCGCATCCTTCATGAACAACGGCGGCGGCGCATGGGACAATGCCAAAAAGATGATTGAAGATGATCAGCTTAAGGACGCCACCGGCAAAGTGCTCGGCAAAGGTTCCGATGCACATAAGGCTGCCGTGGTTGGAGACACCGTTGGTGACCCGTTCAAGGATACTGCCGGTCCATCACTTCACGTGCTGGTAAAGCTACTGGCCACCATCACCCTGGTTCTCTGCCCGCTCTTCGTCTAATACGCGCGATACAAACAACTATAAAAGGGGCAATCACCTGATAAAGGGATTGCCCCTTTTCTCATCGCCAATGGTGGTTGCCGGACCGTGACCGGGATATACAATCGTGTTATCGGGAAGCGCGTACAGTTTGGTCTTTATGCTTGATTCCAACTGCTTGTAGCTGCATCCCGGAAAATCCGTTCTGCCGATACCGGCATTAAAAAGCGTATCACCACTGAATAAAATACCGTGCCCGTATAAAGAGATCTCATCCGGGCTATGGCCGGGAGTAAACAGCACTTCAAAATGCAGGTCGTCGATATCGATTTTATCACCGTCAGTTAAGAATATGTCCGGTTCAGGTATCCTTGCCGAACCTCCTGATATAGCCGCCACTAATTTCACAAAAGCTCCGGGGGATTGTTTTTCAGATCCCGATCCCACGGCAAGCCTTGCGCCGGTCGCGTCTTTGATACTTTTGACCGCCCCGATATGATCGAAATGGGAATGTGTAACTACGATCATAGCGACAGACAGTTTATCAGCCTCAACCGTCTTCAATATTAACTTCGCATCCGCACCCGGGTCGACAACCATGCACCTCCTGGTATTCCCGGAGCCGACGATGTAGCAATTGGTAGCTATGAAACCGACGGTCAAAGCTTTTAATATCATTCCAATACTCCTACCTGTTATGAATAAAAACCAACCCACCCTAAGCAATATAACAATAAACAGTTGACTGGCTTAAGCAGGCTATGTCTACGGATTTAACAGGGGTGCCCTTAAGTAGCGCGGATCTCTTCGCGCATAAACCTTATATAGGCAATAGCAAAGCATACGGCGGTGAGGGCAATCAATCCGACCAGTTGAGGCCATACGATCAACAGACTCTGACCAAGCGGTAAGGGCGCAGGTTTCAGGCCGGAATAAATCCCTATCATCATCATGGTCGGACTGCTCGTGCCAAGAATGGGAAGCAACATGGCCTGGATACTTTCCACGTACAAAGTGCCGGGAGAGATGCGGTTAATCATCCGGTAAAGGTAATCGAATGAAGCCACCTGATCGACCGTCGAATCCTGATTAACGGGACTTACCGCCCCGGCGATCAGGTTGGCGATCAATCCCATGAAAAGGAAAAGGAACAGCCAGATTGCAATTGAGGCCAGCGCCGACGTCGATGTTTTCTTAAATAGCACTGAGAAAAGTATGGCCAGCGACATCCAAAAAGCGCCATACAGTACGCTCACCAGGATAAACATGAATAAGCGGAGTATCTCCTCAGCTTCAGGCGGAACGCCGATCATGCGAAGCCCGAGCCCGGCCACTAACGTGACAACGCTTATGACGAGTATGGCAATCATAACCAGCCCGGCCAGGAACTTGCCGTTAATAACATCATCCCTGTATATCGGCTGGGCGAGAAGGCGGCTTAAGTTTCCACTTGTCCGCTCACTGTTTACCGCGTCAAAACCCAGGGCTATGCCTATGATAGGAATAAAAATCGACATGAACAAAGGAAATGAGAAGGGTATATTGCTGCCGCTGACGATGAAAAGATTTAAGAAAATGAAGTTTGTGGAATCACCCACGGTTGTCCGGATATTCTGGGCAGCGATATAAATTGTAGCTACTCCTGCAAGGTAAACCAGCAAAAACAGAATAATAAACCGTTTGCTGTTGAAATTGTCCGCCAGTTCTTTCCAGAAGATCTCTGATAAGCCTGACATATCTACGACTCTTTGAAGTATTTCATGTATATTTCTTCCAGTTCAAATTCCTCGACCTTCATCTGTACCTTCAGACCGGTAGACTTGTAAACAACTTCTTCCAGCGCTTTGCTTATATCATCATCCGCTACCACGACGGTACTGTCAGCTACGTTATCAATGCTAACCGCTCCCGGAATTCTCAGGATATCGTCGCGGACATTAGGAGCGACCTGAGCAATGGGCAAGATTATATTGAATTTCCCCTTGCGAAGCGCTTCCCTGCCCAGCTTATCCACTGACCCGGACGCGACTATTTTTCCGTTGGAAAAAATCCCAACCTGTGTACATATCTTCTGAACCTGGTGCAACTGATGAGACGAAATCAACACCGTGATTTTCTCTTTAGCCATATTCTGAATCAAGCTCAGTACCTGGTCAGTCCCTTCCGGATCAATGCCTGACGTGGGCTCATCGAATATCGCCACCCTTGGTTGTTTGACCATGACATCGGCGATGCCCAGGCGCTGCTTCATACCGTGTGAGTATTTACCTACCAATTGGTCGGCTTTATCTTTTAAACCTACATCTTCAAGCAGCCTGTCGATGACTTCATTAAGTTTTTTAGTCTCAATGCCATTCAAACGGCCGGTATATCTTAAGTTTTCCCGCGCTGTCAGGTCGTCATAAAAACCGATCCTTTCAGGCATGTAGCCAACCACTTTCTTAACTTTAATAGGTTCACGCGCCGGGTTGTAACCGGTTATCTTGATACTGCCTGACGAAGGTTCGCTAAACCCCATAAGCATCAGTATGGTGGTAGTTTTTCCGGCCCCGTTCGGGCCTAAAAAACCGAAGACTTCCCCCTCTCCGATACTTAAATTGATACTATCAACAGCAACGAATTTACCGTATTTTTTTGTGAGGTTTTGAGCTTCGATTACTTTGTTATTATTCATTTTGATATTAGCGGCGGCCAAAACGGACGAAAATAACGGCAAGCGCAATTACTACCAGTAGCACAATGCCGACGCCAACCCAACCCCAGATAGTTGGTGTAAGCACGGTAGTTCTTATCTGCAAGTTGGTAAACGCATTCTTTGATTCGGGTTCAGCCTGTATCAGTAATCATATAATCGCCGGCAATGGTTTTCTCGGACGGCCTCACTGTAACCTGTATCTCTTTCGTATCACCGGCTTTAAGCGAATCGATCTTGTCCGGTTTGCAGGTCACAGTCCAGCCATTAGGCCTGTCCTTCGCCTGGCAGCTAACCTCAACATTTTCCAGGTCTGCTGAACCGGAATTAGCGACAGTCACAGTAAAGTTGTTGTCCTGCCCGGCGGTAGCTTCCGTATTCAATCTCCCGTCAGGAGTTGCCATTTTCATATCATAGGCGGCCGTCACTATCGCTTTAAGCACTATTGAAGATTTTAGGTCACCGCTGCTGACTTCAAAGGTGACGGGATATTCTCCCGGCACCGGGACTTTCCAGGCGACAGGCCTTACCGTCAGCTTAATTGTTTCGGGATAGGCTTTACTTGCATCGAGGCGGATAGAAGCGATTTCCTGACCTTCCCCATAACCAGGCGCTATCGTGGATACAAAACCATCGGGCACAACCGCCTTTAAGTCGAATATTTTCGATTCTTTTCCGCCGGAATACGTGACGCTTATAGTATAAGCGTAATTCACTCCCGCATAGCTGCTCAGGGCGGGATACTGGCAGGTTAAGTCAAGTTTCTCCGCCGGCTGCGCATCATCACGGAGGATATTCTGCGAAATGTCATGGTTGCTGATTTGTGCAGCTTTTACGGCAGGAATGTCCATAAAACCCAGTGCGATTAACGCCATTGCCAATAAACCTATCACTACAGCAACGGCCATTTTCCTTGTCATAGGTAAACCTCCATCAACATAATCACTAACTGAAGGAAATTTGCGCGGAAACCATCTTTGTAAACGGAAATATAATTTAGCTTAATATTATATTGCTGTCAAATATTAACAACCTGTTAAAATTGGAACTGTTGATTTATTAGCTTATTACAAATATACTGAAAACATCGGACTTCTATTTAATTACACAGGGAGGTGTTTCCATGGCGGAGTTAGAAATCGGTACTATTGTGGATTTCTTCGCCAGGCCGGTTGTAGCGGCCGTGGAACTGACTGGTGAACTGAAAGTCGGCGATAAGATACGGATCCATGGACATACCACGGATATGGAATTCGTCGTCTCTTCTATGCAAATCAATAACCAGAATGTTACTGCGGCTAAATCCGGCGACGCGGTGGGACTAAAAGTGGCTGACAAGGTGCGTCACGGAGATAAGGTCTTCAAGGTAACCGATTAGCCTTTATGCACCGAAACTCTTAATCAGGCTGGCCATTTCGATGGCGCTATTGGCTGCGGCAAATCCCCTGTTGCCTTCCTTGGCTCCAGCCCTTTCGATAGCCTGTTCCAGGTTATCGGCAGTGATAATTCCTTGAATTACGGGTATTCCGCTATCAAGATTTAGCCTGGCAATACCTTTGTTTACCTCGGAGGCGACATATTCAAAGTGCGGCGTCCCGCCCCTGATTACACAGCCAAGGCAGATTAGCGCATTATATTTTCCCGTTTCCAGAAGTTTCTTGGCAGCCAGAGGTATCTCCAGGCTTCCCGGGGTCCAGGCTATATCTATATCCTGGTCATTTACACCGTGCCTGAGAAGGGAATCCCTGGCGCCGTCCAACAGCCTGCCGGTGATAATTTCATTGAACCGTGAGATAACTATACCAAATTTAAATCCTTTTCCAGCCAGCATGCCCTGATAAGTCTTAGACATAAAAATCCTCCTGCAGTTAATACCAGGTAACTATTCATCGATGGTCAACAAATGCTCGAGTTTCTCCTGCTTGGTCTTCAGGTAATTCTTATTATATTCTGTGGGTGTGGCAAGCAGCCTGATGCTTTCAACAACCCGCAAACCATAGCTTTCCAGGCCGATAATCTTCTTGGGATTATTGGTTAAAAGCCTGATCTCGTGCAATCCCACATCTGCCAGTATCTGGGCGCCGATACCATAGTCGCGCAAATCAGCATCAAATCCCAGGGCTATATTCGCTTCTACTGTATCCAAGCCCTGATCCTGTAATTCATAGGCCCTTAATTTATTATGTAAACCTATACCGCGGCCCTCCTGGCGCATATACAGGAAGACGCCCCGGCCCGCATCAGCAATCATTTTCATAGCCAGCTGCACCTGGTCACCACAGTCGCAGCGCAGGCTTCCGAATACATCTCCGGTAACACATTCACTATGTACGCGGACCAGTACCGCGCCTTTGCCCGTTATGTCACCCATCACCAGTGCCACGTGCTCGTCCGTATCTACAGAGCTTTTATATGCCATGATAGTAAAATCCCCGTAACGGGTAGGGAATTTGGCCTCGGCAACCCTCTCAACTAATCTCTCAAAACGCCTCCGGTAAGTAATCAAATCAGCGATGCTGCCAATTTTAATCCCGAATTTTTCTGCCATTACCTCAAGTTGCGGCAATCTCGCCATTGTCCCATCTTCATTTAGAATCTCACAAATTACGCCTGCCGGGTAAAGACCGGCCATTTTAGCCAGATCGACAATAGCCTCGGTGTGACCCGCGCGCACCAGCACACCACCTTCCCGCGCCCTCAGAGGAAACATGTGTCCCGGCCTGGCTATGTCTTCCGCCTTTGTTTTGGGATCAAGGACAGCTTTCACAGTCACCGATCTGTCAAAAGCCGATATACCGCTGGTCGTCCGGTTTTTAGCTTCAACTGACACAGCAAAGGCGGTTGTAAACTTTGAGGTATTCTCCTGCACCATCGGCGGAATCCGCAACTCATCCAATCTCTTACCGACGATAGGCATGCAAACCAATCCCCTGGCGTTGGTAGCCATGAAGTTAATCAGCTCCGGAGTTACTTTATCCGCGGCAATCGCCAGGTCACCCTCATTTTCGCGGTTTTCATCATCTACAATAATGATGAATTTCCCTTTTTTTACGTCCTCGATTATTTCAGGTATCGGAGACAGTGTCATCTGTTTACCTCGCTTTCAGATAATCATACTGATTCAACAGGTTGATTATACCTTCTTGTTTATCCGGATGATAAAATTTCTCAATATACTTGGCCATTATGTCTACTTCCAGGTTGACCACCTGCCCCTGCTTAAAAAGTCCCATAGTTGTATTTTTCAGTGTATATCCAACCAGCGAAACTGAAAATTGTGCCCGGTCACAATTTATAACTGTCAGGCTTACCCCATTAATTGCGACAAAGCCCTTTTTTACGATATAGCGTAAGACTTCCCCGCTGCAAGCAATACCGGCTATGATCGCACCGGCTTCATGGACAAGTGAGGCCACTTTCCCGGTGTCGTCCACATGTCCCTGGACAAAATGTCCGCCGATACGGCCCTGTGCCGGCAAGGCCCGTTCGAGGTTAACTTTATCTCCCACCCTTAAATTCCCTATATTTGTCAGCCGCCTGGTCTCCGGCATTATTTCAACGGAAAAACTTGACCGGCCGATATCAATTACGGTGAGACAGGCCCCGTTCACGGATATACTGTCACCCAATGCAACATCCACTGTTATTTTTGTTGCACTTATGGCCAGGCTGGTCTGCCCGTTTTCCTTTACCGAACCTATCTCTTCAATAATACCTGTAAACATAAACCTGCTCTTTAAGTATACCCGCTTATCAAGATTTCATCTTCAAACCGATCTATCCTGACGTCTTTGAGCTGAAGGGCATCCCTGACCCTGTCAACTCCGGCGCCGCCTACAGCCGTCTTTGCTTCGTCCCCGCCAATAATAATGGGCGCAATGAAGGCAAGAACTTTATCGACGAGATTATGATCAAATAAATAGCCCAACAACTTGCTGCCACCCTCGACCATAATTGTAGTAATCTGCCTTTGCCCGAGTATCTTCAGCAGTTCGGCAATATCAATTATCCCGTCGGTTGAATTTAAAGCTACATACTCGGCACTTTCGCGGGGAAGCTTACGCATATCATCACTTAAATAACAGTCGGCAACAGCCACAAGTGTTCTACCAGGCTCTGAAAAAATCCTGGCTGTTGTCGGGACCCTCCCTTTGCCATCAACAATCACCCGCAGGGGTTGCAATTTCGCCCGTCCACCTTTCCCGCTGTAACCACGGGCAGTAAGCTGAGGATCGTCAGCCAGGACGGTATTTGCACCTACCATTACGGCGTCAACTATGTGCCGTTGGCCGTGCGCATAATTACGCGCTTCGTCACCGGTGATCCACTTTGAGTCGCCCATCCGGGTGGCAATTTTCCCATCTAAGCTCATAGCAAATTTAGCTATAACAAAGGGCGACCCAGTCTTGATATACTTAAAATAGCCTTCATTGACTTCTTTAGCTTTTTGCTCATATTCCCCCACGACTGTTTTAATTCCTGCAGCCTCCAACATCTGGATCCCCTTGCCGCAAACCTGTGGATTGGGGTCAGCTACGGCGATATGGACCTCAGAAATACCGGCGCTTATGATAGCATCCGTGCAAGGCGGTGTCTTACCGTGATGGCAACAGGGTTCAAGTGTTACATACATGGTAGCCCCTTTGGCCATCTCTCCTGCCTGGTTGATTGCCATAACTTCGGCATGCGCCAGTCCCGGCTGTTGCGTATGGCCTAATCCAACCACAACCCCGTCATGAACAAGAACAGCCCCCACGGCAGGATTCGGACTGGTGTAACCCAGGGCCAATTCCGCCATGGAAAGGGAGTACGCCATATAATCAAGAGGCCTGCTAAGCATTTCCGTTAAATAAACTGTATTTTGAATCGCCCGGAAGAATTGAGGGAGACAAAGTACCTGGCCACGGCAACTATAAGTTTATACTTATTGATTCAATTACGAATCAATTTTAGCATCCGGCTGCTACACTTAGCAATAATTACGGCCCTATGGAGAGCTCCATAGGGCCGTAATTGCAATCGCGCTAAATTAGTCTATCGCGTAAACCAGGTCAACGTTTACCTGGAACTCCAACTCCCCGGCGCTGATAGGTGTAGGCGAAGGCGCCATGGCGGCGCCTTGAGCCAATTTCATGTAGTTGTCACGTACAGGCGGTACGTATGAATTGCTTTCAGTCAGATAGAGCAGTTTGCCCAGCTTGACCCCTGAAAGCTGCGCCATTTGCTTTGCTTTCTCCATGGCATCCAAAATAGCTTTTTCACGCGCTATTTTATAGATCGGGGCAGGGTCATCAACGCTAAAGCTAATGCCGTTTACCCTGATCAGGTCGCCGCCGGATGCCGCTGCACTATCAATTATCGAGCCTGCATTTTCAATATTCCTTATCTTGGCATTCACAATGTTGGATACCTTGTAGCCTATTATCACGTAAGTACTCTGCTTATCATCCCATCTTGTGACCTGCTGGATATCATATTGGCTGGTCTGAATATCCTTGTCCGCTATGCCGCTGTTTTTTAAGACCTGCATAACACTGTTCATGGCTTCCACGGCATCTTTCTGTGCCTCAGCCACCGTTTTTTGCTGCGATTCAACACCCATAGTCAGAATCACAATATCGGGTGTAGCCGTCGTTTTGCCGAGACCGCTGGCCCATAATCCAATATTCTGCTGGCTGACAATTATCCCCGGCGAACCTGCAACAGCGCCGGCCCCTGCCGGTGCAGCTCCCTGGTAAATAACAGCCGGGGCCGGTGCGCAACCGGCCAGCGCCATAACAATTACCATAAATACAGCACAAATTAGCAAAGAGTAACGCATCTCGAATGCCTCCTTAATTATTAGATTATGCACTATCACACATACGGTATGACGCACCACATATATAAACGTGATAAACGTATAATTAGTTTATACCTTATTAGCGTAAACATAGCTTATAGCATATAATATTTCAAATCAATTCGGGGATACTCAATCTTTGAAATTTATTCGTGAGTTCTTATTAACCCTGCTCATTGCCGCAGTCATTTTCATTGGCCTTCAAATTTCGATAAAGAGTTTTGAGGTTTTCAATGTCTCCATGCTGCCCACCTTCAAAGAGCATGACCTTATCATCGTAAATAAACTGGCCTATGCATTTGATAACCAGCCGAGGACCGGGGATGTAATAGTATTATATGCGCCCGGCAATGGACCCAAGCCGGTCTTTGACCCATTTTTTACCCAGCATCCATCCTGCTTCATCAAGCGGGTTATTGCTGTGCCGGGTGATACTGTAGAGATCAGAGACCGGGCTGTATTTGTCAACGGCCGCCCTTTATCCGAACCCTATATCAATGAACCGCCGGGATATTTCATGCCGGAACGTTTAATAGATGCAGGGCAATACTTTGTGCTGGGGGATAACCGCAACCACAGTAATGATTCACACACAGGCTGGCTCGTACCCAGGGAAGATATTATCGGCAAGGTCTGGTTCAAATACTGGGTAGCCGAATATCCGGATATACGTTTTATCATGATACCTGTATTCGTCCTAATCGTTGGCGCACTGGTTATCCTCATGATTGCAGATGCAGCTAACAGTAAAAAGGCCTGATACACCTCAGCAACAACAGTTCCCCCCGGCCCACGCGTATGCCGATTCCTATTCCTCGATTATACTGGCTTCCACCTTGTAGGCAGGTTCCGTTCTACTGGGCACATCCACAGTAAATTTATGTAAATCCTGCGGATAGATATCAAGGGGATAAGGGTCGAGGGAAGCTTGCACAGTGCTGACTCCTGGCTTTCCGGTTACTGAAATCGTGACGGTGACTGCTATTTCTTTGATGCTCAGCGTCGCTTCACCCGTATTCTTTATTTCACCGTTAATAATAGTTTTGAATACCCCTGCCTGCTGCTCTATGGTTTTAATTGCGCTCCATGCCACCTCAACTTTGGCCACACCTTTTTGGATGCCTATATCGAAAGTCTTTTCGCTGGAAACAGCTTCGTTTCCCGCCTGGTCCACCGACCTGACTTTATAATAATAGGTCGATTTATTTTTCAAATTGGTTAATTCAATCAGATGATTGGTTACCAGCGCTTCCTTTAGTTCGCTGGTTTGCTGACTCCCATCCGTGATGCGCCAGATCAACTGGCTGCTGGACGGCTTATCGGTGCCCCAGGATATATCGACCGTATTGAAATTAACGTTTTTTAACTCAATGTTACTGATCTGGGGCGCACTGAGATCCGGTACAAATACAGTGTTTTGCCCTGCCGAACTGGAGTTGTCTGTTAAGGCCGGGTGTTGCGGCTCTTCTGCCATTTTTTTTAACCAGTACACTCCTGCCCCAACGGCGGCCAGGATAATTACTAATCCTATCAGTGGAAAAAGCCATGACGCTGCGCTTTTGGGCTTGCTACCGTCGATTTGCTGTTCCTTATCAGCGGGATGTATCGGCTCCCGGGCCGGCCAATTCAATGGTTGTCCGCATCTGCGGCACGATACTTCATCGCCGGTAATACCCGAATGACACCGCGGGCACGTATACTGAAATTTGATCCTGCACTGCGCGCAGAATACCTCGCCAACCTTATTTTCTGCTCCGCAGTTTTGACATTTAAAAACGCTATTCATTTTGAAGTTCTGCGCCGGTTATCGCTGATTCCATTAACGTGATGTAGCGCTGATTAATAATTTATATCTTACTAAATATCAGAAGATTTGCCTATCACATATGTAAAGCATGAGTAGCGGTAAAATTGACACTGAGCGATTTGAAAGGCTACAATATCGTTCGCGCCGAGGTAGCTCAGTCGGTAGAGCAGTAGACTGAAAATCTACGTGTCCCCAGTTCAATTCTGGGCCTCGGCACCATACTTACACCTGCCGGGCCGAAGTGGCGGAATGGTAGACGCGGCAGTCTCAAAAACTGTTGAGGGGCAACTCTCGTGTCGGTTCGAGTCCGACCTTCGGCACCATCCAATTCCCAACCTTTAAACAATATCCGGCAACTTGAAGATATAAAAATGCCGCCGTCCCGGCCGGGACGGCGGCATCACTGTTATTTTCGCTTTTATCCAACTGATTATTATATGAAGCGGATACCCAGGTATACGACCAGGGCGATTAAGATCACACCGTCAACCAGCAGCCCCGTAAATATGGCCAGAAGTTTCCCGTCTTTATTCACCAGTTCAATCATCTTATTCTTTGTCATTTTCCTGCTCCTGCCTTATACTTTTTCCCTTTTATACATATAAAACGCAGGTTAAGGACGGAAGGTTTAGGCAAAATCAAAATTTCCTCAAATATTTTGACCGTATTAAAATATCTGTGATAACCTTTAGGATGGATGCCGAGTTGTGTAACGGTAGCACGATGGACTTTGAATCCATTTGCCCAGGTTCGAATCCTGGCTCGGCAGCCAACTTCACAGCACTAAGATCAAGACCCATTCCCATCTCACCGGCTGTTCACTGCGCGATCTTATTTTGTTAATTTTATCTGGTCGCCCTGTTTCATCTCCCCACCCCTGATAACCGCCGCAAAAACCCCTTCTTTAGGCATGATACACCTGCCGACTTCCTTGAAAATATCGCACTTCAAATGACATTTCTTGCCGATTTGGGTTATCTCCAGAACGACTTCGCTGCCGATTTCAAGCCTGCTGCCTACAGGCAGAACCGGTAATTCAATGCCCTCGGTAGTAATGTTTTCTGCAAAATCTCCCGGTTTAAAGCTGTAACCTTTCTGGTTAAATCTGGTTATACTCTCCAATGCCAGTAAGCTTACTTCACGCACGCGGTCTAACCCGGCGTGGGAGTCCCCTACCAGGCCATGCCCTACGCGGAAAATGCCGCAGGCGACAGGTATTTTGCTGGTTCCGGTCGCTTCACTTTTACAGACAGCTACCACTTTCCCCATCACTATACCTTTAGCCCGGTCCTGTAGCCCTCTTTAACCGCCTCCCCAATCCTGCGTGGTTCAACACAGTCGCCGATGCTATAGACCTCGTTTAACCTGTTCTGAATGGCTTTGTACAAGCAGTCATCCCTTTGCATGCCGGCTGCAAGTACCACCCGGTCGGCCTTAAATACCAGTTGTTCATTGGCCCTGTTGGCCCTGACTCTCGCTGTCCGTTATTTCGACCACTGATACACCTGTTTCCATGCGCACTCCAAGTTTCTTTAGCTTGTTGACGGTTAAAAATCGTTCCGCTGCCCCGATATCCATGCCTATTTTAGGCAGCATTTCCAGTATGGTAACTTCACCGCCCAGGCTGATAATATACAATGATACTTCACAGCCAATCAATCCGCCGCCGATGACCACAACTTTTCGCCGGTCTACCTTATTACCTGATAATACCTCAAGAGCGGTGATAACGTGATTACTCCGGACTCCCGGAATGTCCGGAATAGCCGGCACGGAACCTGTCGCGATAATAATGCAATCAGGGTGCCCGTTGAGTATGTCAATTTCTGACATTTCCTTATTAAGAATAGTTTTGATATGCAATTTTTTTGCCTGGTTTTCCAGGTAATCCTGAAGATACCCGATTTCAAATTTGTCCCGGCGGCAATTTAGCCACATTCAGCATACCTCCCAGCCTGGCGCCTTTTTCAAATACCGTTACCTCATGTCCTCTTAAAGTGCAAACACGCGCAGCTTCCAAACCGGCAGGTCCGGAGCCAACGATATATACCTTTTTCCGCTTCACCGCCGGCTTTATTTCGGTATCGATATCTTCTCCAATCCGGGCATTAACGCTGCAGACCTCTAACCCTTTGCCGGCCGCTACCGTCTGGTCAACACACCTGCAACAACAGATGCAGCGGTTAATCTCATCCAGTTTACCCTCTGCGGCTTTCTTAGCCCACTCCGCGTCACTGATGAGAGCCCTGGCCAGTCCCACAAGGTCCGCTTTCCCCTCAGCTATCAACGCATTGGCCATGACAGGATCGGTGATGCGGTAGGACGTGACCACCGGGATGCCCACTGCTTTTTTAATCGCCTCACTGATATAGGCAAAGCTGCCCTGTGCAACCTCCCTGGTAATCAGTGGGATTGGACTGTCGTGCCAGCCCACCTGGATACTGAGCCATTTAGCCCCCGCTTTTTCCAGGGCCTTCCCTATATCAATAGCCCCGGCGATGTCATAGCCGCCATCCAGGAACTCATGTCCCGAATAGCGCCACAGTATCGTGAAGTCTTCCCCGGCCTCCCGCTTGATATCCCGGATGATTTCAATGGGCAGTCTCATCCTGTTCTCAAAGCTTCCGCCATATTCGTCCCGGCGTTGATTGGCGAGCGGTGAGATGAACCTGCTGACTATATTGCCAACCCCGCCCATAATCTCGACTGCATCATACCCGGCTTCCCGCAGCCTGCGTGCCGCCAGGCCATACTGTTTAATAAATATCTGGATCTCGTCCCCGGTCATTTCACGCGGCATATGTCCTTTCGGTCTTGCCGTAAATGCCGAAGGGCCAACTATTTCAAGCTGGGCAGTGCTGTCTCTTCTCCAGACGGTTAAGGTGTTGAGTTGACCGATTACCGGCACACCGCAATCGTGTATAGCGTCGGCGACCTGTTTAATCGGCGCGATGTAATCATCGCCGCTGGCGTCCAGTCCCATATAACCGAGAAATGTGTCGCCAACCGGAAATACGCTGAAAGGTGTACATACAACGCCACAACCACCCACAGCCCTTTCACGGAGAAATTTAATCAACCTGGGCGCCGGTTTACCTGATTCGGCATACCCGAGCGCCATGGAAAGCAATACTATCCTGTTGGCCAGGTTAAGGTTACCTATCGTAATCGGCTGAAACAGGTGCTGCAGATTAGCCATTAAAGTACAGTTGATTAATTTACGCTGCAGCTTCCGGTCTGTCAAGCGTCGGGCGGATTTAGTAGTTTACTTTGGCCAGGCCTTTCAGTCCCAGTATTTTTCTTGCTTCATCCGGGTTAGCCGGCTCAAGACCTAATTCCCTGGATATGCGTATTATCTTGCCTACGAGTTCAGCGCTGCTCTTGGCAAAGACCCCTTTACTTATGAACAGGTTGTCTTCCAGTCCGACCCTGACGTTGCCGCCCATGGCGAGGGCCACCGAGCATATATGCATCTGCTGACGTCCCGCGCCTATGGCTGACCAGGTGAAATTACCCTGGCCGACGGCTTCCCGTGTGGCATTAACCAGCGTTACCAGGCTATTAACCGTAGAAGGCACACCGCCAAGCGTGCCGGTGACAAATTGAATGTGCACGGGCAGTTTAAGATGCCCCCGCCCCAGCATAAAGGCGATATTGTTTACCATGCCCAGGTCATAGACCTCTAATTCAGGCCTGGTTTCATTTGCCGTAAAAATGGACAGGAATTCCCGCAACGTCCTGAACGTGTTGGGGAAGATGAAATCCTCGCTTGCCAGCATGCCCAACTTTTCCCACGGGTATTTCCACTCCCGGATTTTTTCCGCCACGTGAAAAACGGAGAAATTCATCGACCCGAAGTTCAGCGATGCCATCTCCGGCTTAAACGTCATTACCGGCGCCGCCCTCTGCTCAGTGCTCATACCCATGCCTCCCCCGGTACTGATGCAGATCACGGCGTCGGTAGCCTCTTTAAGTCCTGTCAGTACTTCTCTGAATATATCGATGTCCGGGGTAGGCATCCCGTTATCCGGGTTCCTGACATGTATATGTAATATTGAGGCGCCGGCTTGCGCGGAGCGTATACCTTCCTCGATAATCTGCTTGGGCGTAATCGGCAGGTAAGGCGACATACTGGGAAAATGGGCGGAACCTGTTAAAGCAGCCGTTACGATCACCTTTTGCTGTGTCATCTCAATACCCCCCTTAACGCGGTGATTTCATGAATAGTAGTTTATGCCGCTTTAAATGTCAACGCATCCCGTGTTTGTAGCTGAATATAAAAAGTGCTAATATATTCGCCTTGTAAGCTGGTTGTGTGGTAACAATTCAACCAGCCTTCATATTTAATAGTCATCCTGCCAAATCTGCAATTGTGTAGCTTATTTTGAAAGTCGACCTGCATATACATACCAGCAGACTATCTCCTGATAGCAAGTTGGACCCTGAGGCGGCCATTCAACAGGCCATGTCAATGGGCCTGGACGGCATCTGTTTCACCGAGCACGACCGCGCCTGGGAACTGCCCGATATCATGGAACTCAGTTCAAAATACAACTTTCCCGTATTCCGGGGAGTAGAGGTAATGATAAAAGAGGGCGGTGAGATACTGGTTTTCGGCCTCAACATGAATTTTACAACTGTCATCGATATTCAAACACTCTATGGGTTATCACGGGACGCCGGCGCATTTATGATAGCTGCCCATCCTTTCAGGGGATATCCCTGTCATGCCATATCCGATTTCAAGGAGGCGGCCGACCTGGTGCTTAAAAGGCCCGTCTTCGATAAGGTAAATGCCCTGGAAGGATTCAACGGCCGCAACATGGAAGGAAACAATTTATTCGCCTGCCAGCTTGCTGACAGGCTGGGATTTCAATATTCCGGCGGCAGTGATGCCCATGCAACGGATGAGCTGGGAAAATGCGTCACAGTTTTTGATAGAATGATATCCGATGAAAGCGAGCTATTAAACGAGCTAAAGGCCGGGAGGTTCACCGGCATGGCTTACGGCAAACGAAAATGATTATTGCAGGAATAACCGGTACCATCGGGACAGGGAAGAGCACCGTCGCAGCGATGTTCGGGGATCTTGGCGCTTTTATAATCGACGCGGATAAACTGGCGCACGAAGTAGTTGAGCCCGGCAAACCGGCCTGGCAGGCCATTATCGACAACTTCGGCCGCGAATTGTTGAATGAGGATCAAACCTTAAACAGGCAGATGCTGGCCGACATCGTTTTCAAGGACCCTGCAAAACTACAGGTATTAAACTCCATCGTCCATCCCGAGGTTTTCAAAGAAGATCAGCGGCTGGTTAACGAGAGAAAATCCATAGACCCAGATGGCCTGGTTATCAAAGATATACCCTTGCTGCTCGAGATGGGCCGGGACGTGGCCAGGTTGATGGTCGACAAAATAATCGTTGTGTATGCTTCACCCGAGATTCAACTTAAGCGGCTGATTGCCAGGGGCATGGAGGAAGCCGATGCCCTCAACAGGATAAATAACCAGATTCCTGTAAAAGACAAGATGAAACTGGCGGATTTTATGATAAACAACGACGGGACACTCGATGAAACCCGCGTGCAGGTCACGACAATCTATCAACAGCTTATGTCAGGCAAGGACCGGTGAGAAGCTCATTGAGATTTTGCCGACCATCAGGACACGATGTTATAATATCCGTCTGTCAAGGGCGTTCCTCGGTAGCTCAACGGTAGAGCGGGCGGCTGTTAACCGCTAGGTCGTAGGTTCGAATCCTACCCGAGGAGCCAATTCCACTTTCCACGATTTGTTTAACACTTTGTATTCGCTTAGCTTTGATATTTTGCCTAACACTTTTTATTTTCATTTTTGCCCCAAATATAAATCACATCTATCCCTTGTAAGCAAATAATAGAATTAGGCAAGTATCCCCTTACGTCACGTTGGGGAAATTATTTAATCCTCTGTTAGAATTATATCATGGCTGATAATCCAACAGGGAAGACATTTAAAATCATATTTTATTACCCTTGGCTTGTTATCAATTCCCTTGCATTTTTTCTTTACCTGTTATTCTCTGCAATTATCACATTCTCTCCAAACTCTTTACAGGGCGTACTCAAAATAAATGAGGCATTGCTCCAATACATGTTCCCCATTTTTATTGTGTATGTCTTTATTTGTGCGTTTACATTAGGCATATCAGAATTGGTTAGATGGATAAAACGCAGACATCAAGAAGTTGAGAATGTTGCAGAAAACAAGGAATTCAGTGGTTCTGGAACGAATATCACGCCATTAGTATTAAGCGTAGTGATAGCAAGTCTAATTATCGGATGGATACTAATCAAGAGGGATAAGAAAAATGCAAAAACTTCCAAGTGAAGTAGCAAGGAATTATTAAAGTGAAGCGCATTCCATTACAAGTTGGGCACATGTATAATTAATTGATTTTAAGCGATATTTTGTTCGGAGAAATATCATGAATGATAATATACAAAGAGAGATGCATTGGCTAACCGCCGAAATACAGAAGTGGGATAGCTATCATAATCATAAAGAGACAATGGCTTGGCTTGCCACAGCGTTCTTTGTTACTAGTGTCATAACTTTTGGCTTCGCCTTGGCACATGCTCTATTTGTAATTAAAGTATTGGCTACGATTGGCGTATCGCTTGCATTCTATTTAATGCTGGTTTTTGTCACTATGCAATTCCGTAACCGTTGGGAGGCTGCGGATAATCACATTGTATTAATGAATTATATTTCTGAGCTATGCTGCGGTTCAGTCAAGATTCCAGCAAACCCATCATTTACATTGGATAAAGATCAAATGTATCCTGACCACATATGTGAATTTATAAAAAAGCGGAAAGACGAATACCCTAGAGAGAAACCATACAGAATCATTTGGAGGCTTTTTCTACGACCTCGTTCTTTGGATGACAAATGGCAGACGGAGCTTCCTTCCTATTGTCTCATGTTTATTGCTTTGGTTACGTCCGTAATTTCGTTGTGGATATATTGCTAGCTCTAATATATATATTTCCCGAATTTTCCAGCCAGCATTGAAATCTCCAAATTATCCTTCCCAAGAGAATCGGTAAACCCCAGACAGAAGCCTAGTCGAATGTTCTAACAACCAACATACGCCTATTGTATAAGTGACGTTAATGCGATAGAATGCGGTTGAAGTAGCGAGTGAGGGACTATGAGGCATGGGCAATAAAATTCAGTACTTTCTGGTTTTTGTTTTAGCAATGCTCTTTATATCAGCCTGTATACCAAGCAACACGATAAAAAACGTAGAGACAGTCCCCAAGATCGGAGATAAAGTCCCAAATATCTCTTGGACTACTATCAATGGCGAAAATATTGAATTGAATCAGTTTAAAGGTAGTTGGGTATTGTTATGTTATTGGTGTTCTTGTCCCGTACACAGGCAAGACATATTGACTATTCGGGATGTTTATGATGCATTATATGATATGAATTTACAGGTAATTGTAATTGGAGAACGTAAGTTTGATTCGCCAAACTTAGAAGGATTTGCAAAGGAAAACAATTTACCGTTCTATCTAGTTGAAGATAATCAAGAATCGATTCATAGAATTATGTCCAAAGCAGTAGAACGAGGCGGCAGGCCAATATATTTCTTAATAGATACGCAAGGGTATTTACATAGTATAAAGCTGGGTGGATTTTATTACAGTAAACCACCCAACCAGATTCCAGTTAACGAATTTGACGCACAAGCTGAAGCCAATATATTTCAACTTGATGAGCCTCAAAAGAGAATGGTTGATGAGCTAATTTTTCTATATGATGCTATGACCATAAAATTTGATGATATTGTTATAACCAATATTACTACTTGTGGTGCAACAATAAGGTGGAAAACAGATAAGTCAGTGCCTTGCCAGCTGTCTGTTAATTCCCCTCGCAGCTTTTGTACATATGTAACGGAGCCAAGCACAAATCATGAACGGATATTAGATGATATCCTTCCCAATGAAACCTGCATTTTCACAGCAATTGCATCCAGTTACGATAGAGGTAAATTGCAGTTACCTATGCCCCTATACTACAGTAGTAGTGAATATTCGTTTACAACTTTATCAAATATTTCAAATGTCAAGATTTCCAAGATTACAGACACAAGTGCGGAAATATATTGGGAAACTAATAATGAAGTTACTGGAACAACCAAGCTTTCTATCGATACTGCTGGTACAGGGCATACAGTAACTAATTCTTTGGAAGACTTTAATCTCACACAGAAACATATATTTAAGGTAGACAATCTTAAACCAGAGCAATTGTATTACGTTAATCTTCAATCAGAGGATATACAAGGAAGATTTGATACTTATGACTTAGGATTTCTAACACAACCGCCAAATTATACTGACGGAATAAAGATATCAAATGTTACTTTTACTGATATCACAGATAGAAGTGCCAAATTAAACTGGTCAACTGATAGGCCAACGTTCTGCATAATCTCAGGGGCAGGCAAAGACTTCTTGGAAAAACGCTTAACGCCACCCACCAGCCCGTATGAACCTTGGGCAACAAAGCCAAGCACCAATCATTCATGGCTATTTTCTGAACTTAAACCTGAAACGGAATATACAGTACAAATTGAAGTACCATTCGACTCTGAGACCATAGTACCGTTCCAATCTGTGTCTGATGTATTTAATTTCAAAACGCTAAAAGGAGTCAAGTAGAATGCGTAAAATAGTTTATAGATGGACGTGTAGTTGTGGTTATCATAAGATACTGAAAATTTGTACACGGAAATCCTATAAGAAGTGTCCCAAGTGCGGAAATGAAATTTGGGTGGAAGAATACCATAAGTAAATAGGAGGTATAGGTTACACATTAAGACAGGCGGTTTGCTGACCATAATAAAATGGCCGTGATCCTTTAGATCACGGCCATTTCTCTTGCCAATCGTTATTATTCTATTTTATATCCACTGTCTCTGCTACAAGCTCGGCGATATCCTTGGCGATCAACGTCTCTTCGGCGCCCTTGGCCTTGATGGCATCGGTGAACATCTGCACGCAGTAGGGGCAAGCCGAAGCAACAATCTCGGCGCCGGTCTCAATAACCTGCTCAATCCTCACTTCGCTAATACGCTTGCCGATGCGCTCCTCCATCCAGAAACGGCCACCTCCGGCCCCACAGCAGAAACCATTGCTGTGCGAGCGCTCCATCTCCAGCAGCGGCAACTTATTGATCGCCTGCAATACATGGCGCTGGGGATTATAGATGTCGTTATGCCTGCCGAGGTAGCAAGAATCATGATAGGTGATTTTGTTCTCTTTCATCACGGCTGGTTTAATTTTGCCCTCGCTAATAAGCCGCGAGATCATCGTGCTGTGGTGAATAATCTCAAAATTGCCGCCAAATTGGGGATATTCATTCTTCAAAGTATTGAAACAATGCGGGCACATGGTAATGATCTTCTTGATGTTATAGCCCTTAAACTGCTCCACGTTGTTGGCAGCCAGCGTCTGGTAAAGGTACTCGTTGCCCAGCCGCCTGGCAGGCTCGCCGCAGCACATCTCCTGCATGCCAAGTATGCCAAAGCTGACACCTGCCTTCTTCAACAGCTTCGCCGTGGCTATAGCTATCTTGGTGCTCCTTTCCTCGAGCGATGCAGCGCACCCGGCAAAGAATAAATATTCGACATTGCTGTCTTCCGAAAGCTGCTTGATGTCCAGCCCGGCAGTCCAATCGGTGCGGGTGAGCGTGGTGCCCTTGCAGCTATGACCCCTGGCTTCTATACACTGCAATACCGCCAAACCGGTTTCCGGCACCTGGGCGAGATCAAGGACGAGATGGCGCCGCATATCAATTATTTTATCGATATGCTCGATGAATACGGGACAAATGTCCTGGCAGGCGCGGCAGGTAGTGCATGACCAGATGACATCCTCGGTAATTATCTCCCCTACCATGGCTTTTTCAGAGGCAGCGGCCTCAGGCGCAGCAGCCGCATCGCCAGTTTCCTCCGGCCTTGGCTTTGGCCTTCCTGGCGGCCAGCAGCGCAGGCGCGCGGTCAAGCCAGTGCGTTTTCAAATCCTGGACCAACTGCCGCGGTGAAAGGGGTTTATCGGTCAGGTAAGCGGGACACCTGTCCTGGCAGCGCCCGCAATTTGTGCAGGCATCCAGATCAAACAGCTGTTTCCAGGTAAAATCTTCGATCTTGCCGATGCCATAGGTTTCAGCATTCTCCAGGTCAACCAGGCTTAAGGCGCCCTTGGGACGGGAAGTCTTAAAAAGAACGTTGACCGGGGAAACGAGTATATGGGTCAATTTGTCCCAGGCAACTATAACGTAGAAAACCGCTCCAACGGTGATGATAACATGGCCGTACCACATAATCTGGTACCACAGCAGCCTGGTAGCCTCCGGCAAGCCGGCAAACATCCCGGCGATCCAGAAACCCACAAACCTGGCCTGGCCCCACTCGGGATGAACATAATACTCCGGTTGGGTTAACCCCAGCGCTTCAGGCGTAGCGCCTATCATCCTGAAGGCCTGCAGGAAAAAGCCGGTAATCACAACAATAAGTATCAGGAAAAGGGCTACCCCATCATCAAAAATGGTGTTTAACCTCTTCGGCCTCTGTATATACCGTGCGTACGAAGGCCAGCAACAAACCAACCAGTACCATCACACCGGCGATATTCCAGAGGCCTCCCAGGTATATATACACAGGGCCGTGAATAAATGCGGCATGGAATGGCTCAAACACATAGTGGTTAAGGAAATCAAGCCCGGCGCCCACGAACAGCAGGCAGCATCCAACAAAAATGAGAAAGTGCATTATACCCGGGTAGGCTCCCGCAAAAAATCTGCCGGTGAAAAATGCCATCCAGAATGCCTATCTTGATGAATTCCCATATCCTGTTGCCCGGTTTATCAAACCGGTTGTCAGGTTTTCCCAGCATCCATATCTGGTAGCGTTTATAAACTGAGTAACCGATAAGCAATATAGCGGCTACTGCTGAAAGATAGAGACAGATCTGAATTATAAGAGGGATATTCCAGAAAATTTCTCGCGATGCTTCCATGTTACTCCTTCCGCGGTTATTTACTTAAAACCGAGATATTATATTACTTTTTTTTCTGCTCTTCCATCCGCCCGGCACCGACAATGAAAAAGGCCCGGATTGAACTCTCTCTACGGAATATCCACCTGTGACCCAGGAGGCACTTCCCTGTCATCGCCGAAGTGATGATAATCGGAACCCCCGGTGGTCAGTAAACCATGTTCATCCGCCACGCCTACCAACTTTTTATTGTATTGAGAATCATACTGGCCATAGTAAGCCTCCAACCCGACCAGGCCGGCATCCTTCAAATCAATAATCAGACTATTTAAATCTTCAATATCGGCAGGATGTGCAAGTACGGGCAGACCTTTGGCCGATTTGATGATCCTCACCGCGTCAGCAGGCTGAATTTTCTCACGTTCAATATAGGCAGGGCCATTACGTCCGATATATTTATCAAACGCCTCTCGCTCGCTGCTGACATAATTTTTCTCCAGCAAAGCCTGCGCTATATGCGGCCGGCAGATAGATTCGCCCTGTGCCATATCCTGAACTCTCGTCCACTCAACCGGCATTCCCAGTTCACTAATTTTTCAACCATTTTCTGCGCCCGGCCTACCCGTGATTCCCTGATTTTCTCCAAAGCCAGCGACAAGATCCGCATCCCGGAAATCAATAAAATATCCGAGAATATGTAGTTCTCCGGTAGGCCAGGTCGGTATTTATCTCAACCCCGGGAATAACCACTAATACTGGGCTCCGTCCTGCCGTCTTCTAACGCCTCGCTGATCCCGCCAACGCTATCATGGTCGGTAATAGCTATTACCTCAAGACCTCTTTGCCCGGGCAAGATTTACCAATGCAGCCGGACTTAAGCGTCCATCTGAGGCCGTTGTATGCAAATGCAGGTCGTATTTCACGCTTCGGGCTCTTCTCGGCGTATACGTTGTATTATCCGTGCTTTTCCGTTTTCGTCATCGATATCCAGTGAACATGGCATCAAAAGCCACCCGGCCTTTACCGACCGACAGCCTGTGCGGCAATCCCGTTAAGAAACTATTCAGTACGTTATCCACATCATCCCCGATAATTGAATCCACCGGGCCCACCATGCCGATATCGGTAACATAGGCTGTACCCTTGGGCAATATCCGGCAGTCAGTTGTGCCGATATGTGTATGAGTGCCCAACTACCGCGCTGACCCTTCCATCAAGGTATCTGCCCAGGGCAATTTTTTCGGATGTCGCTTCAGCATGGAAATCCACAATTATTATCTCTGGGAGCGGCTCTTCAGTTGAAAGCAGCGAATCCATGGCGCGAAAAGGGCAATCAAATTGCCCGACAAAGACCCTGCCCGATCAGGTTGACTACCATGACATTATCAAAAATTATATATCCGCGCCCGGGCGCCCCGGGCGGAAAATTGAGCGGTCTAATAATGCGGCTGAATCGCCATCAAGCGTATTGGATTATTTCACGCTGTGCCCAGACATGGTTGCCGGTTGTTATTACATCAACGCCTGACTCGAACAATTCACGTGCGGTATTTGACGGTAATGCCAATGCCGTGCGCTGAGTTTTCTCCGTTAGCTACGACAAAATTTATATCAAATTCATTAATTAAGCCCGGCAAAAACTGCTGAACAGCTCTTCTGCCAGGCTTACCAATGACATCACCTATTGCCAGGATTCTCAAAAGGTTTAACTCACATCAATCATTTTGCGTAATCTACAGCCCTCACCTCTCGCATAACAGTGACTTTTATTTGGCCCGGATATTCAAGGCTATCTTCGATTTTCTTCACGATATCGCGTGCCAGGCGCATAGCAGCCAGGTCATCTACCTGGTCCGGCTTCACTATAATCCGTACTTCACGTCCAGCCTGAATTGCAAATGCTTTCTCCACACCCGGGAAACTACTGGCTACGTTTTCCAGAGCCTCAATACGCTTGATATATTGTTCCAGCGATTCACGTCTCGCCCCTAACCTTGACCCACTTATAGCATCTGCCGTAGCAAGAATAAACCCCAGTGAACTCGTGGTCGTGGCTTCACCGTGATGCTCCGATATAGCCTGCACTACTTCGACTGATTTATCCCATTGTTTGACAAGGTTCGCTCCAATCAAGGCATGGGGGCCTTCAACTTCATGGTCAACCGCTTTGCCGATATCATGCAGCAGGGCGGCACGTTTTGCCAGGGTTACATTAGCTCCTATTTCCGCGGCCAGCATGCCGGCGATATGCGCCACTTCCAGGCTATGAGTTAATACATTTTGACCGTAACTTGTCCTGAATTTCAGGCGGCCCAGCAATTTGATCAATTCCGGATGCAATCCCTGTACGCCGGCTTTTCGAGCGGATTGCTCACCTTCAATACGGATCGTAGATTCAACTTCAGTTTTAGCTTTTTCAACAACCTCTTCAATTCTCGCAGGATGTATCCGCCCGTCCAGTATCAGATTTGTCAATGCAACCCTCGCTACTTCACGCGAATGGGATCAAAGCTGGATATGGTAACCGATTCGGGAGTGTCATCGATAATCAGGTCCACTCCGGTAGCCTGTTCCAGCGCACGTATATTGCGGCCTTCCCGACCGATCAGGCGGCCTTTCATATCATCGCTGGGCAGGGGTACTACCGATACAGTTGTTTCGGATACAACATCGGTTGCGCATCTTTGTATGGTAGTAGCTAGTATATCACGGGCTATGTTATCTATCTCATCTTTTATGCGGGCTTCCCATTCCCTGACCCGCCGTGACGCATCCTCTTTTATTTCATCTTCAACAGCATTCAATAACTGTTGTTTGGCTTCATCGCTGGACATCCCCGAAATCGCTTCCAGACGCTGCAGTTGCTTGATCTTTGACCTCTTCAACCTGCGCCTTAAGCGTCATCAATTTCCTTTTCCCGTCCAATCAGGCTCTGCTCACGCCTCTCAAGCGCCTCCAATTTCCTCTCTAACCTCTCCTCCCTTTGACTCGATCGCCTCTCAAGCCTCTGGAGTTCGTATCTTCGTTCTCTGCTGTCTGCCTCTGCAGCCGCCCTTACCTTGACCGCTTCCCCTTTGGCGTCAAGCACCATTTGCTCATATTTCGACCTGAGCACTTTCCAGGAGCTTTTTTGCTTCATTCTGAGCGCTGCGTATTTGCTGGTTTGCCAGTATCTGGCGGGCAAAGTAACCGACCAGCAGAAACAAAACGGCCACAAGGCCGATTATCACATAGTATATCCAGTCCATAATATAATTGCCTCTCTTTATAAATAAACCAGGTTAAGTTAAACATTTATGTTAAATCCTTAATTTACAATTATACTATTCTTTTATATCGAACAACCAGTTTTATAGTGAAAATATTATTATTTTTCGGAATTTTCCTGGTTTACCATGTCCCATAAACGAGGCAATCACCTTATGGACCACCTCGCCACCATAGCCACGCCTGCCTAAATATGAGGCTAAACGCCTGCTGAATTCAAGGTAATTGGTATTACGCAGCAGCCTGGCCTTTTTTAAGGCCGGCTTTAAGCGCATTGGCCTCATCATTGACACCGGCAATTGCCAGATTGGCTATCTCAGGATCAATGCCCTTTTGCAATAATTCCTGCCTGATGACCGCGCCGCTTTTCTGCTTATACGTGACCCGGTCGATCGTCCAGTTCATCGCAAAAGCCCTGTCATCCACCAACCCGATTTGTTTCAATCTTGTCTAATACCGATTTTACGCTTTCAGCACTGTATTTCCGCTTGTACAGTAAATGATTCCTTAATTCCGCCTCACTCCTTTGCCTGTAATCAAGGAAATGCAGGGCTGTCTCGTAACAGCGGTCGAAATCATCATCTTTCATGACAGGTTACGCTCATTCAGATGAATCTTTATTAGCAACTCCGTTAACCTGGGTAGACGCAGCCATCTGGCGTATGTTTTTTTCTATCTCCGCCGCAATCTCGGGATGCTGTATAAGGTATTCACGGGCTTTTTCCCTGCCCTGCCCCAGCTTGGTGCCGGCAAAATCGAAGAAGGCGCCTGATTTTTTAATAATACCGCTGCTGACCCCAAGATCAATTATGTCACCTTCCTTACTGATGCCGCAATTAAACAAAATATCAAATTCGGCTACCCTGTAGGGAGCAGCCACTTTGTTCTTTACCACTTTGGCGCGCACCCGGTTGCCTGTTATCTCGGTCCCGTTTTTTATGGTCTCCGACTTGCGCAGGTCTATCCTGACCGAGCTATAAAATTTTAAAGCCCTGCCGCCAGGGGTAACCTCAGGACTGCCAAACATCACGCCAATTTTTTCTCTTAACTGGTTAATAAAAATTACCGCGGTGTTTGATTTACTGATCTCGCCGGTGAGCTTGCGCAGGGCCTGCGACATCAATCTTGCCTGTAAACCCACATGGGACTCGCCCATTTCGCCCTCGATCTCGGCGCGGGGCACCAGCGCGGCAACGCTATCAATGACAACTACGTCCAGGGCATGGGTCCTGACCATCCTCTCCGCAATATCCAGCGCCTCCTCCCCGGTTCCCGGTTGAGCGCCTTTGAGCAAATTTACATTAACACCGCATATCGCAGCATAATGTGTATCCAGCGCATGCTCCGCGTCAATATAGAGCACCAGACCACCCAATTTCTGCGCCTGCGCAATAATATGGAGCGCCAGCGTTGTTTTCCCGGACGCTTCCGCGCCGAAAATTTCCGTTATCCGTCCCCGCGGAATGCCGCCGATTCCCAAAGCCAGGTCAAGGCTCAACGAACCCGTGGGAATCACCTCAACTTTTACTCTGGCCTGCCTTTCCCCCAACGACATCACCGAACCGATACCATACTGCTTGTCAATCTGACTGATCGCGAGATCCAGGGCCTTTTCTTTTTCGACTTTTATTTTATCCGAGTCCATTTCTCCTCCTGCAGCATAAGCTTGATTAAAGCTCACTTTTTATATCAATTAAAGCTATTGTAACACAATTGTGCTAAAAATCAAGTACCCCAGGAAAATATTTTTATTTTTCATAAATTTGGTCTCCTGCAATATTCCTAAAGGCATGATATTTGACGCGCGCAAACCCGTTGCGCTAAATTCTTAGAGAGGTTTACCAATGCCAATATATGAATACAATTGTCCGAAATGCAAAACCAGGTTCGAACAGCTTCGCCCGATATCCAAAGCCGCAGACGATGCTAACTGCCCTAAATGCAACGCCTCATCGGCACGGGCTTTATCGAAATTCGTATCGCGCGCCAAGGACGACCTGAGCATGCTTAGCCATATGCCGAGCAGCGGCGGCGGAAGTTCGTGCGGCAGTTGCAGTTCTTCAAACTGCTCTTCCTGCGGCGCCGGTTAAGCCGGGTTTCATAAACAGGCCCCTTATTTTTCAACAGGCTGCCAGACACTCTTCACTATATAGGCAGCAAACCAGACTACAATTGCCGCCGCGATTATGGTTGTGACCATCAGGATTGCAGAATCGAAAAAAAAGCCTTCGGGAAACATCATAATCAAATAGTCGGTTGCCGGGTCCAGCAGCCAGAGGTCGTTGGAAAAACTCACGATATGGAAAAAATAAAATATGCTGTCGAAATCTATCAGAGCCCATAACATAACGGAACCCAGGAAAACAACGGTAACTATGGCCCCGGCTTGAAGACCTTTCAACAGCCGACTTACCCCGGATTTAAAAAACAAATATAAACCCGTTCCCAGAAAAATAATTAGCGACAGTACCTCCAGCATTTTGAACATATCGATGATCTTGCGCACGTCCTCCAGGTGAGTTAACTCCTTCTGGCTATATACAGGCCTGATGATTCCACGGATACCGACTTCAACCTGGGGAGACCCGACTTTCCCGTCTAAATAATCAGCCATCCCCCGGGCGACATCTTTCAACTGGTCGTTGCTTATCCCGGTAACCGCGGAGATGTGGTATCTGGCGAATCCGCCTGTATATAAATCCATGGAACCGGCATATATATTTACAGATACCGAGACAATGAGCAGCGGAACGGCTAACACCAGAAGAATGAAGGCTATGTAAAACAAGTAACCTTTCGTAGAAGTTTTCATGCGTTTATCCCCTATCTGCTAATTCTACATACAACGGGCTGCGACCCGGTTTAAAATTCTTGTGTTATAATTTTATACCAGGCCACAAATATATCCTATGTTTACCCATCTCCATGTCCATTCAGAATACAGTTTGCTTGACGGGTGCTGCAGGATTATCCCGCTCATCCACAGAGCTAAGGACCTCGGCATGCAAAGCCTGGCCCTCACCGATCATGGCAACTTGTACGGCGCCATCGACTTTTACAAGGCGGCACGGGAAAACGGCATAAAACCCATCATAGGCTGCGAGGTCTACGTCGCCTCCACCGACCATCTCAGCAAGGGCCCGTCTGATAAATCCAACTTCCATCTTACTCTTCTTGCCATGAATCATACGGGCTACAATAATCTTATTCAGTTGGTAACGCAGGCTAATCTCGAAGGCTTCTATTATAAACCGCGTATAGACAGGCAGCTATTATGCAAATACAAGGAGGGACTCGTTGTTCTATCCGGCTGCGCCCAGGGTGAACTCGGGCGGCTGATATTAGAAAACCGCATGCAGGATGCCGTGGAAAGTGCAATCTGGTACAAGGAAAATTTCCCTCACTTTTACATAGAAATTCAAAGACATCCCATTCCCGATATTGAAAAAATCAATGAAGGCTTAATCAAGTTTAGCCAGGAAACAAGGCATACCGGTTGTTGCCACCAACGACGTGCACTACGTAAATAAAGAGGACGCGTACATACACGACGTATTGCTTTGTATAGGCACAAACACTACGATCACCGATGAGAAGCGCCTTAAAATGACGGCGGACTGTTTCTATCTTAAAAGCCCGCAGGAAATGGAGGAACAATACGCGGATATTCCTGAAGCTATCGAAAACGCCGCAGTCATCTCTGATCTTTGTAATCTTGAAATTGAATTTGGCAAGCCCCATCTTCCCCAGGTGGAATTACCACCCGGCAAAACCTCGCAATCACATTTATCTGTGCTCTGCTGGCGAGGCTTGAAAGAAAGATTGCCGGATGCTGACAGCGCAACCGAGAAGCGCCTTGAATATGAGCTCGATGTTATCGAGAAAACTCAGTTCGCAGATTATTTCCTCGTGGTCCATGACCTCGTTGCTTTTGTGAGGGAGAAGGGTATATTCTTCGGCGTCAGGGGCAGCGCTGCGGCAAGCCTCGCCTTATTTTGTCTCGGAATCACCGATATCAATCCGCTGACCTATAATCTCGTATTTGAACGTTTTCTCAATATCGAACGCAGGGAGATGCCCGATATCGACCTGGATTTCCAGGACGACAGGCGTGACGAGGTAATCAACTATGCCAATCAAAGGTACGGCGCAGACCATGTAGCCCAGATCATCACTTTTGGCACACTGGGCGCGCGGGCAGCTATCCGGGATGTCGGCCGTGCCCTGGGCATGAGCTATGGAGCCGTCGACCAGGTCGCCCGGCTAATACCCGGAAGGCCGAATATTCGCCTGGAAGACGCAATGCTCGAAGTCAAAGAGTTGATGGAAATGTATTCTAAGGATGAAATCATCCGTAAACTGATCGATACCGCGAAAAAACTCGAGGGCATTTCGCGGCATTCCAGCACACACGCCGCCGGTGTGGTCATCTCAAGGGACCCCTTAACACAATACCTTCCCCTGCAACGGGCCAGCAAGGACAGCGGCCAGCAGTCAGCCATGACCCAGTTTTCCATGGATAACGTGGCGAAACTCGGCCTTTTGAAACTCGATTTTCTCGGCCTGGCCAACCTGACATTATTAGCGAAAGCTATAGATGTAATAGCGGAAAGCCAGGGCACAACCATAGATTTACTCCGCATACCGCTGGATGACCGTAAAACCTTTGATCTTTTAGCATCAGGCGAAACTACCGGCATTTTTCAATTGGAAAGCCCGGGAATGAGACGCTATATCAAGGAACTCAAGCCCACCAAGTTCACTGACATAGCGGCCATGGTGGCCCTCTACCGCCCGGGCCCCATGGAACACATACCGACATTTATCAAAGCAAAACACGGCCTTGAATTCGGTACATTATCCCCACCCGGACCTCATACCTATCCTGGAAGATACATATGGCGTGATCGTTTATCAGGACCAGGTGCTTTTCATTGTGCAGAGGTTTGCCGGCTACAGCCTCGGCCGGGCGGATATAATACGCAAAGCCATGGGGAAGAAAAACGCGGAGGTGATGCAAAAGGAAAAACAAAACTTCCTCGATGGCGCCAGGATAAAAGGTTATTCGCTGAGTGAAGCGGATGCCATATTCCGGCTGATAGAACCTTTTGCCGGATATGCCTTCAACAAGTCACATAGCGTAAGCTATGCCCGTATAGCTTACGAGACTGCTTATCTCAAAGCCAACTATCCTATCGAATATATGGTGGCTTTTCTTAACACTTATATCGATAAGACCGACAAGCTGGTATCAGCGATTGCTGAGTGCCGTCGCATCGGCCTGGAGGTATTGAAACCCGACATCAACCACAGCTATGCCAATTACAAAATCGAGACATCCAACGGCACCAGGTCTATCAGGTTCGGGTTGGCCTCAATAAAGAATGTTGGCTCAAGCGCCCTTGAACCTATCCTCACACCACGCCAGGAAGGAGGTGAATTCAAGTCAATCGAAGATTTCTGCCGCAGGGTAGATTTACGCTATGTCAATAAAAAGGTAATAGAGAGCCTCATCAAAGCAGGCGCCTTAGACAGCTTCGGGCCGCGTGGGTCACTGTTATCCGCCCTTGAGCGTATCATGTCTTTATCACAACGTGAGCAGAAACAGAAGCAATCCGGCCAATCCAGCATGTTTGATTTATTTGGCCAGAATGTCGACGTTCCGTTACCGTCATTAAGCATCGATGATAATGACGTGACACTGCAGGAAAAGCTAATCTGGGAAAAGGAATTGCTCGGCGTGTATTTCTCCGAGCACCCCCTGTCCGCTCTCGGCTCAAAACTGTCCGAGCATGCCACGGTCCTGTGCGGGGAGATCAACAATGAAATGGCCGGTGAAAAAGTTGTCATAGCCGGCATGGTAACATCGGTCAGAAATGTCACCACCAGAAACAACCGCATGTTCGCCATTGCCACCTTCGAGGACCTGAATGGCAGCATAGAAGTAACGGTGTGGTCGGATGTCTATGCGCAAACAGAGGACCTCTGGAAGGACGGCAATATACTTTTAATCGAGGGCGTCGTTAAGGTCAGGGAAGACAACGCTAATATAAACTGCTTCAAGGTACGCAGGTATGAACCTGATCCTGAAAAAGCAATTGACACGGTTGACGTCGATCATGCAGCGCCCATAAAGCCGGCGGGTGACAGCAACCGGGCCGCGCCCAGGAAGCTGGTTATCAGTATCAAGCAGAGCGATAACTCGGAGAGGGACCTTTCGCAGCTTCAGCAGATATTGGATGTATTGCGCAGGCACCCGGGCAGAGATTACGTGCAACTGGTGATCCGCAAAGATGAAGAGATTACGCGCCTTGACATCCCTGACCTGACGGTGGATTATTCAGCGGGACTTATGCATGAATTAAGTCCCGTTCTCGGCATGTAATAATAAACCCCGATTTCGCTCCGTCATTTAATAAAACCGCGAATCAATTGATTAATTAATTCGGGCTTTTCTCGTACAATCCAGTGCGATGCGTCAGGTACCCTCCTGATGGTACAATCAGCAATATAATCTTCCAATCCTTCTATACAGCCGGTCAAAAGTGCGGTGTCCTTCTCTCCCCAGATAACAAGCGTAGGCACGGTTATCCTGGGAAGGGCATCGCCCAGGGCAGGTTTTTTTATAGCCTCTGCGTGGTTTTCCAGCGCTTCCACATTGGCCGCACGGTAATAATTAAGGCCACCCGTCAGGGCCCCCGGCTGTGACCATGCCCGGATATACCCTTTAACATCATCACCGGTCAGGACACCATTCTTAATGATTTCACCGAAAGCCATCTTCAATAAATATGCGTAATTATTATCCGATAACCGTTTTTCCGCTTCCTTGCTGCGGAACAGCAGCATATAGCTGCTTGCTTTGCGCTGTTCAGGGTTATTTCTCAACTCCCGTTCAAAGGCAACCGGGTGGGGTGCATTCACGATGATAAGTTTATCCAGGAACTGCGGGTAAAACATGGCAAATGTCCAGGCCACGGCGCCGCCCCAATCGTGAGCGGCAAGTATAAATTTTTTAAATCCCAGGTGCTCGGCCAGCAGCCGGATATCTTCCGTCAGGTATCTTTGTTTATATTGGCTGACCTCCTGGGGTTTTGAGGATAGATTATAACCGCGCATATCAGGCGCTACAGCAAGGTAATCTTTGCCAAACTCCTTCAGTTGTTCCTTCCACATATCCCAGTATTCGGGAAAGCCGTGCAGAAACATGATGAGCGGACCTTCGCCGCAATACGCATAATGGAGTTTGACCCCGTTGACTTCAGCATACGCATGTTCAATCATTTTTGCCTTCCGTTAGCTTTCTCCTGCTTTTAATTCCCTTTGATAAATATTAAAGGAATGGGAGTCGTATAACACGAATTCGACCAGTTCGATAGAAGTATTCCCTGATGAAAGAAATCCTACGACAGTATTAACCGCAATTTTTGCTGCCTCTTCCAGCGGATAACCGTAAACCCCTGTGCTTATAGCCGGAAATGCAATGCTCTTGACTAACCCGGAATTGGCCAATTTCAGGCTTTCCCGGTAACAACTTGCCAGGGTTTCAGCTTCGCCCTTATCTCCTCCGCGCCATACCGGCCCGACAGTATGAATTACGTATTTTGCCGCAAGATTACCGCCGCTGGTGATGACAGCCCTGCCTGCCGGCAAGCGCCCTATCCGGCTCACAATTACCTGGCATTCTTCTTTTATTTTTGCCCCGCCAGCCCGGTGTATTGCGCCATCCACTCCCCCACCACCCATCAAACCGGAATTAGCGGCATTGACTATAGCCTGCACTTTTTCCCCGGTAATGTCCCCCTGTACCAAAAGTATCCTGGTAGAACCGACGGTTATCTCTGCGGCCATGGCAGCATTCCCCCCGGAATATTTAGCCAATCTCCGGCTGTATCACTCCGTAATCTCCATCCTTACGCCGGTATACGACATTAACCGAGTTATCGTCATCATTGGCGAAAAGAAAGAAGTCGTGCCCCAGAAATTCCATCTGTTCAATAGCCTGCTCAACCTCCATAGGTTTCACTATAAAGCTCTTCCGCTTGACCACCGGCCCCTGCCCTTCACCAGTGACAGCGTTTTCTTCTTTCACGGTGCGTATTGATTCATGTACCTTGCTTTTATTCACGGTATAGCGTTTCTTATATTTATCTATCAGCCGCTCCATGACATCGGTAACAGCATCAATTGCCGATTTCAAATTATCGTCCTTTTGCACGCCTCTCAATAAAAACCCGTTTATATTCAGCGTTACCTGGGCAACGTACGAGGGTAACCTTGATTTCGATTTCTCCTCTGCCAGTTCCATATGTATCGCCGTGATATTGCTCAGATACCTGGTTAACTTATTGACCTTCTTCTCAGCATAACCACGAATATCGGCATCCATGGTCAAGTTCCTGGCAGATATTTTAATGTCCATTGATCAACTCCTCTGGTAGATTTCCCTGGCCAAGGTAAAGCCCGATATTTTATTTGCACCCTTTAACTTTAACGCCGCGGCACAGGCTTCCAGCGTGGCCCCCGATGTGCAAACGTCATCGATGATAATGATATCTTTGCCGCACACCTCGTTGGAAATGCAGGTGAAAGCATCCTGCATATTACTCCTGCGCTCTTCAGCGCAAGCCGTCCTGGTCTGCGGTTTATTATCCCTTACCCTCCTGAGAAGGTCCCCTCTAACAGGTACCGATATGATCCCCGATATCTGCCCTGCCAACAATTCCGACTGGTTATAGCCCCTTCTTTTCAGCCTGTTTTCATGCATTGGCACCGGCAATAAAAGATCCGCCGCCAGATGATGCTCAAGGAAATAGCCTGCCATATATTGAGAGAGACAAACGGCAATTGATCGTAGATTGCGGTATTTCAACTCATGGACTGCGCTGCGTATGATACCCTCAAATATAAACACCGAGCGTATCATGTCAAGGCCGTTGTGTTTTCCCCAGCATTCCCGGCAATAAGCACCGCTTGATTCCGGTTTGCCGCACCTCTGGCAAATAGGTGGCAGCAGCCGTGACAGCTTTTTGGAACAAGAGATACAAACAAAGTCACCGGCTTTCCCGCAGCCTACGCACAAGCGCGGAAAGAACAAATCGATAACTTCGCGTTGGAGCTGTTTCAACCCAATGGTCAAAACAACCTGCCCATACCTGCTAATTGCTGCTAAAACCTGCTATATTCGATTAGTGCTGACGCAGGGTATGACTGGCGCCGCTGAAGATGGGTTCGTTCAGATATATATCGCCATTCCGGATCTTCAAATTAAACCCGCATTCAGGATTGGTGCAAACCCAGGCTTTATAATGTATCGCCGCCCCCTGGCTGCCAAAATCGGACAGCGGAACTAAATCGCCAACTTTGCATTTTAGACATTTTGGAAAGGAATAGTTTTCCACTATTTTTTCCACCTCCTCCAAGAATGCGTAAAGTATAGCATTAACTGAAACTCAGTGGCAAATTAAACAATCGCAAATCATTATCCGCCGGTCAATATTTCAATTATCCGGCAGCCCGAATTGCGCCAGGCGCGTATAGACAGCCCCCCACGGTGTCAATTGGCTGCGTATCAAGGCTACAGAGTTAACTTCTATATTACAGGGAGGCTTAAAAGCCTGCCCCTGGACTGAGTGGACAAAGTCCATCCTATCATTTACACCAGATTCCTCCCTCAACCGGGCCAGAGTAAGGTGTGCTGTAAACGGGCGGTTTTCACTCGCATAGCCCAACTTTGATAACGCATCATCAATAGCCTTGCGCAACGCAACCAGGGCCTCGATATCACCTTCTAAACCCAGCCAGAAAACACGGGGCCTCCCCGGGTCCGGGAAGAAACCCGTCTGACCGGTAAGCAGGTGAAACCTCCGGGATGATCCGACTGCAATACCGGTTTCATCCTTTACCGCTGCCAGGTTCTTTACATCGACATTGCCCAGGAATTTCAGCGTGAGGTGCATGGAACCCGGATCAACCCATTTTGCCATACGCATTCGAGGGGATCTCAGTCCCGCTTGAAAATCCTTCAACTGTTTGACCAGCACGCCGGGCAACTCGATGGCAATAAATGACCTGATAACTTCACCGGCCATAGAGAACCTTATTTTCCTCCGGGTTGAATAGACGTTGTGCGTTTCCGCCAAGTATAGAGCTAAGATCCGCCGGGTTCAGGCCGGCAGTCTTGATATGTCCCATGGCCCGTTGTGGCGCAAGCAATGGCCAGTCGCTGCCGAAAAGTATTTTCCCCGGTCCCGCGATATCTATTACCACTTTATATATGGAGGCACTGTAAAGCAAGGGGGCTGCAGCAGTATCATAAAAGGTATTGGCTAAAATACCCTTTACCTCCGGCATCAATTCATAAAATGGCAACCCTCCGCCAAAATGGGCCAGCACAATCTTGACTTCCCTGAAATTGCTGACAAATTTGAACAGGATTTCGGGGGTTACGTGGCCTTTGCCTGCATAGTTGTGACCGGCCGGTTCCGAAGCATGCAAAGAAACCACCATACCCAGCCGTGCCGTCTCCCGCATAAGTGGTTTCATAGTATTTAAGTCACAAAGGTCGAAGCCCTGGATATCCGGCCTCAGTTCACCCAAACCTTTCGCTCCACCTTTGCCGCACCTGATAACTTCATCAATAGCCTTCTCCTGTTCAAGCGGTTGCACCGCGCAAAATCCTATCAGCCTGTCCCCATATTTAGATACAGATTCCAGTATATAATCGTTGCTGCGTATACAGGCTTTGTGGCTGACCCAGCCTATATTTTGTATGACAGCTTTGGCAATGCCATTTGCGTCCATGCTGCGGATCAAATCCTCAGCCGAATTAAGCTTTGCGGCCGGGTTGGAATACAACAACCCGAAGCAGGCGTCCGACGAGCAGTATTCCTCACGCTCAGCTATGAGGCGCGGGCTGAAAACATGCGTGTGCGCATCGACGATCATATTCAGCATTATAATTCACGGCCCCGGCAGTTTACAATAAGCGAAAACGCCATATACCGCCGGTTCAACTAATCGAAATGGACACATTGAGCTATAGTGTCCTATAATGAATCCGGTTTATATAAGATTTGCCAATCCAAAATATACGTATTATTGACACGAGCAATTAACAGCCACTTCTTATGGTGAAATACAGTATCCCCGAATTAGAAGGTATCGCCCGTAAACTGCGCCGGCATATCATAACTATGATCTACACTGCGGGCAGCGGTCACCCGGGCGGATCGCTTTCGGCGGCGGATATCGTTACCGCACTTTACTTCGATATCATGAAACATGACCCGGCCAATCCGCACTGGCCTGACCGTGACCGCTTCATATTAAGCAAAGGCCATGCCGCTCCCGTCCTTTATGCAGCGCTGGCTGAATGCGGCTATTTCCCTCTTGACTGGCTTACCACCCTGAGGAAAACGGGCGCCTGCCTCCAGGGTCATACCGATAGCAATCTGACACCGGGTGTTGACGCTTCCGCCGGCTCGCTTGGCCAGGGACTTTCTATCGGCATCGGCATGGCGCTGGCGGCCCGGCTCGATAATAAAGATTACCACAACTATGTTTTACTGGGTGACGGCGAATGCGATGAAGGACAGGTTTGGGAAGCAGCTATGTTGGCACCCAATTATAAATTGGATAACCTCACCGCGATAGTCGATTTTAATACTCTACAGCTTGACGGTTTCACCAGAGATATTATGAATCTGGAGCCCTTTATTGCCAAGTGGGCAGCCTTCAAGTGGGAAGTCATCGAAATTAACGGAAATGATATGCAGCAGATCATCGATGCTATCCACAAAGCAAAGACAGTCAAAGGAAAGCCAACCGTAATTGTGGCTCATACGATCAAGGGCAAAGGCGTCAGCTTCATGGAGAATAACGTCGATTGGCATGGAAAGGCACCCAACAAGTCTGAAACCGAAATGGCGCTAAAAGAGCTGTCATGACCGATTACAGAGAACTTACCACACGTGAGGCCTTTGGCAAAGTACTTACAGAGCTTGCCAAAGATAATCCGCGCATTGTCGTATTGGACGCTGATGTGTCACGTTCCACCATGACCAAGTTTTTCGCCCAGGCCTTCCCGGATCGTTTCTTCCAATGCGGGCTGGCTGAACAGAATATGATAAGTATAGCGGCGGGCCTTGCGTCCTGTGGAAAAATACCATTCGCCAGCACATTCGCTGTTTTCGCCTCCAGCCGGTGCTTCGACCAGGTCCGCATGTCCGTAGCGCAGCCAAGGGCAAACGTCAAAATTGTGGCTACGCACGGCGGTATCACCGTGGGCGAAGACGGCTCTTCCCACCAGGCCATTGAAGACCTTGCGCTATACTGCTCCCTGCCAAATTTCACGGTTATCGCACCGTCAGACGCCATGGAGACAGTCGAGGTCATTAAGGCAGTCACCACCTCTTATGGGCCATTCTACGTACGGCTGGGCCGTTCGAAAACGCCTGTGATCTATCCTGACGGCTGCAAATTCGAAATAGGCAAGGCCGATATGCTACGTGACGGGCGCGATGCCAGCATCATTGCCACCGGGATCATGGTATCCAAAGCAATTGAAGCCGCTGACTCACTCAAGCTGTCCGGCGTAGATTGCCGTATATTGAATATGTCCACTCTCAAACCCATTGATAGGCAGTCTATTATCGCGGCGGCCGTTGATACAGGGGCGATGGTTACTGCGGAAGAGCACCTGCTGCACGGCGGTTTGGGAAGCATCGTTGCTCAAGTTCTTTCCGGTAATATGCCGGTACCGTTGATCTCTTTGGGTATAGATGATAGGTACTGTCATTCCGGCAAGCCGGAAGAACTGCTTGAGATGAACGGGTTGACGGCTCCTGACATCGCAAATGCGGTGCGGGATGTAGTTACAAAAAAGAATAAGCGCTATACTTAATCTAAGGACAAAAGCCGGTTACCTGATTAAACGGTGGAATAATTAAACTATGGAAAATGACCTGCACACGGCGTTCGTAAGTAAAGAGAGGGCTGAACTCTTCTTAAGCAACCTTGAGCAGCTCCACACTGACAAGGGTATTAATGACACGTCGCATACTGCTCTTAAAACCGAGTATTCCATTAACCTCCAGCATGCCCGGATAAAGATCGAGGGTATTAAACAGGAGTTAAACAAGCGGTTAGCCCTGAAATCACGCCAGCTTGGTGTGTTTAAACAGGAACTGGCCAATCTCGATGCACGGTTCAAGGTAGGTCAAATCCCCTCCGAGGCCTACCTGAGACTGAGTAAAAACCCGCAGAAAAAAGCCGCTGTCCTTGAGGCGGAAATTGCCCATCTGAATTCCCTGATAAGCGCTCAACATTCAAGCGAAATCTCAACACCTGAATCTACCGGCCTGGCAGGTCTTTTTTCCTCAAGATTCCAGACACGGAAAGTGCACACCGATGCCTTTCCGGGTCATCTGGTGTGGACGCCTCCGTCACAGCCTGCGCCGGCCGCCGAGATCGTTGCGCCTGTGGCGCCGCCTGATACCACCAGTGTATCCAATCTGCACATACTACCGGACAGGGCTTATCCCGGCAGTTCCATAGGTGTAATTGCAACGTTGGTCAATTCAGGACAGGACAAAGTGCAGCACAGGGCGGAATTTAAGATCAACGGCAGACTTGAGGCGGTCAATGAAGTAACCATCGAGGCCGGCCAGCACCAGGAGATAACTTTTATGACTGTTGCGGGGACTCCCGGCGATTATTATGTTTCGGTCGACCAGGCAACAGGCACTCTCAGAATCATACCTTCCGCCTGATTTGATTCACCTGATATGAAAACTCGCATACTCGCACTGCTTATTGCATTCATCGCCCTAGCCGTCATGATTGCCGTCGCCCTGTACAGCAACCTCGCCATATATATTTCCATCATCGCCATCGGCCTGGCGCTGGCGCTGCAGAAATACGTTGCCAGCTATTTCGGTTACTTTGTGATCGTGTTTTCAAATATGCTGCATGTGGGTGACCGCATCCGCATAGGCAGCTACAAGGGGGATGTCAGGCATATCGGCCTTTTCTATCTGACACTTGATGAAGTGGGCGAAGACGAGAAACTGGGAGGCGAACTCACCGGCAAGATACTGCATATCCCCAACCTGGTTTTGCTTGACCAGCCAGTCCTGAATTTCTCCAAGGGATTCGAGAAAAACTGCAAGCTGACGCAGTGCGATTATATCTTCGATGAGATCCGCATCCCCGTATCGTCGGACAGCGATATCACCCGTGCGGCTGCGCTGCTTGAAGAGATTATTAATTCCGAAGATGAGGAGTACCTGGCCCAATCCAAGGAAGTGTTCAGGGAGAACTATCCTGCGTTTTTACATGAAGCTGAAAGCGACCGGCGCGTCCTGATACATGTGGAAGAAGAGAGGATCTGGCTGAAAGGGAAGTTCGTGACGCCTTACAGGCAGAGGAATGAGCTCCGCACGAGAATGTATATGAAGTTCCTTGAGCACACCGGTAAAGATACCAATATCAGGCTCGCTTAAAGGCCTTTTGCCAATTCTCCGCGGTCTTCCGGTCTGGAAGATATATATACCGTCTATGCAATGGCACCAGCGCATCATAAGAAAACACTTCATTTTACTGCCATGTGTCGATGCATGTAATAGTTACCGCGTTGTCTACGTTTTTTATTAAGAAGGGGGTAAATGCCGAGGGAGGGACTTGAACCCACACTCCCGTGAGGGAAGCGGATTTTAAGTCCGCCGCGTCTGCCATTCCGCCACCTCGGCATTTTCGTGGAGGCGGCGAGCGGAGTCGAACCGCTGCATAGGGGTTTTGCAGACCCCCGCCTTAACCACTTGGCTACGCCGCCACAGGCAAAAAAATGGAGCGGAAGACGGGGCTCGAACCCGCGACATCCTCCTTGGCAAGGAGGCATTCTACCACTGAATTACTTCCGCTCGTTCCACTTTAAGATAATATTCAAATTGGTGCCGAGGAGGAGATTTGAACTCCTACGGGCTTGCGCCCACCACCCCCTCAAGATGGCGTGTCTACCAGGTTCCACCACCTCGGCATGGCAGGAGTGGCAGGATTCGAACCCACGACACGCGGTTTTGGAGACCGCTGCTCTACCAGACTGAGCTACACTCCTATTATACTAAAATTATCAACTTTTTAAAGTGCAGTAAATCTTACATCAGCCCGGTAAAAAATGGCAAATGACCAATCGTAATTCGGGCCGTGAAAGAAAACAGCCGGCCCGATCCATAACTAATAATAAATTAATGGTACCCCTGGTGAGAGTCGAACTCACGACACGCGGTTTAGGAAACCGCTGCTCTATCCACTGAGCTACAGGGGCTTGAAGCTAAATTTTAGGTTGATAATACCGTTATGTCCACTCTTGGCATTAAATTGGCGTTATTTTCTGGAAACACCCGCAGGGAGAGCGCCGTCAAGCAGGGTCATCGTTTCTCCTTGCATGCCCGATATTATATGAGAATAGATGTCCTTTGTAAAAACGACGCAGGCGTGTCCCAGGGCCTCACTGATAACCTCCGGCTTGGCGCCGATCAGCAGTATTAAACTGGCGAAGGTATGCCGCAAATCATGGTGACCATTCCCCTTAAAATAGCCATCAGTTGATATAGCAGATTATAATCTCAGAGGTACTTCCTTTGAAAAAAGGTAGCAATATGGTTGAGAATACTGATTTGACTGAAATTCTGAAAAGGCATTTACATATTCCCATTACACCACACCACGCAGCTAAATGCCCGTCAGAAGGTCCACGATCCAGCCTTAAAACGGCTAAATGAAACAGTTTTTTAGCTTGTGAAGTCTATCGCTTGTCAGTGAAGAGGCATTCCGTTACAGTACAACTCGACCGTTTACCTTTATAGTACCTAAATCCATATACTCAAGATGCACTGATAGGAGTTTGAGATAGGTTATTTAAAATGCCCGGACTGTGGATACCCTGTGCTTCCAGATGCTACCAAATGCTCTATTTGCAGTTATAGCAAAAACACACATCTTTGTAACTGCCGTATGTACAAATGGAGAAACAATATGTTAAATTAAATCGTTATTGGCCTATGACAGATAATAAAAGGTGCATTTTCCAGAGGCTTTGTCCTCGTGATACAGTACTGATAAGGGCTCCCCGAGGCAGGACAATCATGATGTGTGGCCAGTATGTTGACTTCGTATACCATCTGCATGAAGGGGTTGCAGCAGGCGTTGTGACCATGGAAGATGGCCATGAAATGTCCGGTCTCCTTATTCCGCCTGCTTTCATGGGACTTGGCGGATTTGTCGATATGTACAACCCAAAACACAGAAAACACTGGGCAGACGTCCGGGCTGTGACGCCCACAGTGTATTGCAAAGTCAGGCGTGAGGCGGTGTGGGAATTGATGGACGACCGGTCTGCCCGGTCCGAGATTCTCAACATAATAAATGCCAGCTACCTTAGCGTGTTTAGAGTTATAGGTTCGAGCATGAGAAATGATGTTTCCATCCGTATACTCTCGGTGCTTCAGTTGATCGCCCGCACGGTCGGCAAAAGCCCTCTTGGCAAAGGTGCCATAATCCGCGGCCTTTCACAAGAAGAGCTGGCATTCCTCTCCAACGTCACTCGTCCCAGCGTGGCACAAACACTGAAATGGTTGGAAAATGCAGGATTAATTGAGGTCAGTCGCCGGAACATCAATATACCTAACCTTCAGAAATTGCTGGATATTACTTCCTTAGATACCGTCTTTCAGTAACTGCGTTCATTTCTATTTCGGTATCCACTTTATATTTCAATATACAAATTGTTTGTAAAGCGTTTTATAGAAGTCATTTGTTTAGTATGCTAAAGTCATCACGAGTAGCATCTACACATCATATTACAATACCTTAGAAACGGGCAGGAAAAGACTATTAATGTAAACCTTGTCTATCTTGGGACAGGTTGTGGGCCTGGGTTTAACATAGTCGCAGCGAGTTATAGGCTACTACAAGACTACAAACCCGGAATAAATTTAACTGGAGGTCGTTGATGGATTTTATGGCAGACGGAACCACTACCGGTCGGCATTTTCGCATTAAAAGGATTGCTATTATTGGAGCCGGCGTGATGGGTCCGGGCATCGCCATCTCCTTTGCCCGCCATGGTTTCCCCGTGACCTTGACCGATATAGACTCCGCAGCGCTGGAAAACGCAGCGGCTTACCTACATAGCATGGCGGGGCTATTTAATCGCAAGTCAGGTAAGGGTGGTCGAGTGCTGAAGGACATCGTTGCTGGGATCAGGTTAACAGCCTCTCTCGAGGAGGCCGCAGGAAACGCTGACTTCGTCGTCGAGGCGGTGAAGGAGGAACTGACCATCAAAAGCCGTGTTTTCGCAGACCTGGAAAAGGTCTGCCCCGCACACGCCATTCTCGCCAGCAACACCTCAAGCCTTTCCATCGACGACATAGTGGAGAAAGTCACATGCAAGGACAGGACTATCCTAACGCACTTTGTCATCCCGGCAGAGGTCATGCCGTTGGTGGACGTGGCGCGCGGTAGCGCTACGTCGGATGAAACATTTGAGGGCACCATAGACCTGTTACGGCACATCGGCAAGGAACCTATTATCTATGATAAGGTCCTGCCCTTCTACCTGGTTAACTCGTTCAACGAGGCCATCATGTTGACAGCGCTCAACTTATTGGGCAAAGGAGTGGCCACCTCCGAGGAAATAGACCGTGTTTTCACCAGGGGCTTGGGTCAGCGCCTCTCCGTGATGGGACCTTTCAAGACTATGGATTTCATGGGACTGGATCTCCTCTGGCTGGCCGTGACTAACTTCATCCCCAATGCCCACAGCGACCCGCGCTTCGCCTGCATCGGGAAACTGGTACAGGCGGGCGACTTCGGGATCAAGACTGGCAGAGGTTTCTATGATTACGGTGGACACAGCCGTGGCGAAACCATGCTGGAGATCAACCAGCAACTGCTGGATATCATCAAGGATAGCCCAGCAGGAAAAAAGGAGGTGACAGCAATAAGAGGAAAGAAGGGAGGTGACGGCAACAATGGGATTTAAAAACATACTGGTAGTCGGGGGCGGCGCAATCGGAGGCATTACAACAGCTGTATTACACCAGAAGGGCGAGAACGTACTTATTGTGGACGCTGATACAGAGCATGTAAAGCATATGAATAAAGGCTTGGAGATAAATGGCTTCTGTGAACTAACCATCCCGGTCAACGCAGTTACCCCGGAAGAACTGCTCGCTGGCAGCTACAAGGGCTGGGCGGACATCGTCCTGTTGGCTGTGAAGGGATTATTCACCGAGAAAGCACTGACTTCAGTGCTTCCCGCTATTAAGAGTTTCGCGCCAGTGGTGTCCATGCAAAATGGCATCAATGAAGATATCATCGCCGAAATCGTCGGGGAAGATAGGACTATCGGGTGCAGCATCACCTGGGGCGGCACCAACAAAGGTCCGGGTAAGTTATTCCAGACTTCCGCTGGAGGATTCATTATCGGCCAGTGGCCGACGGGTAACAATAAGATGATGGAAGATGTCGCTGAACTTCTGGGGAAAGCTTTTCCGACGGAGGTATCTGGAAATATTATCGGCGACAGATGGACAAAATTGCTCATCACGGTCTCCTTCACCGGTGTAGGCACCTGCGCCGGCCTGAACTACGGAGGTGTCATAGATAGCGAACCAGCCAGGAAAGTTGCTGTGGCAGCCCTAACCGAGACCTACGACATTGGCTGGAACTCAGATGTAGTATTCGCTCCTATAACCGGTATCTCACCGGAAGTATTCGTTGCATCCAATAAAAAGGAATTCGAAGATGCCTCCAAGATCCTTGAGATTGGCTTTGCCAGGCATCGTGCAATCCAGCCTTCCATGTGGCAGGACATCGAGAAGGGACGTAAAACTGAGGTCGATTTCGTCAATGGTTACGTCGTCAAGAAGGCAGGGGAACTCGGCAAATCCGCTCCCGTCAACGAAATGGTGACCAGGATAGTCCACGAAATCGAGGATGGCGTGAAATCGCCCGCTGTAAGTAATCTCAAAGAATTCAATAGCCTGGTCGCTCATTTGAACTAAAATTATTTACAAATTTAAGGAGGGTATATTTTCAATGTCAAAGAAAAAACTTATCATACAGGTTTGCCCCGTCGGTTCCAACACGCTACATGAAGATACACCGGGCCTGCCCAGAGAGGGAAAGCGGACCCCTTACTTGCCGATAACTCCCAAGGAGGTCGCCGAGGAGACCAAACGGTCCTATGACGCCGGTGCCTCGCTGGTCCACATCCATGCAAGGGACCTCAAGACGAAGCTTGCCACTCCCGATATAAAAATCTGGGGCGAGATGGTGTCTGAGATACGGGCAAAATGCCCCATCGTAGTTGAGGCAGGCGGCGGTATCGGCTTCTGGCTAAACCCGAAGACTTTTGAATTCATACTGCCGACCGATGAGGAAAAACTGGCTCTTCTGGATATCAAGCCTGAACCAGATATGCTCACCGTAAATATGGGCACGTTCGATTTCTCTCTTGGAAAGTATGGATACGCAACTTTCTCACACACACCGCCGTTCCAGAGGAAGGCGATAAAAGGCACGCTGGACAAAGGGTGGGGGCTGGAGCTTGAAATCTGGGATGTTAGTCACCTTTACAATACGATGGCGCTCTGTGAAGAGGGCCTATTTGATCCCAACATGGTGTTCCACATCGATTACCCGCTTGGAGTAGCAGGTGGGCAGCCTGCCACGCCCCAACAGCTTATGCATATTGCCCGGGAAGGCAAGAGGATGTTTCCGAACGCAAAATGGCAGGCCCTCGGCATCGGAGTGCATGAATACCCCATGATCACGTTGGCCATGATCCTGGGTGCCGATAGTGTTCGGGTCGGGCTTGAAGACAATATATATTTATCGCACGGCGTACTCGCCAAAAGCAATGCCGAACTGGTAGAAAAGGCCGTCCGCATCGCGCGTGAACTGGACTTTGATATAGCCACAGTACGGGAAGCCCGCGAGTTTCTGCACTTAAGAAAATAGGTTAAGTAAAGTGGAGGAATAATAAATGCAGCAGGCTGAAATAGAGCAACTATCTACATACCCGAAATGGCGCGGTTACTATGTGTTCATCCTCTTATTCCTGATTTTTATGTTTGATTATGTTGACAGAATGGTCATCGTCTCGTTGTTTCCATTCTTGAAGACTGATTGGGGTTTAACGGATACTCAGTGTGGCTTGCTGATTTCGGCATTATTCTGGTCCATGGTGGTTTTTGTCGTGCCGATTGGGGCAATGGTCGACCGTTGGAGCAGGAAAAATAGCATAGGCCTCATGGCTATCATCTGGAGTCTAGCCACTGGGGCAGCAACTATTACCAGGAATTTCACACAGCTTATTATTACTCGCTGCGTAGTTGGACTCGGTGAGGCTTCCTATGCGCCGGCAGGGTTAGCATTCATTTCCGCCATTTTCAAGCCGGGAATTCGCGCCAGGATGGCAGGAATCTGGTATGCGGCGGTTCCGCTGGGGCAGGCTTTAGGGATAGTAATGGGAGGAATTATAGCCGTCCATCTGGGATGGAGGAACGCCTTAGGTATCGTGGCAATCCCAGGGCTGATAGTTGCCATCTTATTTTTCTTTGTAAGAGACTATAAGACGGTTCCCCTGGAGAAAACAGTATCTAAAGACGAGAGGGCAGCCAAAGTCAAGATGAGCAAGATGGATACGGTCAGGGAGCTGTTTCGAAGCAAATCGCTGATTTTCGATAACTTGGCAATCGCCGCGGCTGGCTTTACCGCTGTAGCTTTTACTACCTGGATGCCTGCCTACTTTCAAAGGTTCGAAGGGATGTCAATAGAGCGCTCAGGCATGATGACCAGCGTGATAATGTTACTGGCAATCCTAGGCGCTCCTTTGGGCGGCTTTCTCACCGATCAGTGGATGAAAAAACAATCCAACGCCAGGATGCTTTTACCTGCCATCAGTTTAGCAGTAACGGCAATACTTTTGTTCATGGCGTTCCAATTCCACGGAGCCCTTCAATTCGGCTTCCTGCTGGCATTCGGGTTGACCGTCATTATGTACACTGCCGGTGGATTTGCGGTAACGCAAGATGTCATACATCCCGGACTGAGATCAACTTCTTATGCCATAAATGTTATATTTCAGCATTTACTCGGCAGTGCCCTTGGTCCGCTGGTTGTCGGCGCTCTCTCGGATGTCTATGGCCTGGACAAAGCATTGATGTTGGTACCCATTGTCACTATCCTTGGGGCAATACTTTTCTTTATAGGATCGTTTTTCTATAAGAAAGATGCTGACAACAGTGAAAAGGTCCAGATCGTTTTTGAGAGCAAATAGGCAAAATTCAAGCTACTGATAAGAAAATCTTGATCTGCTTAGGAGCAATGCGGAACCAGTTGAAAAAGCCGTAAGAATTGCACATGAGTTGGACTTTGAAATTGCCACCGTAGTTGAAGCACGTGAATTTCTGCACCTTAAAAAGAGGTAATAGTGTGAGTTGCATGATATGAAGAATAAACAATCAAAGATTATTAAGGGTATAACCCGGGTTGAGGGCAGTGTTGAAGGGGAGGCACTGGTTACAATAGAAAAACTGAGTCATCTGGCAAATGCAGTGGGTAATGATGGCATAATCAGAATGCATGGACATCCGCTCATGGGGCAATCCTATGCCGGAAAAATAATGGTTTATAATACTGATATTTTTTCAACAGGGGGGGCATGGGCACTTTATTATAAGGTAAAAATTGCCGGTACGGGTCCGAAAGCTTTAATCTGTCGTAAGGTTCACCCAATCAGTATTGGCGGTGCGGTAGATGCGGAAATTCCTGCTGTAGACGATTTTGATGACGATCCATGCCAAGTAATCCACAGCGGGGACTGGGTTAAGATCACTGCCCCTAAATGCGGCGGACAGGCCATTGTAGAAGTATTCCCCTCGAAAGACTCTTCATTAACTCAAGAGGTCCCACTTACGCATCATTCACATGGGGGCAAGAGCAACAGTAACCTCGTTCTCAATGTCCATGAAACACAGATGCTGGATGGTAAGTTTGGCAAAGCAAAACAACTTGCCATGGAACGACTGGTCAAATTCGCAGAAGGGTTGGGTTCAAGAAAGATGGTATCTATAGTCTCCTCGCACGTTTTCTGCGATTGGAAGACCACAGACCTTACATCTGGAGCTTGGCCGGTGTATGCGGAGTTTGCCGAAATGGATGCTAGGGTTTCGGTACCTACGACTATGGAATCTACTTTCATGGCGGATGATATGGTAGATGATGAAGATATGCCCTGGCATTTTAAGGTAAAAACTCCCGCACGGGAAGTGTACGAAAAGACAAAATTTGTTAATGATAAGTTACAATCCATGGGCATCTATATTATACCTACCTGCATTCCCTATATGCATTTGAATACTCCCAGGTTCGGAGAGTTCCATGCTACTTCGGAGTCTAATCATGCAGCTTATTCCAATATTATGGTCGGAGCCCGGGTAAATCGCGACCCGGCAAATATGGCTTTCTATGCGGCTCTCACTGGTGTTATACCCGAATACGGAGTTCATCTGGCAGAGAACCGCAGGGGCCAGATGATCTTTGAGATTGACAAAGATTTGTTGCCCGAACTAAAAGACACTAGCGATTTTGTTGCTCTGGGCGGAGCCATAGGCTTCAGAGCCATTGATCGAGTTCCGGTAGTTGTTGGACTGAACCACCTGACAAATGCACAGGCCAAGGCTTTCTGTGCCTGTGTTTCACCTGCTCTTACCTATCCAATGATTCATATCGTTGGAATAACCCCTGAAGCTCGTACGCTGGAAGAGGCGTTTGGAGGATCAGTCCCGTCGTGTGCACCAAAATTTCACATCGGGATAAATGAGGTACAGCAAGTTTATAATCAACTGCATTTCACCGATAATCCGAACGTCGATGCAGCTATAATCGGTTGTCCCTTTTTAACCATCCAGGAACTCGGTGACATGTCAGAGATGCTTGATGGTAAGAAAATAAAAAAAATGCTTTGGCTGCATACTGATTATGTTGTTTACAACTCTGCCAAAAAGGCTGGGATAATAGCCAATATTGAACGTAGCGGAGCAAGGGTGGTTCATTCTGTTTGCCCGGGCATGGTGGATCGCGACCGCACAGAAGCCGGCAAATTAATTATTGCGACGGACAGTCTCAAAATAGCCATGCTTATGTCGGGAATTGGCTGGCCTAAATACTGGTTTGGCGTACGCGAAGATATTGTTAACTCAGCTATAACAGGAAGTTTTAGGCGCACCCGTTGGGCTTAAAATGATCAGAATATCAGATATTGGGATAAATTCTTTATAGGAGGGTTGGTGTGAACGATGTAAATAATGATCGCTACCTTGTGTCTAAACCTTATGCTTGGTACGCCTTTATTTTATTGTATCTTCTGATGCTTTCAGACTGGGTTGACAGGCAAGTTATCGCATCCCTGTTTCCCTATCTGAAGTCTGAATGGCAACTAACGGACACACAGCTCGGTTCACTGATAACTATCGTGAACTGGACTATGTTGCTTATTGCTATCCCGGCTTCCATACTTATGGACAGGTGGAGCAGGAAAAAGACCGTAGGCCTCATGGCGATAGTGTGGAGTCTGGCAACATTGGCCTGTGCTTACACCAAGAATTTTGTCCAGCTTATTACTGCAAGGGCGGTGATTGGATTCGGAGAAGGCGGGTACGGTCCCGGTGGTTCCAGCCTGATAGGAGCACTGTTTCCCAAGCGAATGACCTCGACCCTTATGGGATTCCTTTGGGCTGCAGCCCCCATTGGTGGAATTATCGGTGTCCTCGCAGGCGGATTTATAGCGGTTAATTTCGGTTGGAGAAATGCTTTCGGAATTGTCGCAATTCCCGGTTTGATTCTTGCTCTGCTATTTCTCTTTACGGTTAAGGACTATAAAACAGTCGAACTCGCCATCTCCGATACGGAAAAAGGAACTAAGAGAAAGATTAAATTCAAGGAAATTGTGCTTATGTTAACCACCCCGACCCTCCTGCTTGTGTATTTGGGAGAGGCTGCACAGATGTTCTGCGGTAGCACCCTGCTAAACTGGGCTCCCAGCTATTTCAATCGGTATGGCGGGCTACCTATGGACCAGGCATCAACGCGTGCGGCACCTCTCTTCCTGGTCGCAGCAATTGGGACGATGTTTGCCGGATGGGTCCTGGATAAATGGAAGCGAAGATGGCCTAAGGCAATAATGATGGGTACAGCAATATTTTGTGTATTTAATGCTGTGCTCTGGGTTGTAGCTTTCGGTTTTCTACAAGGTCCCATACAATATTATGCGATTATAATTGGTGCCTTTGGCGCAAGCGCTTGCCTTGGCCCTGCATATACAGTTAGCCAAGATGCCATACATCCCGGCTTGAGAGTTACATCCATTGGCATGCTTACCATTATTCATCAGTTGCTTGGACAGGCCCTTGGGCCGCTGTTTGCGGGTGTTTTGTCCGATATGTACGATCTCCGCATCGCTCTTATGATTATATCCTTTGTACCCATACTTGCCGGATTATTCTTCTTCATTGGGGGGTTTTATTACGAACGGGATATAGCCAAGGTGGAGAAAGTTGAGTTGTCGGCGGCCTAAAATGACCACCTGCGAAACACCCCCCCTGACACCCCCATATAACTTCTACCAGATCAACAAAGCTGTTCACGAGTGGGGCCAGATGTCAGGTTGTGTCTGATGCCATGAAGCGGAGGCTATGCTTGGCATGACCCAGAATTATCAGTCCGGAGGTTGGAAAGCACACCGGATACTCATAGTTTGTTCGCTTCTTTATACGCTCACCTATATGGAAAGGGTGGCGGTCACGGTAGTGTTGCAGCCCATGAAGCTTGAAATGGGGCTGAGTGACACACAACTGGGCGCACTACAGATGGTTTACATGCTATGCTACGGCGTCTTTGCCATACCGGCAGCTTATTTGATTGATCGCTGGAGTAGAAAAAAGTCCATTGGCCTTATGGGTTTAATCTGGAATGTATCTACGACAGTTTTCGGCATCGCTAGAAATTTTGCATCGGCTCTGATCTCAAGGGCAATTGCCGGTCCGGGTGTGACCGCTATCGTAACCGGTAGCATTTCCATGATCACAGCAGCGTACAATAAGGAAAAGCACGGATGGGCTATGGGCATTTTTAACATTGGAATTCCGCTTGGAATTGCCCTTGGTGCTGCCGTAGCGGGTTGGATGGCCGCTGCCTACGGTTGGCGCTCACCATTTTTTGTGCTGGCGGGAATCGGTGCTTTGTTGGCTGTAGCCGTATTCTTCCTGGAGGACTATAAGACCGTAGATCAGACTATCACCAGCGGTTTCAAGCATTTGGGGCAATCGATCTCAATGCTCCTGAAAACCCCCACTTTGAGATGGTTTTTCCCCGGATATGGACTGATGCTTATAACGGGCCTGGCGCAAATCAACTGGCTTCCCACATTTTTGATGCGTCAGTACGATTGGGGAACCGACCGAGCTGGCTACATTACATGTGCTGTGAGCTTGGTGGCGGTAATTGGCGCGCCTCTTGGTGGAGTTTTATCTGACGTCTGGTACAAAAAGAATCGCAAGAGCCGCCTCTGGCTTCCAGCGATTACCTCTTTGATATCCTCTGTCTTGCTTGCTGCGTCATTTCTGGCATTCCGCTATGATTTCGCATTGGGCCTGTTTTTAAGCTTCATTTTCGGCATGGTAAACATGATCGCCATACCGGCACTAAGCCTTATATCCCAGGACGTAGTTCCTGCGGCACATAAAAGCCTTGCCTACGGTCTGGCCTCGTTATTTATGTATGTTTTTGGCGGCGCGTGGTCGCCGCTGATCGTCGGCGCAATTTCAGACAGTATTGGAGGTGGCGCTCCGGGACTGATGTGGGCAATGGTTGTGGCCAGCATCGGTGGCGTGCTGGCTTGCTTCTGCTTTTTCATGGGTGCTAGATATTATTCATCGGACGAAGACAGGGTCAAGGGCGTACTGCTCCAGTCCGAGAAATGATTATGTTTTCCCCTATTTTCACATGCAAAAATTAAGGAATGCTGGTATCCGTGAATTAGGCAAACCCGGCTTGATTTTCATTTTACCAATACTGCAGGTCAGGCCTTCTTAAAATCGATAAAACCTTGCTCCACGTCAATGTGGATCAACTTCACTTTCAACCGGTTACCCACATCGATGCCCTGGAAGCCATATAGCAGGCGCCCTTCAACGGGTGGATTAAAAATTCGCACCCATGTGCCTTTGTCTGCAGCGCCCGTGCAGATTGCATCGAATTGGTCTCCTATTCTTGAAGAGAGCAGCATGGCTGCAGCCGATTTGGCAACCAGCCGTTCAACCTTTTTAGCATCATCTTCCTTCTGAGTACAATGTGTAGCCAGCCCCCTCAACTCGTCCTGGCTATACGGCAGAGGTGACCCGCCCAATGTGGCCTTAAGGATGCGCTCGGTGATCAGGTCGGGGAAGCGGCGGTTAGGGGCTGTGGAATGCGTGTAGTCCTGGACGGCGAGGCCGAAGTGGCCCGGCACAGACTCATTTGGAAGCTCGACGACATATTCGCCTGATCCCAGCAGCTTGATGATGGAGAGTGAAAGGTCGGGAAACGTGATAGGGTTAGCTGCTTTTTGCTTGGTTAGAAAGAGCGCAAGAGCCTTTGAATCGGGTTCTGCGGGAAGCTGGTAATTATTTTGTGCAGCGATCTCAACTATCCTGTCCCACCGCTTGGGAATGCGGACTACTCGTCTTAATGAGGGGACCTGCTTATCGCTAAGAAAGCATGCTGTCACGTCGTTTGCCGCTATCATGAAATCTTCAATCAGCTCCGTGGCTCTGTTCTTAGCTTCCACATGAAGGTCTTTGATCACGTTTTCTTCAAACACCGGGCGGGCTTCCAGTGTCTGCAAGTCAAGGGCGCCGTGTTCATGCCTTTTAGCCTTTAACTTCTGGGCCACCCGGTCCTGCATCCGGAGATTATCGGCAAGAGAAGGGACAGCTGTAATGGCGTCCGGAACAGGCCCTGTTCCTTCCAGCCAGGCCCCAACACTCCCGTAGGCCAGCTTGGCATGGTTCCGGACCATAGCAAGGTAAATGTCCGGGCTTTGTAACTCGCCAGAATCGTTGATGATCATATCGATTACGATGGCGGGGCGGTCTTCCTGAAAATTGAGGGATGTGAGATCGGTAGAAAGCTTGTCCGGGAGCATGGGGAAAGTCTTGCCAGCCGTATAAATCGAAGTTGTGTTCTGGTAGGCGTGCTCATCAATTGCCGTGTCCTTCTTAACCAGCATGTCTACGTCCGCGACAGCCACACGGATCCTCACGGCATTATCCGGCAGGGCCTCCGCCACCGTTAGCTGGTCCAGGTCAAGGGAATCATCATTATCGATCGATGCCCAGAGTAGATTGCGCAAGTCCTTTGTGGCGCCCCCCATTGCATCATGGACTTCCTGGATCTTTGCAAGTTGATTAATGGCTTCCATTGAAAAATCGGGCTGGAAACCGCGCTCCATCATCACGCGGCGGGCAATCTGCTCCAGGGTTTCTCTTCCTTTTCCGTCAATATTATTCATCATAGTTACATTATAATACGTTTCTCAAAAGATCCACGGCCGTGATGAACCGGGTTAATCTGGTAGCAATGGTGGCCTGTTGCAGTTAGCTGCTATTGCAACTGTCTCAATTGCAATTGATGCTAATGCGGCGCCGTAATCCAGGTCAATGTTCTTCATTGTGTCCATCGTATCATGATATCCGGCTCGGCCAATATCATAATTTTCCATTATGAGTACCACGGGTATACCGCAATCCGAAAAGATTTGCCCATCTGTATTGAATAGCGAACTACGAGGATCTTCAACAAGACGGATTTCACTGTGCAGTTGCAGGTGTTCTGCAATCTGCGGTATCTGTACACCATCATTGCTACGTCGTCCTCTTCCCACCCCCAGGCGTGAATGGTCGCTATTCCATTCAATTGTTCCGGCATTCCAAAGCATATTTGCATATTGCGCATGCCAGGCAAGTCGCAAAGAGCCCCGTCCTCTACCCGGCGCTATCTGGATAACATCCTCACCGTAATCCCGGTTGTGACCGATCATATCCATAATGTATATTCCCACCAAATGCGTATTGCTTAAATCGGTCATCTGCCCATTACCCGAATGTAAATAAAGCTTTTGCTCAATCAAAGCCCGGGCCAGTTCCCTGGCTCCCAAGCAATCAGATGGAAACTCTTCACCTGTAAGGTGTACCAGCCAGATGTCCCGTTCAAGTAATCCCTGCTGCGATAATTGAAGGAAAATAGGTGCGGCCTGCAGTAATGTCGCTGTGGCTGAGTGATTATCGTCGGCTCCAGCTGACGCTATTCTGGCTCCGGTGCCTCCCTGTGACTTCTCATAAACATCCTCCATATATGCTGTATCATAGTGGTCAGCCATAATTATGGCTTCACTATGATTTTTCCCGGGAATGACCACGATTAAGTTACGCTCGTTCGTATGTCCTTGCTGGTTCTTTTTCCAACCACCAAAAGAAGCAAAGTCAAAGTCCGTTTTCCAGTGAAAGCGCAATTCTCCACATATTGTTTTGCCTTCCATTCCGGCGGAGGCAATCGCTTGCCGGTAGCGGCCCAGTAAATATTTACTTAGAGGTTCAAGGTCTCGGCGATGATGTGTTAAACGAGCAAGAGTTGCGGGGTCATCTACACAATCAGCAGTATTCTTGTTGATGTATGCGCCATTAGCCAGGATATCAATATCCTTCCACCACGCTTCTTCAAAAGCGCGTGTAGCCGTAAAAACGAACGTCATAGATTGAACAGGTTTCACTGCGTTCATCCCAGCTTCTTTCAGCGATTTGGTTTCCTGTTCGTATATTGCAGCTGGCTCCAGACATCGTTCCAACTCTTGCCGCAGAAGTTCTCCTTCTTCAGGGTTATTGGCTTTCATTGGCAGTGCTGCAAGCCATGAGTTAATCTTTTCTTGTTCCGGTAAAGACAAAATCTTTTGTGCCAGCTCTCTCGGCAGCGGTTTCTCTCCCCACCGACGATATGTGTCCAATAATCTCACGGCATTCAAAGCTGTCTGGTGCCGATAATGTTCTTTAAGGTTCTCAAAATTATGCAAAGCCCACAGATAGGGTTTTCGACTCTGTAGTCGCGGCCACAGTTCAACGGGAGCGGCAAGATCCGCTGTATTATGACTGTATGCAGTTAAATAGCCCTGCAGCTTATTAGAAAGTAGTTCCATTTTATTCTTTGTTCCTGACCAATATGCTATCAGAGGTCGATGCCAGTAAACTTCATAGAGTCCGACACGCATCGCCGGAAATTGAAACCTATAGTGAAATGTACCTCCATCGGCTACAATCTGCGCTGCACTTTCCAAATCCTCATGTTTTGCATTAGGGCCATCGAGCAACAGGTGGGAATCTACGTTCCATAGCTGGCAGTTCCGTGCCATAGGTTTGCCATACAATTTGAGAATATCAAGGTCAGTACTAAAAAGCGTTTGGCCAACCGTGTCTTCAATAGTGCTCAGAGCTATATCATCCTCATAACGCTGGATCTTGTCCTCGCGGTGAGTACGTTTGTAAGTATTTAGTAACAACTCTTTGGTCACCTCAGCCTGCTTCAAATTACTACCCGGCTCATGGAACCATCCGGATTGGGGGACTCTGATTCCATCAAGACCACCATGGCGGGCTACCATCCTTTGCAGCGGCAATTGCATTGCAAAGGGTAACTCCTTCTGTAATTGTGTATAGGCTGGCATGCCCCAAAACACCAGACTGCCAGGGAAAGGTAAGAGCGCGATTTGTCCTGCCAGGTATCTCTCACGCACAATATCCGGCAGGAGTGTGAATGGTCTGAATGTTAGAATATAGTGAATACTATCCAGGGAGCTATCCTCATTCAAGAGAAAAGGCTTTGTCCAAGATGGTAGTTGGTTTTCATTCCAGTAGGGAAAGCAAGTATTTATTGTTGAAGGGAGAATACGAAATCCAATGCGGTATAGTTCTGAAGCATCAGCACATTTCTTGCCATAGATAGTCGAAAACAAATGACGCAGAAAATCAATAGCCTCACTGGATGGGCGCTCCTGTCCAGGACCATGATAAAAACCCTTCCAGAAAGCTTTCTCCGGACCTTGCTCACTGCCACCAAAGAATGTCCACCGGATACGCCCCTTATCATCCTGAGTCTTAGAGAGGGCCAGCGGAAGAAAAACTATATACGGTTCATGAAGTAGATGGCCGGTTTGTGCTGCCAGATCCGGCGGCCAATACGGGTTGTCTTTCAGGTTACGTCTATCATGCCCCATAACATAGTGGGCCGGTTGGCCATTGCCAAGCTCAACAATCTGATTCGTTATCTGGCGTGCCAGATTTGCAAAACCCGGCTTAAGTTCATACTCCTCCTCTACTTCCGATATATACCAGCCAAAAGGATCATCATTCACAAAGAGAGAAGCATCAATTTCTCCATAAGGTCGGATTCCGAGTCGAGGCGAGGGCATGAACTCTGAGTAGGCAGGCAGTGGAAACTTACCTTCTCCCGGAAACCACGGATAACCATCGAGCAGCCGTTTCCAGCCGTCTTGGTTAAGCCCATGTCCGAAACCTTCTGAATTCATCTGCCTAACTTCTCAACCGGGTTATTAATTGACAGGCGGACCATAGAATATCAATAGCTATTTGTTCACGAGGATCACATAAAAAGGCCTCTTTTGCGTCTTCCAGTACTTCACCGCTGATTTAAATATACCACGGGCTATTTTAAACTCGCCCGGAACTTTTTGGGAAAACGCTTCAACCGCCTGCACCACAATTATATAACCCGCAGAAGTGTGTTTAGTTCCAATTCAGTTCACCCAATTATTTAATCATCAGTTCCGAAGTACAGTTCGGACACCGGGTGGCTCTGATAGGGATGGCTGTAGCACAGTAAGGACAATCTTTGGTTGTCGGCTCAGCAGGCTTAGCTCCCTTAGTCAAAGACTGCAATTTGGCCAGCGGACGAATGATAAAAAAGAATACCACTGCAGCAATTATCAGGAAGTTTATGAGGGTGTTGATAAATAGCCCATAGTTAATTGTGACAGCGCCAGCAGCCTGAGCAGCAGAAAGAGAAGGATAAGGACTTGGCGTGGATCCTTCTTTTATAACTATAGCCAGGTTGGAAAAATCGATGTTGCCCAGAGCGAGACCAATAGGTGGCATAATAACGTCTTTGACGATTGAAGTTACAATAGCGCCGAAGGCAGCACCGATAATGATACCAACCGCCATATCGACTACATTGCCTTTCATAATGAATGCCTTGAAATCCGTCAACATGCCTAACTTCAGCACCTTTTGTGCGCTCTTCATGTTACCCTCCTCCTTTTTTGATTATCGGCATGACTGCCATGTTGTCGTGCAAAATACGTTGTGCTGGACTAGTTATTCCACGTGTTCCACTGGATCAATTAGGTAAGTGTGCAGGGTGTGGGTTAAAAAGGCATGGCAACAACTGGGAAAATAATTTAAAAGGTTATAGCCTGCCTATGGGCGCATTCTTTTGAAGCGGAACCCTTCAGGAGTCGTAAACGACTCCAACGCTCCATCCGCATCGGAGGTTGTTTTACCATCACGGCGCACCACGATCTCCTTGCCGCCTGCCGGCAGTTCGGCCTTGACCCTTGGTTTTACAACATCTTTAGCCAATAGAACACCCTGCGGCGTCCTGGCCGGCTCCGGCTTCGTTTGATCTTCGTCCTGCACGGCCTGTTCAATCCTCTTTAGCGGTACCCGTCCATCATCCGCCTTGATCTCGGCCCTGGGCAAAGCTTTCGGTTCCCTTATCACACGGCCTGTCCTGCCATAGCTGCGCAGTATCTTCTCATCCATGCTATCCGGTTCTTCAATGCTCAGGGCGCTCAACGGCCTGCCCAGCCGCATATCGCTGAGAGTCGCTTCAAGGTCCTTGATCAAATCAGTCAGCTCGATAGAGTCACCTTCCTCCTCTTCAGCAGCCCAGGTCTCAATTTCCGTTGCATAATGCTGCAGCTTGAAACTGTGCTGTTCAAGCTGCTTTATCCAATCAGCAAGTTCCTTTGAGGCATTCTGAATCTCGGGAATCTCGCTCTCCAGCAGGTTCTTAATTATGTTTTGTACAGCGCTTTTGCGAGGCTTAGCAGCCATTTCTTAATCCTCTCATAACCACGAAATCAATACTCAATATACTCTCAATTAAAAGCAATTATATCAACGCACCTGAGGCAATGCAATTCAGGGAATGCGGGTCAGGCCTTCCTGACGAACACATGCAATTTGCCGCCCACTTCCTCAAGACCCAGGTATTCATTGCCCGTCATTTTGGCCCAATTTGGCATGTCCTGTTTAATGCCTTCATCGTCAGCAATTATCTCCAGCACCTGCCCGGTCTGCATTTCCTTTATTTTTTTTGCTGTATGCACAATAGGCATCGGGCAGTAAAGTCCCACGCAATCGACAGTTACATCAGCTTTCATCTATATACTCCTGTTGATAACCGCCCACATCTATTTCAACGGCTTACCACAACTCCTGCAGGTAACGGCCGACTCTTCCAGGATTATCGCCCCACAGTGTGAGCAGCGGCCGAAGGTGACCTTGCACACCTCGCAGAAAGGTGACTCTGTTACCACCATTTCGGCATCGCAGCGGGGGCAGGCGCAATAGCAAATCAACGGCTTGTTATTTTTCTCAGGTTTCGCAGGCATGTTCATCCTCCTCAGGTTCTTCCTTATCCGTTAAACCTGGTATTTCTATTTTATTACTAATAGCATAATTCCGTATAGCCTTCTTCAAGGCCTGCGCACCGAGATTGGAGCAGTGCAACTTGTTCTTGGGCAGTCCTTCAAGCTCCTTTGCAACCATAGCGGGCGTCACGGTGAGGGCCTCCTGCAGTGTCTTGCCTTTGACCAAGTCGCTGACCATGCTGGAAACAGCAATGGCAGCGCCGCAGCCGAAAGTCTTGTATTTAACATCCTCAATCCGGTTGTCTTTTACCTTTATATAAAAGGTCATCATATCTCCACACACAGGATTGCCGATCTCTCCCACCCCGTCAGCATTCTCAATCTCACCAACATTATGCGGGTTCATAAAATGCTGCATAACCTTTTCACTGTAAACAGGCATAACTCTATCCCCCTTTCTGCTCTTTTAAGAACTTGGAATATACCGGAGACATTTGCCGCAGGCGGTCCACAACCGGCGGCAATTTTTCAATAACATAATCCACATCATCCTCATTACTATCCAACCCGAGGGTAAATAACATCGAACCCTGCGCAACTTCGTGATTGATGCCCATGGCCAATAGCACATGGGAGGCTTTCAAGGCGCGCGACGTGCAAGCGGAGCCGCTGGCCGCCGCTATCCCGAAGCTATTTAAGAGCATCAGGATCGATTCTCCCTCGATAAACTTAATACAGAAGCTGGCATATCCGGGCAACCGCTCCACCGGGTGGCCGGTAAGGAAAGTATGCGCCACGTTATTTATCACCCCCGTAATCAACCTATCCCTGAGGGAAGATAGCCTTTTGATCTTTGTATCAAGTGTTTTATCAGCCAATTCTGCAGCTTTACCCAGGCCGACAATGGCCGGCACATCTTCCGTACCGGGCCTCCTGCCGCCTTCCTGTATACCACCATCCATGAGAGGAAGCATCCTGACCCCCCGTTTCAACCATAAGGCTGCGCCGCCGCGAGGGCCGTTGAACTGGTTGCCCGCCAGGCTTAAGGCGTGGACACCCAGTCTTTAACCTTCACAGGTATGCTGCCTGCGCTCGCTACAGCATCCGTGTGGAACACAGGTCCATCAGCGGCAAGTTTATTAGCGATATCAGCTATCGGTTCGATGGTTCCCACCTCACCATTGGCATGCATAATAGACACCAGGATGGTATCCTTCCTGATACTTCGCAACACTTCATCCGGATTAACTTTGCCTGAGCCATCCACCGGCACTATGGTAACTTCAAATCCCTCTTTTTGCAGGGTGCGGGCGGAATTGATCACAGAGAAATGCTCGATGGAGGAGATGACGATATGCTTGCCTTTATCGGCTTTTGCCCTGGCGATGCCTTTAAGCGCCATGTTGTTGGCCTCGGTACCGCTGGCGGTAAAGATTATCTCCTCGGCTACCCCGCCTATCAGCGCGGCTACCTGCCCGCGCGCTTCCTCAACGGCATCCCTGGCCGCATCGCCCCAGGAATGCAATGACTGGGGATTGCCGAAATCTGCACCCATGAATGGGAGCATGGCCTCCCTGACTTCAGGCAACAAAGGGGTGGCCGCGACATTGTCCATATAAACTTTTCTCATCATGCACCGCCCTTAAAATACTACCGCATTACGGCCATAGAGCAAAATCAGGCCGCCAGCATCCTGTCAACCGCCGTCCTTGCGCGAATCCGGATCTCCTCAGGCACCTTGATCTCCGGCTGCATGTCCTCAAGCGCCCATAAAATCTTCTCCAGGGTAATTTTTTTCATATTGGGACACAGGGCTCTGGCATTGGCCGGGATAAAGGTCTTGCCGGGATTTTCTTTCTGCAACCTGTGCAAAATACCCACCTCGGTAGCGATTATGAGGATTTTAGCATCGGTTTGCCCCGCGAATTTCAGCATGCCGCCGGTTGAAAGAACGTGGTCGGCCACTGCCGTAACCTCAGGCCTGCATTCAGGATGTACCAGCGCAACCGAACCAGGATATTTCTGCTTGTTGGAGATGATATCCTCAGGTTTTATTTTTAAATGCGTAGGGCAGAACCCCGGCCACAAAACCATCGGCCGCTTGGTCTGCGTGGAAACGTAATGACCCAGATACTGGTCAGGCACAAAAAGTATTTCACCCGGGCCCACGCTTTCGACCACCCTGACCGCATTAGCAGAAGTGCAGCAGACCTCTGATTCCGCTTTGACTGCCGCCGAAGAATTCACGTAACAGACGACGTGTACACCAGGCATTTCCTGTTTTTTCTTAACCAGGGCGTCGGCAGTGATCATGTCCGCCATCGGGCATCCCGATTCCGCATCCGGCAGCAGCACGGTCTTGCCGGGGGAAAGGATGGACGCCGTCTCCGCCATGAAATGTACGCCGCAAAATACGATAACCGCCGCCTCGGTCGCAGCCGCCTTGCGGCTCAATTCCAGCGAGTCACCGACGAAATCGCCGATATCCTGCACTTCCGGCCGTTGATAATTGTGAGAAAGGATGACGGCGTTACGCTGCTCTTTCAGCCTCAGTATCCTGTTTACCAACTCCTGTATTATCATCAGTATCGGCCATCGGAGCCTCAATTGTTTATGTAAAATTACTCAATCACCCGGTCTTTGCTTGTTGCTGTTTATATTTCCTGGCAATATCCGATGGCTTGATTAACGACACTGACGGCGTCTATTCCAAGTAACACGAAGAGAGGCTCTTTGCCCCATCCGTCACCCTCATAAAAAATATCGGGCAGGCGACCGGCCCGGCTAACTAATTGCCTGATTTTCCATGGCATTGAGCTGCCGTCCCGGGCGGAAACATCGGCCGGTTCCCTGGCCCGGTCAATCCATCCGAACACGAGGTTATTATCCCTGGCATACTTTTTTACGAGCTTGATTATTTCACTATCGCATTTGAAATTGATGCCGGCATTGATATCTGCGTTATATTTACGCGCCTCAATAATCAGCCTGGCCATGTGATCAGAGGCCCCCCAGGCAGGCGAACCGGAGGCAAAGGGATAACCCCTGACCACCGTTATCCTGCCGTCAATCGGCGGCAACTTGCTTGCCGCTTAACGGCGCCGGGCAAGGCATAAACCAGATTTACCCTGACCTCCGGCATCAACAGAGAGAATTCCCGGCAGCCCTGCAGGTTATTAACAGCCTGCGCCAGATTCCCAAGTATTCTCTCGGCGGTATCTTTTTTTTTCAACCCTCATCCCTCCACTGCGCTGAAATATGCTGGCCAGAACGGATCGACTAACACGGGTTCCAGTACAGCCTTATCACCGCCTCTCTTAATGAACAGCCTCTCACCTTTAGTTATTTCACCTATATCCCAGGCATTTATGTTTTTCGTTTTGAGCTCCTTAATTATTTTAGCGCTGTTGGCTGGAGCGGCAGTGATAACCAGTGTGCCCTCGCTGATAGAGATCAAAGGATCGATATTGAATGACCTGCAGACCGCAGCTATCTCATCGGGAATAACGATTTTATCTTCATAGATGGTTACCCCTGTCCCGGAAGCCGCAGCGATCTCATAGACGCCGTTCAATAACCCGCCCTCGGTAGCGTCATGCATGGCGTGAGACAGTGGCGCCGCCGTCAGCGCATCCTCAACCACGGTCATCTGCAGCAAATACTTCATGGCCTTATCAACCGTCCCTTCTCCTAATTTACTCTTCAGCGACGCCTCGGCCTGGCAGGCTAACAGTCCCACCGCTTCAATGGCCGGACCCTTGGTCATCAGTACGCGATCGCCCACCCTGGCATTGGATGCCGGCGTGAGCTGGCTTTTCTTGCCTATCCCCATCACGGTACAGCCGCCATTGAGGGGAAATGCCATGCCGGGATAAATGCCTGTATGCCCACCGATAATGGCAATATCCAGCTTTTTGCACTCTTCATCAACCTGTTTCCAGACAGCATCCACCACCTCTTCAGTAGTTTCAGGCGGAAACATCAGGCAGATGGTCATGTATCTTGGCTTCACACCTAATACCGCCACGTCGCTGGCACAAATATGTACGATGGCCCAGCCGAAATAAGGCATGATCACCGGCATGCCAAAGGTCGGATCTTCGGCAACAACCATTACATCACCACCGGGCAAATCAATTACCGCGGCATCAACCCCATGCTGGGGCCCAATAAATACGAGCTATCTTTTTTACCCAGCCGGGACAATATCAGTTTATCAAAAGTTGCCCGATCCAATTTTCCTAATTCAGGTAACATCACATCTCCTTATCCGATTTCGTCAGTCTATAATACAATATTTTATGAAACCTGTGTAAAGCAGAGGGATTTTGTCTTGAAGCCCGCAAGCTTAATAAATACTTTTATTACAGGTATAATAACTCCACATGGATGCGTTGAAGCAGACTACTAAGTTGATAAGCGAACTCTGCATCACAGGTAAGGACCCCGGCGGACGAAAAATCCACACCATTCGCCTGAGCGATATACAGGCAATATGCGCTAAGACAAATCTACTGCAGGGTGAAGTCGAAATCGCCTGTCTTGAACGCGAGGTCATACCGTTACGCTACCTGCGCAATATCGGGACGGTTGGAATCGCCGGCCAGATTAAGCTTTTGCGCTCCAGCGCCGCTGTTTGCGGGGCGGGAGGCCTGGGTGGAACGATTATTGAATTGCTGGCCCGGCAGGGAGTAGGTCGCCTTGTTATCATAGATAACGGCAGGTTTGTGGAAAACAATCTCAACCGGCAAATAATCGCTACGGAATCCGATTTGCGCAGATCCAAGGTTAAGGTAGCCGCTGAACGGGTGAGGCAGATCAATTCATCTGTCAAAGTCACTCCGGTCAACAGGTTTCTCGATGCTTCCAACGTTAGGGAGCTGATCGCCGGCGCGGACGTGGTGCTGGATGGATTGGATAGCCTGGCAACCCGGCTGCTGGTAGCCGGAGCATGCAATAAATTGAAAATATCTTTTGTGCACGGCGCGATCGCCGGGTTCAGCGGCCAGTTGATGACTGTCTGCCCCGGCGATAAAGGCTTCTCAGCGATCTATGGCCCTGATATGGATAAAGGCGCTTACGGCCTGGAGACATTGACGGGCAATCCACCGGCCACGCCAGCTATTATTGCCGCATGGGAAGTGCAGGAGGCGGTTAAAATAATTACCGGCATCGGCACACCTATACGCAACAGACTACTCTTCCTGGATTTTGCCGAGGGAAGCCTCGAGGAAATACCGCTACAACAGGGACCAAATGGCATCAGTTAGCGTTAGATTTGTCGGGCCCTGGCGGATGTATCTCGGAGTAGAACATACTACGCTTATTGCCGGGACAGTGGATGACGCGCTTGAGCAGGTCGAAGCCAACTACGGTCATAAGTACCACCAGCGCCTGATGAAAAGCGGCATTACCGATAAACGCCGCATCTGCGATGACAGCAACATACTGCTTAACCGCGTTAACATCAGGCAGGTTACCGACCATTCCTTGAAGGACGGCGATAAGCTGGAGATAATCCCCCGCTTTGTGGGCGGCTGATTGCATATGTGATTGTGGTAGTAACACCTTTACGTAAGTGATAGAATAATCACAACCTGTGACCGTAATGGAGTGAGCCATGACCGCTAAACGATATATCCTTTCCATTGACCAGGGGACCACGGGCAGCGCAGCCCTGGTATTCGATTCTGAAGGCAAAATCCTTGCGGAGGCTGATTTAGAGACCAAACAGATCTATCCCCATCCCGGTTGGGTGGAACATGATCCCAACGAGATTTTTCAGACCTCCCTGGAGGTTGCCCGCATAGCCCTGCAAAAGGCCGCCATACCTGTAACATCTATAGCGGGGATCGGCATAACCAACCAGCGTGAAACTACTATCGTCTGGGACAGAAAGACCGGTGAACCCGTCAATAACGCGGTTGTCTGGCAGTGCCGCCGTACGGCCAGCCTTGTGGAAGACCTGAAAAACAGGGGGTTGAATCAAAGCATCTGCGATAAGACAGGCCTGATACCGGACGCCTATTTTTCCGCAACTAAAGTCCGCTGGATACTCGACCATATTACTGATGGACAAAAGCGTGCCGAAGGGGGCGACCTGCTTTTCGGCACCGTAGACACCTGGTTAGCCTGGAAATTAAGCGGCGGCAAAGCGCATGTAACCGACTTCGGCAACGCTTCCCGCACCATGCTTTACAATATCAACACCCTCCAATGGGACAACGATATCCTCTCCAATCTTAACATCCCCGCCGGCATGCTTCCCAAGGTAATCCCATCCAGCCACGTATATGGCGAAACATTAGCAGGCATGTTCAAAGGTGCGAATATACCCCTCTGCGCCATTGCGGGCGATCAGCAGGCCGCCCTCTTTGGCCAGGCCTGTTACAAACCCGGCATGTCCAAGAATACTTACGGGACCGGTTCGTTTATCCTGATGAACAGCGGCGAGAAACCCATAATCTCAAAGCGCGGGCTGCTAACCAGCCTGGCCTGGGGCCTGGATGGCAAAGTTAACTATGCGCTGGAAGGAAGTATTTTTGTTACGGGGGCAGCGGTGCAATGGCTGCGCGACGGCCTGAAAATCATTGATAATGCGGCTGAAAGCGAGGCGTTGGCGCGCTCAGTTGAAGATAACGGCGGCGTCTATTTCGTGCCTGCACTGGTGGGACTGGGCGCTCCTTACTGGGACATGTATGCCCGCGGGACAATTGCAGGCATTACACGCGGTACAACCAGGGGACATATCGCCAGGGCTACACTTGAAGCCATAGCCTATCAGGTCAGGGACGTGATAGACACCATGAGATCGGAAACCGGTATCGGTATCCCCGTCCTGCGCGTGGACGGCGGGGGCACGGCCAACTCGTTCCTCATGCAATTCCAGGCAGATATCATGAATATACCGATCCAGGTGGCCGCAACAGCGGAGACTACGGCTCTCGGCGTGGCTTACCTGGCAGGTTTGGCCACAGGTGTGTGGAAGGATACCGGGCAAATCAGTGATAAATGGCGGTCTTCCTCTACCTATGAACCTGGGATGTCCGCAGATCAGCGCGAAAATTTGTATTCAAGCTGGAAGCGCGCCGTTGAAAGGGCCAAAAACTGGATTATTAATTAAGCGGGGGCTGAAATATGAAAAGAGATTTCCGGTCGGTTTCGGGGAAGACCTATGACGTAATTGTTATCGGCGGTGGGATCGTCGGGGCCGGGATTGCCCGGGACACCACCCTACGCGGACTCGACACACTTTTATTGGAAAAAGAGGATTTCGGCTCGGGCACCACGTCCCGCTCCACGAGGCTTATACATGGCGGCCTGCGCTATCTCAGGCAACTTGAATTCGGACTGGTTCGCCAGGACCTCAGTGAGAGGGAGGTACTTTTACGTATCGCTCCGCACCTCGTTCATCCGCTATCTTTTTTCATCCCCATACCCAACCTTTCCCTGAATATTGCAATGTTCATGGGAACCACGCTTTATGATGTGATTTCTTTCGATAAAACGCTGCCTAACCACAGGTATTTAAACAAGGGTAAAACCCTTGCGGAAGAGCCAGGACTGAGGGTGCAGGGACTGCAGGGCTCCTACATCTATTCGGATTGCGCCATACCGCTGACAGAAAGATTAGATTTCGAAACAGCGTTATCGGCCTGCGAAAACGGGGCTACAGTGGTCAACCATGCGCGTGTAACCAAGCTTATCCGTGAGGGCGACCGTATAAGCGGCGTTGAAATCAAAGATGAAATAACCGGTGACGTAATGACGGCCAGGGGCGGCATGATTATCAATGCCGCGGGTCACTGGGTCGACACCATAAAAGATATGCTTTTCCCCGGCAAACCGCCCTATTTGCGCAGGACCAAAGGAGTGCACATGGTAATCCCAGAGGTTTCCAATCATGCGCTGGTGCTTTTCTCCCCGATCGACGGCAGGCTGTTCTTCGTCATCCCCTGGGAAGGCTATTCACTGGTGGGCACGACCGACACAGACTATAAAGATAATCTTGATGCCGTATACGCTACCAGGGAAGATGTGGATTATATCCTCGAAGGCCTGCACCTTGCTTATCCCGATGTTAAAATCGACGACGTCTACTATGCTTACGCCGGTTTACGCTCCCTCGCCCTTAAGCCGGGAAAATCAGCTTCCAATACCTCGCGAAGCCATGAATTGATTGACCACAGCAAGCAGGACAATTTGGATGGGCTGGTCACAATATTAGGCGGAAAGATCACCGCCTACCGCGAGGTAGCCAAAGACGCCGCCGACCTGGCCTGTAAAAAGCTGGGTAATAAAGCCGCCTGTACGACCGGTGAAAAACAGCTTCCGGGCGCACCGGCTCTAGGGCAGGAAGAGATCGACTGGCTTGCTCAGAAGGAGTGCCTGCCAGGGGACACGGTCAAACATCTCGCCTCTATTTACGGGTCAAGGTGCCGTGATGTGCTTAACCTTACGAGCCAGGACAAGGCGGGATTGCAGCAAATCAGCCATGGCGGACCGGATATAATCGCCCAAATCTGGTATGCCGTTAACAATGAGATATGCATGACCGTGAGCGACTTCATGCTGCGGCGCAGCACAGTGGGATTACGCAAAGACCAGGGCATTGACGCTGTCACCACCGTTGCAAATGAGATGCAGAAACTGCTTAACTGGAGCGGCGCAGAGAAAGACAGGCAAGTCCAGGCGCACAAATCTGTGGCATCGCTGGCACAGAATTTCAGGAATCCTTGAACGTTTTCGGCTATTTAATAATTGAAAATATTTCTCCTATCGGATGGCGCCTATCAATTACCCGGATTTTTCGATATTATGTATACAAGGAGGTACTGATATGAGAAAAAAGGTGCTGGCAATTGTCGCCCTTTTAACCGTTGCGCTCAGCTTTATGCCTTATGCCTGCCGGCGCAGTTCATGCTGCCAGCATGAGCCCGGCGATGGGCGTCAGCGGGCTGGATGTAACAATAACAGGCTTAACAGAAGGCAACTCCTATAAAATCACCTGGGATGGCGATGCCTACAAGCTGGGAGTGGTGGAAACAGGCGGCAAGCGTAGATTTCGTTGTCCCGGAATCGTACGGAGGCCAGCATGTGGTCTCCGTGGAAAGCCCCACCGGCACCGTTATTTTCAGCGGCAACTACATCATCGTGCCTTATATAGCAATCGACCCCAATAACGGTGCATCAGGCACAACCATCAATGTCGCAGGCCATGGCTTCGGCGTGAACGAAAAAAACGTTGCGGTGACATTTGATGGCACCATTATCAAAAGCGGTATTGCAGCAGACGAGAAGGGCTCCTGGAGCACCAGTTTTCCTGCGCCACCCTCCGGCAAGGGGACACACGCTGTTGATGCGTCCGGCGACATCACCAAGGGGTCTGATGTAACCGATAAAAACTTCTCGGTCAGCGCGGTCGTCACTATGGACCCTATAGCAGGCGGAGTTGGAACGCTGGTCACCATTACAGCCACGGGCTTCGCTTCAGCCGAGGGCGGCATAAAAGTCCTGTATTCAGGCAAGGAAGTGAGGTCGGGGATCACCGCTGAAGTAAGCGGTTCCTGGAGCACATCGTTCTCGGTGCCGCCATCAACAAGGGGAAGTCATATCGTCAATGTGCTCGGCAATACAACCGCATCCAAAGATATACCCGACATGATATTTACAGTTGCGCCGGCCGTTTCGATCAACCCGGTCAGCGGTGCGGTCGAGGACGATATAAAAATCAGCGGCAGCGGCTTTGCTAATAATGAGACCTCCATTGAAGCAACCTTCGACGGTAAGACACTGGAAAGAAATATACTGGCCGACGATACTGGAAACTGGTCTGTGAATTCCAAGGTCCCTGCGTGCAGCTCGGGTCCCCATACAATCGGCGCAGATGGGAGAATCACACCTGCAACAGATATAACCACCGCGGTCTTTACCACGCAGGCTGTTCTCACAGTTGTCCCGAAGAGCGGAAACGTCAAGGATGAGCTGAGGGTTACCGGGTCAGGCTTCAACGCGGGCAAAGATTTCTCAGTATCTTTCAATAATAACCCCGTGGCCAGCGGATCAGTTAACGAATCAGGCAGCTTCCAGGTCATATTCAACGCGCCGGGAGGCAAAGGCGGCTCTCTTAACATCACGGCCACCGATACCAAGGGAACCTCAGCCTCAACTACTTTTGCGATGGATACAACTCCGCCGGAGGTGCCGAAGATAGCTTCACCCAGGGATGGGGCGACAGTTGGATTCATGGGCGATACCAAGATAGCTTTCAAGTGGAGTGATGTTAGCGATCCCAGCGGTGTCTTTTACGAGATCGAGGTCAGCGACCAATCCAACTTCATTAAAAGCCTTCTGTCGCACGATAAATTGACAGATGCAAAATATACCTTGACCGAGGCCGAAGCTTTGCCAAACGGTGAATACTACTGGCGCGTGCGGGCCGTTGATGGGGCGGGGAACGCCAGCGAATGGACTCCCGCGGCCATGGTAAAAGTCGGCTTTGTTACTACCGGCATACTGGTCTTTATCGGCGTCGGCATCGTTGTTTTACTAATTCTGATAGCCGTATTGCCCAGGATTTTCAAGCAGAGAAAACCCAAGAGTGATTGGGACTAACCAGGCGGTATTGGTACAAACCAAGAAAGCCCATCCGGGGATGGGCTTTCTTATTGAATCACAATTAATATGGTGGGCAGTACAAGACTCGAACTTGTGACCTCTACGATGTCAACGTAGCGCTCTAACCAGCTGAGCTAACCGCCCATGCAACGATATGGAATTTTATCAACGGCCATTCAGATAGTCAAGGTCAGGTAGCAGCACCATAAACAGATTCAAGACGAGGCCTTAATTGAGAATCACACCTTCGTGGACAGCTTGGCATTACCGGTCAATGATACATGAACATTGCTGCCGCATTTAGGGCAGGTCACCTCTATAGTAATAACCGGCTGGCGCATAACTCTTTCGATAAGCGTGGAAACCATGGTATCCAGCTGGTCGATGCGCTTATACATCATCTCCAACCGTTTTTCCATCTGCGCCAGTTTATCGAGTTGCTTATCCGCCTCTTCGAATTTCTTGTCCATCTCCCGGTTTCCGCTCTCCATCTATTCCTTAATAGCAATAAAGAGGAGAAATATTTAATTCCTCCCCTTTAATCACGATGTTATCTCAATACTACAGGCCTTTTTCTTGCACTCCCATCTGGATAAGAATATCCTTTTCTTCCTTCAACTTCTGCTGGGAAATAGTCCCTAAAGCATTCTCTATGTAGTTCATATAATGTTCTCTTGCCTGCGGCGATTCACGAAGGGCTATCATGGCATTTTTCCACTCATCTTCCCACAGTTCCTCCAAACGTCCAGGCGGTAAGGGGAACTCAGTTTCAATCAGGGCTTGCGCCCTCTCCTTAACACGATCTTTCACCGCTCTTTCTATACTGGCGAAAGAAAGAAAATTAAGATCTTCATAAGGCCGTGATTTATATTGTTCAGTCGCCATTGGTACGACCTCCAGTTCATTCTTTTCTGACTTTATAATATTCTGCAAATAAAGCAATGTCAAGCCATATAAAAGCTACAGATCGTCTGCCTTTGACATCACTATGGTCGCAGGCTACAATGATTCCGTTTCGCGCGGGAGTAACTCAGCGGTAGAGTTCCTGCCTTCCAAGCAGGGTGTCGCGGGTTCGAATCCCGTCTCCCGCTCCAATAGCTTCAAAATCTGTCCCATGCGACAGATTTTATAACACCCTTCCCATAAGGCAGAGTGTCGCATAAAACGGGCAATTCGAACGTAACGAGTAAAATCTGACACCCTGCCTACTCAAATAACTTTTTGCAGAAAAGGGCATTCGCTTGTCTGAGAGATAATTCCATAAAATCCAGGCAAGTAATCATAATGGAGCCCGACCCTTCCATGCCTCCACCAGGCAACTTTATGTTAAAATCCACAAGATTTTAACTTTTTTGTATTTAGGAGGCGGATTTTCATGATCTCCACCTCCCCGTCCATTTATTTATTGATTGCACAAATGCGACTGTTGTATTAAGCCGGCTTTTGTTATGGCCTGCCTAACTATTTTCCTCTCTGTACGAATTTGAACCGAATAAGCGCTAACAGAGTTTGATGCGCCTGTTTATATACCGGACCTATGATATCTTTCCGAGAATAAACTTATGTCAAGTATATAATAGCGTAAAAATATTGCAGTAACGCGTGAATTAATATAGCCTGGAATTTTTCCTCGCATAATTATGTCATAAGAGAGCCTTTGCCGGACCAATATTTGCAACCCAACAGGCCGTATTGTGCAAAGACTTTCCGGGCGCTGTCATCGTTCAATAGCATATATCTTTTTGAGTTGGGCCTCAGTCAACTAATAGTGTGCCCTACATTGCTGTTGTCAACAATAGGCAAGTCATCTAAGCAAGTCTATAATTGGAACCTGAGCGATATCCGGCCGCAGGTGGAACAGTAGTGTTATTTACCCGGAGGCATTCTGATGGAAAAATCAGCAATTGGCATCCTGTTCTCAAGTAGTAGTAGAATTACTTCAAATTCGGGGAGGAAAAATGACTGATAAGGCATCCAGAAAGAAAGCCCGTATAGTAAAGACCGTTTTCAAAATGCTCAGCGATGGGGGCAATTACAAATTAACCAGCAGGGAAATAGCCAAAAAAGCCAGGGTGAGCCTGCCTGCCATCAATTACTATTTTGGCTCAAAATCGAACTTGATCAGGCAGGCCGAGCAGGTATATATTGATGAAGTCAGAAAATCTACTGGCATGGTGATCCCTCCCGGTAAGGATCCGCGCAAGGCTTTATTCGAGCATTGCATTAAATCTACTGCATTTTCTACTGCCAATCCTGGCGTGCAACGGAGAATATTTATAAACTTTATCTGCGATAAGGATATAACGCCGGAAATTATTGAAATGAACAAAGAAAACGCCATCCGGGTCAAAAATATGATCGGCAAGCTGGTCAAAGATAAGGACAAAATTGTCAGCATCAAGTCCGTGATTTTCGGCGCTGCCCTCGTAAACTTTCAAATGCTCAAAGAAACAAAATCATACGTTGGTGCCATCGACTTAAGGGACCCCAAGTACGAGAAAGAGTATTATCGTATACTGATAGATTGCCTGGCGCACCCGTACCGCAAACCCTGAAACGGTATACCATGCAGTTGAATTGCACATGCCAGTGTGAATCGATGTGCACTATCGGGTAATGCGGTTTGACCCTAGGACTATCTTCGTCCCGGTTTTTCCTGCCAAAGCATCCAGAGTCTTTTCAGGTGAGGTGATAATGACTTTGCGGTGGCGTCCTGCCGGAGTGGCCCTGAGGAATTTTAATGAAGCCGCTATTTTGGGCTCCATGCTGCCCGATCCGAACTGACCTTCTCTCAAGAGCGTTTCCGCCTCGCTGTCGGTTATGCTGCGTAGAGGCCTCTGGGAAGGTCTGCCAAAATTGGTGAATACATTCTCGACTGCAGTCAAAATGATTAGAACGTCTGCGCCGATATCCATGGCAAGGCGCGCGGAAGCCATATCCTTATCAATTACGGCTTCAATACCGCGCAGTGAGTTGTCGGGACGACGTATAACCGGGATGCCGCCACCGCCGACGGCAATGACGATCTCATTATCATCCAGCATACTCTTGATGATCCTGGCCTGCTGGATTTCCAGCGGCTCTGGTGATGGCACCACGCGACGGTAGCCGCGGTCCGAATCGTTGGCAATCTGCCACTCCCGCGATTCCCTAAGCTTCTCAGCCTGTGTGGAGGTATAGAACGGTCCGATCGGTTTGGAAGGCTGTTGGAAGGCAGGATCATGTTCACTGACAATGACTTGTGTGATAACGGTGGTGATATTGTGTGTAAGCCCCATCTGTCTCAGGCAGTTGGACAGCGATTGTTGGATCATATATCCCATAAATCCCTGTGTGGCAGCGCTAAGGGCATCGAGCGGCAAGGGAGGGACATCCTTTGCCGCTTCCACGGCAAGCAGGAGATTGCCAACCTGCGGCCCGTTACCGTGCGTGATGACAATGTGGTTGTGCCCACCGAGCAGACCAACCAGTTGCTGGCCGGTTTGTTGCAGGTTGGTGAACTGTTCCTCTATTGTGCCCGTCTGGCCAGGCCTGATAATGGCATTGCCACCGAGTGCAATAACAAAAGTCTTCATAAGTTTTCTATCGTATGATGCCGGGCCGCCGTTTTACCATCTCACAATGTCGTCAGCACGCGTTCGATCCGCTCCATGGCCCAGTCGATGTCCTCTTTCTGGACGATGAGCGGCGGGGCAAAGCGGATCACGTTTTCGTGCGTTTCTTTGCACAACAGCTCCTTCATTCATCAGGGCCTGGCAGAAACGCCTGGCGCCGCCTGCTTCCTTGTGCAATTCCATGCCGATCAACAGGCCTCTGCCCCTTACTTCCTTAATGTAAGGACTGGTAATACCTCGCAGTTGTGCCATCAGGTATTCGCCCATGCGCGCTGAGTTCTCGATCATGCCTTCCTCAATCAGTACCTTGAGCGCCATGCGGGCCACTGCACAGGCCAGGGGATTTCCCCCGAACGTACTGCCGTGGTCGCCAGGCTGGAACACCCCCAGGACCTCTTTATTGGAAAGCACTGCGGATACCGGGTAAAAACCGCCTGAAAGGGCTTTGCCAATCACTGTAAGGTCCGCCTCGATGCCCTCATATTCCTCGTCCAGCAGCCTGCCCGTGCGTCCCAGCCCGGTCTGAATTTCATCGGTCATTAATATTATGTCATGTTGCGTACAGATGCCGCGGACTTCCTTCAAATACCCTGCGGGCGGTACGATCACGCCGGCCTCACCCTGGATCGGCTCAACCAAGAAGGCCACTGTATTTGATGTAATAGCCTTTTCAAGGGCCTGCGCGTCGCCGAACGGTATGATCTTAAAGCCGGGCGTGAACGGTGCGTAGCCGTTGCGGTACTGGGGCTCCGTGCTGAACCCTACAATCGTCACAGTACGGCCATGAAAGTTGTTTTCACAGACGATGATTTCGGCCTGGCCATCGGGGACCTTCTTCACCTGGTAGCCCCATTTCCTGACTGCCTTGATGCACGACTCCACCGCCTCAGCCCCACTATTCATGGGGAGTGCAGTGTGGGAACGCGTCAGCTCGCACAGTTCCTTGTAGAAAAGTCCGAGCTGATCGTTGCGGAAAGCACGCGAGGTCAACGTCAGCTTTTCAGCCTGCTCCTTCATCACAGCCGCTATCCTGGGATGGCAATGCCCCTGGTTGATTGCGGAATACGCCGAGAGGCAATCCATGTAGCGGTTGCCCTCGACGTCCCATACCCAGATGCCCTGGCCGCGCGTCAGCACTACGTCAAGCGGATTGTAGTTAGTCGCGCCGAATTCTTTTTCCAGTTTGATATAATCTTGTCCTTTCATAGTACTTACCCCCTTAAGCCTGGCATCTATAATTTAACAGCTTTAATGCAGCAAAGTGTACGACACGAGTTACCTGCTTAGCACAGGTAACTCGTGTCACAAACGTACATAGCGTAGCTTATTGTTAGGCGGCCATGACTGCCTCGTGCTTTACTTTATCAGCATCGACCACATAGGCTTTTGCTCCGAAGATAAAGCACAGGGCTCCGATGACACCGATTACGGCGGTCACCATGAGGGCCGTGCTCAGACCTCCTGCTCCTCCACCCGCCGCATCAGAAATTGCACCGACTACCAGAGGTCCCCAGGCGCCCCCGAGCGCGTACTGGACGAATATACCCAGGCCCGAGGAAAGGCCCCTGCGGCCGGCGGCACGATATCCAGGTAAACGGTGGCAAACGCGGGGATTGCCATGGTGATGCAAACGCCGTATAGCGCACCGCAGACAATGCCCAGGGTGTTCAATTTTAACAATATCATACATACGACCAATGCTGCGCTGACAATAGCGGTTATGCCCGGCAAAACATCCTGCCGCGCGGGTCTTTTTTATACCAGAAATCCGTGAGGAAGCCGCCCACCGGCATGCCGATGATGGCAGCCAGGCCGATGAGGCCCACAACCATGCCGGCATAGGCTTCATTCACGTTAAGCACGCGCATGAAAAGGGCGGGCATCCAGATCAACATCGAGATCGACATGAAGGACATTAACCCAAGCGCAGGGTAAAGCCATCTGACTGTCGGAAGTTTAAGTATATCGCCCAGCGATGCAAGGAACCCCTTGCCGCTGCCTCCCGTGTCGGACTGAATTGTTTTGTAGTCCTTCATAAAGAAGGCCATGATGCCCAGTATGACGCCGGGTATGGCGAAGTACAAGAAAGGCGTACGCCAGCCGTACTTGGCAGAGATGTATCCGCCCAGCATTACGCCGGCGGCTGCACCAATAGGGATGGCCATGTTGAAGATGCCCATGGCCTTGCCCCTGTTTTCCTTGGAATATGTGTTGCTGATCAGTGCATTGCCCCCCGGCACGAAACCTGCTTCACCCAGCCCGACGAGGGCACGGGGGATAAGAAGGCCGACAAAACTCGTTGCCATTCCTGTTAGGAAGGTAAAGCCGCTCCAGAGAATAGCCATAATCCCTACTGCTTTCTTGCGGCTCCAGCGGTCAACCATATAGGCGATAGGAAAGGAAAATAAGGCCATGCCCAGCATGAATATAGTTGCGACCAGGCCGCACTGGGCATCCGTCAACCCCAGGTCAACTTTCATCGGTTGCAGCACTGCCGAGAACACCTGCCTGTCCATATAGTTGATGACGAAGAGGAGCGTACATACGATCATTATATAGTGGGCGCTCCACCCCCCTGTGTGGTATTGCTTTTGCTCGCTGCCATCAGCCATAAAACACCCTCCTTAATTTGCGAATTTTTTTACACTCGGCGAACTATACTACACTAAACCGGTGGTTGCAATGGATTAGATTTCGATCTATTGCCGTATTTATTTACCTGTGCACACCCCCTACAATAGTTATACTATTATAAAAATCAGTCATACAGGTTGCCGCTGCCGTCAATACCATAAACGTCATTTACAGCCCTGGTTACCAGAACATCAAGGCTGTTAATACCCAGACCCAGCCGGATATCAGTACACGCTTCAATTACTCTAAGATCATCTGCGACGTTTTGCCTCGGCAGAATGATGCGGCCTCTAATCTCTTCCTTGATTGAATCATATGAAGCCGTGTCACCGCTGATGGCTGCCTCTATAACCTGGTTTGCCAGGTTCTGTTCGTCGGATTCAAGGGGCAATACTGTCAGTTGATTCTCTAAACCCAATTTCAAGATATGGCTTTTATAGATCTGGACAGTTGTCGGCGTTCCAAATACTAATATTGAGACCTTGCCAGTATGCGCCTTCCGAATCTCATCGATCACTAGTACTGGAGGAGTGTACAAACTGAATATGGCGTTAGCCAGAAGAGAAAAAACAGGAGATGAGTGACTTACTCCAGAATGCCGGGTCATAATGGTATTGAACTCTTCTGGATTGCTTATCAGGTTATATATATAATGCCCCAATGGGCTTATTGTATTACAGGGAATAATGATACGGATATTCTTATAGCCCCGGTTTAAGGCCAGATAAACTTGTTCAATAACAGCAAGAGTGATCCTGTCTCTTATATCATCAGGTATTGGCTTCTCCCTTAAATCCGATTAATATATCTGAATCAAATTTCCCTTTTGGTATCGCTGAATTGATCTGCCTGTTCTTGAAATAACCTAGATCTGCAATGAATGCAAACATTATTCTGCGATATTCGTCATAGAATGCAGAGTCTTTATCGAGGAAATGACGTTGAATGGTTCTTTGTTCAAGTGCAGCAACGGACTGTATGTACTCTATTGCAGCTGCTCTGCCAAAGTCAGAAATTATTATGTCGTAGAAATATGGGTATTTCAGAAGCATAGCTTAATAATCCGACCGGATTTGTCTCCGTTGTAGTAAGGACACAAATTCTGTTCCAACTGATTGTTTCAGCTCAAATCGTTCTTCCTGGACATATTTGCGAGTGAGATGGATCATGTTATCTCCTTAACGCTCTGCCGCCAGTTTGCCCGGTGTATTTGCCATTTTCAATCGTATGTATTCCGTTTACAAGCAGGTGCACTATACCTTCCGACAGGTTATCCGGGCTTTCATAGGTTGCATTTTCCTTGATATTTTTGACGTCTATTACAGCGATATCGGCAAAACAGCCTTCGGCGATTCTGCCCCTGCCCTTCATCTTGAATTTCTCTGCAGGCAAAGAGGTCATGGAGCGGATGGCAAAATTGAGGTCGAGCATTTTTTCGTCAAGGGCAAACTGCCTTAGTTTTTTAGTAAAGGCCGCATAGCTGCGGGGATGGTATTTACCCGCTCCTTTCATCAGGATATGACCATCGGAACTGGTAAAGACATAATCATGCATCATGATTTCCTTTACGGCCGAGGCATCCTGGGCAAACAGAATACTCATCGGCATCCTGTCGCCGCATACCATATCCGCATATACTTCTGCAGGGTCCCTTCCTTCCTGGTCGGCCACATGCTGCAATGTTTTTCCTTCATATTCCTGATTCTGCGGACATAGGCTGATAAGTACGTTTTCCGGCCCAAGGTACTTAAACCTGTTGTTGACTGCTTTCGCAATGAGGGCCTTCCCTGCAGGTGTCTTGAATTCGGGTTTAACATTATCGTTGAGCAGGAAACTCTTGTCTTCCAGTAACCAAGTCAGATAAGTAGATGACGTACTATAAGGGTACTGATCTGCAGTAACGTCCAGTCCCTGTTTACGGGCATCCTCAATCAGCGGGAGCACCTTTTCGATAGTAACTGATTTATTGTACGGAACGCCTAACTTGAGATGCGATATCTGGACAGGAATATTTGCGCAACGGCCTATTTCAATGGCCTCTTTCATTGCATCCATTATTCCTTCGCCTGATTCACTCCTTATGTGCGTGGCATAAAGGCCGCCACAGCTCCCAACGACCCCCGCTATTTCATGCAGTTCCTCCATATCTGCCAGCCATCCCGGCGCATATTCCAGGCCAGATGAAAACCCTATAGCGCCCTTTTCCATTTCCTCCTCTATTTTTCTCTTAAACAGTTGGAGCTGTGCCGGTGTTAACTTTTTCGGCTGGTCCTTTCCAAACAGCTCAAGCCTTATTTTGCCATGAGGCGCAAGGTGATAAACATTGGTCCCAAAATGCAAAGATCCAAGGTAATTAAACCAGTCATCTATCCCGGCATAGCCCAAACCGCAATTGCCCGTAACTATAGTAGTAACGCCCTGGAACAGAAAATTTAAGATCCCCTTGAGTTCGGGTACATCTGCGGCATTCATCATTGACCTGATTGTTGGGAAAACCATATCTGTGTGATTATGGACATCAATAAAACCGGGCGTAACTATATACCCCGTAGCATCTATCACCTTGTCAGCACTGCTTCCCAGGCTTCCTATAGCTGTTATACGGTCGCCTTCAATCCCTACATCTTGCTTAACCGGCTGATCAGGCGATCCCGTGTAGACGGTTCCTCCCTTGAGTAGAAGACTATAATGGCCCGAGTCCCCTGAAGATTTACTGTTTGCCATGTGAGACCTCCCTGCCACCTATTGTGCTGGAAATTAAACACCAAAATTGGGCTGGATGTCAATATTTTGTAACACATGTTACAAAAATATAATATGTAGTATTATACCGGTTAACGGACACAATATTCAGGGGGCGGAACGGGCTGAAAGTATTCAATTCTATCCTGCCCGCCCTGTTTAGTAGTTAAGTTGGTTGCCGTTAAATTGTAACAGGTGTTATATTTATAACAGGTGTTTCATTATACCGCTCTCAAGGTGTCACGATTTACTCCATGGTCCGGTTGCCACCCGGCCCCGGTGGAGCCGTGCGAATGATTTAATTGGGCAGAACTTATACATTAAGCCCGTGGTTGAAACGGGCACATTGGTATATAATGGCAAAATCATTATAAGGGAGCTCACGAATATGGTGCTGATAGCAATAATTGGTTGTATAGTACTGGTTGCGATCCTGATTCTTGTAGCTATAGTAATCATCAGGACCGCGACTTTCAAATCAAAACAGCTAACGGTCAAGGAAAAAATCAGCTACCCGATAGAAGCCGATAAAGCATCAAAACGCCTGGCCGAAGCCATCCGCTTCAAGACCGTATCCAATATCGACAGATCGCTAATGGACTATTCTGCATTCCGCGGCATTCACGAATTCCTGCAGAAATCCTTCCCCATGGTCCATGCCAAGCTGGAGAAAAAGGTCATCAATGAGTACGGACTGCTGTTCACATGGAAAGGTAGCGACACTGCGAAAAAGCCGGTGCTGCTGATGGCACACCAGGATGTAGTGCCTGCTTCGGATGAGAACTGGAAGTACCCGCCGTTCTCCGGCGCCATAGAGGAAGGCTATATCTGGGGCCGCGGCACGCTGGATGACAAGGGCAGCCTGCTGGCCATACTGGAGGCCCTGGAGTTCCTGCTGAAAGGCGGCTATCAGCCTTCCCGCTCCATCTACGTGGCCAGCGGCTTCGACGAGGAGGTCGGTGGGCATGAGGGCGCAGGGAAGATAGCGGAATACCTCAGGGCGCAGGGAGTGCAATTTGAATATGTGCTGGACGAGGGGCAGGTGGCTGTTAAAGGTATGATACCGGGAATAAAAGACTGGATTGCCCTTATCGGCATAGCTGAAAAAGGCTTTATCTCGCTGGAATTGAGCACCGAGCAAAAGGGCGGTCATGCGATGGCGCCGCCACCGCAAACCACGGTAGGCATCCTGGCTGCCGCAATTGTAAAACTCCAGGACAATCCGTTCCCCATCAGGATGACAGAAGCAGCATCCGGTTGGTTCAAATACCTTGGGCCCGAGATGGGTATGCCGATGAAAATGTTCTTTGCCAATATGTGGCTTTTCGGGTCGCTGATTAAGAAACGCATTACCGCCATGGCAACAACGACTGCATCATTTCGCACGACTACGGCCCCCACCATGTTCAGCGGCAGCCCGCAGGATAACATATTACCCATGCGTGCTACGGCCGTTATTAACTTCAGGATTTTGCAGGGAGATACTATACAAAGCCTGACCGACCGGGTAATACGTGTGATTGCCGACCCGCGTGTAAAGATAAAACCGCTCAGCAGCAATGTTTCCAAGCCTTCGCGCGTTGCATCCACAGACGGCCAAACATTCGGCATCGTCAACCGCACTATCAGGGAAGTGCTGGGCGACGCCCTGGTCACCCCATCCCTGGTGCAGGGCAAAACCGATACGGTCTACTTTATGGACATTGTCGACTGCTGTTACCGTTTTGTGCCGGAAAGGCTGCACGCCGCAGAAATCACTGCCTTACACGGCTTCAACGAGCGCGTTTCGGTAGATAACTATGCCGAGATGATAAGCTTTTACATCCGGCTGCTGCATAACTCGTGTGATTGAGTGTTAAATCTGTGTTATATATCTCGCACCTCTAGATAAATATACAATTCATCAATTAGGCAGATCGAAATATTGCGCCCTATTCAGAAACAGGAATTAATAAGGAAGTAAATTAATTGAAACAAGGATAAAAACAATATTTGCCCGCTAGGCAAGTAAAGTGATGGGAGGGCCGAAAACAGCGACAACCTGCCTGCTTAAATTTTCACGCGTTTTTTCCGGATTCTTACGATCATAATTGGTTTGGAATCAGGTCATGCCTTCCAAGCAGGGTGTCGCGGGTTCGAATCCCGTTTCCCGCTCCACCAAGCTGAGTGGGCACCGTGCTTTACCAGCTAAGTCCCAGCGCAAAGTCGCGCAAAGTTGTAGCCTCACCCCCGATGACCTGCTAAGCTATCTTCGTAAGGACCGACAGGTGATCACTTGAAAATTAACAAAATTCGCATTATAACTGATACAGAAAAGGGGAGGCCTTCACTGGCAGTTGGACTCTTATAAACATATATATTAAAATCGGGGGATGGTCAGAACCATCACAGAATCAGATATCAGATGATCTGTTTCCTGTAAACAAAAATCTCTAAAGAAATAAAACAAGTTGAATTTAATACCACCACGACAGAAACCTGTTGGCCGTAATTATAAGTGGATTGCCCTCTCCAACACGACACTCGGTGCATTCATCGGTTTCGTAAACGGTACGAGCATAATGATCGCTCTGCCTGCCATCTTCAGGGGAATCGAACTGAACCCAATGACACCTGGTAATTTTGCCTATTTGCTCTGGATCATCATGGGATACATGCTCGCCCAGGCGGTGCTGGTGGTCAGCCTCGGCCGTGTCGGGGACATGTTCGGCAGGGTGAAGATGTACAATCTGGGTTTCGTAATTTTCACGATATCATCAATTTTACTCTCGATCACCTGGAGTACTGGACCCGCTGGAGCTATCGAACTAATTGTATTTCGAATTATTCAGGCCATTGGCGGAGCATTCCTGCTGGCTAACTCGGCAGCCATCCTCACTGATGCTTTCCCTTCCAACCAGCGCGGTTTTGCCCTGGGAATCAATATGGTCGCCGCAATTGCTGGCTCGTTCATCGGACTTATCCTCGGCGGTTTGCTTGCGGAGGTGGGATGGAGATGGGTTTTTATAGCCAACATACCATTTGGCCTGATTGGCACAATCTGGGCCTTCTTTGCATTGCGTGAAGTTGGCATTCACAAGGCAGCCAAGATCGACTGGATAGGCAACCTGACTTTTGCCGCAGGGCTTACCCTGTTGCTCATCGGTATAGTTTTTGGAATCGCACCATCCGATAGATCGACCATGGCTTGGGCTTCGCCTGTTGTGCTGGGTTTGATTGCAGGGGGTGTGGTGCTCCTCGTCCTGTTTGTTATAACGGAACAGAGAGTAAAAGAACCTATGTTCAGGATGAGTCTTTTCCGTATCCGCGCATTTGCTGCGGGGAACATTGCCGGTATACTTTCGTCCATCGGTAGAGGAGGATTGCAGTTAATGCTGGTCATATGGCTGCAGGGCATATGGTTGCCGCTCCACGGCTACAGTTTCGAGATAACACCACTCTGGGCGGGTATATATATGCTTCCCATCGCAGCCGGTTTCCTGGTTGCGGGCCCAATTTCCGGACGCCTTTCGGATATATATGGATCCAGAGTGCTTGCTACACTGGGGATGCTATTGACCGCCGTCACGTTCGCTTTACTTATGATGATCCCTATCGATTTCTCCTATCCAGTATTTGCCGTCATAATATTTCTTAACGGCATAGCCTCGGGGTTATTCATATCGCCTAATACGGCGGCGATTATGAACAGCGTTCCGCCTGAAAGCCGCGGCGCCGCATCGGGTATGAGGGCGGCATTTGTCAACGTGGGCACACCATTATCGATTGCGCTGTATTTTTCCCTGATGGCGGCAGGTTTAGCCGCCACCGTTCCTCAGTCACTTTACAATGGGTTGACGCAAAATGGAGTCTCAACCCAAGTTGCAGAGCATCTGGCATCACTGCCGGCGATAGGCTACCTTTTCGCTGCAATGTTGGGATATAATCCCTTGAGTTCCCTTCTCGGGCCGGACGTCTTGAGCTCACTGCCGCCTGATGTTGCTGTAAAAATTACCGGCCGCACTTTTTTCCCTGAGCTTATATCAGGGCCTTTCCACACAGGGTTTATGATAGTCATGGTTTTCTCCATAGTGATATGTCTTGGTGCCGCAGCGGCATCCTGGATGCGGGGAGGGAAGTACATCCACGAAGAAACCATGAGCCGGCAGTAAATAGTGATGAGGACCAATTCAATCGTAAGTCAAACATTACAATTGGACTTATTTTCGCGGGTCAGGTCAATGTTCATGCTTGCCAGGAAAATAAGTGCCAGCAGGGCTGGCACTTATTCAGCCCCGCTGGCAAGTATTGAAATCACGTCGTACTATTTGACTCTGTTTACTTCTGCAGCATATCGCGGAGCTCGCGCTTGAGGATCTTCCCCACAGAACTCGTGGGCAGCGCGTCCATGAAGACAAGCTTCTTGGGTACCTTGTAAGCCGCCTCGCGCGCCTTTATGAACTCTATGATGCTGGCACTGGTCTTATCGCTTTTCTCCACGCCCGGCTTCAGCACTATGGCGGTGGCCACCAACTCGGAGCCGGGACGATTAGGATCGGGTATGCCTACGGTCGCGGCCATGGCTACATCTGGATGTGCCGCGATGATATCGTCAAGCTCGCGCGTGAAGACCTTGAACCCGGATACATTGACCATGTCCTTGAGCCTGTCTACCATCCAGAAATAACCATCCTCGTCCATGCGCACGATATCACCAGTATAAATCCACCCATCGCGCAGGGTATTGGCGCTTTCCTCGGGCTTATTATGATACCCCTTGGTGAAAACCTGCGGGCCGCGGGCAACCAGTTCGCCAGACTCTCCCTGCGCCACTATTTCCTTGGTTGCAGGGTCAACCACCTTTGCATCAGTGTCGCAGATGGGGATGCCGACGGATCCTCCTTTTTTCATGCCATAGCGCGGCAGACTCGTTATTATGGGGCTGGTTTCTGTCATGCCCAGTACCTCGATCAGTTTGCCCTTTCCAACAACAGCTTCAAGTTCCTTTATATTTTCTGGAGGGAATGGGGCCGCGCCGCTCAGGCACCATTCGAGGTTTGAGAAATCGATCTCCTTGAAAGCCGGCTGCCGGGACAGCTCGATATATATGGTGGGCACATTGACCAGGACGTTTGGCTTATGAGCCTTTATCAGATTGATAACGCCGGCCAGGTCCCTGGGATTGGCGACTGCCACCTGCGTGCTGCCAATGGCCATGCTCCACATGCCCAGGGCAAGGCCCGCCTGGTGGAAAAGCGGGAATGCTGATAGTACCGTGATTGATCCAGGTTTTGAGTCCAGTCCAGGTTGTAAGCTGCTGTACGTGGTGCACCATGTTGTTGTGCGTAAGCGTGGCACCCTTGGATGGACCCGGTGGTGCCTCCCGTATACTGCATCAGGCAGCTGGCGCCGGGATCCATTTTTAATTCAGGTTGGGTTGCAGGATAGTTCTTGATGATATCCATATAGTGCTCGAAGTTTATGCCAGGTATCGAGGGCAGGGCGCCCGGCGTAGCAGGCTTATCGGTGGGCAGAAAATCGGCAATGCCGGCCATGGCCACAAGTTTAACGCCGGTATTCGCTATGATTGGGCCGACGTTGCCCCACAGCAGGTCCATGGCCACCATAGCCCTGGCGCCGGAATCGTTCATCTGGTATTCCAGCTCCCGCTGCGTGAGCAGGGGGCTTAAGCCAGTGAGCACGCACCCTGCCTTTAATATCCCCAGGATAGAGATGAAATACGCCGGTACGTTGGGCAAGTGTACACCCACCACATCGCCCGGCTTAAGCCCCTTCTCCCTGAGGAAATTGGCGAACCTGTTGGACATGATGTCCAGCTCGGTGAAAGTTATGGGCGCCCCGGCATAATAGACAGCCACCCTATCCTTTACCTTCCCCACTGTTTCCCGAAATACCTCCGAGTATAGCTTTTTAGGGTACTTGAGCTTTTCCGGGACATTTTTATCATAGTGCTTGAGCCATGGTTTCCCACTGTACGGGTCCTTCATTCTTTCTGCCTCCCTTATTTATTAATAGGTGAACATCCGAAGTTATAAAACTATTGTACCATTAAGTAAGCATCAAAGTCTCAGTCAACATGGACAATCAAGGATTATGTTTCTATCGACTTCGGGGACCGATGTGGTCCACATCGCATGATGTTGTAGCACCATCAGGAGATTCCGGCGAGCTGCTCGACTTCTTTCTTGTACTGTGCCACCTCTTTGAGCGACTCAAAGTAAATGGTCATTCGCTGTGCCTGGAGAGAGCCCTCTGCGTGTACGGCGACAACCTCATTTTCCACAGTCATCATCCTCCTCAGCATCTGGAACATGCGAAGTCTCATCTCAGCCGTGACACCAGACTTGCCACCCAGATATTTCTTGATATAGTCGCCGATCTCCGGATTATCGTAGTCCTTGTAAGTGGGAGCCGTGACCAGCAGTCCGCCAGCAATGTCCTGGACCAATTTCATACAAGTATGGAAATTGGTTGCGAAATGATATTTCGCCATGTTCGTTAACACCGGGTTTGGAATAGGTATGCCGCCATGCATAACGAAATCAATGCAGGAGGCACGAGCCAAAGATTTTAGCGTATTGATGTATATGACCAGGTCGGTGATTTCCTCACGCACGTGCGGTACATCCTTTATACCATTATATTCCGCCATGACGGCTGCAGCGCCGAGCATGGCTTCAGTACTGGGAATCCTGTAGCTCGCTGCTGTATGACGGTGCAAGTAGGCAAAGTTGTAGACCAGCGGCAGAGCGAATTTCCACTCTCCGCACAAGAATACCCTGTCCCACGGCACGAAAACCTCGTCAAAAATGATTAGCGAGTCAGTATGAATACTGACGGGCAAGGCCACAGGGAAATCCAGTTTGCTCCTGTGGCTGGCAATGGGATGACAGACCTGTATAATGCCCTTCGTGTTTGCCGGAACAGCGAAGGCAACAGCATAATCTGCGTCTTCCTCGGTCATTGCCCTGCAGGGGACAACAAGAATTTCATTGCAATAGGCGGCGGCAGTAATATGCGCTTTGGCACCCCGCACCACAATCCCCTTAGCATCCTTTTTGACTACATGCACATAGTAGTCGGGGTGGTTCTGTTTTGGAGAGGACGGCCTGGCCATCCTGTCACCTTTGACGTCCGACATGGCACAGGCCACACTGTAGTCATGCGTTTGCAGCATGAATCGGTATTTCTCGGCCCGCTGCACATAGTCCTTATTGCCCATCATATTGGCTGTAATGTTTATCGCGTTCATGGCGTCGGCCCCGATATCATGAGAAAACGGAATGACTCCCGAGCCGAGCCTGGTTGCCACAACCATCAACTCGTGCCGCTTGAGCAGGTCCTCGGAGTTCTTTGGCGTGTAGTAGTACCTGCTAACCGGTTCTCCCGATGGCAACGTGACAACCGCCAGGTCCCTGTATTCCGCCATTTCGGCCATTTCATAATCTATCGCCGCCGTATCCACACAGGCTTTCAGGGCATTGTGCGTGGTCACATCACCTACCTTTTCGCCCTCGTAGTACACGGCTCTCCCATCCCGCAAACTATTTTTGTACTCGTGCGCCGTCATTAATCCCATAACTAACCTCCATATCAAATTTATATTCTTGAACGCACACCGCGATATCTGGCTCAAGTGGCTACAAAATCACTTCGGACAACACATTAAGTTGTGCTCCCTACCTTTTGTTCTTCCGTTGCGATTAAAGCTTATACGACTTGTCTACCGGCGGCAACTTGACAACAATCTCCGGCTCAGGCAGGTGCCCGTATACCGGGTCTTTCTGCCAGCCGTTGATGTGTGCCACCCGTTTGGCGGCTGCCTTATACTTACCCCAGTTGGCGCCAAAATAGAGGAACATTGTCTGAGCTGCCAGCGAACCTTCCCCATGTATATTGGCAACCTGATGGTAAGAGGAACAATAGTCTTTGACCAGCCTGCTTGCCTTGAGCCGGTCTTCCGTGGTTGCGCCGGCGCTAGCGGCCAAGTACTTCTCTATATAGGGCCTGATTTCAGGATTGTTCCAGTCTTTATAGGCAGGTACTGTTGCAGGTATGCCGCCGCTAATGTCCTGGATTAGTTTCATAGCGTGGTGCAGATTCTCTGCAAAAGTGAACTTGGCTATATTGGCATACATGCGGTTGGGCACGACCAGGTCAGTACCCGGAGCACTTTCGCAATCAATGCAGGCCAGCTTGCTCAGCCCCGCCACAGATTCAGTATACATAGCCAGCCAGGCCAGTTTGTTGCGGATATGTTCGTATTTCTCGATCCCGTTGTACTCCGCCATTAACGCCGCTGAACCAGTGAGGGTCTCCAGCTCGGCAGACATGCGGGATGAGCCGAAGAGACGGTGAAAAATCGCAAATGCATAGGTTATGTCACGGGAGAATTGCCATTCACCGCACATGAATACCCGCTCCCAGGGCACGAATACATCGTCGAATACTATCATACACTCCGTTGGCTGGCAGGCTGCGCTTATGGGGTAATCCCAGTATGCCTCCTCTTCCGTCAGCCGCATGGTGGGTTCGACGGCCAGCAATTTTACCCCTCTGGCATTGAGGGGAATGGCAAAGGCCAGGGCATAATCCTTTTCCGCTTCGTCTGCATGTGCCCTGCAGGGTAATATTATCGCCTCGTTGGCGCCGGGCGTTGCGCTGATATGTACCTTGGCGCCCCTTACTACGATACCATCCTTCTTCCTATCGACCACCCTGACGTAGAAGTCCTTGTGTTGGACCTGTTTTGAAGCGCGTAGGCTTCTGTCGCCTTTGACGTCTGTAATAGCGCCAGTTATCCCGATATCCTGTTTCTGTAGATATTTTCGGTAGGCCTCTACCCGATCGACATAGTGAGTGCCCAGCTGTTTGTCCATCTTTGTAGCTGCTACCGTACAGGCCGCCAGTGCATCTATGCCCATGCAGTGAAGAACTATGCCGCCCAAGGACCTCATACCTGTTATAAAGCACTCCCTGCGCCTCAAGAGGTCGGCCGACGACCTTGGTGCCACCAACAGAAAATTGATATCCTCTCCGTCCTCATCCTTCGTTACAAAAAGGTCGTGGAACTTCGGATCATTCGGCAGGACATAATCCATGGCTGATGCACGGATTATGCTCTGAATGGTTGGGTGAGCACGGACATCCCTGACCTTTTCTCCAAGGCACCAAACCTCCCTTCCGTCGTCCAGGCTCTTTAGATACTGTTCAACTGTCCTGATCATGCGCTGCCTCCCGTAATTTCATTGCGTTTTGTGATTATAGCATGAGAGCATGACGACCCACCCGCCGGTTGATCACAGGCCAACAACTGTCGCCCGCTTTATAAAGTAGCTAAGTAAAGCTATAAGCCATTCCGCCTGCGTTTAATAAAAAATCTACAGCAGCAGGCAAAACTGTTATAATGCAACGGCGTGGCGCGGCACGTCTATTGTTTTTTAAATCTAAATAAGGGAATGGGAGGGTTATTAGATGGCTAATCCATCAAGTCCAATCGATCTCGGGAAACTATTTCAAACGGTTACGGGTACACTGGCCAAGAACAAAGAAAGCCTAAATGCAGCCGACACAAACAATCATGATCATGGAGACAATATGGTTAACACCTTCGAAGTCATCACTCAGGCTATGAAGGAGAAACAGGGGGCAGATCCCGCTGACCAGCTGGCGTATGCTGCCGAGTTATTACGTCAGCAGAAAAGCGGGTCGGCGCAGCTATATGCCAAAGGTCTTTCACAGGCAGCCCAACAATTCCAGGGCCAGCAGGTCACTTCCGGCAATGCCATGACATTGATTCAGACACTGTTGGGTGGAGGTGAGGCGCCTGTACAACAAGAGCAACAACAGCAAGGTGGCGGTTTAGGCAATGTGCTTGGTTCACTCTTAGGAGGGGGCCAGCAACAACAGCAACAACCACAGCAGGATGGCGGCGTCTTAGGCAATGTGTTGGGTTCACTCTTGGGCGGAGGCGGTCAGCAAACAACGTCCCAGCAGTCTTCCGGAGGCATTGATATCGGTGACATTGTCAACGCAGGCATGGCCTTTATGAATACCAAGTCCAAGGGCGGCAGCAATATCGAGGCGATCGTGAACGCGGTGGTCTCCAGCAGTGCTATGGGAGGCGGTTACCGGCAGCAATCCGGCAACCTTGTGACTAGCGCACTTATGCAGGCAGTCCAGGGCATGGTTAACAAAAAGTAGCTGGGCCATTATCCGGTTATTTATTATCAATAGTGTGTGATCAAAATATCGAGGAGGTGTGTAGGATGAATATCTTGTTAATCATCGCTATCATTCTGCTGGTTTTGTGGCTCTTGGGTTTCCTCGCTGTACCAGGTTTGGGTTGGCTGGTGCATATAGCTCTTATCGTAGGTTTAATTCTGTTGATAATCTGGCTGCTTAAGAAATTCAAGGTATTTTAATAAGCAACGACGCGATGTGACTGCGGTTAGGATTTTCGTCTCGTCCGCGATTGCATCTATTAATACATGCAGCCTGGATAACAAAAGTATATAACCTGCACCTCAACTTATTTAGCTGATCGTGCTCGCAATTTTCTACACGGTTGTCCTATAGCTCGTATTGCCCTTAAAAGCCTTTCGTATATGCCTACCCGGCTGGTTTGCTATGCATTGTGTGATATAGCGCTGAATCTGTACAGAGTATCAGGTCACTATATTTCAACCAGACCAACAGCCCTGTAAGTGAAATCGGCGTGAATACCGTGCAGCAACTGGAATTCCAGGGACGCACATTTTTTTTCTTTGAATTATAATTCTGTAACCGGATATTTATGTACATGTTTCTTCAACGGTATGGCTGTTAGATTGAAATTCAGGGTTTAAACGTGAAAAATATCAATGATATCACTCGCGCTGAATGCGCCGGCATACGCGGCGTGCTCTTCGATATCGATGACACCTTTACCCTCGATGGCAAGCTTATACCTCAAGCTTTCAGCGCACTGTGGAAACTGCATGAACAGGGATTGATACTGGTCCCCATCACCGGCCGGCCGGCGGGCTGGTGCGACCACATCGCGCGTATGTGGCCTATCGATGGTATTATAGGTGAAAACGGCGCCTTCTATTACTATTACGACCGTGAAAAACATAAACTGCGTCAGCGATACATCTTCAGTGCCGCGGAGGTTGCCGGCAAAAGAAAGGAGCTGGAATCTATTAAAGAGGAGATATTAAAGAAAGTCCCGGGAGCCGGGGTTGCATCTGACCAGCCATTCCGCATCTTCGACCTTGCCATCGACTTCAGGGAAGATGTAAGCCCGCTCAGCGAGGCTGAGATCGAGGAGATATGCGGCATTTTCAAGCGGCATGGCGCTGAATATAAGGTAAGCTCCATCCATGTCAACGGCTGGTTCGGCGGCTATAATAAACTGTCAACCACCAGGCTTTTCCTGGAAGAGCGTCTGTCGATTCCCTGGGATGAAGCAGTAAATACATTTGTATTCGTGGGGGACTCACCGAACGATGAGCCCATGTTCGAGGCCATGAATCTCACAGTCGGGGTGGCCAATATCAAGAACTTCAGCAGTAAAATGAATCACCTTCCACGCTATGTCACTAATAAGGGCGGCGGACTGGGCTTTGCCGAAATGGCCAACAAAATCCTTGAGAGCAGGACAAATTAGAACAGGAGTAAATAAGTGAGCGAGAAATCTAAGGTTGCCATCGTTAAAGGGCAAGATGCCCCCGGATCGTGCTGAGATTGACAGGATGGTACGGGAAGCTGTAAACCTGACCGGAGGCTTAAAGGGTAAAATCAAGCGCGGCGATCATGTTGCAATCAAGCCCAACCTCTTCGCACCTTACCCTCCCCCTATTTCCGTTGACCGGCGAGTCATAGCCAGCATGGTAAAAATGGCCAGGGAGGCGGGGGCCAGCCGCGTGACCGTCATTGAGGGCGTCAGCGTTGGCACGCTTATGAAGCGTGTACGGCCATCCATGACTCCCTGCGGCATGTCACGCGGCTTCAAGACATCCGAGGTTATGCGTATGCTTGGCATAACTAAAGCTGTCGAGGAAGCAGGCGGAGAAGTAATGGGTGTGGAGGACGCCGAAAAGGTTGAAGTCAATATAAAAGGCGGCATGGCTCTGCACCGGGTCAATTACCCGAAGGTAGTGCTGGATGCCGACTATTTCATCAACATGCCGGCCATGAAGACCCACACCATGACCATGGTGACACTTTCCATCAAGAACCTGCAGGGATTGCTGGATGAACAGGGCAGGTACTATTCCCACCGCGACGACCTGCAGCAGCACATGGTGGATATCAGCAAGATAAGGAAGCCGGACCTCGTGCTGCTGGACGGCCTGCTGGGCATGGAGGGTATGGGCGCCGGTGAAGGGGGCACGGCAGTGGAGATGGGGGTGATCATGGCCAGCACCGATACCGTGGCCCTGGACTCTATAGCCTCTATGTGCATGGGCATCGATAACCCGCTGGTGGTGAGCACTACCCGTCTGGCGGGACACGATGGCCTGGGCACGTCCAACCCGTTCTTGATCGAGGTCGCCGGTGAAACCATAGCCTCTGTCAAAAAGCAGTTTCTCCTGCCGGCCACATATACCCTGCCAATAGACAGCATGGTTACGGGACTATACCCCAACATCGATATCTACATCGGGGGCGCATGCTCCGCCTGCTGGCTGATGGCAGCCCTGGCAGAGGGCCTGCTGGCTAAGGTACCGCAACGGGTCTCATTGATCGTGGGAGTCGACCCTAAAATACCTCCAAAGTTGAAAACCGATATGGCGCATACCTTCTTCCTGGGAGAATGCGCCCTGGCCACAGGGGGCGACCTGCTAGAGCTGAGGAACGCCATGCAGCTTGCCGGTTACGACCGCTTCCTGGGCGGATGCCCTCCTTACGAGCAGAGCCTTGTGAAACTGGAGGATATCCTTATCAGTATGGGATATTTGAAGCCGGAAGAATTGGTAGAAAAAGCCGTTAAACATAGGGAGGACTTTTTCAGTTATTACCGAAAATACGATCCAACCTGGAAGCCGGAATATGAGACACATGCGTAAAGAAGAACAATTCGTCATTGCGAGGAGCGCAGCGACGAAGCAATCTTACTCAAGGTCCAGATTGCCGCGCCCTCCGGGCTCGCAATGACGAGGAGAAAAATGACCCGCGATAGGCATATCGGTGCGTCATTGCGAGGAGCGCAGCGACGAAGCAATCTTACTCAAGGGCCAGATTACCGCGCCCTCGGGGCTCGCAATGACGAGGAGAAAAATGACCCGCGATAGGCATATCGGTGCGTCATTGCGAGATGAGCCGCAGCTGCGAACCGAAGGTGTGGCAGGTAGCGACGAAGCAATCTTGTCAGACATTCAGATTGCCGCGCCCTTCGGGCTCGCAATGACGAGTAGATAAGTATATATACCTGATTAAAAGGAGGTTGTCATGGCAGAAAAGAAGTATGTAATTGGGATCGATTCCGGTACACAGAGCGTAAGGGCGGTGATCTTCGACAGGGAGGGCAACCAGGTAGCCATCGAGCAGGCCGAGCACGAGCCCTATTTCTCACTGCACCCGGGCTGGGCGGAGCAGCACCACGAGGATTTCTGGACCAAACTGTGCTACTGCACCAGGGGTGTTATGGCCAAAGCTAAAATCCCGGCTGATGAGATAACCGGACTGGGCATCACCACTCAACGCTCAGCATCATTCCCGGTTGACCGGGAGGGCAACCCGCTGCGGCCCGCTATTATCTGGCTTGACCAGCGGATAACCGAGAACCCGCCACCTATCAGCCTGAAGGCACGTATGCTTTTCAAGGCCCTTGGGCTTGGCTGATGCCATGGACAAAGCGCACAGGGAGTCTAAATTCCTCTGGATACAGCAAAACGAGCCCGAGATCTATAAAAATACATACAAATTTCTGCAAGTATCGGGCTGGCTGGTTAAAAAGATCACTGGTGAATTCAAGGATTCGATCGGCATGATGGTCGGCGCCTGGCCGATGGACTATCAGAATCTCAAGTGGCACCCCCTGGAGGTAGCCTACGAAACGCTGGCGGTAAAGAAAGAACACTGCGTGGACCTCTATCCGCCGAATACGGTGCTGGGATACGTCACAAAGAAAGCTGCGGAGGAAACCGGCCTGCCTGAAGGGTTGCCCGTGGTGGTGGGAGCAGGGGATAAGCAGTCCGAGCTTTTGGGCTGCGGCGGCATCGACCCTTCCATCGGCGTGATCAGTTTCGGCACCGCCACCTGTATGCAAAGCATAACCTACAAATATGTTACTGAGAAGAACATGAAGTTTTTCACCTGGCCCGCAGCGCTGCCCAACGCCTGGGATATCGAGATGTTCATCTACCGGGGCTTCTGGATGGTAACCTGGTTCAAACAGGAGTTCGGTCACAGGGAGGCCATCGAGGCCAAGACAGCGCGGCGTGGCACCGGAGGTGGTCTTTGACGAAACCATCAGGAACATACCGCCCGGCTCGATGGGACTAATGCTTCAGCCGCACTGGACGCCCATGATCTATGATAAGTATGCCAAGGGCTCCATCATCGGCTTCGGCGACGTGCATACCCGCGCCCACGTTTACCGCGCCATCCTCGAGGGCATAGGGTATGAGCTCAAACGCCTTTATGAGATTGCCGTTAAGAAAACGGGCATACCCTTTGAAGGAGATCCGCGTCGGCGGCGGCGGCTCCAAGAGCGATGTGGCTGTGCAGATTGCCGCCGATATGTTCAATTTGCCTGTCTCACGTATGGGTACATCGGAGACCTGCGCCCTCGGTGCGGCTATAGACGCGGCAGTGGGCACCGGCATGTTCTCATCATTTAAAGAAGCCGTTGATTCCATGGTGAAGAAAGGCCGCACCTTTACTCCGGACCCGGCCAACCACCGCATTTACCAGGAGCCTGTATAAAGAGGTTTACCTGCAGACCTATAAATCCCTGGAACCGCTTTACCGCAAGGTGGCAAGGATTACCGGGTATCCCGCCAAACAAAAGTAGCTCGCGGTCACCTGTGAATCTGGAGCAATCTTTCATTTTCGCATACATAGTCGTATAATTCTGCTATATCACCTGTAATGAGGTTGCTGAAATGGATGTTAATGCGGTCTGTTACAACCACCCGGACCGGCCGGCAACCAAAGGTTGCTGGCGGTGCCAACAGTTCATTTGCAACGACTGCAGTACAACATTATTCGGAAAAACCTATTGCAAGAAGTGTGCGGGCGAGGTATCGAAGATATCTGCCAACTATGATGAACCAAATATTCTTAAACGCGAGATAAATTCACGCCCGCTGATGGTGGCTATCATCATAATTACCATTATTATCGCCGCCGTCGAAATATATGTAATGACCAGGTGACCCCGCCGGAAAAGCTCCTTCTGACTGCATCGCCACTATTTTCCCGAAAAACTTATGCAACTCATCAAAAAGAACGGCCATGTCGATATTATCCATGAGGGGGTGGAACTGGGCGGGGTTTATTATCGCGTGCGGAGAGAGAAAACCACCCTCGAACCCAACGAAATTCTTATCGATGCCGGGAACGTAATAACCGTTACTTTCGCAGGCGCCCGGCTTAGAGACGAATTTCTTGCTGACAAAGATCTTATAACAATAAAAAGGCGCTGGACGATTACTGAACCCGGCAGGTGGCAACTATTATTCGGTTATCAGCCTTCAGCGGATTTAGATAACTGGCTCGTCCCATCTGTTATGTACGATAAGAATGAGATGGGTGAAGGCCGTTTCCCCAGGGGCGGAATTGAAAAAGGCTGGTCGTTCCGTGAGGATAGGATACCGATACCTTCCTGCTCGATCCTCCACGATGGCTCACGGTGGCAGGCGGTCTTCACAAACCCGTCAAGCAAAGAAAACGAGATATCCAGCGTCAAGACTTATGCCAGGGAGGGGAGCCCTGCCCTTGAGATCTCCGTCCCCTACGTAGAAGAACCTTTCACCTACACCGAGAAAGGCATCCTGATCGGCGGATTAACTGCTAAAACCGCGGCATTTTTTGAGATTAAAAAAGTCGTCCTTTTGAGTATTCAAGGGACTTTTTTATTGCGTTCGGCCAGTGCGCTCATGTCAGCGACATATTTATTAAATTGACTTCCCTGGCTTTGGACCTCTTTGCTGTGCCGGCCAGCGACCATGAAAAGACCGATTGGTCAGAGATAGCCGCCTTAAAATTCCACCACCTTAAATACCTGCTCATCGATAAGCCGGGCATCACTTCTATTCAGCAGGGCAGAGGAAACGGGCTTTTCCAGCCGTTTCACAATTACGCGGCCGGTTCCTTCCTGGTGAAGGGCATGGAGGGCGCCACCATCTTTGCGCGTGCAGGTAAGGAGCTTGGCGATCAAAAATACATAGACATAGCGGACAGGATCGGAAGATTTTTCCTGGCAGGCGCTCTGCCCAACGGCCTGCACAGGGACAGCTATTCGCTCAAAGACGGCAAATGGGGCGGCTACATGGGCGTGGGCACACCGGAAGAGCTCATAAACGGCGCAAATACCAGGTGCAACGGCGAGGTGATGGTCAATTACCTGCGGCTATATAAACTGCTCAAAGACGCCGGAAAACAGCGGGAGGAATTTTTAAACCTTGCCGAAAGGAATGCCGAATTCTATATAGGCCATCAACTACAGGGCAGCGATGAGGGCAGCTTCGGCCGGTGGTGGAATACCGATGGAAGCCCGTTGAATACACTGGGCACCAATGGCGCTTACATTATCAGCCTTCTAATCGCGCTTGAGAAAATCACCGGCAAAACGGATGACATTGATCAAGCACTGAAAAAGGCGGGCCGCTATTATGCCTCCCTGATAGATAACAACCGTTTTTATGCCGACACGCTTGACGCGGACTGCGTGGATAAGGAGGCCGGCTGCGCCCTGCTCAGGGCCTTCCTCGACCTCTATGAGAGGTCGCACGATGAATACTACCTGCGCTACGCCAGGCTGTCCGCGGGCTTCGTGCTGAGCTGGATGTTCACCTACAATGTCGCTTTCGATGCCGGGAGCCCGGCAGGTAAAAGGGATTTTAAAACCCGCGGCATGACGGCAGTATCCGTTGCCCATCACCACCTCGATTTCTACGGGCTTTTTATCGCCTACGATTTATTAAGGCTGTGGGAGGCGACCAAAGATGAACTGTGGAAAAAGTGCGGCCTGATGATGATAGCCGCATGCAGCCAGCTCATTTCAGATAAAAAAGACCTCCTGGGCAGGGGCAAAGATTTTATCGGCTGGCAGCCGGAGCAGGTTAACCAGACAAACTGGGACTACATGCTCAGGTACTTAGGCACCAAGGGCAGGTTGCACACCTGCGTGGCATGGGTGGTAGTGCTTACGCTGGGCGCCATGCTGGATATCAGGGAGAGGTTTCCGGGTATCCTCGATTTCAGGATGCATCATCCCTATTAGTTCAGGCAACTGTTACGTATGGCTCTCCCCTTTTCGGAAGGAATACTTACAAAGATACCTTCGTGCATCTTATTTCGGATGTGTGCACCTTGACTATTAATAGCTGTATTGATAGTCTTTTATCGAAAGTTGGCAAGCGGTCACTGCTTTTTAGCCAGCATGCCTTGGTACCATGAAGTCGGTGGTTCAAACGAGTAAAAGAGCAGACTGGCTCGGTGACTATTTTAGGAAGTAAGGAGTAAATCATTATGGGCTGGAAAGTTGATAGCACACAGGCGATCGATGAGGGTTTAAAGCAGAGAATGCTGGAGAAGGTTGAAGGCGGGACTTTCAAATTGGACGACCTGCAGGATTTTTTAACACTGTTCATCCAGGTTGCCAACAATATCGACGAAACCAAGGATGAAGTACGGGGGTTTAACCGGAAATTTCAGTTTAGATTATCGGGCTATCCCGATATATGGCTGAATATCCAGGGCGGGAGCTTCGAGATGGGTGGCGGGGATATCCAGGCGCCGGATATAACCCTGGAGATGAGTGCGGAACTGGCCACCGGCGTTTTCACGGGGCAGGTTGACGCCACCATGGCCTACATGAACGGCGACCTGAAGGTGGATGGGAACTTGCCGGATGCGATCAAGTTCCGCACGCTTGTTGACATGGTACGGGAAGAACTGGATTTGGAGCCCGGCCCGACACCTGTTGCCGGGGGCCGGACCCTCCAGGAATCACAAAAGAAGGATATGTCCCAGCGCAAGGCGGGTAAAGAATCGAAAACTAAATACGTCAAATTTGGAGTGATCGGCGTGGGATCAGTATGGGACTTCCATAGCTCCGCATGTGCGGACTCACCTCATCTAAAATTTGTTGCGGTATATGATAAAAACCAGAAGCGCGCAGAAAAGGTAGCCAGGAGGTACAGGGCCAATAAGCTACAGGCTTATAGTGATCTCGATCAATTCCTGCAAAGTGATATCGATGCCGTCCTGATCATGGTACCGCATGCTTACCATGCCGGCCTGGTATCGCGGGTTGCTGCGGCGGGCAAGCACATTCTGTGTGAAAAACCCATGGCGACAACGCTTGAAGACTGCGACCGCATGATAAAGACGGCTAAGGAAGCCGGCGTTAAATTCATGATCGCGGAAAATCACCGTTTCTTGCCTGCGCACCAGTATATACACGATGCGATCAAGCAGGGACTGATCGGCGACGTGCACCTGGTCAGGGCCTATGAAGGGGTCAGTGAAATCGAGGGTATGAGTCAGCCCGATTTCTGGAAGGGAGACCCGATCAAAGCCGGGGGCGGGGCGTTTATGGACATGGGCGCGCATAAATTTGCCGCCCTCCAATGGATTCTGGAGGATGAGGTGGAATCCATCTATGTGACACTTTCCAAACAGGCGATAAACCTGCCGGAGAAAGCTGAAGACAACGCCATGGCGATGGTCCGTTTCATCAAAGGAGTTGTAGGTGAAATCGTCGTAAGCTTCACGCAGGTCACACCGGCATTCAACAGCCTGGAGGTCTATGGAAGTAGTGGGACGATTTTAGAGAACCACATGTGGGAGAAGCCAGTCCGCATTTATTCCAACCACGATGCGATGGGGGAGAACAAGAATCAATGGTACGAGCCCGAGATTGAACATGCTCCGTTTCCTTCATACTACAACATTTCAATGCGCTGCGAGGATGAGTATTTTGCTCAATGCATACTGGAAAACAGGGAACCGGAGTTTACTCCCGAACAGGCGAAGAGCGCAATTGCCGCAGTCCTGATGGGATATGTATCAGCCCAGACTGGGAAAGCCGTCACCCGCGGAGATTTAACGGCGATAGAGCAGACCACTGGGACGGAAAGTATATTACACAAACTTGCCGAGCATATCCCCATAAATAAGAAGCTGCCGGAGGTGAAAAGGGTGAAAGCAGTCGGTTTTAACCGGAAACGAATGGAGGAGACGCTTGGTAAGCACAACCTGGACCTGATGATCGTGACCACGCCCGTCAATGTTTTCTATACCAGCGGCATGCCCATTCTGCATGCCAGCCCGAATCCGATCCTGTTCGCGTTGAGTAATCAATATCCCAACGTGGTGATGATCAGCCGTGACGGCGGTTCGGCCCTGTTTAACTGGGACCTGTTTCAGAGCGTGGATAAGTTTTCCTGGATAGCCGATCACAAGGGCACTATCGGTCAGAAGGAGACCGTCCGGGCGGTCATGGCCAAGATTAAAAAATGGGGAATGGAGGGCAAGCGCATCGGAGTGGAATCATTAGCGCCCAAGTACCTTCTGGACTATCTGGCACAGAAATGTCCCGCCTCTGAAGTGGTAACGGCAGATGAGGTCCTGCTGGAGATGCGGCTGATCAAGAGCGATGAGGAGATCCAGCGTATCGAAAAAGCCACGCAGATCACGGAGAAGGCCATCAAAGCCTGTATCAAAGCGACTAAAGCGGGCATGACCGATAACGATTTCCTCCTGCTGGCGCGGAAAACTATAATCGAGGAGGGCGCGGAGGTATGGGACCATCTGACGCTGAGCATCGGGGAATCTGATCCTGAGGCGCCTGGCATCGGGACGGTGTTAAATAAAGGCGATATCTGCCGTTTCGATTTCGGTGCAGTTTATAAGGGATATGTCGCCGATGTCAACCGTCATGTCGTTATAGGCCCGGTGGCCGAAGAGGCCAAAGAGATCATCGACCGTCTTATCGTGCTGCAGGAGTTCTATGAGAAGAACGTTAAACCGGGTGTGAATATCAGGCAGCTGAATCAGGAGGCTGATGCTTTCTATAAAACTCTGAAGACCGGGGGATTGACTATGGCCATCGGACACAGCATCGGGCTGGAATGCGAGGAACAGCACCTCTTCGGTCCCTTACAGGTGCTGGACCGCCCCTTCGAAAAGAATATGGTATTTGAAATCGAAGCATGGGAGTCGTTCGGAAAGGTACTTATAGGCGTGGAAGACTGCTATGTAGTCACCGAGTCGGGGGTCCGCAAAATCACAACGCTGGATAAGCATATAATCAGCCTGTGATCGACGGATGCCGTAAGCCGGTTCTTGACTAAAGGAGAACGAAATGGACCCTCTTATCATTGTCGCCACACCCAATACCTGCTGGCTGAAACCCGCTGTGGAATATCCCCGGACAGCGGCAGATATAGCCCTGGAAGCTAAACTCTGCCTCGAGCGGGGCGCTGCGGTTCTGCACATTCACGCGGAAGGGCAATGGACCGAGGTCATCCGCGCTGTGCGGGCCTCCTGCGATATCATAGTTCAGAGCGGCATGTCCAGCCTCGAGATCGAAGAGCGGATGGACTGCTTCACGGAAAAAACTGATATGCTCTCCATAATACTCAATCACCATGACGAGGCCTTCGCCGAGGTTGATTGCCTCAAGCTCCATTCGAAACAGGAACTTGTGAGATACGCGCAGCTTTGCGCGAAGTATCACGCCGCTCCCGAGTTCGAGGTATGGCATGCAGGGTCCATATGGAACCTGAATTACTTGATCAATAAAAAGCTTCTCAATCCACCCTATATAACGACGCTCTTTTTCGGCTGGCCGGGGGGCACCTGGTCACCGCCAACAGTAGAGGAATACCTTTACCGCCGCAGGCTGCTGCCGCCGGGTTGCGCAGTTGTGGTAAGCATTATGCATGAGGACCAGATAAAGATACTGGCGGCTGCCATTCTGGAAGGAGACCATGTGCGCGTGGGAACCGAGGACAACCCTTATGCGAGGTCTGGAAAGCTGGCGAAAACACATGAACTGGTGAACGAAATCGCAGCCATTTCGCGGTCACTGGGAAGGCCTGTCGCAAGCGTGAAGCAAGCACGAAAGATTTTAGGACTTGACGGGAGGTGAAACGATGAGCGTATCCAAAAATGTTGCAGTTGTCACGGGCGCCGCGAACGGAATAGGTGAGGCCGTTGCCCGGTTATTTTCGCGCAAAGGATACGCTGTTGCCATACTGGATGTCGCCGATCGCGGTAAACAAGTCAGTGATGAAATCAAAGCCGCTGGTGGGAACTGCGTCTTCTGGAAATGCGATGTGGCAAGTGAAAAAGAAGTCGCCTCATCGGTAGAAAAAATAATGAAAATGCATGGCCGTATCGACGTGCTAAACAACAATGCCGGGATCGTACTGGTGCGCCCTCTAGACGAGATCCGCTGGGAGGAATACCAGCGCGTAGTAGATGTTAACCTGGGAGGCATTTTTCTCCTGTGCAAGCACGTAATTCCTGTCATGAAGGAGCAGAAGAGCGGCTCCATTGTGAACATGGGATCGGTCTCGGGCCATGTGGGGCAAATCGATCATTCACTTTACGGTGCAACCAAAGGCGCGGTGATTGCGCTTACCAGGGCGCTTGCCTGGGAGCTCGCCCCATGGAATATACGTGTAAACTCGGTCAGCCCGGGCTCTGTGGATACTCCCATGCTACGCAGCGATATACGCATAGAGTCGGACAAAACCGGGAAGTCTTTTGAAGAGGTCAAGAAGCTCAGGGAGGCCGAGCAGGCCTTCAAACGCTGGGCCGACCCGTCCGAGATCGCCGAGTCGATATATTTTCTTGCCGGCGACTCAGCGTCGTTCATTACCGGCAGCGACCTCCTGGTAGACTGCGGCTGGGTGGCGAAATGAGTTGGAGGGTTAAAAGCATACCGCCTGCCAAGAATAGCCCGGAGGGATCGTAAAATGGGGGAGCGGTTCCTGGTCACGGGCGCAACCGGGTGTATCGGAGCATGGACGGTGCGCAATCTCGTCCGTGAAGGCATCTTTACCTGCGCATTGGTCAGGTCGGAATCGCTGCAACGACTGAAATTGATAATGAGTGAGAAGGAAATATCCACTGTCAAATTTGTCAGAGGCGACATCACGGATTTAAGTGCAATTGAACACGCCCTTGCCGAGCATAAAATTACGCATATCATTCATCTCGCCGCCATGCAGCTGCCTTTCTGCAAGGCCGATCCGCCGCTGGGCGCCGCAGTGAATGTGCAGGGAACGGTAAATATATTCGAGGCGGCGGGACGGTGTGGTATCCACAATGTGGTCTATGCCAGCAGCACGGCTGTTTACGGTTTGGGAGATGAATATCCCTCCGGGCCGCTCGAGCACGATGCGCCGCTCAAACCCCGCTCGCACTACGGCGTATACAAGCAGGCAAACGAAGGAACGGCACGCGTATACTGGCTCGATAACAGTATATCAAGCATTGGAATACGTCCCTATGTAGTTTACGGTCCCGGCAGGGACCAGGGCCTTACATCGACACCCACCAAGGCCATGCTTGCTGCGGCTGCGGGAAGGCCTTACAACATCTCGTATGGAGGCCGTTTCGGCTTCCAGTACGCGGATGATGCGGCTAAGGCTTACATCGATGCTGCCCGGGTAGATTTTAAAGGAGCCGAAGTTTTCAATCTCGGAGGCGAGACCGTAGGCATGGATGATATTATCAGGGAGATCGAGGCTGCTGAACCGTCCTCCAGGGATACTATCGCGTATGCCGATAAGCCGCTTCCCTTTCCCGAGTTGATTGACAATGCGCCCCTTATCGCGCTGCTGGGCAGTCTTCGCGTGACGCCGCTTGCCCGGGGCGTGCGGGAATCCATAAGTATATTTAAAAGGGCCCTCTCCGAGGGAAGCATAACAGCCGATTAGTTGAACCTGGCGTTTTGCTTACCCTTAAATGATGGCACTTAAGATAAGCGGGAGTTGATCCGGAAAATCCCGGGCATAACAAGAATATAAATTGATCAGAGGAGCATCGTCATGAGCGAGTTGATGAAGTGGAATTTTGCAACAAAGTTGGAAACATACAAAAGCATGGTGATTATCTCCGGCCGTCTCATAGCGTCATTATTGCCAAAAAGGAACGGCGCCCTAAAGGGCCGGATGTAGCGGAAATGGTGGCAGAAGTCCGGTTTTTGCGTGCAGTATCAGATCGAGAAGCGTCCCAACGTAGGTTGGGACCGCGATTATATAGAATTTAATAAATCCATGACGGACGAAAAGGGCAATCTTAAATTCAACGGCCCCTACTGCAAGATCGAAGATTACGTGGCCCTGAGTAAAAAGATCGGCCTGGACTATCATTCGCTCGAGATCAAGTGGCACGACGGCATCTGCTGGTTTAACACGGAGCTGACCAAATGGAAAACCGACGTTGATTATGCCGGGACATTTGCCGAGCTCAGCAGGAAAGCAAAGATCACGTTTATTTATTACTACTCGTCGATTTTCGACCACAATCCTCAGTTCGATTCCATCCAGCCGCTTCCACGCATTACCCCCTCATTCCTGGGCCTGCTGCCGGATGCGGATTATAAGATATATGCCAATTATATGCGCGGGCAGTACGACGAGATCGTTCGTCAGTACAGGCCGGACGGCATGTGGATGGACTGGTGGTGGTCCGATAAAACGACCAGGGATACGGTCGCTCACTTCAGCAGCAAGTCACCCCGACGTCGTGCTTGCCTTCAACCTGTCATCGATGTTTTTCACCTCCCATAAACACCAGCACTTTTCATCGGGAGAGGCCCATGCCCTGGATGGACCATTTATAGGGAAACGGGAAGAAGCCGGCGGCATAATATCTGTCCTTGTGAGCACCTGGAAGTGGGCAAACCTTTATCGAATGCTTTTTAAACACCCCTGGGAGCTTATCACACCAACCTCGGTATGGTGGCAGGATATGAGTCTCCGCGAAGATATCCATGATTTTGTGCGCCAGGCGGCGATAGTCATGGCATGCGGCGGCAAATTCAGCGCGGGCACATCCGCCCTGATGGATGGGAGCCTGTACCCCGATCATATCAAGCAGCTTGAGATCCTTGGCGAATGGTATATCCCCAGGAAGGAACTATTCCTTTCTTCTTACCCCATCAGGTATCGCTGGTACGCAGCAGGCGGTGTATCCGTTGATAAAAAGGATTTTAATACTATCACGAGTTTTTACAAGGATGGCGTGCTCCTTCATATAATCAACATGAAGGGGAAATCCGAATCGGTGGAGATAGCCCTTAAGGGAAAAAGATGGAAAGGCGCGCAGTCCGCATACCTTGAACCGGAACACCGTCAGATAGAGGTTCAGAGCAGGGGAACAAATAAGGTCATCGTTCTTCAAAAAGGCGATGTCGATCACATCGATACCATCGTCTATTTGCCCGGAATCGACAGTATTTAAGCTATGAAAAAACAGTTATTGGAAACCGCCCTGAATAAGGGAAAAGGCATTTTTCGGTTGTGTCCCAACTGGGTCCCAAGGTCTTTCTGTATTCCGGGCAGGAGGCTTAAGCTACATCCGGATGACTATTATGCTTTTGGCGCCCATCGCGGCGGCATAGATGAGCGGTGGTTCGCGTCCACTACAAAGGCGGATAACGGCCCGGAGACGCTCGAAGACGAAGGACTGAGCTACATTTATTGCGATGATGGAGATCGTAAAAATAAAATTCTATTTAAAGAGGCGATCGAATTATCGGGCAATGAAATCCTCGGTCCGGAGGTGATGAAGAAACACGGCGGATGGACCATGTACAGTAAATTCTTTGATAACCTCGAACCGCTGCCCCTCCACCTCCATCAGAATGATGAGTTTGCCGCCCGCGTGGGGCGTAAGGGTAAGCCGGAGGGCTATTATTTTCCGAAACAGCTGAACAATCACGGCGGCCTTTTTCCCTATACGTTTTTTGGTTTGAATCCAGGAACCACCAGGGACGATGTGCGCCGCTGCCTCGAGAACTGGAATAGCGGCGACAACGGGATTTTAAACTTATCCCGCGCGTACCGATTGGCGCCGGGTACGGGCTGGGACGTACCGCCAGGTGTGCTCCATGCGCCGGGCTCGATGCTCACCTATGAGCCGCAACGGGCGTCGGATGTTTTCGGCATGTATCAATCCCTCACCTGGAATAAATATATTCCATACGACCTTTTGGTTAAGGACGTGCCCGAGGAACAGCGAAACAATATCGATTACCTGATAGAGATGATCGACTGGGATTTAAATACGGACCCGGATTTCTATGAAAACAGGTACTTATCCCCGCTGCCGGTAAAACCGCTCGATGAAATGAAGGAGTTGGGCTACGAGGAGCATGATGTAGTATATAATTCCCCATTTTTCAGCGCGAAGGAGCTGACTGTATATCCCGGCAGAACGGTTACCATCCGGGATACGGATGCCTATGGAGTTATCGTGATCCAGGGCAGGGGAAAGTTCGGCGCTCTGGAGATCGAATCGCCAGCCATGATACGCTTTGGCCAGATGACCGGGGATGAGCTCTTTGTCACTTACGGATCGGCCCGCGAGGGAATATCGATCACCAATACCAGCGAATTTGAGGACCTGGTGATGTTGAAGCATTTTGGGCCACAGGCATAAAGGTTTTTAAAATTGAAAAACGAAATCTCCAAATATTATTTCCCCGGCGGCGCCGGCAGCTTTGATTTTCGGCTGCCCACTAAAATCATATTCGGTGAAGGGACGGTAGGCAGGTTGGGCGGCGAGATTAAACAACTCGGTGGAAGCACGGCGCTTATTGTTACCAGCAGCGGCATGCCTGCAAGGCAGTCGATGAAGGTTATTATCTCCTGTCTCGATCAAGCAGGGATAAATTACAAAGTATTTTCATCTATAACCCCTGACCCATCTATGGATGATGTAAATGGCTGTCTTGAATTCATAAATAAAATAAAACCTGATTTTATAGTCGGGCTCGGCGGGGGCAGTGCCATGGATGTGGCCAAAAAGTTGGCCATGGAGATCGCGGTACCCAAAATTATGATTCCCACCACGGCTGGTAGCGGAAGCGAAGTCACTCAAAATTCCGTCATTAAAGTTGAAGGGCGGAAAAATACTTTTTCCGATTTGAAGCTTGCCGCTGACGCAGCCATTATTGACCCGGATTTATTAATAACCCTGCCTGCGGCGCCTATGGTTTGCTCGGCCCTGGATGCCATGGCTCACGCTGTGGAAAGTTTCGGCGCCAGGAAGGGAAATAGCCTGGGGCGCGCACTTGCGCTTGAAGCTTACCTGCTGTTAAAGAACAATATCCGCCTCGCCCTGTCGGGCGAAGCAGAAGGCAGGCGAAATATTGCCGCCGGAAGTCTTATGGCCGGTATAGCTTTAACAACCACCGGAACAACGCTGGGGCATGCCCTATCGTACCCGTTGTCTAATCAAGGCGTACCACACGGCCAGGCCCTGGCATTAGTACTCCCATATTTATTGGAAATTAACCGATTTGATGCAGCGTATGCTGGAGAATTAAGGGCCTTTCGACGCCGGTATTGTCATATCCCGCAAGCCACCTGGGATATCCCGCAGATGGCCGGGGAGGTTATCGCGGATAAAAGACATCTGGCAAACAACCCGCGGGAGTTTACACTGGAGGAGATTGCTGCCGTATATTCGGCAATAAGAGAAGAAAGCCACAATACGGACCGCGGGAGCTCGCTTCGCCGTAAGTAAGCGCATAGCAGATATTAATTGACAGACGCGGGGAAGGGATATTATCATGGGCGGTAGCAATTCAGGGGCTAATTGCTGGTTGCGAATCGGAAAGGGGAATCATGGCTTAACCCCCGGTAATGGAGCGGCAAGACAGGGTGAAACGTATAATTTTCATTGTTTGCATATTCCTGCTTTTTATCCTGATGGCAGTGCGTATCTACTATCCTGCCTATGCCAACCTGCCACCCAGCCTGAAATCGCTCCTGCAAATGAAAAATGTACCGCAGAGCAGACTTTATAATACCAACGGGGCACAAACCAATAATCCGGCTGTCCCAATACAGGGAGATAACGGGGCAGCACCTGGCCAGTTAAAAACACAAAATAACTGAGGAGGCAGGTTATGTCATCTTGCTCACGCCATCCCAGCAAGGAATCAGTCGGCGCCTGCATCAACTGCGGCAAGCTCGTATGCGTTCAATGCCGCGTGGAACACGATGATAAAACCTATTGCCAGCCCTGCGCCGAGAAGCTTTTCGTTATTAAAGAAACCCCACCAGAGCCGAAACCTGTATTGACCCCATCGGAGGCTAAACCTGTCTTGACCCCTTCGGAGCCGAAACCTGTTTTAACTGCAGCGGCTGCTGCCACCCCTGTTGCCGGTAAGAAAGAACTGCCACAAACGGCCATAAGAAATAAAGCAGGCAGCAACGCCCGAGGTTAAAGCTTCGTCGCAACCCGGCCTGCCCACCATCCTGGGAGTCAACGTCCTGTGGTACGTCGCCGTGCTTTTCTTTGGCTGGATAGGCGGACTGGCCGCCTGGTGGAAAAATAAGAAACAGGCCCCGCAGGCATCGCGCTACCTGCTATTCGGCGGTATAGGCTGGTCGGCGGTGCAGGGTTTCCTGGCCGTAATCCTGGTCGCAGTCCTGATCATTACACCGGCGGTCAAGGCCGGTTTCAAATGGCCCTTTACCGCGGTAAAACCGGCCTCCGTTTCACAGGAGAGCCAGTGGATAGAGGGTGATCCTACAGGCAAAACCGGTCCACAAAGGCACTATGTCCCTCCCCCTGTGAAAAGGACCGAGACGGGCACAATTCTTACAGACACGCCTGTTGAGCTGGCCACAACACAGATTGACACTTCCGGCGGCACCATTAATGTGGATAAACCGGGAGACCCGCTCAACGGCCTGCAGATTACCGTGCCAGCCAACGCCTACAGCGACAACAGGACATTCAAGGTATCCTCAGCACCGATCAAGATGAATACGTTCGGTAACGGCGTCAACCCCATCTCACCCATGATCAGCGTGGAAAACGGCGGAGGCCTGTCTGCCACGCCCATGATTCTCAAGGTCCCCCTGCAGGTACCGGAAGGGCAGGTTGTCACCTGGTATTACTACGACTCGAAGACAGGGACGCTGGAGGGCGCTCCGGTTATCGCTGTCGACAAGGACTCGGCCACCGTGGCATTGAAGCATTTTACCGATGGCTTTTTTTCAAGCCTTGCCGCAGCTCTGATACCCAGGGTAATGGATTCCGGTTTCAGGCCGGGCACGGATTCCTGGCAGTTTGAGAACCCAACAACATACGTGAGCAATGGTATATGCGAGGGGATGTCGATGGGAGCCATGTGGTATTACTTAACCAAGCCTGACGGCAGTGATAAAAGTCTGTTTGGCAGGTACGATAATAACGGTAAGCCTAATCCCCCTACAGTTGGTTTCGATAAAGATGACGCACTCGCCATAAGGTTTTGCTCCCTACTGCATGAAGATTATATGAATCATAAGCCAGAGATACAAGTCTGGAATCCTAACGCGGGAGCGGGCAAAGGTGCTGCAGAAAACCAGACCACGCGTGACTGGTGGGTCAAATTGCAGGAAACTAACGGAGACAATCTCACACGCAGGCTATTTGAAACCTCCATGCTTGCCACACACGAACCACAAATGGTTTTTATTTATAATTTGGGTGGACCTGGTGGGCATGCGATGATGGTTTATAAAATAACTGACGGGACTTTGTTTATCTATGACCCCAATATTCCGGGTGGGGTCGGCCAAATTATGTGGGAAAACGGCAAGTACCTGCCTTATATGGGTTTTGGCACTCCCTGGGGCGATATTACGTACGTTGCAAAGAGCACCATAATCAGCAACTGGGATAAGATAGCTGGTTTCTGGAGCCAACTGAAAGACGGCACTATAGGAAATGGCGTTTTTCCGTCCTATAAAGTCAACGTGATCGATGATAAGGGAGACGAGATCGAGCTATCAGATGACTATGAAACAACGGACGGGTCACTGGATTTGAAAATCGACAACCCCCAATTGAAATTCGATGTATATTATGCCGACCCGCTGTTTAAGGACTCCCCGGCGAAACTGGACGTCCGCTCTGACGGGAAATATTACCTTACAAACCCGGGCGAGAGCATGGTGGGGATCGATGTCACAGACCAGAATGACGCGTGGGTAGATTTTAAATGGTTCAAGGTCAAGAATGGGTACGCCGATGCCGAGGTCAAGATAGAAGCTCCCGGAAAACAAGGTTATGTCGACGACCCCTGCACGTTTAAAGCCCTCACCAAGAACATGTCCAAGGACACCAAGCTCGAGTGGTATTTCTACGGCAATGCCGGGGAGCAAGGGACCAAGTACAGTGATGCGGACAGCGTGACACACACGTTCAAGACTTCGGGCGAGAAAACCATCACCTGCCAGGTAGTCAAAGACAAGGCAGTCAAACCGCTGGCCAAAGACACCGTCACCTACGAAGTTATAGAGGCGCCACTCGATATTATCGCCAACCCCTCCAAGGGCGCAGTCAAACAGACCTGCACTTTCCAACTGGCACGCTCCAACCCCCTCCCAGAAGATGCCAAGTATAGCTGGTCATTCGGCAACGGCAAGAGCGGGCAGGGGGAGGAAGCGTCCACCATCTATGATGAAGCAAAAACCTATACGGTTTCGGTGACGGCCACCTGGGTTACTACGACAAATGGCGGCCCCGTTCAGGAACATACTTACGGAGAGATCAAATACGAAGTGGCTGATACGCTGCCACTTAGGATACTGGCCGACCCAGCTAAAGCCACAGCGGGGGAAAAGACCTCTTTCAGCGTCCAGGGCGATAACATACCGGATAACGCCGCCTTTTACTGGGAGTTCGGCGATGCCAACAGCGAAGGGAACGTCTCATCTCCGCAGCAAGACGGGTCGGCATCACATACTTATACCAAGGAAGGCACCTACGATATAAAGGTTTCTATGCTTGACAGGAAGAACCCCCAACCCCTGGCGCAGGCCACGCTCCGCTATAACGTGGAGCCGCCCATCTCCCTTGCCATAGCTGCACCGGACGAAATACTGCGGGGCAAGGGTGTGACAGATAAGCACTACACATTTAAAAGCTCATGGGAACCGGGGAAAGCTCCTGACGGGGTCACCTATACTTGGTCATTTGCCGGCAAGATAATTGGCAGCGATGCAGATAGAACAGCTTCGTTTGATTTAGGCCATTATAAGTTTGAGCTTAAAGCCCAATGGAAGGATATACGAGGACTTGATAGGGAGGTGGCAGCGCCACCGTTGGACTTTGATATCACGGTTCAGTCCGCATTTGTCATCGTTGCTACGGACAATAACCTGCAGAGATCGAACGCCGGAGTCATCGATAAAGAATACACTTTCACCACCGACTGGAGCCCGAAGAATGCCCCGGCGGGGGTCAGCTATGTTTGGACGGTGGACGGAGACGGGGTTGAAGACCAGGGTGGAAAGATACATTACACTTTCAAAACCGAGGGCAGCCACACCGTCACCGCCAGCGCTGCCTGGAAGGACGATAAGGGCAACGCCCAGACCGCCGATAACAACCGTATATTAACCTTGTCAGTCGCTGCAGTGCATGTTCAGCTCACCTGCACGGACGGCAGTATTCAGAACAACAAGCTGGGCGTTCCCAAGAAAGACTATACCTTCAACGTTTCCTGGGACTCGGGCAAGGCGCCCGCCGGTGTAAAATACAAATGGTACCTTGACCAGCAAGATACCGGAAGGACCGGGACAACGGAAACCTTCAATTTCAAGGATGAAAACGACTATGCAGTGCTGGTACATGCCGACTGGAGTACTCCCGCCGGTAAAGCGGAATGGAACCAAGATGAAATTGATTTCACAATCGAGTCGCCCACCAATTTCTCCGTCCGCTGCGCTGACAGCGCCTTGCAGGGCAGCCATAAAGGGGTGCCAGACAAAGACTATAAGTTTTATGCCTACTGGGGTGAAGGTAGCAGCGCGCCGGAGGGAACCACCTATGCCTGGTCCCTCAACGGCGATGATACCGGCGACACCGGGGACGCCATATCCATGCCCCTGTCGGCCGATCCGTCGGGCGCCTCAAAAAGCTACACGGTCAAGGCCACAGCCAAATGGACGGACAAGGCCGGAAACGCAAAGAGCGCCAGCTCCGACATCAAGTTCGATATCGGCTCCGCGCCCACATTATCGATCAATGTCCCCGATGAAATCGCATCCGGTAAGGGCGTTACCAACAAGCAGTACTCTTTCAGCGCCGACCCCCAGAATATACCTTCCGGCGCCGACTATACCTGGTACAGCGGCGGAGCGGCCAAGAAGCATGGAAAAGACCTCAAGTCGGTCACCAACACATTTACGTCTGCGACAAACTACGTGCTGAAAGTTGAAGCCAAGTGGACCGACGCAGATGGAAAGACACAATCTGTCGCCTCGCCCGAGGTCGAGTTCGAGATCGCCGGGGTCGCATCAATTACGTTGAACGCCCCGGCAGACATCAAGGCCAACAAAGGCATTAAGGGGCAGAAATACCTGTTCAGCGTGACCACCACCGATATACCTGAAGGCGCCGAGTATACCTGGTACAGCAACGGCGATGAAAAGACCAGCGGGAAAGACCAGAAAACCGGCAACATCTCTTTCAGCGAGGCCATAGATTACACTCTTAAGGTTGAGGCTACGTGGACCGATTCCGGCAAGGAGCAGTCAGCCACCTCACCGGCAGTCAGCTTCCATATCAACGCGGCAGCTTATCTCAGCATCGTTCCCCCAGGCGACCTTGCCGGGGGCAGGGGTGTACCGGAAAAGGGCTACACTTTCTCTGCCCAGCCGCAGGGTATCCCCAATGATGCAGAATATACATGGTCCGTCAATGATAAACTGTTGGGCAAATCCGGCTATAACAAAAGTCCCCTGGTGAAAACTGACAAGGACCCCGGGGATTACACCGTCAAGGTTGTAGCCACCTGGAAGGCCAACAACCAGTCCCAGCAGGTTGATGCCACATATAAATTCACCACCCAGACGGGAGTCGACCTGACCAACGGTGCCTTTGGCAGCGGTATGGCCAATGGCAAGCCGGACGATAAATTAGGTCCGGTATTGCTCGGCCCTGTCTTTGCCAAAACCATCATCAGCGTGGCAGGCGGCAAGGCAACGGCCAACCAGTCGGTACCTTTCACGATCCAGGCAGAAGAAGGTTCGACACTCAGCGGCAACGCTAAAATCAAGGTCGACGGGACGGACAACAAGGGTGTCCTGACAGGGACCTACAGCTTCAACTCCGTAATCAATTACGTCAGCGAAGGCAAAACGGTGCCGATCGACATCACATATGCCGGCACCTTCAAATCGGAGGCCATCCCGGTCAACCCCGCCAATACCAGGGTGACCGTGACCTTTACAGGGTACATCCAGAGCCATGCCCTGGTGAAGATGATAGCTGAGGCCGGGGCGGCCTGCGCACAGGAGTTAGACACGGAACTGGGCGGCACCCCCAGCACCACCGAGTACAAACCACCTGAAAACGACGTCCTCTGCCCGGCCTACGTATCAAACGTTGACTTTACAGCTTCAGTTAGTGGTCAGTGAAGCTATGCTGTGTAAAGATTGAAGCAGGCTATTCGCTGGCTGATTTCGGCCATAGCCTGGTAATCCATAACTGCCCTGACCTGATGGGTCAGGGCAGTTTACAATAAGAGATGAGATTAATGGATACCGGCCACAGATCAGCACCCCTGTTGATTTGAAAAACTATTGCGGCAAATGGTTCTTTACAGAATTTATCATGACCTGGAAATTCTCAAATTTAGCGTCGAATGGGATCGTGCATCCCGTGCTCAGGATGAAACCCGTCTTCCCTTTGCCGACATGGTCGATCAGTTTTTCACAGTAGGCCTGCATCTCTTCAGGTGTGCCGATGCTGCTGAGTGAGGCGGGAACGTCTCCCATGATACACATATGGTTTTTAAGTATTTCCTTGGCCTCGAAGATATCCGTGGTGCTGTCCAGCTCGCAGACGCACATTTTCTTGGGCAGGTCGAGGAGGTAGGGCAGGTTGAGCGTCCAGTCCTGGTCGAAATGCATGACTGTTATCAGCCCTTCGCGGGCAAATGCGTCTATCATCTTTTTCATATAGCGGAACTCAAAGCGCTCGAAAATTTTCAGAGGGTAATAGAAACAGCCGCCCCTCTCAAGTATCAGCTCTACGCCCGGTATACCGGTCGTACGGGCCGCTTCAATAGGAAATTTAATTAGATCGTCGATCATGGCATCCATGACAGCCTGGACCTTGTCGGGGAACCTGTAAAGATCCTGCGTAAATGGAACCAGCGACCTCCTTGTGGAAAGGAACATAAGTGGCGACATAACGATGGCGCCGCAAAGTGAGGGGATGTTGCGCGCCTTCCATACTTCACCCTCGGACCTATAGCGGTCCAGCTGCCTTTTGGCCCAGCTGAGCAAAAGCTCCGGGTCCAGTGGAAAAAAGCGGCCGAGATTCTTTTCGGCAAAGCCTAACCAGCCCAGTTTTATTATCTCGTCATAATCTTCAATTGTCAGGAGCTCTTTTTCTATGAACTGGGGCGATGAGTCTTCAGAAAAGCCCGGTTCCTTCCCGGGGTACCTTGTGTCACCGATGACTACCTGCATAACAGCAGCAATGCTGGGGGGTATGGGAAGGCTGTATCCCGGTATAATCATAGCATCCCATCCGGCGACGTCATCGAAGGTGTCGACGATGGCCTGGAAGCCCCTTCGGGGATGGGCGATGCCCTCGGCCACCGTCATGCCTTTATGTCTGGATGGGAACATAACGTCCATAAGGGGCGCGACAGGAATGCGGTCACATGGCTCAAGCTTGATAGCGGCCCAGGTACGTTCAGTGGGGGTCATGGTCTCTTTGATCATCTATTTCACCACCCCGGCCAATTTCTTGCACAGTTCAACTCCTTCAGGGGCATCGTCAGTGAAGGAGTCGGCGCCCACATATTTGCGGACGACCTCGGTGACGATGCCGCCTCCGATGATGACCTTTATCTTATTTCGCAGGCCGGCTGCTTCCAACGCCTGGACGGTCTGCTTCATGGACTCGAAGGAAGGCGTGAGCAGGCCGGAGATGCCCAGGATGGGCGCCCCGGTTTCCTTCAGCTTGTTAACGAAGACCTCGGGCGCTGCATCTACGCCCACATCGTAGATTTCAAAGCCGGCGGCATTAAGAAGCATGGCCACTATGTCCTTGCCAATGCTATGGATATCGCCTTTGGCGGTGCCGAGCACTATTTTGGCGACCGGTTTTTTGGACTGGCCCGCTTTCAATTTAGGCTCGACAACAGCCATGGCCTCCTTAAATATCTCGCCGGACATGATCAGTTCGCCCAGGAAATATTCTTTATTCTTATAGCGTTCCCCGACGATTTCCATGCCCTGGCGGCACTCATCGACTATCGACATCGGGTTTGTGCCCGCGGCGATTTTATCCTGCACGATTTTCCTGACCTCGTCTTCCTTGAGGTCGGCTATGGCATTGGCAAGCTCAGACATGATTCCTCCTGCAATTGTTTGTATTAAAAGCAATGGCACTGGTTACAGGCCAGACTACACGTCACAATCCCAACCTGTTCCGGCCCCTAAACAGGCGTGGATGGGTACAGCAAACCAGCAGGCGTTGCCCGGACGCTATTTTGCCGGCTGTTTTTTAGCCTCCATGACCGCGATCTCTGCCTGTATCTCTTTATAGCGTTTTTCAGTTATCGGGTAGAAATACAGTACCACGGCCGCCATGAGGAAGAAGAAAGCAGAAATCGGTCCCAGGAAAAGCCGGATGCCGAGCTGCGCGCTGGCTGCCTGCGGTATGAGATTTGCGACATATCCCATAGCACTCAGTGTCACACCCATGATAAAGGCTGCCAGAGCCTGCCCGATCTTGAGTCCCCAGGTCCAGATGCCGAAGAACGCGCCTTCCCTGCGCTCGCCCGTCCTCAGGTAGTCATATTCTATTGCATCGGCCACAATGGCATAAGGCATGGCATACAGGAAGCCCATGCCGATGCCCATGAAAGCCATCATGATCAGGTTGAAGGCAACGCCCATGGTGTGCCCTATTGAAAAACAGCACCATCAGGCCCACTGCCATGATTAAAAAGCCTACGCCGTAAACCAGTTTCTTGCCGGTCTTCTTGCTCATGGCAACGCTGACGGGGATGAAGAGTATGGCAACGCCGATCAATATCAGCATGGCGTAGGTGGTCATGCCTTCAGCGCCCAGTATATATTTGAAGTAGTAGATCACGATGCCGCTGGCAATGGTAATGCCCAGTATATGCAGTATATAGGTAAAGAGTATCAGCAGGTAAGGCTTGTTCTTAAAGACCTCACTGTATGTTTTCCAGAACCCCATCGATTGAGCCGGCCTGACTTCCGCGGATTCCCTGACTGAAAAGACGGTGACCAGGGTTGAAACCAGCAGTACTGCGCCGAAGACGATACCCATAAGCATGAAGCCCAGATCTTTATTCGGCGCCATGGCCACGATCGGCAATGCCAGGCCGGCGCCGAGCAGCGTGCCGATGCCGGCAAAAGCGAAGCGGTAACCGTTGAGCGATGTCCGTTCATTGTAGTCAGGTGTCAATTCGGGTCCCAGCGAAGAATAGGGGATGTTGACCGTGGAATATGCGGTGCAGAGGATGATATAGACGACCATTGTGTAAATGAAAAGCACGGCCTGGCTGATGCCGGCGCCGATGACCAGGGAGGGGTTGGTAAACATGATGATCATGGCTATGAAGAGGGGGATTGCGCCACCCAGCATGAACGGCCTGCGCCTGCCCATCTTAGTTTTAGTCCTATCCGAGATATAGCCGATGATGGGGTCGTAAAAGGCGTCCCAGATACGTCCCACCATGAGGGCAGTGCCCGCCAGCGCCGCGGCCAACCCCACCGTGTCGGTAAGGTAGTTAAGCAATACAAAGGCCGTTGCTGTGAAAAACAGGTTGCCTCCGAAGTCGGCTACACCATAACCGACTTTTACGCCTACTGCCAGCTTCTTCTCTTCCATTTTAACCTCTACTCCTTTATTAAAATTTGGTAAACCCCGTATAATAAAATCGCCCATACATATATATATTATCAGTCAAATTCACTGCTGATTATATAATCACCGTATCAATTGCCAGCAATTCGCAGGCCTCTTTAACGGCTGTTGTGTAATCACCGTGGATCAGGCTGGCGTGATGGGTAAATCCTTCTTTCACCAGCGTCCTGTACAACTTATCCAGATTCTCAACCTGCACCCAGCTCCAGGAACCCCTCAGTGCCTGATTGGGCTGGATGATCCTTCCGGCGGTAATCAGCATTTTGAAGCGGCCATCGCGCTCGGTCAGGCGGTTGAGCGTCACCACGCCCGGCTTGAGCGGAAACTCGGCCGTTCCCACCGTGTTCTCCTTGCCCAGTGGTTTGCTGAGGATACTGTGGCTCATAACATTTATGCTGCAACCCTTACAAACAAGTGAAGGAGGAGCATTGCCGCAATGCCATGATAAGAATACGTTTTTCTTTTCCTGGTGCTGTATCGTCCAGTCGATAAAATGCGGGCGTGTCGTTTTCAGAGAAGCTGAATGCTGGACCAGCATGGTCAGTGCCCCATAGATGTCGACTTCGCAGGCGGTTAACAGCCCGGCATCGGTCAATCTGCCCAAGGCATAGCATGATGAGATGCCGTAATACTTCCTGGATGGCAGTCCAACATTGTACACCCATGGCTGCAAGCCCCTTTTCTTCCGCAAATTGCCTGAGCGCATACTGCAGGCCGGCGATATTTTTCACTGGCTTCGCCGTCCAGCGATGGACAAATCAGCCTCTTTTTTCATTGCCCGGATAATTTTTTGCAGTCCTGGGGAGCTCGGCCTTTAGCCCTTTGACCCTCTGCATGATATCAAGAAGTGATGTAGGCACGACCCGCTGTTTAAACTGCAGCATCATGGCGTCTTCGTTGCAGATGCAGGTCTCGAACCGCTCAGGGCGGGGACCGACCAGCCCGATACGCGCGCCGATAAAACCATGCACTACCGCGCAAACCCGCACAAAATCGGACATTTGTTGCTTAAAGACATCTTCCTCGGGAAACAGGATTCCGGCAAAAAGGAAGGGCATTTTCCTGCGGTACAATCCGGAGGAAACGGCCAGGGTGCCGCAAAACGAATCCGACCTGCGGTTACCGTCGGCGGTGAAAGGTCCCTCCTTCGTCCCAAAAAGCATCAGCGGGTAACCTGCAAAAGCCGAGGCGATGGATAAAGCTGAGACCTCGTCGCCGAAGGTCATGGTCCCGATTATCAGGCCCTGTATGCCGTTGGCTTTGAAAAGTTTAATGGTTTTCTCAGCATCACCATCATCCCTCACCAGACCGCCCGCTGTGAGCTTTGCATCGGGGGCCACGACCTCAAGTTGCGGGATACCGGCAAGCGCGTCCAGACAGCGTTTACGCATCCGCACAGCCCAGCCATCATCGAAGGGTTCCCTGTGGGCAGGGACGAAACCTATCTTTAGCTTTTCCATAAACAACCGCCTTTTCCGTTAAGTGACTGCGTGTTGTCCACTTGCTATCCGCCACCGGATGCCTGATTGATTTTTACTTGAGCCATACTATATAAGATGCGGCGCATTGTCAACACGCATAAATACAATTTAGCTGATAAATACGATGTGTTATAATACAGCAAGTTGAAAGCAAACACTAATAATGTGGTGAGGTTGAATTATGATAGCATTGCTTATTATCCTGCTGGTTCTCGTAGTTCTGGTCTTAGTATACTTCGGTGTGCTTCTGTGGTTCAGGGACCCATCACTTAACCTGCGCTTTGACTTCGCTAAACTTAAGGCCATTCCCTGGCGCTTCGGAAAGGACTTCCTGTGGGGCAGCGCCACCGCCTCCCACCAGATCGAGGGGAATTGTACCAACAATAACTGGTATCAATTTGAGTCGGCCGTAGATGAGCAGGGAAAGCCCAGGATCAGGGATGGCCAGAAGGCCGGGTTGGCTTGCGATAGCTGGAACCGCTATAAAGAAGACACCCGGTTGATGAAAGAGCTCTCGCTTAACTCATACCGGTTTTCGGTGGAGTGGAGCAAGATCGAGCCGAAGCAGGGCGAATTTGACGTTGCTGCGCTGGATCACTACGAGCAGGTAGTCGATGATCTGCTGGCCAACGGCATTGAGCCGGTGATCACCCTGCACCATTTCACCAACCCGCTGTGGTTTGAGCAGCAGGGGGCATTTCTCCAGGACAACTCGCCGCAGATCTTTGCGCAATTCTGTGAGCGGGTGGTGCAGCGCCTCGGGCCTAAGGTTAAGCTGTGGTGCACACTCAATGAGCCCAGTATTTATGCTATTTTCGGATATGCAACCGCGGAGTTCCCTCCCGGCGAGAAGGACTACAGGAAGGCGGCAAGGGCTTTCCGGAACATGATGCTGGCGCATACAGCGGCTTATCAAGTGATTAAAAGGATCCAGCCGGAAGCGAAGGCGGGGCTGGCGATCCATATACATTTGTTCGATCCGCTGAACCCCTGGAACATTTTTGACGTTCTGGTAGCCTACCTGCTTAACAAGAATATGAATGACTGTCACTTCCCATACCTCACTAAAGGACGTTTCAGCTTTTCAATACCGGGCATGGTAAATGAGACTTATTCCGGCGCAGAGAAAGACGCCTTCGATTTCATCGGCCTCAACTACTATACGCATAGCTACAGGAAATTCCAGCCATCCGGGAGCGATCAATTCCCTGAAGTAATGAAGCTGCCGCCCGATCAGTTGACGGACATGCAAAACGAGGTATATCCTGCGGGACTCTACCGCGCTCTTAAACTTATCACGCGCTACACGTCCAAACCCATTTATATCATGGAGAACGGCATCGCCGATAAAGCGGATACCAGGAGGGCCAGCTATATTGAGCAGCACCTGCTGGTGCTGAATAAGGCCATCGCCGATGGAATTGATATACGGGGATACCAGTACTGGTCGCTGCTGGACAACTTCGAATGGGCCAAGGGATTCGATATGAAATTCGGCCTGTATAAAGTTGACTTTGCCACCCAGAAGCGCACCCTGTATGAAGGCAGCCGCAGGTACCAGGAAATCATCCAGGCCAGCAGGAAATCGTTCGAGAAGTGATCCGTCGCAATGGGATCAGTTGACAGCTTCAGGTCGCAATGATAGAGGAAACCTTTGCACGACGCATCCTTAGGGCCATATGTCCGCCCGATGACGTGCATGAAAACTCGCACCTACGTGGGTATCTGCAATGACGGAGGAAATCGTCGCAATGACAGGTATTAAGAGGCCCGTTAATTGTAGAGTGGAGAGCAGGTACACACCTCAAAACGATCACATCACTTAACCCGGGTAAAAGGCGGGCTGCCCGGTCAAAACCTTTTAATAGAAAAGAAGCGATGTTTTTCGGGTAACCTGGCCAGTAAATCCCCCCAGCCGGGCATACAGCTAAGCATCGACACACCGATGACCTTATCCACCTTCAGATGCCGGCCCGCCAGCTTGAGAAGCATCCCGTAATTGAATTTAATGGTATGGTCCGGCGGCGGTTCCCAGGGCAGGCGCTTGTAGGGGTTCCTGATATTGAGTATCCGCCGCACCCAAAAAATAAATTTGCCGAGCTTAAAACCCAGGCTTTCAAAATTAGCGATGGCAATTACAGCATACCCTCCGGGTTTGATAACCAGCGCCATCTGCTGCAGAGCTTTGCCCGGATCGGCGAAGTGGTCCAGGGCCCCTTTACAGACAACCTTATCCACGGATCCGGCAACAATAGGGATACTCTCACCGATGGCCTGCAGCACGAAAGTATTTTGCCCGTTCAACTTCAGCGTTTCACGCGCATGCGAAATCATTACAAATGAGGGCTCGAGACCGATCAACATTGCCCCCGATTCAGACATATTGACGATATCAATGGCCCGGCCGCACCCGACATCCAGGATGCGTTCACCCGGCCTGGGGTCAACCATGTCTATGGTCGCCCGGCTCATGCGATAAAAGAGAAATTCGACATCCGGCCTGATCCTGTCAGGCAATACCTCATTGTCATCCCAATTTAAATCGATCCTGTTCATTTATGCTGTCCAATGGGTGAACAAAATACGTAACCCGATGCCTATTAAGATAACGGCCCCCAGCAGCAAAGCCCACCTGCCGATCCAGGCACTTACCCTGCGTCCTAACCAGTAACTGAGAGCGGTAATCGAGAAAGCCACGGCGCCGATTATAGCCGCGGCAATCCAGATATTGATATGCAGAAATGCCAAGGACAGCCCTACTGCCAGGGCATCGATACTGGTTGCAATGGCCAGGGTCAAGCAGGTTCGGCCACCTGGTGATATCCACGCTTTCAGATTCAGATTTACCCTTGATGAACTCCCAGGCCATCCTCACACCGATAAATGCCAGCAGTGCAAAGGCGATCCAATGGTCGTAATTAGAAATATACTGCACCACCGTCTGGCCTATCAGCCACCCCAAAAGCGGCATCCCCATCTGGAAAAGCCCGAAGGCCAGCGCTAACCGTAACATGGACTTCCAGGAGAATTCTTTGCCGGACGCGCCCACACTCAAAGATACAGCAAAGCAATCAGCGGAAAGCCCGAGGGCAATCACAACCACAGAGAGGAGGTCAGGCAAATTCATAACCGGTAAAGTATATCAAAATGAGATAGATGGCATACCGGTTGGCACAATTACTATTATGTAAACTATTATTGACCGGGCAGGACGCCTGACCGCCTTTTCCAGATCTGCATAGCTGGCCATACCCGATATTTTATCGACAAATCCCGCTAAATTCCCATAGGTCTTGCGCAATTTAAGCATGTCCTGGTAAACCGGGCTGGCCGCGCCGGGATCCTGTCCATAAATCCCATGAAAGGCGAAATATGCCTGGTTCAACTTCCTGATCGCGTAGCCATGCTGGTTGAAATACAGCCGCCTGTCCTTCATGTATTGTTCAGCTTCCCCGATTTTGCCTGCGGCAAGCAACCCGTCGACATTCAGCCTGGTTTCCCTCATTTCCTTATTGAAATCGAATACCACCTGGCCGGCGCTATTCACCTTGCCGCCTGCATTTGAATAATAGCGCTCATACACTTTGTCCCCGATCTCCCGCGCGATCATACCCGCCAGGGTTTCATTCATCACGATAACAGCGGGGTCCTGGCGCAATCCCAGTGAATCAAGCAGGTATAATGAACCGAGCGGTTTAAAGGCCAGGTATTGATGGGCCCATTCCTCCACCGCGGCGTTCACGATATTTTCCGCCGGCATATCCGGCGACACGATAGCGGGATACGCAGCGCCGAAACCTCCAAGCTGAACCACCAGTGACGATAAGTCCAGCGCATCAACCTTATCTTCAATTTCAGCCATGGCTTCGTCCGATAAGCCCGGCCTCAGCAATATACGGTCGTAGTAAACGATACGCTCACGCCGCGATATAACCAGCAATGGCGGCGGCGCCTCCAGCTTGACCCGCACCTGCGGGAAGACCGCAATCTTTTCCTCATTTAACACTTCCGAGATATTACCCGGCAAAGCGGAAAAACGGGTAATCCCCGTATCTGTTGTTGCCTGCTTACCGCCGGCAGAGACCAGATTGCTTATCTCCCACCCGGCTAATTTCAATGCGTCCGGCCCTACTGCGTTCCGTATGCGCAGGGGAAGGTCCTGTTCATTGCTCTGACTTCCCGGTTGCGCGGTATCAACCGGCTGACAACCCATACACGCCAATAGCATGGCGGCCAGCATGCAAAGGAAATATTCACTCTTCATAAAACCTGTTGCACCGGAGCTCCGGCTGTTAATAAAAACACCTGTTTTCGCCACTCCATATATCCGGATACCCGGGCATCATGGTTAATTTTGCAGCAAATGACAGGGCATTCCAAATCCTTTAACTCGTATTAAGCATTTCGGCTTAATACTTTGTTGGCCATCTATGCGCTTTTGCGCAAATGCAGATTAGGCTTAAGGGCGGATGGCCGGCTGGCCGCACGCATGTTAAATTTTACCTGTAAAGAAAACTTAGACCTAATAAAAAAAGGAGGTCACGACAATGGCCGAAGTAATTGAGAAAATGCAAAAGACCGAGACGGAACAGGATGCTTCCAAGTTCAACTTCTGGGCAGATAAACAGCCCTGCTGGGAGAAATGCCATTGTCCCGAGCTGATCAAAGCGGAGTGCCCTGCGACCAGGTATCAGTTCCTGGCATGCTGGGAGATCGAAGGCACCTACTGCAAGCTTGATGATCACGGCGCCACCGGCAAAGATACGAGCATCTGCGAAGTTTGCCGGGTTTATAAAAAGTTCGGCAACAACGAACCGATCAGGTTGAAGCTCTTCGGCAAGGGTATGGATACAGAGCTCGCAACGCTGGGAAAAGTCGCAAAATAATTAAACGCAACGCAGAGTCCTGAAGGCTGGCCTTTGAGGCCAGCCTTTTTATATTTACTAAAATGTGACTTTCATTACTTGATAAATGTAAATAGTTGATATAATTGTGTGCACAAATTGATATATAATGTATTTTGATGCTTGATGAGGTAGCGGAGCAAAATACTTGTTGAAAGGATAGTGGTATGAAAGACGAATTCGCCAGCTTGATTGAAACCGTCAAATTTTCCATACAGATGGAAGTGGACGGTAAAAATTTCTATATCGCTGCAGGCAAACAAAGTGAAAACAGGCTGGGCAAAGAGTTGTATGCCTGGCTGGCCACCCAGGAAGATCACCACCGCGCCAGGTTCGAAGCCATCTACCAGTCCATCACCGAAAAGAAGGGCCTGCCGTTGGAACAGATCACACTGAATAAAACATCCGGGATCGGCACGATATTCAGAGAGGCGATAAAAACCACCGGACAAACGTTAAAGACACAGAAAGGCGAACTGGCCGGAGTGGAAAAGGCTATTGAAATGGAGATAAAATCCCGCGACTATTATAAAAAGCAGGCCGGCGGGTCCGGATCCGATATTGTGCGGCAATTCCTGTTGGCCGTTTCAGCCGAGGAACAGGGGCATTACCTGGCCTTAATAGATTACAAGGAATATATGTTGGACCCGGTTGACTGGTTTACACGCACTGAACATCACCTCCTTGACGGAGCTGATGTAAATGCATATTGATACCGGTCGTCTGGGAGACAGGTTATGCAGCATAATGATATCGAGGAGAGTCGACGGTTATGAACGCTAAGGCACTGTATTCGCTTACCTACGGTTTATTCATCGTATCATCGGGCAATAACGGCAAAATCAACGGCCAGGTTGCCAACACGGTCATCCAGATATGTTCGGAGCCACAGGTTATCCAGGCCGTTATCAACCGCAATAACCTGACACATGAATATATCTCCGCCAGCAAGACTTTTTCAGCCTCCATACTTGTCCCAGGAGACGCCGCTCAGTTTCATAGGCGGCTTCGGATTTAAAAGCGGCCGTGATACCGATAAGTTCGCCGGCGTTAAGTACAGGTCCGGCCAAACCGGCGCCCCGATCGTCCTCGATAATGCGCTGGCTTATCTTGAAGCCAGGGTTATAGATCAGAAAGACGTATATACCCATACTATTTTCATAGGCCAGTTGGTTGACGCCGACGTTATCAGGGAAGGCGAACCTATAACCTATGCCTATTACCAGCAGGTTAAAAGAGGCACCACGCCCAAATCAGCGCCAAGCTACATAAGCGATAAAAAGGAGGAGAAAGTTAAAATGGATAAATACCAGTGCAGCGTATGCGGTTACATCTATGATCCGGAGAAAGGCGACCCCGACGGCGGCATCAAGCCGGGCACCAGGTTCGAAGATATCCCGGATGACTGGACCTGTCCCGTCTGCGGAGCAGAGAAAAACCAGTTCAAACTAATGTAAGCGGAGGTTTATGTGAACAAGCCTGATATAAAGCCGGGCATCGATGCCGTAGGCGCTATTGACTGGGACCGGCGCCTGTTTGACTCGTTGATACCGTTACCCGATGGCACAAGCTACAATTCATTCCTGGTACGCGGCAGCGAAAAGACCGCCCTGATAGATACCGTTGATCCGGCATTGGATTACATTCTTATCGATAATCTCGACCGGCTTAAGGTCGAACAGCTTGACTATATTATCTGCAACCATGCCGAGCAGGACCACGCCGGCAGCATCCCGGTGATACTCGACCTTTATCCGGAAGCCAGGGTTGTCTGCACGCCCAAATGCAAAGGCATGCTGATTGACCTGCTGCACCTGGATGAGAGCGTCTTTATCACGGTCAACGATAAAGAAACCCTCTCCCTGGGAAACCGCACCTTTGAGTTCATCCATGCCCCCTGGGTGCACTGGCCGGAAACCATGGTTACATACCTGCGGGAAGATAAAATTCTTTTTTCCTGTGATTTCTTTGGTTCCCACCTGGCGCAGTCAGCTCTATACGTCCAGGATGAAGGGCAGGTTTATGAATCCGCTAAAAGGTATTTCGGTGAGATCATGATGCCCTTCCGTGTAAATATCCAGAAAAACCTTGAGAAGCTAAAGGACTACAACATTGAGATAATCGCACCCAGCCACGGACCCCTCTACGATAAACCAAAATTCATATTGGACGCCTATAAAAGCTGGGTATACGACGAACCCAGGAATGTAGTCCTGCTGCCTTACGTTTCCATGCACGGCAGCACGAAAGATATGGTCAATTACCTGGTTGAGGCGCTTATGGAACGCGGTGTTGATGTTAAACAGTTCGACCTCACCGTCGCCGACCCCGGCAAGATCGCCATCGCTTTAGTTGACTCTGCCACGCTGGTGCTCGCCACCTGCACCGTGCTGGGCGGCGCCCACCCGCTGGCGGCCAACGCCGCCTTCCTGGTAAACGCGCTGCGCCCCAACCTCAAGTTCGCCAGCTATCATAGGATCGTTCGGCTGGGGAAGCCGTGCTATCGAGCAGATTACAGGTATGCTGACCAATCTTAAATTGGAACTGATCGACCCGGTCTATATCAAAGGCAATCCCCGGGAAGAAGACTTCAAGGCCCTTGATAAACTGGCTGATTCTATAGCGCAGAAGCACAGGGAGCACGGCTACAAATAAACAGGAGGAAAATACCATGACTTATTGGATGTGCGATAAATGCAGTTTCGTTATTGAGTTGCCCCAGCCGCCCGATCCCTGCCCGAGTTGTAAGATGAAATGCGCTTTCAATGACGTGACCTGTTACACCCCGGACTGCGGCGGTATCGGCGGCCTGGATTCAAGGCTTGTCGCCGAGCGGGTTATGAAGAAAGAGAAACCCGGCAAGGTCATGCATTTCAGCGATATCGTTAAGGGCAGTTCTTCGGAAGGCAAGGAAAAGCACATACCTTCCATTGAAATGATCAAGGGACAGGGAAAAATGGGCAAGGACCTGGTCGAGATAGTGGTCGGCAGGGAAGTCCCCCATCCCAACACGCTGGAACACTATATCGTCTGGATACAGGCCTTCGGCGTAAAGAAGGATGGCCATGTAGTGGATCTGGGCAGAGAGGTCTTCAAGCCCGAGAAAGGGAAACCCGTCTATGCCTTCGAGATCGATTCGTCCGATTTCAAGCACCTCTTTTCCTTTGCCTATTGTACCCTGCACGGGGTCTGGGAACAGCACCTGGAGGTCTGATGCCCGCGGATCACAAAACTGAGAGCGCCAATATATGTGTAGGTGGAATGACCTGCACGACATGCGCCAATACCATTCAGAAGGCGCTTTCAGATACCAGTGGTGTCACTAAGGCAGATGTCTCATTTGCCGGTGAGAAAGTTGCCATAGAATACGATCCGGAACAGGTAGCGCTCTCAGACCTGACCAGGACTATCGACCAACTGGGCTACCAGGCCAGGTTAAGAAAATCCATCTTCCCCGTCGGCGGCATGACCTGCGCCTCGTGTGTTTCAAGGGTGGAAAAAGCGCTGCAGGGTGTGCGGGGCGTCGTCTCGGTCAACGTCAACCTGGCCTCGGAGAAAGCTACGGTTGAATATACGGATGATACGGACCCCGGCGAGCTCTACCGGGCCGTGGCCGACGCCGGGTACACACTCGGGAAAGAAAGCGCTGAAATCGACGGGATATCGATTTCTGCGCAGCGCGAGATCAACGACCTGAAATACAAGTTCATTTTTTCCCTGTGCGTGGCCGTCGTGATTATGGCCCTCGGCATGATCACCGCCTTTGACTTTACCCTCAAACCGTATCTCCTCTGGGCCCTGGCCACGCCCGTGCAGTTCTGGGCCGGCCTGCGTTTTTATAAAGGTGCCTGGGGCGCCCTGAAGCATAAGACAACCGATATGAATACGCTGATCGCGGTTGGTACCTCAGCGGCCTACCTGTACAGCGTAGCGGTGGTTCTATTTCCGCAGTTCTTCATGCAGGCCGGCATCGGGCACGGGCTGTATTTCGATACATCCTCCATGATCATTGCGCTCATCTTAATGGGGCGTTTCCTTGAGTCGCGGGCCAAGGGCCAGACCTCCGAGGCCATCAAGAAACTTATCGGCCTGCGTCCCAAAACGGCTACCGTGGTGCGTGACGGCGCGATAAAAGATATCGCCATCGAGGAGGTACTGACAGGCGATATATTGCTGGTACGGCCCGGCGACAAAGTACCGGTGGACGGCACGCTGACCGAGGGTTATTCGACTATCGATGAATCCATGATCACCGGTGAAAGCATGCCCGTTGAGAAAAAGACCGGCGATACGGTTACCGGTGCAACCATAAACAAAACCGGGAGCTTCCAGTTCCGTGCCACACGGGTCGGCAAGGATACCGTCCTCTCCCAGATTATCAGGCTCGTCGACGAAGCCCAGGGAAGCAAGGCGCCCATACAGCGGCTGGCCGATATTATAGCCAGCTATTTTGTTCCCATAGTGATCTGCATTGCCATCGTAACCTTCATTATCTGGTTGCTGATAGGGCCCCAGCCCACTTTCACCTACGCTCTGCTCAATTTCGTAGCCGTCCTGATCATTGCCTGCCCGTGTGCGCTGGGACTGGCCACGCCTACCGCCATCATAGTCGGCACCGGCAAGGGCGCTGAGTACGGGGTGCTGATCAAGAACGGGGAAGCGCTGGAAAGAGCACAGAAAGTCGATACCATACTGCTGGATAAAACCGGTACCCTCACCGTTGGCCAGCCCATGGTTACAGATATATTCACTGTCCCGCCATTCTCTGAAGATCAGGCGCTGAGCCTGGCCGCCTCATTAGAACAGAACTCCGAGCACCCGCTGGCCAAGGCTATCACCAGGATGGCCGGGGAGAGGCAATCTAAATTAGTTAAGGCCGGCGATTTCAACGCCCTACCGGGCTCCGGCATCAGCGCTACGGCGGAAGGCCACGACGTGTTGCTGGGCAACGACATACTGATGCAGGATAACGGAATAAATATCGCTGAAGTTCAAAGAGAGGTTGCAGGATTCCGGGATGCCGGGAAAACGGTGCTTTTTCTCAGCATTGATAAGAGGATCGCAGCGCTCTTTGCCGTAGCCGATACGCTGAAACCCGACGCGATGGAATCGGTAAATTCCCTGAAGTCCATGCATATAGACGTGGTGATGGTAACCGGCGATAACCGGAGGTCGGCCGACTACATCGCGAGGAAAGCAGGAATAGATAATGTGATTGCCGGGGTCCTGCCGGACAATAAGGCGCGCGAAGTGAAATCCCTCCAGGACAAGGGGCATGTGGTGGCCATGGTCGGCGACGGGATAAATGACGCCCCGGCGCTGGCCCAGGCAGATATCGGTATTGCCATAGGTACCGGCACCGACGTCGCCATTGAGACCGGCGACATCACCCTGATGCGGGGAGAGATGGGCGGGATAGTCACAGCTATAGCGCTGAGCAAACGCACCATGGGCACGATCAAGCAGAACCTTTTCTGGGCTTTCGCTTATAACGTAATCCTGATCCCGGTGGCAGCAGGTATCCTCTACCCCTTATTTATCAGGACCGGCGTTCCCGATGCCCTGCAATTTATCTTTGGCAGGTACGGGTTCCTCAACCCCATGCTGGCGGCTCTGGCCATGGCGGCGAGTTCGGTTACCGTTGTCAGCAATTCCTTGCGCTTAAAATCATTTAAACCCGCGCGGTTTGAAGCTATTAAAGAAGGAGGTGTTACAATGGCTATTGATCCGGTCTGCAAGATGGATGTGGATGAGAAGAAAGCTGCGGCAACTTCCGATTACAAAGGCAAGAAATATTACTTCTGTGCCGTGGGTTGTAAAAAGGCTTTCGATTCAAACCCGGAGAAATACCTGGCTGAAAAGAAGTGACATACTGTCATATAGGGAATGTGAACGGCCGGCTACTATTAATACAATTTCGGTTTATAATACTATTTAATGGAGGGCGAGTTGAAAAAATCCGAGATTATTGAGCTGCTTAACAAAGATATCGAGGGCGAACACGCTGCCATTATCCAGTATCTTGTTCATGTATATGCCATGGGTGAGGGAGAAATGGCCTGCGAGATAGAGGCCATAGCCCGCGAGGAGATGCGGCACCTGGACTGGCTGGCCGAGGCTGTAACAGAGCTGGGGGGCATACCCAGTTTTACACGCGGTGAAATGCGCACAACCGGCAAAACTGTTTCGAGCTGGATGAAAAATGATGTCCTGGCTGAAGTCGATGCCGTCGAAATGTATAAAGAGCATATCAAACTGATCAGCAACGTTAAAATCAGGCGGCTGCTGGAGCGCATCCTTTCAGACGAGAAGTCGCATCATGGCGATTTCAAAGGTTTCGTAAATGAGGCCGAGAAGGAAGGGATGAAGGATCTCCGGGGAGAGCGCAAAGATAAGGTTGCGAAAGTGCTGAACTGGGGCATCGAGCACGAATACACCGTCGTCCTTCAATACCTGCTGCATTCCTACCTTGCGCCCAACGAAGACATGAAGGAAGAGATGCAGGACCAGGCTATTAATGAGATGCAGCATCTCGGCTGGCTGGCGGAGAAAATGGTCAGCAGGGGCGGGCATCCCAAGATCGAGCATAGCAGGATCGACCGTTCCAGGAAGGCTTCCGCTATGCTCAATGCCGATATCAAAATCGAGAAGCAGGTTGCCGCCGTATACGATAAGGCCGCTAAAGAACTGGACGATCCCAAGCTGAAGAAACTGCTCACCAGGATCCGTGACCACGAACTGTACCACGTGAAAGTATTCAGCGATTTGAAAAAAACCGTAAAAGAATAAGATTTAGGGAGGGACAAGATGGCATACGAAGCTAAAGACTACGGCAAACTGATAGGCATGGAGGGATTCAGCGATACCCTGCTGAACAACCACTTCACACTGTACAAGGGCTATGTAACCAATGCCAACAAGGCGTTGGATATCATGGCAGCCATGCTCAAGGACGGGAAAACCGCCACACCGGAATTCGCGGAGATGAAGCGCAGGTTCGGCTGGGAATTCAACGGCATGCGCCTGCACGAGTACTATTTTGAGAACCTGGGCGGGAAGGCCGCCTTAAACAAAGATGGCAAGCTGGGGAAACTGATCGCCGCCAATTTCGGCAGCTACGACACCTGGCTGCTGGACTTCAAGGGCACGGCGGCCATGCGCGGCATCGGCTGGACGATACTTTACCAGGACACCGTGGGCGGCAAACTCTTCAACCAGTGGATCAACGAACACGATGCCGGACATCCCGCCGGCTGCCAGCCGGTACTTATACTGGACGTTTTCGAACACGCCTTCCTGACCGATTACGGTCTGAAACGCGCGGATTACATCGAAGCTTTCCTGAAGAATATCAACTGGTCCGCCGCCGAATCCCGCGCAAAGTAAGGAAGAGTCTATGTATAAATTGAAGAAGCATACGGGTCACAGGGCCGTATTCCTGATACTTATTCTATCGTGCATTTTTATCATTGGCTTAATGCCGGCCTGCCAGCCTTCCCCGCAGGCGCAGACTCCACCGGCCTCAGCGCCTCCGGTGGCTGCGCCGCCTGCTCCCCCCTCAAATCCGCCGCCGGCGACGGCCGTCACCCCCGGCGCTGCGATAAAGTGGGTTGCCGATGGCGTAATCTCAGCCGGTGAATACCAGGGCGCCAACACCTACGGCGATTACAGCATAAATTGGTCAAACGACAATGACTACGTTTACATAGGCATGAAGGCCAAAACGGCCGGGTGGGTAGCCGTCGGGTTCGGCCCGGAGACCCTTATGAAAAATGCCGATATCATCATAGGCTTTGTGAAGGATGGTAATTTGACCATAGCAGATACGTTCAGCACCGGTGACTTCGGCCCTCATCCGCCGGACACCCAGTTAGGCGGCACGGATGATATACTGGCTTCTGCCGGCAAATTCGATAACGGTTATACAACTATCGAGTTCAAAAGGAAATTGGATACCGGCGACAAATTCGACAAACCGTTAAGTAAGGGCATCAATAAAATAATCTGGGCCTATAGCGGCGAGCCCGTGTTCACGGTTAAACACACCATGCATGGCGCGGGTGAAATCGAATTGAAGTAGCTTGGAGCTGAATTAACTTAATAAGAGGTACGAAATGGACGCCTTCTTCCATTCTTTGATCGCGGCCAGGATAATATTTATCTTCAGCATCACCAACGTTGTCCTGGTTATACTGGTATTCCTGTCATGCAGGTGCATGCCCGGGTTTAAATTCGCCCATGGCCTGATGCAGAATAAATCATATTTAAAATTCTATAAGTTCCACGTGTATCTCTGGCTGATCTTATTTATCTCGGTATTGATTCACGCGATTTTCGCAATTAATATGCTGGGATTTCCCGCGTAACCGCTGGTTTACGGCGATATACCCGTCACAGCACAGAAATCTTTTTTTCAACCGTCAATTTCAGCCCTTCCATGCCGGTAACAACTACAATATCACCTTTATGTAAATCGCCGCTTGAGGATGTCGCCTTCCACAGTTCACCCTCAACGCGTACGTACCCTGCCGGGTTAAGCTCTGCTTCGACAACGCCTTCCTTGCCCACGATAGTCTCCGGTTCCGTGACCGGCTTAAATAGTACGGTGGGATGGCTTATCCTGTACATGATGTAAGCGAAGACGGCATACGCCATGAGGATAGATACGATTCCCCATACCGGGATATTTATCCCGAAGATAGGCAATACGACTATTATCAGGACTGCGATTGCCGCCGCCTGAAGGGCACTGATAATAATCGAATAAATGGTATGCCAGCGGCCTGATCTCGGTTTCACTATTTTCCCCGGGCCGCGAATTACTCAGGAAAGATAGCGACTACCCGCGACCAGCCTGCGCTGCCACCCGTAATCTTTATCGGGAAACAGGCTACTTTAAACCCGTAAGGTTTGGGGAGTTTATCCAGATTTGCCAGCTTCTCGATATGGCAATATTCCTTTTTGATGCCGGCCTTGTGGGCCGTCCAGATCAGATTTCGATTATGCGTCTTATCAAATTCCTCTTTGATGGCGTTAAACGGCCTGTCCCAACCCCAGGCGTCGATGCCCATCACCCTGCTGCCCTGATCGATCAACCACAGCGTGGATTCCTCGGTCATGCCGCAGCCAGCCGAGAAATAGTCCGGTTTGCCCCACAGTTTATCCGCCCCCGTTTGTATCATGACGATATCCCAGGGCTTGATCTTGTATTTGATTTTGCTCAGTGCGGCCTTCAGGTCATCTATCGTTACACCGGACCCCTGCGGTTTATGCCGCATATCGAGCACCACACCGTCATGGAAAAACCACTCCAGCGGCATCTCTTCGATCGTTTTCGCTTTTTTCCCCTCGGATATGGGTGCATAGTGCCAGGGCGCATCCACATGTGTACCGGCATGGGCGCCCAGTTGGATGGCGTCATCGGCCCATCCCAGACCGTCCGCCAGGTCCTCCTTTTTACCGCCGAGGAACATCTCGATGATACCCAGGCTCAACTCGTGTGCCTTATGCTCCACTTTCAGCGGCAGCGGTTCACTCGGGCTATCTTCCGTGGGCACGCTTAGATCGTATACTTTAGGCATAATCAGCCTCCTTATCGCTATTCAGCATGATTATGTCACAAAGGTGATACAGGGTAAAGCCGGATACATATATGCTGCGCAAAACACCCCACCCGTGTTAATGGGTGTAATTATACATGCAGTGTCTATTGACCGGTAGTATCACATTTGATATTATCTGGCATACGTAAAACAATTACTGGCGTATATAGATGATCAGTAACCCGGTTGACAGGAGGTAATTATGAAAAAAGGCGCTGAATCACAGGTGGATTTCTACGCTGACCTGCCATACCAGATATCTATAGAAAAATGGGACGATGGCGATGGTCCGTACTTTGTGGCACGTGTCGTCGAATTACAGGGCTGTATGATACACGGTAATACACCGGAAGAGGCATTGCGCGAAATAGAGGGCGTTAAACGTGATTGGATAAAGACCAATCTTGCTCTGGGCAACAAAATGCCGGAACCATTGAGAACGAGAAAATACAGCGGCAAAGTAATACTACGTATGCCTCCTTCACTTCATGAAAATTTGGTAAAGATCGCGGAAATCGATGGTGTCAGCTTTAATCAGTACATGGTGTCAGCATTATCAAGGCATGCAGGCCGTAATGAAATTAAAATCAGGGAGCATAGAACCCGCTATAAAAAATAGTGCGGGAACGCATGAAGAACACGGAAAATGATACTGGCTTAATGATATAATTCCCCATGCTAAGACGAATGTTGGTGCTGCTTGATGACGGAAGTTGAAATCGTAAAGAAAAGGATCGCCGTTCTCAGGGAGCAGATCAATTATCATAACCACCGCTACCACGTGCTCGACAGCCCCGAGATAAGCGACGCGGAATACGACGCCCTCCTGGTCGAGCTGAGAAAGCTCGAGGAGGCGCATCCCGATCTAATCACTCCTGACTCACCCACGCAGCGTGTCGGGGCAGAGCCGGTGAGCGCGTTCGGCATCGTTATCCATCCGCGCCCGCTGCTCAGCCTGGCCAATGCCTTCTCCGATGAGGACATCGATGCCTGGTATAAGCGCATAACCGGCCTTGTCCCGGGACAGGATTTCGACTTTGTCTGCGAACTCAAGATCGACGGCCTGGCGGTGGCGCTTACCTACGATAACAGGTCCCTGGTAACCGGGGCCACACGGGGCAACGGATACCAGGGAGAGAACATCACGCAGAATTTGAGGACTGTTAAGAGCATCCCGTTATCGGTGCCCCCGGCCGCGCCTGCCAGATTTGAAGTAAGGGGTGAGTGTTACCTGCCCAAAAAAGGCCTTGCCAGGCTCAATGAAGAGCGCGCGGCGGAGGGACAGCCGCTTTTCGCCAACCCGCGCAACGCCGCTGCCGGTTCGGTGAGGCAGCTCGACCCCAGGATAACGGCGCGCCGCCCGCTGGATATATTCATCTACGCCCTGGGCTGGGCGGAGGGCATACAGGCGCCCCCGACGCACTGGGAGACCATGCAGTACCTCAAATCGCTGGGCTTCAAGATCAACCCCAACATGGCGCGCTGCAAAGACCTGGATGAAGTCAAAGCCTGTTGCCACGGCTGGGCGGAACGCCGTGAAGAGCTTCCCTATGATATCGACGGCATAGTGATCAAGGTCAACTCCATCGCGCTGCAGGAAGAGCTCGGCTTCGTCGGCCACGACCCGCGCTGGGCCATCGCCTATAAATTCCCCGCCGTCCAGGGCACTACCCGGCTGCTGGATATCGGCATCAATGTCGGACGGACGGGCAGCCTCAACCCTTATGCCATACTTGAACCCGTCAATATCGGCGGGGTCACGATCGAGAGGGCTGCGCTGCACAACGAGGACGATATCCACCGCAAGGACATACGCATCGGGGACTGGGTGCTGGTGCAGCGCGCCGGTGAAGTGATACCCGAGATAGTCGGGCCGGTGGTCAGCCGCCGGACGGGCGGGGAGAAAGTCTTCCATATGCCCGCGGCCTGCCCGGTGTGCCATGCCGAGGTTATCAGGGGTGAGGGAGAGGCCATGCACCGCTGCGCCAATACAGCCTGCCCCGCGCAGGCCCTGGAATCGATCATACATTTCGCCTCCAAAGGCGCCATGGATATCGACGGCGTCGGTGAAAAGCTCTGCCGCAGCCTTTTCGAAAAGGGCCTGATCAAAGACTCCGGCGACCTGTACAGCCTTACGCATGATTCGCTGCTGGGAATGGAGAGGATGGGGGAGAAGAGCGCGGCCAATGTGCTGGCTTCCCTTGAAAAAAGCAAGGACAGGCCGCTGGCGCGGGTCATCTTCGCCCTGGGCATACCCAATATCGGCGAGGAGACGGCGTCGATACTTGCACAGCATTACAACAGCATAGATGCCCTTTCCAGGGCCGGCCGTGAAGAGCTGATGGGCATACCGTCCATCGGACCCAAGGTGTCCGACGGCATACTGGCCTTCTTCCGCCAGCCGCAAAACACTGATATCATAGACAAGCTCAGGCAGGCCGGGGTAAACATGCAATCGGCCGAAACCGTGCGCAGGGATCTGCCCTTCTCCGGAATGGAATTCGTCATCACCGGTAAGCTCGCAGCGTCGGGCAGGCAGGAGTTGGAGGCAAAGATCAGGGCACTGGGCGGCAAGGCCGGCTCAGATGTGACTAAGAAAACCGGCTACTTAGTAGTGGGCGCGGACCCGGGCTCCAAGCTGGCGCGGGCGCAGACGCTGGGCATCAAGATACTCGATGAAAATGAATTCCTGGAGATGTTGAAGGACGCTGAGGCTAAGCTCACGTAGATTGATACGCCTATGAAGATAATCGTTGGACTGGGCAACCCCGGCAGCCATTACCGGCTCAACCGGCATAATATCGGCTTCCGCTGCATAGACCACATTGCCGACAAATTCTCCATCCCCGTCAAGAAACGGCTCTGCCGGTCCGATACCGGGCAGGGCAGCATCGCCGGTTGCGAGGTCCTTTTAGCCAGGCCCAGGACCTACGTCAACCTCAGCGGCGAGGCTATTGCCTGTCTGCTCGATAAATTTCATGCCAAACCGGGGGACCTGATTGTGATACACGACGACCTCGACCTGCCGACCGGCAGGATAAGGTTGAGGCTGGGCGGCAAGTCGGGCGGCCACCGCGGCATAAAGTCGACGATCGATTGCATCGGCAGCCCGGACTTCAACCGCGTCAGGATAGGCATATCCAGGCCCGGTAATAAAGGCAGCCGGTACGCGGACGAAGATGAGATAGTGGATTACGTGCTGGGTGATTTCCCCCCTGATGAAGAGGACATCATCAAAACCGCAGTGGCCAATGTTGCCGAAGCGGTAGAGTGCCTGCTAACAGACGGCCTTGAAACCGCTATGAACAG
>CAVWAG010000003.1:0-323352 GCA_963752975.1 uncultured Chloroflexia bacterium
TCAATCCCAAGGTGTTGGTTGACCTGGTGTCGATAAAAATGCCTTTTGGAAAATACAAAGATTATATCCTTTGTGATCTGCCTGAACCTTATCTGGTCTGGTTTCACCAGAAAGGTTTCCCTACGGGAAAAATTGGCACGTTATTAGCTGCTCTTTATGAAATAAAACTTAACGGATTGGGATATCTTCTCAAGCCAATCAGAAAACACACACGCAGTGAACTGGAATAATACGAGATAGAATTAGCAATATGGGCGTTATAAAGCGTGAAAATATAAAACTGGGCCTGCGAGTCTCAATAGTAATGAAGGCAGATCAGCGGTCCGGAAAACTAACTGAAGGGATAGTCAAAGATATTTTGACCAACGCTGCATTTCATTCCCATGGCATCAAAGTCCGGTTGGAAAGCGGCCAAGTTGGTCGGGTTAAAGAGATAATAAATTAGGTCCTGTCTTGCCGCAATGGATTAAAATTAAATAAATAACGAGGAGAAACATAATGAGTTATACGTTCCTCAACTTGGCAGAGGATGTCTTAAAAAAGGCTGAGAATCCAATGATCTATCAGGATATTTGGCAGGTTGCACAAGAAATGGGAATTACATCCAAGCTTGGTACAACCGGCAAAACACCTTGGCAATCTCTTGGTGCCCGGCTTTATGTGGAGGTGCGTGATAACGAAAATTCCAAGTTTGTAAAAGTAGGGAATAGGCCAATCCGTTTCTTTCTAAAAGTGAGAGAGGCAGAGTTGTCAACGGATACTGCCATCAAATTAGAAATAGAAGAAGAGAAAAAGGTCAATAGGAAAATAGATTTTACCGAGAGAGATCTACATCCTCTTCTAACATACTATGTGTATGCAGTCCAGTCTTTCAATCGAGGCCGAGCTATTTATACAAAAACCATTAAACATGAGAAATCCGTGAAGGGGGGATATAACGAATGGATTCATCCAGATATCGTGGGTTTTTATCTTCCCTTGGAGGATTGGAGTGCAACTGTTATTGAGTTTAATCGGTTATCTGATAATAATGCATTGCATTTGTTTTCATTTGAGATAAAAAGAGAGCTTACTAAAAGTAACTACAGAGAATCATATTTTCAGGCAGTCTCTAACTCATCATGGGCGCATGAGGGCTATTTAGTGGCAGCGAACATCCAGCAAGAAGATGAGTTTTTTTCAGAATTAGAACGTCTCGCCTCTTCATTCGGAATTGGAATCATTGAGCTAAATCCCTCTGACCCTGATAGTTCTTGGGTACTATATCCAGCCAGAGTAAGACAATCACTGGATTGGGAGACGATAAACAAACTGTGCAAGCAAAATAGTGATTTCGAAAAGTTTCTTCAAGATGTTAGGAGGGACTCTCAAGGAAATTATATTCATCGTGCGGAATATGACCCAATTCTTACTGATATGGATAAATATGTTAAAGATAAATTGAAAATCGAATCAATTAGAGAATGATATCGATCTTATCGTTTATTTTTCGTATCCGTTAACTGTCATCCTTCTCCTTCCCGAACCCCTCCTCCTTTAGCGTATCCATGAGCCGTGCCGCCCGCGGGAAGCCGATCTGCAGCTTGCGCTGGAGGATAGGAAGCGGAGATATCTTTGGATTCGATGGCAAGCTGGCGGGCTTTATCGAGCAGTTCGTCCTCGGCGGGTTTCTTGCCGTCGGCGCCGGCCTGGGCCATATCCTCGAACCTGACGGACTGCGCCTCCTGGCGGCGCTGGCCGGCCCAGAAGGTGACCAGCCTCTCTATCTCGGCGTCGCCGACCATGGTGCCCTGCAGGCGCTTGGGCTTGGCGGCATCCTGCGGCATGTAGAGCATGTCGCCCCTGCCCAGCAGCTTCTCGGCGCCGGCGGAATCGATGATGGTGCGCGAATCCACCTGCGAGGTGAGCGGCGAAGCTGATGCGCGTGGGGAAGTTGGCCTTGATCAGGCCGGTAACCACGTCCACCGAGGGCCGCTGCGTGGCGACTATCAGGTGGATGCCGGTGGCGCGGGCAAGCTGCGCCAGGCGGCAGAGTGAATGTCTCGACCTCGTCGAAGGCGGCCATCATCAGGTCGGCCAGCTCGTCGATGACCAGCACGATATAGGGCATGCATTCGGATGGCTGCCGGTTCTTGTTGTAGTCCTCGATGTTGCGCGCCTTGACGGCGGAGAAGCGCTTGTAGCGGCCGTCCATCTCGGCATTGAGCCAGCGCAGGGCCATGATGGCCTTCTCGGTATCCACCACGACGGGTGAAACCAGGTGCGGGATGCTGTTGTAATTGACCAGCTCGACGCGCTTGGGGTCGACCATGATGAAGCGCACGGCGTCGGGCGTGTTGTTCATCATCAGGCAGCAGATAACGGAGTTGAGGCAGACGCTCTTGCCGCTGCCGGTGGCGCCGGCGATCAGCAGGTGCGGCATCTTGGCCAGGTCGGCCACGATGGTCTCTCCGCCCGCGCCCTTGCCCAGCGCGAGGGCCAGCCTGGACTTGGCCAGCATCTTCTGGAAGGCGGTGGTCTCCATCACGCCGCGCAGGCTGACCGAGCCGAAGGTGGTGTTGGGCACCTCGATGCCGACCATGGACTTGCCGGGCACGGGCGCCTCGATCCGTATGCTGGGCGCGGCCAGCGCCAGCGCAAGGTCGTTGGCCAGCGAGTTGATGCGCTCAACCTTGACGCGCGTGCTGCCGACCTCCTCCTGCCTGGCGGAGACGTTGCCGTCGCGGTCCTTCTCCCTGATCTCTTTGAACTTGCGGTCCCAGCCCGGCTCGACGCCGAACTGCGTGACCGTGGGGCCGCGGTTGACCTCGATAACCTTGGCCTCGACGCCGTAGCTGGCCAGCGCCTCCTCGATGGTGTCCTTGCGCTTCTCTATCTCGCTGTCGCTGATGACGGTCTCGGCTATCTTGTCGAGTATATTTATATTGGGCAGCGACCAGCCGCCCACGGTTATGCCGGTGCGCAACCTGTCCATCACGGCGGTATCGGCAGGCGTGGCGGGTTCATCACGTTTTTCAGCTTTAACAGGCTGTTCACTTCTTTCGCCTCCATTACGGCGGGCACAGCCTTTTTCCTGGCGTTCGATTCTTTGACGGCATCCGCGATCTCGCCGACCGCCCCGGCCGTCCCCTTCGCTGTGCGTTTGAAAAGCCCCAGCGTCCATTCGGGCGCAACCAGGAATATGCCGAGGATAACCAGTGCCAGCAATATGAGTATGCCTGCAACCAGTGAATCAGTAACGATGGCCTGCCCGATGTAGCCCCCCAGCGTTACCTGCGCCAGCAACCCGGAACCGGACGGGCGCAGGAAGGAAAGGATGCCCCAGGCGGCCGTCATGAAGGCCGCGGCGGCTATATAGTAGTTCCAGTGGCGGGCGAAAGACGACGGGCGCCCGATAATGACGAGCAGCCCTATTATGGCTGTTATTACGAAGACAACGCCCAACCCCATCAGCCTGACGATATTGGCCCCGGCCTTATCGAGGGCGGAGGAGATGTCCGCGCCCAGTTCGCCCATAGCCCGCGCGATGAGCGGCCAGAAGGCGATAAGCAGGCAGACTACGATAACGAAGATAATGGCAAGCAGTACCGGGGCGTGAAGAGAGGAAGGAGAGGAAAGAATTGCCGGAGCCTTTGCCGGCTTTCTTCTGCGATGATTTCTGGTTATTGTTTCCCCTGCTTTTCCTGGCGGGCATAGCTTTATTCTACTATACCTCGATAGCAGTTGTAATTATCATGGGGCGGCGCTTGGTTTTTTCGTAGAAGAACTTGCTCAGCGTTTCCTTGACGCGGGTGTGTATGGCGCTCTGCTCGGTGTGGTGCCCGTTGCCCAGCGTGCTGGCTACGAGTTCACGTCCCTGCTCGATAACTTTCCCGTCATGATCGGCGTCAACGAAGCCGCGCGATACGATATCGGGATAACCCACCAGCTTTGCCTTCTTTCTTATCCAATGCGACGATGACTACCACGATGCCGTCGCGCGAGAGCATCCTGCGGTCGCGCAGTATCACCTGCGCGTGTTGTCCCAGCTCCAGCCCGTCGACATAGACGTTGCCGTAGGGTAGCCGGCTGGCGATGCGGCCCTTCTCGCCGTCGATCTCCAGCACGTTGCCGTTGTCCATGACAAAGATGTTGCTCTCGGGTATGCCCAGGCTTTTGGCCAGCCCGGCGTGGATGACGAGGTGGCGGTATTCGCCGTGTATCGGGGACGAAGAATTTGGGCTTGGCCAGGGTGATGAGCATCTTGAGCTCCTCCTGGCTGCCGTGGCCGTGCACATGGACGTTGGAGCGCGAGCCGTAGATAACGTTGGCGCCCTGGCGGAAGAGGTTATCGATGGTGCGGTTGATCAGCGACTCGTTGCCCGGGATGGGTGTGGCCGAGATGACCACGGTATCGCCCTGGTGGATGCGTATCTCGGGATGGTCGCGGTTGGCGATGCGCACCAGCGCCGAGGTCGGCTCGCCCTGGCTGCCGGTGGTGAGCAGGATGGTCTGGCTGTGGCTGTACTTCTTCAGGTCATCGACATTACATAATATTTGAGCCGGGATCGTGCAGGTAGCCGAGTTCCAGGGCCATCTTGACCGTATCGCGCATGCTGCGCCCGACGATGAAGACATGGCGCTTGTGGTGGGCGGCGGCATCGATAACCATCTGTATGCGGGAAATCAGCGAGGAGAAGGTGGCGATGATGACCCGGCCGGGCGCATCGCCGATGATATGGTCCAGGGTCTGGCCGACGATTTTCTCGGATGGAGTGTAGCCGGGCAGTTCGCTGTAGGTGGAGTCGGCCATGAGCAGCAGCACGCCTTCGTTGCCCAGCTTGGCCAGCTTGGAGAGGTCGGTGGGACGGCCGTCCACGGGCGTGTAGTCTATCTTGAAATCGCCGCTGTTGACTATGGCGCCCAGCGGCGTGTAGATGATCAGCCCGACTGCATCCGGGATGCTGTGGCAGACGGGGAAGGCCTCGACCTTGAAATTGCCCACCTGGAAGCGCACTCCCGGGGTTATCAGCTTGAGCCTGGCCTTGATCAGCGAGCGGTGCTCCTTGAGCTTGACCGATATCAGCCCCTGGGTCAGCTTGGTAGCATATATGGGCAGGTCGAGCTGCGGCAGAATATAGGGCAGGGCGCCGATGTGGTCCTCGTGGCCGTGCGTGATGACGATGCCGCGCAGCTTGTCTTTGTTTTCGAGCAGGTAGGTGATATCGGGGATGAGCAGGTCGACCCCCAGCATCTCGTCCTCGGGGAACATCATGCCGCAGTCGATGATTAAGATGTCGTCGCCGTACTCGATGGCCATCATGTTCTTGCCGATCTCTCCGAGGCCGCCGAGTGGGATTATCCTGAGCTTGTGTCGGGTCATATTATTATTAGAAAAGGTTGAGCTGGGCGGGCCGGTCTTTTTCTTCCTCCATTTTGCCCGCTTCGGCCAGTACGGCCGGAAGCTTGAGCATGTCGGCCTCGATCACCCTGCGCAGGTTGCCCTGGTGCAGGGCGGCTGCCGGGTGGTACATGGCGAAATAGATGATGCCGCCGATGCGCCTGGCGCGGCCGTGCACCTTGCTGATGGTCTCGCCGGGGAAATACTTGGCCATGGAGAAGCGCCCGAGCGTGACGATCACGCGGGGCTTGATCAGGTCGAGCTGCCGCTCCAGCCACTTGCTGCAGGCCATTATCTCGCCGGGCATGGGATCGCGGTTTTCGGGCGGGCGGCACTTGATGACGTTGGCGATGAAGACCTGGCTGCGTTTGTAGCCGATCATGCCGATAAGCTGGTCGAGGTACTGGCCGGCCGTGTCCCACGAAAGGCCTGCCTGTCTGGTCTTCGTTCCAGCCGGGTGCTTCGCCGATAAAGAGGAGCCTGGCGTCCTCCGGCCCTTCGCCCGGCACAACCTTTGTCCGGTGCCTGGCCAGCTCACAATTTTTACAGCGCTTCTATTTCCGCGTGAAGTTCAGTCAGAGGTGACATCTAATTCGAATGATAACACAGGCCGTAGACGGGGTCAATTTATCTCAAAGCATAAATGAAGCTGAAGATAACCATGGCCAGAAGGATACTGCACACGATGATCATGCGACGGTCACGGATGTTGATGTAGTAGATGAAGGCCATAATGATAACAACCACGGGCAGAACGAGTACCACGAGAATGCCGGCGGTAATCAAGGCCAGGGGATTGAGTTTGTCAAGTTCGGCGGGCAGGGTGGAAAGGGACATTACGGCCATAGGGGACTGGCTATGCAAAACGGGTATCAAAATAAGCCCCGCCAGGATAATGACGAATCCCGCGACCACGCCGGCGCGCAGTAGCATGCTTATCTGCCGGTTCAGCCGCCGCTGTTTTTCTATGCTTAAAGTATGCTGATCAATCATTTTAGCCGCCGAATATATGTAATCCTTTTAGTACCATCATAACAGCCATCAAAACAAGGAACACGGAAAAAATTATTAAAAGTATCCGCGTGTGCACATGGCGCGCGATAACGGATCCCAGCCTGGCGCCGATGAATACGCTCAGGCACAGCGGTCCCGCCACATAGGGCACCAGGTAGCCGTTGTAAATATAGATCAGTGAACCGGTCATGGTGGTTGTCAGCAACAGGAAACTGCTGGTAGCCACGGTTGCTTTAACCGGCACTTTCATGAGACGGTTTATGACGGGGACGTTGATTATCCCTCCACCGACGCCGAACATGCTTGAGACGACTCCCCCAAAGAAACTGGTGACAAGGCCGACGGTGGGGCGGTGGACCTGGTAGCTGATCTCTGCATCTACGGCCGGGTCGAAATATGAACCGTCTAACCAGGCATGTGAAGCGTGAGATTTCTCATTTACCTTCTTCTGTTCTTCAATCTCGGCTGCGGTCAATCGACGTTGTTTCCAGGGGATCATGTAATAGGCAACGAAAAGCAGGAGCAGGCTGAACAATATCGTCAGCACGGGCGCCGATAGCCTGGATGCTATTGAAGCTCCGACGAAAGCTCCTGGGATGAGCGTGGTGGAAAGCAGCAGTCCCAGCTTAAGATTGGTCAAATGGTTGCGTATGTGGACGCCGGTGGCGGTAGCAGCGTTGGTTACAATCGATATGAGGCTGCTGCCGATAGCGTACTGGATGGGTAACCCCAGCATGGTCAGTATAGGGACAATCATGAATCCGCCGCCCACGCCCAGCATGGCGCCCAGTAGTCCCGCAGCGAAGCCTGTACCTGCCAGTATCCAGATATTGATGTCGGCCGGCATAGTGAGAGAAAGGATAGCACCCCTTACAGCAGGGGGTCAATTAGTGGTGATCGCGCGGACCCGGACCCGTAACATAATTTAAGAAATTTAAATCGTTCAGTCAGTCTTGGACTTATTGAATACATTATATTAGAATCATATGTTACGGGGGCAGTTGGAATATAAACATGATTAGAGGCCTTTGTGAGGATGTTTAAGAGAAGGGACGAGAGTAAAAAGCCCTTGAAACCTGCCGTTACACAGGATAATAAAAAGAATATTGTTCCTCAGAAGGTGCTAATGAAAGAAGATCGAGAAGCTGTACAGACCGGATGGAAAACGCATTGACTAGCTCGATGTCCTATTTTTTAGTGGGCAGGCATTATGGGTCACACAGTTCAGGAAAGCTACGTTAGTGATGAAATCATTATATGGAGTTGATATTCAACTCGGCATGAGCCTGCTTAATTACATGACTGTGAAGAAAGACTGCAAGCAGAGCAAAAAGAGAAAAATATCGATCGAGTATTATCAAAGGGTGAAACATTTATAGAAGAAGCTTATTCCGGCGATGAATTATTATCTCGCCGCTACTTCGAAATATCTCACGGCCCAATTGTTAATCCGGCTGGAGATGTAGATGGTGTATGAGTGATGGCCCGAGATATTACGCAGCGAAGGCAAATCGAAGAGAAACTGCAAAGGCAGGCACATGATCTGGGCGAGAGAGTCAAGGAATTGACTGGCCTTTACAGTTTATCCAGGCTTATCGAAAAAAAAGGCAATTCGCTTGAGGATATATTCAAAGGAGTGGTTGCGCTCATTCCTGATGCCTGGCAATACCCGGTAAAAACCTGTGCAAGGCTGATCGTAGAAGATAAAGAATATACCACATCGAATTGGCGGGATACTGTCTGGAAGCAAACTGCTGACATTCACGTTCACGGTGCTCCATTTGGAAGTATAGAGATATGCTACCTTGAGCAAATGCCAAATATCGATGAAGGGCCTTTCCTCAAGGAAGAACGTGATTTAATCAATGCCATTGTCGAGCGTTTAGGGCACGTCATAGAGCGTATGCAGGCAGCTGAGTCGTTATATTTGAGCGAGCAGAAATACCGGAACATATTTGAAAATGCTATAGAGGGAATATTTCAGAGCACAACCGAGGGAAGATACATAAGTGTTAACCAGGCATTTGCACGAATCGGAGGCTTTAATTCACCGGATGAGATGATAAATACGGTTACAGACATACAGAGGGAGATGTATATCCATCCGGAGGACCGTATCAGGCTAATTGAACTGCTTAAAAGTCAGGATGTGGTAAATAATTTCGAGGTGGAAATTCAGCGCAAGGATGGTATATTAATTTGGATTTCCATAAACGTTAAACTTGTGGAGGATAGGACCGGTAAAACAAAATATCTCGAGGGTACGATAATAGACATCACCGAGCGTAAGCAGGCAGAGGAGGCACTGAGGGAGAGCAAGGAGAGATACCGCACGCTCGTGGATAAAGCCTTTGAGGCGATTATTGTAATCCAGAATGGAGAAATCGTTTTCGCTAATCCCCGGGCTTATGAAATAGTTAGTTACCCCCGTGACCGGACAGAGCCCAAGGCTTTTATGGATTTCCTCCACTCTGAAGACCGTGAAATAGTCATCGGCCGTCATTTGAAGAGGTTGCAGGGTGAGCAACTTGGTGAGACCTACACTCTCCGGCTGGTTGATCAGAGCGGTAAAGTTAAATGGGCGCTGATCAGCACCGCACTTATAGACTGGGAGGGCAAACCTGCGACGCTTACTTTCCTCGCAGACATCACCGAGCGCAAGCAGTCGGAGATTTCTTTAAAAGAAAGCGAAGAAAAATATAGATCATTATTTAACAAAGCGCCTGTGGGAATTGCCATATCCACAATTGGAGGAACGGTAGTCGACCTCAATGACGCCCAGGCTGAGATGATAGGTTATACAGTTGAAGAACTTCGTGGAAAAAGCGTCAACGAATATTATGTTAATCCTGATAAAAGAAAGGAAATGGTTGAAAAATTTCAAAAAGACGGAATACTACGCGACTTTGAAATGCAACTAAGAAAGAAGGATGGATCTGTTATCACCGAGCTTCTCAATTTTGATCAGGTGCAAATTGGTGGAAGTGGCTTCATATTGGTTACAGGGAGAGATGTAACCGATCTCAGGCAATCTGAGAAGGCGCTGCAGGATAGTGAGGCGCAGTATCGCCTGCTCGCCGAGAATTCCAGAGACATCATCTGGACTATGGATATGAATTTGAAGTTCACCTATATGAGCCCATCTGTTTTGACGATCCGTGGCTACACCGTTGAAGAAGTTATGGCCCAGTCTGTAGAGGAAATCTTCACCCCCTCCTCTCTTGAGATTGCGTTGAAAGCATTCGAGGAAGAATTTGCCTTAGAAAGCGTGGAGCCAAAGGACCTATCCAGGACGCGGACGCTGGAACTTGAGCATATCCGCAGAGATGGCGCTACAGTCTGGGTTGAAATCAATGCTTTCTTTCCTGCGCGATATAAAGGGCCATCCTATAGGGATTCTAGGCGTATCACGGGATATCACCGAGCGCAGGCTGGCAGCTTAATGCCCTGCAGGAGAGCGAAGAGCTATATCGTTCCCTGTTTGAAAACATGCTTAACGGATTTGCCTATTGCATCATGATCTTCGACCAGGGTCAGCCGCGGGACTTTATCTACCTCAGTGTTAATGCTGCCTTTGAAAACAGACTGGTTTAAAGGATGTTGTCGGCAGAAAAGGTATCCGAGGTTATCCCGGGTGTACAAGATTCTGACCCTCATTTTTTCAAAATATATGGCAGGGTGGCTTTAACAGGTATACCTGAAAGTTTTGAGACCTATTTATCCGCCTTGAAGATATGGTTATCAATATCGGTGTTTTGCCCTAGAAGAGGATATTTTGTGGCTGTGATTCGACAATATCACCAACCGCAAGCGAGGCCGAGGAGAAACTTGTAAAAAGCTACGAATCGCTGAAGAAAACCTTGAATGACGCCATCAATACTATGGTCAAAATTGTGGAAATGAGAGACCCGTATACTGCAGGCCATCAGCAGAAAGTGGCCGACCTGGCAGTCGCCATAGCCAGGGAAATGAATTTGGAAGAGACCAGGATTGATAATCTCAGGACGGCGGCAGTAATCCATGATATCGGGAAAATGTATATTCCTTCAGATATACTCAGCAAACCCGGGAAACTTTCAGATATTGAATTCAGCCTGATAAAAACCCATCCCCAGTATGGCCACGATATTGTCAAAAGCATGGATTTCCCAGGTACTGTCGCACAGGCCGTCCTGCAGCATCATGAGAGGCTGGATGGTTCAGGTTATCCCAATCAGCTAAAGAGTGAGGATACGCTGCTGGAAGCGAAAATACTCGCTGTGGCAGATGTGATTGAAGCTATGGCTTCAAACCGCCCCTACCGTCCGGCGCTGGGTATCGATAAGGCCCTTGAGGAAATATCAAGGAACAAGGTCAAACTCTATGATCCTGATGTGGTGGATACCTGCCTGGAGCTCTTCAATAGAGGTAAGTTCGAGTTTAAACCCGTGTGATGTGAACGGGCTTGCCAGAAGGGTCAAAATGATGCCAGTCCCATTATTCATTGCCAGTATTGTTTCTCCTCCCTGGCTTTAACATTGGATGTCATTTAGGAAGTTTGCTATCTAAATATGACCTCAACAGCATCAGATAAGCCGTAGCGTAACGGCAGGTGGGGAAGATAAGATTACAGCGTAACTATAAGGTCAGGTCGTTGAAGCGCCTGCACACCAGGAAATGAGATATCGAAAGAACTATGGCACTGAGGATGACCGCTATTGCTACACCGAAGGAAAATCCACTCAGGGCGATACCCAATGCGGTGCCGCTGGCCGGTGGGTGCTCAAGCTTGAGTGTAACCATCAGGAAGATGGACAGGCCTACAGCTATGGAATAGAAGGCGATTGATGGTAATATGCTCATCTGAGGAAAAAACGAGAAAAGTGAACCGCAGAGTACGCCAATTATATGTCCACCGATCACCTTCTTGGGCTGTGCCGTATGATTGTTGGGCATGGCAAATACGATAAAGGCGGATGAACCGATTGAAGCTACAATAACCGGCCGTTCCGGCGTGACGGCAAAAAAGATGATGAAGACGACTATGGTGGCGGCAATACTCTGTACCAGGTACTCCTTCCAGTGTTCTTTCAATCCAATCCTGATATTGCTGATGTGACAGCGGAATCCCGCTGCAAACCGGCCCGGTGCGCTGAGCAGATACTGATAAACTGATTCAAACCTGCCAAATTTATCCCTGTCTGTTTTGCTCATTACCGGATAATCCTTGAACCGTATATAAGTGCCTGTATCGATTGATGCCGGATAAATATCGATCGCTGACTAACAGTCAATTGGATCAGTAATTTTGCCATAGCGTGTTCAATAGTGCAATGAAATAGTTAAGGATGTTATACTGCGCCATCAATTGATGCGAGAGGAAAAATAATGGCAAGAAAAGATGGGCGCGCCAACGACGAAATGAGGCCGGTGAAGATAACACTGGGCTACCAGGATTATCCCGAAGGTTCGGCACTGATCGAGATAGGAAATACCAGGGTATTATGCGCTGTGAGCATCGAGGACCGTGTGCCGTTTTTTATGAAAGGACAGGGCAGTGGCTGGGTGACGGCTGAGTATGCCATGCTACCGAGGGCAACGCACACGCGCACGCCGCGCAACCCGGAAAAGCAACAGGGACGCTCGCAGGAGATACAGCGCCTGATAGGCAGGAGCCTGCGCGCCGCGGTGGACATGGACTCACTGGGCGAACGCACGTTCGCCATCGATTGCGATGTACTGCAGGCCGACGGCGGCACACGTACGGCCAGCATCACCGGCGCCTACGTGGCGCTTTTCATCGCGGTAAGCAAGCTGCGGAAGCAGGGCATATACAAGGTCATGCCGTTTAAATACGCGGTGGCTGCCACCAGCGTGGGTGTGGTGGACAGGCAGAAGCTGCTCGACCTCTGCTATGAGGAGGATTCGCAGGCGGCCGTGGATTTCAATGTGGTGATGACCGATAAGGGTGATTTCGTGGAGATGCAGGGTACGGCGGAGGGCAAGCCGTTCTCACGTGAAACAATGGACGCCATGGTGACACTGGCTGATAAAGGCATCAAGCAGCTTTTCGAGGAACAGAAAAAGGCGCTCGAAGCGCTGAAATAACCTCGATATCGTAGGGTGCGGGTCTTTACGCCCGAATTTGTTGCTGCAATAGTGCCTGCTATTATAACCATTTGGGTGCACTTGTATGTGATCAAATTCTTAAACAGGAGGCAATAAGCATGGATACGAACATAATCTATAGGCTGGTGTTTTTAGGCTTAGGATTAGTCGTGATTGGTATCGGAGCAGTAATGACCTATTTGGGTAGTTATCTGGCAGCACAGAACAGAAGAAACAGAGCAGAGGAAGGAATATGCTGCTGTACGGTATTATTCTCGTCATTTTAGGATTCGCCTATTTGCTTTATTGTCAACTTGTCTTGAGAGGATAATTGCGTAATTAATTATGGTCTGACCTGCCCGCTCCCCGTAATACACCACTTGTAGCTGGTTATCTCCCTCAAAGCCATGGGTCCGCGGGCATGGAACTTCTGCGTGCTGATACCTATCTCGGCCCCCATCCCGAACTGCGCTCCATCGGTGAAGCGTGTGCTGGCGTTGGCGTAGACGCAGGCGGCATCCACTTCGTTGAGGAAACGTTCTATCGATGCTTTGTCCTCGCTGGCAATAGCCTCCGAGTGTCCCGAACCGTAGTGGTCGATGTGCTCCAGGGCTTCATCCAGCGAATCCACTACTCTGACGGCCCCGATGAGTGCCAGGAACTCCTTGCCCCAGTCGTCATCCACGGCGGGCTTGATATTCAGTCCCGCGGATGATTTGAGTATCTCCAGAGAGCGTTTATCGCAATGCATCTCTACCCCGGCTTTGGCCCATTCCTTCGCCATGAGGGGCAGGAATTTAGCGGCTGCATCTTTGTGCACGAGCACGCAGTCGAGGGCGTTGCAGACCGTGGGGCGCTGCACCTTGGCGTTGTAGGCGATGGCAACAGCGTTGTCTATTTTAGCGCTCCTGTCCACGTACATATGGCAAACGCCGATACCGCCGGCCACCACGGCCATAGCGGCGTTGTCCCTCACGAACTTGATCAGAGGGGCGCCGCCGCGGGGGATGATGAGGTCTATAGACTCCTTCATTTTCAGCATGTGGTCCACCAGGCCGCGGTCGGGCGATTCGATGAATTGCACGGACCCCGCCGGCAGGCCCGACTTATAGGCGGCTTCCTGCACGGTTGAGGCCAGCGCCAGGTTGGAGCGTGCGGACTCCTTGCCGCCGCGCAGCACCACCGCGTTGCCTGCCTTAAGGCAGAGCACCGATATGTCCACGGTTACATTGGGACGGCTCTCATAGATAGCGCCGATAACGCCCAGGGGGACGCGCTTCTTGGTCAGGAGCAGGCCATTGGGAAGGGTGCGCTCCTCGATTATCTCGCCCACCGGGTCGGGCAGCGCGGCGACCGTTTTAACGTCGTCCGAGATGCTTTTCAGCCGTTTTGCATCGAGCATCAGGCGGTCGAGCATGGCCGCGCTCATGCCGGAGGCCTCGGCCTCTTTATAGTCCTTCCCGTTGTTGTGGAGGATGATGTCCTCTTTATCGAGCAGGGCCTGTGCTACGGCCAGCAGCGCCTCATTTTTTACTCTGGTTGGTGTAAAAGTTAACTTCTTGGAAGCTGTTTTGGCCTGTTTAGCCTTTTCCTTTAGTTCGTTGATATCCGCCTGCATGATAAACCCCCTTAACCATTAAACCAGCGCCAGGTTGTCGCGGTGCACAGCCTCGTCACCGTATTCATAGCCGAGGATGTCGGCGATGGCGCCGGACTGTTCACCCCTGATGCGCAGCAGGTCGGCGGAACTGTAATTGGTTATGCCGCTGCCCACCTGTTGGCCGCCGTTATCGCATATATCTACCACGTCGCCGCGGTTGAAGCTGCCTTGCACTTCGACGATGCCTGCCGGCAGCAGGCTTTTATTCTGCCGGCGCAATGCGGTCACCGCTCCCTTATCGATAATCAGCCTGCCCGCGCTGGACAGTCCCGAAATAAGCCAGCGCTGGCGGCTCTCGATCTTGCTGTCGCGCGCTGTGAAAAATGTCCCGACGCTCTTGCCTGAGGCTGCAGCCGTAATCACATCTGGTTGAGAGCCGCTGGTAATGATAACGGGCACACCCGAAGAAGTGGCCAGCCGCGCAGCCTCGATCTTGGTTAGCATGCCGCCCGTTCCGCGCGCGCTGCCTGCGCCGCCCGGCCATATCCTCGATTTTACCGTCGATTTTCTCTACGACAGGGATAAGTTTTGCACCGGGATCGTTTTGCGGATCAGCCGTATACAGGCCTTTAACATCGGAGAGCAATATCAGCAGGTCGGCATCCACCAGGTTGGCGACCATGGCGGAGAGGTTGTCGTTATCACCGAATTTCAATTCGCCCAGCTCGTCTGTGCAGACCACGTCATTCTCATTGACTATGCAGACTACTTTGAGGCCGATCAGCGCCAGCAGCGTGTTGCGTGCGTTAAGGTAGTGGGCGCGGTCCGTGAGGTCGGACCTGGTCAGCAGCGCCTGCGCCACGTTTATACCATGCTCCAGGAAAAGGCCGTAGTAGATATTCATCAGGCGGTTCTGCCCCACCGAGGCCATGACCTGCTTGAAAGGTATGTCCTTAAGCTTGTTCTTTATGCCCAGCATTTCGCGGCCGGCCGCTACCGCGCCGGAGGATACGAGGATTATCTCGTGTCCTTTACGATGCAACTCAGCCACCTGCCCGGCCAGGGTGGCCATGACGCCGAGGTCCAGCCCGCCACTGCCGCCGGTTATCAGGTTGGTGCCTAACTTGATGACTATACGCTTGTATTGCATGGCGCCTAAATTATATCATTTGCTACCATACAATTCGCATAGGGCACAGGTAAAAGCGACGTGAAATGAGGACGCTATGAGCATAAATTGAATTTTGATGAGAGCCGCTGGCGGGAGGTTGAGAAAAACTGGTCAGCCTGGTGGGAAGGCGAAATGGACCGGCCGATGGTCATGATACAGACCCTCGATACCACGGTTAACGCCGACCCTTCTGGAATTTAACACGGATTTCATGCTGCATCAGCCGGTGGCTGATTATATCCGGTACTACCAGGCACGCCTGGAATCAATTCAATACAGCGGTGACTCGTATCCATACTGGCTTCCCTATTTTGGCCCCGGCATCGTCTCGGGTTTCCTGGGCGGACCGGTCAAGCCTTCGGCACAACAGGTGACCGTCTGGTTCGAAGTCGGATAAACCGGTTCCATATGATGACCTGCACCTGCATTATGACGCCGGTAACCCGTGGTGGCGCCGGACACTTGAGGTGACGGCTGCGGCCCTGGATAACTGGGGGAAACAATGTCGTGATCGGCCATACCGACATGGGGGGAGTGATGGACATCCTCGCCTCGTTCCGTACCACCGGCCAACTGCTCTATGACCTCTATGATTGTCCGGACGAGGTAACCAGGTGCTGCAGGGACATTACGCAGGCCTGGCTGAGCTATTATGATGAGGCATATAAAATAGCCAAAGCTACGGGAAGGGGGACCTCATTCTGGGCGCCGATGCTGTGTAAGGGGCGCGGCTACATGCTGCAGTGCGATTTCAGCGCGATGATATCGCCGGAGATGTTTGAAAAATTCGCCCTGGATGACCTGACAAAACTGTGTAACAACCTTGACCATGCTTTCTACCACCTCGACGGGCCGGGCGCGGTGCGCCATCTTGACATGTTGCTTTCGATCAAGTCGCTAAAAGGTATCCAGTGGGTGCCGGGATCCGGATGCCCGGGACATTCGAACTGGCTGCCGCTATTGAAGAGGATACGGGATGGCGGGAAGCTGTGCCAGATATACGTCAGCCCCGGCAATGCCCTGCTCATCGCCAAGGAGATCGGCAGCAAGGGTTTCACTTTCTATATAGTTCCGGAAGAACCTTTCACCGATGCGGGGTTGAACGAATACTTCGATGTGCTGGCCAACCCCGACGCCGTTCCTGCACGAGCTGATACCGTAAAGGTTGTTTTGACTTTACAAGAATGTGGGGCGGGGCTATAATCTTTGCTTGTGTTTGAAATCAGCCATGACCTGATGGGTATTCTCACCAGGCTTTCTCCGGTCTGCACTTTCCCCGAATGCAAAGCCTACCTGGTGGGGGGCTTTGTGCGCGACTGGCTGGTGGGCAGGGATACTTCCGACCTGGATATCGCGGTTAGCGGTGATTCGCTGGCCATTGCCCAGGAGGCCGCTGAACTCGTGGACGGCCGCTATGTAATGCTGGACGAGGAAAACAAGGTTGGACGCGTGGTGGTAGCCGGGGAAACTGAGCCGTGGCACATAGATATAACCTCCTATGCAGGTGATATCGAGCGTGACCTGCTGCGGCGCGATTTCACGGTGAACGCTATGGGGCTTGACCTGGCGGCCTTCGTATCCGGCGAAGTGTCGCTGCTCGACCCCTCGGGTGGCGAAGAGGACCTGAAAAAAGGTCTGCTCAGGCAGGTCAGCGACAGGGTCTTTGAAAGTGACCCCTCAAGGCTGATGCGCGCTGTCAGGCTCTCAAGGGAACTTAACCTCGAGATAGAGCCGATAACCGAGGATACCATCAGGCTGAACAGCAAACTCGTGGAGACTGTGCCCAGCGAAAAGGTCAGGGAGGAGCTGCTCAAGGTGCTGGCGCTGCCCTTTGCCGGCAACTCCGTCCGCTACCTTGATGAGCTGGGACTGCTCTGCAGGATAATTCCCGAGATGAAGGCCATGAAAGGCGTCAAACAGCCGAAGGAACATTACTGGGATGTGTTTGACCACTCTATTGAGGCCGTGGCGGCCTTGGAATTTATCTTGAGGGAGAGCGACTGGGTCTACGGGCGCAAGGACCTCAGGTCGGATGTGCCGTGGACTGAAGAGATCGAGCAGCATTTTAACCAGGAGATTGCCAGCGGGAGCAACCGCAGGACGTTATTAAAATTGGGCATGCTGCTGCATGACATAGCCAAGCCGAAGACCAAGACCATCGAGGAAAATGGCAGGATAAGGTTCCTGGGCCATACTAAAGAAGGCGCCGTAATGGCTGCCTCGATACTCGACCGCATGAGGTTCAGCACGCGCGAGATAAAATACGTCGAGAAAGTAATCTACCACCACCTTCACCCCGCCCAGATGTCGAATGAAGGTATGCCGACCCACCGGGCTATCTACCGCTATTTCAGGGATACCGAGGGTACGGGCATCGATGTGATCTTCCTTGCCCTGGCCGATTACTTGGCCGTCGCCGGCCCCAGGGTGGATGTCCGCGAGTGGCATATGCATATTGCGCAGGTCAAGTATATAATAGAGGTTCATAAAAAACAGGAAAAGGAGATAATGCCTGTAAGGCTGATTACCGGGGAGGACCTGATGAAGGAATTCAGGATGAGCCCGGGCCGGACTATCGGCAGGCTGCTTAGCTTGATCAGGGAAGCCCAGGCAGCAGGCGAGATACGGACGAGGGAAGAAGCGCTGCAATACGTCCGCAACGAGTTAGGCAAGGGAGCCTGCTGTGCTGCCTGATGACGTGGACGTGCCGAAAGGTATTAAAGAAGTCATTACTCAGGAGGGAGAATAGATAATTGAAAACGAGTAATATCTGGCTACTATTTTTTATCGCTGTCCTGGTGGGATTCTAGTATCTGGGCGATAGCGCCACTGGACAGTGACAGGTTCGGCCGGCAGGGCCTTACCCTTGGCCTCGACCTCAAGGGAGGCGCCTACCTGGTCTATGAAGCCGACCTTTCCAAGATGGACCCGTCTCAGACGGTTGACCAGGTCATGACCAGCGTACTCAGTAAGATCGAAAGGCGCGCCAACGCCTTCGGCGTAAAAGAGCCCATCATCCAGCGGCAGGGCGAAAACCGCATCCTGGTACAGCTACCCGGCGAGAAGAACGTTGATGAGGCCAAGAAGCTCATCGGCCAGGTCGCTTTGCTGGAGTTCAAAGAGACTACGTCCGACGCATCGGGCCAACCCCAGAAGGACGACAAAGGGCGAGATAATCTGGAACTATCGCTAAAGGCACAGGCAGCGACGGGCAGGTGAAAGGAACTGACGGGTAAATACCTCAAGCCGGATTCCAAGGTTGTGCTCAAGCCGCAAACCAATGAGCCGGAGGTTGCCTTTGATTGGAACGATGAAGGCGCGGTGCTTTTCGAGCAGATAACCAAGCGCAATCTTCAAAAGCCGCTGGGTATTTTCCTAGATAACCAGGTCATTTCGGCGCCGACCGTGCAGGCTGTCATTAAAAACAGCCGGGATAATAACAGGCATGGATATGAAAGAGGCGCAGAACCTCTCCATCCAGCTCAATTCCGGCTCCCTCGATGTGCCGTTGACCGTTATCCAGGAGCAGACGGTTGATGCTACTCTGGGCTCTGACTCGATTAAGAAGAGCATGGTGGCAGGCGCCATCGGCCTGATACTGGTAGTCCTCTTCATGCTTTTATACTACAGGATGGCAGGAGTTGTGGCTGCACTGGCGCTTATTATTTACGGCATAATAATCACAGCGATTTTCAAGCTCGTGCCGGTTACGCTGACGATGGCAGGCATTGCGGCGGCCGTCGTATCGGTGGGCATGGCGGTGGATGCCAATATACTGATATTTGAGCGTATGAAGGAGGAACTGCGGGCGGGCCGCACGCTGGGCGCGGCCGTGGATGCCGGTTTCAACCGGGCCTGGCTGGCCATACGCGACAGCAACGTTACAACCTTCATCGCCTGTATAGTCCTTTACTGGTTCGGCGACACGTTCGGCGCTTTCATGGTCAAGGGCTTTGCCCTGACCCTTTTCATCGGTGTGGCGCTGAGCATGTTCACGGCCATTACCGTCAGCAGGCTTTTCCTGGTAATGGTTGTGAGGATGGTCAAGAATTCCTGGTTCTACGGAGTTAAAGCATGATCGACATAGTTAATAAGCGAAACTGGTTTTTCCTGATTTCCATCTTTCTGCTGGTGCCCGGCATTATCTCAATGCTGGCCTTCGGCTTCAGGCTGGGCATCGATTTCAGCAGCGGCACGGTGATGACACTGCGCTTCAGCCAGGCTGTTGACCAGTCAACCCTGAGGCAGCAGATGGCACAATTGGGCTATGGTGACGCCACTATCCAGAAAACCAGCGAGGGCGACTTCCTGGTACGCACCAAGGACATCAATTCCGATCAGAAAATCGCCCTGATAGACGGTTTGAAAAAGGGATTGAACGTGGATGTGACCATCAGGGACTTCAGCACCGTTTCCCCGCTGGTGGCCAGCGAAGTGGCGCGCAATGCGGCCATTGCGGTCGGCATAGCTTCTTTATTCATGATCGTTTACATCGCCTTTGCCTTCCGCCATATGCCCAGCCCTTTCAAATGGGGAGTTGAGTGCGGTGATAGCGCTACTTGCACGATGTCTTGATCGTAATGGGTATTTTTTCGATACTCGGCTGGCTTATCGGTTACCAGGTGGATTCCATGTTTATAGTGGCCATGCTGACCATCGTGGGATACGCGATTAACAACACCTGCGTGGTTTACGACCGCATACGCGAGAACGTGCGCAGGGGCATAAGCAAGGATTTCGCGGTGACGGTAAATGCCAGCATAGTGGAGACCATCGCCCGCTGCATAAATACCAGCCTGACCGTTATACTGACCTGCCTCGCACTGATCCTTTTCGGCGGAGTTACCATACAGCAGTTCATCATAGCGTTGTTGGTGGGTGTGCTGGTGGGCATTTATGACTCCATCTTCGTGGCCGGCCCGCTGCTGGTGCTCTGGGACAGGGGCATGAAGACTGAGCCCAAGGCGGCCTGATTAATGAAAAAGGACTTCGCTGGATAATAAGGGGGAATTATGGACAGGAATCTTTTTATCGGGATATGGGCTTTGCTGATGATACCGCTGGCCACCTTCATGGGGATAGCCGGCATGATCCTCGGCGTAGCTGTAATACTCTTCCTCGGCATGGGATCTAAAGAAGGATAAACAAGGCTTGTAGCAATTAAAAAGCGGGGCGCACACCCCGCTTTTTTTATTTAGTCTTTTAGCTTATGGATACTACGGATTTTCTTGATGAAATCATCGAAATTTTTAGGAGAATAGGCCATGGGAGGCGCGCCCAGGGGGTCGTATACCTCGCTATTGCCCATCAGCAGGTCAAAGGTTGCCGTGACGGAATAGGCCAGCGCCTGGCGGTGATAGCCGCCTTCCAGCGTGTAAACCAGCCGGTTGGGGCAAAGCTCATCGGATATGGCCTTGATAATCTTGGCCATCCTGGCGAAGCCGAGTGTAGTGACATTCATGTTGGAGATGGAATCCTGCCAGTGGGCATCGTAGCCGGCCGATATCAGCATGAGCTCGGGCTGAAAGCGCCGGGCCACCGGCACAAGTATCTCATTAAAGGCCTGCAGGTATTCTTTGTCGCCTAAGTCTGCCTCAAGGGGAACGTTTACATTATAACCTTCACCGGCTCCCTGGCCGGTCTCCTCGGCGGCGCCGGTGAAAGGGTACCAGGGGTATTCATGGGTGGAGAAATACAGAACCTGTGAATCGGTATAGAAAGCCTCCTGTGTGCCGTTGCCGTGGTGGACGTCGAAATCGATGATAAGTATGCGCTTGATATCGTAATTGGCCAGGGCGTATTTGGCGGTTACCGCCACGTTGTTGAAGAGGCAGAAGCCCATCTGGTGGGAGCGTACGGCGTGATGTCCCGGCGGCCTGACCAGCGCAAAGGCATTGTCCACCTCTTTTTTCATCACCCGGTCGACGGCGTTCATCAGCCCGCCGGCGGCGTAAAGCGCCGCATCCCATGAACCGCGGGAGGCGTAAGTATCGGGATCGAGCCAGCCGCCGCCGCTGTCGATTTCCACCTTGAGGCTCCTGATATATTCCCGGTCATGCACGGCGGCTATCTCGTCGATGGTGGCGGGGCGCGGTGTGATCAGGACTAATTGTTCCTTGACCTTGGTCTTTTCCAGCACCGCGTTGATGGCTGTCAGGCGGTCCTTGTTCTCGACATGGTCCCGGGTATCATGCTGCTGATAAATCTCGTCGTTAACATAGCCGGTTGGCATTTGCGGGAACCTTCTTGATAAAACATCGGGGGAAAAGTTCAGTTAAATAATAACACTGTATATATGGCACGGGCAAAGAGTATACGTTAATGATTGTTAGCCCTTGGATGCCGTGGTATACTAAGAATTCCAAGACTATGACACTGGATATTTCGCAAGTTTACGGCCAGGTTGAGGCAATGGCCGGTGACCTCAAAGCAAGCCAGGCCGACTACGGCCGGCGGTTGGATGTTGCCTTGGATACCCTGAAAACAGCGGGCTCCGCACAGGATGAATTAAAGAAAAAGATCGACACTGCCAGGACCACCTGGCTTGTGGCCGGGCTAAAAGAGGATATCGGGTTGAAATGTCCTGCTGGTAAATGCCCTGGAGATTACGCGGTGGTGGCCAGCGACGGGTCGCATATAGACGTTGACCGTCACCATTCCGTGCGGCTTTTCCTGCTCAATATCGGCCTTGTTTACCTTCAATACGGCAGCAGGCCGGACGCCGAATTCACCACATTGCCCGCGCTGTATTTCGGTGATGAAAGGCTGTATATCAGGTCGGATGACGGCAAGCAGGCGCCTGTAGAAGGACCGCTACTGGGTATGAAAAGGAACGTGGAGGAATGCCGCAGCCTGGCCGACAGGGTGTGCGCAATGCCGGCCGGTTTGCCCGCTGTGGGATTAATAGACGGTTCGCTGATTATGTGGGGACTGGTCGGACAGCGCTATGAGGATTTCGTGATAAAGCATTTACTGGATGACGGCCTGTTGCAACAATTAGACAGGTTCTATATGTTGAGCAAAGATAAGAGGGCGGCTGTCGCCAGCTATATCAGCTTTCCACGCAGCGCCGACGTGGTCAATGCCCTGCGGCTGCAGATTTGCCCTTATGACCCGGTAGATTGCGATAAATATTGCGCCGGCAAATTCGAGGGCAGGGCGTGTGACGCAGTGGGCGGACTGCCGGACCGCGATATTTTCAGCAGGTTTTCTCCGATGGTGAGAGGTCGGCCGTTTTTTACAGCCGTTCGTCTATAATTGAAAGGTACGGTCCTCACAGAGTGTGTTTTTTCTATATGAGGCTTGATGATGAGGTAGCGAGGATAGAGGTGCCGCTGTGGGTGGCCGACAGCAGCGAACTGCTGGATATGGTGCATTCACTGGTTGTGGAACAATGCCGTAAGGGTTTCGGCTACCCGGTAGCTTTGAGCGAAGCACATGAACAGGCTGTGGTTACGGGAGCCGACCGTGCCCAATTCTGGGACATGGTGGAAAGGGTCATGCTGGAGGGCAATATCGATGCGGGCATTTCCCTTAAGCAGAGGAGCAAGAAGATAAGATGGATTTAGACAAACAGATCGCCGAAGTGATTGAAACAAGCAATTCTGAATTCCTGGCGCAATGTTACGAGCTGGACGGGGTGCCGGCTTTCGGGAGCATGGTTAAAACCAGGAGCAGGGATTGCGAGATATATGCTTTGGTCTGTGCCTCAGGCACCCACAGCATAGAGCAGGGACGGCGCATCGTAGCCCGCGGGCAGGGGGCAGCCTCACCGGCGGAAGTATTTAAAGCCATCCACAACTTGCCAAGCTGCTGTGTTCCGATTTTAAGGCGCTGGTTGTCGGTCATGACCGGGGTGGAGTGATGCGGCAGTATCTGCCGCCCTCTCCTGCGGGGATCTACGCTTTCGTTTATACCTGTAAACCTGAAGAGGTCAGATTATTTACCGGGTCATTGGACTTTCTCGACCTGCTGATAGACAGCCGGTTGCCCGCTGCTACGGACGAGGTGATCGCGGCCTTTTTGCGTTTTGCCAGCCTGACGCACGAGTCGCCTCAGGAGTTCCTGATTAAAGCCGGCAAGGGACTGGCCTGGTTGTTGAGCAACGATATAAGAAGACTTGATTCCCTATTGAAGAGGCTGCGGATATGACGGATGAAAGAGAATTGGAAATGCGGCTGGGCACGGTAATCTCGGGATCGCTGACCCAGGGTGTGCAGGTTAAGCTCGACCCCGCAAAATCGGTGGAAGATATAGCGGTGGGCCGCTATGTAGCGATCAGGGGTGAGAAGAAACGCTTTTTCGGCATGATCACGGATGTCAGTCTTGAAGCGGTTGACCCGCGTGCCCTGGTGATGCCCCCCGATATCTCCGATCCTTTTATAGCTGAAGTAGTATCCGGGACCACCACCTTCGGCAAGCTGAGGGTGCTGCCCATGCAGACCATTTCCGCTGTTGCCGCAGGCGTTGGTGAAGGTCCTCAGCCTGCCAAGACAGTGCCGGCGCATTTTTCGCAGGTCGAATTGGCTTCACAGGCTGATGTGGAAAGCGTGTTCGGAAAGGAGGATGCGCGCAGGTTTCATATCGGCACACCCCTGGATATGGAGACGAAAATCTGCCTTGACATGGTTGAACTGGTGAAACGGTCAAACGGTGTTTTCGGCAAGAGCGGTACGGGCAAAACTTTTCTGACCCGTATGCTGCTGATAGGGATGATGCAGAAAAGCAAATCCACCAGCCTGATATTCGACATGCATAATGAATACGGCTGGGAAGGCACCAGCGAAAAAGAGCATAAAGTGAAGGGCCTCAAGCAACTGTTCCCGGGCAGCGTGGCGGTATTTTCCCTGGATGAAAACTATGATAAGCGGCGGAAGGTGAAATCGGATTTCACGGTCAAGATCGGCTACGATGAAATCGAACCTGAGGACATACAAATGCTCAGGTATGTGCTCAACCTGACGGAGGCCGCCGTGCAGGCTGTGTATGAACTGGCCAAAGAATTTAGTGATGAGAAATGGCTTGAGCAGACTCTCCAGGCGTTTGATTCGGATAGCTCAGTCCTGGTTGAAAAGCTGAAGATACATGAGGGTACGTGGAGGAACCTGCGGCGCGGCCTCAGGCAGTTGACGCGGTTCAAATTTCTTGTCCGCCATGCTCCCGAAGATACCGTGAAAACGATACTGGAATATATAGGCAGCGGCAAGAGCGTGGTCCTGCAATTCGGGGGGTATGACGACATCGCGGCCTATGTTCTGGTGGCCAACCTGCTGACCAGGCGCATCTATAACCAGTGGAGGGAGAAGGTGGACAGGGCGCTTGCCGAGGATAGCAAACAACCCGACCAGCTGGTCATCACAATTGAAGAGGCCCACCGCTTTCTCAATCCCGAGATAGCCGCGCAGACGATTTTCGGCAAGATAGCCCGGGAGATGAGGAAGTACCGGGTCACCATCCTGGTGATCGATCAGCGGCCGAGCGGTATCGACGAGGAAGTGATGTCACAGCTTGGAACCAAGATAATCTGCCTGCTGGATAACGAGAAGGATGTTGATGCCGTACTGACAGGCGTAGCCGGTAAAAGCGAGCTGAAAGCCGTGCTTTCGAAGCTTGAATCCAAGCAGCAGGCGCTTATTTTCGGCCATGCCCTGCCTATGCCTGTCGTGGTAAAGATCAGGGAGTACGGCTCTGCTGAATCATATAAAACGCTGGGATCCCTTTCCGGTGGCGCATCAAGGGGAAATGCTGACAAGCTCGACGATCTCTGGACTTAAATAAGGGATTTATATTTGAGCCGCCGTGCCCCGTAACTTCCCGAATTTAATACCCGATGGATGGCAATATCGGCTCAAACACACGCCTCAGAGGCCATGATAGGATACTTTGCCGCCCCCGATTGCCCAGGCGCCACTCGCCCTTTCCGTATTTACGATGAAGAATAGACTACCTGATCAGCATATTACCGCCCACTATAGAGAGGGCGTCGTTAGTCCCGTCCTCTACCAGTCCTGCACGGGCGTCGCGGAATAATTTCTCTATGGGGAACTCCTTGCTCAAGCCCAGTCCGCCGAAAATCTGCACGGCTTCCGTTGCCACCTTGAGAGCGCAATTCGTGCAGTAAACTTTGGCAGCGATAGAGTGCTGTGGAGATGGTGGGAACGTATTGATGTTATGTACCATTACGGTTCTGGAAAAAGTTCGGCAGACTTCAACTAAAGAAAACATATCGAAGAGCCTGGCCTGGATCCAGGCGTGCTCGCACAACCTTCTGCCGCCCTGTACCCTTTCCTTGGTATATTGCAGGGCCAGGTCGTAGCAGGCCTGGGCCAGGCCGGTAAAGAACGCTCCCATGCCCATATTGGCGTGCGCCAGCGTCATCTCGCCAACGATCTCATAGGCCGTCTGGTCAATAATCATCTGGTCCCCCGGACATACGACGTTATCGAAGTAGATCTCGCCCTGCGGCAGCTCCCTCTGTCCCAGTTTGTCCAGCGGCTTGCCGCGGCTTACACCGGGCTGATTGAGACCGAGTATGCAGCTCCCACCACCTGCCATGCCCATCTCGGGCACGAGGTTGACGGACAGCATGATATTGGTGGCAACCGGCCCGTTTGAGATCCAGGCGGCTTTCTGGCCATTGATTATCCAATCATTCCCATTTTTTACCGCTTTACACTGTTGTGTGATATCTTTGTCGTGGAAGACATCGGTGCCCATCATCAGGTTATCGGACCCGTGATCGGGCTCGGTGGCGCCCCAGCAGCTGATTATGCTGGCGTCTTTACAGTTAACAAAAGGGGTGTAAAACTCATCTATTAATCTGGCGTTGCCCAGCGTCTGGGCTGCGGTAGCGCAGAAAAAGCTGACTCCCAGGGCGACAGCGAAACCCACGCTGCCGTAGGCCAGCTCCTCCCACAGGATGTGCAGCGCTACCGGGTCCTGCGCCAGGCTGCCGGGATGGCCATTCAGGGCGGCCGTATGATATCCGTTTTCATACATCCGGGCCATTGTCTGCCAGTATAGGGAACCTTTCTCCACTACCTTTTCGGGCGGCAGTTTATCCAGGGCTAAAGCGGCCGGTCGCAGGACCTCCACGGCGAACTTATGCGCATCGGCCTTGAGTTGGTGGTGTTGCTCTGTAAGGGTCACGTCTAAATCAAGATATGCCATTTCAAGCTCCTTAGAAGAGATAGGTTATTTATTCACATAAGGCAGTGGCGGAGTCTTCCATTGCGCGATGGGTTCCCCACTGTTCAAGCGTGAACGGAAGGAGTCGGTGGTCTGAATGACGAACGGTGGTATGTGATCCAGACCCAGGTCCTTTAGATTGTCGGTCATCCTGTGTTTGGCCGGGCCTACCTTTATCTCCGCAGGCTTGTTCAAGTAGGTCTTATATTTAACGTCGACGTTTACGACTGTTTTTAGAATCGAGTCGTGCAAATTTGAGTAGGTGACCAGGTCGAAGCCGCGCGTGGTCATGCCCTTTCCTTTTGAAAGGTCGGCTTTAACTGAAACGATTGACTCTCCGGTAGATGGGTCCGCTGCCCCAAACTCGAAGCCGGTTTCGCTGAATTTAAACGGGAGCATGGTGACGAACTTGGGATAGCCCCATAACCCGCGACCGCCGGCACGCGCGATGCGGGTAGTCACCGGAAGCTCCAGCACGTAGGCGCTGATATCTCCCCTGATCATAGGTATGCCAAAAATAGTCATCAATCGGAGCGTTTTATTTTTAGGAGATTGCGGCCGTGCCGTTATGGCCAGGGCCAGTTCCTCGTAGGCTGAAATACTCGTCCGGCGGTAATTATAGAAGACCATGCTCACGATGGTCTTACCCTTGGAGAACCGGATTGGTTCCAGCCCTGTACCCTCGAGCTTGGGCAGGGCCCTGTCATAATCCACCCAGAAATTAAGCTGCCTTACAGAGACGTCGAAGTAAAGGATGGGCAGTTCAACATCGCCTTCCGACGTTGTAGCGATGGTTTTGGGAACATCGAAAAAATCTTTACCTGCCATGGCTTCTACCTCCCATAATTGTGCGTACTTATACACAGTTTATCAGGCAAAACGCTTTAAGGGAAGGAGGCCTGCTCCCCTGGACGCGGTCACCTGCCGATTTACTGTATAATTTGCCTGTTGAAAGTATTTGTTATTCGGCATGTCCAAATGCCTGCTTTCAAATAACAGATAAAGAGGAGGACTGAGATGGGTTTTGTTCAAAGCTGGGACGATCTGGCCAAAGCACGCCAAACATACGACTTCTATGACGCTGAAATGTTGATGGTGATGTGGGAGACGAAGCCCGAAATCGTTGAACGCCTGTTGCCTGCCCCTCTGGCACCGGCTCCTAAACCCATTGCCATGGCCTTCGTCGCCTATTACCCCAGGACCAGCTTCGGGCCTCCCTACCACGAGGGCGCCCTGTTCCTCAGGGCTGTTTACAACGGCATAGAGGGCAATTACTGCCTGGCCATGCCGGTAACCGGTGACCTGGCCATGGCCGGCGGCCGGGAAGTTTTCGGATATCCCAAGAAGATGGCCAAAATCCAGTTGAAAAAAAACGGAAGCACCGTTGAGGGAAGCATTGAACGGCACGGCCTGTGCTTTTTCAAGCTCCGCGCCAGTCTGACCGGCACACCCAATACCGCTGAATTTGCAGATATGGTCCTTAATTCGGTTTCCGAGGAAGGTACGGTGTGCTATAACGTCAAGCATTTCTTCGCTTCGGATGGCAGCGGCTTCGACTATAACCCGCGGCTCATCAGTGAAAAGGTGATCCTGCGTCCCAAGTCGGCTGAGCTCGGTGAAGCTGGGGTGGAGCTATCGCACTCCGACTACGACCCCTGGGCAGAGGTTGAGGTCGTCAGGCTCCTGGGAGCGGCCTACGCAGTGGGCGATAATACCATGCTGAAAGGTGACGTTGTGGCGGAACTGGATCCCATCGCCTTCATGCCCTATGCGTTCCTGAAATGGGATACCCCGTACTTCTTAAATCGCCCCGCTTAATTACCGCACGGCAACCGCGCAATTTTAGATACGATTATCCCCAAAACCTTCTACACTTGGCGCTGATTACTTAGGCTGTGGGCCGTGCCCGACGACCATTACCCCGTGGAAGTAGCGGTCATATACATCTTTGATGGTCTTGTCCCACTCATAGGCGCCTTTGGATTTTCTCAGCGCAAGGCTGAAGATCTTGATATTCTGAGGGAGCTTATCTGCCCTGTCTGAACAGGGCATAAGTTTAACGCAGGGAAATTCGGCGCATTCCGAGCAGAATTCCAGTCCCTTTCCCTTGATGCAGACCCATGTTGCGCATTGCTCTCCTATTACGGGGCAATAACCGTCGATCGAGCGGCAACCGGTACAGGTGACTTTCTCCGCGGGCAGATTCAATCGTGCTGAAAGCTGTTCCTTCATTTTTATGTCAGTGATGGCTATGTTAAGCGGGCATAGTCCACAATGTATTCCACAGGGGGCTTCCAATGCATTTTTATCTACCATCTTCTCTGCTCCTTTACCAGGCTATTTATCCAACGTCACAAGGTTCAACTTGGGTACTCCCAATGGATCAATGTCGTAGTTATGCACCCTGTGATTGACCAGTGTATAGTTTTTGCCGAACCACAGCGGCATTACCGGCGCCTGATCGACAATAATCTTTTCAGCCTCCTGGTACAACCCGGTCCGTTTATCATAATCTGCTTCCACGGCCGCTTTATCAAGTAAACCGTCCAGTTCCTTGTTGGAGAAATGGCTGTAGTTATACTCGCTGCCTGAATAGAACAGGGTATAGAGGAAGTTCTGCGGATCGGGGTAATCGGCAACCCAGCCCATGGCAAACATCTCGTCAGCCTCTTCTCTCAGGTTATATTGGTATACGTTGGTTTCAAGCAATCTCACGCTGACGTCCGCGCCCAGGTTCACTTTCCAGTCCTGTATTATCGCTCCAAGGTAATCTTCAACGTCCACCCCGCCTAATCCGGCAGCAGTTACAGTGATGTGGGGGAGGCCGGAACTGTATTTAGATTTGGCCAGAAGTTCCCTGGCCCTGACGGGGTCATATCCAATCCCGGTCAGGTCCTTATTGTAGCCCGGCATGCCGATGGGGATGATGCCGTTAGCCATAGAAACCATGTCTTTCTGTATTATCCTGATAATTTTTTCCCTGTCAACGGCCAGGCAGAATGCCTGCCTGACATAGGGGTCGTCAAACGGCGGCTTGCTGGTGTTGAAGCCTATATACTGAAGGCTGAATTCAGGGAAAATATGCAGCTGGTCATAAAACGGGCCGGTCTTGTCCGCGGCCCGGTCGATGTAATCCCTGGAGACCTCAACGGCGTCGATCTCGCCCGTCTCGTAAAGGGACATCGGTATCCCTGCAAGGATATGGGACGCTACATTGACGGTGGCTTTCTGGCCATAATAATACTGGTTAGGCCGCAGTAATATCAGCGACCCTTCGTCCCACTTCGCCAGTTTATAAGGGCCGGTCCCATTCGGCTTACGCCACCAGTCGCTGCCGGATTGAACGTTCTTTTTATCCACCATAAAAGCGGTCGGATAGGCTAACTTGGAGAGGAAGTAAGTTTTGGGAGCATCGATGGTGATGCTTATCGCCTGATCGTCAATTATATTAATACCGCTGATTGAAGCCGCTTTTCCCGACAGCATATCTTTGGCCCCAACGATATCATTGAGGTATGTGGAGGCGGTCTGTGAACCTGTAGCGGGATCGCAGGTCCTTTCAATTGAATATTTGACGTCGCCGGCGGTCACCTTCCTTCCATCCTGGAATTTGGCATCCTCCCGTAGATAAAAGGTGTAAGTTTTGCCGTCCGGGCTTATCTCCCAGCGCTCTGCGATGTCAGGGACTATTTTGAGATCGGAGTCCAATTTGACCAGGCCGCTGAAGATTTGCATTACGTAAATATGGGAATACATCTCACTGGAAATGGCCGGGTCAAGCGTGAGCGGCCCGATATCCCATAAATTGAGCGTACCACCGGGACCACTGTCGATATTTTCCAGCGTGGTTTGGAGCGGACGGCACCCGGCAACTGTGGGTAAAACCAGCATAACCGCCGCGGCTATGAGTAATAATCTTATACACAAACTTCTGAACATGGTTAACCTCATATTAAATTCCTTGATTTCAGGCTGGTAAAGCCCCTGTCGCTGACGATGATATGGTCCAGCACCGGTATGCCCAGCAATTCGCCGGCTTCCACCAGCCTTTTTGTCAGGTTGATATCTTCCGATGAGGGCTCAAGGTCGCCCGATGGATGGTTATGCACGAAAATTACAGTAGAGGCATACGCGGATATGGCGTCTTTGAAAACCTCGCGGGGATGGACGATGCTGCTGTCTAAGTTGCCTACTGACACCTGGTTGGTATTGTTAACACGGTTGCGTGTGTCAAGGCAAAGCATATAGAAATGCTCCTTTTTCTTGCCTTTCAATTTGCTCTGCACGGATTTGATAGCCTCCTGCGGTGACTGCACCGGCTCACCGCTCCGGTAATCAGGATCGCCCAGGCGATTGGCGAGCTCCAGCGCAGCCTTTATTTGTAGGGCCTTGGCCTTGCCGATGCCCCTGACCGTGGACATCTCCTCGACCGTCGCTGCTGCAATATTCTGAAGGTTGCCGAATTCCGAGAGCAATTTTTGCGAGGTCATTAATACTGAATCACCGTGTGTTCCACTTCCCATGATTATTGCCAGGAGCTCAGCGGTGGATAGCGCTTCTGCCCCCAACCGCTGCAGCCGTTCTCTGGGCCTGTCAGACAGGGGTAAATCACGGACGGTGTATGACCTTTCGGCTGTCATTTAACCTGCCCCTGCCAATATCTGCGGCGTCAGCACGCGTGGCGTTAAATAATCCAGCATCGATACAGGGCTTGAAGCATCTTTTCGCAGGATTGTACCGGTATCGGTCTTTTTACCGGGCTGCCCGATCATAAAGTTGATCCAGGCTTCATCAAGTCCATTCCGGTCCACGCCGTAGATTTTGAGTAGCGCATCGTCCATCGTGTTACCATCGTTCAGTAAAACCAGCAGGTGGTTTAATTTATCTTTGCCGTAGACGTTTATCATGTATTCCACCACGCTCTGGCTCTGTGCGTAGGCATAGAAGGCTTCTTGCGGATCTGCAGGAAAGGGGCTTGACAGAGATTGCAATGTGGCTAATCTGCCGTCCGCTATAGCCTTAACCAGCGCTCCCTTATCAGAGTCGGACATTTCACCCTCGGCATGCATGGCCAGTCCCTCATCCAGCCACGGTGGTAAGGTTGCGCCGTACGGGCTAAAGGTAACCTGGTGTGTGACGAGGTGGCCGAGCTCATGCGCTACCGCTTTTTTGCCCCAGTCCAGGTTATTTGGTGAGATGCCGATCGAGATAATATTGTAACCGGCATAAGCTACGCCTCCCGTCCATTCCTCCGGCGCTACGATGGAACCCCTCAGGTCAAGGTAATTAGCATAAATATAGAGGCTGACCGGCCTATCGATGGATCCCCCCGTGTCATTGCCAAGTTGGGTGGCGGCGTCCTGCGCGGCTTTGAGAAGCTCATCGGCAAAGGAGCGGCTGCCCTGGTACCAGAATATAGATATCTTACCGTCACCTACTTTTTGCCACTTGTAGCGGTTGTCATCAAATGATAGTGTTTCCCTGGGTGTGGTCAGCCTGTCCCCAGTGTTATCCTCAATAACCCACCAGTAAGTGATCTTTGCGCCCGGTGGAAGGCTGCCCTTGCGCATATCCCAGCTCCAGCTTGATGATATATCCTTGCCTGGCTGGATATCGGGCCACGCCTCGGCAAAGGACGGCGCGTAGGTGATTTTATCCACCTCATAACGCAGCCTGATGCGGTCAATCTGGGCCGGGCTTTCCGCCCTGACATTGAAGGTCAGGAGGTCAGGGAAATGGTTATCTGTGCTGGATTTGATCAGCTTTATATCGCCGGCGGCGGTAGCGTGGGCGGGAGCTAATAATACAATCAGTGAAAGGATGATAACGAATATAGTTCTGGTCATTTTTCTTCTCCAACTTTCGAGCGCAGGTAGGCGTTAATAAATTCGTCGATCTCTCCATCGAGCACGGCGCCCGTATTGCTTGTCTCGTGCTCGGTCCTGTGGTCTTTGACCATTTTATAAGGGTGTAAAACGTAGCTGCGTATCTGGTTGCCCCAGCCGGCATCGATGCGCTTGCCTTTGATCTTGGCTTGCTCGGCTTCCCTTTTTTCGATCTCCACTTCCAGCAGGCGGGCATATAAGACCCTGAGGGCGCTCTCCTTGTTCTGATGCTGCGAGCGTTCACTCTGGCAGCTTACCACCAGCCCGGAAGGAATATGCGTTATTCTAACAGCGCTGCTGGTCTTTTGCATATGCTGGCCGCCGGGTCCGCTGGAACGGAAGGTATCAACACGGATATCTTCAGGGCTGATTTGAAGGTCTGTCTTTACCTCTGCTTCGGGCATAACCTCTACCAGGGCAAAAGAGGTGTGCCTCGCGTGGTCAGCATCAAACGGGGAGAGGCGCACTAAACGGTGAACGCCGTGCTCCGACTTTAAACTGCCAAAGGCGAAATTACCTTTTATCTCGATGGTGGCGCTTTTGATCCCGGCCTCGTCCCCGGGCGATACGTCGAGCACCTCGGCCTGGAACTTGCGGCGCTCCGCCCAGCGCAGGAACATGCGCATCAGCATCTGCGCCCAATCCTGTGACTCCGTACCTCCCGCCCCGGCATGGAAAGCCAGGATGGCATCCCTGGCGTCGTATGGCCCGTCCAGCATCAACTGGATTTCGATTTCGTCGAATCGCGTAATCATGCGGTCGATTTCCTGCGCTACGTCGCCCTTCAGGGATTCATCGCGCTCCGACAGGCCGATGGATATGACCTCCTGGATATCGGCGGCCTTCTTTTCGATATCCCGCCACTGCGCGACGGTGTCCTTAAGCGCACCGATCTGCCGCATCGTGGACTGCGCCGCCTGGGGATCTGCCCAAAAATCAGGGTCAGACGTTTTTGATTCTAATTCGATTAGCCGCTTCTCTTTACCCGCGACATCAAAGATGCTCCATGATTGCGGATATCCTGCGGCGCAATTCATCTATGCGGTTTTTCTCTTCAAGCATCGTTGTTTCCTGTCTATTTCAGCTGATCTATGAGGAGCTACATATCTATCGCAATCTAACCGCCCGTTAGCAGCTAAATGTGCCAGCCGGGTTGGTTCCGGCAGGCGATACCCGCGGCAGCAATTCAGTATCCAGTAAATAGAGTTTTCCAGGTCGATCCTGTGGCCTATGGATATATACAGCGGTTTGACCGACTTTCTGGTCCTGACCGCCGCGCCGATTATTTCCCCGTTATCTGTTAGAGGTGAATAGCTGCCGGCTTCATCCGGCAAGAAACCGCATTGGCCGGTCAAGCGCGATTTCGCGCAACCTATTGACGGTATATCCAGCATCAGGCCGAGATGGGTTGCAACTCCAAACCTGCGGGGATGGGCAATACCCTGGCCATCCATGATTAATAACTCAGGGCGTATTCTCAACTTTTGCCAGGCTTCCATAATCAAAGGAGCTTCCCTGAATGACAGATACCCGGGAACATAAGGGAAATGCAGGGCTCCTTCTGCGTGACTGGTTTCGACCGGGAGCAGCGACGGGTTTTCTAAGACTACCACCGATGCCCTCCCCAATTTTGAGAAACGGGATACCGATACGTCAATACCGGCGATAAAGCGGGGATTCAATACAGACCCTCTGCGGATTACCCGGGCAGACAACTCGTTTTGCAAGGTACGTGCCTCTGCGATAGTTAGGTTCCACGGGTCACCGGGGCAATTTTCCATTGGCGTGATTATAATGGCAATATCACCCATATTACAAATAACGCCGCCGGATTTACTTGGTTGCGCTTTAACGGTAATATTAGAGAGCGATGCAGTTTATCCATATTTAAAAGTCAGTGGGGGTAACAAAATGAAGCTCACGACGGTATTATTAAGTATCATATTAATTGCCGTACTTTTTTCTCCGGCCTGCGGAGCAAACAAACCTGCGCCGGCCGGCAGCCCACCCGATAAATCTACTATTACCGAGGGCGTTATGACCACGTCGGTAGACAATGATTCAAAGCCAACCAGCCCGGTTAAAACCTCGTTTCCGGTGGATACGCCTGCGATATATTGTTCTTTCAAAGTTACCGACGTATTGCCGGAAGATATGATTAAAGCAAGCTGGTACTATGTGAAGGGGGAGGCCAAGGACAAGGAAAACGAATTGCTTAACGAAACCTTTACCGTGGCGGCGAGCGATGTTAGCAGCTATTACCTTGCATTCTACTTGGATAAACCTGCCGGTGGCTGGTATAAGGGAAGCTATAAAGTGGTGTTGTCGGTGAACGGTGTGGAAAAGCTATCGGTACCTTTTAGCATGGAATGAACAGGTCAGTCCGGATCACGCATGGTTTCTGCGCCGCCGCACTTCTGCATAAGTCACAAGGCCGTGCATAGCGCGTGCGCACTGTTCGGGAGTATCGTAAACCGGTATCCCGGCTTCTGTAAGTTTAATAGACACAGTGTCCTTGCTGGCGTCGCCGTGCCACCGAACGCAGGCAATGGGCTTACCATATTTTCGCGGCAGTCCGCAGAATTGCCCCACCCCTTCATCGACCAATTTCTGTATCTGCTCTAAAAGCTCCGGCTTGCCCAGCTTGTCCAATTTTGTACTCCACAACAGCGGGTTTACCGGAACGTTGCTGATTACGCCATCGATATAGTCCAGCTTCAACAATGTTTCAACCACATTAGCTTCATCGACGGCAGTACGGTAGCTGCCGGCAAAGTCAACCGGATTGCTCGGATGCGGGGCATGCGGCTGGCAGCATGGCAGCCAGGCGGGCTGACGTTATTTTATCAAGCCGGGGTACCTCGAGCCCCAGGCGCTGGCAGGCGTCGATTATGGCTACAGCCTGGCCTCCTGTGCCCAACACCGCCATACGGCGGCCGGGAGGGAGCGGCTGCCCGAGCAGAGCCATTGCGACTTCAAAAATCTGAAATGATTCCTCGCTGCGGATCAACCCCAGTTGACGGCAGGCATTCTGAAATACTATGTCGGAACCTGCAATGGACGCCGTGTGCGACAGCGTAGCGCGGGCCCCGGCCGCTGAGCTTCCGCCCTTGTAAAGGATGATAGGTTTCTTTTTCAGAGTTTCTTTACACACGTCGAAGAAGCGCCTGCCGTCTTTCACCCCTTCCAGATAAAGGATTATGGCTTTAGTATCGTCATCATGCGCAAGGTATTCGATATAGTCGGCTGTGGTAAGATCGGCCTGGTTCCCGATGCTGATAAACATACGTAGTCCGTATCCCTTTGTGGCGGCCATTTCAGCCATATAGCTGCCAAAAGTGCCGCTCTGGGAGATAAAGGCTATTTCTCCGGGTTTGGGCGCTGATTCGAAGGCATTATTCAAGGACGCGGCTGCGCTCCAGATGCCCATGCAGTTTGGCCCGACAAACCTGATGCCTCCGGCACTGGCGATTTTCACAACCTCTTCTTGCAGCTTCTTTCCTGCGCTACCGGTTTCTGCGAAGCCGGCCGATATGAGCACGGCTCCTTTTACACCCTTTTCCACGCATTCATGCATGACAACAGGGACCAGGGATGCCTGGCGTGGTGATAACAACCAGGTCGACCGGCCCGGGGATATCTTTTACGGACCGGTATGAGGGCAACCCCAGTATTTTGGTACCCTGCGGGTTAACCGGGTAGATGGCGCCTTTGTATCCGGTGCGCAGGGGCCTGTCCAATACCATGTGTCCCCACTTGGCAACATTATCCGAAGCGCCAATTATGGCCATCGAGGCCGGTTTAAATATGTAGTCCAACTGCTTAACGATAGAGGGCAACTGAAACCTCCCGGTAAATGAGTATTTGAAATTATATTACTTTTCGCAGAAAGACGCCTATCTGCGTAATTCAAGCTTTAAGCTTACCTGTATACTGACCCCGATATATATTTTGTTGACAGGTACGAAGGCTTCATGCATAATAACCACTAAAAATGGAGGGCCCACGGTAGGCTAACATAATGGTAAAAATTAGGTTAAAGAGAATAGGCGCAAAGCACAGGCCGATGTACAGGGTCGTGGTGGCTGACAGCCAGGCACCGCGAGGAGGCGCCTATATTGAAGTCCTCGGGAACTATAATCCTCTGACTGATCCCGAGACTGTAAATATCGACGAGGGGAAAGCCCTTGCCTGGTTGGAGAAGGGGGCGCAGCCTACTGAAACTGCATACAGGTTGTTAGCCAAAGCGGGCGTGATGGATAAGTTTAAGACAGATCATCCCACAAGGAAATTCAAGCAGGCAGTACAGAAGACTACTCAAAGGAAGAAGAAGAAATCCAAATCTACTACTGAGGTGAAGGCATAATGAAGGAGATAGTAGAATACATTGCCAGGGCCATTGTAACCACTCCCGATGATGTCAAGGTAACCGAGGAGACTGACGCAGGCGGAATAGTGATCAAGCTTGAAGTTAATGTAGAAGATAAAGGCAGGGTGATTGGGAAGCAGGGCAGGGTGGCTGAGGCAATGAGGACTCTGCTGCGTGTGGTGGCTACTAAAGAAGGCAACCGCGTAAGACTCGAAATCATCTAACTCAGAACGGAAATAAAAAGGCCGGTATCAGCTATAGCTGATACCGGCCTTTCGCTTATTTGCTGCAGTTAAATAGTATTTATGCCACCGGGTCTGTAGCCGGGAACCCTGCGGTGTTTTTCAGCGACGCGCAGGCGGGCCATCGAACGCCTCAAGGCTGCCTCGGCCCTGGACTGGTCGATCTCAGGTGTTAGTGCGAGGTTCTTGAGCCTTTCCTCTGCCCTTCGCTTGGCTTCAGCAGCGCGCTCCAGATCGATCTCATCGCTGCGCTCGCAGGCGTCAGCCAGCACAATAACCTTTTCCGGCCTGACTTCTATAAATCCCCCGGATATCACCATATACATCTCTTCCCCTTCCTTGCGGACAACGAGTTCACCGGGGGCCAGCATGGTGATCAGGGGAGCATGTTTGGGAAGTATAGTCATCTGTCCATCAATACCCTCGGCAATGATGGTAGTTACGTCTTCAGAAAAGATCTGGCGTTCAGCGGTGACAATCTCTAATCTTACAGTTGGCATAACTACGCACCTGCTTTCTGTGCTTTTTCGGCTGCCTCTTCGATAGTTCCAACCATCAGGAATGCGGATTCAGGCAGGTGGTCCCACTTGCCATCAAGTATTTCATTGAAGCCACGCACCGTATCCTTGATTGAAACATATTTGCCGGGTATGCCGGTGAAAGGTTCAGCCACAAACATAGGTTGAGACAGGAACCTCTGGATGCGGCGCGCCCTGTTGACAGTAATCTTATCTTCTTCACTGAGTTCTTCCATGCCCAGGATGGCGATAACGTCCTGCAGGTCCTTATAGCGCTGAAGTACCTTTCTGCACGCCGCGCGCCGCCCGGTAATGGTCTTCACCAACTACATTGGGATCAAGGATGCGGGAGGTAGACGACAGCGGGTCAACCGCCGGGTAGATACCGAGAGCAGCAATTGACCTTTCGAGTGATACTACGCCGTCCAGGTGGCCGAAAGTGGTAACGATGCCCGGGTCCGTGTAGTCATCAGCAGGCACATAAATCGCCTGGAAGGAAGTGATAGACCCCTTTTTAGTTGATGTAATGCGGTCTTCCATCTCGGCTACGTCGGTGCCGAGGGTGGGCTGGTAACCCACTGCTGACGGCATGCGGCCTAAAAGGGCCGATACTTCCATATTGGCAAGGATGTGCCTGTAAATATTATCTACGAAGAGAAGCACGTCCAATCCCTCGCTGTCACGGAAATACTCGGCGAAGGTAACTCCGGTAAGCGCAACGCGTGCGCGTACGCCGGGTGGCTCGTTCATCTGACCGAAGACCATGATCGTCTTTTCAATGACGCCGGACTCTTTCATCTCGCGCCAGAGGTCGTTGCCTTCTCTTGACCTCTCGCCGACTCCGGCGAATACGGAGTAACCGCCGTGTGCTGTAGCGATATTGTGGATGAGCTCCTGGATGATAACCGTTTTGCCGACGCCGGCGCCGCCATAGGCTCCGATCTTGCCGCCCCTGGTAAAGGGTGTAATCAGGTCGATAACCTTGATGCCCGTTTCCAGCATCTGGATGGTAGTCTCCTGCTCTTCCAGCTTGGGCGGGTCACGGTGGATCGGCAATCTATCCTTGGATTTGACTTCGCCCAATTTATCCAGCGCGTCGCCGAATACGTTGAACAGCCTTCCCAGGGCAACTTTGCCGACCGGTACCGATATCGGCGCGCCCGTATCGACAGCCACGGCGCCTCTCTGGAGTCCTTCGGTGGGGCACATGGCCAAGCAACGTACCCAGTTATTGCCGATATGCGCAACCGTTTCCAGTACGATTTTCTCGCCGTCCTGCATAATTTCCAGGGCATTATAGATCGCAGGCAGTTCTTCCTGGGGGAATTCGACATCGACTACTGTGCCGATTATCTGTATTACTTTACCTTTTGCCAAATTGCACCTCCTATTTGAGACCTTCAACGCCTGCGACGATATCAAGCAATTCCTTGGTGATCATTTCCTGGCGTGCCTTATTCAGCGTCAGCGTAAGCTCCGCGATAACATCGTAAGCATTATCGGTCGCATTGCGCATGGCCATCATACGAGCGGACTGTTCACTGGCAATAGCTTCAAGTATGGAATGATACACCTGCATTTCGACAAACCTTGGCAAAAGCTCGCCGAGGACATGCATAGCGTTGGGTTCGAAAATATATTCAGGGCTCACGTTTTTGGGCAACTCCGCCGGCTCTACCGGCAGCAGCAGCTCCAGTGTCGGTTTCTGGCTCATTAAATTAACGAATTTGGAGCAGGCTATATAAACTCGATCGTAAATGCCGTTAATGTAATCCTCGGTTATTATCTGGGATATGGCCATCGTGTCAGCCATCTTGGGCCTATCACCCAATTTGGTGAACTCTGCCCGTATATCACGCAGGGACCTGCGCATAAAATCGCGGCCTTTGCTGCCGACTGTAATAATGGTAACCGGCAATTTTTGCTCCAGTATGAAATTACCGGTAAGCCTGTTGAGGTTGGTGTTTAATCCGCCGCAGAGGCCCCTGTCTGAAGTAATGAGGACAATCCCGATCTTCTTGATCGGGCGTGCCATCAGCAACGGATGGGTCGCGCCGCCCGCAGCGGACTGGGCGGCCAGGTCTGCGATAACCTGCATAAGCTTATCGCTATAGGGCCGGCCTGCTATGGCCATGTCCTGCGCTTTTTTCATTTTGGCAGTGGCGATCATCTCCATGGCACGGGTTATCTTGGCCGTGCTCTGGACACTGCGTATCCGTCGTCTAAGTATTTTTGGACTTACCATTTAATCGCCTCAGTAAGCAGCGCCCTGCTTGAATTCGGCTATCGCCTTTTTAAGCTCAGCTTCGGTCTCGGGTTTTAGTTGCTTATCCTCTGCTATCTTTTTACCGATCTCAGGGTGGTTATTCACCATGAATTTATAGAAAGCGTTTTCGAAAGCTGATACTTTTTCGACAGGCACATCATCGATGAACCCGTTGGTTACTGCGAAAAGGATCATGACCTCGTTTTCCAGGGATAACGGCGCATATTGAGGTTGTTTGAGTATCTCGGTCATGCGCTTGCCGCGCTCGAGTTGCGCCAGCGTAGCCTTATCCAGGTCGGATGCGCCGAACTGGGCGAAAGTGGCAAGCTCGGCATATTGCGCCATGTCGAGCCTCAATTTTCCCGCCACCTGGCGCATGGCCTTGGTCTGCGCATTGCCGCCCACGCGGGAAACCGAGAGGCCGACGTTTAATGACGGGCGGATGCCTGCATTGAACATGTCTGTTTCCAGCAGTATCTGGCCATCCGTAATGGAGATCACGTTGGTCGGGATGTAAGCCGACATGTCGCCCGCCTGGATCTCAATAATGGGCAGGGCTGTAAGTGAACCGCCGCCTAATTCGTTGGATAGCTTGGCAGCGCGCTCAAGCAGCCTGCTGTGCAGGTAAAACACATCTCCGGGATAAGCTTCGCGTCCGGGAGGGCGGCGGAGGATGAGGGAAACCTGCCTGTATGCCCAGGCATGCTTGGAGAGGTCATCATATATTATCAGGGCATCTTTGCCCTGTTCCATGAATTCCTCACCTATCGCGCATCCCGAGTACGCTGACAGGTATTGCATGGATGCAGGGTCCGACGAAGTAGCCACAACGACGACCGTGTGTTCCATGGCGCCGTATTTCCTCAGGGTTTCAACTACATTGGCTACCTTGGCGGTTTTCTGTCCGATTGCTACGTAGATGCAAATGAGGTCTTTGCCCTTTTGGGCGATGATGGTATCGATCGCCACCGCCGATTTGCCGATCGAGCGGTCGCCGATGATAAGTTCGCGCTGACCGCGGCCGATGGGCACCAGCGCGTCCACGCACTTGATGCCGGTATGAACAGAAACAGTTACAGGCTGCCTGTCGACGACGTTGGGGGCGATACGTTCAACAGCCCGGGTCTTGGTGGTTTTTATCGGTCCCAGTCCATCAAGCGGCTGACCAAGAGTATTCACGACGCGGCCGATGAGCTCATTGCCAACCGGTACCTCAACAACGCGGCCGGTGCAGTGGACCTCATCGCCCTCTTTAATCTGGCTGTATTCGCCCAGGATTACAGCGGCTACGTTGTCTTCTTCCAGGTTCAGGGCTAACCCCATGATGCCGTTGGGGAAGGCGAGCAACTCATTGTTTTTCGCTTTACGCAGGCCCTGCATACGGGCAACACCGTCGCCCACCGCCACCACGGTTCCAACGTCTACCATGGTAGCAGTAGCACCGAAGTGCTCAATTTGGTCTTTGATTACCGAGACTATATCTTTTTCTTGGGATTTCAATCTGCTCACCCCCTTAAAGGTTGTTTATTTCGTGGCTTCTACCAGGTTTCTCCTCAGCAGGTCCAGCCTGTTGCGGACGCTGCCGTCAATCAATGTGTCCTCAATGCGGGCGATCATGCCGCCGAGTATCGATGGGTTAACCTGGAGCTTGACACTTACTTTCTTCCCGGTTATTTTTTCGAGCTGGCCGGATATCTTATGTTTTTCTGAATCGTCAACGGGAACAGCTGTGGTAACGACAGCATGTTTAATGCCGCGCTGCTCATCCAGCAGGCTGTCATATTCGTCCGCTATCTGTTCTGCGTTCTTTAGCCTGCCCTTCAAAATCAGCAGGTTGCACAGGTTGAGTACAAGCTCATTGGACGTATTCAGCTTTTGCTTGATCAGCTCTGCTTTCAGGTTGAATGGTACTTTGGGATGATCGATCAAATCTACGATCTCACGATCATTCATCAGGTCCGCGAGTTTGCGGAGCTCCTTTTTCCATTCATCCAGGTTGTTCTTAGCCTGTGCGATTTGAAAAATCGCTTGAGCATAACGCCTGGCAGAAATTGTTGATATCATTTTCTATCCTGCCTAATTTTGCTTAAAAGTGTTGCTTTGTTCCAGGACCTCGTTGATCAATTTGCGGTGTTTCGGAGCGTCTAAGGATTCCTTGATAACCTTTTCGGCGGCAAGGATGGTGAGATTGGAAAACTCGGACCGCAAATCTGCGATGGATTTATCACGTTCGAGTTTAATTGCATCCCTGGCTTTGATTACGATAGCATCCGCTTCCTTGCGCGCTCCGTCTTTGGCCTCTTCCTTTATCTTTTCAGCAATCTGGGAGGCCTGGGCAATGATTACCTGCCCTTCCTTACGTGCAGCTTCAACTGCTGCCTTGATCTGCTCTTCGCTGCGGCTCGTCTGTTCCTTTATCTTCTCGGCTTGTTCGAGACTTTCTTTTATTTTGGCAGCCCTCTCATCCAGCATTTTAAGTACTGGCTTGTAGAGGATTGCCGTGAGAAGCCCGAAGAGAACAAGGAAATTGATCAGAAATGCAACCACCAGTTGCCAATTTACTCCGATATTTTCCATATTTACCTCAAAGTTCCAATCCTGTTTTTTCTCCAATCAGCGCCGGCTTTTATTGCCGGCACAGGGCGGAATCCCGGAAACATTGGGATTCCCTTGCCATGTAACAGGTTTTAGACTACCATGGCAAGCAGGATGGCGACGATCAGAGCATAGATGCCGACCGCTTCAGTGAGAGCGCCGATAAGAATCATGTTGGTCAGGATTACACCCCTGGCCTCGGGATTGCGGCCCAAAGCCTGCATAGCGCCAAGACCGATCAGTCCAAGGCCGATGCCAGGCCCCAGCATTCCCAGACCTGCAGCGAGTCCGGCACCCAGCATTTTCATAGTTTGAGCGTCCATTTAGATCCCTCCTTTTTCTTGAGTACAAAATTAATTGTGTTCAGCACCCTCTTCATGGTGCGAGGTTACTGCCATTACACCGAATACCAGTGTCAACCCGGCGAAGATCATAGCCTGCAGGAAACCTACCAGAGTCTCAAGCCCGTAAAATGGTACGGGTGCTATGAAGGCTACCAAAAATGTCATAACGCCGAGCAATATCTCTCCAGCCGTCATATTCCCAAATAGACGGAAGGTAAAGCTTACAATCCTGATGAAGTGGCTCAGAATCTCCAGAAGGCCGACATATATATTTATGAACCCAAATGCCAGTCCGCTTATGAATGCCTTTCCATCGCCCTTAAATAGCTGCCCGAACGCCTTGCCCAATGCGCTGAACTGGAAGAACGAATCTATATACTTGAGCGGGCCGATCTTGGAAAAGCCCAGGTATTCAATAAATATGAAAGATACCAGCGCAATTGAAAGGGTAAGATTAATATCCGTGTTTGCGGCGCGCAGGAAGGGCACAATAATGGTAGAGCTATGTGCCCCCTCGGTTACGTGTTCAATCGGACCCCAGGAGCCCCAAAACGGAGTAAGCGCCAGTAGAGCATTTGTTACCACGTATATGAAGATGGTGGTTACAATCGGGAAAAAGGTGCGGACATGCTTCTCCCCGGCTACTCCCTCAATAGTATTGTAGATACCATCGACGACGACTTCCGCGAAGCTCTGCAGCCTGCCCGGGATAATCTTCATTTTCCTGGTGGCGAAGAAGAATAACAGGCACAGTAAAATGATGGTGATCCATGATGATATCAGGGTATTGGTTATCTTGAAATCACCGACGTGGAACATCGCCTCGGAAGGAAGCACAACGTGAGGTTTACTCACCTGGAGTTCAGTGGGTACCTGGATGTTGAAAAACTTGCTGCCGAGAGGTCCCATCACAAATGAGGCCAGGAATAGTGCCAGAAGTACGATGCCGAGGATTACCACTAACCGGCTGGAGCAACCAAGTTTACTCACTGTCCTGCTCCTTATTTATAGAGTTCTTTTTTGTATCCATCTCTTTCTGCGCATTTATGAACTGGCGCAGCATACGGTAAAAGCCATATCCTGCCGTCATTGTTCCCAGTATAAACCCTATTAACGTGCATAGTGGCCTGCTGTTCAATCTCTCGGGAGCATCCAACCACAGACCAATGGCTGTCGGTACGACTAAACTCAGTGCTACGTACCAACCGACATTAAAAAGAAACCAAAATCCTCTGAGGAGTTGTCTTTTTTCCGGCTTCAGTTCGTTGTCTTTTTTAATCATTGGCATTATATCAACCCTTATATTTAGCCGTCAACGGATTTTCCAATGATTTTAGGCAATATTTGGTTACGCATTAGTAACTACGCATTTTAAGAAAGGGAAACGCTTACTATAGTAAATATGTGCAGCGACAGCTTTATTTCAACCGCTCAAGTTTCACGACTTCTTTTTACCGAAGTCATCAAGGTCGAGGGTGTTAAGGAAATCGTATATAGCCGGATATCTTTTCAGATCCTGTTCATTAAGTTTATTGGGTTGTGGCGATCCATCCTCCGCCGTTCTGGGTTGGGCAGTAATTTTACTGGAGTCACCGTCAAGGATTATGCCGGCCTTATCCAGGACAGATTCCTCCGCGTAAATTGGTGCTGTAACCCTGACTGCCAGGGCGATAGCATCACTGGGGCGGGAATCGAGCTTCATCTTGGTAAGCAGCCATCGATTATTATGTTCATCATGGAAGACCTCGAATATCCACCCCTCACCGCTATCGATCTCCATGAAATGTTTCCTGCCGTCATGCCACCTGCTTACAATTGTGGATTTAAATTCGTGTCCCTGCCATACCAGGGTTAACCTGGACTCGCTTTCAAAATCCCGGGCGCGGTTACCGCCTGCCTGGGCTTGAAGTTCCACAACGGGAGGCCCGTCATTGAATTCAAATACTATCTGTGCATAAAAAGTGTCGGATCGCAGGTCATTGACAACAACCCGTGAAATATTGGTGCCGGAGATCGACTCAAGGGCGGAAAAAGTATTTTTAAGCAAGTCGTGTGTCATGGGCCGCGATACATCGACATTTTGCAGTTTCATGGAAATCGCGTCCGCCTCTGCCGGTCCTATCCAGATGGGCAGATAACGGTCGGTCTGCCTTTCTTTAAGTATGACAACGTGCTGGTAGTTCATCAGGCTTACACGTATACTGTCGATCTGCATTTCTTTCATATTAACTCTCGAGGGCATCTTGCCCAACATGCTTGATTTTAACGCAAGACATAAGGTGTGTCAATTGAAGATTAGGATAATACGAAAAACATAAGCGCATAATATACCGCGGGATTTACTTTGGTAATGCGGATAGCTGTAGCTTTGTTAACGCCTGCAGTATCCATTAAAATATTGAAGATTGTAATGGCGGAGAAGAAGAATTGAAAGCACTATTGCAGAGGGTAGCAAAATCATCGGTGACCGTGGATGGTGAAGTGATCGGCGAGATAGAACAGGGTCTCGTTGTATTTCTTGGCGTGGCTGAAGGTGATGGAAAAAAGGATGCGGATTATCTCGCAGAGAAGATCGTGAACATGAGAATTTTCAGTGATGCAGGAGGTAAATTCAACCTTTCGGCGCTTGACATAAATGCGGGACTTCTGGTGATCAGCCAGTTTACCCTTCTCGCAGATACTCAGAAAGGGCGGCGCCCGAGCTTTACGCTGGCAGCTCCGCCCGATAAAGCGGAATCCCTATACATTTATATTATTGCATGTCTTGAACGGTCAGGGCTGAAAGTGCAGACCGGTAGTTTCGGCGCGCATATGGTGGTACAGATTTTTAATGACGGCCCTGTCACAATTATGCTTGACAGCCGGGATAAATTCTCCGTCTAATCAGAGCAACCATTATTAATTGCAACTACTTGCAATTGCATCCATTATCTGAGATAATAAATGCATTATGAGTTGCACGCAAGTATTACAGTCCAAGGGTTATCGTCTCACGCCCCAGCGCATAATGGTGGTGGATGCGCTTCACAGCGCTAAACGGCACATCAGCGCAGAGGAAATATTCGAACGGATGCGTGAAAAATATCCGTACGCCAATATATCCACAGTTTACCGCACGCTTGAGTTGCTGAAGGAACTCGGACTGGCGGCCGAGATCAGTATAGGCGATGGGATTGTCCGCTACCACGCCAGAGAAAACAGCGGACACCACCATCTCGTATGTACCAAATGCGGGAAAATGTTCGACCTTTCAGTGGAAGAGTTGGTCCCCCTGGAAAAGTCACTTGCCAAGAACCATGGGTTCAAAGCTGATATGCATCACCTGGCAATTTTCGGGCTTTGTTCCGGCTGCCAGATATAGGCCTTATTCAAAGGGTTTCCCAAATTAATACTTAATAGGAGGCGTTCTCATGCATATACCTGACGGTTACCTCAGCCCTGTTACAGCGGGAGCCATGTACATTGTTTCAGCGCCTTTTTGGGTAGTTGCCGTTCAGCGCGTACGCAAGGCCCTTACCCGCCGCACCGTACCTGCGCTGGCCCTGTTTTCAGCTTTTGCTTTTGTTTTGATGATGTTCAATGTTCCTTTGCCCGGCGGCACAACGGGGCATGCGGTCGGAGGCACACTGCTGGCGATTGTACTCGGCCCCTGGACGGCGGTGATCGGCGTGTCTGTAGTACTGGCTATCCAGGCCCTGTTATTTGGAGATGGCGGGCTGACGGCTTTCGGCGCTAATTGTTTCAATATGGCCGTGGTTTTACCCTGGGTCGGGTATTTCATCTATAAAGTCATAAGCGGCAATTCGGACATCGCATCGAAACGCCGTTTAGTGGGGGCGGTTGTAGGAAGCTATATCGCTATCGTCGTTGCGTCTGTAGTTGCGGGAATAGAGCTCGGCGTTCAGCCTGCTCTGTTTCACGCAGCGGACGGCACTCCGCTCTATGCGCCGTACGGTTTAGAGGTAGCTTTGCCCGCCATGGCGATTGGCCATCTGGCAATTGCGGGTCCCGTGGAAGCTATTGTTACCGGACTGGTATTCTTCTACTTGCAGAAGTCACATTCGAGCCTTCTCGCGAAAACGGAAGAGCCACAGAAAGAAGGCAAGCTGTGGATTGTCTGGTCGGCAGCCCTGGTCGTGCTGGCGTTCGCCACTCCATTGGGATTGCTGGCGGCGGGAACAGCCTGGGGTGAATGGGGAGCAGATGAGATCAAAGACATGTTGGGATACGTGCCGAAGGGCTTGGAGAGCATGGGGGATTTCTGGAAAGCTCCTATTCCCGACTATAGCATTCCCGGGGTGGGAGATGTTCCGGGATATATTCTTTCCGCTTTGATAGGTCTTGTCATTGTAGGTGTGCTGGTCTGGCTGCTTGCCCGCTGGATCGGCCACAAGAATATCTCCGGACAAAAACCTTCTGCCAAAGGAGAATCTGCGGTTTGAAGGGTGAGAGTTTTCTCACCGGCAATATCTCCAGCTTCACGCAGGCGCTGGAATCCATAGTTGTAACTGAAGATCTATGCCGGGCCCCGGGTTTGTTCCAGGGCCTGGACCCAAGGGTCAAAGTGATAACTCTGGTACTCTTTATCATTTTGGTCGGCCTGGCACAGAGTCTCCCAATCTTAATACTTATTTTTATGTTCGCATTATTATGTGTCCTGCTGTCAAAAGTGCCCCGGGTCCTTTTTCTCAAAAGGCTTTTCATCTTCATTCCGATATTTACTGCCGTAATCGCAATTCCTGCCCTGTTTATCACACCGGGAGTTCCTTTGCTGTCCCTGGCCGGCAAGACAATCATCACCCAGCAGGGAGCGCGCACTGCCGGCTTTCTTGTCATGAGAGTTGTGGACTCGCTTTCCCTGGGATTGCTGCTGATTCTCACCACGCCCTGGACGAAACTGCTTGCGGCATTGCGCTGGCTGCGTTTGCCGTCGCTGATAGTGGCTGTCCTCGGCATGACGTACCGCTATATATTTCTGTTGCTGCATACAACTAACGCCATGTTCCTGGCGCGCCGGAGCCGTATCATCGGCGGGTTCTCCGGAAATGAAAACAGGCGATGGCTGGGACGGGCTTTAGTTACAACCATGATGAAATCACAATATTTGAGTGAGGAAGTATATTTAGCGATGCTTTCACGGGGGTATCAGGGCGAAGTATATAGTTTAAGTGATTTCACTATGAGGCGCCGTGATTATTTATGGGCGGCTTTCTCCGTGGTTGCCGCATTAATTATATTATGGTGCACCTATCTATGAGTTCGACAGATATAGTAAATATATTCGAGATCAAAAACCTGGACTATAAATATCCCGGAAATATTCCGGCTTTAAGCCAGATAAATTTTAATGTCCGGGAGGGAGAGTTGGTGGCGCTTGTCGGCGCCAATGGTTCAGGGAAGAGTACATTGCTCAAACTTCTCGACGGGCTGATCTTCCCTTCCAGCGGGGAAATACGGGCTTTTGGGACGATGCTTTCGGAAAAAGTAGTGGATTCCGGAGCTTTTGCCAGAGAATTTCGCCGCAAAGTCGGATTGGTATTTCAAGACCCTGATGTGCAGCTCTTCTCTCCGACAGTTTGGGATGAGGTGACCTTTGGCCCGCTCCAGTTAGGGATTCCAAAGGAAGAGATAATATCCAGGGGACTGGAGGCCCTGCAATTGCTTAACATAGCGCATCTTAAAGAGCGTCCGCCTTATCTGTTGTCCGGCGGAGAGAAAAAGAAAGTGTCTCTTGCTTCCGTTTTATCTCTGCGTCCTCAGGTGTTGCTGCTTGACGAACCTACCACCGGGCTGGATCCCAGAAGTCAGGGAAATCTGATCGATTTTCTATTAGAATGGTCGGACGAACATAAGGTCCTGATATTCAGCACACAGGACCTGGACATAGTGGAAGAGTTGGCGACCCGTGTGCTCGTAATAGGGTCAGAACATGATATCATCGCCGATGATAAACCTGAGGCAGTGCTTTCTGACCGTGATTTTCTTCTTAAGGCCAATCTTATTCATGAGCATTCGCACCGGCATAAGGAATTGATACATCGTCATGAGCATGTGCATGACCATCAACATTGAAATAATTAGACGGTTTCGAAGTGCCCAATAAGCAGGAGGAATGATGAAAACCAGGTTTCCAAGCATTTTCTGGAATTTTCTTAGTTATATTTATGGTTGCCTCCTACATGGCACCATCGGACCTGGCCGCTCCCGCAGCGGTATCGGCAGACCCGGGCATCATGAAGTGGGACACCGTCTCCACCCCCATGTCGGTACCGGGCAAGAACGACATCCTCAATGAAAAGGATGTTACTATCCCCAACATGAATGGCATGGGCAGCAGCATCGAAGGTATGGCTACCGGCAATGACGGCGTGACGATCGCCTTCCTCGACCGCACATGGCTCGATAGCATCAACATAGGTGTGGTTCAGGCTATAGCCCCGACCACCACCTCGGTCGGCCAGGCTGCCAGCCCCTCTGCTGAGTGGGCTCTGTACCCCACCGGAGGCTACTTTACGGACCTGTACTACAGCACCAACTCCGGCCTCTCCGCTACCATCACTCGCATGCTGGCTCTGGTGCGCACTCCCAACTTCCCAGGCGGCGCCAACCTTTACCATGTCGCCATCGCCCCGGACGATCCCAAGACCATGGTCGTCACCTCTGATAGGGGTTCGGCTGCAACGGTGGCAGACACCGCGGGCCCGACCCTGATTTGGATCACTATAGATGGTGGCCAAAACTGGGACCTCGCCTTCAACGGCGTAGTTGGCGCTAACGTCTTCGTCGCTTCAGGCGAATCCATCCACTGCATCGACATATCCGCCGACTATGGCGGCAAGCGCGATATCGGCTTCGGCACGGTCACAGCAGCCGGCGTCGGACACTGGTATGTCAGGTCGTCCAGCGGCTTCACCCTCTGGAACCAGCAGGATACGGCCACCGCGCCGACCGCTGCTGCCAGGAACTATGTGGCCATCAAGTTTTCGCCGACCTATAAGGGCGACTCCTCGGTTGCACTGGTTTACACTACCACCGGCGCTGGCATTCTGCCCGTCTCCGGCACCTTCTTCAATGTGGCTTACTGTGACCTATCCCTAAACACAACAGGGAGATATGCCTATGCAGACCCGGGCATCAAGCTGTGGAACGTTTCGACTGCAAACGTCGGTTCCCCCACCATAGCAACACTCAACAACGCATCCCTGCAGCTCCCCTCCGACTTCTCCGGACAGTCGTCCTCACTGCGCAGGGCGTACGTCAGCCTGGACGCTTATGGCTTCAAACCTGCAACCCAGGACGGCATCTACCGCATAGACGACACCACGGTTTACGTTTTGATGGACAACACATCCACTCCGGACAAGTCCATCTACTCCATCGCCTATTTCGGCACCTACGCCTCCGGCAAACTGCTGGCAGGCGAGCGCTTCGGCTATGCCTGCACGGCGACCGTGCCCACCTGGTTCACGGACTCACCGACCACCTGCCCCATCCCGTGCTGGTACCCGGCGCTAAAACCCACCACCGGCGCAGCCAATGTAGTCTGCTCATCGGCCAAGAACGGCACCGGCGCGGCCATCGTCGCCTGGAACGCCGACGGCTCGCTGGGCTACGTATCCACCGGTACGTTCGCCTGCGCGACCGCCGCTGTCTGGTATACCCCTCTACTTGGCAGCCCGGTACCCAACGACGAATCGGCCTTCGCCATCTCGCGCAGTAACGGCGAGACCTGGAACCAGCTCGTCCTGATCAACACCACCATTGATTGGTTCAACGATGTGGCCGTCGCCCCCGACTGCACCACGATCTACCTGGCCTCGGCCAACCGCAACCTCGGCTTCAGCAATGCTTGTAACGCCTTTGACAGCGTGTGGCGTGCTACCATCAATCCCAACGTCGCCGCCCCGCTTCCCGCAGTACCGCCGCTGGGCACCTACTGGGAGCGCGTCTACTGCCGCGTGACCAACCTCAACTGCAGCTTGGTCCAGAGTGACCTGCCGCTGCTGCGCGTCGTCGAATCCTGCACTGATAAGCAAGACGGCGAGATCGTCGGCTGGGCCGCCCAGGGAACCCAGGCCATGACCTGGTCGCCTGACTACGGCGATTACTGGGCACCTATCACCCCGCGATTTGCAATACAGGACTTCTGCTTCGAGACCAGCACTACCATGTATACCGTGAGCAACTCGGGCATGGTACAGCGGCTTCCCTACACCGGCACCGCCTGGTCTACCAACCTGCCCACTTACCAGACCAACCTCGAAACCGCACACACAATCGCCGCCATACCTGACGGCAAGGTACTGGTAGGCGCAGGCTCAGTTTCAGATTACCCAGTATCCTACTCCGCCGATAAGGGCGTGACCTTCGACACCGGCAACCAGTCCATCTCCGGCCATGGCAATGAGCATGTAATCTTCGATGTGGACTTTAATGACAACAGCTTCATTTACATTGGCGACGACGCTGTGGGTGGTACGCTCGGCACCGTTTACCGTAACACTGTTCCCTCCATCGAAAGGTGGAACGATAACGATATGATGAGCGTGGGCAACAATGCGTCAGGCATAGAATGGCCTGAAGATACCATCAGTCCACCCCATCCGGTCGGTATCTTCGGTTTAGCTCAAGCTTGGACGGGAAGCCCGATGCCTGCGGTTTATGCTGCTCATGACAATATAACTACCTCTTCCTTTACAGATAATTCGGCTGTATGTAGAACACTGGACCCACGTGATGGTATTCCTAAGCCTGGAATTGGTTGGGATTGCCTGGATATCTTCTCGCCGCTGACTACCGCCGGCATAAAATTCACACTTGAGCCGTCCTCGCTCAAATACTGCGGCTGCTGCACGCTTGACACCAACACAACCCTCTATGCCATTGACGATCAGAGCGGAAACTGGACATATACTGATGGCATCAGGAGTTCATATTCGCCCACAACTCTTTCGGGTCGTATGTGGAACTTTTCGTCCTACATAGACGGCGTTATCAATACGGGATATGCACCGGTCATCAGGCGCGGAATGCTCTGGGCTTATACCGATTGCCTTGCTAAGAAGGGCCCGATCCTTAAGGCCCCGGCTGACCAGTTCCTGATCGGCGCCGACCCGGTAACGGGCCGCAACCAGCAGGTAGACCTGAGCTGGGAACAGCTATGCCTGGCAACAGGTTATTTGCTCCAGATAGCCAAGGATGAAGATTTTACACTGAAAATAAATCCGGCAATCAACGGCCCGACATCAATTGATGCCGTTACTGATGAGATACAAATAGATATGGATGACACCAACATGACTTCACCGGCAGTTTGGATTGCACCGGGAGCTTTGCCTGAGGCGGGAGCTACATACTGGTGGCATATTTGTGTATACCGCAGCGCGACCGGACAATTAGCCTGGTCAGACTGGTCCGAGGCACGTAGCTTTACAGTTAAGGCGGGATTCATCGTCAACACCCCGTACTACGGCGTACAGCTACTGGCCCCCAACAACGGCTGCCTGGGCTGCAAGGTAAAACCCGCATCCTTCTCATGGAGCCCCTGGAAAGAGGCCACGAAGTATCAGTTCGACCTCGCCAAGGATCCTGAGTTCAAGACGCTGGTCGTAACCGCCGCCACCACCACCACCGGCTACGAATACAGCGGCACGCTGGATTACAGCACCAATTACTTCTGGCGCGTAAAGGCCCTTGAAGTCAATGGCCAGAATATCCCGAGTGATTGGTCCGCTACCTTCAGCATGCAGACCGAAGGTGCCCCGGCACCACCGGCGCCGGCTCCCGCGGAACCGGCAACCCCGGTATGGGTCTGGGTCATCATCGCCATCGGCGCCATCCTCGTGATCGTCACCCTCATCCTCATCTTCAAGACCAGAAAATAAATAATATAAGGGGGCGCCGTACGGCGCCCCCTTATATTCCAAATAAATATAACGTGGTATTTATATCACAGGTCTGGCAAGATGTTGTTGCTTATACCCGTCAAGCATTTGAAAAATAGGGGGTTTAAATTAGGCGGATAGTTTCATGCTGATGTCCAGGGCGCCGGCGGAATGTGTCAGTGCTCCGACAGAAATCCAATCAACACCTGTTTCAGCGATTGCACGTATGGTATTCAGGTTTACTCCACCCGAGGCTTCTACTATAGCTCTATGATTAATCAATGATACCGCGTGCCGCATTTCCTCCAGGCTCATATTGTCCAGCATAACAACGTCGGCGCCTGCTTCTGCGGCTTCAAGTGCATCCGGTGGGCTCGTCGTTTCTATCTCGATTTTAATCCCGCGTGGAGTTTTATTCCGCGCCTGCCGGACGATATCGCCGATGCTGAAGCCCTGCCGGCGCAGAATAGCCAGATGGTTGTCTTTGATAAGTACCATATCTCCCAGGTTCAGGCGGTGGTTGGCGCCTCCTCCCACAGATACCGCGTATTTTTCCAGCATACGTAGTCCGGGCAGGGTTTTACGGGTATCCAGAACTTTGGCGGGCAGTCCTTCTATCTGCTTAACGTATAAAGACGTTTGCGTGGCTATACCGCTGAGGTGCTGAAGAAAATTCAGGGCCGTGCGCTCACCTTTCAATATACCCGGTACGTTGCCCACCAGCGACGCGGCTATCTCTCCCGGTTTGACCCTGCTCCCATCCTGGATCAAGATAGAGAATTTCAGGAAAGGATCAATCTTAAAAAAAACGAGCCTGGCTATATCGATACCTGCCAGTATGCCGTGTGCCTTAACTATAAAATCGGCCTTTCCTTTGCTGTGAGGGGGAATTAGAGCGTCGGTAGTAATGTCCCCTCCTGCCAGGTCTTCATCGAGAGCCCTTTCTATCAGGTCTTCCAGCATGGGTATATAGATGTTTAAATCCATAAACAGCTAATTATCCCCGCAGGCTATTCCATGAACAACGATTTTCATGTTATGAACTTTTCTCCAGCAATTGAATTATAATAGCTGAAACCTGTTATTGAAAGTGGGCAACGCCGTTAACCGTATCAAAAAGATTGCTAAGCAAAGTACCGGTTCAGGAAATAAAAAATGTTTAAAGGTGGAAAACCGGAGAAAGGTTCATCAAAGTTATATGATAGTCACATAACCGCGACTATCCCATACTATCAGACGTTCAATCTGGAGATAATAAACCTTGTCAGGGCAACCGGCAGGGATCCGGTCCTGTGGCTGGATACCGGGTGCGGTACCGGTAATCTCGTCAGCCAGGCTGCAAAGGTATTTCCGCGTACCCGGTTTATACTGGCAGACCCATCCGCTGAGATGCTGCAAGAGGCAAAACAGAAGATGCATGACGCTGCCATGGTAGATTATAAGATTTATGGACCATGTGGAACGCAGGAGATATCGTTGACCGGGGGCGAAAGCCCTGATGTCATCTCCGCCGTACTCTGCCATCATTACCTGGACGTGGAGGGCAGAAAAAATGCTACCGGGAGGTGTTTCCAACTGCTCAGGGAAGGGGGGCTTTACATTACTTTTGAAAATATCAGGCCGATGACTGCGGCCGGAACAGAAATCGGCCTGGCAAATTGGCAACGTTTTCAAATAGAGCAAGGCAAATCAGCCGGGGCCGCAGAAAGTCACATCAGGCGGTTTGGCATCGAGTACTTCCCTGTAACCATAGAAGAGCACCTCTCGCTTTTAAGGGAAACCGGATTTAAAATAGTTGAATTGCTGTGGTTTTCATATCTGCAGGCCGGCTTTTATGCGATTAAGTAATAGAAAAAATTGGTGATACCGGCACCGCTGGCCTGGCCGATATGGTAACCGACTTTGCGGCTATACTTGCAGGGGTTATACCACGGCTACGGATTCAATATATAGATAGCGAAATTTAGTACAGTCGCGTAGCTTACCCAAATAATATACGGGATGAGGAGGAAGGAAGCGGTTCTGGATACACGGTAGAAGTTGATGATAGTGAGCAATATGGCCGTCCATAGCGGTACAATCGCGATGAGTCCGTACAGGGATGATTTCAAGCCGAAGAAAGCATACGACCACAAAATATTCAAAAATAATTGAATCACAAATATTATCAGGCTCTCTTTAACCTGGAAATTCCTGATGCCTTTTCGCCAGATAAGAAAGGCTGATATACCCATCAGGATATACAAAAGAAACCACACGGGTGCAAATAACCATGGTGGCGGAGTAAAGGAAGGCTTGAGTAAAAGCGTGTACCAACTGCGGACAGAGTCCCCGGTAAAAATGGAACCGATGAAACCGGCGCTGAAGCAGGCGGCCAGGCTGATAAACAGGCGCAGCACATCCTGAAGTCTCGAGTCTTTCATTATATTACGCAATCTTAATGGATCAGGCATGATCTGTGGAAACAAAGGCAAACGCTTTAAAGATGATATATTAATCTTTGTTGGCCTGCAAATTGCTGTGCTACAATCCACGCAGGGCTGTACCCTCGAAGGGCAGTCCTGAATGTGTTTGCAATGAACCTGTATTTGTTAAACCCGCTAATTCAAAAGCTGCCGGAATTCGGTACGCTGGCCACACAATTAGCCGGAAAATCGGCGGCCAGAATAAAGTTGAGCTTACCCGAAACGGCCCTCAGTTTTATGGCTGCTGCTATTTATGCCAATTTAGGTAAGCCGGTTCTTTTTATTACAGCGCACCCGGAATTGGCACGGAGACGCTTTGAGCAGGTTAAACTGTGGTTGCGGGCCGATGCCGATGTTGATTTCTTTCCCGATATAGACCTGTCTGGAAGTACGGAATCCGCTGATCCGGTAGTTAATTCTGAGCGGGTCAAAATACTTTCGCTGCTGTCCCGGTATAAAACCGGTGGAAATGCAGATAAACCAGCTCCTTTTATACTGACCAGCGCGCTTTCATTATCAGGCAAATGTATAGGTGAAGATGCCTTCCTTGCCAGCATCATCGAGATAAAAAACGGCATGAAAATCAAGCAGTCGTTGCTGCTTGAAAAAATACAGAAACTGGGATACGAATACGAGGAAGTGGTGGAGATACCCGGGACCTTTGGCAAGAGAGGAGGCATAATCGACATTTTCCCTGCGGGCCGTGGATTGCCGGTGAGGATAGAGTTTTTCGGTGATGAAATCGAAAGTGTAAGAGAGTATGATCCGCGGACGCAACGTTCGGACAGCATACTTTTTTCGCTGACAATATTGCCGGCCAGAGAGCAGGCGCCCCTGTTGACAGCCAGCTTACTTGATTACCTGCCGGATGACGCAATCTTGATTATTGATGATCTCGTCCAGTTAGAAGCTGAGGTCACCAGGGTTACGGAGGAAACAGACCGCTCAAAATCAGGGGAAGATAATGCGGACAGCGATTCCAAGTTGGAAGCCGCGCTTTTTACCTGGAAAGAAGTCCGGGCCGGCATTGACAGCCGGAGTTATGTGATCGAGTTCAGCAACTGGGACACGGATCAGGTTGAACAAATGGCGAAACGCCAATTGCAGCTTCGGCCTGCGCCAAACTTTGCCCAGAGGTTTTCAGCCTTTGTGGAAAGCCTGCCCGAATTGAGAAATGAAAATAAGAGGGTTTTAATCGTAAGTCAGCAGGCTGAACGAATAAGGGAATTGCTGTTGGATCACGGGATTGACGTATATCCAACCGCCGCACTCGCTGCTTTGCCGGGAGAAGGTTCCCTGACGCTGATGAAGGGTTCCCTGGACGGCGGATGGCGGCTCAGTGTTGAATTGTTACTGCTTACCGATGTCGAGCTGTTTGGGATAATAAAGCAGCGCCGTGCTACTAAAGCCAGGCCGGTCCGCCATCACCGGTTACTGAATGATATAAGCGTAGGGGATCTTGTCGTTCACGTTGAGCATGGGATCGGGCGTTTTGCCGGGGTAGCGCGGAAAACCGTTGACGGTGTCGAAAGAGAGTATCTGGTATTGCAGTACGCGGGGTCCGATACTCTCTACGTTCCAGTTGATCAAGTGGATCGTGTGAGCCTTTACATAGGTGGCAGTGACAGAGTGCCTTCTTTAAGCCGTCTCGGTTCCCAGGAGTGGCACCGGGCTCAACAGAAAGTAAGGGAATCCGTAGCTAAAATAGCCGGGGAATTAGTTGAGTTGTATGCGAGCCGGGAGGTGGGAACCGGATTGGCGTTTTCGCCTGATACGCTATGGCAGCAGGAACTGGAAGCTTCGTTCCCGTACGTTGAAACAAGAGATCAGCTTGATGCCATCGCGGCAGTAAAGTCCGATATGCAGTCGCCGCGGCCTATGGACAGGCTGGTGTGTGGTGATGTTGGCTACGGGAAGACTGAAATTGCGCTGCGCGCTGCGTTTAAAGCAGTGATGGATGGCAGGCAGGTAGCTGTGCTCGTGCCGACGACGATATTGGCCCAGCAGCACCTGAATACTTTCAGTGAGAGGTTAAGGCCCTTCCCTGTAAAAATAACTTCTCTAAGCCGTTTCTGCTCTCAAAAAGAGCAGTCAGATATAATCCATAAACTCGCTGACGGTTACTATGACATCTGTATTGGCACACACAGGATGCTGCAAAAGGATGTGGTATTCAAAGATATTGGTCTTGTCATAATAGATGAGGAGCAGCGTTTTGGTGTCGTTCACAAGGAATATTTCAAAAAAATGCGGCAGACTGTTGATGTTCTAACCTTAAGCGCTACGCCTATACCACGTACCATGCATATGGCTCTCTCAGGTATCAGGGATATGAGCACGATCGAAACACCGCCGGAAAGCCGCTTGCCGGTAATTACGCATATCGGCGGGTTCAATGGCAAGCTGGTGAGAGAAGCAGTACTGCGCGAACTTGAGCGGGACGGCCAGGTATTTATTGTGCATAACAGGGTGCACAGCATAAACGAGCTGGCCTTAAAGGTGGGAGAATTGGTGCCTGAAGCCCGCCTCTCGATCGCCCATGGCCAGATGGATGAAGACAAACTGGAGAAAATTATGGCAGATTTTGTGGCGGGGGAAACCGATATCCTGTTGACAACTACCATTATCGAGTCCGGGCTGGATATGCCAAATGTTAATACGCTTATTGTGGATGGCGCCGATAGGCTGGGATTGACTCAACTGTACCAATTGCGCGGAAGGGTAGGAAGGGGAGCAAATACGGCCTATGCTTATTTTTTATTCGATTTAGAGAAGAACATGACGGAACAGGCTAGGGAGAGGTTGAAAACAATTGCGCAGGCAACGGAGTTGGGATCCGGATTTGCCATAGCTATGAAAGATCTGGAAATCCGTGGGGCAGGTAATTTGCTGGGAGTGGAGCAAAGCGGAAATATTGCGGCAGTGGGATTCAATTATTATTGCCGGCTATTAGCGGAAGCAGTCGAGTCAATAAAAGCAAAAAGAGATGGTTGCGTGATAAAAAACAAAGTCGAAGAGCCGGCTATATCTATAGATTTGAAAATTCCTGCTTTTATCCCGGAATATTATATTGAAAATACCCGGGCCCGGTTCAATATTTATCAGCGTATGGCCAAAATCAATGAGCTGAGTGAGGTTAACGATATAGCGTTAGAACTGATTGACCGCTTTGGCGAGACGCCCGAGGAAGTGGCCAACCTGCTTTATGTGGTTGAATTAAGAAAGCTGGCTCAGGAAGCTGGCGCCGAGTCTATTTTCAGGGACCAGGAAACAATCACAATTTCACTTTACAACGCCGATGAAATCAATATGCAGCTATTGAAAGCTGCACGGCAAAAAGCCGTAAGGATAGGCAATAAACAAATAAAACTGGATATTCAACTATGCGGGTAACGGCTGGAAAATGATGTTGAAAGAATTGATTAGCGAAATGGCTGTTAAGCGCCATCCCGGCTGAGATTGGTAACGTGCTTAATCTTCAATGCCGGCTTCCTGCAAGTAGTCGACCAGGTCCTGCAACGTGACCAGGTTATCGGAATCCTTTTCAGGTATCTCAAACTTGTTGCCAGGCTTGCTGAAACCGTCTTCGATAGCTGTTAAGAATTCGGCCAGATCATCGGGATCCATGTTAAGGTCATCGATGAAAGAGGCGGATGGCTCGATTGAAGCTGAATCCACGCCCAGTTCCTCAATAAGTATATTCTTAATCTTTTCGAATAGCCTGGCCATTAGCAACTCCGGGTAAATTATACGATTTGGCTGCCGTATCTTTCAATCCGATTATTGCGCCGACCTGTGTATATCAGTTATCACAGAACCCAGCACACCATTAATGAACTTGGGAGAAGTATCTGCGCCGAACTCCTTGGCAAGTTCGACTGCCTCATTGACGACTACTTTGGGGGGAGCTGTTTTGGCGATGAGGATTTCATGTAGTGCAAGGCGGAGAATAGTACGGTCCATGGCGAAAAGCTGATCAACCGGGAATGCGGGGGCGAAGCGGCGGATAGTATCATCCAGTAATTGCCTGTTAGCGAGAACTCCGTTAACTAACCCGGCGGCAAAAGCTGCGGCTTCTCCTGTCAGGGCTTTAGTTTCAGTTGTACGCTCAAGGATAGATTCGGGACTGTTTGCTGCAAACTCCAATTCAAAGAGCGTTTGTAGGGCAACTATCCTGGCTATATGCCTGTGGCTTATGGGCATACTTTTACCGGTATATCAGGGCAATGCTGGCAGTAGCTTTGAATTAAAATCTGCCGCCCTTACGCCACTTGACTATCTCGCTGGTGGTTTCGGCGTTGCTGAGATTAAAGATAAGCGCACCCGGGCTGATAAGCTTAATATACTTGGTTAGGACATCGCCCGGTCCAACTTCAAAGAAGGTTGTTATGCCGCGCGCCAGCATTGTCTCTACCGACTGCTGCCATTTGATGCAATGTACTACCTGGCTGATCAAATCTTCTTTGATCGCCTCAAGCGAGTGCATGGGTTGGGCTGTAACGTTGGATACAACGTTGACCGTGGGTGTTTGATATTGAAATTGTGCTACGGCATTGATCATACCGTCAAGGGCGGGGTCCATCAACGAAGAATAAAATCCGCCGCTGACTTTGACAGGAATCATGCGCCGGGCGCCTTTTACCTGTGCCAGCCTTCTGGCTTTGGCAAGCTTATGATCCTCACCGCTGACAACGATATTTTCAGGCGCGTTGATATTGGACATCTCAACACCTGTGGTGAGACAAACGCCTTCGACAGTATCCTTATCGATATCCATGGTCAACATCCCGCCCGGTTTCCGGCGGCCTGCTTCATTCATAAGCCTGCCGCGTTCGCGGATAAGGCGCACCGCGTCAGCGAGTTTCATCACACCCGCGGACACCAGCGCTGCATACTCTCCGCAACCATGGCCGGCTACCAGTGTGGGAGGGGGCAAAGCGCCGCCGCTCATCTCTTCACCGGCTTTCAAGCAGGCCATGCTGACGGTCATAATAGCGGCCTGGGCGTTCATGGTTTGAGAGAGGTCTTCCTCCGGACCTTCAAAGCATAATCTCGACAGGGGAAATCCAAGGGCCTTATCTACTTCCTCAAATACTTCCCGCGCGGAAGTATAATGGACGTAAAAGTCTAGCCCCATCCCGACCTTGATTGACTCCTGCCCCGGAAATACATAGGCCACTTTTACATCTTCGACCATTTATTTCCCTCCTTGCTTTACCAAATCAGCACATATCGCAGAATAATTATTTACGCTTTTTCTTCGGGCCTTTAACTTCAATTACTTCCCTGCCGTCATAAGTTCCACATGCCGGGCAAACCTGGTGGGACAATTTCGTAGCGTGGCAACGCGAGCATTCAATAAATGCTGCCGGGGTCTTCGCAAGATGACTGCGTCTTTTGCCCTGACGCGCTTTTGGATATTTTTTCTTAGGAAGTGGTGCCATTTATACTTTGCTCTCCTTTTTCAATTGTTCTAACTTATCCCACCGGTGATCACTGGACCCGCTGGTATGGCTGCAATTGCCCCTGGCTAACTCATGGCCGCATACAGGGCATATACCCGGGCAATCCGGCCGGCATAATAACTTGGTAGGTGTTGACATAATAATATATTGTCTGATCGCTTCATTCAAGTCAAGTACATGAGAATTATCGATAATAAAATCCTCAGGTGCGGGGTGAAGGTGGACACCCGAAATAATATCTATAAGGGGGAAATACTCATCCTCCATATGGAACGTAATTCGCTTATAAGCTTCTCCAAGGCAGCGTGAGCATATTCCTTTTATATCTGCGTCAAGCTTGCCTGTCACAAGTATTCCGCGATTGGTGCGTATAAGACTTACTTCGCCTGATACGCGGTTGTCATTATTTTCGCCGGCCAGTTCATCTATTTTATAATTTCGCTCGGCTCCAACCGGCTCTTTCAGGAGCTGTGCGGCATTAATTTGCATTTCAGCAGAATCGATTACGTATTTGGCTCATTATATGTTGCCATACGTTTAATGTCAAGAAATTGAACGTATGCTGGCACGTTGACGGGACCTGTTTAGGTTATAACTGTCTGTGCTTACTACAAATTGAATAATATCAGCCGGACACCGCGGAGCCAGATAGATTTGTCCTTGACTGCAATGATTAAAAGGATTTAAACTGTTTTCCGGTGAGGGTGATGTATCCGGCAACCGCAGTTGTTGAACCTGTTTCATATGGATCAATGCCTTAATGCCCTGCCAGGTAAATATTCCTCAACGACAATTATTTAAGCGTAGTTCAGGACCTTATGGAGTTGTCTTTAGCGGAACTGAACGTATAATTTTCGCGGTAATTATTCTGTATAATAATAGTTAAACAGCTATTGAGAATGACGAAAGGAGTAATGTTAACCAGTATGAAAGTAGTTTTTTTAGAGGATGTTTCAGCTAAGGAAAAGAAGGGTGATATTAAAGAGGTATCCGATGGATATGCAAGGCACTATCTTTTACCCAAAGGGCTGGCTTTACCGGCAACTGCGGGTGCGGTAAAGACAGCGGAAAAGTTAGTCGGTGACAGGGAGAGGAAGCGGGCGCGTCAGCACGATGAGTACGTAGAACTTGCAGGGCAAATTAACGGCAAGGAATTGCGCTTCAAAGGCAAATCCAGTGCGAAAGGTACCCTGCACGGTTCAATCACCTCTGCTGATATAGCAGACAGGTTATCTGATCTCATTAACGTGGATATAGACAAGAAGAAAATAGCTTTAAAGAATTCTTTGCACAAAGTGGGGGAATATGAAGTCGAGGTTGTTTTTGCCAGGGATGCCGTGGCTAAAATCAAGGTTATAGTTGAAGGATTGACAGACTGAAGCAATGAAAGAAGCTTTGCCCCCTTATGACCTGGATGCTGAAGAAGCTGTGATCGGCTCACTTCTAATTGATAGTGAATCGATCAGCGACATAGATACAATTGTGGGCGCGGAGGATTTTTCAGAGAGCAGAATCAGCTTGTATATAGCGCCTGCCGCGGCCTTTACCAGCGCGATGAATCGATAAACCAGATTACTGTAGCCCAGGAACTGGCAAGGCTGGGGAAGCTGGATGAAGCCGGCGGCGCAGCTTACTTGAGCCACCTTGTATCCATGGTGCCGACATCCCTGCATGTCAGGCACTACGCCCAGATAGTTTACCGCCTGTCCACCATGCGGAGGCTGATAAGCGCCGCCGGTCAGATCGAATCCATAGGTTATAAAGCTGACCCTGATGTGGATCTGTCGCTTAACAGAGCTGAGGATATAATCTTCAAACTTCGCACCAAGCAGGGGCGTGGTGAGTTCGTACCCATTCAAGATGCGTTGAACAGGTATTTTGAAGAAGCAGCGGAGAAAACGGTATCTGCCCGGGATATCCAGAACGTCAAGACCGGCTTCAAAGCAATTGACGAGGCCACGGGAGGTTTGCAGCGGTCTGAACTGGTGATCCTGGCGGCCAGGACCAGCATCGGTAAGACCAGCCTTGCGCTGAATATAGCACGCAATGCCGCGGTAAATCAGAAAGCCTGTGTTGCCATATTCAGCCTGGAGATGTCACGCCGGGAGATCATTCAAAGGTTATTGTCCAGTGAAGCTAATATCGAGTCACAGCATTTCCGCAAAGGACGTTTTTCAGACCTGGAGGAAAAGCTGCTGCACAGAGAGATAATTCCCAGGCTGGCAGAAACGTCGATATATATTGACGATACACCGAATATGCGCATCAGCGAGGTGCGCAGTAAAGCGAAACGGCTTCACCTGAAACATAGCGTTGATTTGATAGTGATTGACTATATACAACTGCTGCGCGGTGATTCCAGGAACGATAACCGTGTGCAGGAGATCACAGAAATAACGCAATCTCTGAAAGCCCTTGCCAGGGAGGTTGATACGCCGGTGCTGGCGCTGTCGCAGTTAAGCCGCAACATTGAGCACCGGCAGGAAGGCAGGAGGCTGAAGCAGCAGGTTAAACCTCAGCTTTCCGACCTGCGGGACAGCGGCAGCATTGAGCAGGATGCGGATGTAGTAATGTTTATACACCGTTGGGACAAGATTTATCCTACCGAAGAGGACTGGTTGCGCGAGATTGGAGAGGATACACCCTATCCTAAGGGAATCGCCCAGATAATAATAGCCAAAAACCGTAACGGCCCAACCGGAGAGGTACAATTGAGGTTTATCCAGGAAACCACCAAGTTCGATAATATTGACAGCAACGTTGTCGAAGTCAGCTCCATATATTAAGGTATAGGTAAACCATGGATAGCAGTTTCAAGGGTTTTCCACCAAGGGCGGAGGTGACTCCTTTGCCCAATATATTTTTCAGTGAAGTCTTGCCTTTGATAGAGGATGTGGTTGAGGTGAAAGTTGTGATGCAGATTTTTTTTGTTGAGCAGGAGAAAGGGTTACCCGCGGTTTGCCAGCTTTAGCGAACTGATATATGATCCTGTGATTATTAAAGGTTTGCGTGAAGTTCCAGGAAATCCGGAAATTATGCTCAAAAAAGCGCTGGACACCGCCGTGCAAGCAGGCATTTTGGTGCATATCCCTGTAGATGTTCAGCAGTTGTCCGACGACGCTTATTTTATAAATAACCAGGCGGAGCATGAGACTATCCGCAAAATACTCGCAGGCTCGCTGAAGATCCCCAGTGTAAAGATCAGGAAGGTTGAGGAGCAGGCCCAGGCAGAAGCAAGCGATATCTATAACCTTTATGAACAGAATATAGGCATGCTTACACCTATCCTCGCGGAGGAACTGCAAGAGGCTGAACACCGGTATCCTGCGGAATGGATCCAGGACGCTTTCCGCGAAGCACTAAGAGCAAATGTGCGGAGCTGGAAATATATACACAGCATTTTAAAACGTTGGGAAAGAGAAGGAAGAAAAGATGGAAAACCTGTCGGAGATTCTCGGCAAGAAAGAGATCCCGATAAATACATCCGGGGAAAGTACGGACACATGGTACGGCGGTAAGCCGGAAGCGTCCGTTGCCGGCGCGCAGACGGTCAATGACTGTACAGTATGCCACGGGACAAAATTCATACATCCTTTGCTGGCATCGGGTGAGCCCGACTATAGCCGTCTGGAACCGTGTGGTTGTACCAGGAAAGATATTGATACCAGGAAGGCAGCGCGTTTACAGGCTATCAGCAATTTGGGCAGCCTCTCCAAGCTAACTTTCGACAACCTGTTGCCTTCAGGCCTTAATAATGACGCTGTTTCCCAGAAGCTTTTTCAATTGGCTTTAGACGAAGTCCGTAAATTCGCCGAAAATCCGCAGGGTTGGATAGTTTTAGCGGGACCCGTCGGTAGCGGGAAAACGCATTTAGCCTCTGCGGTGGCCAATTACCGCATAAGCCTGGGACACCCCGCATTTTATATCACCGCCGGTGAATTATTAGATCACCTGCGGTCAGCTTTCAGCCCAAACAGCGAAGTTGGATATGATGAGTTATTTGAGCAGATCAAGGAAAGCCCGTTACTGCTGTTGGATAACCTGAATTATTACGCCACCACGGCCTGGTCAAAAGGCAAGCTTGACCAGATCTTAGAGCACCGTTTCAACGGCAGGCTTCCAACCCTGATAACCACGAGCATGGCAATTGAGGATTTTGGCAATGACTATGCCGGGCATATTTATGATACAGAAGTCAGCAAGGTGCTGATATTAAAAAAGGAGTCATCCAGTCTGCAGAGTCTGGATAGCCTTGATCTCGAGTTACTGAAAAATATGAAATTTTCCAATTTTGATGCCAAACGGCTGAGCCTTCCCGACGAGGTCCGAAAAAATCTCGAGCAGGCCTTTAATATAGCCCGCGATTTTGCCAGGGTTCCGCAGGGCTGGCTGATATTTGAGGGCTTGAACGGCTGTGGCAAGACTCATCTGGCTGCGGCTATTGCGAACCAGTTGAGGGAGACGGGCAAAGAAGTACTTTTCATCGTAGTTCCGGATTTGCTCGATCATCTGCGTTCCTCTTTTGCCCCTGAAAGCAGGATTTCCTATGACGCATTATTCGAGAAGGTAAAAAAAATGCCGATCCTGGTTCTGGATGATTTTGGAGAGCATGCTGCTACGCCATGGGCGCAGGAAAAACTCTACCAGTTGATGAACTATCGATATAATGCCCGCCTGGCGACCGTAATGACCACCTGTCTTAATCTGGAAGAAATAGAAAACCGGGTCAGTTCACGCATGGTGGACCCCAGTATCAGCCTCGTGTTCAACATCATTGCGCCTGATTACCGGGGGGATATCAAGACGTCACGCGCTGTAAGGTCCCGCCCGAGATCAAAAAATTAGCCGTTGCCTGAGCCTTATTGAGGCCATACGGTTTTCCTGATAGAATAACTTTTAATATTAAAGCGGACGACAGAATGGTAAATCAGCCTGTACTGGTATTGAACGAAAATTACCTGCCCCTTAATATCTGCCGTGTGCGCAGGGCAGTAGTGTTGGTGCTGGTGGGTAAGGCGGAGGTGGTGGAAAACGGGCGCGGATATTTTTCGGCCAGTTCCGGTAAATACGAGATACCGTCGGTGATAAGATTGGTCTATTTGATACGCAGGCATGCCCATCCCAGGAAGATGACCAAGCTGGAGATTTTTAACCGGGACAAATACATCTGTCAATATTGCGGAAAAGAGGGCAAGGAGCTCACCCTTGATCATGTCATGCCGCGCCGCAACAATGGCCAGCACACGTGGGAAAATATCGTCGCTGCCTGTATCCCATGTAACAGACGCAAAGCCGGGCGGACGCCTGCTGAGGCCGGTATGCCCCTGTTACGTCAACCCCGTGCCCCGGGAAACGTTGGGTTCTACATACCTTTCCAGTATTTGAAGCTCCGTGCCGAATGGGAGAAATATCTTCCACATACGAAATAGAAGTTTTTGCTATTGGGGCTTTCTGGTATTTACGATAACCGCGTCACGGGTAGGGACCTCTATGGTAACGCCGGTTTCCAGTTCGGCCATTACCGTATCTTTGATAACATTCCTCCCGACTATCCTGGCCTTGCCCATCCTGGTGATTATCTCCTGGCCTATATCGGGCAATTTGCCTTTCATTTCGTGATATTGATCATATTCATAGCCCAGGCAGCACAGCAACCGTCCGCAAAGGCCTGATGTTTTCATTGGATTGAGCGCGATGTCCTGTTCCTTGGCCATTTTAATAGAGACGGGCATGAATTCGCTGAGAAAAGCAACGCAGCAAAGCTGACAGCCGCATTTGCCCACACCACCTATCAGCTTGGCTTCATCCCTTGCCCCGACCTGGCGCAGTTCCACGTGCGTCCTCAATTCGTGGCTGAGTTTACGCACAAGTTCGCGGAAGTCGACGCGCTTTTCAGAGTAGAAGAATACGATGAGGTGGGACCCGTCCAGGTTATACTGGGCGTAAATTACTTTCATCGGTAAATCCAGGCTGTCTTTGAGCTCTTTACTTTTAAGGAGGGCTTTCTTGGCGCGTTCCCTCTGGTGTTGGGCCTGGGCTATATCCTCGGGGGTGGCAAGCCGTATCACCGGTTTGAAAGGCTCAGCGTTATCCGCAGACGTCACTTCCCTGGCGGCAGCTACGACCTTTCCCATTTCAATACCGCGGTTGGTTTCAACTATTACCTGGTCATTAAGCTTCAAGTCGAAGCCGGCCGTATCGAAACTGTAAATCTTGCCAGCCTGCATGAAACGGACCCCGATGATATTAGCCATTATCTATCTATTGCGGCGGAGTTAAGTGCGTAGTCCGCGCGCCGCTCCTTTCTTGGCATATCCAGCATGAGTACCTCGAATAATAGATGCAGATTTGCGTTGAAGGATATGTAAACAAGCATTTTGTTCAGGCTATCGATAAAGTCCTTTATTTCCAGTACGGTCAACATATTTGCCCATATCCTGATGTCATTGAGCTTGTCCAGGTGGGTGACAGCATCGTCACAATTATATTTCAGCAGCATCACATCACGGCACCATGAAAGCCAGAGCTTGATGGTTTGCTCTGCGCCACTTCTGTCGGATGGAAGTTGCGCAATATAGGATAACCTGTCGTCCCAATTTTTTGTCAGCAGTGAACTAAATTCGCATAGCCGCTGCTCGCGGCTTTGCAGGTATCCCGTATCGTTTACGGCGGTCAATGCCCAACCCAGGCATCCGCCTGAGAGCCTGGCCAGCAGTTTTACCGTTCCCTGGTCTAACCCTTCTTCCTGCGTTAGCCGTTTTTCTATTTCCGCCGTGGGAACCGGTTTCAATTCAAAGCGCTGACATCTTGAAACTATGGTCTGCAGTAAAGCCTTTTCCTCTGATGTCAGCAGCAGGATAACGATATGTTGCGGAGGTTCCTCTAAAGTTTTTAGCAGGCAATTTGACGCTTCATTTGACATCAACTCTGCATTGTCGATGATAAATACCTTATATCTGCCTTCATAGGGAGGCAAGCTTGCACCCCTCTGCAACATCTCCTTTATAGTATCAATGCCGATCTCAGTAGCCTTCTTCCTGTCTTTAGCGTCCCTGCCGCTATTTTTATCGATAACAATTACATCAGGGTGTTTGCCCTCCTCTATGCGCTGGCATACACGGCATAGCTTGCAGGGCGGGCTCGCTTGCTCACAGTTAAGCGCGCTGGCCAATTCAAGTGCCAGTGTCATCTTGCCGATATGCTCAGGTCCGACGAAGAGGTAGGCGTGTGCCACAGTGCCATGCGCCATGGCATCCCTTAGGTAGTTAATTAGCTGTTCTTGTCCCGCTGTTTGCCACATTTAATTTTTACTGACAATACCTTTTAAATCCAAGACGTATTATACAACATATGAAGCAAGGCTCGTCCCCGTATCCATACCGGGGCGGGTTACCCGCATAAACAGCCCATATTTGACATAGATGAGAATTATTGCTATATTATAAATTTGCTATTATGTCATTCCGACCTATGACTCTGACATCTGGTTTCACTGCATAGATTTTTTCCGATATGTCGCTCTATTATTAATTTGGCCAGCCAATTCGTAACCGATCTGAAATTAACAGGACAGGAGAAAATATGTCTATTTCTGTAACCATGGAAAATAATAACTTGCCTGTCGTTAAAAGTAAAAACTACGCGCGCCTGCCCCAGGTGCTGGAGATACCCAACCTGATCCAGGTGCAGCTCGATTCTTTCAGGTGGTTTATGGAGGAGGGAGTCAGGGACCTGTTGCAGGAAGTTTCCCCCATCAAGGACTTTACCGGGCAAAAGATGGAACTGTCCTTCGCCGGGTATGAGTTCCGTCCTCCTGCAGACGATGTTGCCCAGTGCCGCCAGAGGGACAGGAGCTATCAGTCCAACCTGTACGTCCGTGCCAGCTTGCTGATAAAAGAGACCGGTGAAATTAAGGAGCAGGAAGTATTTTTAGGTGAGATCCCGTTGATGACCGAAAATGGCACATTTATCATCAGCGGTGCGGAAAGGGTAGTGGTCAACCAGTTGATCCGTTCACCGGGCGTGTATTTTACGCTGACCACCGAAGACAGCGGACGCAGATTATGCAATGCCAAGCTGATACCTGAACACGGCGCCTGGCTCGAGTTTGAAACATCCAATAAGGATGTAATCTGGGCCAAGATTGACGGCAGGCGCAAGATCGCTGTGACCACGCTTTTACGCGCTATCAGCGCTGAAGGGGAACCGGAAGACGCTTTGCAATGCAATTCCGATGATGATTTAACCGCCCTTTTCCAGGCTGATGACAATAATAGTGAGCATCAATATATACGGTCAACCCTGGAAAAGGAACCTGAAACCATCAGGACAAAAAAGGAATCGCTGATCGATATTTATAAGAAGTTGCGGCCGGGCGAACCGCCCAACGAGGAAAGCGCTAAAAGCCTGATCATCAACATGTTTTTTAACCCCAGGCGCTACGACCTTGGCAGGATAGGCCGCTTCAAGCTGAACAAGCGGCTTGAGTACGAGGAGCAGGGATACCACGTAACGTCGCGCGCGCTGAAACCGCGCGATCTTGTTGAAATCATCCGTAAAATTATCCAGATAAACAATGAAGCAGTATTGCCTGATGATATCGACCATCTCGGCAACCGCAGGGTTAGGACAACCGGACATCTTATCCAGAACCAATTCAGGGTAGGATTGATCCGGCTGGAGCGTACGATCAAAGAGAGGATGAGCTTTCAGAACGATGATCCAACGCCGACCAATCTCATCAATAACCGGCCCATAATTGCGTCGATGCGCGAGTTTTTCGGCGGATCGCAGCTGTCCCAATTTATGGACCAGACGAACCCGCTGGCTGAACTGACACACAAACGCAGGCTTTCGGCGATGGGACCGGGTGGCCTCTCCCGTGAGCGCGCCGGATTTGAAGTGCGTGATGTCCATCATTCCCATTACGGCAAGATATGTCCCATCGAAACCCCGGAAGGCCCCAATATCGGCCTGATCGGCTCCCTGGCTACATATGCCCGGATTGATGAGCTTGGTTTTATCGAAACGCCTTACCGCAAGGTTTACCGTGAAATTGAGCAATAAGTCTGTAAAATTGGCAGGAAGAACTCTCAGGCAGGATGTGCTGGACAGCAAAAAAAGCTGGTGGCGCGCGCCGATTCGCTTGTTGACGAGTCTCTTGCCAAAAAGATAGCTGCTGTTAGCAGAATCTAGTATCAAGATTGTCCCTTACGTATCGGGTGAAATCGAGTACTTTACTGCCGATAAGGAAACCAATAAATGTATTGCCCAGGCCAATGCGCCGCTTAACGCCCGTGATGAGTTTAAGGAAGAGCGGGTCGGCGCTATCCGCACCGGCAAGTATGTAACAGAGCCGCCCGAAAAAATCGACTACATGGATGTTTCACCCAAGCAGGTTTTCAGCGTTACGACCGCGCTGATACCTTTCCTTGAGCATGATGATGCCAACCGGGCGCTGATGGGCTCAAATATGCAGAGGCAGGGAGTTCCGCTGATCAGGCCTGAAGCTCCACTGATAGGGACAGGTATGGAGAGAGAAGTGGCGAAATACAGCGGGCAGGTTGTTTACGCTGCCGAAGACGGTGAAGTGACCGAAGTGGACAGTCAGCGGGTAGTTATCAAGAGCGATGGCAGGAAGCATGAATACCCCCTGACCAAGTTCTACCGCACTAACCAGGGTACGTGTATTAATCAGCGTCCCGTAGTAGCGCGTGGAGACAAGGTCAAACTGGGCGATGTGATAGCGGATGGCGCGGCTACGCAGAATGGTGAACTTGCCCTGGGCCAGAATGTACTTTGTGCTTTTATGACATGGAGGGGTTACAACTTCGAGGATGCCATAATCATCAGCGAACGCCTGGTCAAACAGGACAAATTCACCTCCATCCATATTGAAAGATATGAAACCGACGCGCGTGAAACCAAGCTTGGCAAAGAGGAAATCACCAGGGATATCCCCAACGTGGGTGAGGAAAACCTGAGGGACCTGGATGAGAAGGGCGTTATCAGGGTTGGCGCCGAGGTGCATCCCCAGGATATCCTGGTAGGAAAAATCACACCCAAGGGCGAAACGGAGTTGACGGCCGAGGAGAAACTGCTGCGCGCCATTTTCGGTGAAAAAGCCCGGGAAGTAAAAGATACTTCGTTGACGGTTCCTCACGGTGAGGGTGGCAAAGTGATTGCCGTTAAGGAATTCATCGCCGAAAGAGGCGATGATCTGCCGGCCAACGTGATCAGGCTGGTAAGGGTATGGATCGCTCAGCGCCGTAAAATTTCGGTCGGCGATAAAATGGCGGGACGCCATGGTAATAAGGGCGTTATCTCGATTATTTTGCCTGAGGAAGATATGCCTTTCCTGCCGGACGGCAGGCCCGTGGATATAGTGCTCAATCCCATCGGCGTGCCCTCGCGCATGAATATTGGACAGATACTTGAAACACATCTCGGGTTGGCGGCTGATATTTTCGGCGAGAAAGTTATCAATCCCATCTTTGATGGCGCGGATACGGTTGCTGTTGAGGATGCCCTGGGCAAGGCCTGGATCGTGCTGAAAGCCAAGGAAGAGGGTGTAATCAACCAGGACAGGCTGGACAGTGAAGGCCTGGCGAAGGTGAAGAAATGGCTTGGCGAGCATGTTATTAATGCGGAGAAAGTATTCGATGAGAGCGGCAAATACCGTGGCGAAGCCAGCAGGGCCAGCCTGATACTGTGGCTGGAGAAAGAAAAAGCCATCGGTATGCAGGCTGTCGACCGCAATATAAGCAACGAGGACCTCGATGAGATAGTTGAGAAGGTATACCTTGAGAAAAAGGTTGTTCCACCGGTATTCGGCAAGATACAGTTGCGTGACGGCAGGACCGGCGAGCTTTTTGACCAGCCGGTTACCGTCGGTGTCATCTATATGATGAAGCTCATCCACCTTGTTGACGATAAGGTACACGCCAGGTCAACCGGGCCTTATTCGTTAATTACCCAACAGCCTCTGGGTGGTAAGGCGCAGTTCGGCGGTCAGCGTTTCGGTGAGATGGAAGTCTGGGCGCTTGAGGCTTATGGCGCCAGCCACACGCTGCAGGAACTGCTGACGGTCAAGTCGGACGATGTCCAGGGCAGGGCTAAGGCCTACGAGGCGCTGGTAAAAGGCGAAGATGTGCTGCAGCCGGGCGTGCCTGAATCGTTCAAGGTGCTCTTCATGGAGCTGCGCAGCCTCGGACTGGCCGTGGAGCTGCTCAACGAAGAGGATCAGAGCATCAACCTGTTTGAAGACAAAAGGAAAATGGGTGGCATACCCAAAGCTTTAAGGTAGGGGATAAAAAGTGTTCGAAATAAATGATTTTAACGCTATCCGCATCACCCTGGCTTCACCGACTCAGATCGAAGAGTGGTCCTACGGCGAGGTTACCGAGCCGGAGACTATCAACTACAGGACGCTGAAGCCGGAGAAGGACGGCCTTTTTTGTGAGCGGATCTTCGGCCCGGTAAAGAACTACGAGTGTTATTGCGGCAAGTACAAGAAAGTCCGCTACAAAGGTGTTACCTGTGAAAGGTGCGGCGTTACGGTCGAGCATTCCAAGGTCAGACGTGAGAGGATGGGGCATATCACGCTGGCTGCCCCGGTAGCGCATATCTGGTTTGCCAAGGGTGTACCCAGCCGGCTGGCCCTTCTGCTCGATATTTCCCCGCGCAACCTTGAGCGCGTGCTTTATTTTGCCCAGTATGTCATTACCTCCGTCAATGCGGATGCCTGCAGACAGAAGCTGGATGATTATTCCTCACGCAAGAAGCAGGAGTTGCTAACTGCCCTGGCCGAGCTGGAAGCAGAAGCTGAGAAGGGGGATTCAGACCCCGAAAAAGTGGCTGAAAAGAAGCGCGAAATTGAGGAGAAATTAGGCGACCTGGATAACGATGCCAGGATCGATAATTCCGAGATAAATAAACTGCATTTGCAGGTGCTGAGTGAAAGTGAGTACCAGCAGTACAGTGAGAAGTATGGTGACGCCTTTGAAGTGGGTATGGGCGCCGAGGCCATACTCAATATACTGAAGGCAATGAACCTGGAAGACCTGCGCCAGAAACTGGTCAAGGATATCCAGTGCAAGCGAGGGGCAAAAGCACAAGAAATTGAGCAAGCGTCTTCGCATTGTCGAGGCTTTCTGGCGGAGCAGCAATAAGCCGGAATGGATGGTATTTACCGTATTGCCGGTGCTGCCCCCGGAGCTCCGTCCTATCGTTCAGCTTGACGGCGGCAGGTTTGCCACCAGCGACCTTAACGACCTGTACCGAAGGGTCATCAACCGCAATAACCGATTGAAGAAATTGATGGAACTGGGTGCGCCTGAGATCATCGTCCGGAACGAGAAGAGGATGTTGCAGGAGGCGGTGGATGCCCTCATCGACAATGGCAGGAGGGGCAGGCTGCCCAGCGCTGCCAGCACGCACAAGCTTAAATCGCTATCAGACATGCTGCGCGGCAAGCAGGGGAGGTTCCGCCAGAACCTGCTGGGAAAGCGCGTTGATTACAGCGGCCGTTCGGTGATCGTCGTCGGTCCTGAATTGAAATTGCACCAGTGCGGGTTGCCCAAGCATATGGCGCTTGAGCTTTTCAAGCCGTTTGTCATGCGCAGGCTCATTGAGCAGGGCTTCGCCCACAACATTAAAAGCGCCCGCCGGCAGGTTGAACGCGCGCGGCCGGAAGTTTGGGACATACTCTCTGAAGTCATTAAGGAGCGCCCGGTTATGCTGAACCGCGCCCCGACTCTTCACAGGTTGAGTATCCAGGCCTTTGAGCCGACGCTGATCGAGGGCAGTGCCATCCAGTTGCATCCCCTGGTATGTTCCGCCTTCAACGCCGACTTTGATGGCGACCAGATGGCGGTACATGTACCGCTTTCAAGGTCTGCAGTGCGCGAGGCGCGCGACCAGATGCTGAGCGTGCATAATATGCTGCTGCCGAGTTCCGGCGAACCGGTTATGACACCCACGCTGGATATGGTTCTTGGCTGTTATTACCTGACCAATATGAAAACACACCCCGGCGAAAGGCTCAAGGAGTTTGGAAGTCCCGGAGAGGCCGTACTTGCTTATGAGATGTTCAATATAACCGGCGAAAGCCAGTATCCGGATTTGCATGAAGAGATACTGGTAAGGATAAGGGGTAGTGAAGAAAAACCGGATTCCTTAGAAAATGAAGCGCCGCGTGAAATCCCTGAATCCGTTACCAAATATGAGGAAATGAGGATGGCGGGGAAGGATAGCAGCAATATCAAGACAAGCGTCGGCCGCATCATTTTCAACCAGATACTGCCAGCGGAGCTGAGGCAGCATGATCCCTACAAGGGGTTCTGTAATTTTGCTACCAGCAAAGGTGACTTGCGCCGGTTGGTATCGGAATGCTTCCGATGGTGTGGCAGTGAAAAGACAGTAAGCATGCTGGATGAATTAAAAAGTATTGGTTTCGAATATACAACTAAATCGGGGACCAGTATATCAGCCCGTGATATTGAGGTGCCCAAAATCAAGCCGAGACTTATGAGCAGGGGCGATGAAGATATCGCTATCCTGCAGAGTCAGTTCAATAAGGGTTTGATAACTGATGAAGAGTTCGAAAGCCAGGCCATAGACGTATGGACGCGCACTACAAACCAGATTGAAGACGAGATTAAGAAATCGCTCGACAGGTATGGTGGTGTGTACATGATGTCGCAGTCAGGCGCCAAGGGTAATATCTCCCAGATAAGGCAGATGGCCGGTATACGCGGCCTGATGACCGACCCTTCCGGGCGCATTATACCGTTCCCCATCAAGGCCAGCTTCCGTGAAGGCCTTTCGGTCATGGAATATTTCATGTCCACCCACGGAGCACGCAAGGGGCTTGCAGATACTGCTCTGAGGACATCCGATGCCGGTTACCTTACCCGCCGCCTCATAGATGTGGCGCAGGATTTGATCATCCTTGAAGAGGACTGCGGTTATACGGGAGACGGGCTGCAATTTTCCAACGTGTACAGCGAAAAGGAAAAAGGGCTGTTGCCATCATTCGAGGAGCGTATCAAAGGACGCCTGGCCGCCAGGGATATCGTTGACCCAAAGACCGGGGAGATCATAGTAGGCAAGAATGAGATGATCGACGAGGAAAAGATTGAGCGGATTGCGCGGGCGGAAATAAAAGAAGTGAACGTCAGGTCGCCGCTGATCTGCAATTCCAAGCGAGGCGTCTGCCGGCATTGTTACGGGCGCGATCTTTCATCCACAGCGCTGGTTAAGATAGGGACGGCCGTAGGTATTATCGCTGCCCAGAGTATCGGCGAACCGGGCACACAGCTTACACTACGCACCTTTCATACCGGCGGCGTAGCGGGAGGCAGGGATATTACTACAGGTCTGCCGCGCGTTGAGGAGCTTTTCGAGGCTCGGGTTCCCAAGGGCAAGGCCGTGCTTACCGAGATAGACGGGACTGTGAACTTGAACGAGGTAGTTGAGGAGGACGTCCTCAAACGCCGCGAGATAATCATCACCCATATTGAAGCATACCCTATTGAGTATGAGATCCCTGCCGGCTATAAAATACTGGTAGAAGGCAACGCGCGTGTGAGGGGAGGCGAAGTGATGGCCGAACCTGACACCGCCCTGGTTAAATCCGGAGATGAGGGGCTCAAGCGCCTGGTCGCGCGCGTTGACGGGCTGGTCAGGATAGAAGACGGTAAGATAATACTGACCTACGAGGAAAAGGACGAACGGAAGTATGACGATATACCTGTGACCAGCCATATACTGGTCAAACAGGGCGAATATGTGCGTGCCGGGGACAAGCTTATCGATGGTGTTAAGGACCCGCAGGATATCTTGCATATCAACGGCCGCCAGGACGTGCTGCGCTACCTGATCAACGAGGTGCAGATGGTTTATCGATCGCAGGGTGTGAGTATCAATGACAAGCATATCGAGACCATCGTCAAGCAGATGTTGAAGAGGGTGAGGGTCGAGTTCTCGGGTGATACCGATCTCCTTGTGGGCGACCTGGTTGACAGGCTGGATTTCGAAAACATCAATGCCAAAATGGAAGCAGAGGGTGGTGACCAGTCTGTTGCCCGCCCTGTACTGCTGGGCATAACCCGTGCATCGTTGAATACCGATAGCTGGCTGGCGGCAGCATCGTTCCAGGAAACAACCAGGGTGCTGGCGGAAGCGGCGATCTGGGGAAAGACGGACAGGCTGCATGGACTCAAAGAGAATGTCATTATCGGTAAGTTAATACCTTCTAATGTCACACTGACACAGAAGCTGGGCAAGCCGGTTAACAGGCTGCTCGACGATAGCGCCGAAGTTTTCACTGAAGCGGTTTCCGATTTCATTAACCCGCTCACTATTGACGATATTGAGACTGAAGAGGCGGTTGAAAACCAGGTAGAACAGGAATAGCCGTCCCTGAAATTGATTAAAAGGTCCCCGCATAATGCGGGGACCTTTCGTTTTGGGGGTGCTGACACATCAGTGTTTTCGAAACCGTGTGCTATAATGCTATCAAAATTTAGTTACCTATCTAAGTATGCAGGAAGCTGAATCTACGCGTGTAGTATCCGGCAAGCCCGGACCGGAAGACGGTTCGCTGGACGCCAACCTGCGGCCCAGGCGGCTGGGTGACTTTATCGGGCAGCAGAAGGTCAAAGACAATCTGGATATCGGCATCCGGGCTGCGCAGAAGCGTGGCGAGGCGATTGACCACATACTGCTTTACGGTCCTCCGGGGTTGGGTAAAACTACACTGGCATTCATTATTGCCGGCGAAATGGGCGTTAATATCAAAGTCAGTTCCGGCCCTGCCATTGAGCGTCCGGGAGACCTGGCCGCCATCCTGACGAACCTGCAAAAGGGCGACGTCCTTTTCATAGATGAAGTCCACCGCCTGAGCAGGATAGTGGAGGAGATACTCTACCCTGCCATGGAAGACTTCGCACTTGATATTATACTGGGCAAGGGGCCGGGCGCCCGCAGCCTGCGCCTGAACCTGCCACGCTTTACGCTGATAGGCGCCACTACCCGCTTTGCTTCCATGAGTTCTCCGCTACGGGATAGGTTCGGCTCGGTACACCGCCTGGATTTCTACGATGCCGTCTCCATCGGCTCGATCGTAAAGCGCTCGGCCCAGATATTCAAGTTAAAGATCGATGACGAGAGCATTGATTTGATCGCCTGCCGCGCCAGGGGCACGCCGCGCGTGGCCAACCGCCTTTTGAAGCGCATCAGGGACTATGCCCAGGTCAAGGCCGACGGTGCAGTAAACCGGGAAGTGACTATTGAGGCCATGGGCAAACTCGAGGTTGACGAACTCGGGCTGGACGAGATAGACAGGAAGGTGCTCAGGACTATAATACAGAAATTTGACGGGGGACCCGTTGGCCTAGATACCATTGCCGCTTCCATAAGCGAAGAAGCTGATACAATTGAAGGAGTGTATGAGCCATATTTGTTGCAATTAGGATTCCTCGAGAGGACCCCCAGGGGACGCCAGGCCACCCGCTCGGCTTACAAACATCTCGGCATAGCTTACAAGAAAGGCACTCCGCAGGGAAGCCTGTGGTAAAGTCATGCTATTTGACAGCGTCTTTTTATTTCGGTATAGTATATTCCATTAAAAGTCCTCTGGTGGTCAGAGCGAGGCGGCACCACCCGTTCCCATCCCGAACACGGAAGTGAAACGCTTCAGCGCAGACGATACTGAGGGAGGAATTCCTTGGGAAAATATGCCACTGCCAGGGACTTTTTTTATTGCCTTTTTTCAACCGGCAAATATTCATCTATGCCTTTCCCCTGAAGCTGTTACTCTTTGACTTGCACTATTGTTCAACTTATAATTCATAGTACGTAGCATCTTTTAAGTTTAGCTAAATCCAAATTTTCGAGGTTACTATGGCCAGTAGATTTGAGAAATTTTCCGAACGTGCCCGCAGGGCCCTGACACGGGCCCAGGAGGAAGCGCAACACTTCGGGCACAACTATATAGACACGGAGCACATACTTCTGGGATTGATCGCAGAGGATGACAGCGTGGCCAGCCAGGTGCTTAACAACCTGGGTGTGGCTACCAGCAAAGTCAGGTCTGCGGTGGAATTCATAGTGGGAAGGGGCGGCCGGCCCAATACCAACGAGGTGGGGCTCACACCGCGGGCCAAGAAGGTTATCGAACTGGCCGTGGACGAAGCCCGGCGCTTGAATCACAGCTATATTGGGACCGAACACCTGTTATTGGGACTGCTCAAAGAACGTGAGGGGTCGGCGGCTGGCGTGCTGGAGAGCCTTGGTATCACTTTCGATAAGGTGCAGGCCGAGGTAGGCAAGCTTCTAAATACGGGCAGCGGGCAGGCCAGGGCGGTGACGAAGGAAGGTGCAAGGACACCGATATTGGACCAACTGGGTGTTGACCTGACCAACCTGGCCCGCACCGGCAAGCTGGACAATATCGTCGGCAGGGAGAAGGAATGCGAGCGCATTATTCAAATACTCAGCCGGCGCACCAAGAATAATCCCGCCCTCATCGGCGAACCCGGTGTAGGGAAATCGGCCATTGTAGCGAAATTGGCGCAGCAGATAGTGACGGGAGATATACCTGAGCCTTTGAGGAACAAGCGCCTGGTGACGCTGGATATCGGTTCGCTGGTGGCGGGCACCAAATACCGGGGGGAATTTGAGGAAAGGTTAAAAAAGGTATTAGACGAGATAAAAGGCGCAGGCAATTGCATAGTCTTTATCGACGAGCTGCATACCATCGTTGGAGCCGGGGCTGCCGAAGGTGCGGTGGACGCCTCCAATATCCTCAAACCGTCATTGTCCAGGGGTGAGATACAGTTCATCGGGGCGACCACGCTGGATGAATACCGTAAATATATCGAGAAGGATGCCGGGCTTGAAAGGCGGTTTCAACCTGTAACGGTGACGGAGCCCACCTTCGAGCAGACTATTGAGATATTGAAAGGCATCAAGCACCATTATGAGGACTATCATAAATTGATTATAAATGATGAGGCCTTGAGTGCAGCGGCCTCAATGGCATCACGCTATATATCGGACCGCTTCCTGCCGGATAAAGCTATCGACATCATGGATGAGGCTTCATCCCGTGTCAGGATCAAGAAGGGTGTTGTGCCGATCAGCATAGGCGAAGCGCAGAAGGCGCTTGAGAGCCTGCGGCGCGATAAAGATAATGCCATAGGTTCCCAGCAGTACGAGATGGCGGCCGAGCTGCGTGACAGGGAAGTGCAGCTCCAGGCCAAGATTAAGAATATGGAACAGGAATGGCAGGACACCCAGAAAAAGGAAACTCCCATTGTTACCAAGGAAGATATAGCTGAAGTGGTCAGCATGTGGACAGGCATTCCCGTAGTCAGTCTCACAACAGACGAAACGGAACGGTTGCTTAAAATGGAAGAGGCCATACACCAGGATATTGTTGGCCAGGATGAGGCAGTCACCACTATTGCAAGGCTGTAAGGCGCTCACGGGCCGGCCTCAAGGAGGCCAGGCGGCCGATGGGATGTTTTATCTTCCTGGGCCCGACCGGTGTGGGCAAGACAGCGCTGGTCAAGGCTTTGGCCAAGTTTATGTTCAAGAAGGAAGACGCCATGGTCAGGCTGGATATGTCCGAATTTATGGAGCAGCACAACGTGGCCAGGCTGGTCGGCGCGCCCCCGGGATACATCGGCTATGAAGAGGGTGGTCAGTTGACCGAGGCAGTCAGGCGTAACCCTTATACCGTGATCCTGCTGGATGAGATAGAGAAAGCACACTCGAATGTTTACGATATCCTGCTGCAGATAATGGACGATGGACATTTGACGGATGCCAAGGGTAGGAGGGTGGATTTTCGCAATACTATCATAGTTATGACGAGCAACGTCGGCGCCGAGGAAATAAAGCGTGACCAGCATAGGTTTCAATGTTAGGGCGACTGAAGAACAAGAATCGCCAGGTTGCCTATGAAAAGATGAAAGAAAGCGTAATGGGCGTTATGAAGAAGAAATTCAGGCCGGAATTCCTCAACCGTATTGATGCTTCGGTGGTATTTCATGCGCTCACCCAGGATCATATTCGCCAGATTGTTAATCTCATGCTTCGTGAGGCGGTGGCTTCCATGCGGGAAAAGCAGATAACTCTTGAGATATCCGAGGCTGCCAGGGATTACCTTGGGGAAAAAGGTTATGATCCCAATTACGGCGCCAGGCCTTTGCGCCGTGTTATCCAGCAGGACGTGGAAGATAAGCTGTCTGAAAATGTGCTGCGCGGCGAGTATGAAATTGGGAACACTGTGCTGGTTGATTACGATGGCAGCGAGATAGTTATCCGCAAGCTGGAGAAGGTGTCCGCTTCGGCGGGAGAGAGCAAGTTGCTGCCGGGCGAGAGCAACCACCTGCTCAGCGACAGCAATAACTGATTTACCCGGGAACGTCCTTAACCTGAAGGCGGGAGCGCTGTTAAACCCGCCGTCCTGCGCTTGTTTATCCGGGTCAATAGGTGAGAAAGTTATGGCTATTTTTGTTATGATTTGCCGGCTGAAAGTTTGATGTAAGGGTAAGAGAGAATTGGAGAAATCGAAAACCAGGACGGTCTTCATTTGCCAGAATTGCGGCCGGGAAAGTCCCAAGTGGGAGGGGAAGTGCTCAGGTTGCCAGGAATGGAACTGCCTGGTGGAAAACACGGTTACCGTGAGCAAGCGCACGGTTGCACCGCGGCCCGACTCCGCAGGCCTGCTGCTGGAACTGGCAAAAGTGCAGAAGGATGTTTATGCGCGTGTCACCTTCCCCATCGAAGAGTTGAACCGCGTGCTGGGAGGAGGCCTGGTGGCCGGGTCGGTGGTACTGATAAGCGGCGACCCGGGGATCGGCAAATCCACACTGCTACTGCAGATATCAGATGCCATCAGCAAGAGAAAGGACGGCCAGGTGGTATATATATCCGGCGAGGAATCCTCGCAGCAGCTCAAGATGCGCGCGGAAAGGCTGGGTGTAAGCGGTGGCGGGCTGTATATCTACCCCGAAACTAATATGGAAAATGTCATGGCCCAGGCTGGAAACGATGGAACCTGACCTGGTAGTGGTGGATTCAGTTCAGACCGTTTACCTTGAGGATATCAACGGGGCGCCGGGCAGCATCAACCAGATACGTGAGTGCACCCTGCGCCTGCTGCGTTGGGCCAAGAAATCGGGGGTGCCGGTCTTTATCTCGGGCCATGTAACCAAGGACGGGGCGATCGCCGGGCCCAAGACACTGGAGCATATCGTGGACGTGGTGCTTTATCTTGAAGGGGAGTCGTTCAACAGCTACCGCATATTGCGCAGCGCCAAGAACAGGTTCGGCTCCACCAACGAAGTGGGTGTTTTCGAGATGTGCGGTACTGGCTTGATGGAGGTCAGCAATCCATCCCAGATATTCCTTGAATCGTATGTAAATGGTGCGATAGGCGCAGCGGTGGTTCCTACCCTTGAAGGCAGCCGGCCGCTGCTGGTGGAGGTACAGGCGCTGACCAGCATCGCGGCATACGGTCCCCCGCGGCGTATCAGCAACGGCGTTGATTTCAACCGGCTGCTGCTGATATCGGCCGTGCTGTCCCGGCGCGCCGGTGTCGGCCTGTACAACCAGGATATTATCGTGAATGTAACCGGCGGGATGAAGATAGCGGAGCCGGCCGCCGACCTCGGTATCGCCCTGGCCATAGCCTCCAGCTTCAGGGATGCCCGTGCCATACCGGGTACGGTCGCTGTGGGCGAGATCGGCCTGAGCGGGGAATTGAGGCCGGTGCCGCAGATGGAAAGGAGGATATCCGAGGCGGCGAGGTTGGGTTTTACCAGGTGCATAATCCCTGCTTCCTTTAATAAAACTGCGCCACGGGTGAAAGGTATTGAGTTAATCAGGGCTGGCAATATCGCCGAGGCGTTGCGGCTTGGCCTGGAAAAGACGTGAAGGCAAGAGGAGCAGGTTGAGGACTGACGTGGATAGGGTAGCAGCCATAGTGGTCGGCGCGGGAAGCGCTGAAAGGATGGGGACCGACAAAATATTTGTCGCGGTTGGCGGGGAAACCAGTGCATAGCCTGGTCGCTGGATGTCCTGCAGGGCTGCCGACGCGATAAATGAAATCATCCTGGTTTTACATAAAGACAAATTGGAGATCGGTAGGAAGATGGTTGCTGAAAGAGGTTTAACCAAGGTATCGGCGATCTGTGAGGGTGGGAGATTGCGCCAGGATTCGGTAAGAAACGGGTTGGAAAAGGTGTCAGGGCTGCCAGTGGGTATTGGTGCACGATGGCGCACGGCCGTTTCTAACCGGTAAACTGATTGACGACGGTATTGAAGCTGCCAGGCAGACCGGCGCAGCGGTAGCCGCAGTGCCGGTAAAGGATACTGTTAAAGAGGTTGATGGGGAGGGGTTGGTTACCAGGACTTGGAACGCGGCCTTCTCAGGGTGGTGCAGACGCCGCAGGTTTTCCGGGCCGATATATTAAAGCAAGCCTACCTGGCGATCGATGGTGAATTTACCGATGACGCCGCTGTCGTGGAGCGGGCGGGCTATAAGGTAAAATTATATCCCGGCGATTACAGGAATATTAAAATAACCACGCCGGAGGATCTTTCGCTGGCGGAAATAACCGCAAGGAGCAGGTGATAAAATGAGAGCAGGAATCGGCTACGATGCGCATCCCCTGGTAGCCGGCGGCCGCTTATTCTGGGTGGCGTCAAGGTGCCTTTCGAGAAGGGGTTGGAAGGCTACAGCGACGCGGATGTCCTTGTGCATGCCATTATGGATGCCTTGCTGGGGGCCGCCGGGCTGAAGGATATCGGCCACCAGTTTCCGGCAGGTGACCCGCAGCATAAAGATGCCTCAAGCATACATATGCTTGAGCATGTCGGGCGTAAGGTTGCATCGCAGGGATATGTTATCAGGAATGTGGACAGCACGTTGATTGCCCAGGAGCCGAAGATCGCGCCCTATATAGACGAAATGAGGCATAACATAGCTGAGGCGTTGCGTATTGAAGACGACCAGGTCATGGTCAAGGCGACGACCACCGACAGGCTTGGGTTTGAAGGCAAGGGAGAGGGGATGGCAGCTATGGCCGTGGCGATGCTGTCTGAATGAGGATAGTTATTTAACGAGGTACTGAATGAGAATCTTTAACACTTTATCCGGCCAGAAAGAGGAATTCGTTCCGCAGAGCAATGACGAAGTGAAAATGTATGTCTGCGGCGTTACCGTTTATGATGTCTGCCATTTCGGCCATGCCCTGTGTTACGTTTCCTTCGATGTAATCAGGCGTTACCTTGAATACCGCGGGATACAAGGTCAAGTACGTACAGAATTTCACTGATATCGATGATAAGATAATCAACCGCGCCAATGAGCGGGGCATAGCCTGGCAGGAACTGGTGGAGAAGTATATAGCAGAATATTTCAGCGACATGGATGCGCTCAATATCAAGCGGGCCACCGTATATCCGCGCGCCACTACGGAGATACCCAGGATAATCGAAGTGGTGAAAACTCTGCTGGAAAAGGGACATGCCTATCAGTCTGAAGGCAGCGTTTATTTCAGTGTGAAGAGCTTCCCGGGATACGGCAAGCTCACGCATCAGAATGCCGATGATATGCGGGTCACGGCCACATCGGAATCGGAGAAAAAGGAAGACCCGCTGGATTTCGCGCTGTGGAAGGCGGTCAAACCCGGGGAGCCTTCATGGCCCAGTCCCTGGGGTGACGGCAGGCCGGGATGGCATATCGAGTGTACCGCCATGTCCACAGGGCACCTGGGCAACAGCCTGGATATACACGGAGGCGGGCAGGACCTGATCTTCCCGCACCATGAAAATGAGATGGCGCAGTCGGAGTGCTATACCGGGGTGATGCCCTTTGTGCGCACCTGGATGCACAACGGTTTTCTTCAGTTGGGCGCTGACAAGATGAGCAAATCGCTGGGCAACCTGGTGACCGTGAAACAGGCGCTGGAGCGCAACAGCGCCGATGCTATCAGGCTTTTTATCATAAGCTCATATTACAGGATGCCGCTGCGGTACAGCCTGGAGGCCCTGGATGCCGCGGAAACCGGTATCGAGAGGATGCGGCAGGCGCTGAAGGCGGAGGGCAAACCGGGTGGAGAGGTACTGGATGCTGAAGCGTTTAAAGCCAGGTTTATCGAAGCGATGGATGATGATTTCAATGCGCCGCAGGCGGTGGCTGCCATGTTCGACCTGGTCCGCGAAATCAACCGTGGCATCGAGAAGGGCATGGATATCAGGCAGGGCAAAGGAGATGCTCAAGGAGCTGGCCGCTGTCATCGGTTTTACGCTGCAGGAAACCAAAAAGTTATCCGGTGAATGAAGTAGCCGAGAGATAGAGGATTTGATTGCCAGACGTAATGAATTCCGCAGGACAAAAGAATGGAAGCAGGCGGACGAAGTACGCAACCAGTTGACTCCATGGGAGTTACTATCGAGGATACAGCCGAAGGGCACAACCTGGAAGGTTTCACGCTGATATTAACGCGAGACAGGATTAAAGATTTTCAACGTGTCGCCTATCCGCGCGCCCAGGCACCGCGGCTGCGCTGCCGTCCCTTATCGATAGCTCCAGGTAATCATTGCTGCCGATGACGGCCATCAACCCGCTGCCCTGGGCATAATAGCGGCTGGTGCTGTCGATTCGCTGGTTGCTTATCTCCACTGCCGCTCCGCCCGCCGGGATATCACGGCTGCTCAGGTTGGTAATCAGGTTGCCGAACCTGTCTATGTGAATGATATGCCCTACCATGTGACCCGCGGCATCCTTGAAGGGTACAGGGATGGGGAAAGCGTACAGGCTGTCGATCTGTTCGCCAAATTCGCTGACGGGAATATCCAGGGAAAGGTGGGCTGCAACCGGCGCGAAAATATCCCGGCCGTGGAAAGTTGAGCTGACCGGGTGTCGCCAGTATTCCTGCTTGGTGATCGAAACGCCTCGCAATCCCTCGGGCATGTTGTGCCTGGTGACCTGGTCGGAGATTGGAGTAGTTGTGCGAGCCGTGTAAGCTTCTAGAAAGCTCGTAAAGATATAGCTGAGCGTCCCGTTATCAGGAGCAACAAAGCAGGCTGAAGGGGTTTTCAGATATGACCGCCCTGCGGTGGCTGCCCACTCCGGGATCGACGACTGCCATGTGTATCGTGCCTTCGGGGAAATAACGCCATGAGGTATGCAGGATAAAAGAAGCTTGCCGTGATGGACTGGGGTTCTATGGCATGCGTGATATCAACTATTCTGGCCTGCGGGTTGATGCCCAGTATGACGCCCTTCATACTGGCGACATAACCATCACTGGTGCCGAAATCGGTCGTCAGCGTGATGACCCGCGACATTGCCGCCCACCCTTCTAAGCTGAACTGACTCTGACTATGACTATGGAAAGTGCAACGAAGATGACTGCGAGCACGATGGTAACCTGAAAGAGCGTTTTTTCCACGCCCCGCCTTGTCCGATAAACACCGTCGGCCTGGCCGAAGATTCCTCCCAGTCCGCCGCCTTTTACCTGTAAGGCCAGGACAGCTATCAGCGCCACCGCTAATAACTATCTGCGCTATGGTCAGATATATTGGCATATTAATTTCCTCCGAGCTTATCCACGATTATCTGCCTGACTACCGCCGGGTTGGCTTTTCCCCTGGAAGCCTTCATGACCTGCCCGATTAGGAAGGTCAGTGATGCTTCTTTGCCGGCCCTGTAGTCGGCAACTGCCTTTTCATTATCTGCAATAATTTTATCTACAATTATAGCAAGTTCTCCGCTGTCGCTGATTTGTACCAGCCCTGCTCTTCCATAATCACCGATGCTCGGCTTTTGCCGGTCTTGAACATAACCTCGAAAGCTTTCTTGGCCAGTGGGCCGCTCAAAGTGCCTTTTTCCATCAGGTCCAGCAATTCCACCAGATGCCCGCGGCTTGACTCTTGCATTCTTCAATCCTCATATTTTCAAGGTTAAGCAAACGGGTGAAGTCGCCCAGCATCCAGTTGCTTATGGCCTTGGCCTTTTTCTGGATGTCCTCTTCACCGCCCTTGTCTGCCTGCCAGGCTGACACATTCTTCAAAATAGTCGGCCAGCGGCTTGGTATCGGTAAGCAATTCGGCATCGTATGGCGTGAGGTTGTACTGCGACGACGAATCTGTCGAATTTAGCTTCGGGGAATTCAGGCAGGGCAGCCCTGAGTTGCTCGACCATTTCCCTGCTGAAAGCCAGCGGGGGCAGGTCGGGTTCGGGGAAATACCTGTAATCGTGCGCATATTCCTTGCTGCGCTGGCTGACGGTAATGCCCTTCTCGTCCACCCAGCCCCGGGTTTCCTGGGCGATCCTGCCGCCCGTATCCATCACTTCGCTTTGACGTTTCTCCTCATATTCCAGCGCACGGAACACAGCGCGGAAGCTGTTCATATTCTTGACTTCCACTTTGCCCAGATATTCCTTGCTGCCAACCGGGCGGATGCTGATATTGGCGTCGCAGCGGAAGCTGCCTTCCTCCATGTTGCCGGTTGATACTCCGAGGTATTGCAGGATGGACCTCAGTTTGACCAGGTAAAGCCTTGCTTCTTCGGGGGAACTCATGTCCGGCTCGCTGACTATCTCCATCAGAGGCATGCCGGCCCGGTTGATGTCCACCAGGCTGTAGCTTTCGCCTTCGGGTGTAGTGCGGTGCATCAGCTTGGCGACATCCTCTTCCAGATGGACACGTGTGATGCCGATCTTCTTTTTCCTTCCCTCGATGTCGATGACCAGGTAGCCGTTCGATGCCCATCGGCATGTCATACTGCGATATCTGGTATCCTTTCATAAGGTCGGGATAGGGGTAGTTCTTGCGGTCGAATTTGGCATGCTCCGGGATGGTGCAGTTAAGTGCCAGCGCGGTCATGATGGTGAACTCCATGGCCCGTTGGTTGATAGTGGGAAGCACGCCGGGCATGCCCATGCATACCTGGCATACATGTGTGTTGGGTGGCGCACTGGCATAATCGGCGCTGCAGGAACAGTACATTTTGCTCCGTGTAAGCAGCTGCGAATGTACTTCCAGGCCGATGATCGTCTCGTATTTCACAACGTCGGATAGTATAGCAGTATCACATTGTTGCTGCAAACTTTTGACATATAAATAAAAAAGTTATATAAATATAACAATTTTAGCGGTTATTAACCGGGATTACTATTGGCAAACAGCGGACTTAAAGAGGAAAAACTCGACTATATTGTGGATGGCCTGCTGCTCTTTTTTCCGCTTTTTTACCGGAGGTTGCTAAGGGTTGCGCAGTCGAATAAGCGTATCAACCCGATTAACATGCAGTTCCAGGTACTGGCCATAGTTATTAACTCCGGTGAATTGCAGATCTCGGAGATCGGACGCATATTAGGGGTATCCAAACCTAATATGACGCCCCTTATCGACAAATTGATAGAAAAGGGATACGCGGTACGTTTATCGGACGGTAAAGACAGGCGGGTGATCAGGATAACGGTAACGGAAAAAGGCAGGCGTTTTGTGCTCGGCCGGAAAAGGCTGGCTAAAAATCAAATTAAAAAGAGCCTCTCCGACCTCAGCCTGCAAGAAATAGAAACAATGTCCGAGGCCATGGAAACATTTAAAAAGGTGATAGTAAAAGTCGGTACTGTTCAATAGCATCATTTGGTATAATGTAAAATCTTTTAAAGTTATTACATACCGGGAGCGTCGTGAATATGAAAAAGATATCTCTATCAGGGATCATTAGCGTGGTTATCCTTGCAGGCATATTGCTCAGCAGTTGCAGTAGTGTAACTGCTACCGAGCCGATATCTGTGGCGCCCGTCCAGAGAGGCGACCTTGAAGTTAAGGTCAGCGCCGATGGAAATATCGAGATGCCGCTTGCCGTGAACCTTTATTTTGATACCACAATGTTCACACCTCCATATAGCGGCAGGATCAAGGACGTATATGTTGAAAAGGGAGATATCGTCAAGGCTGGCGCGTTGCTGGCCAAGCTGGACGATACCACCCAGAAGATGGCGGTTGAATCTGCCCAGTATGCGCTGGAACTGGCCATGAATAACGTGGTGCAGACAGTTTGCTGCGGGGTGAACCGTGTGCCAGGGTTTTATTGCGATGCGGTGGCGTTTCTCCGGTTTGAATTTGCGCAGAAGGAACTGGAAAGCGCGCGGACCCTGTTTCAGACCGGCAACTACGTGGATGCCGCCACCCAGGTATCGCTGGCAAAATTCGACCTTGACGGGTCTAAGAAATTCTACAGCGACCCCGATTACCGCCGGGTAAGGCCTGATTTAATCGATGTTAACACAGGCTGGCTTATACGGATTACGACATCGACCTGGCCATCGAGCGTATGTCCGCGGAGATAGATAACCTGTCGGCGCTGCAAGCGCTGATCAAGGAGGGCAGCTACGATAATGTCGTGGCCGGCCTGCAGACGATGCTGGAAGAAATGGATGATACCTACAGTGTGGTGAAAAGGCTCAACCACCTGCCTCGACAATGCCACTTACCCTGATACCTGCACCAGCTACACTGTGCTCAACGAGGTAATGAATTCGGTCGACCTGCTGCAGGATATCGCCGCGCCAGAAGGACTTCGACGGTGTCAAATTTGCCGAGACGCTGGCCACGGTACGGCATGACCTGGAGTTGAGCGAAAAGATACTGGACGAGAATATCTCTACATACCGCCAGGGCCTCAACATGAAAACACTGCGCGACTATAATATCAATGTTCAGAATGCCATTATCAACCTGCAGCGTGCCAAGCAGGCCCTATTGAAAACCGAACTGCTTGCCCCGTTTGATGGCAAGGTGGTGGATGTCAATCTCAGGGCCGGTGATATGATATCGCAGCGCTACACGGTGACAGGGATTCCGATTGATTCATATGTAATTCAATTAGCCAATGCTGGTTCCATGAGGATGACCGGCCAGATTGATGAAATCGATATAGTCAAGATTGCCAATAAGCCCCTGGAGGAGTTGACGCCGGTAATACTGGTCGATGCCTTCCCCGGCAAGCAATTCAAGGGCAAAGTAACGTTCATTTCTCCCTTTGGCCCGACGCAGGCCAGCAGCATCCAGTATTATGGTACCATTGCAGCCCACCGTCTCAACCTACAAAGTTGAGATTGCACTTGATCCCCAAGAAACAGCCTATCTAACCGGCGGTCTCACTGCCACGGCGGAGATACTGGTTGATACGCGGAAGGGCGTTCTCATCGTTCCCAACGGTGCTATCGGCGGTGGGAATGGGAATTACACGGTGCGCGTCCTTAAAGATGAGAAAACCGGCGTGATTGAGCAACGGCCGGTCACAATAGGCCTTCAAAACAGGACATACACGGAAATAGTATCCGGCCTTAGCGAAGGCGAGAAAGTTGTGCTTGAAAAGGCTGCCTGCGCCTGCCAAGGCGCTGCGTAAATAGCCGGATCACAGGATTGATCATCATATTTGTATAAATTCAAGCGGAGGCAATATCCATGGCTGATAAATTTTCTGAAAGAATAAAATCCGGCCTGTCCACCACGCAGGGGCAAGGTGATCTTTATCGTGTCCCTGGTGTTCGTACTTGCGGCAATAGTAACCTTTGGATTCCTTGGCTACCAGAGCTACGAGTATGTCAGCACCGACAACGCCCGTATCAGCGCCCCGCTTATCTATGTGACGGCGTTATCATCCAGCCAGGTTATCAGCCTGGATGTGGACCTGGGCAGCTACGTTGAAAAAGGCCAGAGGATCGCCACAATGGGGCTGCCGCGTCCCGCCAGCCCGGCCGACAGGCAGGGTGTAAAGGAGACTGCCGATGGGCCGGCCAGTATAGAATCTCCGGTCAACGGGTACGTAGCCGCTGTCTGGTCGTACCCGGGACAAGTTGTCGGAGCGGGCACTTATATCGTAACACTTTACGATGTATCGAATACCTGGATAATAGCAAATATATCTGAAGCAGAACTTCACCGTATAGCGCCCGGGCCAGGAGGTGGAAGTGACGGTGGACAGCCTCGGCGGAGCTAAACTTAAGGGAAAGGTCGATGGTATAGCTGCGGCTACAGCGGCGACATTTTCACTCTTGCCGCAGAACAATACTACCGGCAACTTCATTAAGGTGGCGCAGGTCGTGCCCGTCATGATTACCGTGGACAATCCCAATAATTATGTGCTGATACCGGGCACGTCGGTTGAAGTCAGGATAGCAACGAGATAATAATCAAAATAAGATAAATGCCGAAAACGAGCGAATCAAAGGTACTGCTGGTAGCCATCGCCGGTACCTTCATGGTGATCCTGGACTCAGACCATCATGAATGTTGCCTTGCCGCACATCATGGCGGTTTTCAACGAGACCGCCGACCATGCCCAACTTGTGGTTTCAGCCTACCTGATGGCTACGGCCATTTCCACACCGGCCGCCGCTTTCCTGGCCGACCGTTTCGGCATTAAAAAGGTCTACATCTTCAGCCAGATAGGTTTCCTGGTCGGTTCCATATTATGCGGCATGTCCTGGGATCTTGGTTCGCTTGATAACCTTCAGGGTGGTGCAGGGCCTGGCCGGCGGCTTGCTGAACCCGCTGGCTATGACCTTCCTCTTTACTACAGTACCTGCCGAGGACCGCGGCACCGCCATGGCCATCTTCGGCATACCGATGATGCTGGCCCCGGCTATCGGCCCGACGCTGGGCGGATACATTGTGGATTACTGGAGCTGGCGCATGGTGTTCTATGTGAACGTTCCGGTGGTGCTGATAGCTATTGCCATGGGTGTTGCCTGGATTGAAGAAACCACTGACATCCGATACAAGCTTTGATTACAAAGGATTTTTCCTGGCTGCCATAGGTTTCAGTGCGATTTTGTACGCCTTTTCATACGCGCCGACCTGGCATTGGGATGACTGGCGCATCATTGCTCTCCTGATCGTGGGTTGTCGTGTGCATCATCAGCCTGGGTGATCGTTGAATTAACAGAAAAGAAGCCGCTGCTTGACCTGCGTATGTTTAAGAACGGCGGCTATACGCTGGGCATAGGCCTCACCTTCGTTACCACGATAGGGTTATATTCGCTGGTATTCCTGATGCCGTTATTTTTGCAGAACCTGCGCGGCTTCTCTGCGATGCACAGCGGGTTGATGGTCTTGCCACAGGCTATCGGCGCGATGATTACCATGCCGTTTGCCGGGCGGCTTTATGATAGGATTGGCCCGCGCGTGCCGGCAGTTATCGGGTTACTTGTGCTCGGTGTAGCTTCAATGTGGTTGCAGCTATTGGATGTGACGACCCCGGACAATACCCTGAGACTTATTCTATTTATCCGGGGAATGGGTATGGGCTTTGCCATGATGCCGGTCATGACCTATGCCCTTTCCGCTGTCCCGCAGAGGATGACGGCGCAGGCGTCTTCCCTGCTGAATGTTTCACGTACCATATTTGCCTCGCTGGGTATCGCTGTATTCGCCACGATGCTCGATACTTTCCAGAAAACCAATCTCTCCACGATGGTGCAGACGGTAACGCCCGATTCGGTAGTTGCGTTGCAGTTGCTCTCACAAATCCAGGTATACCTGATGCAGACCGGGCTTACCTTGCAGACGGCGCAGCAGGCGGCGATCACGTTTTTATATGAGTACCTGAATTTGCGGGCCAGCGTCACAGCATTCCAGATGGATTATGTAATCAGGCGCCGTGGTGATTTTGATCGGTATCATACCCGCCATGTTCCTGCCCTTCGGGCGCGTCAAGAAGGGTAACGGCCCGGCTATACCCATGGAATAGGGTCGGCTAAATCCACTTTTTCCTGCGGAAATATATCAGCATACCCACAGCTACCGCCAGCATAAATGCCAGTATGCCAGGGTAACCCCAGTCGCTGTCTAATTCCGGCATGTTTTTGAAATTCATGCCGTAGAGTCCCACGATAAAGGTCAGCGGGATGAAGATGGTGGCCACTACTGTGAGTACCTTCATGACTTCGTTGGTCTTGTTGCTCATGCTGGAGAGGTAGATATCTATCAGGCTGCTGACCATGTCGCGGGTATTTTCAATCAGGTCCATGGCCTCGAAAATACGGTCGTAAACGTCGCGGAAGTAGGCCACGGTTTCCTTATTGATCAGGGGTGATTCCTTTTTGCCCAGGTCGCTGAGTATCTCCCTGACCGGCCAGACGTATTGCCTGAGATGCATCATGTTTTTCTTGATGCCCTGTATCGAATTCAGCGTATCACGGGTGGGATTGGCCACCAGTTCGTCTTCCTTGTCCTCTATCTGTTCGCCGAAAGCCTCAATAGTATTGAAATAGTTGTCCACGATGATGTCCATGATGCGGCAGGCTAGGAAGTCGGGCCCCATTTTCCTTACGACGGAATCGCCTATCTTTATTTCATCGCGCAGCGGACCGAAAAAATCCCCTGGGATCTCCTGGAAGGTCAGTAGGTAATTCTTACCTAATATGATGCTCAACTGCTCTGTAAGTATGGATTTGTCAGTGTGGTTCAATTCCAGCATCTTCAGGATGAGCAACAGGTAATGCCCGAAATCTTCGTGCTTGACCCTGTGCCCGGTGTTGGTTATATCCTGGATGGTCAGGGCATGTAGGTCGAAGATGCCGCCGATAGATTGCAGCAGTTCCAGGTCTTTAACGCTGTCGATGTTGATCCAGGTGACGCCGTCTTTTTCTTCATATTCTTTACAGTCTTGGATGCCCGCGTCAGACTTAATCAAGAAACCGTCTTTATCGTAGTGGATAATGCTGAGCACTGAAGCCTTATTCTCACTCATGTGCGCCTCTCGGGATTCAGCGTGTTTTACCCCTTGCCATAGACGCAAATATACCACCAATGCAGAGCGCCGTAAAGATGGCTAAAGCTATTTGCAGGCTGAGGATGAATTGCGGATGAACTTCCGGTGTAACCTGGACGCGCCCCACCAGAAGCGATATAAGCAGCATGGCAATGCCCAGGCTGAACATCTGGCCCGTCAGGCGCATGGTGGCGAGGGTGGCAGATGCCACGCCCAGCGCGTTATTATTCACCGAGCTCATGACGGCATTCACGTTTGGTGAGGAGAAGAGGGCAAAGCCACCGCCCAGCAATATCTGGCAGGCGATGATATACCAGAGATCCGTATCCGTGCCTATAAAGACCAGGAGAAACAATCCGATGGCTGTGAGCGCCATGCCGGAGGAAGCGAGCATGCGCGGTTCGATCCTGTCTGAGAGCTTTCCTGCCAGGGGTGAAAAGATGGCCTGGACGACCGGCATGGAGACCAGCACGATCCCGGCACTGCCGGGCGTCAGGCCCCTGATATATTGCAGGTAGAGGCTGAGCAGGAAGCTGACCGCGAAGGTAGCGCTGTAGTTAATGAAGGCAGCCAGGTTGGAGAAGGCAAATACCTGGTTATTGCGGAAGAGCGATATATCCAGGACGGGGCTTCCCGTCACCGTTTCCCATTTAATGAAAGCCAGCAGTGTAACCAGGCCTGCCGCCAGGGTCAGGAAGCTTTGCCAGTCAGGCAGCCCGGAAAGTCCGTAAATAACGGCCACCAGGCCGGCGCCGTAGATAATCGAGCCGGCCAGATCGAACTTCTCTCCGCGCGACTCCGCCCACTCGGACTTCAATTTCAATAGCGTGACAGCCAGGAGCAAGCAGCAGAGCAATGCGATGAGCCAGAAAAGGCTGCGCCACCCTAGGTATTGCGTCATCAGGCCGCCGAAGAAGGGTCCCAGGGAGAGGCCGATGTAGGTGACGCCGATATTGATGCCCATGGCACGTCCGCGCTCACCCGGCGGGAAAACCGACGAGATAATAGCCGTTCCCGTGCCGAAAAGCATAGCTCCGCCCAACCCCTGTATCACGCGGGCGGTGATGAGTACCTCCGCCGACCATGCCAGCGCAGCCATGACCGACGCGGCGCCGAAGATGGCACCGCCGTAGATTAATACCTTCTTCCTGCCCCTGATATCCGCGATGCGGCCAAACGGGATAAGGAAGACCGCCGCCGACAGGATAAAGGACGTCGCAATCCAGCTAAGCGTCACGGCGTCGATGGCGAACTCACTGCCCATCGAAGGAAGCGCGATGGTGACTGACGAAGCCATGAAAGGCGTCAGGAAGGCGGCAATAGAAGTTACCAGTAGTACCGCTACCCGGTGGTCTTTTGCGGCTGATTCAGTGCCGATGTTAATAAGACCTGGCCCTCACTCTATTTGAAAGCGTGCAACCTGCGGTGGTTTTAATAATTCCCATTTGCCATGCACGCCGCAACTCAATGCGCCTAGTTCGATGTGCAGCATGGCGATGCCGCAGTCCAGCCGCCTGGCCACGTTGAACTCGGGTCCGCGGTCTTTTACGGAAACGGTGACGCTGCTTTTTTCTATGCTGAATGCCCAGGGCTGGCGGTTCATGGCCGATGGCGCGAGGCGGGCCGCTTCAACGGCAGCCCTGGCCCAGCCCGGCCAGCCGGCTTCAGGCAGGCCGCTGACCATGCCTTGCAGTGGTTTGCGCTGATGGTTGGCCCCGAAGCCGCTCAATACCTTCTCCTCGAAGGACCACGTTTCGGTGGTATAGCCCACCGGTGACACGCAGATCAATTTCTCATTTTGCCTCAGCTTTACCAGCAACTTGACGGCTTTGGCATTGTAGGTGAGGGCCACCCAGCAGGTGCCCAGGCCGTGTGAAGTCGCCTCCAGCACCGAGGCCTGGCCGGCATAGCCCATCTTCTCCTGCACGTTGGGGTCCGTTATGTCGCCGATGAAGGCGAAAAAGGCCGGCGCCCCCTTGATATTGCCGTAGAAACCGAGCGCGTTGGAGAAGATATCGTCCGGCGGCGCGGAGATATACTCCACGCGTACACTGTTATAAGGCCTGAACCCGCTGCACACTTCTTGAAGCCTGGCGTTGACTTCCTCACCTATCGTTTTGCTTTTATCATAGGCCCGCCTTGAACGCCGGGTGTTGACAGCCGGGTACCAGACGGGAGAGATGGTTATCATGGGGTTACCTCCAATGTTTTGGTTTTGCCTTTCTCAAACAGGCGGGCCAGCAGGATGCTCAGCAGGTAGAGTATGATCAGCGGAAGCGCGACCAGGGTCTGGTTGACCGGGTCGACGGTGGGGGTTATCAGCCCGCCCAGTATAAATGCCAGGATGACCGCCCATTTCCATTGCGCGAGCAGCCAGCGCCATGAGACTATGCCAAGTCTGGCCAGGATGGTGGTGATCACCGGTGTCTCGAAAACCAGCCCGATGGCCAGCAACAGCCTGGCGACCAGTGAAATATAATTGCCGATCCTTATCTGGGGCGACGCTATGCCCGCCCCCAGGCTGAGCAGGAATTGAAGGGCGGGCGGGATGAGCACAAAGTAGCCGAAGAGCACGCCACCGATAAACATGATAAATATAAACGGCAGTGCTAACCATACGTACTTCTTCTCCCCGGGGGTGAGCGCAGGAGCGATGAAGGCAATAAGTTCGTAGACCAGTACCGGCATTGAAAGGATAATGCCTCCGATCAGGCAGACCTGCATATAGGCGCCCAGCATCTCGGTCACTTCCACGAATATCAAGTTGATAGCGCCGGCCGGCAGGATAAGGATGTGGAAGAGCTGGTCTGCGAAAGCAAAGGCGATAATAATCCCGGCGGCCACCGCAACCAGGCAGATGATCAGGCGGCGACGCAGCTCTTCAAGGTGGAAGGATATTCCCCTATTTTTGTCGGCGGCCATGGTATTTACGGGGTATTTGCCCGGTCGGTGGGGGATGATTTACCGGCGCCCGGCGGCTTGCCCGTTTTATCTGCAGAGAGCTCCTCCTCTATCTGTTTCTGTATGGCTGCCGCACCGTTTGAGAGATTGCGCAGGGCTTTGCCTGCGTCGCGGCTTAACTCTATGATACGTTTGGGTCCGAATATGACGAAAGCCAGCAGCAGTACCAGGATTATCTCAGGCGCACCGATTCCCAGGAAGTCCATCGGATTAAATCAAACCGGCAAAAATAATAATAACCTTCAGGCCGGCGGATTCGAGCCGCCTTTATCTTTTCCTGGGGGGGGTTCAGGGGTGTCGGCCTGGCTGGCGTTGATTTGCTCCTTCTTTTTTTCATCTTCGCCGGAGAGGCCCTTGCGGAAATTGCGTATAGCCTTGCCCAGCGACTCGCCGATCTGCGGCAGCCTGGCCGCCCCGAAAACCAGCAATACTATCACGAGTACCAGTAATAGTTCAGCTATTCCGAAACTGCGAAACATATATCACTTCCTGTCTATTTCGATCACTGATGCCTGCTGAACCGTGTTCAACGGCTAAGTTCTAACATAAATAATACTCTTAGTCAAAGCCGTTGGCCATGGATTCATGCCTGTACCCGTATGGCGGCCTCACCGCTGACCGGGCATTTATATTCGCATAAGCCGCAGCCGATGCAGCGGCCGGGAACTACCGTAGGACGCTGCAGCGTTATCCTGCTGCCGTTCCCTGTTTGCAGTCTCCACGGTATCCAGTATAATCGCCTTCTGCGGCACCGGGCACATCTCCTCGCAGACTATGCAGGGCGTATTTTGTGACCAGGGCAGGCAGCGGCCGCGGTCGATGAAGGCGCGGCCGATAGGTGTGACCTTTTTCTCGGCCAGAGGCAGCGGTGGGATGGCGGCCACCGGGCAGGCCTGGCCGCAGGCGTTGCAGGAATACTGGCAGAAGCCGGTGCGCGGCACTACGACGGGCGTCCAGTAAGTCTCCGCGCCCTCTTCAACCCGTGAAGGCTGTATGGCGGCCGTCGGGCAGGCTTTGATGCACTCGCCGCAGCGTATGCACTTCGCGGCCATATCGTTTTCGGTTGCACCCGGGGGCCGGATAGCGCGCTGTTTGGGCTGGGTGGTCAGCGGATTAAAGCCGGAAGAGAATGGCCAGCAGTGCGGCCGCGCCTATGCCCAGGAAAAGCTGGCGTTTGCCCGGGTCGTAGCTGTTGAATGCGGCGGGAGATGATACCAGCCCGAAATCGCTGGTCGAGCAGGGGCAGGAATCCATGCACTTGAGGCACATTACGCATTCGCCCGGGTCGCTGGCGCAATCCCTGTCCCTGCGTATGGTGCCGGTCGGGCAGGCATCCTCGCAGAGTTTACATTTGATGCAGCTTTGGTTGACCCTGCGCCGCACCAGGCTGATTTTGCTGAGCAGGCCGTAGAAGGCGCCCAGCGGGCAGATATAGCGGCACCAGAACCTCTCCGCTGCCAGGTTGAGCAGTACGATTGCGGCGAAGACGGCCGCGAAAATCAGCCCGTCGCGGTAATAGAGCGGGTCGGCGGGCAGGAGCAGCGGCCGCACCAGGCTGTCGAAATGTCCTACGGATTCCTGCAGTGGCGGAATATTATACAGGGCGGATTCTACAGCGCCGATAATGAAATCAAGGGCGGGCCAGACCGCGGCAGCGAAGGTGCGCACCATGATGGTCAGCGGGTCGAGCACAAGCAAAGTCAGGTTGGAGAAGACGGCGGCCGCTATTATGGCAATCAGCAGGATATATTTAACCGACCTCCACCAATCAGGGAGCTTGCCCTGCTTTTTAAGCCATCTGGTAAACGGGAACCATTCCAGCGTGGTCCCCAGCGGGCAGAGCCAGCCGCACCAGGCTGCGGCCGAAAACCAGTGCCAGAGCTATGGGGATAAGCGCTATTACTGATAAAAGCTCGAACCTGCGGCTGGCGATAAGGTTGGCCAGCATGGCCAGCGGGTCAAGCCCCATCAGCACTCTGTGAGGCGTTGAGGAAAAGGATGATAAAACCGAGAAAGGCAATGATTTGTACGGCGCTGCGCAGGCGCAACCAGCTTTGAGCATCCCATCTGCCTTTTACTGGAGTTTTAGCCGGCACCGGAAGCTTCCTTTATGACCAGGCTGTCAAGGCTACTGCTGCCCAGTCCCATGGCGGCGGCGATTACGATATACGGCACGTCTTCTGGCCTCAAACCGAAAAGCGACGTGGCATAGCTGTCCACGGCTACGATATCTGTCCCCGCTATTACCGTGTCGAGCTGCTTAACGTCTTTGAGGTTGCCGCCGGTCGGCCCGTTGGCCGTCAGGATGCGTATGGCGTCCACTATGGTCAGCGTTGGCCTGACGCGGCTGGCCAGGTCGGCGATGCGCTGGTGCAGGTTGGTGTGGAACATCTGGGCTGAGTTGATAGTGCCCATCAGGTTTTTCATGCCCAGTGTGAGGCGCGACGATCTGTGCTGCTTGGCGATGGGCATATTGATCAGCACGTCTGCCTTGAGGATGTCTTCATAGATGTCCCATTTCTTGATGTCTTTGCCCAGCGGTATATCCGTGGAAACATATTTAAGGCGGGACATTATCTCGATAACTCCGCCCGCTTTTTCCACCTGCTCCCTGATGCCGCTATTGACGAAGCCCGATTCAGCCGAGCCGCTGAAGGGCTTGTCCATGACCCTTACCTTGCCCGCGCCGGCCTCCAGGCAGAGCTTGACTACGGCGGCCACCAGCCAGGGGTTGGTGGTAGCGGCATACTCGTAGGTCCGCATGGCCGGGCCGATGTTGGGCTTGATGATGACGTTATCGCCCTTCTTAACGAAGCGTTGAATGCCTCCCAGCAGCTCCAGTGTTTTGCGGGCTAGGCTTTCCGGATCTCCTTCCCGAACGACAACCAGGTCGGGGAATTCGGTGGCGGCCGGCCCGGTTTGCTCCTGCGGCGGGATGACTGGTTCAGGGGCTGTACCCGGTGTAGGGGCGGGCGCAACCTGTGGCGGTGTGCAGGCGTTGATAAACTTCGCAGCCAGCAGTGTGCCAAGTCCTACCAGGGAAAACTTGAGAAAATCACGGCGGGAGAATTCTATCATTGATATATTGTAATAGAATTATAGGAAGATACGGCAATTTGATGGCAGTGACATTTCACACGGCCCTGCTATCCGGTCACTGGCTGAGACTGCCCATAGCGTCTGCGGCCTCTTTTGAACTATGATGCCAAATTACACTATAATGGCCAGTGCAAATAAATATAGGAGGCGACAAGATGGCAACAGGTTACCCGGTCAGCCTGTCTGTGGATTACCCGGAGCGCAAACTCAACAGGCTTACGACTTTTTTCCGCATTTTCGTGGCAATCCCTATTTTGATCATCCTTATGCTGCTGATGGGAGGCAATTATAATAGCGGAGCCAAGGAGGGCGGTGCGTTTGTAGCCGGTATCGGGCTTGTCGTACTTCCGCTGGTGCTGATGATACTTTTCCGTAGAAAATACCCGAAGTGGTGGTATGACTGGAACCTGAACTTAGCCGGTTTTATGTACCGCGTCGACGCCTTTATCTACCTTCTGACCGATGTGTACCCGTCCACCGACGAGGAGCAGTCGGTGCACCTGGAACTGCCCTATCCCGACGCCGCCGGCCTTAACCGCTGGCTGCCGCTGGTAAAGTGGTTCCTGGCTATACCGCATATTATCGTACTGGTTTGCCTGGGTATAGCAGCCATGGTAGTGGTTATCATCGCCTGGTTTGCCATCCTCTTTACCGGGAAATACCCTAAGGGCCTGTTCGATTTTGTAGTCGGTGTGATGCGCTGGGGGTTCAGGGTGGTGGCCTATGCGCTTATACTGGTCACCGATAAATACCCGCCCTTCAGCCTCGAAGTGTAAAAAAGCAGCAGGGTTCTTTGATATCGGTTTTATTGTATATAAAGCAGGCAGATAACTATGGCAATTGATATGGCCGCGCGGACCGGCCGCTTTCAACGCATAAAAAAAGAGTTGCTGGGCAGCAGGGTCCATCTCTGCCCGGAGAGGGCTTGCCTGGTGACGGACTTCTACAGGCGCCACGACGACCCCTCCCTGCCCATGATCGTGCGTAAAGCCATGGCCACCAGATATATCCTGCGGAATAAGTCCGTGAAGATCTACCCCGACGAGCTGATAGCGGGCAACATGGGCAGCTACCGCATATCGGCTTTGATGCAGCCGGAGCTGAGCGGCGTTTTCATGGGCACGGAGCTGCCGTGGATAGATAAAAGGAAGACCACGCCCCTGCTGATGCCCTGGAAGGACCGGCTGAAGCTGCTTTTCGATATCCTCCCGTACTGGCTTTTCAGGAATATGCCGTTCCGGGCGTTCTATCCGCACCTGGGCAAATTCTTTAAATACGCCGGCGAACAGCTAAAGGCCACCTTTTACCTGATAAATGAGGCGGGCGGCATCGGGCACTTCCTGCCCAATTACGAAAAGATGCTCAGGCTGGGAGTGCAGGGCTACCTTGACTCGATGTCCGGAAAAGAGGGCGATCTTTATAAAGCGGCCGGAATAGTCTGCGAGGGGTTACTGGATTATGCCGCGCGTGTGGCTGATGAAGCAGAGAGGATGGCGGGGGAAGAGAACGATATGGAAAGGCGCGCTGAGCTACTTGAGATATCCCGCATCTGCCGCCGTGTGCCGCTTAACCCGGCGGAGACCCTGCATGAAGCATTGCAGTCCCTGTGGCTGACCCACATGGCGGTTTGCCTGGAGGGCATAAATTCGGCGGTTTCCTTCGGCAGGCTGGACCAGTACCTCTACCCGTATTACCAGGACGACCTGGAGAACGGCCGCATAACGCCGGAGAAGGCCAGGGAACTGATGCTCTGCTTCTCGGCCAAGGCCGCGGAGCACGTTTTCCTGCTCTCGGAGAGCGTCAGCCAGTACCACGGCGGCTATCTGGTGGTGCAGGCGGGCATCATCGGTGGCATGGACAGGGATGGAAGGGACGCCACCAATGAGCTGACCTATATCATGCTGGACGTCATGGAGGAGTCCGGACTGCGCGACCCCAACTACCAGGCCCGCGTGCACAGGGGTTCGCCCGACCGCTACTTAGACAGGGCAGTCGAAGTGGCCAAGAAAGGGAACGGCGTTCCTGCGCTTTTCAATGATGAAGCTTCCATAAGCTCCCTGGTTGCCAACGGCTATCCCGAGGCGGAGGCCAGGGATTACGCGGTGGTGGGCTGCGTGGAGCTGGCGCTGCCCGGCAGGAGCTTTCTCTCCACGGACGCCGCGCTGGTGAATTTGCCGGTCTGCCTGGAGATGGCGCTCAACCGGGGGAGGCGCTTCGGCAACTCGCGCCGTCGAGGGCGCTGCCACGGGTGATCCGGCTAAATTCCGTTCCATCGATGATGTGATTGAAGCATTTGAGGCGCAGGTAAATTACCTGGCCGGCCGGCTGGTGACGTGATATCCAGGTGCTGGAGAAAGGCAACCGCGACTACCATCCCACGCCTTTTTCCTCCATGCTGGTGGACGGCTGCATAGAATCGGGCAGGGATGTCACAGCAGGCGGTGCTTTATATAATTCCAGCGGCGTACAAGGAGTGGGGGTGGCCGACGTGGCCGACTCGCTTGCCGCTCTGGATGAGCTGGTCTTCCGCAAAGGGAAATACAGCATGGGCCGGGTGCTGAAAGCGCTTAGAGCTGACTTTGTAGCTTATCCCGAATTGAGGGCGGAGCTTATCTCCGTTCCCAAGTATGGTAATGATAATGAATTGCCCGACGGCTATGCCAGAAAGACCGCGGAGATCTTTTACAATGCGTTGGGGAGATATAAGAATACACGCGGCGGGAACTATGTGCCGGGCTTCTATTCGGTCACCTGCCACGTAGCTTTCGGCGGCCTGGTGGGGGCCCTGCCCAGCGGGCGGAAGGCAGGCGAACCGTTTGCCGCCAGCATAGGGGCCGGCAACGGGAGGGACAGGCTGGGGCCGACCGCCCTGCTCAATTCAGCCGCCTGTATCGAACCCCGTTTGTCTCCCAACGGCTATGCCCTAAACCTGCGTTTCGACCCGGCCACGCTCGATGGTGAGCGCGGCACCGCGCTGCTGGCCGCCCTGGTGAGAGGATTTTTCGAGAAGGGCGGCATGGAGGTGCAGGTCAACGTGCTTGACCCCGCGATGCTGGAGGATGCCTACCGGCACCCGGGCAAGTACCCGGGCCTGGTGGTCAGGGTAGCGGGCTACTGCGCCTATTTCGATGACCTGCCGCAGGGCGCCAAGCTCGAGATAATGCAGCGCACGCGTTTAAAATTGTAGGGGGTGGGTATTTAAACCCGCTCGCAAGACAGTTTGTAAAAACAGCTACGCCCCTATCGGAAAAGGATAAATAAAGCCGGAGGAATTAATGAAAGATCAATTTTACGGGAAAAAGGACATCGAAAAGGCCGCCAAGATGTACGCGCTCAAGCCGGAGATAATGAAAGCCTTCCTGGATGCCGACGCCAAGGTATTCGCCGACGGTAGCTTGGACAAGAAGACCAAGGAGCTCATCGCGGTAGCCTGCGCTCATGTCACCAGGTGTCCCTATTGCATTGAAGGCCACGTAAAAGGCGCCAAAAAGGCCGGGGCCACGGATGAACAGATCGCCGAAGCGATTTTCGTTTCCATTACCATGAGTGCGGGGGCCTCGATGGCTCATAGCTGCATCGCCATGGAAGCGCTGGAGTAGGAACGCAGACGGAGGCCGGCTCAGCGGTTTTCGTTCTTGCTTTTATACATGAAGCGGTCTGCGGTATCCAGCAGTTCGCCGAGGTTGCAGGGTTCACCTGCCGCACTGCTGGCCAGGCCGAAGCTCAGGGAAAGCTTGTAGGGCTTACCGGAAACGGCATTGAAATCTTCTAATTTGCTTTGCAGACGTGAATATTATCGTTGAGGCGTATTCGTCATCCGCGCCGGTCATGAACACTGCGAATTCATCGCCCATGATACGTCCGACGATATCCGCCTCGCGGAACGTTTCCTTGAACAGGTTGGCTGTGGCTACCAGGGCGGTATCGCCTTCAACATGACCGAAGCTGTCGTTTATCGATTTCAGCCGGTCCACATCGGCGAACAGGATGGTGACTCCCCTGTCCATACGGTAGCTCAACTGGAGCTGCTTGGCGGCAAGCGTAAGGAAGCCGCGCCGGTTATACAGGCCGGTCAGGTCATCCATGAGGGAAAGCGACTTGAAAAGATCCTCGTTCTCCCTCCTTTCCGATACATCAATGACTGTTCCGAGCGTGGCGCGGCGGCCGCCGTAGTGTATGGATGTTACGGATTCCATGAACCACTTGATACTGCCGTCCCTGGTTTTTACCCGGTAGTCGTAAGTGCTGAATTGATCTTTTGAAGTTTTCAGAGCCCTGATGGCGTCCTGCCTTACCCTGCCCATATCCTCCGGTAGAACCAGGGATAACGATTGCCTGCCGATCAGCTTATCTTCAGTGTAGCCCGCGTATTTGCAGAATTGAGGGTTAACCAGGCGGAAATTCCCATTTTCCGTAATAAACATGCCGACGGGCGACCGGTTGAACATAACCTTGAAAAGGTCCTCGGCCTGTTTCTGCTCGGTGATGTCGTGGCCGGAACTGAAGGTGCCGATAGCCACTCCCTTTTCATCACGGATGAGCGCGTTATGCCAGGCCATATTGCGTTGCTCGCCGCTGGCGATTAATATCGGCCTTTCCATGTATTTAACCAATGGTACCGTGGCCTGCCAGCATCTTGCGGTAACCTTCTTTAGCTTTTTCGCGCACCCGGGCGGGCAGGTAAGTATCGAACCAGGGCTTGCCCAGCATCTCATTTTCAGGCGCGCCGAAAACTTCGCTTGTTTTACGGTTTACCAGGGTGATCTTTTCATCTTTGTCCACGGCAACCAGGATGGACTCCTCTATATCGAGCAGGTTTTGTAGCTTGGTCATGTTCCTTTTGCAGCAGGTCGCGGCTCTGTGCCAGATTGCGGAATAGGACTTCGTATGGTTTAAGCAGGCCGGTTACAACTATAGCGCGGTAGATCATGAAGAATGAAGCTAGGTACAGCAGGTGATTAATTGCGTTGACTGATTCCGCAAAAACGGCGAAGGCAACTGAAAGCAGCAGGTAAATGATTACCATGCGGTCGAAATGTTTCCGGGCTATCCATAGCCAAAAGCCCGAGGCTAAAAAGATGGCGGCGATGAGGCACTGGCTGATTATGGCAAACAGGGTGTAGCCCTGTCCTGCTATGTAGCAACCGGGGAAAATTCTCCATATGAATATGGACAGCAGTATCAACACCGTCGCAACGGTATAAGTTGAGACGGTCAGCCTGATCCGGAGCCGGCGATAGATAAAAAAGATGGCGATGAAAAATGAAATGCTCTGCAGGTAGCGGGCCGCGATCCAGAGCTGAAGGTTCAAATCAGAGCTGTATCCGTTGAAAAAGGCAAGGCCGTCATTGGTTAGAGCATGAAAAAGCTCCACCACGCCGACAAACAGGTATACGATGCCCAGGAATGTAAAATAGCTGTTATCCGTATAATTACGTGTGTTCCAGGCCACAATGAATATGCTGAAACACATCACGAGAATAAAGATCTCGACGATTACGTGAAAAAGGATGTCGCTGTACAGGCTGGTTACCCAGATACCTGCCAGAATCAGCATGCCCAGCAGCACGCGCCAGATAAGACCTGAAGTAGTCAATTGCCTGTGTCCGCCATAATACTAAAAAATAAACATATTTTGGGTATGTTTCTGTATTATTAAGTCCCGGGCACAAATTATAACAGAATTAAAAGCCTAATTCAGGCATGTATACTATTCCACGGCGTTTTCGATGATCTCGATGCGCGTGGCCTTATTGGTGAGCGGGTCTAACTCAACGGCGACGAAATCGATGCGCCAGTTTTCCGGCAGGTCCCGGTGGCTGCTCAAATAATCCATTGCTGTTGAGATCAGCCGTTGCTTCTTCTGTGCTGTTACTGACTCTTCGGGCGATCCGAAGGAATTACCGGCCTTGCTCCTGACCTCGATGAATACCAGGCAATCCTTGTGCAGGGCGATGATATCGACCTCCCCCTGGCGGCAGCGGTAGTTGGTCTCGATGATTTTGTAGCCTTTTTTCTTCAGGGCGGCGCAGGCCAATTGCTCGCCCAGTTTGCCGGATTCCTGCCGTTTCATATCAGCCTCGCCAGGTCGCGTACGGGTGCAAAGGTCAGGCGGTGGACCTGGCAGGCGCCGTGCCTGCGCAGGCAGTCCAGGTGGCGCGCCGTCCCATAGCCCTTGTGGCTGCAGAACCCGTATTGAGGATAGTCAGTGTCAAGCTCCAGCATAATACGGTCACGTGTTACCTTGGCGGCGATGGACGCGCAGGCGATGCTGAGCACCGTGCGGTCGCCCCTGACGATGCCCTTTTGCCGGATGCGCAGTCCCGGCAGGACCAGCGCGTCGATCAGCAGGTAATCGGGCGGTTGGGCCAGGGCAGCTAAAGCTGACTTCATGGCCTTTTTGGTTGCGTTGAGGATATTGATGCTGTCGATAATCTGCGGCGGGACAATGCCGATGCCGATCTCGATGCCGCTGTCCCGCATCAGGCCGAAAATATGCTCGCGCATTTTCGAGGTCAGCAGCTTGCTGTCCTTTACCAGGGGTATCCAGTTGAACCCCGGCTCGCGGGGCAATATCACCGCCGCCGCCACCACCGGGCCTGCCAGCGCGCCCCGGCCGGCTTCGTCGAAGCCGGCGATACGGCGGTATCCCTGCATGTAAAGAGAGGATTCCTCAGCGTGGTCGGGCCGGTTAATCATACCGTTACCGGCAGCCGCGGGCTATAAGCGGCCACACGTGTTCCCAGGCCAACTGGCTGAGTTTGTTGACGGGCAGGCCGGCCTGCAGTACCAGCCAGCGGCCGGGCTCTTTGGCCGCCAGGTCCAGGTAGCCTTCGCGTATGCTTTGGTGGAAGGACAACTCCTCAGAGTCGAAGCGGTCCTCGTGGATCTTCTTTTTCCGCTGCAGGCCCCGTTCCGGCAGTATATCCAGTAATATCGTGACATCGGGCTTCAACCCGCCCGTGGCGAAGGCGTTGATTAAATCTATCAGCGTCAAATCCAGCCCCCTGGCGAAACCCTGGTAAACTACCGTGGAATCGCAGAAGCGGTCGCAGACCACCACCTGGCCCGTATCCAGGGCCGGCCCTATTACATCCTGTATGAGCTGGCTGCGGCAGGCGGAGAAGAGGAACAGTTCGCTCAGCGGGCTGATGGAGAAATCGCGTTTGACCTTGAGCAGCGAGCGGATTTTATTGCCCAGCGGTGTGCCGCCGGGCTCCTGCGTCAGCAGCGAGGGTATGTTATGCTGCTGCAATTGTTTATAAAGCAGCCTGGCCTGCGTGCTCTTGCCGCAGCCCTCGCCGCCCTCGAAAGTTATGAAGAAGCCGGGATGTGCCTGCATAGCTCCTGCCAATTATGACTGCTCAGTTGTTGACTATTTTCACACGCCTGCCGGGTTCCTTGCCGGTGCTCATGGAGTTTACGTCGTGCCTTTCGGCCAGCAAATGCTGCAGTCGGCGTATAAAGGCATTCTGCGGGCTCAGCTCGACCTCCTGCTTGCCGTTCTTTACCTGCTCGATGGCCGTCATGGCCTCTTCCATGGCCGAATCCATGACCTCGTCCCTCGGGCCGGTGTAGATGGTGTCCAGGCAGTGGCGCAGTTGCTGCAGGCTGTTGCCGCGGATGGCATACACCGGTATCCCCTGTATCTCAGCGTCCCTTAGCTTCTGCGGCTTGCGGCGGAAGTAGTTCTTGGTGGTTATCAGCAGGTTGGAGCGCCTCAGGTCGTCGGTGATAGTGATGTCCAGGCCTTTCTCGTGGGCCGCCTGCTCCAGTATCGGGCGGTTGATGCCGAAAAGGAAGATGTTCAGCCGCTTCCTGCCGGTGTCCGCCCTGCCATGATTCTCACGCGTGGCTGCCTTCTGCTCCTTCACCATCTGGCCTTCCTGGTCCAGCCAGCGTACTTCGGAGCTGGTTTCCTGATTGTGCAGCAGGGCGTCCACGGAGTTTGCTACGTCCGGGTGCACCAGCACCTTGTAGCGTTCCTGTATCTCCACGACGATGTCGAAGGTGGGAGGGGCCTTTCTTTCCAGCACCGATTTCTGCGTGTGCCGGCGGCGCGCCTCTTCGTCGCCCAGGGTAACCGTCTGTATGCCGCCGATAAGGTCCGACAGCGTGGGGTTCATCATCAGGTTCTCCAGGCTGTTGCCGTGGGCCGTGCCCACCAGCTGGACGCCGCGCTCGGCGATGGTGCGGGCTGCCTCGGCTTCCAGGCTGGTGCCGATCTCGTCGATGATGATGACCTCCGGCATGTGGTTCTCCACCGCCTCGATCATCACGGCATGCTGCAGGGTGGGCGTGGGTACCTGCATGCGCCTGGCGTGGCCTATGGCGGGGTGGGGTATATCGCCGTCGCCGGCGATCTCATTGGAAGTATCGACAACTATGACGCTTTTTTTCAGATCATCGGCCAGCACCCTGGCGGTTTCGCGCAGGATGGTGGTTTTGCCTATGCCCGGCGGGCCCATCAGCAGGACATTTTTACCTGTTTCCACCAGGTCCTGGATTATCTTGGCCGTGCCCATGACGGCCCGTCCGACGCGGCAGGTGAGCCCGACGATCTTCCCCTCGCGGTTGCTGATGGCGGATATGCGGTGCAGCGTGCGTGTGAGCCCGGCGCGGTTGTCCCCGCTGAAGGCGCCGATGCGGCTGGTGACATGTTGTATGTCGGCATGGGTGACCTCGTGGTCACCTAGGAACACCTCGCGGCTGGGGAAACGCGCTTCCGGCAGCCGGCCGAGGTCCATGACGATCTCCAGCAAGTTCGCCGTTGCCCAGGTCTTTCTTGATATCGGAGGCTACATGGGGGGGCATGATGTCCAGCAGCGAATGGATATCATCGGTGTTTACTGTCTGCAAGATGCCCTCCTGCCGGATTTGAGGCCGGTTGTAGCGGTTTCAGTGAACACAAATTATAAATTACCATCCGCTGGTAGCCAGCAGGCTGTCTTCAGGTATGCTCTTTATATCCAGCCCGGGCATGGCGCCGCCCAGGGATTTGGATACCTCGGCGATGATGGCGGGGTCGTTGATAATGTGTGACCGCCTTGACGATAGCCCTGGCGCGTGCTTCGGGATCGCTTGACTTGAAGATGCCCGAGCCGACGAATACCCCTTCGGCGCCGAGTTGCATCATCAGCGCAGCGTCTGCGGGCGTCGCCACACCGCCTGCGGCGAAATTGACCACCGGCAGTTTGCCGGTATTGTGTACCTCGATGACCAGGTCCAGCGGCGCGCCCAGCGCCTTGGCTTCGGCGGGCAGCTCGTCGGCGCTCATGGATTGCAGCCTGCGCATGAGCGCCTGCACCGAGCGCATATGGCGGACCGCCTCCACGATGTTGCCGGTGCCGGCTTCGCCCTTGGTGCGTATCATGGCGGCGCCTTCGGACATCCTGCGCAGCGCTTCGCCCAGGTCGCGGCAGCCGCAGACGAAGGGGACTTTGAAGTCGTGCTTCCAGACGTGGTGGCTTTCATCGGCCGGGGTCAGCACCTCCGACTCATCGATGAAATCGACGCCCAGGGCCTGCAGCACCTGCGCTTCCACGAAATGGCCGATGCGGCATTTCGCCATCACCGGTATGGTGACAGCCTTCATAATAGCGGTAATGATGGTGGGGTCGGACATCCTGGCCACGCCGCCGGCCGCGCGGATATCCGCCGGCACACGCTCGAGCGCCATCACGGCGCAGGCGCCGGCGTCCTCGGCTATTTTGGCGTGGTCCGGCGGTGACCACATCCATGATGACCCCGCCTTTGAGCATCTGGGCAAGGCCGGTTTTTACTTTCCAGGTTCCAGTATCCATATCTTCAAACCCCGAGTTTATTTCGTACTTCGACTACGATTAAATGATGACCGTAAATAGATTATAGCACGTATCTCGGCCAATTTGAATTTGTTATAATTGGAGTTTACCGGGAAAAGCATTTGAGAGGACAGGCAAAGAATTATGGATTATGAGAAAATCACCCTCGATAACGGGTTAAAGGTCATAACCTGTCCGATGCCTCACACCAGGTCGGTATCCGTGCTGTTTTTCGTCACGGCCGGGAGCTGCTACGAGCACGACGGGATGGCGGGCATCTCGCATTTCATTGAGCACATGTGTTTCAAAGGCACGCGCAAGCGGCCGAGTTCGTACGAGATAAGCGAGGCCATTGAAGGTGTGGGGGGCATCATGAATGGGGGCACCGACCGCGAGATGACCTCTTACTGGTGCAAGCTAGCCAGCCAGCACTTTGAGATGGCCGTGGACGTGATCGTTGACCTGCTGCGCAACCCGCTCTTCCGCGCGGAGGATGTGGATAAGGAGCGGCAGGTGATAATCGAGGAGATCAATATGAGCCTGGATTCCCCGCAGCAGCGGGTGGGGATGATATTCGACGAGCTGATGTGGCCGGGCAAACCGATGGGCAGGGATGTGGCCGGCAGCAAGGAAACGGTTGGCGCCATTACGCGTGAGCAGATGCTTTATATTCTTAACAACTATTACACACCCAACAACATGCTGGTCAGCATAGCGGGCGATTTTGAAACCGAAGGAGCCTTAGAGCTTCTCCGTCAGGCCACCGGGGATTGGCAGAAGGGTATGGCGCCGGAATACAGGGAAAGCAAAGTTGAGCAGGCCGGCCTGCGAACGGTAATCGAGTACCGGGAAACCGAGCAGGTAAACCTGGTGCTGGGAGTGGAAGCGCCATCAATCTTTCATCCCGACAGGTTTGCCGTGGATTTGCTTAACATGATACTGGGCGAAGGGATGAGCAGCCGGCTATTTTCCGAGATCCGCGAGAAACTGGGGCTGGCCTACGATATACACAGCTATATTGAGAATTTTCGTGAGACGGGCGTCTTCGGCATAATGGCAGGGATCGAGCCTAGGCAGACACGCAAAGCCATAAAGGCTATCTTGCAGCAGCTGGCCAGGGCCAGGGACGGCGTGTCCGAAGCGGAATTGAGCAAGGCCCGGGAGATGTCCAAGGGCGGGTTGCTGCTCAGCATGGAGAACAGCCGCAAGGTGGCCGGCTGGTACGGCGCCCAGGAGGTCCTGACGGGCAAGATAATGACCATAGACGATGTTAAGCTGGCCATCGAAAATGTCACACTGGAAGATATCAGGCGCGTGGCCGGGGATCTGTTCAAGACGGAGAAATTGAACCTGGCGATCGTCGGCCCGGTTAAAGACGACGGCTCAATAGCTAAATTGATGAAGCTGTAAGGCGGCTGGAAAAGGAAGAGGCCGCCTGATTTCAGGCGGCCTCTTCTACTTATTTACGGTGGTTTTTAGTACTCAGGCATCTGTGGCATGGGGGGCATGCCCTTGTCTTTTTCAGGAAGGTCGCAGACCAGCGCCTCGGTTGTCAGTATCATGGTGGCGATGCTGGCTGCGTTCTCGAGGGCGGTCCTGGTGACCTTGAGCGGGTCGATGATGCCCTTGCTGACCATGTCAACATAGTCGTTATTGAGCGCATCATAGCCGATGCCCTTCTTGCTGCGCTTTACCTTGTCGACGACTACGGAGCCTTCCTGGCCGGCATTGATGGCGATCCAGCGCAGGGGTTCTTCAACGGCTTTCTTGATGATCTCGACGCCGGTGCTCTCGTCGCCCTCGGCCTTGACCTTGTCAAGACGGACGGCGTTGAGGACTGCCACGCCGCCGCCCGGCAGGATGCCTTCTTCAACGGCTGCCCTGGTGGCTGAAAGCGCGTCTTCAACCCTGTGTTTCTTTTCTTTAAGCTCAACTTCAGTCGCGGCGCCGACTTTGATGACGGCAACGCCGCCGGCCAGCTTGGCCAGCCTTTCCTGGAGCTTTCTCCTTGTCATAGTCGGAGGTGGTCTCGTCGATCTGGGCCTTGATCTGCTTGATGCGGGCCTTGATCGCGTCATCGGAGCCCTTGCCCTCGACGATGGTGGTGTTGTCCTTATCGGCAACTACCTTGCGGGCACGGCCGAGGTCGGCAACAACGGCTGGAATCAAGCTTGCGGCCGATCTCTTCGGAGATGACCTTGCCGCCGGTCAGCATGGCGATGTCTTCAAGCATGGCCTTGCGCCTGTCACCGAAGCCGGGGGCCTTGACGGCCAGGCAGTTGAGGGTGCCCCTCAGCTTGTTGACCACCAGTGTGGCCAGGGCTTCGCCCTCGATGTCTTCGGCGATGATGACCAGGTTCTTGGATACCTGGAGGACCTTCTCAAGTACGGGCAGGAGCTCGGAGATGGCGGAGATCTTCTTGTCGGTAATAAGGATATAGGGGTCTTCGATCTCCGTCTTCATCTGCTCGGCATTGGTGACGAAATAGGGGCTGATGTAGCCGCGGTCGAACTGCATGCCTTCGACAAAGTCGGTTTCAAACAGCAGGCCCTTGGATTCTTCAACGGTGATGACGCCGTCTTTGCCGACCTTTTCCATGACCTCGGCAATGAGGTTGCCGATCTGGGCGTCGGCTGCGGAGATGGTGGCCACCTGGGCGACCTGCTCCTTGGTGGTGACCGGGCTGGCCATTTTCTTGAGCTCGGCTGACCATGGCCATTCACGGCCTTCTCGATGCCGCGCTTGAGCGCCATGGCGTCGGCGCCGGCTGCGATATTCTTGAAGCCCTCGGTCACGATGGCCTGGGCCAGGACGGTGGCGGTGGTGGTGCCGTCGCCGCATTTGTCATTGGTCTTGGTGGAGGCTTCCTTGACGAGCTGGGCGCCCATATTCTCAAAGGGATCGGGAAGCTCGATGTCCTTGGCGATGGTGACGCCGTCGTTGATGACGCTGGGCGGGCCGAATTTCTTGTCCAGAGCTACGGGCGGCCGCTGGGTCCGAGTGTGACTTTGACGGCATTGGTGAGAGCATCGATGCCGTTCTTTAGAGACCTGCGGGCATCCTCTCCATATTTAATTTGTTTTGCCATTTAACCTCTTTCCTCCTAAATAAATGTAATGGTTATTTTCTGTGGATTACCCGGTTACTTCTTCTTGGCCAGGATGTCGGCTTCTCTGAGGATGATCAACTCTTCGTCGTCTTCCTTGATCTCGGTGCCGCCATACTTGGCGAAGATGACGATGTCGCCGACGGCTACGTCCATGGGCAGCCTTTTGCCGTCATCGGACATCTTGCCGGGGCCTACCGCCAGCACCTTGCCATCCTGCGGTTTTTCCTTTGCGGTATCAGGTATGAAGATGCCACCCTTTGTCTTTTCCTCTTTTTCAAGAGGTTTTACAACTACTCTGTCACCCAAAGGTTGAATTTTTACAGCCATTCTTACCTCCTATAAAAATTAGCAATCTCTTTTCGAGACTGCTAAATATATTAGCATAAAAAATTATCAATGTAAAGGGGTGACTGCTAAAAAATGTATGTAATCGAGCAGGGCGATTAGAAGTTGTAGCCGGCTTTTTTGTAGTTGTCCATGGCCCTTTCCTTCAGGCCGGCCTTGTCGGCCAGTTCCGCGGCGTGGCTCCACTTCCCCTCGGACTCGAAATCGTTTAACTTCCCATCCAGAGAGGCGGCTTCCCCGGCGGGTTCGCTCACGCAGGCGGAGAAACTTGAGATGACGCGCCTGACCCCGGCCCCGCAGCGCGGGCATCTCTGCAATAAGGGGTCAGATATTTTTGCAGGACGTCAAAACCTTTGCCGCAGTAGCTGCAGCCTGCCTGTATTGGCCGGTATTCATAAATGGGCATTTTTCAGGTTTGCTTCCTTTCCCTGCTATTTTGCCACCGGGGAGCTAGTCTGTCTAACCGGGCGGGAGAAGAATACAAAACGTTACGGAATTACCGTTATATAAGCCCGAGGCTATTAATAATAGCCTTATTAAGTTCAGCCACTTTATTTGCGGATAATTCGCCGATTTTCCTTTGCAATCTATCTTTGTCGATAGTCATAATTTGAGCTAAATTAATGGCGCCATCTCTGTCTAATCCGCTTTCCTTAGCTGCAATTTTAACAATAAAAGGAAAGGGTTTGGTGATAGCGGTGCTGCATGCTGCAACAATAGTAGTGGGGCTAAATTTATTACCTACATCGTTTTGGATAATTACGGCCGGACGGATACCGGTTTGTTCGCTACCTCTGCCTGGATTCCAATTAACTAAATAGACTTCGCCTCGTTTGCAGTCAATTGACATCGAGTTGTATCCCCTAATCAGCTAATACCTCATGCGCCAAACTTATTGCTTGATCGGCAAATTTCAAGTTATCCCTGGCTAACGACTGATATCCTTCAGCCATCTTCATATTCAATCTTTTCGCGGCCAAATCCTGCAAACACATATAAACCACTTTGCTTCTACTGATCCTTTTTTCCGCTGCAATCTCATCAGTCATTGCCAGTAAATCACGGGGCAAACTTATGGTCAATTTGGCTACTCGGCTGGTCATAATAATCTCCCTTAATTACTTTATGGTATATGTTTATTATAATATGTTATGGTATTTTGTCAATGCCTGTTTTTCAGATCAAATTGATTCACCACCCGTTAACGTGTAAAATTGTAAATATGAGGGAAGATGTAAAGAAAGTAAGTTGGGATGCCGGGCGGATCAAGGCGCTGAGAGAGCACCTGGATATGACCCAGGCGGGAATGGCTGATCAAATGGGCATCCGCCAGCAGACGGTCAGCGAATGGGAGCTGGGCCAGTATCAACCAAGGGGGGCGTCGGCCAGGCTGCTGTCCATCATCGCGGATAGGAGCGGTTTTAAATACGATGCCAACGGGAAGTGAGAGCCGTTTTTTTTACACCGCATTACACGATAACGTGTGGAAAGATGAATAAAATAAGCGAGAAAAATGTGGCCGGGTTGTGGATGTCGGGGAAGCTGGCTAACTTCTCCGATGACCTCGGCAATAGCATCGAGGTTATCTGCCCGGGCAGGGTCAGCACAAGGCCGGGTTGCGATTTCCAGGATGCCGTTATCCGGGTAAACAGGCAGAAGATTGTGGGCGATATCGAGGTGCACGTGACCTCGGACCTATGGCTTAAACACGGGCACTATAAAGATCCTGCCTGTAACGGTGTGATATTGCACGTGGCGATGTGGCAGAAAGGCGGTCTGCCGGTAAAGCTGCAGGACGGGCGTGTCCTGCCGACCGTAATCCTGAGCCAGTATAAAATAAATGTTAAAGGCGGTGCGCTGCGCCGCCGGGAAACCCGCGTGATACGGCCATGCCTCTGCGGCGCCGGACACAGCAGATGGACAGACACGGTCCTGCTGGTAGAGGGATTGCGCAGGTTCGAGGAGAGGGCGGCTGAATATGCTGAGGCGTTGAAGGCCGCTGAGGCCGCGCAGGTACTTTATAAAGGTATATGCCGCGCGTTAGGCTATGCCAGGAACAAGGCGCCCTTTGAAGCCCTGGCCGACAGGCTGCCGCTACCGGTGATCTTTCAACTGGCCGGCAACAGCCTGCTCGGGAAGCAGGCTGTTTTACTGGGCGCTGCCGGGCTGCTGCCGTCTCAAAGGGAGATAATAAATGACAGGGAGAGTATGGATAACGCGGAGGAACTGGAAAGCGAGTGGAGCAGGTTATCCGGAAGCATACTGCCGGGCAGGGCCTCCGACTGGAGCCTCGCACTGGTGAGGCCGGTTAACCACCCGGTGAGGAGGATAGCGGCTTTAAGCTATCTGCTGCAGAGATACGGGGAAAGCGGCCTGCTGCACGGGGCTCAAGCGCCTGGCCGGCAACGCCGGAACCGGGGCGGCGAAAAGCCTGGCAGACGGCCTGCAAGTAAACGGGGACTGTTTCGAAGAACGCACCCAAAATGTCGCTACGAGGAAATTCCCCAAAATGTCATTGCGAGGAGCGCAGCGACGAAGCAATCTTTGGGCAGTGGAATTCCGCTCAGTCAACTCAAGCGCCACTCGTTCTGATCGGCAGAGGCAGGGCGGGCGAGATAGCCATCAACGTGGTGCTGCCTTTTTTTATCGCCCTGGCCAGGCGTAATAAAGATACCCGGCTGGAAAACAGAGTGCTGAGTACGTACCTTCGCCATCCGGCTTTGCCGGCCAACGAATTGACCCGATATATGTCGGGCGTTTTACCGGGCCGGCGGGACGGAAAGTTAAATGCCTGCCGGCAGCAGGGAATGATACGTCTGTATCATGAGATATTGCCGCGTGAAAGATTGCGAGTGCTGCCCGGTTTGTATCAGCCAAAAGCAAGTCCGGGCATGACGTCAAGGCCGCTGTTGTCTATGTTGCCGCTGCTCAAATGATAAAATGCGCAGGAAGCTATCATGGCCGCGTTGTCGGTGCAGAGCACGGGAGGGGGGATAAGTACGGGAAGCGGCGAATCGGCTGCGAAGCGGTCGCGAAGGGCGCTGTTGGATGCCACACCGCCTGCCAGCAGGATCTGCCTGACGCCCAGCCTCCGGGCGGCCTGGATGGTTTTGGTGACCAGCACCTCCACGATGGCATCCTGGAAGGCCGCCGCCGCCTCTTTGACCCACTGCTCATCCGGGGCAGCCTTCTCCTCGGCCATGTGCAGGAGGGCTGTCTTGACACCGCTGAAGCTGAAGTCGTCGTTATCCTTCAGCCAGGCGCGGGGCAGCGAGAGCGAGGTGGTTACCCCCCTGGTCGCGTTCTGGATGGCCGGTCCGCCCGGGTAGGGCAACCCCAGTATGCGCGCCCCTTTATCGAAGGCTTCACCGGCGGCGTCATCCCGCGTGCCGCCCAACTTGCGGAAATGCCCGTGGCCCTCCATCAATATCATATCGCTGTGCCCGCCGGAAACGATCAGGCACAGGCAGGGCAGTTCCGGTTGCTGGGAGGACAGCCAGTTGGCGTATATGTGCCCCTCCAGGTGGTTGACACCGATCAGGGGCAGGCCCATAGCCATGGCTACCGACTTGGCAAAGCTCACCCCCACGATCAATGAGCCGGCCAGACCCGGGCCCATGGTAACGGCCACGGCATCGATCTGCTCGAGCCCGGCTCCGGCGTCCGCCAGCGCCTTTTCAGCGACGGGGACCATGGTCAGCATATGCTGGCGCGAGGCGACTTCGGGAACGATGCCGCCGTACCTGGCGTGCACCTCCACCTGGGAAGCGATGACATTGGAAAGGATGTCCCTCCCGTCCCTGACCACGGCGACGGATGTTTCATCGCAGGACGTCTCAACGCCGAGTATATTCACGGCTGGGATTATAGCATAAAGGAGGCTGCGGATCCGTGGGTGCAGCTTCCGCCCGGCCTTCCTTTTGATGTTTTGCAACTGTGTTGTTACAATTAGAACCCCGGCTTGTATTACCGGCAAATAGTGAGGATATCATTATGGAAATTACCTGGCTTGGCCATTCCTGTTTCCGCCTCAAGGGCAAAGAGGTGACTGTTTTAACCGACCCCTGCCCGGAATCGACCGGTTACTCGATGGGCAAGGTGCAGGCCGACATGGTGACCATCAGCCATGCCCACCCCGGGCACGTCGTTCCTCGATACATTGCATGAGGGTTACCGCGCCATCAAAGGGCCCGGCGAATACGAGATAAAAGATACTTTCGTCACCGGCATCCCTTCTTTTCACGATGATGCACAGGGCAAGAAGTCCGGCAAAAACACGATGTATGTAATCGAGATGGAAGGCCTGATTTTGTGCCACCTGGGCGACCTGGGGCATGCGCTTACCCCCGAGGTAACCGGCGAACTGGGAAATATCAATGTGCTGTTTGTGCCGGTGGGAGGGCAGTCCACCATCGGGGCTACCGTGGCCGCTGACCTGGTACGCAACCTCAACCCCGGCTACGTGATACCCATGCATTATAAAACGGCCGATGAAAAGGCCGACCTCGAATTCCCCGAGAGGTTCCTTAAAGAGATGGGAATCAAGGAACTGGCCGCGCAGCCCAAGCTGATAGTGACCAGGACCAGTATCCCGGCCAGTACGCAGGTGGTGTTGCTGGATTATCCGCACTGACCGGAGAGCTTTGACATAAACAATAGTCTATCGTAAAATGCCCTGCAATGAGCCTTGCCAAACGTGTCTTTGAATTGCAGCAGGTGGATCATCTGATTCAGGCCGTCCGCAAGCAGCTCGATGAGATCGATGGGAGGATCAGCCGCAACGAGGCCTTTGAGCAGGCCAGGAACAAACTGTCGGAGGCGGAAAAGGACCTCGCCGGGCTGGAGAAACAGTACAAAGACCTGGACGCTGAAGCTGAGACGCTGCGCGCCAATATCGGGCAGATAAACGACAAGCTTTACGGCGGCAAGATCAAGAACCCCAAGGAGCTGCTGGGATACGAGCAGGAAGGCAACATGCTCAAGGCCAACCTTTCCAAGAAGGATGATACGCTGCTGGAATTGATGGAGGGAATAGAGTCCGGCAAGGTTGCAGTCAGGAAGCTGAAAGAGACCTCCAAAAGCGCGGAAACAGCCTGGCAGGCGGAGAAAGGTGAACTGCAGGTACAGGCCGATAAATTGAAGGCTGAGCTTGCGGCGTCGGAAAACAAGCGCATAGAGATATTGAACTCGGTCGACCCCGGAACGCTGTCAATTTACGAGGGCGTCAGGGCCAGGAAGGGACAGGCGGTGGTGAAGGTTGAGCAGGGCCGCTGCCTGGGCTGCCGTGTGACCTTGTCGATAAGCGAACAGCAGCGCGTCCGCGGCAACGCCATCATCCTGTGCGACAATTGCGGCCGCATACTGTACCTCAGCTGACACATTTGACCTGCCAGCAGACAAGTTGTAGAGTAGATGAGCCAAGCAGGCCGGGTGATCGCTGCGGTTAAGAAAATCGTAGAGGAAAGTCCGAACTCCGCCAGGCAGGGTGCTGGGTAACGCCCAGGAGGGGTGATCCTACGGAAAGTGCAACAGAAACATACCGCCCTTCGCAAGAGGGGTAAGGGTGAAATGGTGAGGCAAGAGCTCACCGGCGGCCGGGTGACCGGCCGGCCGTGCAAACCCCACCCGGAGCAAGACCTAATAGGGGGGATATGGCATGCCTGGGCCGACCCCGGGTTGGTCGCAGTACCGCGGTGGCAACACCGCGGATAGATGGATGGTCACCGCTCCGTTAACGCGGAGGCACAGAAATCGGCTTACAGGCCTGCTTGGTACAATCCTTGGAAATCCACGGCAATGGGGTTAGAATTAATAAGTTTATTTTCAATTTACAGGCAAAATCCAAAACCGGAGTAAAGTGAATGGAAGCTAAAAAGAACTTTGTATTGAGCGTCGTGCTGGCAATAACGTTGATATTAATGGCCGTGCCGATGGCGGGCTGCGACATGAAATTCGTTCCCAGCGCGGCTGACCAGAAAACGTTGAAGGACCTGCCGGCGCAATTCCTGGAGCTGAGCGAGGCCTGGCAGAAAATCCAAGCCAATTACGTGGAAAGGGGCAAGCTCGACCCCGTGAAGATGGCGCAGGGCGCCATCAGGGGGATGGTTGAAGCGGTAGGAGACCCCTACACCGAGTATTATTCGCCGCAATCTTACCAATCCACCATAGCCGGGCTTACCGGCCTGTACCAGGGCATCGGGGCTTACATTGGGAAGAAAGATAAGCAGATAGTAATTATCGCTCCCATGCCCGGTTCGCCGGCCGAGAAAGCCGGGCATTAAATCCGGCGATATGATTTTGAAGATCGACGGCCAATCTACCGAACAGCTAAATACCGATGAGGCGTCCCAGAAGATACAAGGACCGGCCGGCACCAAAGTCGTGCTGTCGCTCTACCGGCAGGGGGATAAGGAGCCCTTCGAGGTAACCATAACGCGCAGCGAGATAAAGGTGGACTCGGTCAAATCAGAGATGCGCGGGGATTTTGCCTATATACGCATACAGCAATTCATAATGCCGACGACCGACGATTTTAAGAAAGCGCTGCAGGATTCCTTTGATAAAGGCGCCAAAGGCCTGATACTCGACCTGAGGGACAATCCAGGCGGTATCCTCGACCAGGCGATCGATGTCTCCAGCCAGTTCCTGGTCAGGGGAATCGTGGTCAAGATCGTGGACAAGGACGGGTTGGAGACCGTGCAGAAGGTTAAACCGGGAGGGATAGCCAAGGATATACCGGTTATCGTACTGGTTAATGGCGGCAGCGCCAGCGCCAGCGAGATCGTAGCCGGGGCGCTGCAGGACAACGAGTAGGGCTAAATTGGCGGGCGAGAAAACCTTCGGCAAGGCCAGCGTGCAGAACATTGTCAAACTGTCCGACGGGTCGGCCATCAAGATAACCATTGCCCATTACTATACCCCCAATGGTACACTCATCAGCGGAACCGGCCTGACACCCGATTACAAATCGGATTTGAAGGGTGACGAGCTGGTAAATGGGCTGAGGACTATCTGAGCAAGGTAATATCCAATCAGCCCGTGACGGCTCCGGCACAGTAAGCTGCGCCTTTACAACCTGGCGATATCGGCAAAATAACTGTGAATCCGGGTATCGCAGGTCAGTTCAGGGTGGAAGGATGTCGCCAGCAGGATTCCCTGCCTGGCGGCCACGATCTCCCCATCCGCCAGGGCTGCCAGCACCTGCACCCCGGCGCCTGCCTTTTCAATGTACGGAGCGCGGATAAACACGCCGTGGAAAGGTCCGCCCTGAAGCCCGGTAACCGGCAGTTCAGCTTCGAAGCTGTCCACCTGCCTGCCGAAAGCGTTGCGCCTGCACCGTGATATCCATCAGCGCCAGTGTTTGCATCGCTGAAGAGTCCGGGTTGATGGCCGTCCTGGCTAGGCATATCATGCCGGCGCAGGTACCCCAGATGGGGACCTGCCTGGCGGCCATTTTCTTGATGGGTGTTACCAGTCCGTAGTCGTGCATCAACTTCATCATGGTGGTGCTCTCGCCGCCGGGTATGACCAGCCCGTCCGACCTGCTCAAGCTGGCCGGCAGCCGTATCTCCACGGCTTCCACGCCGATTTTGCCGAACATCTGTATATGCTCGATGAAGGCGCCCTGCAGGGCGAGTACCCCGATTTTCATAATTAAACCATTATAATAGATGGACGCCGCCTGTTTCAGAACAGGCGGCGTAAATTATTCCTTAGAGTAACGTGTACAACTACAGGATGGGCAGGTATTTCTTAATTTCGTATTCCGTGACCTGTATCCTGTACTGTTGCATTCAACTTTCTTGTTCTTGATAAAAGCATTGAAAACGTGATCACCCAGCGCTTTTTTCACCAGGGCGCTTTTCTCGGTAAGGGCTACGGCCTCATCCAGGCTGCCGGGCAGGGTTTTGATGCCGCGGCGTCTTTCTCTGCTCGTCGGTCATCACGTAAACGTTCTCCTCCACGGGCGCAGGAGGTTCATAGCCTTTTTCAATGCCTTCAAGGCCGGCGGCCAGCATAACGCTGAAGACCAGGTAGGGATTGCAGGCGGGGTCCGGTGACCTGTATTCAATGCGCGTGGCTGTTTCGCGTACCCGGCTTGTATTCGGGCACCCTGACCAGGTCGGCGCGGTTGCGCCTTGCCCATGACAGGTAAACCGGCGCTTCATAGCCGGGCACCAGGCGCTTGTAGGAGTTGACCCACTGGCTGGTCACCGAGGTTATGTCAGGGGCATGTTTAAGCACCCCTGCTATATAGTTCCTGGCTATTTTCGATAGGTGGAATGGGTCGTTCTTATCGAAGAAGGCATTCCGTCTCGCCTTTAAACAAGTGACTGATGCACGTGCATGCCGCTGCCGTTCTCGCCGAATATCGGCTTGGGCATAAAGGTGGCATAAACGCCATTTTCCATGGCAACCTGTTTGACCACCAGCCTGTAGGTCATCACGCTGTCCGCCATGGTCAGGGCATCGGTATAGCGCATATCTATCTCGTGCTGGCTGGGAGCTACCTCGTGGTGGGAGTATTCAATGCCGATGCCCATGTCCTCGAGGGCCAGGACCGTTTGCCGGCGCAGGTCCACCGCCATATCCAGCGGCACCAGGTCAAAGTAGCCGCCGGAATCCAGTATCTCGGTACCCTTGTTATCCTTAAAATAGAAGATATTCCAGCTCGGGGCCGACATAGAAGGTATAGCCGAGGTCAGCCGCTCGCTTCAGGTTCTGTTTGAGTACGTACCTGGGGTCGCCCTCAAAAGGCTGTCCCGCCGGGCTTGTAGATATCGCAGAACATGCGGCCGACCGACTGTTCCTTGGGCCTCCAGGGAAGCAACTGGAAGGTGTCGGGGTCGGGAAGTGCGATCATATCGCTTTCATCGATGCGGGCATAGCCCTCGATGGATGACCCGTCGAAGCCCATGCCGTCCTCCATGGCGTGTTCAAGCTCCTGAGATGGTGATGGAAAAGCTCTTCAGAAAACCAAGTATGTCTGTGAACCAGAGGTTCACAAATTTAATATCATGCTCCTTGGCCATTTTAAGCACATATTCTACCGCTTCCGCCCTGTCTTTCTTTGCCATATTTCCTCCGTAATATATTGTTGTCGCGCTTTGTAATCAAAACATAAATCCAATGCAAAGTCAAAACTATTTGCATAGCGTCCGGGAGTTCATTACAGGTATAAAAAGAGAGGCGCAGGCTTTAGCCTGCGCCTCTCCTCAATTGGGGCAGCGCTAAATGTCGAAATACAGGTAAAACTCGTGGGGGTGAGGCCTGAGCCTTATCTCATCGATCTCCTTGGTGCGCTTGTAATTGATCCATACGTCGATAGCATCCTGGGTGAAGACGCCGCCTTTGAGGAGGAATTTGTGGTCCTTTTCCAGGGCGTTGACGGCCTGTTCGAGTGAACCCGGAACGGTCTTCAGCTTTTTAGACTCTTTGGCGCTGAGAGTGTAGGTATCCTTGTCGAAGGGCTCGCCCGGATCGATCTTGTTCTCGATGCCGTCAAGACCGGCCATCAGGAGTGCGGATAGCGCGAGATAGCCGTTGCAGGTATTATCCGGGAGGCCGGTATTCAATTCTCTTGGCATTGGGATTCTCTGAGTACATGGGTATGCGGACAGCCGCGCTGCGGTTGCGGGCTGAATACACCAGGTTAACCGGCGCTTCAAATCCGGGCACCAGCCTCTTGTACGAGTTGGTGGTCGGGGAGCATATCGCGGATAGGGCTTCGGCATGCTTGAGAAGTCCGCCGATATAGTATTTGCAGGTCTGGCTGATGAGCGCATAGCCCTTAGGATCGAAAAACATATTCTTGCCGTCTTTGAACAGGCTCTGGTGCACATGCATGCCGGAGCCATTATCCTGGAAGATGGGCTTGGGCATGAAGGTGGCGACCTTGTTATGTTTGCGGCACACGTTCTTGATGACGTATTTGAACCACATCATCTGGTCACCCATCTTGAGCAGGTCCTTGTATTTCATGTCGATCTCGCACTGACCGGCGGTAGCCACCTCATGGTGGTGAACTTCTATCTCGAGGCCGGCTGCCTCCATAGTCTCCACGATCTCCGACCGGAGGTCCTGGAGAGAGTCGTGCGGCGGTACCGGGAAATAGCCTTCCTTATACCTGGGTTTGTAGCCAAGGTTGGGCTTTTCATCTTTACCGGTGTTCCAGTCGGCTTCAATGGAGTCTATGTAGTAGTAGCCGCTGCGCTGATCCTGGTCGAAGCGTACGTCGTCGAAAATGAAGAACTCCTGCTCCGGGCCGCAGTAGCAGGTATCGGCAAGGCCGGTGGACTTCAGATACTGGACTGCTTTCTTAGCTATGTACCTCGGGTCCCTGGTATAAGGTTTCTTGGAGACAGGGTCGAAAATATCGCAGATAATACTGAGGGTGGGGTGCTCGCAGATGGGGTCGATGATCGCAGTGTCAGGCTCGAGCTTAAGGATCATGTCGCTTTCCTGGATCTCCTGGAAGCCACGGATGCTGGAGCCGTCGAAGCCGATGCCTTCCGCCCAGATACCGCCCTTGGCGGGATCGGAATCCGGATTGCCGTTAAGCTGTCCTGCCGTGATGGTAAAATGCTGCCACAGGCCAGGCAGGTCGTTGAATTTCAGGTCGATGAACTTGATATTTTCATCCTTGACCTTCTTGAGAATTTTTTCCGGTGTCATTTTCTCGGATGCCAATAGTTTCCTCCTTTATTTTGGTATTTTTAAACAGATTTCAGATGTGAAAATCCCGGGAAACTCACAAAGCTTTCTGTTTATTTATAGAGGTTAATTTAGCCCGAAAATGTTACAAACAGATTAAATTTGTTAAAAATCAGCCCAAAATTTCAGGAAAAATGCGGGGGATGACGAAAATTTCGTCATCCCCCGCCCGTTATCAGGCAAAAACCGCGAAAATTGGTCCCGGTTTATGAAAAACCGCCGTAAGCCCGTTTCTCCGTGCTGTGATATGTCCAGCCCCACCATCTCCTCCTCGTTCCTGACGCGCAGGCCAAGAGTGGCGTCAATCACTTTGGCTATGACCCAGGTGACGCCGAATGAATAAGCGGCGGTTACGGCGACGGCCAGCAGTTGAATCAATACCTGTGCTCCGTTTCCGTCGATCAGACCGGACTTACCGCCGATGGCAGCGGTGGCCAGCAGCCCGGTTGCAATCATACCGACCGTGCCTCCCACCCCGTGACAGGCAAAAACGTCAAGTGATTCATCTATCCGGTTAGATTTATTACGCCAGAGCATGACGTAGTAGGAGATCACGGCTGCCACTATGCCGATAGGTATGGCGGCCATCGGGTGTATAAATCCTGAGGCCGGTGTTACCGTAGCCAGTCCGACGACTGCTCCTGTGGCGACGCCCAGTACCGATGGCCTGCGGTGCATCCAGCCGAGGATAAGCCAGGTGATGGCTGCGGAAGCTCCGGCAAAGTTGGTAGAGACAAAGGCGCTGGCGGCCAGTCCGTTAGCGGCAAGCGCACTGCCCGCGTTAAAGCCGAACCAGCCAAACCACAACAGGGCGGTACCCAGCACCACGTATGGAATACTGTTGGGCTCCATTACCTCTTTCTCTTCAAATCCGCGCCTGGGGCCGAGAACCAGCGCAACAGCCAGCGCAGCGAACCCGGCATTGATATGCACTACTGTACCGCCGGCAAAATCCAGCACTCCCAGGTTAGCCAGCCATCCGCCGCTTCCCCATACCCAGTGTGCTATCGGGCAGTAGACGACCGTGAACCAGATGGCTGAAAATATTAGCAGGGAGCTGAACCTGATGCGTTCCACCACACCGCCGGTGATAAGCGCCACAGTGATGATGGCGAAAGCTGCCTGGAACATCATAAAGAGGAAATGCGGTACGGTAGTGGCGTAAACGCTGGACGGCTCCATGCCCACATTCATCAGGCCGGCCCATTGCAGACCCCCGAACAGCCTTTGAAATCAGGCCCAAAGCTAACGCTGTAGCCGTAAAATGCCCATAATATGGAAATCAGCCCCAGCATCACAAAGCTCATCATCAGGGTGGAAAGAAGGTTTTTCTGCCTGACCATGCCCCCGTAGAAGAAGGCCAGTCCCGGGGTCATCAGCATCACGAGCGCGGTGGCGATCAGTAGCCATGCGGTATCACCGGAATTAATTTGCATATTAACCTCCCGTGAATTGATGCCACCAATTTAGACGTTAATTGTTACAGTTGTGTTAAATAACTGAATTTTATCGATGAAAAAGGGAAGCCCTGCTTAATGGCCGGGCCTGATTTTATTTTGAAGCAACGGTTAATACTAAAGGTTTAATCAAGTTTAAATGGCTAAAAAGGTTCACATTTCAGGTAGATGTACTTTGCATTGTTTCAGCCAGTTGGGCACGTTCAATTGCTACAGCTGCCAGGTCGCCCAATGCTTCCAATAACCTGATTTGCTGTATGGGCATCTGATAAGCTCTATCGGCCAACCATATCCCCATTACGCCAATCGCTCTCCGCGTCGCATGCAATGGTAAATAGAGGGCCTTGGCATCGGGAAGCGTATCGGTATTGCGCCCTGTTGCTTGTTGATGCTCGTAAGCCCAAAAAGCTGTGGCAGAATCATTTTCATCTAAATTGAAATTTATTTTCTGAAATGGATGTATCAACCTCCCGTCATTTTCGGGGTCCGGCAATAAAATAACTGCATCCAAACCGAGCGTCTTTTTTACATCGTTGACCACCGTGTTTACGGTGTCTTCTATATTAAGGGCGGCGGTCATCTCCCGGCTGAGTGCATACAGGGTAGATATTGCGATCTGGCGCTGTCGTGCGGCTTCGCCCTGTTTTCGAATACGGGCTGTTAAATAACTTATCACAATACCGACTACAAGCAACACGATAAAAGTAAAAAGATATTGCATATCTGCCACGGCGAATGAAAGAACCGGAGGTATAAAAAAGAAATCGAATGCCAGTACACCCAGGATACATACCATTATGGACGGCCCAAATCCGAAAAAGATGGCTGCGATAACCACGCAAAGCAGGTAGATCATAATCAGATTAGCCGGGTGAATCAGGGGCTGTAAAAACACACCTATCAAAGTGGCTATAATAATCAACCCAAGGCTTATCAGGTAACCTCGCCAGTTAATAGAGGTTTTCGAATCGGACTCCCTGTCTTGCCCAACAGGTTCTCCCTTGCCGCCGATAACGTGGATATCAAAATAGCTACTCTTACGAATAATTTGAGCACTGACCGAGCTACGTAACATCTCCTGCCAGCGGCTCTTCAGTGGTTTACCCACAACTATCTTGGTAATATTATGTGTTTTTGCATAGTCTATGACCGTATCCGCCACAGACTGCCCCTGCAATTCCTGCACATCTGCGCCCAACCGCTTGGCCAATTGCATTGCATGCGCCAATCTCTCTCTCTGGCCGGAGGATAACCGGATATTGTCGGGAGTCTCAACATAGACGGCAGACCACTCCGCGTTTAACTGGGAAGCCAGCCGGCGGGCACTGCGGACCACCCTGTTTGCCAGAGGGCCGCTATCGATACATACCAGGAGATGTTCAGCCGCTGCCCAGGGACCTTGTATAGCCTGTGTCTGCATATAAGCCTGGGTCTGCCTCTCGACATGCTCCGCCGCAATCCTCAGGGCGATCTCACGCAGGGCGGAAAGATTACCTTTGCGAAAGAAGTCCTTGACGGCATGCGCAATCATCTCGTGCACATAGACTTTTCCTTCTTTTAAACGCAGTATCAATTCATCGGGAAGCAGGTCAACCAATTTTATCTCGGCAGCCCTGTCGACGATCGAGTCGGGAACCGTCTCACGAACCCACACGCTGGTGATCTGGGCAACCGTATTTCTCACACTTTCCAGGTGTTGTATGTTAAGCGTGGTATAAACATCTATCCCGGCTTTGAGCAATTCCTCCACATCCTGATAGCGTTTCGGGTGCCGCGAACCGGGGGCATTGGTATGTGCAAGTTCATCTACCAGCGCGAGCCTTGGTTTACGTGCCAGCACCGCGTCCAGGTCCATCTCCGGAATGAGAATGCCCCGGTACTCTATTTGCTTGCGCGGGAGAATTTCCAGGCCGTCCAGGAGCCTCTCTGTTTCTACCCTGCCATGTGTTTCAACATAAGCCACAACCAGCCCTGTTTCATCCTTTTGCTGCTGAGCATCCTCCAGCATGGCATAGGTCTTACCCACACCGGCGGCAAAGCCGAGGAAAATGGTCAGTTTGCCCTCGTTCTGCTGCTGTTCCTCAGATTTGATCCGCGCCAGTAACTGGTCAGGACTGGGACGGCTTTCCCTCATTTGTTCCGCCTCTCCAAGTCAAATTTTAAACCCCGTAGTCAGGAAAATCCATTTTATTTGTTCTCGTCAAGCGCTAAATTTAACCTGAGGACATTTACCCTCGGCTCGCCGAGGACACCGAACTGACGGCCTTCGGTAAAGCGGTTTACCATCTCCTTAAGTACTCCTTCGCTTATATGCCGCTGCCGCGCAACTCGCGGTACCTGGTAAAGGCCTGCTGCCTGGCTGATATGCGGGTCAAGCCCGCTGGCCGAGTATGTTACCAGGTCCACAGGTATGGGCACAGTATTCCCAGGGTCAGACCTTTTTAAAGCCTCTATCCTTTTCTGAATATTGCCCAGCAGTTCTTCATTTGAGGGGCCATAATTTGAAGCCGAAGAGGCTGACCCGTTATAGGGCGAGGGTTGTGTGGCAGAAGGCCGCCCCCAAAAATAGCCTTCCCGGTCAAACTGCTGGCCGATCAACTCGGAACCAAGGTATTTGCCTTCGCTCTCAATCAGGCTGCCGTTGGCCTGATGCGGGAAAACAACCTGAGAAATAAGAGTGACGAGAAAGGGGTAGATTATTCCCGTAAACAGGATCATAACACCCAGTAATATGAGGGCACTGCGAAGTTGGCGACGCACCGATGATGACTGCGGTTTTTCCATCTTTTATACCAATTTCAGCGCTACCAGCAGCATGTCGATCAATTTTATGCCGATAAAAGGGGCAATTAATCCACCAACACCATAGATCAGAAGGTTATCGCGCAGAAGTGTTGCCGCGCCTACCGGCGGTATGGTACGCCGCGCAAAGCCAGCGGGATCAGGGCTATGATAATCAGGGCATTGAAAATTACCGCCGATAAAACTGCGCTCTGAGGAGTGGCCAGATGCATGAAGTTCAAAGCCTGAAGAGAAGGGTAGATGACGGCAAAAGCCGCCGGAATAATAGCAAAGTATTTCGATACATCATTGGCGATACTGAATGTGGTCAGCGCGCCCCGGGTCATCAGCAGCTGCTTGCCGATTTCCACGATCTCAATCAGCTTGGTGGGATTGCTGTCCAGGTCGATCATATTAGCGGCTTCGCGGGCCGGCTGTGTCCCGTGTGCATGGCTACAGCCACATCAGCCTGCGCTAAGGCAGGGGCATCATTGGTGCCGTCGCCGGTCATAGCCACCAACCGGCCGCCGGCCTGAAAATCGCGAATCAATTTCAACTTCGTTTCAGGGGTGGCCTGTGCCAAAAAGTCATTTACCCCCGCTTCAGCTGCAATGGCTGTTGCTGTCAAAGGATTATCACCGGTAATCATGATCGTCTTGATACCCATCTTACGCAACTGCATAAAACGTTCTTTAATGCCGCCTTTAACAATATCCTTTAAGATAGATTACTCCCAGAACTTCCCCGTTGCGTGCAACTACCAGAGGGGTACCTCCGGCTTTGGCGATATTATCGACAATCGTATTCAAGCTCCGGGGGTATCGCTTTGCCCTGCTCTTTAATATATTTGGTGATGGCGTCGGCTGCGCCTTTACGGATACTCATTCCGTCGAAATCTACTCCACTCATGCGTGTTTGCGCTGAAAAAGGAATAAAGCGCATGCCTGTTTTGGCTATCCTCCCGCACAGTTCCCCGCAGCCGATATTTTCTCTTGGCCAGCAGGACAATACTGCGTCCTTCCGGTGTTTCGTCAGCCAGCGAAGCCAGTTGCGCTGCTTCAGCTAGTTCACGGTCGCTGATTCCGCCACGGGAATAAATTCCACGGCCTGGCGGTTGCCCAGCGTGATGGTGCCGGTTTTATCCAGCAGCAGCACATCCACATCGCCGGCCGCTTCCACGGCCCGACCTGATAAGGCGATACGTTCCGGCGGATAAGCGGTCCATTCCGGCGATTCCGATCGCCGGCAATAAGCCCGCCGATGGTGGTCGGAATCAGACAGACCAGCAAAGCAATGAGCACAGTGATGGTAATCGGCGTCCCCTGATGATTCACATCAACACTGTATAGAGAGAAAGGCAATAGAGTGGCGCAGACGACCAGAAAGACGATAGTGAAAGCCGCCAGCAGGATATTGAGGGCGATCTCGTTGGGCGTCTTCTGGCGCTTGGCTCCTTCGACCAGGCTGATCATTTGATCCAGGAAACCTTCGCCTGGACTGGCAGTAACCCGTACTACCAACCAGTCGGACAGCACACGCGTTCCCCCGGTGACGGCACTGCGGTCACCGCCGGATTCCCGGATAACCGGGGCGCTTTCGCCGGTAACCGCGCTCTCATCCACCGAGGCCACGCCCTCGATAACCTCGCCGTCGCTAGGAATGATATCCCCGGCTTCTACCAGAAAGACGTCATCCTTTTTTAGCGTCGCAGGAGGATACGAGTTCATACTTGGCTCCGTATTTTGGCTGGCTGAGCTTTTTAGCCTGGGTATCCTGGCGCGTGCGTCGCAGAGCCTCCGCCTGAGCTTTGCCGCGTCCTTCAGCCAGGGCCTCGGAGAAGTTGGCGAAGAGCACGCACAGCCACAGCCATGAGAGCGACGCCGCCAATAAAAGCCGGCTCTTGGCCTCACCATGGCCCAGCAAGCGCCTGTACCCATAGAGCCGTGGTCAGCACGCTGCCGATTTCGGTAACGAACATGACCGGGTTGCGGACCATCCAGCGCGGATTGAGTTTCAGAAGGCATCAATAATCGCCCGGCGATAAATCTGCCAGCCCGACACGCGGCTTGCTTCTTGCAGTCTTTGCTGCTTCTCGTCATTTTGAATTGAGCATTACGAGAATCCTGTATCATTCATCTATTACCTCATCATCAGATGTTCCACAATCGGTCCCAGAGACAACGCCGGGAAGAAAGCTCAGGGCGCCCACAATGATAACCACCGCAATAAGCCAGAAAATAAAGAGTGGCGTATGCGTCGGCAGAGTGCCGGAGGTAACCGGAACCTTTTCTTTTGCACCAGCGAACCGGCGATGGCCAAAGCCGGGATCGCCAGCCAGTAACGGCCGAAGAGCATGGCGAATCCCAGGGCAATATTATAAAAGGCGTATTGGTCCCGAGACCGGCGAAGGCGCTGCCGTTGTTGTTGCCGGCGGAAGAAAAAGCATACAGAACCTCACTGAAGCCGTGCGCGCCCGGGTTAAACACCGCCGCTTTGCCGCCGGGATGCCACCGCGATAGCAGTGCCGAACAAGACGCATCAATATCGGTATCAAGACCATCAGTGAAGCCATCTTCATTTCAAAGGCTTCGATCTTCTTGCCCAGGTATTCGGGGGTGCGCCCGATCATCAGCCCGGCCACAAAAACCGCAATAATGACAAAAGCCAACATACCGTAAAGACCGGAGCCTACACCGCCATAGACCACTTCTCCTAGCTGCATCAGCCACATAGGCACTAAGACCGCCGAGCGGCGTAAACGAATCGTGCATGGCAGTTCACAGAGCCGTTTGAAGCCGCGGTGGTGGCAGTGGCCCACAGCGCCGAATTGGCAATTCCGAAGCGCACCTCCTTGCCCTCCATGTTGCCGCCGGATTGGAGGTTACTGGCTGTTTGGTCGACATTTAAGCTGATAAGGCCGGATTACCGCTCTGTTCCGCCCAGACCGCTAACAGACAGCATCGCCACAAAGATAATGGTCATAGCTGCCAGTATCGCCCAGCCTTTGCGCGTATCGCCCACCATCTTGCCGAAGGTATAGCACAGCGCTGCCGGAATAAGCAGGATCGCCAGCATTTCCAGGAAGTTGGAGAGCGGGGTGGGATTTTCGAAGGGATGGGCCGAGTTGACATTGAAAAATCCGCCGCCATTGGTGCCGAGCTGCTTGATGGCGATCTGCGAGGCGGCCGGGCCAAGTCGCCATCGTTTGTTCGGTGACGGTTTGGCCGTTAGCGTCCTGGTACCGGTTGCAAGTAGCGATACATTCTGTAGACCCACTGAAGGTCTGCACCACGCCCTGTGATACCAGCACCAATGCCAGAACAAAGACAGAGGTAATCAGAATATAAAGCACGCTACGGGTCATATCGACCCAGAAATTGCCGATGGTATTGGCGGAATGCCTGACAAAGCCGCGTATCAGGGCGATCAATACCGCCATCCCGGTAGCGGCCGAAAGAAAATTCTGAACTGCCAATCCGACCATCTGTGTAAGATAGCTCATCGTGGTTTCGCCGCTGTAGCTCTGCCAGTTGGTGTTGGTGACGAAACTGACAGCGGTGTTGAAGGCCAGGTCAGGTGGGACCGCAGGCAAGTCCTGAGGATTTAAGGGCAATAAATTCTGCAGGCGAAGTAACAAATATAAAAATAGCAGCCCGATAAAATTAAAGGCCAGCATTGCAATAGCATAAGTTTTCCAATCCATCTCCTCCGCATGGTTCACTTGTGCAATACGGTAGATAAATCGTTCAAAGGCCTTAAAACCGGATCGAGAAATGTGCGTTCGCCCTGATAGACATGTGCCATATAGGCACCCAGGGGTTTCACGAGGAGCAGGAGGATTATTAAATATAACCCGATCTGGATTAAACTGGGTACTGTCATTTAAACCATTCCGGTTTAAGTAAAGCGATAAACAGGTAAATGAACAACGCCAGACATAGCAGGCCGGTGACAAAAGTAAAAGTATCCATTCAATCAGTTCAGTCGCGCAATGGCTCCCAATAACGCAATGCTGAGAAAGAAGAACAGCGTCATCAGGCTGATAAAGAGTGCATCAAACAAATATCACTTCCTGACTGTCATTACCGTTGTGAGCAGATAGATTCCAGCCGTTTTCATTCCTCATTATTATATAACCGGTGTCAAAATAGTAATTTAGCACATTATTGTTAAATCTATATTACAAAGCGGACAACGATAATATTTTTGGCGGCATTCTTTATGGCATATACTGCCCTTAAGCCTTCCGCTTATTTCGATAATCAGTCCAACTGATTGCGCCTTCGGCGTCTGCTAAAGCCCGCCGGCTCTATTTAGACGCAATGCAGAGTTCACCTTTATCACTGGTCCTGACCCGGATCGCGTTCTCGACCGGCAGCACGAAGATCATGCCGTCTCCTTCCCTGCCTGTCCGGGCGGCCACGCAGATAGTATCCAGGGCTGACTGGCATTCCTCATCCGCAAGAACGATCTCTATTTTCACCTTTGGCAGGAAATCGACACGATATTCACCTGCCCGCCATTGTAAGGCGATGCCCTTTTGCCTGCCGCGGCCGCTGACATGGGTTACAGTCATGCCCAGCATTCCCTTGGCGGACCAGGGCGTCCTTGACGGTATCAAGCTTTTCCGGCCTGATAATAGCCTCTATTTTTTTCATTATGAAACACCTCCGTAAGCGGTTTCGCCATGTTGTGATATATCAAGCCCGACTGCTTCCTCCTCTTCTTTTACCCGCAGGCCCATAGTGGCCTTAAGTGCTTTTGCCAGCAGCCAGGAGACCCCGAAGGCATAGGCAGCAGTGGCTACGATGGCCAGAGTCTGTATCAGCATCTGTTTCCAGTTCCCGTCGATTAGCCCGGAACCGGCGGCGTTGACTGCCGTGGTGGCAAAGATGCCGGTGGCCAGTGCGCCCCAGGTCCCGCCCATGCCGTGGCAGGCAAAGACATCCAACGACTCATCAACACCAGATGACTTTGCCCTCCAGACCATCACATAGTAAGAGATAATCGAACCGATAGCGCCGATGGGGATGGCGGCCCAGACAGGGACAAAGCCGGCGGCCGGTGTAATGGCAACCAATCCCACTACCGCGCCGGTTGCCGCGCCCAGCACCGAGGGCCGTGCGATTGATCCAGCCCAGTATCATCCAGGTAAACCCGGCAGACGCTGCCGCAGTATTGGTTGTGATGAAAAGCGCTGGCAGCAAGCCCGCCGGCGGTCAGCGCACTGCCCGCATTGAAGCCGAACCAGCCGAACCAGAGCAGGGCCGCGCCCAGCACGACAAAGGGTATGTTGTTGGGTTCCATTGATTCGCCTTCCTTGAATCCCATTCGTGGACCCAGCACCAGCGCCAGGGCCAGGGCGGATACTCCGGCGTTAACATGCACCACTGTGCCGCCGGCGAAATCAAGCGCGCCCAACTGCGCCAGCCATCCACCGCTTCCCCAAACCCAGTGGGCGATGGGGCAATAGACAAGGGTAAACCAGAGCGCCGCGAAGGCCAGCAGGGCGCCGAACTTTATCCGTTCAACCACGGCGCCGGTCCAGAGAGCTACCGTAATAATGGCAAAGGTTGCCTGGAAGGCCACAAATGCAAGTTGGGGTACAGTACTCGCATATACAGGGGAAGGATCCTGACCGACACCTGCGAGCCCGAACCATGACAGGTTGCCCACCAGCCCCTTGACATTGGGACCGAAGGCCATGCTATAACCGTATAGTATCCATAATATGGACACCATGCACAGAATGGCGAAGCTCATCATTATGGTGGAAAGCAGGTTTTTCCTCCTGACCATTCCCCCGTAGAAAAAGGCCAGGGCGGGTGTCATGAGAAGCACCAGCGCGCTTGCAGTAAGCAGCCAGGCGGTATCTCCCGAATTCATAGTGCACCTCCTTGAGAACTTGTATGGTATAAGTCTAAGGGGCGCCTGTTTCGGGGTTATTACAGAGGTGTTAAGATTGTGTTACGTGATGGGCTATTCAGCAGTGCCGGCGTCCTTGAATTTATAGCCGATATTCCTGACGGTCTCGATGAATGTGTGTACGGGGTCCTCGATCTTGCTGCGTAGCCTCCTGATATGCACGTCAACAGTCCTGTCGCCCCCGTAATAATCGTAGCCCCATATTTCGTTTAACAGTGATTCGCGCGTGAAAACTTTGCCCTTATTGGTTGCCAGCAGCTTGAGCAGTTCGTACTCCTTAAAGGTCAGAGCCAGCAGGCGGCCGGCCATTTCCACCTCGCATCTTACCGGGTCGATGGCCAGGTCCCCCGCCTTGATTATGCCCTCTGCTCCGGGCCTGGTCGTCCTGGTTATAGCCCGGCGTACCCGTGCGGACAGTTCATCCATATTCCAGGGCTTCATAACGAAGTCTTCGAAGCCCTGCTCCAGAACTACGGGCAGAGTCGGCGATGATACCAGTGCAATAACGGGAAGCAGCCTTCGCAACTTGAGCTTCCTGAACCATTTCCAGGCGGAATCGCCATGCGCGGAAATCGAGGAGACATCGATAAGCACAGCGTTGAAAGACTGGCGTGAGTCCTGCTCGATGACGTCGTCAGCATAGATGCAGGCGGTGCAGGAGAACCCCGCCCGGCTGAGGCCGGAGCTTAACTCCCTGACCCTGTCCATCTCGTTGGTGACTATCAGGATGTTATTCATGGCAGTTGCCTATTATATCAGGTCAGTGAACGGGTGCAGGCCGGTGACGTCGGTCAGGCCGGCCATGGCCCGTGTGACGGCCCCGATGCCGGACTCAATAACCGCGGCCACCGGGTTGAGCCCACTCAGGGTTATCAGGCCGACCCGGTCGGGGTTGAACGGTATCTCGCAGACCTTTTCACCCGGGCGCGCTATCACGGCGAAGCTGATCAGGCCACTGGTTTTCAGGCGTTGCAGCAGTTCCTCGGCCTTATTCACGGACAGCATGGGTATCTCGTGGTATCCGGCCAGCACCTTGCCCTCACCGCTTAAAGACGCATCGAGGACAGTGGTCATTTTGCCGGCGATAAAAATGTCCGCAGGCTCAATAGTCGAGCCGGAGAACTCGATAAGGTCAACAAAGCGGAAGGGCTGGCCGCCGCGTACCTGGAGCAGGCCGCCGAAGCGGGCGTAAGCGGGTATACCGGCTTTGAGCAGGCAGCCGTTGACCGCCACGCTGCAAACCGTGGCCAGTCCCACCTTTCCCCCGGGAACAGTCACATCGCCTGTCTTGCTATTCTCCCCGGCCAGCGCCACCAGGTTTGACGAGCAGAGGCCGGCAGCGAAGACGCCTTTCATTATTTTCAGGGCGCGGGGCAGGTCCTCGCGGGTGAACAGTGAAACATCAACCGGCACGCGGCCGGTCGCCGAGCGCAATCCCACGCTGGTCTGGTAAGCGAGCCGCTCTATCCTGGAACCGATAAAACCTATCTTGTCCGTTACCAGGGAGTTTCTCATCTCCTCCAGCCCGGGCGCCGTGATGGTTCGCCCGTCCTTATGCCCGACCGAGCGGGTAAACCCGCGCTCGTCCATGATTTTCAGGTGGTAGCGCACGGCACGTTCTCCCAGGTAGATGCCCTGCTCCTCGAGCAGCCTGGATATGATCCTGCTGCCCAGCGGGAGGGGTGATTCGCTGAGTATTTTGAGGATGGCGGTTATTTTCCGCTCAACGTCGCGCGTTTCCTGTCCGATCATATTGCCCTCCGCTCAACAGGCGCGGGGTAGTGGTTAAGCTGTATAAATGTTTTCATAGCCGTATGACTCAGTCTTTTACTGCCTGACAGGGATGCCCCTGCCGGCCAGGTATTCCTTCACTTCTTTAATAGAGTATTCGCGGTAATGGAATATGCTGGCCGCCAGCACAGCATCGGCCTTTCCGATGGAAAGGGCGTCGTAAAGGTGCTCCAGCGTACCTGCCCCGCCGCTGGCGATAACCGGCACACTGACCATTTCGCTGACCGCCCGGTTCAATTCGTTGTCATAACCTGCCTGGTGGCCGTCGGCATCCCAGCTGGTCAAGAGTATCTCGCCGGCCCCCAGTTCCACGGCCTGCTTTATCCAGGCCAGAGCATCGATGCCCGTCGGCTTGCGCCCGCCGTGGGTACATACCTCCCACGACAGCTTGCCTTTCTCGCGCCGCTTGGCATCAACGGCCAGCACGATGCATTGCCTGCCGAAGACGGCTGCGCTTTCCTTCAGCAGTTGTGGCTCCTGGACAGCCGCGGTATTTACCGAGACCTTGTCGGCGCCGGCCTGCAGCATGCGCCGCATATCGCTGATAGAGCGCAGCCCTCCGCCGACGCAGAGTGGCATGAAGACCTGGCGGGCTACCTGTTCAACCACGTGCACCATGGTATCCCTGGCTTCCGGCGTGGCGCCGATATCCAGGAAGACCAGCTCATCGGCCCCTTCGTGGTAGTAAAAGGCAGCCTGCTCCACGGGGTCGCCCGCATCACGTAAGTTTGTGAAGCTGGTGCCTTTGACCACGCGGCCGCCGGTGACATCTAAGCAGGGTATAATGCGTTTGGTTAACATAATATTATTTTATCCCTCTTGCAGGCTGTGTTGCCGATGATAATGTATTTCGAATGCAGTGTGGTTTCACAGTCATCATGTCATCGCTCACGGGCAGACAATTTCCAGGAAGTTCGAGTACATGGTCAGTCCGGCTTCGCCGCTTTTCTCGGGGTGGAACTGTGTGGCAAAGAGGTTATCCCTGATTATCATCGAGCAGAACTCGATACCGTACTCGGTTACCCCGGCCACTACAGCCCGGTCCTGGGGGTCGGCATAATAGCTGTGCACGAAGTAAAAATTGGCATTATCATCGATGCCGGTAAAGATGGGGTGAGTTTTAAGCTGCCTGACCTGGTTCCAGCCCATGTGGGGTATCTTCAGACCCTGCGGAAGCTTCCTGACCCTGCCGGGGATAATGTCCAGGCAGTCATGCTCGCCGCTCTCTTCAGTGGCTGACAGCAGCACCTGCAGTCCGACACAGATAGCGAAGAGCGGCCTTTTCAGGCCGACCAGCTCTTTAACAACCTGTGCCATCCCCGATGACTCAAGGCTGCGCATCGTGTCGCCGGCATCGCCCACCCCGGGGAAGAAAACAGCATCAGCCTTGAATACCTCTGACGTGTCAGCCGTAACCATCGGCCTGTAGCCCAATTTTGTCAGGGCGTTAGCCACGCTGCCGAGGTTACCGGCGCCGTAATCTATAACCGCAATACGCTTGGAGGCCTTGTTCATAATTCATCAGATCCCCGGAAAGTTGTGGTATATGGCAACCACTTGCCGCAACGTAATGGTAGCATACAGGCGTGGTCCTGTCAAAATGCCGCGCCGTTTATTGCATGATGTTTGCCGCAGCAGCCTGGTTTGCGGAAGGTTAACCGGGTCGGGGGAGTGGCGCTGCCGCCTCTATAAAGGTTGTCAGAGTGTAGTCGTCCCTGTCGGGTGGATGACCGGTGTGGCGGTCCTTGAAAAGCGGCTTGAGCATCTCGAAAAGGAGCATGACCGTAAAGGTGATGAGCAGCAGCAGCAGCAGCGATAAGATGAATTCCTTGTGCACCAGCAGCATGATAATGAATACCTCCAGCATCAGCACGGCGGTTTCCATGATCCTCCTGCGCACCACCATCTCTATGATGAAGGAGAATATGATGACCTCTACCCAGCCTTCCATGAGTATGCCTATTGCGATGGCCCAGGTCATGGCGCCTGCCGGCAGGGCGAAAGACATCGACAGCAGGAATAGCTGGGTATAAATGCATTCAGGGATATACGACACGGTGACAGCCAGAAAGGTCGGCAGCCTGTATCTCAGCAGTCCGCAGAAATAGCCGGTCATGGCCTTGCCAAGTATGATGGCCAGGCCGTACCATGGGCCGTAAATCCCCAGCACGGCAAATTCATAATAGGGATAGATGGCGCCGATGGCGCCGGTCAGCAGTCCGTAAAAAGGTCCGAAAGCCACGGCGACGGCGAAAGTGGCGATGTGGGAGAAGTCGAAGGTCACCTGCGGCTGCAAGGGTGTGAGCAGGCTGGAAAGGTAGGCCAGCAGGTTGCCCAGCAGCCCGGCGGCTATCGAGGCCAGCAGTTTTTTTGATTATCACTGATCTTGATTTTCATGCTGCGCACCGTTCTGATTTCACCTGTTTTCAAAGGGAAAGTATATCACCCCGTCAGGATTCGTATAACCCGCGCTTGCGGTTCTCCTCCATGATACGGTGCAGTTCGAGGTCAACATTGATGCCTTTATCGCGCAGGACGCGCTCCATCATCTCCACCGAGTGGTAGAGGTCGAGGAAGCGGTTCAGCCAGGCCTGCGGTACGTCAGGGTCCCGGTTGAAATCGACGGCGAGCTGGGTATATTCCTCGGTTATCTGGTTGAACTCGCGCCGCGTGTCGAATTGTCCTTTGATGCGGGGGAACCTGAAGAGCTGTTTGACCTTGCCGAAGTGGCGCTGGAAGATATATTTATCCACGTACCAGAAAACACAGGCCAGCATCAGCTGGTTGAGCAGGAAGGCGGGGAAATCCGGTATGCCCCATTGCTGCCTGAGCAGCACCTGCAAGGCCGCGCCTGCTATACCGGAGAGAAGTATCCAGCGGCCGAAGACATAGACGAACCACTCTTTTGAAAACATGGCCTAACCCCCCTGCATGCTGTTTTTATTCCGTTGCTGCCTTTATGGTATCATCGGGTTTACGGGCTGTCTACCAGACGATGGGGGAGGTTTATCATGAAAGTAGTCTATCATCCCAGGTACACGGGGGTTTACGAAAACGATCCTGCCGCAGCCGCCGGCCGCATGGAAGCGATAGTAAACGGGCTGAAGGGGTTCGAATTTGTTAAGCCCAAAGAGGCCGCAACTCGAAGATATCAGCCTTTGCCATACATCCTTCCATATCGGTTACGTGCAGAGGTACGGTGAAGTATTCGATATGGCCATGCTGGCCGCCGGCGGGGCCATCAAGGCGGCGGAGCTGGCCATGGAGGGTGAACCCGCTTTCGGGTTGATCAGGCCGCCCGGCCACCATGCCAGCGCCGATAGCTGCTGGGGCTTCTGCTTTTTCAACAACATGGCCATCGCAGTTTCCAAACTGATGGAGGAGAAGAAGATCAGGACGGCGCTGATTTTAGATTTCGACCTGCATTTCGGCGACGGAACGGCCAATATCTTCCAGGGCAACCCGGATGTTACCTATTTTCATCCCGAGGACGGGAACAGGCAGGATTTCGTGGAGCACGTGGGCCGCTTTTTAGGCCAGTCCGGCGCTGATATCATCGCTGTCTCGGCCGGCTTCGACCGGCACATCGAGGACTGGGGCAGGCTGCTGAGCACCGAAGATTATAAAACCATGGGGCAGCAGGTCAAAGAGTTCGCACTGAAGAACTGCCAGGGCAGGCGCTTCGGGGTGCTGGAGGGTGGCTACAACCATGACGTGCTGGGCAGGAACGTGAGGGCATTCCTGGAGGGCATGGCTTGACCGCTATAGTATGTCGTTGCGAGGAGCCGCGGCGACGAAGCAATCCCATGGCATTACGCTACCAATGATGAGATTGCTTCACTTCGTTCGCAATGACGAGAGTAATAAAAGGCGGCCGCTGCCAGCCGAGAAACACGTGCCTTTTCTTACAGACGGAGCTTTTATAGTATTTTCTGCCGCCTGAGAAGAATAAAAACCAGGACAAATGTAGTGATGGTGCCGGCGCCCATTACGATCCAGGCCCACAGCGGCGCAGCCCCGCTTTTTTGAGCGGGAGCTTGATCCGGTTGCTGGGCGGATTGGGTCTTGAAGCTGAAGGTGGCGCTGGATTCGCCGGGTACGGGCTCCGTGGCGCTAATACGCCAGAAGTAAACAGTGTCATTCTTCAATTGACCGGCATACAGGTAGGCCGGGCTGCTCACCGTTGTGGATATCAGAGGCCGGCGCATGTCGGCGTTTTCGGAGAGATCGAATTTATATTTGGTCGTTTCTTTGGATGGTGACCACGTGAAGCTGACGGGCGCGTTGTACGCGCACTCACAGCCATCGGCGGGAGAGAGCAACTGTGGACCGAGGTAAGGCGTAGTCACAGGATATCCGGGCTTCACAATAAAGTCTGTCTGTGTTCGACCAGGGGCTCCTGATATACTCCCCGGTCGCCGCATGATAGGTCCTGATTCGCCAGTAGTAAGCGGATCCCGCTTCGGGCAGCGAGGCGGGATTCAACCATAGCGCCGGGCTCGTCACGTTTACAGGATCGGTCATAATATGAATTGACCCGGTTACCGCGGATATATTATCCGAATTGGCTATGGCCGGATCGATCCTGAGGGCGAAGGCAGGGTCCTTGGCTATCTGCAGGTCGTACCTGTCGGACAGGGATAGCTGCTCCCACGAGATACCGAACCCCTGGTTTCTGCCGCTGACCGGGTCGCAGCCTACTTCAGTGGGGCCGGTTGTCCATGGACCGGCCTTGCAGAGGTTGTCCCTGAAGATATAGATGGCAGTGGTAGTTGTCATTCCTTAGTCAGCCGTATCTATGGCCCACAGGTCATTCTCACCGGAGTTTCCCGACAGCTTGAGCCAGGGCCCATTGCCGGCGAAATTGAGCGGAGCGGGATTAAATGCTAGTGAGCTGAGTTATCGGCTGACAGTGTGCGGTTGACTATGTCCCACTTCAATATTGATCAAAGGGTCAGCCGGTGGGATTCAATGTGCGGTTCATGCCGCCCGTGTGATTATCAGATACTGGCAAATTTGGTATGGTTGTCCCGGTTTGGGCTTACGCTCTGCCCTCAGTGCATAAAGCGTTCCTTCGGTTCCCGTCATCAGGCCGCTTATCCTTTGACCGAGTGCGAGGTCGGTTATCGTTTCGTCGATCTGCTCCCACTCTGTGGACTGGCCGATGGTCCAGCGCCAGACGCCATTATCGGTGATGTTGTCGGCAGCATAAATTATATTGTTACGGCTGTAGTCAGCGTCAGGCACAACCTGCACAGGACCTGCATCGATATCTATGGGATTTTCAATTTTAATAAAGCTGGTGCCATTGTCCGTGGAATAAGCCACCTTGCTGTCCCAGCTTCCGGCGAATAAGTCACCGTTACCGGCAAGGGCCAGCATGTTGATACTGTCCAGGCCGGTCATCACCTTGTCTCCCCAGGTAATCCCGCCGTCCGTGCTTTTCCGGATGCAGCCCGCCGTGGTGGCAAGATAGAGCGTATACCGGCTTGCCGTGACCATATCGATGACCGGCCTGGGTATGTAACGCTTCCTCCATGTATTGCCGCGGTTTTCCGATATCTCCAGCAGATTTGATGGTATCGTCAAGTTTTCGTGTCTGCTCTTATCTACCTCAACTGCATACAGGGTGTAGTCTGTTGCATAATTCGGGCTTAACCTGAGAATGATTCTGTCCGTATTTGCTCGGGATATTCAGCAGCCTGCCCCAGTACGTGCCCAGCGGCTCTCCCGCGCTGCGCCACACGCTTTCCGGGCCGAATTCGCTATAGGTCGCCATGAACAGGCTGCGGGAATCGGGTGCGGGCGCGATATCCGTCATATGTATATCGGTGTTCATAAGGCTGGTCTGCTGCCCAGTTGTTGCCGTTATCCAGGCTCTGAGAGAAGGCGCTTTCATCGAGGTCTTTTCCGGGAATCCTGGCCAGTGCCGCAAAAAGCCACAGCGCCGCTGTTGCTCCAGGCCACCTGCGCATTGCCCGGCCCCGAGGGAGGCTGGTTGGCGGGTATCCATTGCGGCGGGGAAGAAACGGTGTTATCAATGGAAGTCCGCCACACGTTGACGCTGAATGATGGTAGTGGAGGTACCTGAGTCAACACCTCCCGCGAGCAGTTTACCCGTTTGGACGTCCCGTAATAAGCGACGCTGCTTATATTGGCGCCGATACTGCCCGCAACATACAGCCTTGAAACCGGAAAATTAGAATAGTCGTAAATCCGATATACGTCATTTGCGCTAGGATTAAGCGTAGTATTACAGCTAACAAAGGCCATCCATGACGTCACTGATCCCGATGAGGTCCCCGATCCCGAATCATAGTCCGAAGGTAAAGCTATAGAAGAAGTTATATATTGCCCCGGAGCGTCACCGCTGTCAATAATCTGCCACGGATATTTACTATAATTCGCACTAATATTGGCATTCCAGACCACGGGAGAAGAAATATCGAATCTCTTTCCGATGCAGAGCAGGGTTCCGTTTTCTGATGGCACTGTATTTTGATTTGTTGAAGCGACTGCCAATATAATTTGATCCGAATTGTAATTGGGTGAAAAGGCAATCGCCGATACTTCAGCAGCCCCCAAGGATCGGGTCGACGTTTATGTTTTGAATCTGCCATTGAGCGAACGAATTTGCCGACTCTGAACCGTCCAGACGTGCCCGGCCTGTGTGGTATCCCCCAGACAGCCGTGCCAATGCTATATCGTGATATGGGTCGGAACCACCATAGGTAGCGACTGGAGATGGCTATGCACCGAATAAATTCAGCAGAGGAAAGAGTATTAGGAAAACTGGTAGTATTCCATGTTACCCCCCAGTCATTGGACAAATATACACACTTTCGACCATTGGTGACCACAGCCACATACTGCGGCTCGTCGGGGGCAACGGCGATTTCATCCCAGGGCGATGCAGCGCTCAGATAAGAGGTTATTTCTTTAAAGGTCAGGCCCCCGTTATCCGACCGGTGAAGGCGGCTGATGCTGATGTTGTCGCTATCCAGCGCATAGACATGGTCCTGGCTGGCAGCGATGCGGTTGATCTCGGAGTAGGGATCAGGGATGATTTCGCCGTTTCTGCCAGGTTTGTCTACCACTTCCCATTTGAGCGGCACGGCCAGTGGCTGCTCCTGGGCGCCGTCCGCCCCGGCTAAACCGGCTATAAATATCGCCAGCAGCAGTGCCGCCAGGCATCTGTATGTTTTTATCCTATATACCTTTTTTATTGAGAATTCCCCTTTGGGTCTGAATTTTCCCCAAAACCCTGCCCCATAATACACCGGAAATATTAACTTATTATTAATCTTAATAAAATCCTAATATTTTTAACATAGACTGCTATAGCGCTAAGCTTTATAATCTTTAATGAATTAGATAAATAGACTGACAGGCATGAGAAAATACAAGGCAATAACTATTACAATATTGGCACTGCTCATTGCAACACTTGTAGTGAGCTGCACTGCAAAAGCGGACCCGGCGGCGGCCAACCAGGCTGCCACGATCCAGCGTGGCAACCTGAATATCAATATCCTGGCCAGCGGTAACCTGGTGACGGCCCACGAAGAAAACCTCACCTTTTACTCGGCAGGTACGGTCCAGCAGGTGCTGGTAAAAATCGGCGACAATGTAACAGATGGGCAGGTCCTGGCAAAGCTCGACACCGCTCCCCTGGAAAGCGCCCTGGCCCAGGCCGAGATAAATGTGAAAACGGCCCAGGAGAACCTGGAAAACGCCGAGGAACCCAAGACCAATTCCTCCGGTAGTCAGTTATCTCGGCTCCCGATCCTCTTGATATCGAGATCAAGCAATTGCAACTGGATAACGCACAGGGACAACCTGGCTGAGGCTCAAAAAGATTTGGATAAGGCTACCATTACCGCTCCCTTTGCCGGGCTCGTAACCAATGTAAATGTCGTGCCGGGCGACCAGGTTTCTGCCAACTTCGTCGGCGTGCGCATCATCGACCCGGTGAATTTCCAGGTCGCTGTGCTGGTTAATGAGACGGAGATATACGAGCTGAGTATAGGCACACCGGCAACCGTCCAGGCTGTCGCGCTTCAGTCGTATACTTTTCCGGGCAAAGTGTCGCTCATAGCAGAAGCACCCACGATTCAATCGAATGTGGTGAACTACCAGGTGACCGTACAGATGGACCCCGTGACCGCGGCTACGCTCCAGGCACAAGCGCAATCGGCGGCTCGAACGGCCGCGGGAAGCACGTCGGCCCGCACCAGGCCATCCGGTACCGGAGGGCAAACGTCAAGCACGCAGGCAACGTCCGATAACCGAACATCCTACCGGCAGGCGTCTTCAGGCCAGCAATCTGGTAACCAGACGGCGTCCGATAACCAAACATCCGCGAGACGTTCATTTGCAGGGCAGACGCCGGGCGCCGCAGGGCAAAATCCGCGGGTCCAGACACCAGCACCCGTGCCCCAGAACTTCCGTCTGCGGGAAGGGCTGACCGTTACCGTCAGCATAATAGCCGAACAGAGGACCAATATACTCCTTGTACCCAATAAAGCCATTACCAGCCGGGGCGGAAGATACTACGTACAATTAGTGTCGGCTGATGGAAAGACCACAGAGCAAATGATCCAGACGGGCATCACCGACGGCCAGAATACGGAGGTCATCAGCGGCCTCAATGAGGGGGACGTGGTATCCACGGCGACCAATATTACTGCCACGACCACAACGACCGGCTCTCAACAACAAAGGGCACCGACCCCTCAGATACCCGGAGTCCGTTTGCCTACTTCAAGATGATCGAATTGCATGACATTCAAAAGATATACCCGATCGGGGACAGGCAGCTCCAGGTATTAAAAGGCGTCAGTTTCACGATAGAAAATGGGGAGCTTGTCGCCATCATGGGCCCTTCAGGCTCGGGAAAATCAACCATCCTGAACCTGCTGGGCTGCTTGGACGTGCCGACTTCGGGCAGCTACCATATAGACGGCCAAGAAGTGAGCAGACTCAACAGCAGGGAACTGGCTCATATACGTGCGCATAAGATCGGGTTCGTCTTCCAGCAATTCAACCTGCTGCCCAAATTGTCAGCCCTGGCCAACGTTAAACTGGGGCTGGAATATGCGGAAGCCGACGATTTCAAATCCGCCATGGAATCGCTTACCACCGTGGGGTTGGCCGACCGGGCCGGCCACCGTCCCAGCGAGCTTTCCGGAGGCGAGCAGCAGCGCGTGGCTATTGCCCGTGCCCTGGCCAAGAAACCGCCTTTGATACTGGCCGATGAGCCCACCGGCAACCTGGACAGCAAGGCCGGCGCAGAGATAATCAATATGCTCACGGCGCTGCACGCGGAGCAGAAGATCACCCTGGTAATGATAACGCATGACCCCCTGATTGCCGCACATTGCCAGCGCATAATACATATCATGGACGGCCTGGTAGAGAAGGATGAAAAAGTACAGTAAACTGCTCAGACCTTTTGGCAACGCCTGGGGAGGTGTCACATCTCACAAGCTGCGCAGCCTTTTGACCATACTCGGTATCGTGATCGGTGTCTCCGCAGTGATTGCGCTGATGTCCATCGGCAAGGGCGCCGAGGCGGATATACTTGCCAGGATACAGACACTCGGGGCGAACCTGATGATGATTACCCCCGGGTCGACCATGGGTGCAGGTGGGGTTAGAGGAGCAGCCGGCAGTGCTGCGAGTTTGACGCTGGAAGACGCTACGGCCATCGGGGCGGAAACCGACCTGGTCACTTCGGTGTCCCCGATCTCTTCTAAAAATATGCAATTGATTGCCGGCAGCCAGAATATGAATGCGCAGGTCACAGGCACGAGTACATCCTACATGATAACATACAATTTGAGCACGACCAGCGGTACCTTCTTTTCGGATTATGATTATCAAACCGGCACCGCAGTGGCTGTCCTTGGGTCCACCGTTGCGCAGACGCTTTACGGCGCCAACGACCCGTTAGGGCAGAACCTGAGGCTCGGCACTATCATTGTCCGCGTGATCGGCGTGCTGGCCAGTAAGGGCGCCGTCAGCGGATCGCCCGATAACATGGTATTTATTCCGCTCACCGCCATGCAACAGGCCGTGGCGCAGCAGCGTACCGCGCGCGGTGAGCAGATCATATCCTCCATTTCGCTGACAGTGAAGGATGTAAAAAACAGCGACTACATAGTGCAGCAGCTCACAGACCTTCTGCGTACGCGGCACCGTCTGATCGCTTCGGCAGCTAACGATTTTACCATAACATCGATGCAGGAGGTTGCCAACACCGTATCAGAGACAATGGCCACCACCACGATGCTGCTGGGCGCCATAGCCGCTATTTCTTTGCTGGTCGGCGGTATAGGCGTGATGAATATCATGCTGGTTTCGGTGCTGGAGAGGACCAGGGAGATCGGCATTCGCAAAGCGCTGGGTGCCCAAGATACCGATATCTGGATTCAATTCCTTATCGAGTCGGCGTTTCTTTCACTTGCCGGCGGTCTCATCGGGGTTGTTCTCGGCTGGGGGTCAGCTTACCTGGTATCCGAAGTATGGTCAATGCATACGCTGGTCAGCCTGGATATAGTCATTATGGCAGTTTCTGTTTCAGTTGGGATCGGATTATTCTTCGGTTTTTATCCCGCCTGGCAGGCCTCCAGGCTTAACCCGATCGAAGCCCTGCGACATGACTGAAGAATTAACTTCTTAAAACATATCCCTGAAAATATGTAATACTGCTGACTATAGTGCTGGCATGGCATCAGTATTTCCTTCGCTTCCAAAGGGTTTCCACAACGCCAACTTGCGTACCTCCACCTCTTAACAATTGCTGAACAATTTCAGTATAAAATGTTAGAATAGATTTCAGATTTCCGGAATGATCAATAACCGGGAGGTGCAATAATGAAACAACGATTTGCACGGGTATTAACCTTGCTCTTGGGCCTGTTGCTTGTGGTGGCGGCTTCCTGCGCTCCTGCGGCAACACCTGCTCCCACTCCTGCGCCTGCTCCGGCTACACCCGCTGCTACTGATACGACTAACTCCGTTCCAGCTATACCCCCGATACCGATGCAGCGCCAGCGCACCAGTGGTACTATCTCCAAGATTAACAGCAATATCTTGACCTTGACCACGGCACAAGGGCAAGTGACGGTGAAGATCAGCTCTGATAATACCACTATTCAAAACGTCACGACCGGCACCCGTGCGGACCTGCGTGTGGGCTCATACCTTATGGCCATTGGTCCCCAGGATGCAAACGGCAATATCTCCGCAACCTCTATTATGATACGGCCGCAGAGCCAGGGCGCTCCACCAGTACCGCCTGACGCAGCAACCCGCGCGAACCCCACTTCCCCACGTACCGGTGCGCGGCGCGGCGTTAGCGGCACCCTTACCAAGATCAACGGCAATACCTTAACCTTGACCACTACGCAGGGATCGATGACGGTGAATATTAGCTCTGATAATACCACCATTCAGAATTTAATGACCGGCACAATTGCGGATCTTCATGAAGGTCAATCATTGAATGTGATGGGGTCCCAGGATGAGAGCGGCAATGTTGCTGCTACCTATATCATCATCCAGCCGCAGGGCCTGGGCACTACGCCAACCCCACCCTCTGGATCAGGACATTAAATCTGGCTATATGGTTGTTTGCCTAATACAAATATAGGGTTGGGAGCAGTCGAAAAAGCACAAGCATGGGGATTTCAGGCTGTATCTATGGTAATAGCGAAAATATAATATGCAGCAAATGTACTATTGCCCTAATTGCAAAGCACCGCTAGTATACGGCCAGAATTTGTGCACAAACTGTGGTACCAGATTCAACTGGAACATACCCCAAGCTCCTCCACCGCCACCTCAGTATCAATCATCTCCTTATCAGTATCCCAACCAGCAACAATACATGTATGAGAACGATGGATTATTACCGCCGAAGAAAGGCTCCGGTGGTATTGTGGCACTAATAGTGGTACTGCTTATTGCAGCTACGATCGGCGGTGTCAATATTGCTACAAATGGGGCCATCTTGAAATGGTTCACCTCGCCGGTTGTGGCATCTTTCGATGCCAGTTCCCCGACAATCACATCGGGAGAACAGGCAAAATTGCAGTGGGAGGTTACAGGGGCAACAGGGGTATCCATAACCCCGGATATCGGGACAGTATCGTCAAGCGGGACTGTGGCAATATCACCCACGGCTACGACCACGTACACACTGGTTGCTACTAATTTTTCCGGCTCTGCACAGAAGTCAACAACTATTACGGTGACCGTTCCGAGCGAGCCATCCATAAGCAATTTTGCGGTTAACCCGGGCACCGTTACTTCTGGTGAGTCAGCTACATTGTCCTGGAGTGTTACGGGGGCAACCTCGGTTTCTATCAGCCCGGCTATTGGAACAGTATCATCGAGTGGTTCACAAACGGTAACCCCTACAACAACCACTACCTATACCATCACTGCCTCCAACAGCACGGGTCCGTCGACAACATCAGCTACTATTACGGTAACGCCGGCAGCGCTGCCGGCTGTCAACAATTTTACAGCAAGCCCAACTTCTATTGCCTCTGGCGAGGCCTCAACGCTCTCATGGGGTGTTACTGGAGCAACGTCAGTTTCTATCAGTCCCGATATCGGAAGTGTTTCATCTGCCGGAACTAAAAATGTATCACCGACTTCAACCACTGTGTATACGCTTACTGCCACTAATGGCGCCGGCAATACTACAGGGTCAGTCACAGTTACAGTAAATACAGCAGGTAAACCCGTTATCACCACTTTTGCTGCCGATATCACCTCTATTTCTTCCGGTGAGGTTGCAACCCTGACCTGGGATGTTAGGGGAGCAACGTCGGTGTCTATCAGTCCCGATATTGGAACTGTCTCATCAATCGGAACGAAAACTGTGTCGCCAACTTCAGCCACAACATATATTCTTACTGCCACCAATAGTTATGGCTCGAACACTGTATCAGTCACAATTACAGTCACGGCTGCAGCTGCACCGGTGATAAGCTCTTTCTACGCTAGCCCAAGTACTGTTACATCCGGATCGGCTTCAACGCTTCAATGGACCGTCACTGGCGCAACATCGGTATCTATCAACCCGGGTATTGGAACTGTCTCATTAACGGGGTCTACAACGGCAACTCCCACAGCAACTACCACCTATATATTGACTGCTACCAATAGCTCCGGATCGATAACTGCATCAGCCACGGTTACCGTAGGCACGGCAACAAATGCACCGGTGATAAATTCTTTCAATGCAAATCCTATTGCGCTTTCATCAGGACAATCTACAACGTTATCGTGGGCGGTCACCGGTGCAACATCGATATCCATAAGTCCGACCATTGGAACTGTTTCGACCACAGCGATGTCTGGTTCTACAACGGCGACCCCCGCTGCAACTACCACTTATGTATTGACCGCTACCAATAGCTACGGATCAATAACTGCATCAGCCACAGTTAACGTGTCAACAACGGAAGGTTCAGCACCGGTTATACATTCATTCACTGCGAGCCCGAGCAGCATCGTAAGCGGAGGGACATCGACTCTGACATGGAATATCCAAGGAGCAACTTCGATTTCTATTGATCAGGATATTGGTACTCCAGGTTCAGTCTTTGGGCAAGAAGTATCACCGACGGCAACTACCACCTATACTCTTACCGCCTTCAATAGTTCCGGCTCTGCCACCGCAACCGCAACTGTAACAGTAACCCCTTGATATAGATTTGATCAACTCTCTACTGAAAACATAATCATTTCCCGGAGAGAAATTCCCCCATGCAAGCACGGATGGGGGGATTATATCGATTGTAACGGTCGGGAATAGTCACTATTTATTCAGTTAAGCTTGTAGGGGTCAGTTACGGTAATCTTTGTAACTGCATCCGCTTTAGTGAGTTGCGTCGGCGCCAGATTTTGCCTGGCAGCAACAACATCCTTTGCGTAATTATCAAGCAGCTTGCCAAAGTCTTCCATGATTTTGTTTCTGGTTGTACTGGGCTTATCTGGCTTTTTGGCCTCCGATATCTCGGTAGTGTAAGATTCCGGGCGCAGCACAGGGATGATAATGGGAGACGGAATAGGCTGGACCGGAGGAAGAACGGGTCGGGGAGGAGGCGGTACAAACTGGACCGGGGGCGGCGTGAAATATACCGGGGGCGGTGTGAAATAAACCGGCGGCGGCGCAGGATAGTATTGCGGGCTCACGGGTTGAAAAGGCAGTGGCGACGCCTGAGCGGCCGGATAAAAGGGGACAGGTTTATTAGCCGGACTGCGTGACAGAGCATACAGGCCGTAGATGCAAATTATAGCCAGTAGCAGCGCTGCCGGAATCAAGATAAGCGGCAGGGTATAGTCAGCCTCCCAGGTTATGGTGATATCCTCAGGTTTGTCCATAACTACACTGCCCCGGCTGTTGGCAGCATTAAAAGTTCCTTTGAAGAATCCCAGGATACCGGACATGGGCACCTGTGTAACAGAAAGGTTCCATTCAGCCGGTGTGCCGGCCTTGTACCAGGCGCTTTCCTTTTGCTCTCCCAAAGGTGATGTAAAGGTTAATCTGTAATACGTGTCGTAATCTGCGGTATAAACTCCGGGGGCATTGATGCCCTGATTTAAATTTCCGCCTATAATCTGTCCCCCGGTGGGTAAGTTCCAGGAAGCAAACCGGTATTGGGTGCCTGGGTCAGCTCCCGATTGAATAGTGCCAGGTGCGTATGCCTGTAGTACAGTGCCCTCGCGGTACCATCCGGAACCGGCGATCTGACCGGCATCAGCCGGCTGGCTTTTGATTTCCACGTAGTATTCGGGATAGTAATTAAATTGGGCATCCGGCGAAGACTCGGTTACAGTTATAGTTTCATATTCAGCTTTATACCTGATATCCGCCTCAGACGCGTTTTGTATAAGAGGTTCAACACTTATGGTTTGATTGGTATCAAGGTCGAAGCTCTGAGTTATAGATTGCCCTCCCTGCAGCGAGGTTACCTGGATACCATTGATAAATAATGAGGTTTCAGCCGCTTTCAGCCCTGTACCAATACTTATAGTTGACTGATAACTGCCTTTTTCTACGTTGATAGTGAAGTTTCTCTGAGTAGCAACCGGGGTTGCTGAGCTGTCAGTGAGCCGGATGCTGAAACTGCTGGTGCCGGTGGATCCCCGCGCCGGGATGCCGGAGATAGTGCCCGTGGTGGTATCTATTGTTAGACCTGAGGGTAATGAACCGTTAACAATAGACCAGTTGTACGGCGCGGTGCCTCCGCTTACGATCATGGCAGCCATATAAGCGGCGTTTTCCTTAGCATCCGGCAGACTATAGGTGCTGAATATCAGCGGTGGCGTCGTCACGGTAATAGAGAAAACCTGCTGAGCAGAGGTTGCGGCACTGTCTGTTACCCTGATCATGAAGCTAAAAGTTCCCTGTGTATCGGGGGTGCCTGATATGGACCCCGTATCAGGGGCAAGATTCAACCACGGTGGTAGACTACCGCCTATTACGCTCCAGGTATAAGGAGGTGTACCTCCGGCCGCCGAGAGTTGCGCATAATACATTGTATTGATCTGGGCTGAGGGCAACGTAGCCGTCAACAGTGATGGCTGTGCGAGGACCGGCGCCGGGACAAGGGAAACGGCGCAAAGCCAGATGGACAGGCCGATTACCCATAGGCCGTAATATTTACCCAACAGGCATTTTATCCGGCTGCAGCGTTGCGGTCGGCCTGTTTTCACCTGGCCTGTTATCGAGTTGATGTTCATTTTCATGACCTTTATATTCAGTGTATCAACGAGATATTAGTAAATTATTATGATTTACGGAAATCAGGTTGGCCGGACTATTGCCGCAGGTTCCTTTCATACAGAGTTTAGCCTGACCGCAGCTTAACAATTACTGAACAATTTCTATATATGATAGGAAGTTAGATGTCTGAGATTTCAGAAATGAAGCATAATTTGGAGGTATACAAATGAAACAACGATACACATGGTCCCTGACCTTGCTGGTGGTGCTGTTGCTTACGGTGGCAGCCGCCTGCGCACCCGCTACTACGACTAACCCTGCTCCAGCTACACCCCCCACGTCCCCACGCAATGGCGGACGCCGCGGCGTCAGCGGCACCCTTACCCAGATTAATGGCGATATTTTAACCTTGACGACCTCACAGGGGTCAGTTACGGTCAAGATCATTTCTGATAATACCACTGTTCAGAATGTCACGGCCGGCACCCTTGCGGATCTTCATGAAGGCCAGTACTTGATTGCCACGGGTTCCCAGGATGCCAACGGCAACGTGACCGCTACCTCGATTATGATCCGGCCGCAGGGTCAGGGCGCTCCACCACCATTTGGCGGAGCAACCCGCACGAACCCCACGACGTCCCCACGCAGTAGCGGCACAAGGCGAGGCGCCGGAGGTACCCTTACCAAGATTGATGGCAACACATTAACCCTGACCACTTCACAAGGCACTGTTACTCTGCTGTTCATCGCTGATAACACTACTATTCAGAATTTCACCGCCGGCACCCTTGCGGACCTTCATGAAGGCCAATCCCTGAACGTCATGGGTCCCCAGGATGCTGCCGGCAACGTTACCGCTACCTCTATCATCATCCAGCCGCCGGGTCAGGGCGCTCCGCCGGCCCCGCCGCGTGGATCATGATCAAAACTATGTCTATGTAGTCGTTACCATGTAAAATAACTGCGCAGGTAAATAATGGATGAGTAACAAAAAGACGCTGGCAGCCGGGCTATTAATATTGGTCATAGCAATAACTGTACCGATAGCCTGTACGCCTTCGCCGTCTCCAGCGCAGTTTGAGATAGCTTCACTGGATATCAAGCCAGCGGAAGTTACTATGGGGGAAACAGTTAGTATCAGCGCTAAGGTCACAAATATCGGCGGAACAGGTGGCGCTTACAGCGCCACCCTGTCCGTTGATGGTAAAAGAATCGACACGAAATATATCAACGTGGACGCCGGGTCCACGCAAACCGTAACATTCTCTCTCTCCAAAGACGTAGCGGGCACCTATGAAATCGGAATTGGAGCAAGGAGTGCTATGCTTACGGTTAATTCAAAGCTCGTGGCGATGCCGGTTGAGCTGAAATATGATGACGGCGTCGCCAAAGATTGTTTATCCCTGGTCAAACCATGTACGGGATATTCGGTCGCCTTTGTGTCGCCTCCGGACCCGTTCAGCATAAATAAGGTGACGGTATTCGGGCTGGTATACGGCTCACCCGGATTCAACATCGGGGATTGTGACCTGCAAATCTGTGATAAAGATAATAAAGTCCTCTATACTACGTCATTTTCCGGTGACGGATTCCCGCTGCGGACACGCCTGGGGTCCAACATCGATTCAACAGGCGGTTGGGCAGATATAGAAATACCCGATGTTAAAGTGCAAGGTGATTTTTATATCCATATCTATACCGGTATCCCTACGGGCCAGGGATTTCGCATGGGAGCCGCGAGTAATGTCGTAAATACCCATTCCGATGTAACGGTACGGGATGATAACGGTGTGGATAATTTAGCGCCGGGCTGGCCGTATTCGATCGCTCCCTGGTTTGGGGACAAGAGCCGCGTGAATTGGATGGTGAGGGTTAGCGGCAATGCCATGGTCCCACAAGAATAGTATTTATTGACTCAAAGTAAAAAACTGCACATGTACCCATGTGGTTATTAATAATGAAGAACAGAGCGTAGCCTTTGAATTATAGAATTAAAGACGGCATAAGCCTGGTTGCTGGATTATTAATAGCCGTTACATTTATTGCCTCCGGGACCGGCAAGCTATTTGGTGATATGCAAACACCGGCCCAGGTCATGGCCTTCATCAATGCCGTGCTGCCGGAAGCATTGTTAACGCCGCTTTTTATAGATTTCATCTATAAAATACTGGTGCCCGTTATCTTCCCATGGGCCGAGTTGATCTTAGGTATTGCGCTGCTCATTGGTTTGATGCCCAGGCTGGCTGCTGTATTAACACTGCCCTTGCTGTCCGCATTCATGGGGACCAATATCTGGACCATTGCCACGGGAGAATATTCGCAATGCGCCAGCTGTTTTGGGATATGGGAAAAAATTTTCGGTTACCTCACTCCCTACCAATCGCTGGGTATAGATATCATACTCGGCCTGCTGGCCCTTGCAGTAATATTCCTGCAACCGGGCCGTTTCTTCTCAAACCGCTGGCCGGTTTCACGGTTAGCCGGCTTATTTTTACCCAGGCAACAAGGGGGAGAAACAGAGCCGGTTTTACTACCGGGCACAGATAAACGCTTTAGGCCGGTAGATTCTGTTGACGGGTTTCTTATTTATGCGCGCAGTAATATCTGGTCTGTGGCTGGTTATGTTTTAGGTGTCGTGGGCATTATCCTTATATTGATAACAGCTTTAATCAGCGCTTCACCTGTAAACAATAACTCCCGTTCGTCCTTATCCCCTGTAGCTGATAACATTACAGTTTCAGATTTGACCACCGGCAGCGGTATTATTAATTTCATCACCAGCAGCGATGAAGTTACCGATATCATCGTCTATGATAAGGATGGGAAAATCACCGGTCTTTTTTCGGACATGGGCCCGGTTAAAAACCATTCCATCAAGGCAGATAACCTGTATCCGGCTACTACCTACTATTTCCAGTTGCTGTCCGGTGATAGCACAACCGGCAAGCGCTTATCCGGCAAACTTTCATTTACCACGCTGGAACCGCCACCCGTGATCTCAAATGTGAGCATCTCGACAACCACGGATTCAGCGGCCGTGATTACCTGGGTAACCGACCGGCCAACGACCGCAGAAGTGACATATGGGGAGGAGGGAACCACTGAGCGTAAGATAATTATTGATGATGCCAGCAATGCAAGTCACGAAGCCACGCTCCAACCACTGGACAGGGAACGGGTTTATGCTTTTGTGATCAGGGCAAGGGACGCTTACGGCCATCAGCTTATTGCTGAATATGAGGGTGTTTTATCTCTTAAGACGGGGGTCCAGCTGACCCAGCGCGCTCCGGACTTTGCACTTCCTACGGTTACAGGGGATACGCTAAAATTTAGCCAGTACCGCGGAAAGGTTGTCCTGCTGGTATTCTGGAACATGACATGCCCGGCCTGCCAGAAAAAGATGCCACTGCTGCAAAAGGCATTTGAACTCGAAGACACCAATAAAGTTGCTATAATTACCGTGCATGGACCGGGACGTGAAACGGCGATAAAAAGTTATTGCTCGGGGCAGGGCCTGACTTTGCCGGTTTTACTGGACCTTAAGGGTGAAGTGGGTTCTTCCTATAATGTTTTGCAACTTCCTGCTACATTTGTCCTCGATCAATCGGGCGTCATCCGTTCCATAGACCCGGAATTGGAAACTCAAGAGGATTTCGACGGGCTTTTCAATCAATTTCTGTCAAAGTAAGTAGAGGCATATAAAAATCCGATCAATGCGGGTCCGTGCGTTTTTATATAGCTCCAGTGGGAAAGAGGAAGTAGAAGGCAATATTATTCGATAACCACCAGCCAACCGGCGTCGCCAAATTATGTGGCCTGCTGCTCATCGCCATAGCATCGTTGTGTATCATCTGTTGCTCCTGCCTGAATGGCTGTTTGGCTGTTAAGCCGGCTCCCGCTAAATCGCAACCGGTCCCTGTTTATACTTATAAGATAGTAAATACCTTTCCCCATGACCCGGCAGCTTATACGCAGGGGTTAACGTTTGACAGCGGCATATTGTATGAAGGGACAGGGGGCTATGGAAGCTCTGCCATACGTAAAGTAGACCTGGAAACCGGCGGGGTATTAAAAGAGTATAAACTGCCCGCCGGGTATTTCGGGGAGGGTATCGCCCTATATAAGGATACCCTGATACAGTTGACCTGGAAATCCCATACCGGCTTTGTTTATGACAGGAATAGCTTTAACCTGTTAAGGGAGTTCTCATATCCCACCGAGGGATGGGGGATCACTTATGACGGGAACCGTATCGTCATGAGTGACGGCACATCCGATCTCTACTTCTTAAATCCTGAAAACTTCAATAACAAGGGTCACGTAGAAGTGCACGATGAAAAAGGCCCCGTAGATAGGATCAATGAGCTGGAATATATCGACGGCAAGATATTTGCCAACGTGTGGACGACCGATAAAATTGTCATAATAGATCCGGGTGACGGCAGTGTCAGCGGTTGGCTCGACCTATCAGGGCTTATAGAAAAAGGTCACTTCAACAGTTCCGTTGATGTCCTGAACGGCATTGCGTATGATACGAAAAGCAACCGGATATTTGTTACCGGCAAGCTATGGCCGCTGCTATTTGAGATAGTCATGGTAGCTGAATAGCGTTTAGGGATCCATGGAGACCGCAACCAATACCAGCAGAACTGTTATGGCTTTATTAATCTTACCATTAGTGTTGTTAATCATCGGTTAAGCCGAATTTTATTCTGATGATTGTGGAGACGGCGCTGAAGGCGACACCGGCATCCACGCCTGTGTGGGACCGCCGGAGAAGGTGGTCTGCTCAGCACCGGCCACGAACGGGCCGCAATGCTGCCAGCAGTTGGTGCAACCCTGCCACCAGCCGGATTGCCAGCCGTTGCGCCAGCCTTTAGACCAGCCGTCGTTGTAGCCGTTGTTATAGCCTATCTGCTGTCCCTCCTGTTGACCCTGTGCCTGGCCCTGCGCCTGTCCCTTGACCATGCCCTCTGAATAGCCCTTGTCGTAGCCGGCACTTTCGCCGTCCTGCTTGCCCTGCGCATAGCCTGCCTCCTGGCCTTTATTGTAGCCGTCCTCCGTGCCCCTTGCAGTGCCGTCGGCATTCCCCTTTGCGTAGCCGGCTTTGTATCCTGTGTCCATGCCCATCTGGTAGCCGCCATAGCCGACCACTCCCAGGGCAACGATAATCAATATAATGATGACGGCGATCGTCCCACTGCCTAATTTCATAACATACCTCCTTGAAATTCGCCCTATTATATTACATAATTGTCCCTTGATAACAAGTATCTTTAGAAAATTTGTCTATAGTATTGGGGGTTACGACATCTTTTAAACCGGAGCTAACAACTTTTATAAATAGCATAAAACTCCGAGCCTGGCATCCTAAAGGCTTTTGCCCAAGGAACCCGGCCGCAGGGCATCACCGGAAACAGTGATACCTCCCACGTTTGGAAAGGAGGAGATAGATGATACATTTACCCTGCAGGGCGCCTCCCTGAGGCCATTTAGTAGTAAATCAATAGCACACCAATTAATTAAACAGATAGGAAGTAAGTATGAATAGAAAATTATTCTTTTGTTTACTAAGCGCATTAATGGTTATAGGTTTGGCTGCAAGTATGGTCGCCTGCTCAACTCCGGCCCCAACACCAGCTGTGCCACCTAAACCGGCCAACCCCGAGATATTGATGTCGAGTACTACCAGCACTCGTGACTCAGGACTGATGGATGTGCTCATCCCCGTTTTCCAGCAAAAGACCGGATACGTTATGAAGCCGGTATACGTCGGTTCGGGACAGGCCATGACTATGGGACAAAAGGGCCAGGCAGATGTTTTGTTGGTACATGCCCCTGCTTCGGAAGTAAAATTCATGCAGGATGGATATGGCACCAGGCGCCTGCTGGTAATGCACAATGATTTCATTATCGTCGGACCTTCTTCAGACCCGGCTGGTATAAAAGGAATTAGTTCCGCCACCGATGCACTGAAGAAGATAGCAGATGCCAAAATAACATTTTATAGCCGCGGTGATAATTCGGGCACAGATCAATTGGAAAAGCAACTCTGGACTAAGATAGGAATTGCCGTCAAAGACGGCTCCGCCAGCAATCCGAGCTGGTATCAGGAAGCCAGCTTGGGAATGGGCGATTTGCTTCGAGTTGTCTCGGAAAAACAATCCTATACCATTACAGACCGGGCGACTTACCTGAATAATCAGAAAACCCTGTCACTCGATATACTGGTGCAGGGCGACCCGTCAATTACTGAATATCTATCACGTAATCCAGATCAACCCGGCGAAATTCACTGACGTCAAAATCAACACGGACGGGGCCAAAGCTTTTGCTGACTTCATGGTCTCTCCGGAAACACAGAAGCTGATCAGCCAGTATGGAGTGGATAAATACGGCCAGCCGCTCTTCTTCCCCGATGCTGGCAAGACCGAGGCCCAGTTGGGTAGCCAATAGGCTGTAGTCAGATAGCGAATTTAACATGATTGAATGAAGCTCCCTTATATGTTAGCGTTTAGGGGAGCTTCATTATCATACGCAAATGGACATAATTTTTGAAGGGATACGGCAGGCCTTCGAGCTGCTGCTGCAAGGTGACCCCCAGGTCATCCAGGTGGCTTTACTTTCGTTAATAGTTTCAGGCATTGCCACTGCGTTCAGCCTTTGCCTGGGTATTCCCTTAGGCTGTGCCCTGGGCTTAACTCAGTTTACCGGCAGACGTTTCCTGGTCAGCCTCGTCAATGCCGGTATGGGCGCGCCACCAGTTGTTGTTGGTTTCATTGTGTATATATTCCTCGTACGTACCGGCCCGCTGGGATTTTTCCATATCCTGTATACACCTTCAGCCATGGTTGTCGCTCAATTCATAATCTCGTTACCTATCGTGGCCGGTTTTACCATGGCTACCATTCAGCAACTTGACCCGAAATTGCGCCTCCAGATTCTTGCACTTGGAGCTTCCCAATCGCAGATGGTATGGCTGCTTTTAAAGGAAGCCCGCCTGCCGTTGTTGGCCGCTATCATGGCCGGCTTTGGCGCAATTATTTCCGAGGTCGGCGCCTCGATGACGGTCGGCGGCAACATACGGGGACAGACCCAGATCATGACCACCGCCATCGTCGACTATACCGGCCGGGGCGATTTTGCCAGGGCCATGGCTTTCAGCGTCCTGCTCATGGTACTGGTTTACCTGGTAAACTACATCCTTACCTCAATTCAACAAAGGACCAAATCGAAGTGAACCCGGCAACGTCGGATTCAAGCCCGGTAATAGAAGCCAGCGACGTCTCGGTTATGTACGGCAGCGCCAGAGTGCTGGAGATACCCTCATTCCAGGTTTTCCCCAATGAAGTTTTGCTATTGCTCGGGCCGAATGGCTCAGGGAAGACCACTCTCCTTCTTTGTCTTGCCCGGCTTATCAAGCCATCCTCGGGGACATTTTCGTACAATGGCATGCCGGTTATGGACAGTGAATCTGTTTTGCGACTGCATCGCAGGATTGCCATAGTTTTTCAGGAGTCTTTGCTGCTCAACGGTACCGTCTGGGATAATGTGACCCTTGGCCTGAGATTGCGCAAGGTAGCGGCCGCCGAGATAGAGGCAAGGGCACGGAAATGGATGGAGCGGTTTGGCATCTGGCAACTGGCGAAGAGACAGGCGGGCACGCTCTCGAGCGGAGAGGCAAAACGGGCGAGCCTGGCGCGCGCTTTCGTTTTGCAGCCTGATGTACTCTTTTTGGATGAACCGTTCAACGCCCTCGACAGCCCAACTCACCAGGCGCTGGTAGAAGACTTCGAAAGCGTTCTGCGGGAGACCAAGGTAACGACGGTCATGGTGACACATGATCGAAATGAGGCAATTGCACTTGCTAGCCGCGTGGTGGTGCTCATTGGTGGACAAATAAGGCAGATCGGCAATACAGAGAGCGTATTCTCAATGCCCACAGATGAAGAGGTAGCCAATTTTATCGAAGTTGGCAACATCATGCACGGCGTAATAAGCTTGGTTGAAAACGGACTGGTCAACGTAGATATCCCTGGTCAGCACATCGAAGCAGTTTCGGATTTAAAAACAGGAACTCCGGTCGCTGTATTGCTCAATAATGATGACGTCACAATTTCCTTGCCGTCCAAACAAACTGCTTCCAGCAGCGCCCGCAATCACCTGGTCGGCAGCATAGTTAAACTGTTTCCTGTCGGCCCAATGATAAAGGTCACCATCGATTGCGGGTTTCCTCTGGTAGCGCTGGTGACCAAGCGTTCGTGCGACGAATTGGACCTGAAAATCGGACAAACTGTCATTGCTTCATTCAAGGCATCAGCTATTCAGTTGATTCCCAGGCTATAGTTTATGCCAACATCGAGGCTGTGGCTGTGGATGTATTGCCTGCGCTGAAGAACGTCGCCTGAAAATCATTCTGCCGTGTAGTGGCCGCTCTTGCCCCCGCTCTTCTTCACCAGGCGCAGGGCGGTAATGGTCATGCCCCGGTCGAACATCTTGCACATGTCGTAGATGGTAAGCGCAGCGATGGCCGCGGCTGTGAGCGCCTCCATCTCGAAGCCGGTCTGTCCCTTGCCCTTCACCGTAGCCGTTATATCTATATAGCTGTTTTTAACCGGCAGGGAGAAATCAACGCTGATGGAGGAAAGCAGCAGGGGATGACAGAGCGGGATGAGGCCGGGTGTCCGCTTAGCTGCCAGTATGCCCGCCGCCTGCGCTACAGCCAGCACATCCCCCTTTGGGATGTTGTTTTTCCTGACCATGGCCAGGGTATCCTTATTGATATTAATGCGGGCTCTGGCCGTTGCCAGCCTTTGGGTTTCCTTCTTGGAGGAAACATCTATCATCCGTGTATTTTGCGTGCTCATGGGTCAACCCCCTATACTGGACATCTTTGTATCTACGGGACCGCCCTCGGAGAGGAGGTGCTTTTTTGGCTTGGCTGCGATGGCAGCGGCTAACAGTTTTTTCACCGCATTGACATCCGCGCCCTTGCGGAGAGGTGTCCTTATATCGATGCCGTCTGTAGAGAAAAGGCAGGGGTAGACCATACCGGCGGCCGACAGGCGCAGCCTGTTGCACCCTTCGCAGAAAGGTTCTGAGACAGGGCTGATGAATCCGATCGTGCCGGTGGCTCCGGGAAGGGTGAAATACCTGGCCGCGCCGTTGCCCGTTAGACCGAAGAAAGGTTCAAGCGTGCCCAGTTGCGCTATTTGCCGTTGCAGTATATGTGATGGCACGAACCCGGCCTGCCTGTTGAGCGGCATCAGTTCTATAAAGCGTACATGCCAGCCTGAGGTTATCGTCATCTTCGCGAAATCTATTACCTCGTCATCGTTGATGCCGCGCATGGGCACCATGTTGATTTTAACCGGGGTAAGCCCGGCTGCCCTGGCTGCCTGAAGTCCTTTGAGTGCGTCTGTCAGGGCGCCGGTGCGCGTTATCTTCTTGAAACGCTCATATTTTAAAGTATCCAGGCTGATGTTAACGCGGTTCAAACCGGCGCCGACAAGCCGGTCGGCGTATTTGTCCATCAATATGCCGTTGGTGGTCATGGAGATATCCTTCACGCCCTCGACCGAGGCAATCATGGAAACCAGCTCGACTACGCCGGACCTTACCAGGGGTTCGCCGCCTGTTATCCTTATCTTGTCGATGCCCAGCGCGACCGCGGCGCGGACAGCCAGCAGTATCTCCTCGAAGCTGAGTATATCATCGTGGGATACCAGTTCCACACCTTCGGGCGGCATGCAATAGATGCACCTGAGGTTACAGCGGTCGGTAACCGATATCCTCAGGTAGCTGATACCCCTCTGGAAGCCGTCGCATGTTCCGGTCATGTTTAATCTCGTCTACGGGTGATCGCCGAACCTGCCCTGCAGAGTTTCGATGGCATGGGGGACGACGGGCAGCAGCAGGACGAGGTATTCCTCCACGGCCCTGGGATTGCCCGGCAGGTTAGCTATCAGGCATTGGCCACGCACGCCCGCCACAGCGCGGCTCAGTATGGCGGTGGGTGTTTTCTTATACCCGCTGGAACGCATCAGTTCTACTATGCCCGGCAATTCTTTTTCAAGGACGGACCGGGTAGCCTCGGGAGTGACATCCCTCGGGCTGATGCCCGTGCCGCCGGTGGTGATGATGAGGTCAACTTCGCCTGAGTCCGCCCAAAGCGCCAGGGTCCTGGCGATCAATGCTTGTTCGTCGGCGACGATTTCATAGCGCGCCACCGAGATATCCATTTTATGCAGAGCATCCCGGATAAATTCTCCGCTGGCATCGGCGCGCCGGCCCTGAGAGCCCTTGTCGCTGATGGTAAGAACGCCTGCTTTATACATCCGCTTTTACTGCTTTCGGGCGGGTTTAAAAACCCGCCCCTACGGATTTTCCCGTAGGGTGGCCTATCTTCAGGTGCGCCCGCCTCCTTGCTTATTTTTTCCTATAGGCGTACTTTCAGGTGCGCCCGCCTCCTTGGGTATTTCCGGACCCGCTATACCTTTATCCGTCCTTATCGATACTTGTGCACTCCTTATTATACCGACTGATTTCAGCGTGCCGAGCATGGCCAGGATGGAACTGGCGATGATGTCCTTAACGAAGCGCTTGAGGAAAACCGGCTTGCCGTTTACCGTGACCGCCATATCGGCCGGCATCTTTGCCACGATCTCTTTTTCAATAAAAGCGGCTATCTCTTTCACCTGTTCCCGCCCGAAGCGCGGGATTTTCAGCGGAAGCGCATCATCACATATCACGGCGGCAAGCTCTGCTTCCCCGCAGACCATCTCCGCTACGCGGCCCGTTGCGCAAACCTCGATTTTCGGCGCCCGGCTTTGCTTGAAGCCCTCGGCCAGGATGAGGTCGTAGCCGTCGCCCAGCAGTATAGCCGTTTCCTCCAGCGAGGGCTCGTGGTCAAGGTTCTTGAAGACGGTTATCCTCGAGGGGGAACTGACCACCGCGGCGTCGCTGCCGGCCTGCGAGTATCGCCAGCTATCTTTACCCGGCGCGTCGAGTTCCACGGTCTGGTGCGCATGCTTGATGGCCCCCACGCGGTAGCCCCGCGCTTTAAATTCGGCAATGAGCTTTTCCATTATCACCGTTTTGCCCGAGCCCGATTTACCTACGATAGCTATTAGCGGAACCATCTAATGCTCCCTTTCATAGAATGCCCTCGGCGTTATCCAGAAGCTGTACCGTCAGCTTATCACCCGCCCTGGCCAGCGGGCAATCCTCCGGTACGATGGCCAGCCCGTTGGCGGCCGACATGGAAGTCAGTATGCCGGAGCCCTGCGGCCCGGTCAGCAAAGCCTGCCAGCCATTGGCGGTCCTGCTAACATGGACGCGCGCGTATACGCGCCGTCCGTCGTCATTGATAATATCCTGGTCGATAGTGGCCAGCACGGTAGGCCTGGCGTAAGCTGTTTTGCCCAGCATCTTGAAGATCGCCGGCCTGGCGAACTGCTCGAAGGTGGTCATGGAGCTGACCGGGTTGCCCGGCAGTCCCAGGTGCGGTATCTCGCGTCCCCCGCCGGCTTTAAGCGTACCGAAGGCGATAGGGTTTGCCCGGCTTCATGCGCACCGTCCAGAAACTGATCGTGCCCATCTGTGGCCAATACGTCCTTGACCACATCGTAATCACCCCTTGGAGACCCCACCCGAGGTTATCAGCATGTCCGCATCCAGGCCACGATTGATTTTATCCTGCAGCGAGTCCAGTGTATCCCTGCCGATGCCGATTATCCGTGCGATGCCGCCGCAGCATGGCGATATTGGCGGCGATAGTGTAGGTATTGCTATCGTAGATCTGGCCCGGGCCCAGCGGTTGCCCGGTGGGGCAGAGCTCGTCACCGGTGGAGAGCACCGATATGACCGGGCGGCGGATGACCGTGGCCTGCGCCCGGCCCAGTGAGGCCAATACACCGATATCTGCCGGGTAAAGAGGGGAGCCTCTTTTGAGCACAACCTGCCCGGATTGTATATCTTCCCCCTTGCAGCGTATGTTCAGTCCCGGTGCAGCGGGCTCGAATAATGCCTATTTTATCCAGCGGCCTATTATCTTTTTTCCTTGCCGTCTCATCTGTATTCTCGAACTGCACCACCGCGTCCGCTCCTGCGGGCAGCGGCGCGCCGGTCATGATGCGTAGCGCCTTGCCACTGGTGAGTATCAGGGACGAAGTGTAGCCGGCTGCTACCTCGCCTATGACATCCAGGTAAACGGGCTGCTTTTGGCTCGCGTGGGAAGTATCGCCGGCGAGAACGGCGAAACCGTCCATGGCCGAGTTGTCGTGTGGGGGAATATCGAATGCAGCGGTAACATCCGCGGCCAGTACCTGTCCCGGGCAGTCCAGGATGGGCTTGACCTCAGGTTCGAGCACGTGGACGGTGCTTAATATCCGTTCCAGCGCCTCTTCAACCGGTATCATGTGGGGTTTATACATTTGAATTGGAATGTATTATGTTGGCAGTGAAGCTAAATGTCAAGAAGAAGTCTTAATACGGAAGTGGCCGTGCACAGCTATTCGCATCAAACCGGAGATAATATTGACGGCAAATGTATGTGAGTATACTATAGTATCAGATATAACGTAATGTAGCATGACTAACATACCGGCGGCAGATCAATTCAACTGGAATTGCTGCAGTCAGCAAAGTACGGGACACAGCAGGAGGGGCATATTAAATGGTTAAAGAATGGCGGTGGTATTGCGGGTAATTTCTGATCGAGGCAGGCGGGCGAGGATGAAAGTGAAACCAGCGGCTTCACGAGTAATAAATCTATGCAAGTCCCTTATCGGTGTTTCTCTTGTTATTATTTTATTTATGTCCATAGGTAGTGCAGTGGTCGCGGTAGATGATTCGAAAATAGTTAGAGTCGGGATATACGAGAATCAACCAAAAATCTTTACCGATGATAAGGGGAACCCTTCAGGATTCTGGCCGGATATTATAGGAAACATCGCTTTAAAGGAAGGCTGGAAAATACAGTATGTCCACGGCACATGGACCGAATGCCTGCAAAGGCTGGCGAGCAATGAAATAGATATAATGCCGGATGTGGCGTATACAGAGGAAAGAAATAGAACATACAGTTTTTCACATGAAGTAGTATATATAAGCTGGTCAAATATATATTCACGGGCGGGAGCTAACATATACTCCATTCCCCGACCTGGAAGGAAAAAACATAGCGGTATTAAAGGGCAGTGTTAATGTGGAGGGGCCGGAGGGCATAAAACAACTGGTCAAAGCATATAATGTTAATTGCACATTTGATGAAGTGGATAGCTATACCAGGGTTTTTGAGCAGGTGGAAAGCGGAGAGGCTGATGCGGGAGTTGCCAGCAAGGACTTCGGTAATCAACACGAAATGGATTATCAAGTTGTCAAGACTCCCATCATTTTCCAGCCTTCCCAACTTTATTTCGCTTTCCCTAAAAATTCCAGCCTGACACCCTACCTTATTGAAAGAATAGATCAACATATGAAGGGGCTGAAAGCGGACAATAGTTCGATCTATTACCAGTCATTGAATAAATGGCTTGGAGTGAGACCCGCGGAGAAACCTGTTATTCCCGGGTGGATTATAGGGATACTGATAGGCATTGGAGGGGCTGGTAGTCCTGCTTGCTGCAGGGAGTTTTATCCTTAGATCCCAGGTTAGATCAAGGACACAGGCGCTGACTGCGGAGATCAACTCACGCAATCGTGCTGAGGTAGAGCTGGCGAAATACCGGGATCACCTGGAGAAACTGGTGAGCGAGAGGACGGCTGATCTGGAGCAAAAATACCTGGAACTGGCAGTAGCTAATTGTGAACTGCTCGATGCAAAAGAAGCGGCTGAGTCGGCTGACCGGGTCAAGTCGACATTTCTGGCTACCATGTCTCACGAGTTGCGCACACCGCTCAATTCCATTATCGGTTTTACGGGAATCCTGCAGCAGGAGTTGGTCGGCCCTCTGAATGAGGAACAGAAAAAGCAGATGGGGATGGTACGCGGTAGCTCTGCCCATCTGCTTAACCTGATAAACGATGTTCTGGATATCTCGAAGATCGAAGCCGGCCAATTTACAGTCGCCAGGGAACCTTGTGACCTGCGGGCAGCAATTGAAAAAGTTACCGTGAACATGCGGCCGTTAGTCGAGAAAAAGGGGCTTGCTCTGGAAGTTGTGGTTGCTCCGGAAGTTGGGACGATTACGAGTGATCAAAGGCGTGTGGAGCAGGTCATTTATAACCTCATAAGCAATGCTATCAAATTCACCGATAATGGCAGTATCCGCGTTGAGTGTTCTCAGAAAGAAGGAGAGGCGGTGACCCGCGTAATTGATACAGGGATCGGGATCAAGGATAAAGATATGGACCAGCTATTCAAGCCGTTCTACCAGATCGACACCGGTCTGGTCCGGCAATATGAAGGAACCGGGCTGGGACTTTCGATATGCAGTAAAATCCTGGATCTGCTGGGTGGCAGGATCTGGGTTGAAAGCGAATGGGGCAAGGGCAGCATCTTCAGTTTCGCACTCCCCGTTGAAAGGAGGCTATGATTAATAACACAATACTATATATTGAGGACAACGAGCAGAATTACTACCTGGTAAAAGTCTTACTGAATACGCGGGGTTACGAAGTGCTCTGGGCGCGGGATGGACAGGAGGGCATCGACAAGGCGCATCAATCCAGGCCGGACCTTATCCTGCTGGATATCCAGTTACCGATCATGGATGGCTACGAAGTCGCAAGGAGGCTGCGTAACAATTTCGAGTTAACCGAGATACCTATTGTAGCATTAACTTCCTATGCTATGACCGGTGACCGTGAGAAAGCGTTGAGCTGCAGGTTGCAACGGCTATATAGAAAAACCGATCGACCCGGACACCTTCCTGGCACAAATCGATAAGTTCTTCCCCGGTACCAATTCCTCAAGGAACATGAAATGATCAAGATATTAATTGCAGATGACAATGCCCAGAACCTTTATTTGCTGGAAACAGTTCTGAAAAGCCATGGTCATGAAGTGATTTCAGCTAGGAATGGAGTTGAGGCAATTACATTGGCGCTTAAAAACCCACCTGACATGATAGTCACAGATATACTTATGCCGGAAATGGACGGGTTTGAATTGTGCCGGCGTTGGAAAGCGCATGAACTGCTGAATCAGATCCCATTTGTCTTTTATACTGCTACATATACTGATCTCAAGGATGAAAAGTTCGGCCTGAGCCTGGGCGCCGACCGGTTTGTTATCAAGCCGCAACAACCGGAGGTGTTATTACAGATTGTAGAGGAAGTCCTGGCTAAACCCCGTAAGACAAGGCCAGTCTCCCGTAAGAAATCCCCGGAAACTGAGACGAAAGTACTGGAGCGATATAACGAGGTACTGTTCCGCAAGCTGCAGAAGAAGGTGGCGCAGCTTGAAGATGTGATAGCAAAACAAACGAAAACAGAAAATGAGCTGCGGGAGAGCGAGCAGAAATATCGTACGCTTATCACTCAGAGTCCGGATGGCGTATTTGTTGTTAATTTGAAGGGTAATTTCCTGGCAGTCAACAGGGTCATGTGTGAAAATCTGAAATACAGCGAAGATGAACTGCTTTCCATGAGTATCTGGGACATTGTCCCTGAACAATATATAGAACTTCATAAAAAGAGAATTGCTGACATATTGGTGGGAAAAGCTCCGAATACAGCAGCCGAGTACCTGGTTAAGGGAAAGGACGGGAATTCGCATTACGTTGAAATTCTTTCGGCCCCCTACTATGAAGGGAAAAAGCTGATCGGTTTTCAGGGAATTGCACGTGATATTACCGAACGCAAAAAGGTAGAGAAAAAGCTTGAGCAATCAGAGGAGAGGTACCGCTCTCTGGTGGAGAAAGCCTTTGAGGGTATTATTGTAATCCAGGACGGGAAAATCCTGTTCGCTAATCCCCGGGCTTATGAAATCATCGACTATCCCCATGACCTGAAAGAGCCCAGGTCTTTTACAGATTTTGTCTATGCGGAAGACCGGGAAAAGGTCATCGGCCGTCATTTGAAGAGGTTGAAGGGCGAGCAATTAGAAGAGACCTACCCCATCCGGCTGGTTGATCAGCGCGGTAACATTAAGTGGACACAGATCAGCACCGCGCTCATAGACTGGGAGGGCAAGCCTGCGACGCTTACTTTCCTCACAGATATCACCGAGCGCAGGAAAGCCCAGGAGTCACTGCGGGAGAGCGAGGCGCGATACCGACTGCTTGCGGAGCACACGACGGATACTATCAGGCTGATGGATATGAATCTCAAGACCAAGTACCTGAGTCCGTCTGCGGCAAAGCAACGTGGCTTCACCCACCAGGAGATGTTGGAAATGCCAATGGAGAAGCAACTCGCACCGGAATCGTTCAGGGCAGCAATTGGAATATTTTCCAAGGAGATATCCAGGGTGGAGGCTGACCCCGGCTACAATCCCGTACACACTTTAGATCTTGAGTACTACTGCAAGGATGGCACAACCGTGTGGGCAGAAAGTAAGTTCAGCGTCATACGTGACAGCAGCGGCAAGCCCATATCCATCCTGGCTGAAGCCAGAGATATCACCGAGAGAAAGCTGGCCGAAGAAAAACTTGTTAAAAGCTACGAATCCGTGAAGAAAACCCTTAATGACGCCATTAATACCATGGTCAAGATTGTGGAAATGAGAGACCCATACACCGCAGGCCATCAGCATAAAGTGGCCCAACTGTCGGTCGCCATAGCCAGAGAAATGAAGTTGGAAGATATGCAGATTGAGCAACTCGGGACAGCGGCAGTAGTCCATGATGTCGGAAAAATGTATATTCCCTCCGATATCCTCAGCAGACCCGGACGACTCTCCGAAATCGAGTTCAACCTGATTAAAACCCATGCTCAGAGCGGCTACGATATTGTAAGAGGCATGGATTTCCCCAGTAACATCGCGAAGGCTGTGTTGCAGCACCATGAAAGGCTGGATGGCTCCGGATATCCCAACGGCCTAAAAAGTGAGGATATGCTCCTGGAAGCCAAAATACTGGCTGTTGCTGACGTTATCGAGGCTATGTGCTCCCACCGCCCCTACCGGCCGGCATTGGGCCGTGATAAGGCACTCGAGGAAATATCAAAGAATAAGGGCAAGCTATATGATCCGGATGTAGTAGCTGCCTGCCTAAGACTATTCACGGAGAAGGGTTTTAATTTCACAGAACTATAGTCCCTGCCATGAAAAGCTATATCCTGCCAGCTGTGTTTGAGAGTTAGAGCTATGGTCTCCTTACCAGCAGGTTTAGAAGGACATTTCAGCGACAATGTTACCCGGTTAACCGGGTAACATTGTCGCTACGCAGTTTGTAGAATTTAACCCTGCGGCCGTTGATCGACGATGCGCGTGGCTTTTAACGTGGCGCCGGGATTGAATATCTCGGACAGCTGAACGAATTCCACCTTGGGGGTCAGCTCTACAGCCCTTTTAACCTTATCTTTTAATTCAGCCTCAAGTTTGGCCAGGTCAGCGCCTTTGTCTGCTCCTACCAGAAGCCTGATCACATCCATTGAGTAGGGATCGTCCTTATTTTCCTTGGCGACCACGAACTGGTACTCGATGACGCCGGATGTGTTGGCGACCGCGTCACGCATGATCTCGGGGTTGATCAGGGTTCCCTTGACCTTCATCAGCTCTTTTGTGCGCGTGCCGTAGGTGCTGCCCACGGTCGTAACGATCCTCTGATCGTTTCTGCCGCAATGCGGGCACTGCTTGTTGGTAATGGCAACGATATCGCCGACAAGATAGCGCAGCAAACAGGTACCACGGCGGTCAAGGTGGGTTATGCACAGCAGCCCCGGTTCGCCATCAGGCTTGCGTTTGCCTTTCTCATCCACCACCTCGAAATAGTACATTTGAGGAACACCCTGGTGGGCGCCGCCCAGTTCCTGGCATTCCTGGAACGCCGTTTGTGACTCAGTAAAGCCAAAGGCGTTGCTGATAAATATTTCTTTGGCGCCCATTTTCTGCAGGCGCTTGCGCATGTCATCTCTCATACCCTTGGGCACCGCCTCTCCCAGGGCCTGAACCTTTTCAATACGCGAGAAGTCCCTGCCCTGTTCTTCAGCAACCATAATCAGCCTTCGGATGTAGGAACCGATCCCGCATAGCACGGTTACATTCTTTTTCTCGATGTCTTCGATAGCCTGCTGCATCGGCCGGTGTATGTTATAGGGGAAGCCGGGGAGCTGGGCGCCGGTGAAACCGTAGCATAACGTCATACCTGTGGCTGCCGCGAAATGCTGTGTCTTGTAATATCCGATATGCGGTATGAAGTGGAAAGGGAAGAGGTTCATTACTATATCAGAGGGGTCCAGGTAACCAATCTTAGTGCCTACTCTGAACATCCAGGATTGCATGAACATATCGTAGGTCGTGTTGTAGAACCGGGTAGGCAAACCGGTTGTCGTGCCGGTCGTGTAGGTTATCTCGTAGAGTATGTATTCCATTATATTGTCAAAATCCATGTCAAGTTTGAAGGATTCACCGCGGTCCTTCATGTAGTCTTCCTTGCTGGTTGTGGGCATTTGTTCAAGGTCGTCCACGGTTTTAATCGCCTTGGCATCCAATCCCCATTCCTTGAACTTGGCGCGATAGAATGGACTGAATTTCTCCAGGCGCTGCATCTGCTTGACCAGGTTGACATCCTGCGCGGCGCGTATCTCGTCCTTGCTTTTAAACGAGAGATCCAGGGGTTGATCTTGCTTATACATGGGCACAGAGTTGATCCATGCTATGACCTCTGCCGGATTCTTTGGGACTTTGAACTTGTTTGACATCAGCTAACTCCTTTTAAACAATTTATTTTAAGGCTATGGTTGTCTCGAATCCTGTCCAGGTTTATTCGGCGTTCTGTTTCTCCAACTTGCGCAGCTCCGCCCTGAGCAGTTTGCCCAGCAGGTTCTTGGGCAGGGCGTCGGTTATCTGCACGGCCTTGGGCACCTTGAAGGTGGGCAGCTTCTGCCTGCAGTATGCAATTATCTCTTCGCTGCTCATCAGTTCATCCTTGCGCAGCACGCAGTAAGCCTTGATCTCCTCGCCGTAGACCTTGTCGGGAATGCCGATGACGCCCGCATCCGCTATCTGCGGTATCTCCAGAAGTACCTCCTCCACCTCGCGCGGCGACACGTTCTCGCCGCCGCGGATGATGATATCCTTCTTGCGGTCGGTGATGTAGAAGTAGCCATCGTCATCCATGTAACCCACGTCGCCGGTATGCAGCCAGCCATTGCGCAGGGCGGCCTCGCTCTCTTTGGGCATGTTCCAGTAACCCTTCATGATAGTCGGGCCCCTGACTACCAGCTCCCCTATTTGCCCGGCGGGCAATTCCTTATCGGTATCATCAAAAATTTTCATAGTGTCGGCCTTGATCATGCAGACGCCGATCGAGCCGTATCTGGGAGGCCTGTCGGCACGGTTACCGCAGGTAGTGGCGCCGGTCTCGGTCATACCCCAGCCCTCGTAGATATCCGCGCCGGTCTTCTCCTTCCACAGCCTGCCGATCTCGGGTGGCAGGGGCGCAGCCCCGCAGGCGCAGGATTCCAGGCTGCTCAAGTTGTACTTATCGAAGTCCGGGTGATTGAGCATCATGATATACATGGCGGGGACGCCCGAGAAATTTGATACACCGAAATCATTTATGTACTTGAGGGCCTGCTCGGGATTGAACCATTTCATGATTATGCTTCGTCCTGCAAAGAGTGTACCCGTCAGCCCCACAGCCAGGCCGAAAGAGTGCGAAAGCGGCAATGCGAACAGGCTGAGGCCAAGGTCCATGCCGGTTATTTTCCTCCGGGTTTGCATCATCTGCTGGGTTCTCATATCGCGGGTGCGGGTTTGCAGATCAAATGTCGTGCTCAGGTAGCGCGAAACGAAATCGGCATATCCCATGGCTGTCATGTAGAGACTGAAATGGGTATGCATCACCCCTTTATTAGGCCCGGTGGTGCCGGCCGTATAAATCAGCGCCGCCAGGTCGTCGTTATCAGTCTCCTCGTCCACCAGGCTGTCAGGCTGGCTTGCCACGAATTTATCGTAACCGATAGCATCGGGTATGCCGTCCTGCTCCGTAACGATAACATGCTTGAGCTCCGGCGCCTGTTTTTGCGCCGCCTGTACCCAGGGCAGGAACTCGGGACTGGTTATCGCGGCTTTGGCGCCGCAATTCTGGAAGATGTAGGCGGCCTGGTCAGGCCTGAGCAGGGGATTCAAAGGCACGGCTATGGCGCCGATTTTGTAAATGGCCGGAAAAGACCAGATTACTACAGGGCTGTTGGGCATCTGGATGGCCACCCGGTCGCCCTTGCCGATGCCCAGGGATTTGAGGGCGTTGCCCAGCCGGTTGGAGTTTTGCCACATCTCAACATTGGTGTACCACTTCCCCTCGAAGTACGCGCTTTCGTATTCTCCGTATTTGTCGATATTGTCCTGTCCCAGGCTGCCGAGATTCATGCCACTGCCTCCTCAACAACTTTTTATTTAAGTTTAGAACTGTGCGGGGTTGTGGGGCTGGAAGCACTTCCAGAAAGGTTTCAGGTTGTTCTTGATTTCCGCTTCAATAATCTTGGTCTGCCCGTAGGCGGGGTCCTTGTGAAATTTGTGGGTTGCGGGCTCGGGCTCCTCAACGTCAACGTTCCAGTTGCCCAGGCCGGAGATAAGCGCCAGCCAGGCGTAGGGCAGGACGCGTTTATTGTAGCCGGAGGCGATGAGGTCCAACTCTTTGCCCTGGCATAATTCGTCCGCCAGGTGCCTGACTTTCTCGCCTATCATGTAGAAACCGTGCACCGGCAGCCCGAGGTCGGTAAGCCCGTCATCGGGGTGGGGGTCGGAGCCTCCGTTGCGGATAATGAACTGGGGTTTGAATTCCCTCACTACGGGTTCTACGATCTCTCCGAAGATGCGGTAGTATGAATCGTAGCTGGCGTTGGGCGGCAGCGGTATATTCACTGTGAAGCCCTTGCCTTTATCAGCGCCTATGTCGCCGGCAAAGCCGGTGCCCGGATAGAGGGTATGCGGGTCCTGGTGAAGGTCGATGAAAAGCACCCGGGGGTCGCGGTAGAAGTATTCGCAGGTGCCGTTGCCGGCGTGGGCATCCGTATCCAGTACGAGCACGCGCTGCAGCTTGTAGTGATCGGTGAGATAACGTGCGGCGAAGGCTACATCATTGTAAAGGCAGAAGCCCTCACCGGAACCCTGCTTGGCGTGGTGCATGCCGCCGCCTATTGAAACAGCTTTTTTATAGTCTCCGCTCTGGATGAGGTCGCAGCCCATCTTGGCCTGGCCGATGATCAGCCTGGCCGCCTCCTCGAGTTTGCCCGGCGTATCGAAGGGCATGTTGTCCATGCTCTGGTAGAGGCCGAATTTGATATGGTCCAGTTTTCCGTTGTGAGCCGCTTTGTAATAGGCGCAGGTGAAATCGATGTAGTCTTTGTTGCAAATCAGTGCCAGGTCTTCGTCACCGGCAGGAGGCGCCTTGATAAAGTGGTAGTTATCGTCTTCCGGCACGCGTTCCCGCAGGAAATTGGGGAAAATCTCATAGCGGTCGCCGCGGAACGGGTGACCCGGCCCGTAATCGTACTGGCTTAGATCCTCATCGTAGAGTATCGCAATAGCCAAGGTGGCCTCCCTGCTATTTTTCAAAATAAAAGATAGTGAAATATTACTCTACCGCGGAAAGATAAACAAGAGTTTTGACCGGGTAATCCGCGCATTAATGAAAATTACTTGCGTTTTGTATGGCCTTTATATAATATGTGCCCATTTGCAGCAGAGGGGGTTGATAAATGAAAAAGGTTTTGATCACGGGAGCAACAGGCTTCATCGGTCAGCATATTGTCAAGGCCAACGTGTCAAAGGGCAACAGTGTGCGCGCGCTGGTGTTGCCGGGCGATGCCGGTGATGCCGAGCTGAAAGCGCAGGGTGTGGAGATTATCAACGGAGACATCCGCGATTATGAAGCGGTCAGGCGCGCGGTCGGGGATGTGGACATCATCTTCCACACCGCTGCGGTAGTTACCGACTGGGCGCCCAAGAAGCTTTTCTGGGAGGTCACGGTGGGAGGCGCCGAGAATATCTGCCGGGCGGCCGTTGAAGCGAAGGTGTCCCGTCTGGTGGATATCAGCACCTGCGACGTATTCGGCACGACCGAAGCGGTGGTCATGGATGAAACCCTGCCCCTGCAATACTGGGGAGAACCCTACGCTGATTCCAAGATAGATGCCGAGAAGGTTATGCGCAGGTACCATGAGGAGCAGGGTTTGCCGCTGGCCATGGTTTACCCGCTCTGGGTATTCGGCGACGGTGACCAGACATTCGTGCCTCTGTTGGCCGACGCCATTATCAAAAAGGAGCTTATCTTCTGGCGCAAAGGCGCCATCGTATGGCCCACTTATATCGATAACCTGGTTGACCTGCTGATGCTGATCTCCGAGGATGAAAGGGCAATCGGCAACGGTTACCTGGTGCACGACGGCGAATCGACTACCCTGGAGGAATTCTGCGCCGGCATCGCCGACGCCCTGGGCGTACCTCCCATCAAAACCTATATACCGTACTGGTTGGCCATGACGGCGGCAAGGCTGATGGAATTCACCTGGAAGCTCTTCGGCATTAAGATGCGCCCGCTGCTCACCACCTATACCGTCACCAACCTTGGATCGCGGTTCAGGTTCTCCATCGAAAAGGCGGAACGTGAGCTCGGCTGGAAGCCGAAGATCACCTATAAGGAAGGTTTTAAACGTACCATGCAATGGCTGAAGACGCTGGATATCGCGTCACTCAAGCAAAAGTAGTGAGGTTTTGAAAATGAAAGAATTCAAAGACAAAGTTGTTTATATCACAGGTGGTTCCTCCGGTATCGGCCTGGCATTTGCCAAATTGATGGCCGGAAAGGGAGCCAGCGTTGTCATCTTCGCACGGCGGCAGCAGGTTCTGGACGCGGCGCTGAAAGAGATTTGCGCTGCGGGCAGCAACGCCGGGCAGAAGCACGCCTGCCTGCCTCTGGACGTAGCCAACCGGGAGCAGGTCAAGTCGGTGCTGTCAGGTGCGGTTGCTAAATACGGCGTCCCGGACGTGCTGGTCAACTGCGCCGGCCGGGCCATACCCCGCTATTTCGAAGATATCAGCTATGAGCAGTTCGATGAAACGCAGAAGGTTGACCTGTACGGTACGTGGAATACCACCTCTATCCTGGTACCCTTGATGAAGGAGCGGGGAGGGTATATAGTCAACGTTTCTTCCATCGTGGGTTTCATCGGCATCTTCGGCTATACCGACTACGCCGCCGCCAAGTTTGCTGTGCTTGGCTTCTCGGAAGCGCTGCGCAGCGAACTCAAGCGCCATAATATAACCGTGTCAGTGCTGTGCCCGCCGGATACCGACACTCCCGGCTTTGCTGAGGAGAATAAAACCAAGCCACCCGAGACAAAAGCGATTTCCGCTTCTGCCAGCCTGATGAAACCGGCGGACGTAGCCGGAGCGATTTTGAAGGGTATGGCCAAGAAGGAGTTTATTATAATTCCCAATGCCGATGGCAGATTCACATACATTATGAAGAGGCTGCTACCGGGATTGGTGGAGATGGTGACCGATTCCCAGGCTAAAAAGGTACAACAATCTATGAAAAAACCGGCTTAGAAAGACAGGGGAGTTAAATCGTGCTTAGCGACGAAAGGCGCAGGTTATTAGCGTCGCTCGAGATAGTGACGGCGGTCGGAGTAATACTTTTCTGGATAGCCTTCTTCACGGTGGGGCTGGCGCCGGAGAACGCGCCGGCCTGTTACTTTGCCTATGAGCATTCCTTTCCGCTGCCGGACGGCATGCTGGCGGTGCTGCTGCTGACCGCCGGCATTCTGCTGACGTTAAATAAGCCGTGGGGCTTCAAGCTGTCGCTGGTAGCGGCCGGCGCCCTGGTATTTTTGGGGTTTTTAGACTTCAGCTTCAACATCCAGAATGGCGTATATTTAACCTCTACGATTGACCTGGTGTTGAACGCCTTTATCAACATCTGGTGCGTGGGGTTTGGCCTTGCCTTGATCATCATGATCGTCAGGAAAGCCGGTGCGTAAGGCCCTCGTCATCGGTGTGTCCGCATTGCTTGCCCTGGTGCTTATCATCACCTCGCTATTCTATGCATTGGTGCAGAAGAGTTTCACGCCGGTGGATGGGACAGTTCAAATAAAAGGCCTGGAAGCGGAGGTCAAGATCTACCGCGACCCCTGGGGCGTTCCACATATCTACGCGGACACCGAGAGCGACCTCTTTTTCGCGCAGGGATACGTGCAGGCCCAGGACCGCCTGTGGCAGATGGAACTACATCGGCGCATGGGCAGCGGGACGCTTTCCGAAGTGATCGGCGAAGCGACACTGGAATACGACAGGTTTTTCCGCGCTGTTGGCCTGCGGCGGTGCGCTGCCGCCTCTTATCAGTCGCTTAGCCCGTCCATGCAGGGCGTCCTGCAATCCTATTGCAAAGGTGTAAACGCATTTATCAGCGCCAACCGGGATAACCTGCCGCTGGAGTTCACCATACTGGGCTTCAAGCCCGCTGACTGGGATCCGGTCGATTCGCTGACGGTCTCTGAATTAATAGCCTGGGAGCTGGGCAAGAACTGGGAAGTGGAGTTGACGCGCGGCCGCCTGGTGCAGAAGCTGGGTGAGGAGAAGGCCGGGCAACTGCTGGCCCCTTATCCGCAGACCAGCCCGCTGGTCATCCCCCCCGAGCTGCTGGCCAGTCCGTTAGGTACGGAGGTTGCAATAGGGTTGCATGAAGAATCAGATTGCTTGGGAAGCAACAACTGGGTGGTTGACGGACAGAAGACGGTGACCGGCAAGCCCCTGCTGGCCAATGACCCCCATTTATCGGTAATGATGCCCTCCATATGGTATGAGACGGGTCTGCACGGCGCAGGGTTTGAGGTAGTGGGCGTATCGCTGCCTGGCTGCCCGCTTATCAACATCGGCCGCAACCGCGATATATCCTGGGGCATCACTAACCTGCCGGCCGATACCCAGGACCTTTTTATCGAAAAACTGAACCCGGCCAACGAGTTGCAGTATGAGTACGAGGGCGAATGGAAAGACCTGCAGGTGATCGAAGAACCGATAAAAGTGCGCGGCCGCAGCGAAGCGGAGAAACTGCAGGTCAGGATTACCCGGCACGGGCCGCTGATGGACAACGTTGTCAAGGGACTGGAGCAGCCGCTGGCGCTGCAATGGACAGGTTATGGCAACAGCCGTTTGATCGAGAGCGTTTATCACTTAGATAAAGCGGGCAACTGGGACGAGTTTCGTGACGCACTGCAATACTGGGATGCACCCAGCCAGAATATAGTTTACGCCGATAAGGATGGCAATATAGGCTACCAGTCAACCGGGCTGATACCCATACGCAAGAAGGGGTTGGGCACGGTGCCCGTTCCAGGTTGGACGGGGGATTACGACTGGACGGGCAACATACCTTATAAAGAGTTGCCCGGCGTGTTGAACCCGTCCACCCATTTTATAGCTACGGCTAATAACAAGGTGGTTTCGGACAACTACTCGTATTTCATGACCTATGACTGGTCGCCGCCCTATCGCGCGCAGCGCATCACAGACCTACTGAAGTCAAAAGATAAGCTGTCGGTTGAGGATTTCCGTGATATACAGGCCGATATCTATGATATACCGGCCAGCATCTTTACCCCCTATGCTTTGCAGGTTGTGCCTTCCACGGCGCAGGAGAAGCAGGCTCTGGAGATACTGAAAAAATGGGACTTTCAAGACCGGGCGGACGATCCGGCCCCGGCCATTTATAATGTATTTTACGTCAAGCTGTTGAAAAATATCCTGCAGGACAAGCTGGGAGAACCCCTTTTCAACGACTACCTGAGGGCGATGGGCGGTTCAGGAGATGTCCATGCTATTTTCATGGAAGGAATAATGCAGGATAAAGACAGCGCCTGGTTCGATGATGCCCGCACACCGGATCGGGAGTCCAGGGACGATATCGTTAAGAAGAGTTTGGCCGATGCACTGGCGGAACTCAGTGGTAAATACGGGTCAGACCCGGCCAAATGGCGGTGGGGGGATATACACAGCACCTGGTTCCGCCACGCCTTCGGCAGGGTACCGGGACTCGATGCCGTTTTCAGCCGCGGACCGTTCCCGGCATCGGGATCGCGTTACACGGTCGACGTGGCAGCCTTCGACTACAGCAACCCCTATAGCGTGGTGGCCGTCCCCAGCTACCGCCAGATTATCGACTGGAGCGACCCCGATAAATCTCTGGCCATGCATACCACGGGACAGAGCGGCCTGGCCTTCAGTCCGCACTACAGCGATATGATTCCCAAATGGTTGAACGTGGAATATCACACGATGCTGTTTGACCGGGCTGATGTTGAAGCGCAGAAACGGGCAATGCTGACTTTGAAGTCGGGAAATTAGGTATCTCAGCCTGCCTCCCGCTCAGCGTAATACTCGTCCAGGTAATTTTCGATGTCGCCGCGTGACAGTTCCCGCTTGAGGAAATAGTCGTAGAGGCGGTATTCCTGGGCCGGGCTTTTCAACGGTTTGAACCACACGTCGGGCGGCAGATCATCCCGGTGAGTGTAACCTGCGGCCGCGTTAAGTCCCCGCCAGGCGTTCCACATGCGGGCGCTGGCTGACTTGAGGTCCGCTGCTGAAGCGCTGATGCCGGTGACGGCCGAATATAAAGATGCCAGCGTTTGCATGCTGTAGAACCGCGAGATATAGAGGCGGTGGCACTGGCCGAGCATATTGAAGAGGCCGAAGAAGTCCTCGCCGTGCTTGGCCAGCCTGCCAAGGTTGAAGGAGTCGCTGGTGAAAAGCCTGCTCATATCCTGAGCGGGTACGCCGCAGCGTTCAGCATGCTTGACCAGTTCAGGGAGCGGCCAGCCCGGGCTGTAAGAAGGGGCGCCCATGGCGGCGGAGACTCCCAGTGTGCGGCCGGGATGCACCAGCATGCCGAGGTGCATGGGCAGGAACCCGCTCATACGGGGGTCGAAGGCTATGAATTGGCCCTTGATCACGTTTTGAACAAGCTCCAAGGCGCCGTTGCCGATATTATGCGCCGCGCTCAGCACGCCGTCCGCCAGCACATCTCCCAGCCCCTCGCGGTTGGCTGTTATCCTGACGAGTTTTATCAACGTTTCATAGCTGCGGTCGAGCTCAAGCCCGCCGGTGTTAGCCTTGTTTATGATGCCGTCTTCGTAGAGGGTGATGATGAAGTCGGCCAGCCCCTGGAAATTGTAAACGCGGTCGAGTCCCAGCCTGTTTATCAAATCGTAATATTGCAGGGCGAGGGCATACCGGTCGGCCGTGCTTCCCTCAGCCGCATAGCCCAGGGCGGGAGAGTAGGTCATCGCTGCCATCTCCATGAAAACAGCCGTATCGTAGATAGTCCTGCCGTTGGGCAGGTCGATGCGGTCCTTGTCGGACATGGGACAGGTGGCGCAGGCGATTTTTTTTCGTGAAGCTTTATGCAGTTCATAGAACTGCGGCTTAAGCTCACTCATATTGGAAGGGTAGGGGATAAGCTCGGAAGAATTGCGCGAAACTATGCCGGGCAGCATCCAGTCCCTGGTCATGGCCATGGACCCGCCGTCCATCATCTCGGTGCGCAGGTGGTAGCTGTTGACCTTCTCCAGTATCCCCTCGACCAGCCTTTTCAGGCGGTCGGGCTCGGCGACCTCGACCGTCCTGCTTCCCATGCAGGCCACGATGGCCTTGAGGTTCTTGGAGCCCATAACTGCCGCCAGGCCGCCGGAGCCGATGGAGCCTACTTTGTCTATATGCGTAACGGAGATGGCGACCTGTCTTTCCCCGGCGATGCCGATAGGTATGATGCTGCAGGGGGAATGCCGCAATCTCAATTCGTCCACTGCGTCATAGCCGTCCATGCCCCAGACATCGGAAGCGTGGCGCAGGCTGATATTGTCATCCTCGATGGTTATATACACCGGCCAGGGTGAGCGTCCGGTGATAACCAGGTGGTCGTAGCCCGAAGATTTGAGGAAGTGGCTGAAATTGCCGCCGCCGTTGCTCTGCGGGAAGGATCCGTTGAGCGGGGACTTATAGATGGACATGGTCTGCGACGCTCCCGGAATGAAAGTTCCGTTGAAGGGACCGGTGCCCAATATAATGGCGTTGCGGGCGGACATCGCATCTGTCCCCGGCGGTATGAGGTCAATAGCCAGCTTGGTGTTGATGCCGGCGCCTCCTATCCACTCCTTTACTACATCCTCGTCCAATGGATGTTTACGTATGCTCCCGTCCGTGAGATTTACATACAGTATGTTACCGGCATAGCCGCCTATCTGCATATCAGTCTTCCGTTACCCCTTTCTCATTTTTGGTGGCGGTAAGTGCGCCGTAGGGGCAATAGCGGGCGCAGATGAGGCAGGCGTCGCAATCCGTGGTGAAGCTGACCTTAAATTCATCTGAGCGTCCGGACTGTCTTTCAACGCGGATGCGCGATCGGGAGAGGTTGAATTTGCTGTCAATGCGGAACGAGCAGCGTAGCATGCAGGTAATGCAGCCCGCGCATTTTGATGGCTCGGCGGTAATGGTGCGGTTATCTGCCTGAACCCTTGTTTTCAAGAGAGTTGCCTATTTTATAACATGGGAGAGTGTAAATAAAGAACGGTCATTGCGAGGCGCCCAAGGCGCCGCGGCAATCTATCCTCGAGTGTACGTAAGATCGCCACGTTGCATCGCTCCTCGCGATGACGAAGCCATTACGGTTTGCTTCGTCGCTGCCTGCCGTGCCTCCGGCTCGCAGCTACGGCTCATCCCCGCAATGACGTAATTATTTTATTCCGAACGAGCCTGCCAGCGCGCCCATGCCCAGGGTTTCCATGCGTGCTTTACTGGGCTTGCCGGTTGCCTTGTTCCAATCGCGTATCTGGTAATATTCGGGGAGCATCTTGGCCATATTGGGCACATTGCCCTCCTGTCCCCCGTCGGGTATGGCCCGCATGGCGATCTCGGGAAGCTCGTCGTCCTTGGGAGTAACACCGAATTTGCAGGTGGTGGCGCGCATGAGTTGAAAGATACGCTCTCCTGCCTTCAGTATGGCGTCCTGGTCGATTCCCCAGCCTGTGGATGCGTTTATCATATCCACTATCGACTGCGTGGACATCATGGCGAAGTGGCAGATGCCCAGCGCGTCGGTCAGCGAGCGCCAATCCTGCGAGAGCACCACCATGGGCGCCTTATCGTCACCGAAGCGATCGCCCGGGTTAAGCCCGAGGTCAGGGTTGCCCATGCCGTTCTCCACCAGGTAAGCGTCGCTCTTGTTATGATCGGCGCCGCGGTTACTGGTGGCGTAGGCCAGTCCCATACAGCAGAAGGCGCGCGGATCGTGCATGGGGAATTCCAGGCCCTTGACCTGCATGGCCTCACCGGGACGATTGTAGCGCACGGCCATGCGCTTGGTGCCCTCCTGCAGTATCTTGCCGAACCCCTCATTTTTGGCCATAAGGTCGATGAGTTTAAGCGTAACGTCTATATCGCCCCACTTGAGCTCCAATCCGCCGGTATCCTTGCTGGTTATGACACCTTTCTCGTAAAGGTAGTAAGCGAAGCCGACGGCAGCGCCACCGCTGATGCTGTCGAAGCCGTAGCCGTTGACCAGTTCGTTGAAACGGTTGACGGCGCCCATATCGGATATCATTAGCGTTGGTCCCCAGGCTACCAGCGTCTCATATTCCGGGCCCTCTGTCGGTTTTTCGGTCTTGAAGCGGCCCTCCTTGATGTGCAGCACCTTGCGGCATCCGATCGGGCAGCCGAAGCAGGCGGTATTGCCCACCTGGTATTTCTCGGCCTGCGTGACGCCGCTGATAGCGGTCGCCTCAGGCATGGAAGCGATAGTGTAATACTTGGTAGGCATATCGCCATAGTCGATGGCGCCATCTATCCACCCGGCGGTGCCGGTATCTTTAAATACCTGGGTGACGAAGCCAGTCTTAACCTCTTCCATGGCGCCGCGAGCGGACTCGCGGAATTTGTCCGGATCAGCCATCGGTATTTTGGCCTTGCCCCTGACCGCGATGGCCTTGAGCTTCTTGGAGCCCATCACGCAACCCATGCCGGCCCGGCCTGCGCAATGGCCGTTCTCGGTCACGATATTTGCCAGCAATGCCAGGTTCTCCCCGGCCTGGCCGATGCAGGCCACGCGTGTGCGCTGGTCGTCGTACTCCTTGCGGATAGCCTCAATCGTTTCGTAGGTATTTTTACCCCAGAGGTTGCTGGCATCTTTAAGTTCCGCCTTGCCGTCCTTGATATAGAGGTAAACAGGTTTGTCCGACTTGCCTTTGACGATGATGCCGTCATAGCCCGAGAAGCGTAATTCCGAGCCGAAGTGGGCGGCGCCGTTGGAATCCCCATAGAAGGTGGTGTAGGGCGAGCGGGAGGCGACCACCCAGCGGCTGAAGCTTGGCCCGCCGGTGCCGGTGAGCAGGCCGGCCATGAAGATGAGCGGATTATCTGGTCCCAGCGGGTCGGTCTTCTCATCGGTCAGGTCCACCAGGTAGCGGCAGGCGATGCCGCCGCCGCCTATGAAATCACGCGCGTACTGCTCATTCAGCGGCTCGTCTTTAAGCTCCTTCTTGTTCAGGTCAATTATCAGTATCTTGCCCATATACCCGTTCATGGTAGCCTCTCCTCAAATAACTTATTTTGGGACGGGTCTGAAGACCCGTCCCTATGTTAATAACTAAAAGTCAACTGATTTGCCATCGTAGGCATAGGTGAACATCTTCTCCAGGTCCTCGCTCTCGGGTACACGGGTGACGGTGCTGGTCATCATTTCGTTTACCGAGCGGTCCAGCAAGTCCGGCATGGATTTCATATAGTCTTCCCGCTTTATACCCGTTTCTTTAACTGATAGCGGCTGGCCTATGCTCTTGGCCAGCTTACGTATCGCATCGACCAGGGCGAGGGCGCATTTCTTGTCGTCGTTACCTGCCCCGATCTTGCAGAAGCGTGCTATCTCGGCAAAGAGTCCCACCGCCTCTTCTGAGCCGTTGATAAGGTATTCCATGGTGTAGGGCAGGAACAGCCCAACAGCCCGTCCATGCGGGGTGTGGAAAATTCCGCCTATCGCATGCCCTGTACTGTGGCCAAGCCCGGGCATACCATTGCTGAAGCAGGAACCGGCCTGATGAGCGGCATACATCATTTCCTTGCGGGCATCCTCGTCCTCGCCATCATCGTAGGCCTTTTTTAAGGTCTGGAAGACAAGTCTAATGGCCATAAGTCCCGGCCCATCAGTGAACTTGGTGCGCCAGGTGGCCGTGTAGCCCTCGATGGCGTGGCAGAGGACGTCCATGCCGGTATCGCCGGTTATCTGGGGCGGCATGCTCATCACCATGCGCGGGTCGAGGATGGCGATGTCGGGCATTGTCTCATAGGAGCCCAGCGACACCTTTCGCTGTCCCGCCACGTCAGTCAGAACAATTGCCCAGGTCGCCTCGGAGCCGGTGCCACTGGTCGTAGGAATACACATCAGTTTCGCTTTGGCCCTGAGGTTGTAGAACTCGGAGGGTGACATATCCAGGGGATCGATGCCGGCGGCGTAGCAGACCAACGTGGACTTGGCAGCATCCATGCTGGAACCGCCGCCCAGCCCGATGACCCAGTCCGGCTTAAAATCTTTAGCAATGCCAGCGGCCTTGACCACCGTCTCGATGGAAGGGTCAGGTTCCACCTCGTCGAATATCTTGCATTCTATATTGGCCTTTTTGAGTTCGGCAGTAACCAGGTTGACCAGGCCGAGTTTGGTGATATTTTTATCAGTAACAACGAATGCGCGTTTGCCCAGGATGGTGTTCAGGTATTGCAGTGACTCGTCTCCAAAACGGTAAAAGGAACGCCAAAAAACTGCATAACAACTCCTACTCAGTACAAATACTGAAAAAATTTGTATTTAGAATACGCTGTAAACTATTCGGGGTATTCGGTCTGAACTTTAGTTACGCAGGTGACCAGTTCCTGCGCCGCCTTCACCGCGCGCATGACCTTGCCCATGTTGCCGGTGAGCTTAAGCTGGCGTGTGACGATAGCCTGGATGGGATCAACCTTCTTCTCGGCTACCTTCCTCCAGGTGGCAACGGAAGCCTGTAAAACGAATTCAGGCTTGTATTTATCTTTGGTTGCCTCGGTGACGACATCGACTTTGCGGCACTTGCCATGCCAGAGATCAACGTACTGGTAACCCGGCTCTTTGACCGCTCCGCCCGGCTCGATGATGAAATAGAAATCGCCTTCCCAGGTCTTGGCCGCGTCCTCGTAAGCTTTGCTGGAGTTGACCGCTTCCATGAATGCGGTTGCCCACTCGATTGTTCCGAATAATGCCATGCCATACCTCCCTAAATAAGTTTTGCTGGTATTCTATGCGTACGGCAGAGGGATGTCAATAGGCCGGCTTTACGAAAAACTGTATCCTTGATTCGCACACGTTTACGCTATTTTCAGGTCTAACCGGTACACTCTGGATATCACAAATAACGGTATGACAGCAAAGCCGGGAAGATAATCTGTTGGCGACAAAGCTGGATAATTAATCGATGCTGTCCTTGGTGCTGGGGACGCTGCCTGAGATGCGTGGGTCGAGGCGTGTGGCCATATCCAGGGCGCGGGCCAGTGCTTTGAAGAGCGCTTCGGCCTTGTGATGGTCGTTCTTGCCGCTCAATACCCAGGCATGGATATTGATACGTGCCTCCTGGGCGAAAGAGACGAAGAAGTGGTGCACGAGGTCGGAGTGCATCTCGGATATCATGGCTTCCTTGATAGATGTCTCGATGATGGCATTTCCGCGGCCGGAGATGTCCAGCGCCACCATTGCCACAGCTTCGTCCATAGGCACGATGGCATGCGCCATGCGGACGATACCCAGCTTGTCTCCTAACGCCTGGTTGAAGGCTCGCCCCAGCGAGATGGCCACGTCTTCCACTACGTGATGCTGGTCGGGCCCGTTGGCGGATATCTTGAGGTCGAAGATGCCGTGCTGCGCAAGCTGGCAGAGCATATGGTCGAAGAAAAGGATGCCGGTGGTTATATCGTATTTGCTGCTGCCGTCGATATTGATCTCGACCTTAATCGAAGTTTCCCTGGTACGTCGGGTTACGCTCGCTTTGCGTTCGGCCATTTGCTACCTCTTTATTCTATGAATTCAGGGCAAAGGGTATCACATATCCCTGAGCGCGGCAATCACGCGGGCGGTATCTTCCGGACGTCCCACGCTGATGCGTATGTAATCCTTGAGCTCGGGAGTCTCGAAATAGCGTATGAAGATGCCCTTCTTCTGCAGGTTGAGGTAAACCTCCTTCGCGCCACGCCCCTGCACGGCGCAGAGTATGAAGTTGGCCACCGAGGGGTAGGGCTTCAGCCAGGTGAACTTCCTCAGTCCGGTGTACAGGACATCCCGCTCCCGGACCATTGCGTTAACGGTTTTCCGCAGGTGGTCGAGGTCGGCCAGCGATTCGAGGATGGCCACGTACGCGGCCATATTGATATTGTAGGGCTGTTTTATCTTCATCAGGTAGGGGACTATATTGGTGGGGCAAACGCCGTATCCGGCTCGCAGTCCCGCGATGCCCGCCCACTTGCTGAACGTACGCAGCACGATCAGGTTGGCGACTTTGGGCACCAGTTGTATGAGCGAATTGCCGCTGAATTCCACGTAGGCCTCGTCCACGACCACGATCAAGTCGAGTGCCAGCAGCTCTCTGATCTCAGCCTCGGAAGCCTGGTTGCCCGAGGGGTTATTGGGCGATGCAACAAAGATAACCTTTGTCTTAGTGTCAGCCGCCTTTTTAATGGCCGGCAGGTCGAGGGAGAAATCAGCTTTGCGCGGCACTTTCACAACCGTTCCTCCGGCGATCTCGGTGCAGAAAGGGTACATGCCGAAGGTGGGAGGGCAGTTGATGACCTTATCGCCCGGCTCGATGAAGAGGCGCAGGATGATATCGATGAGGTCGTCGCTGCCGGCGCCGGCCACGATGGAATCAGCTTGCATGCCAGTATATTTGGCCAGGGCTTTGCGCACCTCGCGCTGGTCCGGGTCGGGATAGCGGTTGTAGTCCCGGAATTTAGCCAGCGCTTTCTGTACCCGCGGCGAGCAGCCGTAGGGGTTCTCGTTGCCGTCCAGCTTGGCGGTCTGCTCTGCCGGCACCTCTGCCCGGCCGCTGAGCACCTCGGCAGGGTCGACGGGCGTGTAGGCCTTCATATGTTTCAGGCCGCCGCGGACCATGTTTTCGACGTCTTTTGAATTAAGCATTTTAGATTGAATCCTGCTGCAAAGATTTAACAAAATAAAATGCAGCGTTCCCATTTTACCATTTCAGCGGGGAACGCTGCATATAAGTGTATCACTGTCCAGGACTACGAACAGTGGTTTATATAGAGCCAAACCTGTTTTTCTGGGCATGCCAGCCCAAAGATAATGGTCTGATTACATGATAGCTTCACTTACCACTCACCGACGCAGTAAAGTCGACGTTGGATACATAGGCTGGGCAGAGGATGTCGTTTTCAGGTGGTTTGTACTCGGTGGTGCTGGGGGTGCCGCCCAGTTCCTGGTCCAACTCCTGTGCGCAGGCCGCCCCTGCCTCAGCTATCATCTTCACAAGGGCATGGCTCTGGATATACCCTGTAAAGGTCACGGTCACGCTGGCATTGTCCGGGTTAGCCGGGATGGCGGCGGACTTGAAAGTGCCCGAATATGTGATGTCGATCGGCACTGTTTTGCCTTCGCTGACGTAATTGATTACGGAGTTGAAGCTGTAGGTCCCTGTCAGGACACCCTTGTTGTCCGTCCCGTCGACCTTGATTTTAGCGTTGCCGCTGAGTGTCGAACCTTCTTCTGCTGGATTGTGAAAGGCACAGACTGGTTGGCCGTTGCCTTGCCGCCTGCCACGCTGATGACGGTCTTGGCGAAGACCGGGCCGAGTAATACCGGGCCCAATTTATCATCCGGTTTGCCGTTGGCCATACCGCTGCCAAAGATGCCGTTGGTCAGGTCGACTCCCGTCTGGGTGGTGAATTTATATGTGGCATCTATCTGCTGCGATTGGTTGTTGGCCTTCCAGGTGGCCACAACCTTGACGGTGTAGTCCTTGGGGTCCTTGTCCGTTTTTACCAGCGGACTTTTGTTATAGCTGGATTTACCTAACAGTTTGTCATTGAAGGACGAGGTATATTCGGCATCGTTCGGGATACCCTGCGGCTGAGCAGAGAAAGTGTAACCTTTTTCCGGTACACCTTGCCCCAGCCAGGTCGGCTGGAGGAACGATGCTGAGGGAAGCTCCTGCATTGATATGGAAGCTGACCGCCGGCGAGACGGCGGATTGCTCCTTGCCGTCGGAATCGGTCCATTTGGCTTCTACCTTCAGCGTATAATCTATGGCCTCGCTGAAAGGGATGTAACCCGTTTTCTGGTCTTTCCCGCTGGTCTTTTCATCGCCGTTGCTGTACCAGGTATACTCGGCGCCTTCAGGTATGTTATTAGTGGTGACACTGAACTGGTATTTCTGCCCTTTTATGCCTTTATTGGCCTTGACTTCCGCTGGGGCGTTCAACGTAATTGATGCTGCCCCGGCGATCTCGAACTCGACCTCGGGCGAGGCGACAGATTGTGTCTTTCCATCTGCGTCGGTCCACTTGGCTTCAACTTTCAGCACGTAGTTTGTAGCAGACGTAAAGGTGTTGGTGACGACTTAAGGTCTTTACCGTGCTTCTTGGCCGCTCCGCCGCTGTACCAGGTATAGTCGGCGCCGGCAGGGATATTCTGGGGGTCGGCGCTGAAAGAGTACTGCTTGTTGGTAACGCCCTTACCGGAGGCGATTTCATCGGGGACATTAATCGATAAAGTGGGCGCGGAGCCGATGTCGAACTTGATGTCGGCGCTGACTCTTGGCAGTTCCGGCATTGTCCGTCCATTTGGCCGTGACTTTGACTGTATAGCTTTTTGATGCGCCTGTCGGATCGGCTGAGAGGGGCATGGTTATGGAGTCCGGTATCGCCGGTATCATCGCCGTTGAGGGACCAGGAATAGGTGGTTCCTCCGGCGCGACGCCTCCTTACCCCAGTAGGCATAAAATTTGTAGTCCTTGTCCGGCACCCCTTTATGACTGCTCTGCAGGGCGCTGTCAGCGCAGCGGACGGAGAAATTGGTTGGTGCCTCAATCGTGAAGTCAAGTTCGCCAATGCTAAAGTCCGGTTTCCCCGCGGGAGTATTATAATCAGCCTCTACCTTGATTGTATAATCATTTTCCTCTTTGAAATTGAAAACTTCCGTTGTCCCGGTCTTTCCGGTATCTTCATCGTTTCGGAACCATTTGTATTTTACGCCGGCGGGCTCTTTGCCTGCATCCCAGGAAAGATTGAATGTATAGTCTTTCTTGGGGACGCCTTTATTGTTATTCTGGATATCGGCGTCGGTGCATTTGAGCGAGAGCGTCAATCTTTTCAGAGAAATATCGAAGAGGCGGGAACTATCAATGCTATGGGCATTGCCTTTATCGTCATTCCATGTAGCCCTGGCACTGACCGTATGACTGCCATCAATATCGAATGCATGGGATATCTTACCACCCTGGTCTTCAACTCCCTCTCCATCTACTGACCAAGTATAGCTTACCCCGGCAGGAGCATTAGCGGGTCGCCAGTCGGGCATGAAAACATATTTGGATTCTGTGATTCCCCTTCCCTGGTTTAGGTTCTCAAAGCCTGAGTCCGTTTTAATGGTAAATCCTGTGCCTGTGATATCAAAATCCAGTGGTGCAGCTGCTGCCTCTCTGGCGACACCCCTCAGGTCCTTCCATTTAGCTTTAAGCTCAAACTTATAATGGCCTAAACTAAACGAAGCTGTCTTATCTGCATTGCTGCCAATTATACTACCGGCAAATGACCAGGTATAGGTCACCCCGTCAGGAGCTTTCCCCGGTTCCCATGAGCTTTTAAATGTGTATTTCTTATTTGAGACACCCTTGCCCTGCACTATTTCGTCCGGTGCAACTATGGCAAGGGAGATGGGTGGCTCAACATTGTAGCGGAGCGTGGCCTGCGCCAGGGGTTGGGGGTTCTTCCTGTCAACCATGGAAACCCTTACATCGTAGGTGCCTTCCTTGGTATAGGTATGTGATGCGGCTCCGTCTTTCTGCGGAGAAGCGATGTTGCCCTCGCTGTTGGCGTCGCCGAACTCCCAGTAAAAAGCGGCATTATCAGGTATGTTGTCACCCTGGACGCTGAAAGATGTCTTTTCTCCTGCGGTGCCTTTACTCGGGTCGGCCAATATCCTCAGCGGCAGCGTATCGGCTACCTCGTATTTGAGCTCGCCGTAGGTATGCTCCTGTAAACGTGCGCCGCCAACCTCACTGACCCAGGTGGCCGTCACGGAGACCGTGTAGGTTTTCGCTTCATCGTAGGTGGTAGATGCTTCCTCCCCCTGCCCGCTCTTGCCGTTGCCGAACGACCAGGTGTACTTGGCATCCGCCGGGATGATGGGGTTGATACGCGCGAGCTGGAAGGTGCAGGTCTGCTTGATTGCTCCCTTGGAGGGGTTGGCGATAATATCGAGTGGCGCTTCTATGACCTCATAGGTGACCGTATCTTTGGCCAGGGGCTTGACTGCCTTGTCTTTGACTATCTGGCAGGTGATGGTCTTCTCCCCCGAAGTTTTGAACGTGTGCGTCACGCTGTCCGCATCACTGTACTTGGTCCCTTGCTCACTGGCGTCGCCGTAGAAATACCACTCGAGCTTGGCGTCCTTGGGCACGTTCTTGGTGAGGGCTTTAAACGTGCAGGGGTCGCCAGCATAGCCCTGTTGCGCGGGCGCCTCTATCTTGACCTCGGCGTCGGCGTAGCCATTTTTGACCTTGAACCATTTAAAATCTACCCACGCGCCATTCTGGTCCGTGACATTGATCCCCACCATGTTCTCGCCCGGTTCTGTAAGGTAATATTTACCGTCAGAGCGAATGTCAGTGTCTGTCGGCGGGTCTTAAACAGCGGGTCGGCGTAATAAACATCGAATTTCAACTGGGGATTGTCGATCTTCAATTCAAGTGAGCCGTCTGGGGTTTCATAGCCGTCTGTTAGCTCAATCTCATCTCCTTTATCATCGATGACGTTGATCTTGTAGGCTGGAAAAACGCCGTTGCCTATAGTGCCGTCTTTCAACTGGCTCCAGAAGCTCCCTATCATATCCCAGTTTTTGGCAGTGGTGCTTTTAGCTACGTATGTAACCCAGCCCCAATCGTTGGAAAATGCACCTCCTGTAGGGCAAGTACCTGCCGTTTTCCCACTTGATCTCGCCGGTTCCACCCGGGATATTGGGATCATATATAAATAACGTACCATCAACTACTTTATAAACCACCATGGCGTGGCCGCCATTTCCATGCAAATTAAAGATATATACCATTTGCGGTTCATGCGTGGCTAGCATGGAAGTTTCAAACAACGTGCGTGTTAGACTGTTCTGACCGGCGCTAAAATTGATCCACCATTGTCGCGTACTTTAGTTTTCTGTAGCACCAAGGCTCGCATTGGCCTTTTTATTCCAGAAGGGTACTTGTGGCTGGTCAGTTACGCCATATTTGTGAACAACGGAGCAAAACCTCATGGCAAGTGCGTCGTCTATATCGAAACTCACTGTAGGCGGATTGGGCTCACCGTTGTTATCGTATCTGCCGTATAAACTTTTATCACCGCCGTCGGGCCTGGTGAAGTAATACCACATAGCGCTCATGGACATCCCCTCGCAGATGCCGTCGCTCACGTATGTGGTGGGGTTCACAAATTGCCAGGAATCCGTTCCGGGCCTGAAATTCGAATCTATTACGCTGGGTATCAGCGCCTCGGGGAGGCTTGAAAAAAAGCCATCGGTAAAATGCGTCAATGCTACAGTGGCCGAGTCCTTGTCAACAGCGATAACCGGGCAGCACTCCAGCGTGCCGGTCTTCGGGTCGTAGTAATACCAGGTGACGGACTGCCCTTCCGGTACCTGCAGAAGGGATCTTGAGCGTCATGGCTGTGGCAGCTCTTCCTCCCCGTTTTCAACGCTGATCATCGGTGAGATGGGGTTGACGCCGTTACCGAAGGTATTCATTGTGATCGGTGCTGACGACACCTTGAATGTCCGGTTGTCGCTGTAGGCATTGCGGGAACGGTAAGCTGCATCCATTGAGAGGGTCACCGGGTTTATCCACGGTAATGGTGCCGCCGGATGTGTCAATCTGTGTTGTGGCCAGCTCAACAGGCGTGTCTGTAAAAATAGTGCCCGTTTCGGTCCTTTTCACCTGGGGAGGGACATAGTGCCATTGTGAACCGGTCTTGCCTGTAGGGTCACCCTCATCCACTGGCTCTCCTGCGTGACGGAGGCTGGTTTTACCGCGGTAAAGGGCCATTTGAAACCGGCCTTAAGCGCAGGCGTAATGATTAAGACTGCGACCAGTATCACAGCCAGGACCCCCTGCACGGCTGACCAGCCGATACCGCCGAACAGCAGGTAACGCGAAGCCTGGGGAGCCTGTTTTTTGTTTTTCCACCATGCGATCAGGCCGCCTATCCAGCCCAGGAAAAGCACAGCGACATACCATAAGATGTTGACTCCCAGGATGGTAGGCAGGCCGGGTTGCGGCGAAGCTTTAACCTCGGGCGTCGCTATCTGCTTTTTTTCGAGGGCTGTTTGCGGCAGTTCTTTCTTACCGGGAACAGGAGGTGGTAGCAGCCGGCTGCAGGTTAAGACAGGTTTCGGCTCCGAAGGGGTCAAGACAGGTTTAGCTCCCGTTGGGGTCAATACAGGTTTCGCCTCCGGTGGGGTTTCTTTAACAACAAAAAGCTTCTCAGCACAGGGCTGGCAGTAGGTTTTATCGTCATGTTCCACGCGGCATTGAACGCATACGAGCTGCCGCAGCTGATGCAGGCGCCGACTGATTCCTTGCTGGGATGCGCGTGAGCAAGATGACATAACCTGCCTCCTCAGTTATTTTGTGTTTTTAACTGGTCAGATGCTGTCCGTTGTCTTCCTGCATTGGACAGCCGGATTATTAGTTTGTGCCCCGTTAGTATTATGGAGTCTGCTCTGCGGCGCATTTTTCATTTGCAGGAGCGATTCAAGCTGGGTGGCAGGTTGGCATAGGCAGGATAGTAGATACGCACAGCCATCAGGATAAAAAGCAGGAATATGCAAATAAAGAAAATTACGCGTTTCACCCTGTCTTCACGCTCAGTTATAAGAGTTAATCCGGGAGTTCTTATTCCAATCCACCTGGTATTTGTCAGTCATCAGGGTTTTCGGCATGATAATATCCCGTTGCCATGCAACTGTCAATGCCTGCTCCGCACCCGCATTGTCCCCAGTTTACCCAAATAACCCGTTCGCATAAATAGCAACGGATTTTTGGCCATATGATTACAATACGAATACCCTTTGAGCATTCTCATAGAGGAAGAGTTTTTTGCCCTCAGCAGCGCTGCTATTTTACCACTTCAGTGCAGAACGCTGCAGGCAGCGACGAAGCAATCCCACGCACCGCGGACAATCTACAGTCCGAATACCCGTTGGGCGTTCTCGTAAAGGTAGAGTTTCCTGACTTCGTCCGTCAACTGCAGGGAATCCAGGTCCTTGAGGCACATGGCCGCGGTGACCATGGGGTAGTTAGTGCCAAACATGACCTTTTTGCTGCCGTTCTTTTTCATATAATTGACTAATTCGGGCGGGAAACGCTTTGCGACGTAGGCCGAGGTGTCGATATAGACGTTCTCGTGCTTGGTGGCAACGGCTATCATCTCGGTGGTCCAGGGATAGCCGATATGCCCGCCGACTATCTTGAGCTCGGGGAACTCGATGGCAACCTCGTCGATATAAGGGATGGGCCGGCCCGGCTCAGAGGGACACAGCGGGCCGGTATGGCCGACCTGGCAGCAGAAGGGGATGCCCAGCTCTATGCACTCGGCGTAAAGCGGGTAGTAGCGGCGGTCGGTGGGTGGCAGGTTCCACAGCCACTGTACGATGCGCAGGGCTTTGAACCCCTGCCCTTTGACCAGGCGCCTGAGCTCGCGTATGGCCTCCATCGGCCGGTACAGATCGACGGAAGCAACGCCGGACAGCCGGCCGGGATATTGTTTGACATAAGCAGCAACCTCATCGTTGGAAATGAGCGGCCCGGCCGGGCTCCACCACGCGCAGATGAGCCCCCTGGCGACCTGCGCCTGGTCCATCAGGCCGATGGTGAAATCAAGCGGTATTTCCGCGGTAAGCTTTGCCTGGCCGGTCCACCGTCTAAGAGAATCAAACATGCGGTGGTTGCTGAACAGCATGGTCGGGTGCTGCATCCAGACATCGATGATCTTGAAGTCGGCGCTCATAAAAACCCTCCCTAAACCCGGTGAAATAGTTTTGTATAAAACTATTCTAACCGTTCTACTTATTTTTCCTTTTACTGAGCCTCAGCCTGATGGCGTTGGCATGACCGGTCAGCCCCTCGTTATCGGCCAGTAACGCAGCTGCCGGACCGAGCTTGCCGATGGCGCTGTCGTCAATCGCTATGATGCTGTTTATCTTGAGGAAATCCTGCACGGCCAGCGGCGAACTGAAGCGGGCGCTGCCGCCCGTGGGCAGGGCGTGGCTGGGGCCGGCTACGTAGTCACCCAGCACCACCGGTGAATACTGCCCGGCGCAGATGCAGCCGGCGTTCCTGATGCGGCCTATGAAGTCCCTCGCTTTGCGCACTATCAGCGAAAGGTGCTCCGGCGCGTACAGGTTGGCCAGTTCAATGGCCTGCTCCAGGGACTTAACTATGACAATAATGCCTCTCTCATCCAGCGCCTGCCGTGCGATAGCGCCGCGTTTCAGTCTGGCAAGCTGCCTTTTAAGCTCGGCCTGCACTTTTAAGGCCAGTTCCTGCGATGTGGTTATTAATATAGACGAGGCCAGCGCATCGTGCTCGGACTGCGCTATCAGGTCAGCCGCGCAGAAGGATGGGTCGGCCGAGCTGTCGGCTATCACCACCACTTCGCTGGGACCCTGCAGCGCGTCGATATCCACCACGCCGTAGACCAACTTCTTGGCGGTCATGACATAGATATTGCCGGGGCCGCAGACCTTGTCCACGGCGGGGACCGATTCCGTGCCGAAGGCCAGCGCGGCCACGGCCTGTGCGCCGCCGATCTTGAATATCCTGTCAACTCCGGCGATATCGGCGGCAACCAGCGTGTTGGCCGGCGCCTTCCCGTCCCTGCCGCAGGGCGTGGCCATGATTATCTCCCTTACCCCCGCGACCTTCGCGGGTATGGCGGTCATCAGCACGGTCGATGGATAGGCGGCGGTTCCGCCCGGCACATAGATGCCGACCCGTTCGAGGGGAAGCACCTGCTGCCCCAGTCCAGCTTCGAGGAAACCTTTGCCGTATCTACTCAGGCAGGTTTTGTGGAACTTCTCCACGCGGCCTGCCGCGAATTTGAGCGCCTTGAGCAGTTCGCGGTCCACAGATTTGCGCGCCGCGGCCATTTCGCGGGCGGAGACCTCCAGCGACTTGAGCCTGGCGCCGTCGAAGCGCTCGGTGTAAGCGAGGAGGGCCTTATCGCCATCCCGCCTGACCCTATCGATAATCTGGCGGACAGTGGATTCGATTTTGCTGTCTGTGCCGGCGGGATCATAGGGAATGCCGCGTTCCAGCGCTTTGACAGCCTGCCGGTAATCTTTTATCACCTTCATTTCTTAGCTGCGGCCTCCCTGAATATCCTGACTAATTTGTCTATTTTAACTCTTTTGCCTTTTACTGCGAGACTGCTTTTGTTGCCGATCAGGCAGGCCGTCGATTCGAAGAGCGTGTCTATGATCTTGAGCCTGTGGCGCGCCAGGGTCTGGCCGGTCTCTGTGTTCTCGATCAGCATGTCGGCATCCTCGGGCAGGTACACCTCGGTGGCGCCCCAGGTAGGTATGACGCGGTAACGCGCGATATGCTTGTCACGCAGGTATTTATCGGCGATATTGACATACTCCGTGGCTATGCGCAGCGGCACCATCCTGCCCGCGGAGATAAGCTCCCGGATAGCAGCTACTGAGTCCGCCGGAACCTCTTCGCTGACCACTGCCACCACGCGTACCCAGCCGAAGCCGAGGTCGGCCAGCTCGGTTACCGGGCTGGAGGGGAACTGGTAGAGGTGGTCGAGCAGCCAGTCTCGTCCCGGTGATGGCCAGGTCGAAATTCCCGTTGGCTACCTGCTGGGGCATATCCTGCGGCCGGATGACCTTGATGCTGAGCCAGTCGATGCCGCAGGAGGGCCGCCGCCGCATGGCGTCCTTCGAGTATCCCTGCATAGTGATGCCCGCCTTCTCAAGGAAAGCGGATGTGTGGACCTGCTGGTGGCCGTCGGCCAGCGCCAGCCAGATATTACCTTGAGGGGCGCTTGGCGTAAGATCATTATTTATGGCCGCTGTTGACATTTCGGGCTTCCGCCAGGGCTTATCCTTGATATTACCGGCGGAGGCGAAACGCCTGAGCAGACCGCTGAAGTCGCCTGCCTGCAGGCTGTCCTTGCTGGCGATGATGCAGGCATTGCTTTGGCAGAGCCTGCTGACCGGTTTTAAATTCAGGCTGCGCAGGGCTTCCTCGTCCCTGGCGCGCAGGACGGAGAAGTCGGCGTTCTCAGGCGGGTAGGCTTCCGCGGAACCCCAGCAAGGGAAGATGCGGAACCTTTTCAGCCTCATTCTATAGGCGGCCGCCTCTGCCAGGGCGGGGTACTCGGTAACTATGCGCCAGGCAGCGCTGCCGCCGGCCATATCTCGAGGCAGAGATGGCGGAGGAGGCCGAGCAGGCCAGGTAGATGCCCGCGTTGTCATAGCCCAGGTCGGCAACCTTGAAGACGCGGCTGGCCGGGTACCTGGCCTGCAGCTCCTGCAGCCAGTCGGAGCTGCAGATGCCGAAATCGTAGTTGCCCACGGCCACCTGGACCGGTATGTCGCGTTCGTTGAGCATCTTGGCCAGCAGCCCGGGCACGGCCTGCGAGCGCATGCGGTAGATGCGGGTGCTGGAGTTATAGTCGTCGAAGCCCAGGCCGACGGCCTTGAGAAATTCGGCGGTACGCGCCAGCATTTTGCCCTTGGGCAAAGCCAGCCTGGCCTGGGACGGCTGTGCTATTTGCCAAGTTTGCCGAAACCCCCGATGATATCGATGACCTCGCTGGCCGAGTTGACCTTCTTTTGAGTTTTCTTCTGAGTATCTTTGACGATGAAGCCCGCCGGTTTGGCCTGGATATCCACGCTCCAGCGCGCCTTGAGCTGGCTGCCGCTGAAATCGAACTCCGCGATCAGCCCGGCCGCGCGCAGGGCCGCGGCCAACTCGAAGGCGGTTTTTACGCTGGCGGCGGACTTGCTGCCCGGCTTTAACCGAGACGGTCTTTTCGGCCTTCTGCTGCGACAGCGGTTTGACCATGGCGGTGATGGCATCGATGATAAAAGGCGAAGCCGCAGGCAGGTATATCCTTGCCCCCGACTAAACCGATCAGGTTGTCGTACCTGCCGCCGCTGCATATCCTTGCGCCGCCCGAGGTTATCTTGAAGCACAGCCCCGTGTAATATTCGAAGCCCCTGATGGAAGTGAAGTCGATGGCATAGCCGGTACCCATGGTATCCAGCAGCGCCGTGACCTCCGCGAAAGCGTCGATCTCCTTTTTCACAGCTTTGGATATGGAGGGCAGGGCCTTGAGGTTGGCCAGGAAGCCGCTCGATTTCCCCTTCAGCTTCATCAGGGTGGAGATAGCCTCCAGTACTGCACGGTTCCTGCTCTTGACTCCGGTGAAGGCCTGCCAGTTGCCTTCGAGTATCTCATCCAGCAGCGCTTCCCTGGCGTCGGCGTCCAGCTTGAGTTCCCCGATGAGGGCTTTCAATATGCCGGCGTGCGACAGCTTGAGCTCAAGCTTGGGGAAGTCCCATCGCGCGTGCGGTTTCCAGGGCCAGCATGATGACCTCGGTATCCGAGGTACGGTCACAATCGCCGAGCAGCTCGACGCCGCATTGCCATTTCTCCCGGTTCTCGGCGCCGGTTTCCTCAAAGGCGAAGACGTTGGTTATATAGTAGAGCCGGGCGATCTTCTGGTCGGACAGGTTCTCGCTGTAGAGCCGGGCGGCCGGGATGGTGCCGTCGGGGCGCAGCACGACGCGCTCGCCGCCCCAACCGTCCCAGTCCAGGAAGGAATAGACGCGCCCGAGCATGGCGGGTGTCAGCGTGCCCGCCGCGGTGAAGAGGTGTATGTATTCCAGTGTGGGCGTCCTTATCTCGCGGTAGCCCCAGTTCAGGCAAGAGCTGCGGAAGGCGTCCTCAACCTGGCGGAAACGCTCCATATCGTCCGGCAGCAGGTCGCGTGCGCCTTTACATCTTTGGCTTTCCATAATTATTTATCCTTTTCATAAAGCGGGATAATTCTACACTAATGGTATCACAGCTACAATCGGGGCATAAACGCGATGCAGTACCTATCGGATTAAACGCTGTGACATCTTCCGTTATACAATAGAGTAACGATGTTAAGAAAAATTATAAGGTTTATTTATATCGCGCTTTTCTGCTGCGCCGCCGCGCTTTCGCTGTGGGGTGGCAACGCGGTCGCGCAAAGCCGCCAGGTACGCGTGCTCGAGGTGAAAGGCACTATCGTGCCGGTGGTTGCCGATTATATCAGCAGGGGAATTAGCGAGGCCGAGGATAACGGTGACATGGCCTGTATTATCACATTGGATACGCCGGGCGGGCTGCTGGATTCCACCGAGAATATAGTGCGGCGCATTATGAATGCCAGGGTTCCGGTGATAGTCTACGTTTCTCCCCAGGGCGCCTGGGCGGCCTCGGCCGGGACCTTTATCACGGTTTCAGCGCATATCTCTGCCATGGCCCCGGCCACCAGCATCGGCGCGGCGCATCCCGTGAGTGCGGGTGAGGAGATGACTGATACGGCTCAGAAAAAGGCCACGGAGTATTCCGCGGCCTGGATAGCCAGCATCGCCGAGAAGCGCGGGCGTGATCCTGGCGAGGTGGAGGCGGCAGTGCGTGAGAGCAAGTCGTTTACCGCGTCCCAGGCGGTGGAAAGTAGACTGGTCGATTTTACAGCGGACGACCTGGATAGCCTTCTCAAGCAGCTTAATGGCAGGAAGGTTGTGCTGGCGGACGGTAAAGAGGTGACGCATCAATACGAAGGGCGCCGTTATAGTCGGTAAGCGATATGACCGCCCTTGAGAAGTTCCTGCATATGATAAGCCATCCCAATATCGCCTACATACTGCTTACCCTGGCTTCCATCGGGCTGATAACCGAGATATCCAACCCGGGGCTGATCTTCCCGGGCGTGATCGGCGGCCTATGCCTGTTCCTGGCATTTTATTCCCTGGGGGTGCTGAATGCCTACTGGGCGGGGCTGCTGCTTGATTATGCTGGCACTGGGACTATTCGTAACCGAGATTTTTGTACCTGCTTATGGTATACTTACGGCAGGTGGGATTGTATCATTAGTAATCGGTTCACTTATTCTTTTCAGCGGGAGCGAAGCCTCCATGGAGTTTGATAAAAGCTTGATTGTCTATGTAGCTATATTTTTCGCTATATTTATAGGCCTTTTGGTCTGGGCGACGGTGCGCGGACAGAGGCGCAGGGTAATCACCGGGAAGGAGGGCATAATCGGCCAGACCGCCCTGGTGAAGGTAGCGCTTGAACCGCAGGGCATGGTGCTGGTCGAGGGTGAGCTCTGGAAGGCTGTATTGGATGAGGGCAGCGCGCCCGCCGGCGAAGAAGTGGTAATACAGAAAATAGATAACCTGAAATTATACGTAACAAGAAAAAAATGAGGAGGTAAACATGGGGTCAATCGTACCTATTATTATCCTGGCTATATTCGTGTTTATTCTGCTGGCGGCATCCGTCAGAGTGGTCAACGAGTATGAGAGGGGTGTGGTCTTCCGGCTGGGCAGATATGTGGGCGTAAGGGGTCCGGGGCTTATCCTGCTCATACCCTTTATCGAGCGCATGGTTAAAGTCGAGCTGCGCGTGGTAACCATGGATGTGCCGCAGCAGGAATGCATTACCATGGACACCGTGACTGTCAAAGTGGACGCCGTGGTATATTTTCGCGTGATGAAGCCGGAGTCTGCCATTCTGAATGTCGAACAGTATATCAGGGCCACGTCACTGCTCTGCCAGACCACGCTGCGCAACGTGGTGGGACAATCTGAGCTGGAGGACCTGCTGGCGCACCGGGATAAGATCAACGAGAAGCTGCAGGCCATCATCGATGAGAGCACCGAACCCTGGGGCATCAAGGTGAGCCTGGTGGAGGTGCGCGACGTACAGTTGCCCGACAATATGCAGAAAATCATGGCTGCGCAGGCGGAGGCTGAGAGGGGCAGGCGGGCCAAGATCATCGCCGCCGAGGGCGAGGCGCAGGCGGCTGAGAAGCTGGCCGAGGCCGCCAAGATCATCTCCAGTCAGCCGGCAGCCATGCAGTTGCGCTACCTGCAGACGCTGGTGGCCATATCGTCGGAACGTACCAATACGGTGGTTTTCCCACTGCCCATCGACCTGATAAGGCCCCTGATGAATAAACCGGGGTCAGATCAGAAAAAACTGACATAACGCGTATTCAATATCGATAAACAAATGGCGGGGCTTCAGGCCCCGCCATTTCCATTCCTGATAGTTACGTCACCGGCTACTATCTCTCTGGTTGACCCGTCGCTGAGCCGCACTACTAAGTTACCCTGCGGGTTGACCCCTTCCGCCGTACCGTTGATCCTGCTGCCGTGGAAATCAGCGCTGACCTTCCGGCCGATGGTGACCATATTACCAGACCATTCATCGATTATGCGGGCCGGTTCGCCGCTCCCGGTATAGACATCTTCAAGCTCTGTATAAAGGCTCAGAGCCACTTCAGCGATGGACAACTCGTGGCCAAGTTGCGCGGAGAGCGAGGTGGCTATGTCCGCTATTTCGGGATAGTTGCCGGTATCGAAATTGACGTTTATGCCTATGCCGACGATGGAATACCTCAGTTCACCCACCGTCAGGCTGTGTTCAATCAGTATGCCGCAGACCTTTTTACCCTTGATGAGCACATCGTTGGGCCATTTTATGCCGGCTTTAATGCCCAGCTTCCCCAGCGTGCGGTATACTGCCAACGAGGATATGGCCGGAAGCAGGTACACGGAGTCCAAAGTCGGTCTGCAGGATGATGGAGGTGGCCAGTCCCCCCGCCGGCGAGAGCCACGGCCTGCCCATCCTGCCGCGTCCGGATCGCTGTTCTCCCGCTATCACCGCCGTGCCCTCAGCGGTGCCCTGCTCAGCCAGTTCCTTAGCTACATCCTGCGTTGAGGTGGTTGTTTCAAGGTATTTTAATTCCCGCCCCATGAAACGGGTCTTGAGCTTGCCCTGCAAATACGCTTTAATATCGGGTGTACTGGCCATGACGGTAATAATATAACAGAGGGGCCGAACTGTGTATAATTTCTTTAGCCAACCGGATAATAGCTTGAATTAGCGGAGTTGCAGATTATGGTTAACGCAGATTTAGAAGCCATGGCTGAACAGGTAGCGGAGCTTATCCTGAAATCAAAACGCCTGGTGGTCTTTACCGGCGCCGGTATCAGCACCGAGTCGGGCATACCGGATTTCCGCGGCAAGGACGGCATTTGGACCAAGATGGACCCCGAGGATTTCACCATCCAGCGGTTCATCGCCCGCGCTGAGGTCAGGAAGATGCAGTGGAAGATGCTGGCTGAGGGAGGTCTGGTCAAAGACGTCAAGCCCAATGCCGCCCATTATGCCATCGCCGAGCTGGAAAAGCTGGGCAGGCTTGATTGCATAGTCACGCAGAATATCGATAACCTGCACCAGTTGGCGGGCAATTCCCCCGAGATAATCTTTGAGCTGCATGGCAATATGCAGTTTGTGCGCTGCCTGGGTTGCCACCGGCGCTGGCCGATGGCCGAGATATTGGCCAGGCTGGCTGTGGAGGAACTGCCGGTATGTGAGCACTGCCGGGGCATACTCAAGCCGGACGCCGTGTTTTTTGGTGAATCACTTCCGCAGGCAGTGCTGAGCGAAGCAGCCAGGCGGGCTGCGCAAAGCGACCTGTGCATCGTTATCGGGTCAACCCTGGTCGTGTACCCGGCCGCTCAAATACCCATTTATGCCTGCGACGCGGGCGCCAAGCTCGTGATCATCAATATCGGCGCTACCCCTATGGATTCGAAGGCAACTGTACGCATCGAAGGTATGGCGGGTGAAACCATGGCTGCTGTGATAAATTATGTGAAGAAGAAAATGAGTCAGGGGTCATATTGACAAGCTGTGACTACAATGTTAGATTGTGATAAACATAACGTATATGGAGGTGTCAATTTGAAGAAGGCTGCTTTAGCCATACTGCATAGGTATGGTCATGATTGCGGGTTGCGCGCGGCCGGCAGTGAATACCAAATTGGCCCCGTTGGCTTATATCGATTCGGTTTCAGCCCCACAGGTGTTTGTCGGCGAAAAAGTGTCGTTTACTGGGCATGCCGTATCATCAACCGGACAAATTGTCGCTTACAACTGGCGCTCCAGCGTTAACGGTAACCTCAGCCAACTCGCGTCATTTGAGACGGACAAGCTGACTGCGGGAACGCATACCATCTGGTTCAGGGCGCAGGATAACTACGGCAATTGGTCCGACGAAGTGGGCACCAATGTAAGCATCCTTATCCCCGGCGGCCCCGAGAAGATGTCCGTCAGGGTCTTCACGGCGACTCCCCCGAATATCACGGAAGGTGACTGGACCAATCTTAGCTGGGACGTTTCAGGCTATGGCAGCGTGAGGATCGACCCGGATATAGGTGACGTTTCCATGAGCGGCAGCCGGACGGTACAGCCACTACAAGATACGGTTTACACCATCTTTGGCCGCAATGACGAGGGCGTGGTAACCGCCAGCACCAAGGTAACCGTCACACCGCTGCATCTTTACACGCTGGTTTTGTATTCCATAGCCGCCGAGGACGGCACGGTGCGAAAAGATAAGGTGGTGCTGGATGAAGTTACGGTAGGCGAAAACGAGCTGCAGGTGCAGATGCAGGGGTTTCTCAGCTTCGACCTTTCCGCTGTTCCGAAGGGCGCGATCATTAAAACCGTTGACCTTGACCTGACCAAAACCGTTGTCGTGAATTCACCCTTCCCCTGGCAGGGAGCACTTGATATCTATAATCAACAATACGGCAGCTCTCTGCGACCGAGCGACTACATGATAATTGTACCGGCAGGGTATTTGTATAGGTGGAGTTACAATGTAGTGTCGACCATGGTGCCGGATAAACCCTTTACCTCGCCGGATTTCGTTACTGCCGTTCAGAAACGCGTTGACGCAGGCGATAACCGCTTCCAGGTTCGGATGCAGTTCGAAAAATACTATTACTACAGCCGTCAAGATTATACAGTTAACGGATATCAATCCTACACTTATCAAACCTCAGCCAACTATTTAGATATCGGTTCCGGTAATCCCAAGCTGACGGTGGGATATATTCTTCCCGAGTAGGCCGGGCGGTCACATTTTACCCGGATAAACTTTACGGGCCTTTTTTCGTTTTTTGTATCAGGGTATCGAATTCTGTATTTTGCGGAGGACGTTTAATGCGAAAGATTATCATAGCGCTGGCCATTGCGCTGGTAATAATGACAGGTTGTATTTATATCCGGCCTTTCCCGGCTGAGCCCGGCTCCAATAAGGTGCAACCACCGGCTACAGCCACTTTTACCGTTGTACCCGGCAGCGTAATCGCAGCATCAAACCGGCCCGCTACTAATTCATTTACGGTCACACCACAGGGGGAACGTGTTGTAACTCTCAGCCTAGTCCAGGCCGAAAGCGGGTCGCTGGTGAAAAGCTCTGCCACTTATACGAAATCCAGCGCGGTTTGCGCTGGCGACAATGCGGCAAACTTTGCCAGCCGCGCCTTTCTCAGCTTCGACCTGACGTCGCTTCCGCCCACTGCAGTTATCTCGGAGGCTGTGCTTGATCTGACCGGTAATACGGCGCTGGGCACCCCGACTTATAGCAAGGCTAACTGGGGCAATATGGGAGCTCTGGAGGTTTATCAATATCAATACGGAGTCATTGGAGAGTACGGGCAGGATCGCCTATGAGTCGACGGCAGCTCCGGTCGGGAGCCTGAAATTGACGGAGACGGGCGATACTCCGCTCATGCTTGACGTTACGCTGGACAGCAACGGTAACAACGTGGTCCAGCAATTGATGAATAACGCGCAGTCGAGATGTCAGTTCAGGGTGCAGTTCTTCACATCTACCAACTGGGACAGCAAAGCCGACCAGCTTTGCTTTGACGGTGCGATGTTGAGGGTGAAATACACGCTGCCCTGACCGCTTAAGGAGTTTTTAACGGTTCAAGCTCAAAGCGGAAGTTCTCAATGACGGTGTTGGCCAGCAGCTTCTTGCACATGTCCTGCACCTCGGCGCGGGCTTTGGCCAGGTCATTTTCTTCTATTTTGATCTCAATATACTTGCCGGCCCGCACCTCCTGAACTGTGGAGAAGCCAAGGGTATGCAGCGCTCCCCTGATGGTCAGTCCCTGCGGGTCATTTACGGTGGGCTTGAGCGTTATATAAACTTTAGCTATATACATTTTTAAGCTTCCTCCCGGTCAAAAAGTAATAGGCGTCCCGGTAGCGTTCCGCGGTGGCCTCCATGACAGCGGGAGGTAGCGCCGGCGCCGCGGCCTTTTTGTCCCAGCGGGACTTAACCAGCCAATCCCTGACAGGTTGCTTATCATAGCTGGGTTGAGTTTGACCCGGCTCATAAAGCCCGGCGTCCCAGAAACCGGCTGGAATCAGGAGTGAGTGCCTCATCGATCAAGATTATTTCTTTATCGTAATAACCGAATTCGAATTTGGTATCTGCGATGATGATACCCCGTTCAATTGCATAATCGCGGGCAAAACGGTATAGCGCCAGGCTTTTTTCCTCAAGTTTCTCGGGCTGCTTTATTCCCGACCAGGTCGATAAGTTGTTGTGGCGTTAAAGGCATATCATGTCCGGTATCGGCTTTTGTGGTAGGAGTGAATATCGGCTCAGGAAGTTCCTGGCTTTCTTTAAGGCCGGACGGAGCTTTACGCCCGTTGATAGTACCCGATTTCTTATATTCAGTCCATGCCGAACCCGAAATATACCCGCGTACAACACATTCAACCGGGATGCGCTCGGCCTTAAGCACGACCATCGAGCGCCCCCTCAGCCATTCCGGCAAAGGCGTCTTTCCGATGGTGTATTTGGCCAGGGCCCGGTGGCTTTCCACTGATTCCACCAGGTGATTATGCACGATATGATAAGTCTTGCCGAACCAGAAAACGGAGAGCTGGTTTAGGACGATGCCTTTGTCAGGTATTCCGGTGGGCAAAACTAACATCGAAAGCTGAGATCCGGTCCGTAGCTATCATCAACAGGTGGTTGCCCGTGACGGTAAGTATCCCTGACTTTGCCCTTGCCAAAGAGCGGTAGCTTTAAGTGCGGTATCAAGTACAGTATTCAATCCATAACTCCTATTTTTTTCTTGCGGTCCTATTTTTACTCTTGAGCAGGCCAAGCCGCTCAAAGATGGTATCGACATGCTTTACAAAATGACGGTAATCGAAGATGGATGCCAGCTCCTTTGAATTCAAATGTTGCATAACCTCGTTATCAGCCTTCAACAGTTTCAAGAACCGAGTGCGTGTTTTCCAGGCTTGCATGGCATTGCGCTGGGTTAGTTTATAAGCTTCCTGCCTGCTGAGGCCTTTGCCCACCAGCGCCAGCATGACGTTTTGAGAAAAGACCAGGCCCTGGGTAATCTCGAGGTTGCGCTTCATGTTTTCGGGGTAGACCTGTAGCCTTTGCATGACTCCTGTAAAGATATTCAATATGTAATCGAGCGCCAGACAGGAATCGGGTAGTATGACGCGTTCGTTGGACGAATGGCTGATATCGCGTTCATGCCAGAGCGCCACGTTCTCGAGCGCCGTGACGGCGTGGCCCCTTATCAGCCTTGCTAACCCGCAGACGCGCTCGCACAGCTCGGGGTTGCGCTTATGCGGCATGGCTGAAGAGCCGGTCTGCCCGGATGAAAAAGGCTCCTCGGCTTCCAGCACCTCAGTGCGCTGCAGCGCCCTTATCTCCGTGGCGAATTTATCCAATGAACTGGCGGTGATGGCCAGCGTGGCGACGAACTGGGCATGGCGGTCCCGCTGGATAATCTGGTTGGATACCGGGGCATGCGCTAAACCCAGCGCCTTACAGGCCTTTGCTTCGATCCCGGGTGGTACAGTGGCATAGGTGCCGACGGCGCCGGAGATCTTACCCACGCTGATAACCTTCCTCGCTTCCAACAACCGTGTATGATTCCGCCTCATCTCCTGTGCCCACAGGGCCAGCTTAAGCCCGAAGGTGATCGGCTCGGCGTGAACGCCGTGGGTACGGCCGATCATCAGCGTATCTTTATGGGAAAGCGCCCCGTCCTCCAGTATCCTGATCAGCGCTTCGACGTCTTCCAGCAGCAGGTCCGGCGGCCTCCTGCAGCTGCAGGGCCTGCGCCGTATCCATGATGTCTGAGGAAGTGAGGCCGAGGTGGATGAAGCGGGAATCCTCGCCCACGGTTTCGCCCACGGCGTTGAGAAAAGCCGTAACATCATGGTGGGTAACCTTGAATATCTCAGCCATCCTTTCGAAATTGACCGTGGCCTTCCTGATATTGGCCAGGGATTTCCGTGGTATGCGGCCCTCATCAGCCCAGGCCTCGCAGACCGCGATCTCTACCTGCAGCCATTTATCGAACTTGTTTTTTTCAGACCAGATTTTTTTCATGCGTGGACGTGAGTAACGTTCAATCATCTCTACCTTCCCTCACGATTCAGCCAGCCTGCGCTTGTAATCCGCGAAAAGCTTTCTTACCGGCTCATATTTGATTGAGAGCATCTGCACCGCCAGCAGGGCGGCATTCTTGGCCCCGGCCGTGCCGATGCCCACGCAGGCTACCGGCACGCCGCCCGGCATCTGGATGATGGAGTAAAGCGAGTCGATGCCCTTGAGGTCGCTGGTGGGAAGGGGTACGCCTATGACCGGCAGGGTTGTCCAGGAGGCGATCACGCCGGGCAGGTGAGCCGCGCTACCCGCCGCCGCGATAATCACCTCGTAACCTCGCGAAGCGGCTTCAATCGCGTACTGGCGGACACTGTCCGGTTTGCGGTGCGCCGACAGGATTGACAGGTCGAAATCGATTTTGAATTCGCCCAGTATATCCAGCGCCGGTTGAATGAATTGTTCGTCCGTTTTGCTGCCGATGACTATGCCCACCCTGGCCATCAATTCACCTCCCGCTCCGCAATATCGGTGCGGTAATGCATGCCTTCAAAATTGATATGTTGTATGTTGCGGTATGCCTTATCCCTGGCAGCTTTCATCGTCTTCCCGGTAGCGGTGACGGTAAGCACCCTTCCCCCGTCCGTTACTATCCGGCCGTCAGGGCGCTTTTTGGCGCCCGCGTAAAAAATATTGACGTCCTGCTCGAGGTTGTCAGAGACGCTGATAACCTGGCCGGTTTGGTACTTACCCGGGTAGCCGCCCGATGCCAGCACAACGCCGGCGCAGGCGTCGCCGCTCCATTCTATTTTGACCTTATCCAGCGTACCGTTTACGGTTGCCAGCATGATATCTACCAGGTCTGTCTTCAGCCGGGGCAGGATGGCCTGGGTTTCAGGGTCGCCAAACCTGGCGTTGAATTCCAGCACCTTCGGCCCCCGGCCGGTCAAAATCAGTCCCGTATACAGTACACCTTTGTAGGGCGAACCCTGCGCTGCCATGGCGTCTACAACGGGCTTGATGACTGTGGCTGTCACCTGCTTAACCATGCCTTTATCGAAGAAACCCGGCGGGCTGTAGCTGCCCATGCCGCCGGTATTGGGTCCGGCATCGCCGTCGAATACGCGCTTGTAATCGCAGGCCGGCACCATGGGAATTACAGTTTTGCCGTCGCTAAAGGCCAGCAGGCTGACCTCCCTGCCGGTCAGGCATTCCTCGATTATTACACGGTCGCCGGCCGCTCCGAAAACCCTGGCCTTCATCATGGAATCGAGCGCGGACAAAGCCTCATCAATGGTATCGGCCACTGTTACGCCTTTGCCCGCTGCCAGGCCATCGGCCTTGACGACTATGGGAGCACGTTGCTTTTTCAGGTAGCTTTTAGCTTCCTCATAATCGGTGAATTCCCTGCCGGCGGCGCAGGGTATGCCGTGTGTTACCATCAACTCGCGGGCGAAGGCTTTGCTTGATTCAAGGCGGGCGGCGGATCCCGATGGGCCGAATACGGGTATGCCGGATTGATTTAAGCGGTCCGTTATGCCGGCGGCCAGCGGCGCTTCCGGGCCGACTACCACCAGGCCGATATGCAATTCCTGCGCTTTCTTGATGATCGCGGGTATATCAGATGATGATATAGCGATATTATGGGCGATGCCGGCCGTCCCGGCATTCCCCGGGATGGCATAGATGCCATCGACTTGTGGACTGCGGGCAATCTTCCACGCCAGAGCATGTTCCCTTGCCCCGTTGCCGATAACCAGTACCTTCAAGCTGGTGTCTCCACCGTAAATTTATGCGGTTATCTTTTTGACGATGTTACGCTTGTGGCTCTTGGTCTTGCCACGGTTCTTTTTTGCTGCTTTAAGCTTGGGTTTATGCGCCATTTCTCTTTCTACCTTAATTCGTTATTCAATTTTTCAGCCTGTACCGGATCAAGCAATTTCAACAGCTTGATCAGCTTGGCTGCGTGTACCTTCTTACCTTCCAGGATCTGTTCGATCGCGTCTGCCGCTTCCTCGCTATCGAGCATCTCCACCTGTGCTTCATATTCATTAATAGATTTAAGCTCAGCCGCCAGGTCGTCACGTATCATCTCAAGGTCCATGGACCCTTCGATTTCCTCTTCCTCTTGCTCAAACGGGTTAAAAGTCATAAATGCCTCCAGTGAACTTGCAGCAAAGCTAATAAAAGGAGATATACCTTTGCCGGATTGCCCAAGAAGTATATATTTTCAGGCGTTTTAAATCAAGGGACAGGTTTGCCCGGCCGACCTGCACCGCACAACCGCTTATGTCACTTTTATTTCTTTAACTTAGGCCGGCGGGATGGCCTTTAATAATGCATCGCGGTAAGTTGTGAGAATCTCTGCAGCGTATCTCTCGATGTGGCCCTCATCGCAAAGGGTTGCGAGTTCAGGGTCGATAGGTATACGTGCTAGCAGAGGCGCCCCCGCTGCTCTGGACATTTCATCCCCGCGGCTTTTACCGAAGATGTCGATCTGTTTTTTTAGCTCGGGGACATAAAGGAAGCTCATATTCTCGACAACGCCGAGGACTTTTTTATCCATTTGCTGTGCCATCTTTACGGCTTTTTTAACGATCATGGTGGTCAGATCCTGCGGTGTAAATACTATGATAGCTCCGCTGACCGGTAATACCTGCAGCGCCGTCAACGGCGCATCGGCAGTACCGGGCGGCAGGTCAACGATCAGGTAATCGAGGTTGCCCCAGAGCACGTCTTCCCAGAACTGTGTGATAGCCTTGCCGATCAAAGGCCCCCTCCAGATTACCGCCTCGTCATCGCCGGGCAGGAAGAGGTTAATCGAGATGATCTCTATACCGTTGGCTGATAGCACCGGCAATATTCCGCTCTCGCTGCCCCTGGGGCGCGACGATATCCCGAACATTTTCGGTATGCTGGGCCCGGTGATATCGGCGTCGAGGATGCCGACGCTAAAGCCCTGCCTGTTGAGCAGGACGGCCGTCAGGGCGGTGACCAGCGACTTGCCCACACCGCCTTTGCCGCTCATAACAGCGATGACATGCTTGACCCGGTTTATATCAAGAGGCCTTTTTTCGCTAAAAACTACCTCTATAGTGGTGTTATCAGCGATTTGTTTAACCACGGACGCCGCCTTTTCTTTCACCCACCTTTGCGCGTCTTCATCGAGCGCCGTAGAGGCCAGAGTGATTTTCACCCTGCCGCTGCCAAGTTCTATATCCTGGACCAGGTTTAAGTCGGTAAGGCTGCGTCGAATGCCGGGGACAAGCACGTCGGCAAGCGCCTCTTTAATTTTTTCTTGACTCAGCAAAATAATCCTCCGGTTATGCCGTTACAGGATGAATGATAACGATATACAGGATGTGCGGCTAATCCGCCATGTGGCTGACCTTGTATTTAACAGCGTAGTTATTTTTTGGACTTTTCCGCGGCCTTCTTTAGGTCATTTTCGCTCAGCCTTAAGATTACCGTATCGCCTGCCGTGATGATGTCTTCAAGTTTGATTTTATATTTCTTATTAAATCCGGAGCTTATCACCGCATTTTTTACTTTAGCCGATACTAAGTCTATCTCCAGGTCGGAAATTTTTCCGATTTTGTCACCGCCTGAACCGATAACTTCCTTGCCCAATAATTTCTTAACCAGCATATTACCTCCACTGAGACATGACTCGGGGTACTGTATTTCCCCTCATTATTATACAATTAATAGTCGGCCGGGCAAGTAAGGTTCAATCATACGGATAACGGAGCAAGATGTTTTATATAATATATGGAGATGACAGCTACCGCTGCCAGGCGGCTTTGAATGATATTAAGGCCGGATTGGGCAGCCCGGACATGGTATCGGTTAATACTACGTTGCTGGATGGCCGCAAGCTGACCATCAGGGCGCTCAGCGATGTCTGTAACGTGGTACCTTTTATGGCGCCCAGCAGGCTTATCGTTGTGGAAGGACTTCTTAAGCGCTTCCAGCCCGGAGAAAAGCAGACGCGTGCCAACGGCGGTAGCGGTGATGACGGCAACCAGAACCTCAAAGAATGGCAGGGGTTAAGTGACTATATTAAAGGTATGCCTGCATCTACCGTGCTGGTCATGTTTGAACCGGACATTGATACCAGGTCTGCCAACCCGCTGGTCAAAGCGCTTTCACCCGTGGCCGATAAGGTGATGCAATTGAGCGAGATGAAAAGCAGGGAACTGACCGCCTGGATAAAAGACTATGCTCTAACAAATGGCGCCAGGGTATCTCCTGAGGCTGTGGCCTTGCTGGCGGACTACATCGGCGGCGATTTATGGTCGTTGTCAGGGGAGATGAATAAGCTGATGACATATTGCCAGGACCGGGAGATAAATGAAACGGATGTCAGGGAGATCACCAGCTTCGCCAGGGAGGAGAACATTTTTGCACTGGTGGATGCTGTGCTGGAGGGAAGGATCAAGGAGGCGCAGCTTATGCTGCACAGGATGCTGCTGTATGGAACTGCGCCGCAGCAGATACTCAGTATGATCGAAAGGCAACTGACTATTATCCTGCGCGTCAAGGAGCTCCAGGGCCTGCCGCAACCGGAGATACGGGAACGCCTGGGCCTGCATCCCAGATATCCGCTGGATAAAACGTTCAAGCAAGCCAGGATATTTACTATGGCCAGGCTGCGCAAAGCTTTTCACGCGCTGCTGGATACAGACGTGGCGATCAAGACCGGGAAATATGAGGACGACCTGGCGCTTGACCTGCTGGTCATCGAGTTGTGCAAATAGTCACTGATTCATGCGGTGAAATTGCAATTAACTGGTTTTTAGTCTGTAGCCTACACCCGGCTCTGTGATAATGAATTGAGGACGTGAGGGGTCAGGTTCAATTTTATGACGTAGATTGCTTATGTTGACATGCAGAATATGCAATTCCTGTTCATATGCTGCTCCCCAGACTTCACGCAATAACTGACGGTGGGTAAGTACCTTTCCCGCATTCATTACCAACAGTTTGAGTAATTCGTACTCTGTAGGTGTTAACTGCACGTCACTGTCTGCCAATGTAACAATTCTTTTTGTCAGGTCTACTTTCAGATCGCCGCGATTATAGATGGGTTCCGCGGAAGGCTGAAATGTTCGGCGTAGATTGGCGCGCAATCTTGCCAGTAGTTCACCTACTCCGAACGGTTTTGTTAAGTAATCATCTGCACCGGCATCAAGCGCTGTAATCTTGTCAGTTTCTGAATCACGTACCGACAATATGACTATCGGCATCTTTGTCCACTGCCGGAATAAACGTATAACATCAATGCCATCCATATCTGGAAGGCCAAGGTCTAATATGATTATGTCTGGTTTATAAGCTGGAGCGCTTGTCAATGCTTCAAGTCCGGAAGAGGCCTCAAAAACATGATAACCCTGTGATGTTAGCGCCACATGCATAAATCTTCTTATTGCCTGTTCATCATCTACAACCAGCACACGAGGTCCATTATCACCCATGTAGTTTATTATACTCCCGAGGATATTGAAGATAATGGCAAATTTATTCTAATTAAAGTGCCGCCCTCTTTGCGGTTTTCCGCAACTATATTTCCATCGTGCGCCTCAACGATCCCCTTACAAATTGACAGGCCTAAGCCCGTACCGGTAACACTGTCCGGACGTTGAACCCTGTAAAATTTATCAAAAACATGAGTTAAATCCTCCGACGGTATGCCCATTCCCCTGTCGGCGACCTGGATTTGAATCTCATCGTTTAGCTTGAAAGCGTCTATATCTATGGATGAATCCTGTGGCGAATATTTGATAGCATTATCCAAAACATTTACCAGTACCTGTACAATGAGGCTGAAGTCAACTGGTATAAGCGGCAATCCATCGGGGACCCTATCATTGATCAATCTATCGTGATTGCGATTCGTAATCTGTTCAAGGGCCGCACCGATCAGGTCCTGTATATCAGCCGGGCTTTTTTTCAATTTTAAGGCATCTGCTTCCAGCTTTGAGACGTCAAGTAGATTTGTTATCAGGTGATTTAATCTTTCAGCTTCTTCGTAAGCCACCTGAATAAGGTTCAACTTGGCGTTATCGTCCAGATAAACTCCTTTTTCCTGCAGGCTGCTTAATACACCTATAATAGAAACAAGAGGCGTGCGCAGGTCGTGCGATATTGAATTCAGAAGGGCAGTTTGCAGTCGCTGTGAAGCCTCGAGTATTTGAGCGCTATTTACAGATTCAGCTAACCGCGCTCGCTCTATTGCCATAGAGGCGAGGTCGGCGAAAGCTTTAAGCAATCGATCCTGCTGTACTGTCAGTTTATTTTCAGGTTCTACAGGACGTAATGCCAGCACACCTATAACACCATTAACAGTACTGAGCGGCAAATACAGTGCCTTGGAATCCGGCAAAGTGTCTGTCATGTTACCCGCAGCCCTTTGATGTTGATAAGCCCACGTTGCCACCGCAATCTCATTTTCATCAAGGCTTATAGCTGGATTGATAGAATGAGGCTTTAATGTTTGTTCGCCTTGTTTATCAGGTAGAAAAACTACAGCATTTTGTCCGAATCTTTCCTTAGCACTGTCGACGACGGAGATGATAGTAGCTTTAAGCCCTATATTATTTGCAAGGTATTTGCTTAGTGAGTAAAGTGTGGAGGTTTCGTTCTCCCTGCTGAGGGATGCCTCAGATTGTGAACGGATCATGGAAGTTAAATAGCTGACTATGATACCCACACCTAACAATACCAGGAAAGTGAATAAGTATTGGATGTGAGACACCTCAAAAGACATAAAAGGCGGGACAAAAAAGAAATCAAACGCCAATACACCAATAACCGAAGCTAAAATGGAGGGACCAAGCCCGAAATAGACAGACGATACAACAATGCTCAATAAATAAAGCATTATAATATTTGTGGGATTAAAGAAAGGGTGGACTATGTAGCCGATTAGCGTTGATATCCCTACTAATCCAAGACTGATCAGATATCCCAGCCATCTATTTGATGGTTTACTCATCGGCAGTGCGCTTCTCTCAATATTCTGCCCTTTACCGCTCACGATATATACGTCAATATATTTGCTATGACGCACTATTTGATTCGCTACAGACCTGCTGAAAATATTCCGCAAATGAACATCACGTGGTTTCCCGATGATGATCTTAGTGATATTGTTCTTGTATGAGTAGTCCAGGATTGTTTTTGATACTGACAATCCTTGGAGAATTTCCACCTTGGCTCCGAGCTTTTCTGCAAGGCGCATAAGAGAGGTAAGTTGCTCTTGCTGATCGGGGGAGAGATTGTTACTACCCGGTGTTTCAACGTGAACAGCAGTCCATTCGGCATTTAATTGTGAGGCGAGGCTGCGTGCCGTGTGGATCAGGCGGTTACGCCAGCGCCCCGGTGATAATGCATACCAGCAAGCGTTCAGCGGTCGGCCATGGACCGCGGATTGTATGTGATGCCATATAGTCCTTTACCTGATTGTCAATTCGATCTGCAGCTACCCTCATACCGAGTTCGCGCAGTGCAGACAGGTTACCTTTTCGAAAGAAATTGGATATCGCCTGAGCTACATTTTCAGAGATATACACCTTTCCTTCTTTCAATCTTTGTAGCAGGTCATCGGGAGGAATGTCTATCAATTTAATCTCATCAGCTTTATCTATGACAGAATCGGGTATCGTTTCACGTACCCATACGCCTGTTATTTGCGCAATAGTGTCATGTAAGCTTTCTAAATGTTGTATATTCAGAGTTGTAAATACATCGATGCCGGATTCGAGCAACTCTTCGACATCCTGATAACGTTTGGGATGCCTTGAACCTGGAGCGTTGGTATGTGCAAGTTCGTCAACCAGCGCCAGCTTTGGGTGGCGAGAGATTACAGCGTCCAGGTCCATTTCGGAGATTGTAAGGTCCCTGTACTGCATTACCTTGCGGGGTATAACAACCAATCCATCCAGCAGTGCATCGGTTTCAACCCGTCCATGTGTTTCAACATAGGCAACCACGATGTCTGTACGGCTCTTGATACGTTGAGCTTCCTCCAGCATTGCATAGGTTTTACCCACACCTGCAGCGTAGCCGAGGAAGATCTTTAAAATGCCCCGCCCTGTGCTTTCCTCCGCTGCTTTGATGTTAGCTAATAACTGGTCGGGATTTGGACGGATATTCTTGTCATACATACCTTGTTCCGATGATATTCTACTACTCTGTCTTTATTCAAGCATTTCCTTCAAGTGAGCGGATTTTTAGTACCCGCATATTGTGCGATTTAAATTGTAATCGGTGACATATCAAAATTAGTTCAATTAAACGCCGGATTTTCTCAAGAAGTTATCAAGAATTATTATGATCTGTGGTCTCCATATGCTATTGCTCTCTATCCATTGAGAATTTCTTGACAATCTAGTTAGATAAACTTTTCCTGCAAATCATCGAAAATCAAGAAAATCTCAATAATCATTTTGTAATATTTTTGCCCTAGGATTGCTAGAAATACCTGATATATAATGATTAATCTATAAGGAGGTAAACCTATGGGTATCTGGTTTCTCTTAGTTGTTATTCTGCTCACTTTTATTTATCTCGTATATGCTCTACTGCGGCCGGAGAAATTCTGAAGTATTCCTCAGCCGGCACAGCCGGTCGCCTCTTCTATCAGAAACCTGGCGACAATTCGATCCTGAGTTGCATATTGTTAAAGAAAAGGAGGGGGTTATCGTATGGCTATTGATATTCTCCAGTGGGTGATCTTCTGGGCGGTACTGTTAGCTCTCGTGTTCCCGGTCGGACGATATATGGCCAAGGTTTTTACTGGCGGCCGTACCTGGTTCGATCCGGTAATGGACCCGATCGATAATGCTATTTACAAATTAAGCGGAATAGACCCGACCAAACAGCAGCGCTGGCCGGCGTATGTGAAGGCGATGCTCATCACCAACGGATTCATGTTCCTGCTAATATTCCTCGTCCTGGAGCTGCAGACTGTGCTACCTCTCAACCCTGACCACCAGGGCTTTGTGGATCCGTGGCTGGCGTATAACACTGCCGCCAGCTTCATCACCAACACAAACTGGCAAAGCTATGCGGGCGAGAGCACACTCTCTTATTTCAGCCAGATGTTCGCCATCATTTTTCCCATGTTCACGTCGGCGGCGACCGGCCTGGCCTGCGGTGTGGCTTTCATTCGTGGCCTGGGGGGAAGCGTTACGATGGGCAACTTCTACGTGGACCTCACCCGTGCGATCACCCGGGTCATGTTACCCATCGCCCTCGTGGCTGCTGTTATCCTCGTGGCGTTGGGAGTCCCATCCACGTTCTCCGGGACCAGAGACAGTCAATACATTGAACGGACCGCTCGCGCCTGCAGCTGCTTCGCCGGCTCCGCAATCATCGGCGATAGCTACCTCGACGCCGGCGCCGGCGCCATCAGCCACAGCACAGGGTCAGCAGAATATTGCGCGTGGTCTCGTGGCGCCGCTGGTCAGCATCAAGCATGCGGGGACCAACGGTGGTGGCTGGTTCAACGCCAACTCTGCCCATCCCTTCGAGAACCCCAATCCCATCACCAACATGATCGAGAACTTGCTAATGGCTCTCCTGCCAGCCTCGCTGGTATATATGTTGGGGATAATGCTAGGCCGAAAGAAACTGGCATGGATGTTCTTCGGCGTAATGGCCGCCTTCTTCCTGATCTTTCTGGTGATCGCCTATGTCGGTGAAACTCAGGGGAATCCTCTCTTGACCGGGGTTGGAGTCGATTCCGCCCAGGGCAATATGGAGGGAAAGGAATTGCGATTCGGCCAGGGAGAGACTGCGCTCTTTGTGACCTCGACGACGGCCTTTACCACCGGCACTGTCGACGCTATGCACGATAGTCTTACGCCGCTGGCCAGCATTACACCCCTTTCGCAGATGTTCCTCAACATGGTCTTTGGCGGCAAGGGTGTGGGGTTCATCAACCTCATCATGTTCGTCATCCTGACAGTGTTCCTGATCGGCCTGATGGTAGGCCGGACACCTGAATTCCTGGGTAAAAGGATTCAGACCTACGAAGTAAAGCTGGCCTCAGTCTCCTTCCTGATGCACCCTCTTCTGATCCTGGGCTTTATGGCTATTACCTTTGCCCTCCGCTCGATCTGAGTTCGATCTCCAACCCGGGCTTCCACGGTTTCAGCCAGGTACTCTACGCCTACACCTCAGCTGCGGCCAACAACGGGTCGGCCTTCGCCGGACTGAATGCCAATACTCCTTGGTGGAACTTCAGCCTCGGCATCGTCATTATATTGGGCCGCTACGTTTCAATCATCCTGATGCTTGCGCTGGCGGGATCGCTGGCTGCCAAGAAAGCAGTGCCCGCGACCTCCGGCACCATGCGGACCGATGATTTTCTCTTTGCCGGTGTCCTGTTTGTCACCATCGTGATCATCAATCTTCTGTCCTTCTTTCCCGTGCTGGCCCTGGGCCCACTTGCCGAGCACTTCGCCATGCTCGCCGGGAAGGTATTCTAGAGGAGGCACCATGTCAATGAAGAAACAAAGCCAAACATTTAACCGGGATATCCTGATCCCCGCTCTCTGGCGGGCAGTCCTCAAGCTCGACCCCCGCTGGATGGTGCGCAACCCGGTCATGTTCGTCGTCGAGATTGGGGCCTTGCTGACTCTGATGCTGACCATCGACCCCAGCATCTTTGGCGGGCTGGCAGCTAGTCAGAGGCTACAACGCAGTAGTCACGATCATTCTGTTGATGACCGTGATTTTCGCCAACTTCGCCGAGGCGGTGGCCGAAGGAAGAGGGCAGAGCGCAGGCTGCCGCATTGCGCCGCGTCCACAAGGAAACTCAGGTCAAAAAGCTTAGCCAGCCGAAATATGGGAGCAAATATGAACTCATCCCCTCCGGCGCATTGCGAAAAGATGACGTATTTCTGGTAGAAACCGGTGATATAATTCCGGCCGATGGTGAAGTGATTGAAGGAACAGCGTCGGTGGATGAGAGTGCAATCACGGGAGAAAGCGCACCGGTTATCCGTGAATCAGGAGGTGACCGGAGCGCTGTGACCGGCGGCACACGTATTCTATCGGACTGGTTGATAGTAAAGGTGACTGCCAGTCCTGGAGAAGGGTTCATCGAACGAATGATTGCCATGGTGGAGAGCGCACAGGCGCCAGAAGACCCCAAATGAGATTGCTCTAACTGCTCTGCTGGCGGTCTTGACCCTTGTTTTTCTTCTCATCTGTGTGACCCTTGTACCGTTCGCCAATTACCTCAACTCCCCTCTCGATATCGCCACGGTGATCGCGCTGCTGGTATGTCTCATCCCCACAACCATCGGTGCTCTGCTGTCTGCCATCGGCATTGCCGGGATGGACCGTCTTATCCAGCGCAACGTCATTGCCTCGTCAGGCCGGGCTGTGGAAGCGGCCGGAGATGTAGATGTTTTGCTGCTGGACAAGACTGGCACCATCACCCTGGGCAACAGACAGGCAGTGGAGTTTATACCTGTTGGCGCAACGAGCAAGTCTGAACTGGCGGAGGCAGCACAATTGGCTTCACTGACAGATGAAACGCCTGAGGGCCGCAGCATCGTAGTTTTAGCGAAAGAGATGTTTGGGTTACTGGGTGATGTAGATAGCTTCAAACAGAGCAGTTTGCACTTTATCCCATTTTCGGCGCAGACGCGTATGAGTGGCATAGACATGGATGGCAATAGCATCCGCAAGGGTGCGTCTGATGCTATCATTGCTTATATGCAGAATGAAGGAAAGACAGTGCCGGCGGAACTGCAGACAATTGTAGATACCATTTCTCATACCGGTGGCACACCCTTGGTGGTTGCACGTAATGGTGAAGCCCTCGGTGTAGTTCACCTCAAAGACATAGTAAAGGGTGGAATCAAAGAGCGCTTTCATGAAATGCGCAAGATGGGTATCAAGACAATAATGATTACTGGTGATAACCCACTTACCGCAACTACCATCGCCGCTGAAGCAGGAGTCGATGATTTTCTGGCGCAGGCAACTCCTGAGACCAAGCTCAAGTTGATACGGGAATACCAGGCTGGGGGGCGGCTTGTAGGGATGACCGGCGACGGCACTAACGATGCTCCTGCGCTGGCTCAGGCGGACGTGGCTGTGGCCATGAATACGGGGACGCAACCGGCCCGGGAAGCCGCTAATATGATTGACCTGGATAGCAATCCCACCAAGCTCATCGAAATTGTGGAGATAGGCAAACAGTTGCTAATCACTCGGGGCGCCATCACCACTTTCTCCATCGCCAACGACGTCGCCAAGTACTTTGCCATCATACCCGCAATGTTTATCGCCTTGTTTGGGGAACTGCAAGCTTTAAACATCATGCGATTGGCGACGCCACATAGTGCCATCCTGTCGGCGGTGATCTTCAATGCGATCATTATTCCGATACTTATCCCACTTGCTCTGAAAGGGGTAACCTACCGTCCTTCGAGCGCCGGAAGCCTGCTGCTCCGCAATATTATGATATATGGAGTAGGAGGTGTGATCGTTCCTTTTGTGGGCATAAAACTGATCGACCTGCTGGTCGCACCGTTTATCGGTGGGTTATAGGAGGAATTTGATGCTTAGTTCATTACGAATTTCTTTGGTTCTGCTCATTATATGCGGTGGACTATATCCTGTTTTAGTAACGGGGATTGGCCAGGTGTTGTTCCCCTACCAGGCCAACGGCAGCATCATTATAGGGCGCGATGGCAACCCGATTGGCTCCGAACATATTGCCCAGGCATTCGATAAGGATACCTACTTTCACCCCCGGCCTTCGGCCGCGGGCCCGGACGGATACGACGCAACTTTGTCTGGTGGATCTAACCTGGGCCCGACCAACGCAAAACTTATCTCAAGCGTGAGGGACCGTGTGGCAGCGTACCGTGCAGAGAATGGCCTGGCGCCGGATATGCCGGTGCCGGCGGACGCTGTCAACGCCTCAGGCAGTGGGCTTGACCCGGACATCAGCCCGGATAACGCATTTATCCAGGCCCATCGGGTTGCAATTGCTCGCAACCTGCCGGAGGGGCAGGTGCGGGCAATCGTCGCCCAGCATACGAAGGGCGGGTGCTAGGCATCTTCGGCGAGCCGAGAGTAAATGTACTTATGCTGAATCTGGCATTGGACAATATGAAATAGAATAGTAATATGCTGATTTAGGAGGCGGGAGTTAAGGCAAAGCAACTCCTTAGATATTGATAACTAATTGATCCTTAAAGATAATGATTCGCAGGGATTAATACTTATGATTTTGCGTTAAGCGCTGGCAGCCTATTTTGCCAAATTTTTAAACTTATATCACCATATGATAGCGTCAAGCTAGCCCATGTGTTCGCTCATCTGTCTATAATTGGCCAGCATTTGGCTTGGCGATACAAATGTCGTTTGCACATCGATCAAGGATTCATAGCTATCGACAATTGCCCGGCATTTGGTTAAAATTGGTGTGAAGTATGGGACGATATAAGATATGAGAAGGGTTTTGGCCGTCATCCTGGCCGGTGGCGCAAGTGAACGTTTGAGCGTTTTGGCTGCGGAGCGCGCCAAGCCGGCCGTTCCCTTCGGCGGAAAATACCGCATCATCGATTTCACGCTGAGCAACTGCGCTAACTCGGGAATATATAACGTGGCGGTGCTGACGCAGTTCAACCCGCGTTCGCTGGCGCAACATGTGGGAGTGGGCAGGCCGTGGGATATGGACCGGGAGAGGGGGGGGATTGTGATGCTGCAGCCTTTCCTCAGCCGTTCGCAGCGGAATTGGTATAAAGGCACAGCAGATGCAGTGTACCAGAACCTTTATTACATTATCGACCAGCGCGTAGATGAGATATTGGTTTTGTCAGCCGATCACATATACAGTATGCGTTATGACCAGATGCTGGCCTCCCACCGCAACCGCCAGGCCGATGTCTCGGTAGCTGTATACGAGGTGCCGCATGAAGATACTTCGCGGTTCGGCATCATAACGCTGGATCATAACGAGCGTATCGTAAATTTTGAGGAGAAGCCCAGGACTGCCAAGAGCAGGCTGGCCTCCATGGGCATATACATATTCAATAAAAAAGTGCTGATAGATGCGCTGGAGGAAACGTCCGGCAGTGAAACTGGCCATGATTTCGGCCGTGATGTGCTGCCCAGCCTGATCAGCAAATACCAGGTTTATGGTTTCAGGTTCCGCGGGTACTGGCGCGACGTGGGTACCGTGGAGGCCTACTGGCAGGCCAATATGGATCTGATGGCAGACCTGCCGGAATTGAACCTCTATAACCCTGAGAATGAGATACGGACAATCGTCCAGGGGTATCCTCCGGCTAAATTGGGACCGCACGCCAGTATCAACCGGGCCTTGATCTGTAACGGCGCCATCGTCAATGGCACGGTTATCGATTCAATTATTTCCCCCCGGGTTTTCATCGAAGAAGACGCCGTGGTGAAAGACTCCATCATCTTTGAAGATACCACCATCGGCCGCGGCACGGTCATTGAAAAATGTATCATCGATAAGCAGGTATGGGTAAGCCGCGGCTGCCACATCGGCTCCGGCGATGATTTCACACCTAATAAGGAGGAACCCGATTACCTTAAAACCGGTATTACGCTGGTAGGCAAAGGCACCAGGATACCATCCGAGGTAACCATAGGCAGGAACTGTAAAATCGAGCCCAGGGTCGAGGCATCGGATTTCCTCACCAATACCGTGGAAAGCGGTGAGACTGTGAAGAGCAAGAGCCCGCGCCGCTACCAGATATGAGCTGTGCGTGCCGGCATGCCGCCGGCTGTCTCCGCGAAACCGTGATTATTTGGCATGAAGATACTTTTTGCTGCTGCTGAAATCGCACCCCTTACCAAGGTCGGCGGGCTGGCCGACGTTGTGGGATCTCTGCCGGCGGAATTAATCCGGCGCGGGCACGACGTCCGTGTGATCGTGCCAAAATACGGTTTTGTAGATTACACCCGCTATGAAAGCAGGACCGTGATAAATAGCCTGGTTGTATTTTCCCTCGGGCAATACCGCAGGATCCGGGTGGAGCAAATTGAGATTGAAAAAGTGTGCCGTTTACTCTGGTTTCCGCCGACGTATTCGCACTGTCCAAACTCGGTGTACGGCGAGAACGAAATCGAGAAATTCTGGGTTTTCTGTGACTGTGTGTCGAAGCGCTGCCTTACATTGGATGGCAGCCCGCGATCCTCCATTGCCATGACTGGCATACCGCTTTAATTCCCCTGCTGGTACGGAGAAGCCGTGCCGATTACCGCAGCGTCTTCACGATACATAACATCAAGTACCAGGGTGGTTTTGACGAACAGGTACTCAACAGGTCGTCGATTGGCCCAATACTGGAGGGCGGGCATAGCCGGCGGCCCCGCCATACCCTGGAATTTCATGGCGCAGGGGATCCTGTGGTCAACTGTAGTCAACTCGGTCAGCGAGAATTTTACCAGGGAGATACTTACAGCGGAATACGGCTGCGGTATGCAGGGTATACTGGAGTTCAGGAAGGACAGCCTCTACGGGATACGCAACGGGTTGGGAGGTGAGGAATACGCCCCGGCGTCAGATAAACTTATCGCGGCCAATTACAGTTCCGATGATATCAGGGGCAAATCAATTAACCGGCGCGAAATCCTGAAGATGGCCGGCTGGAAAGCAGCCGATGTACCCATCATCGGCATGATAGCCAGGCTGGACGAGCAGAAGGGCATGGACATTATTATCGGCGCCATGCCTGAGATACTGGGTTCCGCAAAAGTACGTTTTGTCTTCCTCGGCCGGGGCAAAGATTATTACGAGGAGGCCCTGCACGAGCTTGAGGTCAAGTATCCGGAGAGCATCAGGGCTTTCATTACGTACGATAATGTTAAAGCGCATTTACTTTATGCTGGAGCTGACATGTTCCTCATGCCTTCACTCTGGGAGCCGTGCGGGCTGGGGCAAATGATTGCCATGCGCTACGGCACTGTACCGGTTGTGCGCAGTACGGGTGGCCTGGCGGACACCGTGCAGAACCTGGACAGCGACTTGAGCCACGGCACGGGCTTTGTTTTCAAAGATTATTCCGCCAAGGCGCTGGTCTTCGCGGTCAGGAAAGCGGTGGCTGCCTATGGCAACAAGCCTGCCTGGGAGGAGTTAATCAGGAGGGTAATGGCGGAGGATTTCAGCTGGGACGATCCTGCTGAGAAATACGAGATCGCTTTATAAGAAGGCGTTGGAGCTGGATGCAAATGGCGCGCTCTAAAAAACCGGTGGTCGCCGTTGATATCGGCGGGACTAAAATCACCTCCGCCGTGATAACCAGCGAAGGCAAAATGATATCGCGCATCTACCGCCTGACACTGGCCCATGAGGGCCCTCAAAAAGTAATCGGTCACATGGTAGACGCCGTGGAGTTGTCCCTGCGCAAAGCCGGCCTTGACCTGTCCTCTATCGGCGGCATGGGCATTGCGGCTGCGGCTATCATCGATATCGGCAGGGGCCTGGTCTCCGAGGCGCCCAACCTGCCGCGCTGGCACAATATACCTTTGCGGGACAGCCTGGCGGACTCGCTGGGAAAACCGGTTTTTTTATTGAACGATGCCAGCGCCGCAGCGCTGGGTGAACACAGGATGGGCGCCGGCCGTGGACTGGATAACCTGATCTACATAACAGTAAGCACCGGTATCGGCGGTGGCCTGGTTATCAACGGCCAGCTTTACAACGGCACAGACGGCTGCGCGGCTGAGATAGGGCACACGATCATACTGATTGACGGCCCATTATGTAACTGCGGTCAGCGCGGATGCTTTGAGGCCCTGGCCTCCGGCACTGCGATTGCGCGTATGGCTGTGGAACGTCTTGAAGCGGGCGGGAAGAGCTGCCTCATTGAGCTAACGCATGGGAAGATAGGGGATGTCACGGCTGAGCTGGTGTCGGAGGCGGCGCGCAGGGACGACGCTCTGGCATTAGATGTAATTGATGAAGCGGCCCGCTATCTGGGCATCGGACTGGCCAACTTGGTTAACATAATAAATCCGCAGATGATTATCATGGGGGGTGGTGTATCCAGGATGGGAGGGATGCTGTTCAGGCCTGCCCGGAAATCAATGAAGGAACACGCTTTTAAGCTGCCTGCCCGGACGGTTAGGTTAGTCAGGCCGCGGCTGGGCATGGACGCGGGATTGATGGGCGCCGCGATATATACACAGGAAAGCCTGGGGGCCAAGGGATGATTTACTGGGCGCCGCTTTTCCATTTTTACCAGCCTCCCACGCAAACGCCTGCCGTATTGATGAAGGTGGCCAATGAATCATACCGCCCGATACTTGCCGTATTTGACGAATTCCCCCATGCCAGGGCAACCTTTAATATCAACGGCGTGCTCACCGAGATGCTGGGGTTGTACGGCTATACCGATGTACTCAGCGGCATGCGCAAGCTGGCGGAGGCCGGGCAGGTGGAGTTCACCGGTTCGGGGAAATTTCATCCCATCCTGCCGCTTATCCCGGCAGAGGAGGCCGAAAGGCAGATACTGCTTAACCAGAATACCAACCGGGAGTATCTGGGCGAGGCTTACCAGCCGCGGGGATTTTTCCCTCCCGAGATGTGCTATTCCAGGGACATCGTCAAACCGGTGGCCGCTTCGCGGCATGAATGGATAATCACCAGCGGCATAGCCTGCCCGGTGGCCTGGCCGATGGATGTGATCCATACCATCGATTACCCGGATGAAGAGGTGGCCGTCTTTTTCCGGGACGATATATTAAGCAATAAGATCAGTTTCAAGGATGTTGACGGGCCGGGCTTCATCGAGCATCTGCAACAGCTTCACCAGGGAGAGGGAGACATATATGTTATAACCGCCATGGATGCCGAGACCTTCGGCCATCATATCCAGCACTGGGACAAACTCTTCCTTTCACAGGTTTATGAAACACTTACACCTAATACCGATACGCCGGGTGTTATGCGTGAGCAGAAGCCGCTGGCTGACCAGCACCGCAAGCTGTTTGAGTACGGGAAGATCGCCCGGGGAAAGCGATATCAAGATCGTGACCATCAGCCAGTTGCTGGAGATATTCCCCCGGGGCCAGAAAATCAATCCGCGGCCGTCCTCCTGGAGTACCTCGGCCGATGACATCAATATGGGGAATTATTACCCGCTGTGGAAAGACAAAAATAATCCTGTGCATACCATGCAATGGCAGCACCTGGATTTGACTATCGATATGGTTCACAAGGCAGTTGAGTGTGCCGATAACCCGCTGAGCATCCAGTTTGCTACCCAGGCCAGGGAAATGCTGGACCCGGCCCTGCACAGTTGCCAGTTCTGGTGGGCCAGCAAGAAGCCTATGTGGAATATGAACATGATATATAAAGGGATGACGCTGCAGCGTGACGCGATATTAAACGCCTATAAAGCGCTAACGCTGAGCGGCTGCAAGCCGGAGGTAAAGAAAGAGTATTATTACCGCGTGGTGGCCGGCCGGCATATCTTCGACCAGATAACAGATTATTTATATATGGACTGATTGGGTCGCTTGGCATTGACAGCTATGGAGGATTGAGAATATGAAATCCCGCGAAATTATAGGTAAAGAAGTGATAGATGCGGAGGCCAGGATAATAGGCCCTGTGCAGGACCTTGAAATCGATTTAACCAAATGGACGGTGACCGGGATTATCGTTAAAAAAGGATTTATGAAGAGGATTACCATAGCGGCGGGCAATATAGATAAGGTCGGCGATAAGGTAGTACTCAAGGTCGCTTTTGATAAAATCCAGAAAAACCCGGCTTGACTGAGGTCTGTTCAGTGAAGCGTATTTATCTCGGCCTGGCCATACACAACCACCAGCCACTGGGCAATTTTTCCTGGGTTTTTGAGGATGCCTACCAGCGGGCTTACCTGCCGATGCTGGAAGCGCTGCTGCGGCATCCCTCTATCAGCATATCGTTGCATTACAGCGGCTGCCTGTTTGACTGGCTATCCGGCTGCGCATCCGGAGTTCTTCAAATTGCTCAACAGGCTGATTGCCAGGGAACAGGTGGAGATGATGGGTGGGGGCTATTACGAGCCGATATTGCCCATGATACCTGATGCCGATAAGCTGGGGCAGGTGGGCAGGATGAGCGAATATATCTGGCAGGAGTTCAGCCGCCGGCCGCGCGGACTCTGGCTGGCCGAAAGAGTCTGGGAGCCCTCCCTGGCTAAAACGCTGGCTGACGCCGGCATAGGCTGGACACTGGTGGACGACACGGCCTTTAAAATGGTGGGAAAAGAGGAAGGAGAACTTTTCGGCTATTTTAATACCGAGGAGCAGGGTCTCAGCCTCAAGATATTTCCTATCAGTAAGTATTTGCGCTACGCCATTCCCTGGCACGACGTGGAAGATGTTATAGCCTATTTAAAAGTCAGCGCGTCTGAAAGCGGCCACAGGATAGCGGTGCTGGGTGACGACGGTGAGAAATTCGGCGTCTGGCCGCAGACCCATGCTCTCTGCTGGGACAAGCAGTGGATAGAACGATTCTTAACGGCGATCGAAGACAATGCGGAATGGCTCACCACTATCAAGCTGGGAGATTATATTGATCGGCACCCTCCGGCGGGACGAATATACCTGCCCTGCGCCTCGTATGACGAGATGCTGGAGTGGTCGTTGCCGGCTGATAAATCGTATGAATATTCTGAGTTGAAACACCGGTTGGCTGAAGAGAAGCAGGACGCAGTATTGCAATACCTGCACAGCGGATTCTGGCGTAACTTCCTGGTCAAGTATCCCGAGGTCAACCGTATGCATAAGAAGATGCTCAACGTCAGCTGCAAGGTGCACACGGCGCGCGGTATACAGGAAGACGGCATCGGACTCGATTACCTGTGGAAGGCGCAGTGCAATTGCCCCTACTGGCACGGTGTCTTCGGCGGCGTCTACCTCGCTGATATCCGCTCGGAGACTTATTCCAACCTGATAAGGGCGGAGAACTACGCCGACGCTGTATTGTCCGATGGAGTCCGGGGCTACAAATGGCAGCAGATTGATTTTGATGGCGATGGGAATGAGGAAGTACTGGTTGAGGGGGAGGATTTGAATTTGTACCTGTCACCAGCCGAGGGCGGCACGCTTTTTGAGTGGGACCTGCGCAGGCATGCTTATAACCTGCTGAGCGCAATATCCCGCAGGCCCGAGGCCTATCATCAAGAGCTTGCAGCCGCGGCCAGGGATGGAGAGGCCGGTGAAGATGAAGGCAGGGTTATCAGCATACATGATGCCATCCGGGTCAAGGACGCGGATATCGCGGACTGGCTTATTTACGATGATTTGCCGCGTTCCAGCCTGGTTGACCGCTTTTTGGATAAACAGGTGACTCTGGGGGATTACTGCAGGAACAAGTTTGAGGATGCCGGCGACTTTGCCGGACGGCCCTACGAATATTCAGTCAATTCTCCGGCCGGATTCATTGGAAGTGCTGATGAAAAGGCAGGCAACTGTGCAGATCGGGCAGGCCAGGGCCGGCCTCGCATTGGAAAAGAGCGTCACGATGATGCAAAACGCGGGCAGCCTCAATATCAGCTACAGGTTTATCAATGAAAGTGATATGCCGGTTGACACTATCGTTGCCAGTGAGTGGAACATCAACCTGCTGGGCGGCGGGCATAACGACGGCGCTTACTACAGGGTGGAGGGCAGGGATATCGGCGATACGCACCTCGACTCCCGTGGCGGCATAGGCGAGGCGGCGGAGCTTATCATGGGTAACAGGTATCTTGGCATCGAGCTTGCGCTGAGGCTGGACCGTCCGCTGACCCTGTGGCGCTTCCCGGTTGAATGCGTATCCAATTCCGAGGGTGGGGTGGAGAAAGTCTACCAGTGCAGTTGCATTGTAATCCTACTGCCGCTGATGATAGCGCCGGGTCGGGAGGCATCCTTCGACTATAGTTGGCAGGTGATAAAATAGAAGGCCGTACACTGAAGATGTCTGAAACCCCGCTCAGAAAACAGTACCTGCGCATCAAGCATAAATACCCGGACGCCATTGTCTTTTTCAGGCTGGGTGATTTTTATGAGACCTTTGATGAAGATGCCCGCATTGCCTCCCGGGAGCTTGAGATCGTATTGACCTCGCGGGAGATGGGGAAAGGAGTGAAGGTTCCCCTGGCCGGCATACCCTACCACGCCGTCGAGAATTACCTTGCAAGGCTGATCAGCCGTGGCTATAAAGTGGCGATCTGCGAGCAGTTGACCCCGCCGGGCAATGGCCTGGTGGAGCGCGACGTGATCCGGGTGGTAACGCCGGGCACACTGATTGAACCCGGCCTGCTGGCCGAGAAAAGCAACAATTACCTGGCCAGCCTGTTTATATACAAAGGGCAGGCTGGCATTGCTTATGCCGACATCACCACCGGCGAGTTCGCGGTGACTCAAGTTCCACAGGAGCAGGCTGCTGATGAAATAGGCCGCTTAAACCCCGCTGAAGTGATCGTCCCGAAGTTAAGTGGGTACAGCGAGGTGGATAACTTCCGCAATTGCACGCAGCTCGAGCATTATTTCTTTGAGCACGCTGCAGCCAGGCAGGGGCTGCTGGAGCATTTCTCCACGTCATCACTGGAGGGTTACGGCTGTGAGCACCTGCCGCTGGCCATAAGTGCAGCGGGCGCTATCATCGGTTACCTGCGCGAGAACCAGAAGGCTGCCCTGGGACTGCTCACCCGGCTTTCCACCTACTCGATACAGTCCTTCATGACGCTCGATACACACACCACCCGCAACCTTGAATTGTATAGCAGCCTGCGCTGGGGCACGGCGCAGGGTTCACTCATCGCCGCCATAGATATCACCAGAACCTCCATGGGCGGCCGCCTGCTCAAGAGGTATTTAGGCCAGCCGCTACTTGACCTGCAGGCCCTGACAGAGCGGCAGCAGGCGGTTGAGTGGTTCTTTAAAAACACCCTGATGCGCGGCTCAGTCATCGCGCTGCTGGCCGATATGCCCGACATGGAGCGCATTATCAACCGCATCAGGAGCGGCAATGCTATCCCCCGGGAGCTGGTGGCACTCAAAACCGGGCTGGAGAAAGCAATGTCCATCCTGCCCCTTTTAGTCGATAATAAAGCCCCGGCATTGATGATAGATGGCCTGAAATCCTGTCCCGACGTGGTTGAGCTTATCACTGCTGCTATTGCCGATGAGCCGGCCGCCACCTTTGAGCATGGGGGGGTGATCAGGAAGGGCTTTTCGGAAGAGCTCGATAAGATAAGGACAATTGCCACCGATGCAAAGCAGTTCTTAGCCGGCCTGGAAAAGTCGGAGCGTGAGCGCACCGGCATCAAGTCCCTGAAGATGGGCTATAACCGGGTCTTCGGCTACTACATCGAGATATCACAGTCCAACCTGGCGGCCGTTCCTGCCGATTACATACGCCGGCAGACGCTGGCCAATGGTGAGCGGTTCTATACGCCGCAATTGAAAGAATACGAGTCCATGATCCTCAATGCCCAGGAGAGGATGGTGGAACTTGAGAAGTCGCTTTTCGCCCAGGCCTGCGGTCAGATCGCAGCTTCGGGCGAGAAGATACTCTGCTCTGCCCGCGTACTGGCGCAGGTGGATGTATTCTCCAGCCTGGCCGAGATAGCTGCACGCAATGGATACGTCAGGCCGCAGTTAAACAGCGGCGATGCAATCAGCATCAAAGGTGGCCGGCACCCCGTGGTGGAAAAGGCCCTCGGCCCAGGCGCGTTTATTCCCAACGATACCGTTCTTGCCGGCAGCGATGACCAGCTCATCGTGCTGACCGGTCCCAACATGGCTGGCAAATCCACCTACCTCAAGCAGGTCGCTTTGATAGTTCTACTGGCCCAGGTGGGCAGCTTTGTGCCGGCGGACGAGGCGGTCATCGGCATTGTCGACCGTATCTTCACGCGCATCGGAGCCCAGGAGGATATCGCCGCCGGGCAGTCCACTTTCATGGTAGAGATGATCGAGGTCGCCAATATCCTCAATAATGCCACCGCGAAGTCTTTGCTGATATTGGACGAGGTCGGCCGCGGTACCAGCACCTACGACGGACTTTCTATCGCGTGGGCTGTTATCGAGTATATCCACAACCATACCAAACTTAGGTCCAAGACACTTTTCGCCACCCATTATCACGAACTGGTAGAGCTGGCGGGATCGCTCCCGCACGTGAAGGAATTACAATATGGCCGTCAGCGAAGATCAGGGCAAAGTGATCTTCCTGCGCAAAGTCGTTCCCGGCGGGGCCGACCGCAGCTACGGGATACATGTGGCGCAACTGGCCGGCCTGCCCAAAGCGGTGATCCACCGGGCGCAGGAGATATTACGGCGGCTTGAAGAGGAGCAACCCGGGCGCAAGAGCGGTGTTGGCAAGCAGGCCGTTGATTCACAGGCTTTGCAGTTAAACATCTTCAGGCAGTCTTCTGAGGTTGAGGCTGAACTTAAAAAGCTTGATATCGATGCCATGTCGCCCATCGAGGCTATCAACAAGCTGTACGAACTGAGGAAAAAAGTACAGGAAAACAAGCATAAACATCAATAATTATTGTTAATAAATAGCAGTATCCGCCGAAAAGTGCTATATTCTTGACTTTATGAAAGAGAATATAGAAGAGATAAAGCAGGGAACGGTAACGTCTCCACAGGGGTTCCTGGCGGGGGCGGTGGAGGCCGCCGTCAAGTATAAAGGACGGTTGGACCTGGGCATCCTGTATTCCGAGGAGCCGTGTACATCTGCCGCTGTCTTTACGGCCAATAAGGTCAAGGCTGCTCCCATTCTGCTCAGCATGAAAAATATCGGGAAGCGCAGGGTGCGGGCAGTGGTGGTTAATTCAGGCTGCGCCAATGCCTGTACGGGCGGCAAGGGTTTAAAAGACGCAACTGATATGGCGGATTTCACTGCGGCAAAGCTGGGCATCAGGCCTTCAACGGTTATCGTGGCCAGCACGGGCGTGATTGGCACCGGCCTGCCCATGGAAAGGATCAAGGCGGGCATCGAAAAGGCAGACCTGTCCAGGAACGGCGGCCACCGGCTGGCGCGGGCCATTATGACTACGGATACGCGGCCTAAGGAGATAGCGGTAAGGGCCGTGGACAGCACCGGGCATTACACCATCGGCGGTATTGCCAAGGGCGCGGGTATGATACATCCCAATATGGCTACACTGCTCGGCTTCCTGGCAACGGATGCCAAGGTAGAAGCCAGGTTCCTCCAAAAGGCGCTTGCGGCCGCAGTGGAAACCAGCTTCAACATGATAACCATCGACGGCGATACCAGCACCAACGACATGGTGTCTATCATGGCCAACGGCGCGGCCAACAACGAGCTCATCGCGGAGAAAAACGGCAGGGTATTCCAGCAAGCCCTGGATACGGTCTGCCGCTATTTGGCCTGCAGCATCGCGGCTGACGGCGAGGGCGCCACCAAGCTGATCGAGGTCAGCGTCGAGGGGGCGAAAAATATTGCTGAAGCGAGAAAGATAGCGCGAATTATCGCGGGGTCTGCGTTGGTGAAATCGGCCATCCACGGTAACGATCCCAACTGGGGCCGCATCGTGGCCGCCCTGGGGCGCAGTGGAACGGCCATGGATGAAAAGAAACTTGATGTACTTCTCCAGGGCGAAATGGTTATGCAGGCGGGATGCCCGCTGCCTTTTAAAAAAGACAAGCTCAGCCGCAGGTTGAAAACAGATAAGGTCACAATCAGTGTTTGCCTGAATATCGGCAACGGCAAAGCCAGCGCCTGGGGATGCGACCTCTCTCAAGAGTATGTTACTATAAATAGCGATTACACAACGTAGCCATCCCGGGAACCAATATGCTTGGATCTAAAATTATCGTAGTGAAAATCGGTGGCAGTACCCTCGGCCAGCATGATACCACGCTCGAGGACCTGGTTGCGCTGCAGAAAAAAAAGGTGCCTGTGGTGGTTGTGCATGGTGGGGGCAATGCTGTCACCGACTGGCTGGGCAAGCTGCATATCTCCACCAGCTTCGTGCACGGCCTGCGGGTGACAGATGAAGACACTTTGAAAGTAGTCACTGCAGTGCTGGCCGGCCTGATTAATAAGGAACTTGTATCGGAGATATGCCGCCTGGGTGGCAGGGCGGTCGGCCTAAGCGGCGTGGACGGCGCCACAGTAATGGGCAAGAACAATAACCACGAGCTGGGATTGACCGCCGAAGAGGTGACGGTAAATGACAGGCTGCTCAGGGTGCTGCTCAACAGTGGCTATATGCCCGTTATCGCACCGGTCTGCATGAACACAGATTTGAAGGGAAACGAGGGCACTAATTTGCTCAACGTAAATGGCGACACTATTGCGGCACAGATAGCCGCTGCTTTGAAGGCGCGTAAACTAATCTTCCTGACGGACGTACCGGGAATTTATGATGAGTCCAAGCAGGTAGTGGCCCATATCGATATCAGCAAGGCGCGTAACATGATAGAAAGCGGTACGGCCTCGGGCGGCATGATAGCCAAGCTGGAGGCCAGCATGATTGCTGCACAGAAGGTGTCGCTGACACGCATCATCGACGGGAGGGTAAGCCACGCCCTGTTCGATGAAATAGAAGGAAAAGGAAAGGGAACAACCATTGTCAATTAAGTCAACAGACTGGCAGGAACTTGAGAAAAAGGTCTTTATGCCAGTGTTTAAACGCAACCCGCTGACGCTCGTGCGCGGAAAAGGGATGAAAGTCTGGGACGATACCGGCAAGGAGTACCTTGACTTCGTGGGCGGACTGGCAGTGACGAGCCTGGGGCATTGCCATCCGGTGCTGGTTAACGCCGTCACCAAACAGGCTGCTACCCTTATACAAACATCCAACCTTTATTATACGGTACCACAGTTACAATTAGCGGAACTTCTGGTCAAAACGAGCTGCCTCGACCGCGTTTTCATTGGCAACAGCGGCGCGGAGGCTGTCGAGGGTGCCATGAAGCTGGCGCGCCGCTATGGCAAGCTTAAGCTTGACGGCGCCTACGAGATAATCACCACCCACGAGTCGTTCCACGGACGGACGCTGGCTACCACGGCGGCCACGGGGCAAAATAAATTCCAGGAGCCCTATACACCTCTGCCAACGGGGTTTGTCAATGTTCCATACAACGATATTGAGACGATTAAGCGGGCCACCACCAAACTGACCTGCGCGGTGATGCTGGAGCCTATCCAGGGCGAGGGCGGCGTAAACGTTCCGGACGATGATTACCTTGGCAAGGTCAGGTCATGGTGCGATGAGAAAGGCCTGCTGCTGATATTAGACGAAATACAGACGGGCATTGGCCGCACCGGCAGCCTGTACGCTTACCAGCAATACGGCGTCGAACCTGATATTATGACCATAGCCAAGGGACTGGGTGGTGGTGTCCCCATCGGCGCCTTCTTAGCCAAGGAAGCGGCCTGCGTTTTCAAGCCGGGAGAGCACGGTTCAACATTCGGCGGTAACCCGCTGGTCTGCGCCGCCGGGTATGCTGTATTGAGCTATATTATTGACAATCACATTCCCGAACACGTTCAAAAGGCCGGCTCGTATTTATATAATGGCCTGCAAGACCTGGCAGGTAAATATGCTGCCATTACCGGTGTGCGGGGCAAAGGATTGCTGCTGGCGGTAGGATTGAAGGACGAGATTGCCGGAGACCTGGTGCTGGGATGCATGGACCGGGGACTGCTGGTAAATAACGTCAAGCCCGACGCGCTGCGCCTGATTCCGCCATTAGTGGTAACCGAGAAGGACATCCGCAAAGCCCTGGATATACTCGATAAAGTGTTTAAAGAGAGGCAATGAAATGGCAAGAAAAGGTAAAGAAAAGGTAGTACTGGCCTATAGCGGCGGACTTGATACTTCGGTCGCCATCAAGTGGCTGGCCGATAACTATAAGATGGACGTTATCACGCTTTGCGTCAATATCGGCGGTGTCAAAGATGTGGAAGGCATCAGGCAGAAGGCTTTGAAGCTGGGTGCGCTTAAATCCTTCGCTATTGATGCCCGCGACGAATTCATCGATGACTATGTTTTCAAGGCCATCAAGGCCGACGCTCTTTACGAGGGGCAATATCCGCTGGCGACGGCGCTGGGGCGGCCACTGATGGCCAAATTGCTGGTTGACCTGGCGCACATGGAGGGCGCCTCGGCGGTAGCGCATGGTTCGACGGGCAAAGGCAACGACCAGGTGAGGTTCGACGTCAGTGTGCTGGCCCTCGGTCCCGAGCTTAAAATCATCGCGCCGGCCCGTGAATGGGGCATGACCCGCGATGAGACCCTTGAATATGCCCACAAGTACAAGATACCGGTGCCGGTCAAGGCATCGAGGCCGTATTCCATCGATGAAAATCCCTGGGGCAGGAGCATCGAATGCGGCATCCTCGAGGATCCCTGGAAGGAGCCGCCGGAGGATATATATGAATGGACCAAGTCGCCTTCCGATGCCCCGGACAAACCGGAGTACGTGGAGATAGGCTTTGAAGCAGGCGTACCGGTCAGCCTGAATGGCAAGGCAATGGAAGGGCTGGCCCTGATTGAGAAGTTGAACGTGATGGCCGGACGCAATGGTATAGGCAGGATCGACCACCTGGAAAGCCGTCTGGTGGGCATTAAATCCCGGGAGAATTACGAGGCGCCCGCCGCAACTGTGATACTCAAGTCACACCTGGCCCTGGAAGCAATGACCATGGCACGGCACCAGTTAAGGTTCAAGGAGAGGGTTGCTCAGGAATACTCGGACATCATCTATAACGGGCTGTGGTTTTCGGCCCACCGGGAGGACCTCGACGGGTATATCGACAGCTCACAGCGGTACGTTACCGGCACAGTCAGGGTGAAAATGCACAAGGGCAACTGCGTTATCGTGGGGCGCAAATCGCCTCATTCCCTGTACAACTTCCATCTGGCTACATATGACCGGGGAGACCTCTTCGACCAGAGCGATTCGGCTGGTTTTATCCGCATCTGGGCCCTGCCGTTGAAGATCCAGGCCCAGGCGCAACTGATAACTTTTAAGCCGGCCAAAGGCGGCAAGAGAAGCCGGAGTAAATAATTATGCCGCAGGGTGAATCAGGATGGGAGTAAAAAAAGAGGCAAGGTTAAGGGGCAGGTTCAAAGAAGATATAGACGCCGCCGTCCAGCGTTTCGTGGCTTCGGTACCCTTCGACTGGCGGCTGTACAGGCATGACATCGAGGGCAGCGCCGTGCATGCCGAGATGCTGGCCAAGCAGAAAATCATCTCCCGCAAGGAGTTTGAAAAGATCAAAGCCGGCCTGCAGGATATCCTTGCGGAGATAGGCAGCGGAAAGTTCAAGTTCAAGCTGGAACTCGAGGATGTCCACATGAATATCGAGAGCCGGCTTTTTGAGCTGATCGGCGACACCGCGGGCAAACTGCATACGGCCAGGTCCCGCAATGACCAGGTAGCTCTGGATATGAGATTATTTGCCAGGGAGGCTGCAGGGAGGGTCATTCAGGCTTTGCAGGCGTTGAACACCCGGCTGGTGGAGATGGCGGCCAAGAACATTAAAGTGGTGATGCCCGGCTATACCCATATGCAGCAGGCGCAGCCGGTGCTCTTCTCCCATTACTTATTGGCCTATTTCGAGATGTTCAGCAGGGATATAGCGAGGTTTGAAAGCTGCCGCGAGAGGATCAACGTACTGCCGCTGGGAAGTGGTGCGCTGGCGGGCCTGCCATATCCGGTGGACCGGGAGTTCGTGGCGAAAAGGCTGGGGTTCGGCTCTGTCAGCGCCAACAGCATGGACGCCGTCTCCGACCGCGATTTCGTACTGGAGTTTGAATCCTCCGCCGCCATCGCCATGATGCATTTATCCAGGATGGCGGAAGACGTCATCATCTGGTCAACCATGGAGTTCGCTTTCGTGGAGGTCGGCGATGCCTATGCCACCAGCAGCAGCATCATGCCCCAGAAGAAAAACCCGGATACGGCTGAGCTTGTCAGGGGCAAGACCGGCCGGGTGTACGGCCACCTGCTGGGCATGCTGACTGTCATGAAAGGTTTGCCTCAGGCGTATAACCGCGACCTGCAGGAGGATAAAGAAGGGTTCTTCGATACCTTTGACACGCTTGTTTACTGCATAGAGATAATGGCCGGGCTGATGGCGTCGCTTAAGATTAACGCGGCGCGCATGAAGTATTCGATGCTGAGCTATATCCTGGCGACCGACGTGGCCGATTACCTGGTGAATAAAGGGTTGTCGTTCCGTGAGGCGCACGCGGTGGTCAGCCGGTTGGTTTCCTATGCCATCGATAACAATAAAGAGTTAAATGAACTGGAGATAAAAGAATACAAAGAGTTCTCCGAGCGTTTCGAAAGTGATGTGCGCAATATAACGCTGCAAAAATCTGTTGAAGCAAGGACTTCGCAGGGTGGGACTGCCACTGCCGAAGTGAAGAAGAGCATTGAAAAGGCAAAGGAAATCACCGGGGGCTATTAAACCGGATAGTATTAAGATCGCCCCCTCGATCTTAGCCGCGGATTTTAGTTGTCTCGGCCGGCAGGTCAGGGAGGCAGTCAAAGCGGGCGCCGATTACATTCACGTGGATGTGATGGACGGCCATTTCGTGCCCAATATATCCATTGGTCTTCCTGTAGTTGTTTCACTGCGTAAAATCACCGGCATCCCTCTTGATGTTCACCTGATGATTGAAAAGCCGGAGCTTTACATCGATGACTTTGCCAGGGCCGGCGCCGACATCATTACCGTACATGTCGAGGCCTGCAAGCATCTCGACGCGACTGTGAATTCCATTAAGAAACTCGGGGTGAAAGCCGGTGTTTCCCTTAATCCGGCAACCCCCCTGTCTGCCATAGACGAGATACTGCCGCTGGTTGACCTGGTGCTGGTGATGACCGTCAATCCCGGTTTTGGCGGCCAGGCCTTTATTGCCGGCATGGTGGATAAAATAGCAAGGCTAAGGCAAATTCTTTATAACAGAAAATCCAGGGCCGAACTCGAGGTAGACGGAGGGATAACCCCGTAACAGCCCCGCTTGCGGCGAAGGCAGGAGCCGATGTGCTGGTTGCCGGCTCTGCAATTTTCAATTCCGGCCAGGGTATCAGCGCGGCATTGAAAGCATTGAAGGATTCGCTATGCTAACGGGGAGCTCTTATTCCGGGTGCGGATGCACCTGGTGCAAAGGTTCAGGCGGACGGCGGTGCCGTTGATAGTGAACGTAGTGGGCTGAATGTTCGGAAGCCAGGTGCGCCTGGTGTGCTGCTTGGAGTGGCTGATCCGGTTGCCGAACCGCAGCGATTTTCCGCATATATCACATTTGATAGCCAATTTAAAACCCCTTCGATAGATACTTTTCTTATTATGAGCAAGAATGATATATAATACCATGCCCGTTAAAAAGTTGAAAGGAGCACGATGACACAAGCACGTTCCTGGAATGGTACAGACTTGAGGGATATGTTCGCCGCCGGCAGCAACTGGCTTGAGAAAAGCGTTGCCGAGGTGAATGCCATCAACGTTTTCCCGGTGCCGGATGGTGACACCGGTACCAACATGCTGATGACCATGAGGTCTGTGATCGAGGAAGCGGACAGGTCGCCCGACACAACGGTGGCTGTGATGGCCAAGACCATGGCGCACGGTGCGTTGCTGGGCGCACGGGGGAATTCGGGAGTAATCCTTTCGCAGATATTCCGCGGCCTGGCCAAAGGGTTTGACGGGAAGAATGATTTTAACGGGGCAGACTGGGCTAAAGCCATGGGACAGGCGGCCAAAACCGCGCGTGAAGGCATGTCGAACCCGGTCGAAGGTACCATATTGACGGTGATTAAAGACGCGGCAACCGTAGCCCAGAAGTGCGCTGATAAAAATCCGCAGGATTTAGTCGCCATAATCGAAGAGGCGGTCAAGGAGGCCAAGGAGTCGGTGGCCAGGACGCCGGATTTATTGCCTGTCTTGATGGAGGCGGGTGTGGTAGATGCCGGTGGGGAAGGCCTCCACATATTATTAGAAGGCGCGTTGAGATATCCTTAAAGGTGAACTGGAAGACCTTCAATTGAAAAGACATCAGATGGTCAGCGCGAATATATCCTCCGCCAAAAGTATCCACCTGGTTTCCTCCGATGAGGAAGAAGCCTACGGTTATTGCACCAACTTCCTTCTCGAGGGCGATAACCTGGATCCCGAGAAGATTAAACGTAAACTTGAGGGCAGGGGGCTATCATTAGTTGTGGCTGGTGATGAAACAGCGGTGCGCGTGCATATCCATTCCTATGATCCGGGCAGCATACTCGCTTATGCCACATCGCTGGGTAGCCTTCACCAGATACAAATCCAGAATATGGATGACCAGCATGCTGGGTTCAAGGAAATGCGCAGGCAAAAAGACCTGCCTACGGATATAGCTGTGATAGCCGTGGCTTTTGGTGAAGGTATGATCAAGGTTTACGAAAGCCTGGGAGCCGTAGTGGTTAAAGGTGGTCAAACCATGAATCCCAGCGTCAAAGAGATACTGGCATGCTGTGGAGGCAGTGGATTCACAGCGGGTGCTTTTGCTGCCCAATAACAAGAACATTATCCTGACTGCTTCGCAGATCAAGGAGCTTACCAAGAAAGAGGTAGAGGTGATCCCCAGCAGGACGCTGCCGCAGGGCATCACCGCGCTATTAAATTTTAATTTTGAAAATACTATGGCTGAAAATGTCCAATCCATGAGCGAGGCTGTTAAATCCGTGAAAACCGTGGAGGTAACCACAGCCGCGCGCTCTACCCAGATTCACGGGTTGAAGATCAAGCAGGGTCAGGCCATCGGCATAATCGACGATGCAGACCTGGTCGCTGCCGGTGATGATATTTCCACCGTGCTGCTGGAGAGCCTGGTTGCAGGCGACATAGATGCTGTTGAACTGGTTACTATCTATTACGGCGCGGATTTAAAAGCCGAGCAGGCCGAGGCGGTGGTGAAAGGGTTGAGGGACAGGTATCCCGGCAAACAGTTCGAGTTAGTCAGCGGGGGGCAGCCTCATTATTTTTACATAGTATCGCTGGAATAAAAGAAGGGGAGGTAATCACTATGGTAAAAATCGTTACCGACAGCACGTGCGATATCCCGGAAGACCTTATCAAGAAATTCGGCATTACCACGGTCCCTATCATAATCGTTTTCGGTACAGAGACCTATAGGGAGAGGATTGATATAACCCCCGAGCAATTTTATAAAAGGCTGGTCGAATCCAAGGTGCATCCTACCACCGCTATGCAGACCCCGGCGGCATTTGCCGAGGTATTCACCAGGTTGGCAAAAGAAACCGACGAGATACTGGCCGTCATTTTCTCCAGCAAAATCAGTGCAACTTACGATAGTGCGGTTCAGGCCAAGGCCATGGTCGGCGATATCGCCAAAATAGAAGTGGTTGATTCCCTGCAGTCGGTCGGTGGATTGGGATTGCCGGTAATCAAAGCAGCCGAGGCGGCGGCAGGTGGGGCTAAACTCGCTGAACTGGCTGAGGCAACCAAGGACTGGTGCTCAAGGTCGCATACTTACATGATATTTGACACACTGGAATACCTGCGCAAGGGTGGCAGGGTCGGACGGGCGCAGGCCTTGCTGGGCGGGCTGCTGAAGATGACGCCGATATTGACGTTAAAGGAAGGCGTGGTCACCCCGGTGCAGCGCACCCGGAGCAGGACCCAGGCTATCGATGCGCTGGTCAACCTGGTAAAAGGCGCCAACAAGATAGAGGCCCTGATGCTTGAGGACGCCACTACACCGGATGAACTGGAGATAGTGGCCAGCAGGTGCGCTGAAATATTTCCCAGGGATAAAACCTACCGCAGCACGGTAAGCCCGGTTATCGGCGTCCACGTAGGACCCCACGTGCTGTGCGCCAATTTTATCGAAGGTAAATAATGTCTGTTAAGATAGTCACGGACAGCAGCAGTGATATCCCCCCGCAATAGCGCGTGAACTGGATATCACCGTTGTGCCGTTGTCTGTGCGTTTCGGGGCGCAAACATACAGGGATGGCATAGACATTATGCCGGAGGAATTCTACCGGCGCCTGGTGGAGGAACCCGTTCATCCCGGCACCGCGGCTACGTCGCCCGGTGATTTTGCCGGGGTCTATGATAAGCTTGCCGCTGATGCCGGTGGAATTATCTCCATCCATCTTTCCCAGAAGGTGAGCGCAACCTACAATGCGGCGGTACAGGGGAGCAGCTTGATGGAGAATAAGTCCTGCGCTGTCGAGATCATAGATTCCAGGTTTGTTACCATTGCCCTGGGACTTATTACCATTGCCGCAGCCCGGGCTGCCCAAGCGGGTAAGGAAATGCAGGAGATCATCGCGCAGGTTAACGCGCTGATTCCCTGCATGCGTGTTTACGGCATCCTTGATACGCTGAAATATGTAATGAAAGGCGGTCGCCTGGGCAAAGCCGGTCCCATCATCAGCTCCATCCTTCCCGTCAAACCGGTACTGACCATGAAGGATGGGACGGTTGCCCCCATCGGCGCCGCCCGGACCAGGATAAAAGCGATTGAGCGACTCTGCGGACTCATCGCTTCCGTACCCATGGTGCAGGAGCTTGGTATAGCGCACAGCACCGGTGAAGAGGAATTGAATTGCTTTGTTGAGAAAATTAAATCTATTCTGCCTGGAATTAACCCCGTTATATCAAAGCTGGGGCCGGCGCTTGGCGTTCATGGCGGACCCGGCTCTATCCTGGTAGGTATTCAGCAGGATATCCAAGCCGCTGCTGCGGCAATCGAATCGCGGGAACGTAGAATTCCCCTCTCCCTGCCCTCACTGCAGTCCATTAAAGATGGCTTGCTGAGACGTGGCAAAGAGGAGGCCGGCCGGCCTTTTGTCCTGCGATGCGATGGCATAATGTAGATGTCTGGCCCTGCAAGAGTGGATACATCCTTAATCCGTAAAATACTGGAGCACGAGGCGCAGGGCGGGTTTAATGACCGGGCGGTAATAGGTGGACTGGATAAATTCATGCAGGGCTGGGTTCACATCAACCAGTCGGTGCTGGCAACCTCCCCCCAATATCCCGCGCTGAAGTCCTTTGTCCTGGATAAACGTGGCTATGCGCAGAGAAGCCCTGCCGAGCGTGAAGAATGGATCAGGAAGCTTCTGGACTGGCTGGATAAGCTGGAACATCCGGCCTCCCCACCCGGCAAGACGGGTCAACCCGTACCGGTGGAAGCGCCTGCTGTAACGGTCAAGCGCAGGCAATCCCCCGTTGGCAAGGTTGACCTGGATTCACCGGTGGATAATATCAGCGGTGTTGGAGAGAAGGTAGCCCAAAAGCTGGGTAAGCTGGGCCTGCGCACCGTGCGTGACCTGATCTACTTCTTCCCCCGCCGGTTCATGGATTTCAGCCAGCGGAGGACTGTTTCCTCGCTTGAAGCGGGCAAAGAACAGACCGTATTTGCCAATGTCTGGGAGGCGCGGAAGGTTATGCTCGGCCGCCTGAAAAGCAGCGAGGCGGTGGTGGGTGACGAAACAGGCAACGCGCGGGCGGTCTGGTTCAACCAGCCCTGGGTGGCCGCGCAACTGAAGACCAATGCCTATATCTCCTTGAGTGGACGTATTAAAGAGTTCAACTATGTGAAGACATTTGAGAATCCCGAATGGGAGCTGATTGAGGACAGGGAACTGGTGCACACCGGGAGGCTGGTACCTGTTTACCAGCTTACGCAGGGTTTATTCCCGAGGCAGGTCCGGAACTGGGTTAAGAGTGCCCTGGACGGTTACGTGGACCGTGTAACTGATTTTGTGCCTGCGGAGATACGTGAGCGCTGCCATCTGGCGGGACTGCAGCGGGCTATCCTGCAGGCCCATTACCCTGATGATTACGCAGCCCAAAATACTGCCAGGCAGAGGCTGGCGTTTGACGAACTGCTATTGTTGCAGCTCGGCGTGCTGGGCAGGAAGCGGGAATGGCAGGAGGAACAGCCCGGGCAAAGCTTCAGCATCGATGAAGGCCAGGTAAGGCGCTTCGTTGATTCACTGCCTTTCACTTTGACCGCCGCCCAGGGGAAGGTTACGGAGGAGATTTGCAGTGACCTGCGCAGGGACGTGCCGATGTCTCGCCTGCTGCAGGGCGACGTCGGCAGCGGCAAGACCGTGGTGGCTGCCATAGCGTTAATGACAGCGGTAGAAAATGGTTACCAGGGAGCGTTGATGGCGCCCACCGAGATACTGGCCGAACAGCATTTCGCCACCCTGTCCAAATTGCTTTCTTCGGCCTGCGGTGAGGCTGGCAGACAATCCAATATATATACCTTCGAGCAGGAAGGCGGGCGCGGACTGAAGGTAGCCCTGCTTACCGGCAGCCTGACCGCCAGGGACAAGGCCGCCACACAAGAATTGGTCAAGAGCGGCGGAGATAGATTTAGTGGTCGGGACTCATGCGCTGGTGCAAAAGGGTGTGAGATTCGCCCGGCTGGGCATAGCGGTGATCGACGAGCAGCACCGTTTCGGAGTTTTGCAGCGTACGGCGCTCAGGCAGAAAGGCTTCAACCCCCATTTGCTGGTTATGACTGCCACCCCGATACCCCGCACGCTGGCGCTGACCCTCTACGGCGACCTGGATATATCGACCATCGATGAAATGCCGGCCGGCCGGCTGGCCATCAAAACAAAGTGGATTAGCGCGGACGACCGCCAGAGGGCTTATAATTTTATCCGCAAACAGGTTGCCGGCGGCCGCCAGGCCTTTGTGATCTGTCCACTCATTGAGGAATCGGAGACCCTCGAGGTAAAGGCTGCGGTTGCCGAGTATCAGCGTTTATCCAGCGATGTTTTCCCCACCCTCCGGCTGGGTTTGCTGCATGGCAAAATGAAAGGGGCTGAGAAGGACGACGTGATGCACGCTTTCAAGGATGGCAAGCTTGATATATTAGTTTCCACCTCGGTGGTTGAAGTAGGCATAGATGTTCCCAATGCCACGGTGATGCTGGTCGAAGCTGCCGACCGTTTTGGCCTGGCACAGCTTCACCAGTTCCGTGGAAGGGTGGGCAGGGGCGAACATCAGAGCTACTGCATGCTCCTGTCGGAGAACCCGTCCGAGTACGGCCAGGAACGCCTCAAGGCCATTGAGGAGATAAACGACGGGTTTGCGCTGGCCGAGAAAGACCTCGAACTGCGCGGGCCGGGGGAATTTTTCGGTACGCGGCAGAGCGGGTTGCCCGACCTCAAAATGGCGAAATTATCCGATACCCGCCTGCTCGAAACTGCCCGGCGGGAGGCCAAAGCGATTTTTCATAAGGACCCCGGTTTAAAAGACCCGGAACATAAATTTTTAGCCATGGAATTCCGTAAAATCTGGCATAAAGACATCGAAAACAATTAAAATAGTACTTTCTTTTTCGAAAATGAATTATTTTAGATAAGACATCGTCTTAATGTACGGGGGAAAGCATGACATTCAAAAAACAATTGGCTGAAGCGCTGGAGCAGGCTGTTGCCCGCGTTCCTGAACTGGGACAGGCCGGCAGCGACACTATTTTGGAGATCACCATCGAAAAACCTGCCAGGCCCGAGCATGGGGACTACTCGAGCAGCCTTCCACTGAAGCTGGCACGGCTGACCGGTAAGAAGCCCATGGATGTAGCACAGGCCATCGTAAAAAATATGCCGACCCTGGCCGATATTGAGAAGGTCTCTATAGCCGCCCCGGGCTTCATCAATTTCACCCTCAGCACAAAATGGCTGACAGGCAGGTGGACCTTATCTGCCGGGCGGGTGAAGATACGGCAATACTTCCCCCGGGGATAAAACCATCCAGCTCGAGTTTGTCAGCGGCAATCCGACCGGCCCGCTGCATGTGGGTCACGGCCGTGGGGCCGTTTTGGGCAGCACGCTGGCGCTCGTTTTGAAGCGCGGCCGGCTACAGGGTATCTACGGAATACTATATCAATGACGCCGGCAGTCAGCTTGAAGCGTTTCACCGGTCGCTGTTTGCGCGCTATCAGCAGGCGCTCGGCCAGGAGGCGGAGGTACCGGCCAACGGGTACCACGGCAATTACATGGTTGACCTGGCTAAAGAGATAATCGGGGACTCCGGCGACAAATACCTTAAAATGCCGGCGGAGCAGGCAGTGGCTGAGATCGGCAGTGTAGGCATTGAGAAAGAGATGGCGCAGATCAAGGCCGACCTCACGTCCCTGGGTGTTAATTTCGACGTCTGGTTCAGCGAGCAGTCGCTTTTCCAGAGCGGCCAGTTCGACCGGACGATGAAAATGTTGAGGGACGGCGGGTATATCACTGAACGCGAGAACGCGACCTGGTTTATCTCCTCCACCCTGGGCGACGACCGGGACAACGTGCTGATCCGCAGCGACGGTACCCCGACTTACTTTGCCTCGGATATTGCCTATCACTACAACAAGTTCGTGGACCGCAAGTTCGACAATGTCATCGATATCTGGGGCGCCGATCACCAGGGGCACGTGCAGCGCATGAAGGTGGTGATGAGTGCGCTGGGCATCAATCCGGATAGGCTCGAGATAATGATCTGCCAGCTTGTCACCCTCAGGCGCGGCAAGGACGATAGTCAAGGTTTCCAAGCGCAGCGGGGATATCGTTACTCTGCGCGAGTTACTCGACGAGGTTGGCCCGGATGCCTGCCGCTTCGTCTTCCTGTCGCGTTCAGCCGACAGCCAGATGGACTTTGATCTGGAATTGGCCATCAAGCAGTCGGCCGATAACCCGGTTTACTACGTGCAGTACGCACACGCACGCATAAGCAGCATATTGCGTAATGCTGAGCAGAAAAATATTGATTTCAGCCGGGTGAACGGGTTTGTTGAAAGAGGAAGCGGAGCTTGACCCTGATACGCAAGATGGTGAGGATATCGGAGATCATCGAAGTGGTCGCCTCCACGCGTGAACCCCACCACCTGCCGTTTTACGCGCAGGACCTGGCCACAGTATTCCACTCCTTTTACAAGCAGTGCCGTGTCATCTCGGAGGATGAAGCCGTTACTAAAGCGCGATTGAGGCTGGTACAGGCCGCCCGCATGGTGCTGGCTGAAAACATTGCATTTAATGGGCATGACCGCGCCCGACAAGATGTAAACGTCCTGTCCGCCGCGTGGGTTTGTAGCTGTAAACCCATTTGTGATACACTTCTTTCTTGTTATGAGACAGAGAGTATTTTCAGGCGCGCGCCCGACCGGGCGGCAGCATATCGGCAACTACATCGGCGCAATCCAGAACTATGTCAAACTGCAGGAAAAATACGACTGCATATATTGCATCGTGGATATACATGCCCTCACCACACTTGAGAGCACCTCCGAGCTGCAGCAGAATATCTTCGAGATGACGCTCGACTGGCTGGCGGCCGGCATCGACCCGAAGAAATCCATCGTCTTCGTCCAGTCGCATGTACCCGAGGTGATGGAGCTTTTCACCTTGCTGGGCATGCTGACGCCGCTGGGCTGGCTGCTGCGCGTGCCGACTTTCAAGGAGAAGGCCAGGATGCAGCCGCAGAATGTCAACTACGGGCTGGTGGGCTACCCGGTGCTGATGGCCGCGGACATCATGCTGTATAAATCCGATGCCGTTCCCGTCGGGGAGGACCAGTTGCCGCACCTGGAGATGACACGCGAGATTGTGCGCAGGTTCAACTTCATCTTCGGCGACACCTTCCCCGAACCCAAGGCCAAGACTGACCAATTATCCCATGGTGCTGGGCTTGAACGGCGTGCAGAAGATGGGCAAGTCGTACAACAACCACATCGAGCTGGCGGCGACGCCGAAGGAGACGCTGGAAAGGGTGAAGACAGCCGTGACCGACCCTGCCCGGCAGCGCCGCAACGACCCGGGCCATCCCGGAAGTTTGCAACGTCTTCAGCCTGCACCACTTTTTCAATGAGGACGAGGACAAAGGAGATCGATGCGCAGTGCCGGGTGGCTGGCATAGGCTGCGTTGACTGTAAAAAACTGCTGGCCGACGGAATAAATAACGCCTTCACGAATTCAGGGAGAGAAGGGCTGCTCTGGAGAAAGATCCGGCGCATATATATGCCATCCTTGATGATGGCGCAGGAGGGCGGGCGTGATTGCAAAGCAGACCATTGCCGAAGTGAAGCTCAAAATGGGCCTGACGCGCCATGCCTGAGGGCGCCGGGATATCATTACCCCTGTCCGTCCATGGCAAATCTGCTTACACAATCGCCAGGTATGCAGCTTCGGAAGCCGGCAAAATACTCAAGAAATACCACGGCAAACCCGTGGAAATGCATGTCAAGGGCAAGCGCAACCTGGTAACCGAGGCCGACCTGCTATCCGAGAAAGAAGATACTGGAGATAATTAACTCGGAGTTTCCTTCCCACGGCATACTATCCGAGGAGGCAGGGGCAAGCCGGGATGGCGCTGAATATACCTGGATAATCGATCCGCTCGACGGCACCAATAACTTTTATTTCGGCATTCCTTTATTCTGTGTGAATATAGCCCTGGCCAGGCGTGGCGAAGTGGTGTTGGGCGTGACCTATGACCCCATGAGGAATGAGACTTTTTACAGCATCAAGGGGAAGGGAGCGCACCTGAACGGGAAAAAGATAAGGGTCTCCGCTGTAAAGACGCTGGATAAGGCCTCTGCCGGAGTGGACCTCGGCTATAATGCCGAGCGCAGCAAAGACCTGCTGGATATCGCCACGGGCTGTGGCCAAAGCTACATTGCCTGAGGATGACAGGCTCCTCCGCACTGGGCCTGGCCTACGTGGCCTGCGGGCGGTTCAGCCTGTACTTCCATAAGTACCTATATCCATGGGATGTGGCCAGCGGCCTGCTGCTGGTCAGGGAGGCGGGTGGAGAGGTAAACGTTATAACGGCGAGCCGGCATCTATAGATGATGCGGCAATCATAGCTGCCAACCCTGCACTGCTCGGGGAATTCAGTAACTGGCTCAACCGGCGCTGACTATTTTTTCCTGTGCCTGTCCAGGAACTTCTTTATCCGCTTGAGCGCTTCCTCTATCTCCGGCAGGGAGGTGGCGTAACAGCAGCGCACGTAGCCCTGCGCCGCATTTGCCGAAAACCGAGCCCGGCACCACGGCCACTTTCTCTTCCGTCAACAGCCCTTCGGCAAATTCCTCCGAGGTCATGCCCGTGGATTTAACCGAGGGGAAGGCGTAGAAAGCCCCCTTCGGCTCGAAGCAGGAGAGGCCCAGGTCCCTGAACCCCTTGACTATAACCCGCCTGCGCCGGTCATATTCCGCCAGCATATCCTCAACTTCCTTGTTATTGCTGTCCTTGAGCGCTTCCACGGCGGCCAATTGTCCCATGATCGGTGCGCACATCATGGTGTACTGGTGCACCTTGAGCATGGCCTCCGTGATATCGGCGTTGGCCAGCGTGAAACCCACGCGCCAGCCGGTCATGGCGAAGGCCTTGGAGAAACCACCGATCAGGATGACCCTGTCCTTCATGCCGGGCAGGCTGGCCAGGCAGGTATGCTCGGTATCATAGGTAAGCCGGGCGTAGATCTCGTCGGAGACAACTACCAGGTCATGCTCAACAGCGATTTTGGCTATCTCGATAACCAGGTCCCGCGGCATGACCGCCCCGGTGGGGTTGGATGGAAAACTCATCAGGATGGCCTTGGTTTTGGGCGTCAGCTTTCTCCTCACGTCATCCGGCATCAGTCTCGAAGTTGTTCTTCTCGTAAGTGGGGACCGGAACGGGCACCCCGCCTGTCAGGGAGACACACACCGGGTAAGCCACATAATGGGGATCTGTCATTATGACCTCGTCCCCGGGGTCCAGGATAGCGCGGAATGCCAGGTCGAGCGCCTCGCTGCTGCCGGTAGTCACCAGTATCTCCGTCTGTGGATCATATTTGAGCTTATAGAATTTCTTATGGTACCTGGCTATCGCCTCCCTCAATTCGGGTATACCCCGGTTGGAGGTGTACATGGTGAAACCCTTCTCGATTGCCATTATGCCGGCCTCGCGCATCGGCCAGGGGGTTACGAAGTCGGGTTCACCCACGCCCAGAGATATGGCGCCGTCCATCGTGGACAGCAGGTCGAAGTACTTCCTGATGCCCGATGGGGAGATATCGCGGGCTTTTTGAGATATATACTCACGTTTACAGTTCGGTATTTTTGTATGATGTGTCAAGTCAGGCCTCCTCTATAACAGGCGGACGGAGTGGTTAAGCCACCACGCCCAGCCTGCGGGGTTCACCGTCGTCCTCGAAGATGACCCCGTCCTCCTTGTATTTCTTGAGGATGAAATGCGTTACGGTGCCCTGGACGGCGTCCATGGGCGCCAGCTTCTCTGAGACGAAGACCGCTATCTCCTGCATGGTCTTGCCGGCTATCAGGATAGCCAGGTCGTAGGTTCCCGAGGCCAGGAAGACCGACTTGGCCTGGGGGAAGCGGTAGATGCGCTCCGCTATGACGTCGAAGCCGGTATCCTTCTGCGGCACGACCTTTACTTCGACCAGCGCCCAGACCTTCTCCTCCTCGGCCTTGGCCCAGTTGATGACGGTCTTGTATTTGACTATAGTGCCATCCTTCTCAGCTTTCTTGATGATCTTTTTTACTTCGCTCAGGGGTACGCCGGTCATATCGGCGACATGTTCAGGCGTGAGCCTGGCGTCCGTTTCCAGCGCCTCGAAGACCTTTTTCTCGTTTTCCATAACATCTCCTCGCACGGCCGTAATTTTCGGGTAACACGTATTATAGCAAAATTAAAAGATTGCTTCGCTTCGCTCGCAATGACGAGCAAAAAGTATTCGTAGGGGCGTACCTTCAGGTGCGCCCGTTATGCGGGCGGGTTTAAAAACCCGCCCCTACAGCCGGACTCTATCGTAGGGGTGTACATTCAGATGCGCCCGGTTATACCAGGGAGGGCTTCATGGTATGCCAGGGTGTGGCCTGCTCGTAGGCGTGTGCGACCCTGAGCAGGGTCTCCTCGCCGAAGTGCTTGCCGATAAACTGCAGGCCGACCGGCAGTCCGTCCGCAAAGCCGGCGGGAATCGAGACGCCGGGGACGCCGGCGATATTGATGGGCAGAGTGCAGATATCGCTGAGGTACATTTGAACCGGGTCGTCGGCCTTCTCGCCGATTTTGAATGCCACGGTGGGAGAAGTGGGGGTAACCAGGACATCACAAGAATCGAACGCCTTATCGAAATCCTGCCGGATGAGCGTCCGACCTTCTGCGCCTTGAGATAATAGGCATCGTAGTAGCCGGCGGAGAGGGCATAGGTGCCCAGCATGATGCGCCTCTTGACCTCGGCGCCGAAGCCGAACTGGCGGGTCTTCTCCATGGCTTCCCACATGCTGGTCGGTATCCCGGTAAGAGTAGCCGTACTTCACACCATCGTAGCGCGCCAGGTTGGCCGAGGCCTCCGAAGGGGCGAGTATGTAGTAGGCCGCTAACCCGTACCTGGTATTGGGAAGTGACACGTTGCGGTCCACCTTTGCGCCCAGCTCCTCCAATTGAATGATCGCTGCTTCTATAGCTTTGCGTACCTCGGGCTGCATGCCCTCGACGAGGTATTCGCGCGGTACGCCCACGCGCAGTCCCCTGATATCTTTGGTCAGCGCCCTGGTATAATCCGGCACCTCGAGCGGTACGGTGGTTGAATCCCTCTTATCGTGTCCGGCTATGGCGTTCAGCACGATTGCGCAGTCCGTGACGTCCTTGGTGATCGGGCCTATCTGGTCGAGCGAGCTGGCGAAAGCCACCAGGCCGAAACGGCTGACCCTGCCGTAGGTCGGCTTGAGCCCGACCACACCGCAGAAGCCGGCCGGCTGGCGGATGCTGCCGCCCGTATCCGAGCCGAGGGCATAGATGGTCTCGTCCGCGGCGACCGAGGCTGCCGAGCCGCCGCTGCTGCCGCCCGGCACGCAATCGAGCTTCCAGGGGTTGTGGGTGGTGAAGAAAGCCGAGTTCTCCGTGGAAGAGCCCATGGCGAACTCATCCATGTTGGCCTTGCCCACAATGACCGCGTTGGCTGCTTTGAGCTTCTCTACAACGTGGGCATCGTAGGGAGGGACGAAGTTCTCCAGCATCTTGGAGCCGCAGGTGGTGGTGACGCCCTTCGTGCACATGTTGTCCTTGATGATCATAGGTACGCCGGTCAGGGCGCTGGCCTGGCCCCCGGCGATGGCTTTGTCCGCCGCCGCGGCGCTTTCCAGCGCAGTGTCTGCCGTGATGCGCATGCAGGCCCGCACCTTGCTGTCAACCGCTTCAAGGTTTTTCAGCACAGCCCGGGTAAGCTCCACTGAGGATACCTTCTTGTCCTTCAGCAGGGCATGGGCTTCGTGGATGGTAAGGCGGTGCAGGTCATTCATCGTTTACTCCAGGACGGCATTGACCTTGAAGGAATTGTCCTCCTGGCCGGGTGCGTTGGATAAGACTTCAGTTACCGGCAGGGAAGGCCTGGTTTCATCCTCGCGGTAAACGTTTTCCAGCGCCACCGATTGCGAAGTGGGTTCAAGGCCGGTAGTATCCACCTGTTGAAGTATATCCATGTTCTCCAGGATACTGGAAAGCTGGTTGCGGAACTTCTCCACCTCGGCATCGGAGATGCCCAGCCTGGCCAAGAGCGCTATGTGTCTTACTTCTTCATCTGTCAGTTTCATTCGTGTTTACCCCTGGGATTTCATTGATTTGGCGATTGAGAATTATAACACAGCCAGGTCAGCAGCACCCAGGGCGTAAGGGCGAAAAAACCGGCCAAAGCCGGGCCGCCCAGGTTGATGGTAAATGCATTGATGACGTTCCCGTAGCCCGTGATCATGAATGCGGCTATGGCCAGGCGGTCGAACCCCGCCTCTTTAACGGAAGGCCGGTTGCGCGTGACCAGCAGGTACAGGACAAGGGTAATGAAAACCGTCAACCACCATCCCCAGTAATTCTGCAAAGGGACGCCAAAAAAAGACCCCGGCACTTCCCAGACCCAATACTGACCTGCGACCATGATCGGGTCCATAACCATATCCCAGGCAGTCATGATCAGCCCGCCGATCGCAGCAACTGACAACAGGCGCCTGGCGCCTGTCCAGGAGTGAGGTATGAGCCATCCAGCCATTACGAAAGAGGGATATATCATCATGAACCATGCTACGGCGATGAGGTAGGGTACCAGTCCGAGGAATTTCAGGCCAAGTTTTTCAGTGTAATGATAAGGGCCGTATACCAACCCGGTGGCCACGCCCAGACTTTCGAATAACAAACTCACCCCGAATACGAAGGCAAGCAGGAGCAATGCTTTTTTCCAGCCTAACTGTTGTCCGGCGTGAAGCAGGCAAAAGCTGAAGCCGGTCAGCGTAGATATCGGGACTATGACGCCCGGTATACTACCCCCGGCGGCAAGTGTGATGGTGGAGTAAAGTACAAGTAAGCCGTACAGGATCAGCAAAGCAAATATCAGTTTGCGAAGCATGCTATTCTCCTATTTTCCCACAATGAAGACAGTAACCCCGGTGAACACAGATAACGCCGCCGCATTTTATGCAGCGCCACCGTTCCTTCTCATTCTCAATAAAGGCGCTTAAACCAATGCCTTTAATACTCTCGAGGTTTTCTATCATGCTCATTGTGTATTTCGTTCTATACCGTTTGTCCAATTGCTTTAACCGTTTACAGGGATATTTTTCGCATTCAAAACAGAATTTAGATTGGCTCAGCTTAATCACTTCACAGTTTCTAATAATGCATTTTATACAGGAAGCCGATTTATTAGTGTCTTCTCCATGGCAGCCGGGGCATTTCCTATCTTTTCGGAGATAGGCTGCGCAAACGCCGCAATTCATACCGCAGGGGGCTATCAGCCTGACTTCCGCCGGCATATCTCAAATTCCTTTGGGCGCCAGGAAATCTGAGACTAATCCCTGATCCATCTATATCCGCTCAGCGCCCACAGGACAACGTTTGTCCCGTAGAAAACCCATACCAGCGGGAACATGATCTGGGAAATATTGCCCATGCCAAGATTGTAAACTTCGCCGGCGATCTCGGTAATATACCAGCAGGTGGCCGCGATGGCGACCATCCAGGCATTGGGAGCCGGGTAGAGCTTGCGGCGCACCGTTTCCCAGGCTAACCAGGTCGTGGTGCAGAAGAAAGCCGTATAAACCGGGCCGAGCACGGCATGCCCGACGCGCACTACATCATTCCACAATATGGATATTACAATCACCGCTGACCCGTAGATAAGTATAGGCAGCCAGGCTTCGCGGAGCTTAAACTGTTTGAAATAACCGAAGCCGCGGCCCACGCGGATGATGAGGAAGATATGGGCGATAATGGAGAGTACCCCGCCGACCATGAAAACCCACGATCCCACCGTCAGCCCCGGCACAGCTACTACCACGCTCATCAGTATGTCCGTAGGCAGCATGCAGAGGAAGGCCAGCAGCAGCAGCGTCCAATCGCGCTTACCCAGGGCGTACTTACCGGTTATGAGGACAATCACCAGCGCCAGCAACGTAATGCCCGGCTTGGCGAAGGCGGGATACAGGCTGCCCGTTTTGTAGAAATAGTTAATCCAGTCAACGCCAAACACTGAGCCCGCCAGCAACAATGTTGCTCCAACGAGCACGAATACCCATGAACGCCTTGTTCCTTCCAGAACCGATCCCTGAACCTGTTCTTTATTCATTATGACCTCCGCTCGTTCTAATCCATAGATGTGCCGCCTATTATAGCTGATTCCTGTTTTCGCAGATACTGGTATTTGAGCGTATTCATTTCACGATGCTATAATTCACCGTGTATTCTTAAGGATTAAGTCATGTTTGAGAAGCTGGAATCAATCGAGAAGCGCTACGACGAACTGGGCGAACTGATCACCCGGCCGGAGGTGTATAACGACTTCCAGCAGGTGCAGTCCCTTTCGCAGGAGCGCGCCGGTATCGAGGATACGGTAAACAAATATAAACAATACAAGTCGGTCTGCAAGTCGATAGAGGATACGCAGGCCATGATAGATGACGGACTGGACCCCGATATGCTGGCCATGGCAAAGGAGGAACTGAACGGGCTGAAGACAACACAGCAAGGACTTGAGGAAACCCTGAAGGTCAGCCTTTTACCCAAGGATGCCAACGAGGATAAGGATGCCATCGTCGAGATAAGGGGTGGCACAGGAGGAGAGGAGGCGGCGCTCTTTGCTGCCGATTTGTACCGCATGTATTCTCGCTATGCCCAGGCCAAAGGCTGGCAGATAGAGATAATCGACAGCAACCAGAACGAGATGGGAGGCTTCAGGGAGGTCATCTTCGAAGTCAAGGGCAAGGGCGCCTACGGCCACCTCAAATACGAGCGCGGCGTGCACCGGGTCCAGCGCGTGCCTTTTACTGAAGCTTCAGGCCGTATCCATACCTCAACGGCGACGGTAGCCGTGCTGCCCGAGGCCGAGGAGATAGACGTGCATATCAACCAGGAAGATCTGAGGATAGATATCTTCCGCAGCGGCGGCGCCGGCGGGCAGAACGTCAATAAGCTCAGCACGGCGGTGCGCATTACCCACATCCCCACGGGCATCGTGGCCATCTGCCAGGACGAAAGGTCGCAGCTGCGCAACAAGCTAAAGGCCATGGCTGTGCTGCGGACGCGGCTTTACGATATCGAGCAGCGCAAACAGCAGGACGAAGTCACCGAAGAGCGCAGGTCGCAGATAGGCAGCGGTGACAGGTCGGAGAAAATACGCACCTACAATTTCCCGCAGGACCGCATGACCGACCACCGAATCAACCTCTCCCTGCACGGCCTGCCCAAGATATTGGATGGTGACCTGGATAAGGTAATCGACGCGCTGGCCACAGAGGAACAGACGCAGTTATTGCAGGACAGCAGGTTGTGACCGCAGGGCAATGGCTGCGTAAATACACTTCGATTTTTCAGCAGGCGGGCATAGAGGAGGCGGCGGACGAAGCCAGGGTGCTGCTCTGCCATGCGCTGAAGCTAAACAAGGCACAGCTTTTCGCGCAGCCTGAAAGGATAATGGCTGCGGATGAGATTGCCCTGCTGGAAGGTTTAGCTGAACGCAGGACTGAGGCGTGAACCCGCTGCCTATATCGTGCAGAACAAGGAATTTTACGGTCTTGATTTATTCGTTGATCCCAGGGTACTGATACCCCGGCCGGAAACGGAGATACTGGTGGAGGCGGCGGTTAAATTCGGCCAAGCATGGATCGAGCGCAATAAAAAGACCATATCGATCGCGGATGTGGGAACGGGCTGCGGAGCTATCGCCATAGCGCTGGCACTGCATCTGCCGGGTTCACTGGTATACGCGGTGGATATCTCGGCCGCGGCGCTGGAAGTAGCGGCCCTGAACATTGAGAAATATAAAATCAGCGGCAGGGTGATCATATCGCAGGGGGATTTACTGCAGCAAATAAATGCAAGGGTTGATATCATCGCGGCCAACCTGCCTTATATCCCGCAAAACGGGATGCGCCTGTTGCAGCCTGAAATAGCAAACTATGAGCCTGAGGAAGCCCTGCAGGGTGGAGAGAGTGGTATTGAGGTCATCGGAAGGCTGCTCGAACAGGTCCCCGGGAAAATTAACCGGAACGGCGCGGTTTTCCTCGAGATCGGGGAAGGCCAGGAAGATGAGATAATACCGGTTATCCGCCGCTGCCTGCCGGGTTCAAAGGTTACGCTGATAAAAGACCTGGCCGGCATCAACAGGGTGATAAAAATCGAAGCAAAGCGACTTTTGACAAACATATAAGGTTCTTGTAAACTTTGCGATTGGTTAAATTCTTTAGCCAAAAATCAAAATAGGGGTGAATTGCTACCATGAACATGATCGTTTGCTGTAAACAGGTACTCGACCCGGAAGCAGCTCCATCCACTTTCAAGCTGGATGCTGCCAACAACAGGATGATCCAGCCGCCTGAGGTCAAACCGGTTGTCAATCCTTATGACGAGCAGGCAGTCGAAGCCGCTCTGCGCATCAAGGACACCGATAAAGCTGGAAACAAAATAACTATCATCAGCCTGGGCAACAACCTTGTCCGCGATGTGGTCAAGAAGCCGCTCTCCATGGGCGCAGATGAGCTGATTTTGCTCGAGGATCCCGCGTTCGAAGGCGGCGACAGCTTCGCGGTAGCCTCCGCCCTGGCGGCCGCCGTTAAAAAGGTGGGCGCCTTTGACCTTATCTTCTGCGGCAGGCAGGAATCTGAATGGGACGATGGACAGGTTGGCTCCGGCCTGGCCGAACTGCTGGGCATTCCCAGTGTCACCGTGGCCAAGAAGGTCGAAGTGCAGGCGGGCGGCAAGGTAAAAGTCGAGAGGGTGGTGGCCGATGGCTACCAGGTGCTCGAGGTACAGTACCCGGCGCTCATCACCGTCAGCAACGAGCTCGGCGAAGCCCGCTATGCCACATTGAAGGGCATCATGGCAGCCAGCAAAAAGCAGCCGATCGTATGGAAACCCGCCGATATCGGTGTGGACAAGTCCGGCGCCGCAGCCAGGAAAGCTAAGGTCGTCAAGCTCTTCCAGCCCGTGAAAGAAGGCAAATGCGATATCGTCAGCGCCGATTCACCGGCCGAGGCAGGCGCCATGCTCGCACAGAAACTGCGCGAGAACAAGGTCATATAACCGTAACGACAGGATTATTAATAGGAGGATACAATGGCTGATAATAAAGGTATTCTGGTTGTCGGTGAAGCTGCTGAAGGGAAACTGCTCCCGATTACCGCTGAGATTCTCGGCGCCGGAAGGCGTCTCGCTGATGAACTGAAAGAACAACTGAGCTGCATCCTTATCGGAGCTCAACTTGGAGACGCGGGTAAAGCCGCCGTGGCCGCAGGCGCGGACAAGGTTTACATGGCCGATGACGCGCAGCTTAAAGATTACGAAAACAGCACCTACATGCAGGTTATGGAAAAAGCCGTGGCCGAGGCCTCGCCCAGGATTATCATCATGGGCCAGACCGCCAACGGCCGCGACCTGGCTCCCAGGCTGGCATTCAAGCTGGGCGTCAGCGCGGTTATGGACTGCCTCGAACTGGCCATCGACCCGGCCACCAAGCTGATGCAGTGCACCCGGCCGGTTTACGGCGGCAACGCCAAGGCCATCTTCACCTCGGAGGCGATGCCCCAGATAGCCACCGTGAGGTCCAAGGCCAGTTCACCCATTGCCCCCGACGCGGGACGGGCTGGCGAGGTCAAGGCCTTTGCTGTAGCGCTGGACGCTTCCAAAATCAAGGCTAAGGTGCTGGAGACTATTAAAGAGGAAGTCGCTGGCATTAAGATAGAGGACGCCGCGGCAGTAGTGGCGGGTGGGCGTGGATTAGGTGGTCCCGAGCCGTTCACTAAGGAGCTTGCCGAATTGGCCAAGATACTCAAGGGCGCCGTAGGCGCATCCAGGCCTCCCTGCGACAACAAATGGGTGCCTGATTCAATCCAGGTCGGCCTGACCGGCAAAATCATTGCCCCCGAGCTGTACATTGCAATCGGCATCTCCGGCTCGAGCCAGCATATGTCGGGCTGCGCGGGCTCCAAGTGCATCGTGGCCATAAACAAAGACCCCGAGGCCAACATCTTCAAAGAGGCCCGTTTTGGCGTGGTCGGCGACTGGAAAGTCGTGCTGCCCGCCTTCACTGCCAAGGTCAAAGAGCTGGCCGCGTAATTCAAAGTTAATAAGTTAAGATATTGAAAGCCCCTGCCGGTGAACCGGCAGGGGCTTTTTGTTTTACTCTGAAGAAATTGTTATGGGTGCAGATTTAGCTGCAACAGCATCCGGACGAGTTTAAAAACCCGTCCCTTGTATTGTTAATATCAGTTATTATATTCCATATGATGATGGATGCGGTAGACCGTCCCGTCCCTTGGTCTTATAGGCCGTTACGTAGCATGGGTCGCCGCATCCGATCTCCAAGTAACCCGAACAGTTGTCTGGGATAAGAAACCCGCATCATGCAAGGAAGGGAGAAAAGGAGAAAAACAATGGAAAGTGAAAAGATTTATGTTGGGATCGACATTTCAAAGGAACGGTTGGATGTATCTTTATATCCGGAAGATAGCTGCCAGACATTTTCTTATGATGAAAAAGGCGTAACCGCTATTACAGAATACTTGAGCAAAGTTCGCCCTGCCATCGTTGTGCTGGAAGCCACTGGCGGTTATGAAGCTTTGATCGCGGCTTCACTAAGCACGGCTGGAATAGCAGTGGCATTGACAAATCCACGTCAAATACGTGATTTTGCCAAGGCCACAGGGAGATTAGCTAAAACTGATAGTATTGATGCCAGGGTGATAGCTCATTTTGCGGCAGCAATTAAACCGTCACCAAAGCCCGTGTCGGATGATCAGTCTCAAGAATTCAAAGACATGCTAATGCGCCGGCGGCAAATCATTGAAATGATAACGGCGGAGAAAAACCGGCTTGGCAAAGCCAGTGGCTCGGTTAAAAAACGCATAGAAGCTCACATACATTGGCTACAGAAAGAGCTGGACAATATTAGTCAACGGCTATCAGAGACGGTAAAGAACAGCCCTATATGGAGAGAAAAAGATGATATGCTGCAAAGCATCCCAGGTGTAGGTCCTGTACTATCTTTAACGCTCCTGGCGGATCTTCCTGAGTTGGGCAAATTGAACAGGCGCCAGATTTCCGCACTCGTAGGAGTCGCACCATTCAACCGAGATAGCGGACTGTGGAGAGGTAAACGCACCGTCTGGGGTGGCCGGTCGAAAGTGCGCGCGGCTTTATATATGGGTACTCTGGTTGCAACACGGTATAATCCGGTGATCCGAGCATTCTACTTGCGGCTGTGCGCCGCAGGTAAGGCTAAAAAGGTGGCTATAACTGCCTGCATGCGTAAACTACTCACAATAATCAACGCTATGATCAGAACAAGAACCGCTTGGACAGTCCCGGTGCCGGTAATTAATAATATTGGTTAAAGACAGTTGCTACGTTACTCGTGCGAGGCAGCGGCCTTGTGCTGGGCGACTATCTTTTGCGCAATAGGCGCCGGCGCCGCCTGATAGTGGCTGAATCCCACGGTGAAGGTTCCCCGGCCCTGCGTCATGGAGCGCAGGTCGATGGCATACCTGAGTATCTCGGCCAGGGGGGCCTGCGCCTGGATGACATTCATGCCCTGGCTGGGGTTCATGCCGCTCACGTGGGAGCGCTTGGTATTGAGATCGCCGATGATATCCCCGGTAAACGAGTCGGGCACGGTGACCGTGATATTCATGATAGGCTCGAGTAATACCGGCGACGCGTCGCTCATGCCCTTTTTAAAGGCCTGGGCCGAGGCGATTTTGAAGGCCATCTCCGAGGAGTCGACCGGATGGAAGCTGCCGTCTATGAGAGTGACCTTCATATCAACGGCAGGGAACCCGGCTATGACGCCCTCGACACGTGCTTCTTTGATTCCTTTCTCGACGGCCGGTATGAAGTTCCTGGGTACCGAGCCGCCCACTACCTTTGACTCGAATTCGAAACCACCACTCGGTGGCAACGGTTCAATCTTAATTACAACGTGCCCGTACTGGCCGTGCCCGCCGGTCTGTTTCTTATGCTTGTATTCAGCTTCGACAGGGACGGTGATAGTCTCCTTGAATGGTACCCTGGGCACATCCAGCAGCACTTCCACGGCGAACTTGCGCTGCAGCCTGCTGGCGGCGATATCGAGGTGGGTGTCGCCCATACCGCCCAGCGTGAGCTCACCGGTATCGACTTCACGCTGCGCCTTTAAGCTGGGGTCCTCCTCGCAGATCCTGGCCAGGCCGGAACTCATCTTATCGAGGTCCGCCTTGGATTTGGGGTGGACAGCCTTATTTAAGATAGGCGCCAGGTACTGAATGGAAGCGAGTTTAAGAGGATGCTCTTTAACGCCGAGTGTGTCACCGGACGCTGTACTGGCCAGCTTCACCACCAAACCGATGTCCCCCGTTATGACCTGGTTGACGGTTTCCTGGCTCTTGCCGCGCGGCACCGAGACCTGCCCGATCCTCTCGACGGCCGCCTTATTCACATTCCAAACCTGTGAATTGCTGGATAAAACACCTGAATAGACGCGGAAAAAGCTGACCTTGCCCACATGCGGGTCGGTGGTCGTTTTGAATACCAGTGCGGCCAGCGGGGACTCTGCTGCCGGCTTAACTTCTTCTTCCGCGCCGCTGGCATTGATTGCCTTGAAAGTGCCGGCGGTAACCGGTGAAGGCAGGTATTCCACAATGGCGTCAAGCAGCATCGCCGCTCCATTGTTGGTGAGGCCTGACCCGGCCAGCACGGGGATTATGCCGCCCTGCAGGGTAGAAGCCTTTAAACATTTATATATCTCTTCTGTGGTTATCTCCCCGCCATCCAGGTACCTGGTCATTATCTCATCATCGATTTCCACTACCGCCTCGATAAGTTTGTCGCGGGCGCTGTCGATATCCGCCGCCATTGAAGCTGGCACCTCGATCTCCTTGACCGGCGCGCCGGCATAGGCTTTTTTGGCGATGATGTCGACGACGCCTTTGAATTGCTTCTGCGAGCCAATAGGGATCTGGATAGGCAGGCAGCGTGTATTCAACTTGGATTGTATCTGTTCGAGGGTGGAGGCGAAGTTGGCATTTTCGCGGTCCATCTTGCTCATGAAAATCAGGCGTGGTATCTTTGCCTCCGAGGCATAGCCCCAGACCTGCTCCGTGCCGACCTCGACCCCCGAGGCGGCGCACACCACGATGACCGCGGCTTCGCTCACGCGCAGGGCCGATTTGACCTCGCCCACGAAGTCCGGGTAGCCCGGTGTGTCGATGAGGTTTATCTTGGTGTTCTTCCAGTTCAGGGGCAGTATGGTAAGGTTTATGCTTATCTTATGCTTTATCTCATCGGGGTCGTAATCTGAGGTGGTGGTGCCATCGGCTACGTTGCCCATGCGGCTGATGGCGCCGGCATCGAAGAGCATGGCTTCAGCCAGGGAGGTTTTGCCGGAGCCGGAATGTGAGAGCAGGGCGACGTTGCGGATTTTATCAGGTCCAGTTTGCTGCATTTAAATACCTCGATTCTTGTCTGAATTTTTTAAAAGGCGCTCGTGCATTGTAGCAGTGTAAGCGTGCAAACGTCAAGGTTTATTATTATAATGATACGCGTTGAAAACAGGCCCTGTTTGAAACAGGGATGGGGTATTTGTTGACACGCCCATATCCCTGTGCTAATATGTATTCCGTTTTCCTAATTGTACCTTAACAACTGGATAGTGGAAGGAAGGTTCTAAACTAAACTAATATGAGAGTTTGATCCTGGCTCAGGATAAACGTTTGCGGCGTGCCTGATGCATGCAAGTCGAACGCCCTGATTTTTCGCAAGATTGATCAGGGAGTGGCGAACGGCTGAGTAACGCGTAAGTAACCTATCCCTAAGTGGGGGATAACTTGCCGAAAGGCAGGCTAATACCGCATATTCTGGTAAGCGTTAGCTTATCAGCAAAGCTTTTGCGCTTGGGGAGGGGCTTGCGTCTGATTAGATAGTTGGTAGGGTAATGGCCTACCAAGTCGGTGATCAGTAGCTGGTCTGAGAGGACAACCAGCCAGACGGGGACTGAGATACGGCCCTGACTCCTACGGGAGGCAGCAGCAAGGAATTTTGCGCAATGGGCGAAAGCCTGACGCAGCGACGCCGCGTGGGGGATGACGGCCTTCGGGTTGTAAACCCCTTTTCTCGAGGAAGAAATATGACGGTACTCGAGGAATAAGTCTTGGCTAACTACGTGCCAGCAGCCGCGGTAATACGTAGAAGGCGAACGTTATCCGGATTTACTGGGCGTAAAGCGGGTGTAGACGGTTCTTTAAGTCAGTTGTGAAATCTCCCGACTCAATTGGGAGACTGCAATTGATACTGGGGAGCTTGAGGGCATCAGAAGAAAGCGGAATTCACGGTGTAGCGGTGAAATGCGTAGATATCGTGAGGAACACCAGTGGCGAAGGCGGCTTTCTAGGATGCTCCTGACGTTGAGGCCCGAAAGTGTGGGGAGCGAAACGGATTAGATACCCGTGTAGTCCACACCCTAAACGTTGAATACTAGGTATAGGGGGTATCGACCCTCTCTGTGCCGAAGCTAACGCTTTAAGTATTCCGCCTGGGGACTACGGCCACAAGGCTAAAACTCAAAGGAATTGACGGGGGCCCGCACAAGCAGCGGAGCGTGTGGTTTAATTCGATGCAACGCGAAGAACCTTACCAGGGTTTGACATGCTTGAAGTAGAAACTCGAAAGAGAGACGACCTGTATCCAATCAGGAGCTTGCACAGGTGCTGCATGGCTGTCGTCAGCTCGTGCCGTGAGGTGTTAGGTTAAGTCCTGCAACGAGCGCAACCCTCGTCGCTAGTTAATTTCTCTAGCGAGACTGCCCGTATAACGCGGAGGAAGGTGGGGATGACGTCAAGTCAGCATGGCCCTTACATCCTGGGCTACACACACGCTACAATGGGTGATACAATAGGTTGCAATAGAGCGATCTGGAGCCAATCCAAAAAATCATCCTCAGTTCGGATTGCAGGCTGCAACTGCCTGCATGAAGTTGGAGTTGCTAGTAAACGCAGGTCAGCACACTGCGTTGAATACGTTCTCGGGCCTTGTACACACCGCCCGTCACGTCATGGAAGTCGGTAACACCTGAAGTCGATAGGCTAACCCGCAAGGGAGGCAGTCGCCGAAGGTGGGACCGGTGACTGGGACGAAGTCGTAACAAGGTAGCCGTACGGGAACGTGCGGCTGGATCACCTCCTTTCTAGGGAGTATGTACTCCTATGGTCGTTCGATGGCAGCAATGCTATCGTACCTTTGAAATCAATTTACTTCCTTCCACTATCCAGGTGTTAAGGTTCTTCTTTTTTTATAAAAGGTATATCTTTCCATTGACTTGGATGATACAATAAAACCACCAGATTTACGGGGAGATGGGTGGGACACCTCTCTTACGCCGGACTGATTTTGTTAAGATGAAAAATTGTATCTCCTGAAATGATATACGAGGCAGCAAAATTCAACTTCGAACCTCCTTCCCTGGTGTCCAGAGCACACAAAATACTCATCAAGCCCGGGGCCAGCTACCCGTATCCCTACCCGTTCAGCACCAGCAGGGAGATACTGGGTACGGTCATTGAAAAGGTCAAACAGGTGAGCGATGCCGATATCATTATCCTGGAGGGCGCCGCCAGCGGTGATCCGGTTTACCCCATCTATAAATCACTGGGATATGATTTCCAGCGCGTGCTGATGCTTGACGTTAAGGACTGCATCTGGGTGGAGATAGAGAATCCCCTGCCGCATCCTTTCGCGGTCGCCACTTTCTGGGTGCCCAACGTGGTGCTTTCGTGCGATTTCCTTATCACGGTTTCTTCACTGCGTACCTCTGCCAACCAGGGATTCCTGAGCATCAAGAATTTATTGAGCCTGCTACCGGTAAACAAGTATAGGAAAGGCTCCACGGGCGGGTGGGGTTCGCTGGATGAATTCGGATGGGACAAGGTCTTCGCTGACCTGTACTTTACTTTGCCGTTTGACCTGGCCATCGTGGATGGCCGGAAGAAATTCAGCGCGGCGGACGATTCATTTAAGGGCAAGGCTGAGAATTTCGGCAAGATATTCGAGGGGGAGCCCTACGAAATCGACCGCGAAGCTTCCGCCATGTTGGGAGTGGACCAGCAGTACCTGGATATCATCAGGGCAGGCAAGGCCGAATTGGATAACTGAGACTAATACCTGACGTCGAACGCACTGTACTTTCCCTTGCCCTCCGACCATGTCACATCGATTTTTTCCACGCTTGCACCGTCCGGGCCTGCTTTCAAGCGGCGCAGCAACTCTTCGAGCATCTCTTTGGGACCCTCCGCCTCCAATTCGACATCGCCGTTGCTTACGTTTCTGACGTAACCCTTGAGGGATAGCGATTTAGCTGCGCGCGAGGCGAAAGCCCGGTAATAGACACCCTGTACCTTTCCATGTACGAGGGCCTTGATATGCGCAAGTTCAGGCATTGATCCTTGGTAACCGCTCAGTTGATGGCCGGATTTTATTTACGAGCCTTATTTGCTACTCGGGGAACTCTTCTTTCTTGCCCTTTTTCTTGATTACCTGGACCTCTGCGACCGGTTCGAAAATGGAAGGGGCAAGGGTCTTCTTGCCATCTTTCTTGGCTTTTTTCTGCTCTCGCTTACCTTTATCTTTGGAACCCATAACAATTCTCCTTGAGTCATATTACGCGCTCTCTAAAGTTTAACAAATAGGGTGCAATCAAGTAAAGATAAATTTCCTTGACTTTTAGCTATGGCACATATATAATTCCTGCTTGTCGTCTGATTTGAGCATAACGGTTTGACGTTTTGTTGCCCGAGTGGCGCAATGGCAGCGCAACCGACTTGTAATCGGTAGGTTAGCGGGTTCGACTCCCCTCTCGGGCTAAGATCTGGTGACAAGATTGGAGGGATGCCGGAGCGGCCAATCGGAGCAGACTGTAAATCTGCCGCCCTAAGGGCTACGTAGGTTCGAATCCTACTCCCTCCACCAGTATACTATTACTAAATTTTGTAGATTTAAAATAGTTTATAGTATAATTTGTAGTCGCATCTCAGGGATGTGATATGTAATGTTATGGCAATTTGCCCACATAGCTCAGTTGGTAGAGCACGTTCTTGGTAAGAACGGGGTCATCAGTTCGAATCTGATTGTGGGCTCAGAAATGAAGGAGGTTTAGAAACATGGCAAAGAAAGTATTTGAGCGCAAGAAACCGCATGCAAATGTGGGTACCATAGGTCACGTTGATCATGGTAAGACAACGTTAACCGCAGCAATTACACTGGTCTTATCGAAACAGGGTGTCGGCGATAACGCCTTCAGGCCGTTCGACAGTATCGATAATGCGCCGGAAGAGAAAGCACGCGGTGTGACGATTGCTATCGCCCATATCGAATACGAGACCAAGAAAAGGCACTATGCCCACGTGGATTGCCCGGGGCATGCCGACTATATCAAAAACATGATCACCGGCGCCGCCCAGATGGATGGCGCCATCCTGGTGGTCAGCGCTCCGGACGGCCCGATGCCCCAGACGAGGGAACATATCCTGCTGGCCAGGCAGGTTGAAGTGCCGGCTATGGTAGTAGCTTTGAATAAAGTTGACGCCATGGAAGATGAGGAATTGCTTGAGCTCGTAGAGATGGAGCTCAGGGACCTGCTCACCAAGTACAACTTCCCCGGAGATAAGATACCCATCGTCCGTGTCAGCGCGCTGAAAGCCCTGGAGTGCGGCTGCGGTAAGCCCGACTGCAAATGGTGCAGCGGTATACTGAAGCTGATGGATGCTGTGGATGACTATATCCCGCAACCCAAGCGCGCGATTGATAAACCTTTCCTGATGCCGATTGAAGATGTATTTGGCATTAAGGGGCGTGGAACAGTGGTAACCGGCAGGGTTGAGCGCGGCGTGATCAAAATTGGTGAAGAAGTTGAGATCGTGGGTATAAAAGATACCAAAAAGACAGTGGTAACCGGCGTCGAAATGTTCCATAAGCAGCTTGAAACCGGCGAAGCTGGCGATGCCGTTGGCTGCCTTGTCAGGGGCATCGAGCGCGAAGATGTTGAAAGGGGACAGGTGCTGGCCAAGCCCGGCTCCATTAAGCCCCAGACACACTTTGAAGGCGAGGTTTATGTTTTGACCAAGGAAGAAGGCGGCAGGCATACTCCGTTTTTTACCGGCTATAAACCGCAGTTCTTTATCAGGACACTGGATGTAACAGGCCAGACAGAATTGCCGGCGGGCGTGGAAATGGTCATGCCCGGTGACAATATTAAAATGAATATCAAGTTGATTTATCCTGTTGCTCTCGAGCAGGGCATGCATTTTGCCATCCGTGAAGGTGGCAGGACCGTAGCATCGGGCGTAATCACAAAGATACTTGGATAAAAGATGGCTAAAAAGAGCGATGCGCGAGGCGTAATTTACATGGCATGCACAGTATGCCAGGAAAGGAATTACACCTCGCAAAAAAATAAGAAAAATGATACTCAACGTTTGGAACTGAAGAAATATTGTCCCCGCTGCCGCAGTCATCAACTGCACAAGGAGACCAAGTAACAGGTGGCTAACAAAGAGCAAGCAAAAGTACTGCCGCCTAAGAAAAACGAAGAAAAGGCAGGTCCGGACAAGAAAAGTCAGCCGTTGGTGGCAAAGGCCAAGAAGCCGCAGATTTCGGGAACGCAGCCCAAAAAACGCAGGTTCACTTTTTTTAGTGACATAATCGGCGAGCTTAAGAAGGTTGTATGGCCTACCAGGCAGGAAACGATACGGTTGACTTTGATAGTTATAGGGCTTTGCCTTGTTATGGGCCTGATATTGGGCGCAGTTGACTATGGATTTTCGGAACTTGTTGCTAAAGTACTCTTAGGTGGCAAGTAGCGTGACCGTTGACGTCAACGCCCGCTGGTATATCATACATACCTACGTCGGGCACGAGGACAAGGTAAAGAACAAGCTGGAACAGCGCATCAAGTCAATGGATGCGGGCACCAGGATCCTGAGGGTAGAGATACCTAAAGAAAACGAGATAGAGATAAGGTCCGGCCAGCGCAGGACGGTTGAAAAGAAAATGTTCCCCGGCTACCTGCTGGTTCAAATGGCGATGGACCATGAGAGCTGGAAGGTTGTCAGAGAAACGCCGGGTGTGACCGGTTTTGTGGGTGACGGCAAGGAAGCCACTCCGCTTGAAGATCACGAAGCGGACAGGATCCTCAAACAAAAAGAGGAAGGAGTTGCCCAGCTCAAGATCAGGTTCAAGAAAGGCGAAAACGTCAGGGTTGTGGATGGTCCTTTTACGGATTTCATAGGTACCGTCGACGAGATAAATATGGGTAAAGGCAAGGTCAAGGTAATGCTGACACTGTTTGGCAGGGAGACTTCAGTGGAACTGGACTTCCTGCAAGTGGAGAAACTATAGAATGGCAAAAAAGTTAAAGCGATAGTCAAGTTACAGATACAGGCGGGCAAAGCTACCCCGGCGCCGCCGGTGGGCCCTGCCCTGGGCCAGCACGGCGTCAATATTATGGGCTTTTGCAAGGACTATAATGACCGCACTAAATCTTTCGAGGGATCGATCATCCCCGTGGAAATAACTGTATTTGAAGACAGGACTTTCACGTTCATAACCAAGACCCCTCCTGCCTCGGATCTACTGAAAAAGGCCCTGAGTCTTGAAAAGGGCAGCGGGAATAGCGGCACCCAGGTAGCGGGCATTATATCGAAAGCCAAGATCAACGAGATCGCTAAGGTTAAGCAAAAGGACTTGAATGCCCTTAATCTTGAGGGAGCGGCTCGCATTATTGAGGGAACCGCCCGGAGTATGGGCATTAAAGTGGAGTAATTAAATGACTACCAGAGGTAAAAAATACAAAGAAGCATCCAAGCTGGTCGAAGGAAGAAAATTATACGAGCCCAAAGAGGCTGTTGCCATAGTAAAAAAAGCGGGCTACGCAAAATTTGATGAAACAGTTGAGCTGCACCTGAGAATGGGCGTGGATCCCCGGGCTGCCGACCAGCAGGTGAGGGGAACGGCGCTGCTGCCTCATGGGCTGGGTAAACAGGTCAGAGTAGTTGTCTTCGCCCAGGGCGAGGGCGCAAAACTGGCCAACGACGCTAAAGCTGAATATGTTGGAGCCGACGACCTGGTGAAGAAAATCGAAGACGGCTGGCTGGATTTCGATGTAAGCATTGCCACTCCTGACATGATGGGCAAAGTCAGTAAACTCGGCAAGATACTCGGACGCCGCGGTTTGATGCCCAATCCCAAGGCGGGTACCGTTGTTCCTCCCGCAGATTTGCCCCGGGCGATCAATGAAGTGCGTAAAGGCCGTGTGGAATTCCGGCTCGACAGGACTGCGATTATCCACGTTCCAATCGGTAAGAAAAGCTTTGACGAAGAGAAGCTGTATGAGAACCTTATGTCGGTAGTTGAAGCAATTAACCATTCCCGTCCCAGTGGAGCCAAAGGACAGTTTATCAAGACGGCATCGATTTCTACATCCATGGGACCGGGTTTAAGGCTGGATACACAAGCCATGACTGAACTGGCAGTCAGCGCATAAAAAAATTTAATAGCATTGGCCGTTGAAAGCGGGCGCCGCAAGGCTTAATCAGATACCCGCCGAGGTTAGTAAAACTGTATAACAGGCAGTTTGATTAGTCCTCGTGCATCGGCGCGAGGACAATTTATTATTGGGAGCATTGATATGATAAGAAAACAGAAAGAGGCGATTATCAATGAGCTTGCCGGGAACTTGGGCAAGTGTGTGGTTGCCATTGCCACTGATTATAGGGGCATGACCGCCAAAGAAATGGTACAACTGCGCAGGCTGCTGCATGCTCAGGGTGTGGAATACAGGGTTGTAAAGAATACTCTTATGCATTTAGCGGCCGAAAAGTCAGGCGACACGGGCCTTGAACAATTCCTGGTTGGCCCGATGGCTGTTGCTATCAGTTACGATGATGCGGTAAAACCCGCTAAAATTCTGTCTGACCATATAAAGGCGGCCAACTCAGTTTTGAAAATTAAAGGCGGCATACTGGGAGAAAAAGTGCTGACGGCCGCGGATGTCGCCAGACTTGCTTCCATACCGTCAAAGGAGATACTGATAAGCCAGTTGTTGGGCAGGATGAAGTCGCCCATCTCCTCGCTGCATTTTGTGTTGAGTTCACCGCTACGCGGACTGGCGGTAGTATTGCAGGCGAGAGCAAAACAGTTGGCTGGCACATAGCCGCGGTTATTAATTTGAGATAAGACTATTAGATAAATAATCTGAATAGCAGGAGGACACTATAATGACAAAAGATGAGATCGTAACGATGATAAAGGGCATGACCGTTCTGGAGCTTTCCGAACTGGTCAAGGCGCTGGAAGAGGAGTTCGGTGTGAGCGCTGCCATGCCCATGGCAGTCGCCGCCGGCCCGTCTGCTGGAGGCGGCGCCACCGCCGCCGCGTCAGAAGAGCAGACTGAGTTTACCGTCATTCTCAAAGAGATCGGGGAAAACAAAATCGCGGTCATCAAGGCTGTTCGCGAGGTAACCACGCTCGGTTTAAAAGAAGCCAAAGACTTGGTTGAAGGCGCTCCGAAGACGGTCAAGGAAGGCGTAAGTAAGGAAGAAGCCGCGACAATTAAGAAGAAGATCGAAGAAGCCGGCGCCAAAGTAGAAGTAAAATAGTTTACACAATCTGATAACTTGAGTTCACCGGTTCTCTCCAGGGTAAGGTGGGACCGGTGAGCTTTTGTTTTTTGTTTCCGCTACTAATATTCTGTTGTTGTAAATTTTGATAGAGGAGCGCGTGATGGAAGAGTATCAAGGCAGGAAGGTACTGGCCAAGGTCATCTCTCAGCAGGGAACCTGTGTGGCAGGCCACATGGCAGGCGATGAATTCATAATATCTGATATGTGTCCGCATACAATGTGCGCCTGGGCGTTTTACACTTTATTTCCCTTCGCGCAGGTATTGATGTGCAACGGCACTTTCCCCTGGGAAAAGGATCCTGATAAATGTACGGTTGCCTGTCCTGACCCGGGTAACCCCGTGGTTTTTGAACTGAGACGCAGCAGGTGATTCAATCATCTTGTTATTTTATCGGACCGTACCTATAATTTAATTGAGTAAATATTTTGCCAGGAGGTGACTATGTCAGGGATGTATATAGCATATGCTGATAAATTGCTGAACTTCACCGAGCAGCATGCCACAGAGATAGGCAAACAATGGGCCAAGGCGCTGCAGTCAAATCCTAAAACGGCTTCCTACCGCAAAGTCAGGGAATTTAAACTGGTCAACCAGGGTGAGTCCTTTTACAAGAACCTGAAAAAGTTGTACTTTGAAAAGCATGCTTACGATATGGCCACCGTGTATTTCTCCAAGTTTGCGGAGGAACAATATTACGAAAATATCCCCCTGGATGAAGCTATATATGCCCTGATGCTGTTGAGAAGGCAGATGTGGCTTTTCGCTGAATTTCAGGTGCTGTTCACGTCGGCACTCGATCAATATCAGGCGTCGGACGGCATCAACCGCACTGTTCTTCTGACTGACTACGGGATACTTGCCATTGTCAACAAGTACCGCGACCTCAAGAAATAGAATTGAGGTTATGGCCGGATAGCTGAACTGCCAAAGGCTGAAGTTACATCCCTGCCCCTGTCTTACTGATTGATGTTCCTTTGCCTGTATTGAAGCGCTTCAGCCAGATGGTTTGTCTTAATCAACGCGGAATTATCCAGGTCTGCCACAGTGCGCGCCAGCTTGAGAGTACGGTGAAACCCGCGGGCAGTAAAGTGTATCTGTTTCATCGCTGTCCTGAGCAAAGCTTGCGCCGCCGCATCAATGCTGCAAAACTGCTTGACTTCAGATGCCGTCATATCCGCATTGCTGGTTAAATCCGTCCCCTTGAACCGGTCAAGCTGGAACTGCCTGGCATTTTGTACGCGATGCCTGACTTTCCCCGATTGTTCTGATTGCCTGTCATCCATTAGTTTCTCATAATCTATGCGCGGTATATCGAGAAATATATCGATGCGGTCCATCAGTGGACCGCTGATCTTTTTCTGGTAGCGGGTGACGACGGTAGAAGAACATTTACATTCTTTTACAGGGTCACCGTAATATCCGCAGGGGCAGGGGTTCATCGCAGCCACCAGGATGAAATTGGCAGGGAAGGTCAGGCTTCCCTCCGCGCGGCTGATAGTAACTATCTTATCTTCCATGGGTTGGCGCAGCGATTCCAGAGCCGTGTGGTTGAATTCCGGGAACTCGTCCAAAAATAATACTCCCCGGTGGCTGAGGCTTATTTCACCGGGATGAGGTATGCGTCCGCCTCCTACCAGGCCGGCATGCGAAGTGGAATAATGCGGTGAACGGAAGGGACGTTGTGTTATCAGCGGCAGGTCCTTGGAGATAAGTCCGCTGACACTGTATATCTTGGTGACCTCGATAGCCTCGGGCAGTGTCAAGCCAGGTAGAATCGCCGCCAGCGCCCGTGCCAGCATGGTCTTGCCGCTGCCGGGAGGCCCAACCATCAGGACGTTATGGCCGCCGGAAGCCGCTACCTCCAGGGCCCTTTTAGCATGTTCCTGCCCCTTGATATGGCACAAATCGTTGTGCTGGTCTTGCTGGCAGGCGTCCTGCCAGGTCACGCCGCCTGAATATCGAGGTAGATCTGATTCACCATGGAAATAACTTACCAGCTGGCTAAGGGAAATCACCGGGTATACCTCGATGCCATCTATCATGGAAGCTTCCTGCGCATCGTCTGCCGGGACGAAGACCCTGGTTAGCCCCTGTGCCTGTGCCATGGCTACCATGGGTAATATGCCGTGGAGGTGGCGGACGCTCCCATCAAGTGACAGCTCTCCCAGAAAAAGTGTACCGGTGGCGTCGATATTAATCTGCCCGGAACTTACAAGTATGCCAATGGCAATGGGCAAATCATAGGTTGGGCCAACTTTTTTTAAATATGCCGGGGCCAGGTTCACGGTAATCTTGCGCATGGGAAAAGTGCAACCTGCATTCCGTATAGCTGCGCGTACCCTGTCCCTGGCTTCTTTCACTGCTGCGTCAGGCAGGCCTACAATTAACGTGGCAGGTAATCCTGGGGATATATCTACCTCAACTTCAACCATGAGGGCGTCAATCCCTACCATCGCTGCTGTGTTGATTCTGGCTAACATATCGAAATCAAGAACTTTATTGGGTGATTATATCACATATGAGCAAGTTTTTAATATGCTTGCAGCCGCAAAATGATCGGGTGTCGACTTGAAAGGCGGAAAGGCTAATCGAGAACTGTCTTCAGCGCCTCGGCCAACCCGGGCACAGTTTTATACTTTTTCAGATCTTTTGGTTTTACCCAGGTAAATTCGGTATGTTCCCAGTCAAGCATGATTTTCTGCGGATCTAAAACGTGGAAGAGGAAGGGGTGCACGATCCATTTTCTATGCAGGCTTTTGTCGATGACCTCCAGGGGTTTTCCCTGCCTGACCAGCTTGATATTGTTGTTAAACAGGCCTGTTTCCTCCCTTATCTCGGTAATAGCCTGGTCAAGGGCATCTGTCTCAATATAACCGCTGACTCCTGCCCAGGCCCTTTTATACGTGCCGACCCTGCCGCTGCGCCTCAGCAGCAAGATCAGCTTGCTTTGCTCAAGAAAGCAGGTAACGACATGTTTTTCTTCCAGTACTGCGCCGGCCGTTTCATCCAGACATTTTTGCAGGTATCCCTTAACCAGCGCCAGGGCAGTTTCAGCAGCCTTGCGCTTGATTTCCTCCCTTTTGCCGCTGAAAATGTACCTGTTGGCTATTACACCGGAAGCGGTTGACAGGCCGATATAAAAAAGGCCGACCGGTTTATCAACGGTTGCTCCGCCCGGTCCCGCGATACCCGTGGTAGATACGCAGATATCCACTTTGAGTACCCTTTTTCCTCCTGTTGCCATCTGACTGGCTACCTCGGCGCTGACCGCTCCATGCAAGAGTAAAGTGGCTTCACTGACACCCGCAACATCCGATTTGATGCTATTGCTGTAGGAGACCACCGCTCCCATAAAATAATCTGAGCTGCCGGCAACATTGGTGATTCTATCGGCAATGCTGCCCCCGGTTGCTGACTCGACGGCGCCTAAGGTAAGAAACTTTCCCGTTTTATCTTGCAGCGCCCTGGATAAGCGGGCTATCTCGATTTCCGGTTTTTTCATTATGCTTCACAGCCTGTTTATCAATATCCAGGAGGCATTTTAACAGAATCGGCGTTTTCAATGTAGCCGGGCATAGCTGATATAATTAGTCGCGTGGAACCGGCGAAAGATACGATACTGTTCCTGGGGACCGGAGGAGCAAGATTTACAGTTGCAAAACAACTGTTAGCAACCGGTGGGGCCTGGATGAACCTTGGCGGCACACAGATACTATTGGACCCGGGGCCGGGCTCACTGGTTTATGCCATCAAACACAAATGTGAACCTCCACAGTTGAGCGCCATCATCCTTTCTCACAAACATCTCGATCATTCTGTTGACATAAATGTGATGATTGAGGCGATGACCGATGGGGGTTGGAAACCGCGCGGATGTTTGTTTGCTCCCTCAGACGCGTTTAATAATGGCGCCGTAATATTTCCCTACCTGCAGAAATATCCGCAAAAGGTTGAATTGCTGGAGGAAGGGAAGCAGTATTCTGTAGGTGGAGTTGAGTTCAGTACGCCGGTCAAGCACATTCACCAGGTGGAAACTTACGGGTTTGTATTCCGGACTCCAACGCATAAATTTTCCTGGATAACAGATACCAGGGTTTTTGATGATCTGGCCAGCCACTATAAGGCTGAACTTGTAATTATCAACGTGCTTAGCCTTGAGAGCAGGCTTCCCGTCGACCACCTTTCACTGCGGGATGCGGAACTGATAATTAAGGAGATCAGGCCGAAAATGGCTGTGCTGACCCATTTCGGGCTTACCATGTGGCCGGTCAAACCGTGGGAGATTGAGAGCAAAGTCAGTGAGGATACAGGTGTCAGGGTGATCGCGGCAAGGGATGGGATGAAATTAGACCTCGATGAGGTTACCTAAAATACAGGCTATTCAGATAATAAATCGAGGATATTTTTTGCGAGGCAGGGGGTAATCCCCTTGACTGATGCCAGTTCTTCGATGGAAGCGTCCTTCAGATTGCGGACAGAGCCGAACCTCTTTACCAGCGCTTTTTTCCGTGCCGGGCCAATGCCGGGTAGAGAATCCAGGGCTGACTCCCTGCTTTTTTGGAACGGATGTTCCTGTGGTAGGTGACTGCAAACCTGTGGGCTTCATCCCTGATACGCTGCAGCAGGTGAAGTTCGTGCTGATCGTTTGGATATCGGTACTGCTGCAGCGAGTCCGGGTCGGAATACATCTTCATTTTCCTTGGCCAGGCTGATAATGGGCGTATCAGCGGCTTGAACTTCCCGCAGGGCGGAACCGGCGGCGTGGAGATGACCCTTACCACCATCGATGAGTACGAGGTCAGGCATCGATGACCATTTACCGGAGCTATCGCTATGAACTGCGAATCTCCTCTTGAGCATTTCTCTCATCATGGCGTAATCATCGGACTGCGGGACTGACCTGATCTTGAACCTTCGGTACAGCGACGGCCGTGGAGCGCCATTTTCGAATACTACCATACTGCCTACAGCATTGGTGCCCTGTATATTGGATATATCGAATGCCTCTATCCTGTGCGGGATCCCCGGCAGTTTGAGTAAGTCTTTTAAGTTTGAAAGTACCTGCAAATTCTCGGGGCGTGCCGCTTGCCCTGCTTTATAAATCTCCAGTTGCTGGCGCGCATTTTCCGCCACCATCCCGATAAGGCGCAGTCCTGCTCCTTTCACGGGCACTCTTAGCTCTACCCAGGATCCCTTCCTGTCTTTTAACCACTCACTGACCAGCAAAGGCTGATCAATTTGAGACTGTAGCAGGATAAGGCCGGGTATGTGCTCAATCGAAGAGTAATACTGTTGCATGAAAGTCTGCAGCAGATAGGCATCAGTTTCATCCCTGACATCGTCCATAATAAAATGCTCATCTCCCCCGAGTTTGGCGTCCTTTACCGAAAAAATCCTGACGCACGCCGTGCTTTCATCCCGGGCAAGCGCGATGGCATCCTGCTCACCACGGATATTAAGAGGAATTTTATGGCTGGCGATAACCGCTTCAATTGCCTGTACCTGATCGCGTATCTGTGCGGCCTTTTCATATTTCATAGATTGTGAAGCTTCCAGCATATTTCTCTTTAATTCATGAAGGACTATTTCCTCCTGACCTTCTAACATAGCTATTATTTTCCTGACAAGTTCGCCATATTCAGCCCTGCTGATGGCCCCGATACACGGACCCGGGCAGCGCCGGATGTGATACTTGAGGCATGGCCTCGTTTCTTGTCCCGTGAAGACTTTAGTGCACGATCGCAGTGGAAAGATTTTTTTTATAAAATCGTAAGTCCGCCGTGCCGACCACGCGCTGGGTACACGCCCTATATATTTGGCTCCATCGTTGTAGCGCCGTCGTGTTATGCTGATCGTCGGCCACTCATTCTTGATATCAATCTTAATGTAGGGGAAACTTTTATCATCCTTTAGCAGTACGTTATAATGAGGGCGGTATTTTTTTATTTGCTGGCATTCAAGCAGGAGCGCGGCGATTTCAGTTTCGGTAACCACGAACTCAATCTTATCGATACGTTCAACCAGTTGCCTGGTTTTTTCAGGGAGGTTTGACGACTGCTGAAAGTAGCTCCTGACCCGGTTACGGAGATTTGCCGCCTTTCCAACGTATATGATATTATTCAGTAGGTCTTTGAAGATGTAAATGCCGGGTTGTGCCGGCAACATGGCCAAATAGGACTTTATGCGCGGTTCTAACATCATCCTGTGAATTTTAGCATCGAAATATCCGCGTAACAAAATTGTGAGGATTTTTTAATCTCCTGTTTGACGAGTCGTGATTTGTGTTAAAATAGTGCGTTTGAAATGCAAGAAGACATAACGTTATTTCTAAACTATCTGGCTAAAGAGAAGAAGTGCTCCAAAAATACTTTGGATGCTTATCATAACGACCTTAGCCAGCTGGCAGATCATATCTCGCATATTGACAGCCATGATGTTGCAGTTAACAGCGGTGTGGAGTTGAGTGAAGAGCATCTGACTTCTTACATGCTAAGCCTGAAGGAGAAGAGCTATACCGTATCAACGATTGCCAGGAAGGTAGCTGCGGCGAGGACTTTTATTAAATTTATGACCGAGCGGGGAATGGCGGATAGCGACCTGTCACCCAAGCTGTCTGCTCCCAGGGTTAATAAGTCATTGCCGCAGGCTCTATCGGTGCTTGAAATAAAGAAGCTGCTGGATGAAACAGGCAGGTTGCCTACTATAGACGCCAGGCGTGATCAGGCAATGCTCGAGTTGCTCTATGCCACGGGACTATTAGCAAGTGAATTAATGTCGTTAAATGTTGATGACGTTGGACCTTGACCGGGGTTGCATTAACATCACCAATATGAGAGGACGCTCCAGGAAAATTCCTCTTGATAAACGCATTCAGGGATTGATGCGAGAATATATTGCATCAGTGCGCATGAAGCTGCTGACCAGCGACAAGCAGGAGGCGTTATTCTTAAACCAGAGGGGCGACAGGTTGACCAGGCAGGGATTCTGGCAGATCGTGCAGGGCTACGCGGACGCGGCTGGCCTTTCATCGAAAGTTACACCGCGTACAATCAGGCACAGTTATGCGGTACACAGGCTCAATAACGGGGCTGACCTTCATTCGGTCCAGGAAGCCCTGGGTCACGCCCATGTGTCTACAACTAAGGCATATAAGCAGGTATGACGTGAATTTTTAAACGGTACCTAAAATTTATAGTCCTCTGAAATTGAGTGATAATAATGATCCAGGAGAATATGCATGTCAAAAAAATCACGTAAAATGAAAACAAAGAGTAAGGCGGGTCAACAGGTTACAAGCACCGGCGCCTCAAGCCTGCCTGCAAGCGCGATAAGCAAAAAGGTCGCCCCGGTTGCGGCAACGGTGGCCTTTCAGGCCAAAAATTACGATTACGTTAAGTCAGACCTGGTGCGCATCGGCATAATTGCCTGTGTACTCATATTGATACTGGTTATATTGACGTTTGTGCCTGCGCTTAAATCATAGGACAATAAGCCGGTGGATTTTTCCAGGGCGCGGCAGACATTGATTGATTCCCTGCGTAATAGCATCGAAGATCCACGCATATTGCCCGCTCTTTCCCGTGTCGCCAGGGAGTTATTTGTCCCCTCAGAACTGCAATCCTCCGCTTATGATGACAGGCCTTTAAACATCGGATGTGGTCAAACAATATCGCAGCCTTATATTGTAGCATTGATGACTCAGGCTCTTCAAATTGAGGGATTTGAAAAGGTACTGGAGGTGGGCACGGGCAGCGGGTACCAAACTGCTGTACTGGCTGAGCTGGCTAATTCGGTTTACAGCGTTGAAAGGATAGAGGAACTGGCGGAATCCGCGAAACTCCTTCTGGAGAAACTTGGATACAGGAATATTATTATCGGACCGGCGGGAGAAAAATTGGGTTGGCCGGCTAACGCTCCATACGATGCCATACTGGTGACCGCTGCCGCACCCGGGGTTCACCAGGATTTGTTGGATCAACTTAAAGAGGGAGGGAGGCTGGTTATCCCCGTGGGGTCAAGATGGGAGCAGGAACTCCTGCGGGTTACCCTGAGAAAATCGGGGAACAGGGTGGAGAAGTTGGGTGGCTGCAGGTTTGTGCCCTTAATTGGCCCGGGCGCCTGGCAGGAGTGACTTGAGATAGAGAGCGCCGACCGGGCAAACTGAAGTACAGGCCAGGCACGAGTTGCACTCCGTTTCAGATAATGGCATGTCGGCAAAAGTGGAGATAGTGGTCTTTATACCGCGGTAAGCGAAATCCAAAACAGAACTGCCCTGATTTTGGCAAACCCATACGCATTTGCCGCACAGCACGCACTTGTTGCGGTCGAAATTAATCAGAGGATGGCTGTCATCGGGCGGCAGATTTAAATCGATCTTGTTAAAGCGCCTGCCTCGCAGTTTAAAATGCTCGGCACGGGCAATTCTCTGCAGTTCACAATTGCGGTTCTTGACACAGTGAGCGCAGTCAAGCTTGTGGTTGCTTAACAGCAGGTCAAAAGCAATCTGGCGCAACCTGGTTACCTTTGGACTTGCAAGTTTTATGTCCATGCCATCATGCACCTTTTCACTGCAGGCTGTAACCGGTTCAGGCCTGCCTCCGATTTCAACGAAACAGAGGCGGCATGATGCGTAAGGCTGGTGTTTATCAATAATGCTGCAAAGATTGGGGATAAAGAAGCCGTTATCGAGACACGCCCACAATAGATTGGAATGGGATTTAACCCTGATCTCTTTTCCCTCAATGATTATCGTGCAAAGCATGTTGAAAAGATAGCAAAAGAAAAGGCGGGTTACAAATCTGGGTTTTGTAACCCGCCTTCTGCCTCAAATGATGAAGATTCTAACTTTGGATACTGCCCACGATTTGACCGTCAGCAGACCGCAACTGGATGAGCAGCGGCATTTGCCCAAGGGCATGGGTCGAGCATGAAAGGCATGGGTCATAGCAGCGGACAGCCGCCTCAACCCTGTTCAGGATGCCTTCGGTAACCTTTCCGTTTTTAATATAGTCTTTGGCCACTTCATAAACCGAGCGGTTGATGGCGGCGTTATTATTGCCGGTGGCGACGATCAGGTTGACGCCCGTTATTTTGCCGGTTTCATCTACCCAATAGTGGTGTATAAGTGTGCCCCTCGGGGCTTCAACCACGCCGACGCCCTGCTCGTTGTATTTATTTGAGGTAACCTGGATGTCTGTTGATGTAATATCCTTGTCCTCGAGGAGTTCGCGGGTCTTTTCAATAGAGTAAATCAACTCGATAAGGCGCGCGTAGTGATAATACATGCTGCCTTCCACAAGTCCATTGTAGCTCATCTTCTTATAGAGTTTGAATTCGGCATTGGCCAGGGGGGTGGTAATCCCGCAGCAGGCATTCAAGCGGCCCAGCGGTCCGGCGCGGTAAATACCACCGGGGTAGCCGAGGCTCTTATAGAAGGGGAATTTCATGTATGACCAGTCCTCGACATGCTCGGCGATGATATCCAGATAATTGGCAGGGTTGAACTGGTCTTCCAGGACGACGCCCTTGGAGTCGACCAGGCGGAGGTTGCCATCGTAAAGTGCCAGGTTATTATTCTCGTCAACCATGCCGAGATAAGCCGAGGGGAAATTGGCGAAGCTGTCAACGGCCTTGGTATTGGCGGTCACGTAATCCTTCCAGATCTTAATTGCAAGCTGCGCATCAGCCAGTGCCCAGTCGATTTGTTTGAGGAAGTAATCGCGGTCCTCAGCTTTCAGGGCAGTGGTCATGCCACCGGGCAGGGCAGCGTTGGGGTGCACTTTTTTCCCGCCCAATTTCTTTATCATAGTCTGGCCGAGGCTGCGCAGCTTGACAGCCTCGGTAGCGAGCGCGGGATCAGCTCCAATCAGCCCTACCACATTTCTGAGGGCCGGGTCCGAATCAAAACCGAGCAGAAAATCGGGACTGGCCAGGTGAAAGAAATGCAGGGCGTGCGACTGTATATACTGGCTTAAATGCAACAGCTCCCTGAGAAGCTTGGCCGGACGGGTTAATTCCTTGCCGAGGATTGCATCACAGGCTTTGGCGGAAGCAAGCTGGTGGCTGACCGGGCAAATACCGCATATCCTGGGTGTAAGGTTCGGCATCTCCTGGAAGACCTGGCCTTCGCAGAATTTTTCAAATCCGCGGAACTGCGTATCGTGAAAACGAGCCGAAACCGCGTTGCCGGAATCGTCGAGCTGGATGGTAATCTTTCCATGGCCCTCGACCCTGGTAACAGGATTAATTTCAATTGTTCTACTTGCCATATTTCACCTCTTTAATCAAAGCGCATTATATTGCTGGGTACTACCGGTATCCTGCCGGCCAGCAATTCGGTCAGGCCGTATTTAATTGCCTCAGGTTCAGGAGGACAGCCCGGCACATAGCAGTCTACTTTAACTATTTGATTTGCCGGATAAACCTTATCGAGCAATGCCGGTACACCGGGTGAAACCGGGATTTTACCCTGGTAAGTGCTCGGAGTGTCTATGTAGGCACGCCTCAGTACGTCTTCCTTGTTTAAAGTATTTCGCATCGCGCAAACACCGCCGAAGCATGCGCAATCACCCAGTGCCATCAGTATCTGGCAATTGTGGCGCAACTCTTCGATCACCTCTTTTTCCTCTTCATTTCCTACCGAGCCCTCGACTATGCCGACGGTAACAGGAGTGAAATCCTTTATATCAGTTATCGGGCTCCTGCGAAACTCTACTAATTTCGTCAGGTCGATTATAAATTCGTCAACATCCAGGAACGACATGTGACATCCTGCGCATGATTCCAACCAAACCGTAGCTACTTTTACTTTCGCCATTTGTACACTCCTTACGGGCTTTATTTTTTCAGGTGCCGGGCAACTTCTTGCAATGTATCGGCATCTGTCTTGATATCTGCAGGCGCTTTTACCAAAGGCGCAGTTTTCTTGCTTACGCCATCCAGGGTTGTGTAACTGCCTTTCGATTCAGTCCACAGCAGTGAAGGAAGAACTATATCTGCCTTGGCGGTAGCAGGTGAGAGGTAACTGGCCTGAACTACCGTGAATTCAACTCCTTTAATGCTGTCGGTGAGAGCCTGAGACTCTGTCAGATCATCAGCCAGCAGCAGGTAAAGCCCTTTAGCCTTGCCTTTGGCTAAATCCGATGATACCGGACCCCTGGGATTACCCAGTCCAAGTTGCCAGGCGCCACGGCTATTGCCATAACGCTTCAAAGAAATAACCCTGGGTTTTTCGCTTGTAAGTGCAGCCAGGTTAAGTATCGTTGCTACCAGGTCTGCATCCTTGTATTCCAGTATGCCGCTACCGTAAATGATAATGCTGTTCTTGGATTCTGCCAAAAGCTGGGCGGCCCTGGTGATATCGTGGACATCGATGCCAAGGTCTTTGCCGGCTTTTTTAACGTCAACTTCCTTGAAGTCAGCCGAGAATTTGCTTTTGTCTCCGGCAGCCTTGGGAAGACCATGATCCAGGATTGCTTTGCCGAGTGCTTTCACGGTAAGCTCTTTTTTGCCCTCGGGCGGCTTTAGCCAAACGCTGGCGCGGAATGTGAACGGATTGCGCAGCGGGTCAAGCACGATAAGTTGGGCCTTGTTTTTGGAAGCTGCGCGCATAATATAGGAACCGATAACCGGATGGGATTTGGTTGGATGCGCTCCGATCACTACTATACAATCAGCGGTGAGGATATCCTCAAGCTTGGCCTCCATATCCAGGCCGGCTTTGCTGTCAAACCTGGCTATGCCCTGTGAAACTGTCCGGCAGTCATCGCCGTCCAGTATGTCTACAAGCTTGCTGCCCAGTTTATCCATGAGCTCAGCCAGAGCTTTGAGAGCCTCGCTGCTGGCTTTGCCTGACGCTAATCCGGCAACACTGTCTGAAGAGCCGAACTTTTTGGCGATGATTTCGAAAGCTTCTTCATACGAGCAGCTTGCCAATTGCCCTTTGCTGTTGCGCTTCAGCGGTGTGGTCACCCTCTCCGCTGAATCGTAAAGCGGTTCGAACCTGCCCATTTCGCAGAGGAGGCCGCGCGGCTTTGTCATATCAGGGCTGTCGATCCTGACCACCCTGTTATTCTTGACCAGGGCCTTTATATCGCAACCGACGCCGCAGATGGCGCAGGTAGATTCCACCATAGTGCATTCCATAGGCTTGCCCCGGTAAGCGCTGGCCTTGGAGAATATGGCGCCCGTCGGGCAGGCTTGAAAACACCCGCCGCAGGAGATGCAGGATGATTCGCCCAGCGGCTGATTGATATCGGCGCAAACATTGGTTTTCCAGCCGCGTTTGCCGAAGTCGAGTGCATGCGCGCCGGTTATCTCATCGCAGGTCCTGATGCACCTTCCGCATAGGATACAGCGGTTGTGGTCCATGACTATGAATGGGTTTGACGAGTCGGTTACCTGGGTGGGCCAGGCGTACTGGTACCTCGCGTTGTCCATCTGGTATTTGTATGCAAGGCTCTGTAATTCGCAGTCTCCGCTGTCCACGCAATACGCGCAGAGGTGGTTTCGCTCTGTAAACATGAGTTCAAGGATGAGGCGGCGGTATTTCTCGAGTTTCTCGTTGCTGGTTTTCACCACCTGTCCGTCACTGGCGGGATGAGTGCAGGCTGGAACGAAGTTCCTTTCCTTTTCGATCTCAACCAGGCACATCCTGCAGGCGCCGACATCAGTGAGGCCTTTGTAGTGGCACAGGGTAGGAAGATCGATGCCATTGGCCACGCAGACATCCAGGACACTATCGCCCTGTTTGCCCTTACATTGTTTACCGTTAATGTTTAATGTTATTTCACTCATTTGCCTATTCTCCTATCCGATATCGCATCTCAGGCATCTGCTGCATTCTTCTTTGGCTTCCTTAGCCGTGTAATCAATGACTACCTCTTTCATGGAAGTCTTCCTATCTGCCAGCCTGATCTCAGCTATGCCAACCCTGGCGCGTTCTGCGGTCTCCGCATCGGTTGGCGGTACGTTCGAGTATGTGAAATCTTCGGGATCCTGCCGGTCAACTCTTGGTGCGGGGTCCTGGCCGCTGAGGAACCTCTTGATCGATGAAGCGGCCCGCTGTCCTGACGCTATGGCTTCAATGACGGTCCACGGTCCGGTGAAGGCGTCGCCACCGGCGAAAACTCCCTTCTGGTCGGTTGCCAGGGTCCTTTTATCCGCAACCAGGGTGCCGCCCTTGCCTATCTTGGTGCTGCCTAACTTAAGCGAGTCTGTATCCGGCCTCTGGCCGATGGCTTCGATAAGCGTATCTATCTCGATGGTATATTCGGATCCTGTTATGGGCCTGGGCGAGCGCCTGCCGCTCTTGTCAAAATCACCGAGGGCCATCTTGTTGCACTCGATACCCGCTACCTTACCGGCCTTACCGATAACTTTGACCGGGGCAGTCAGGAGGTGCAGCTTAATGCCTTCTTCCTCAGCCGCAGCAATTTCCTCTTCCTCGGCTGGCATGTCGGCTCTTTCCCTGCGGTAGACGATGTGCACCTCTTCGGCGCCTTTGCGCAGGGCAATCCTGGCAGCGTCGATAGCGGAGTTGCCGCCGCCGACAACTGCCACCTTCTTGCCGATTTTGGTGTCTTTGCCGAGGTTGATGTTGCGCAGGAATTCTATTGCATCGTAGACACCCTCGAGTTCCTCGCCGGGGATGCCCATTTTATCGCCCTTATGTGCGCCTATGCCAATGAACACTGCATTAAAGCCCTCTTTGAAAAGGGCATCCACATCCTTAACCGGGCTATTCAATTTTATCTCGATGCCCAGCTTCTTGATGTTGTCGATCTCTTTATTGAGTATCTCTTTCGGCAACCTGTATTCGGGAATGCCTACAGCCAGCATACCACCGGCCACCGGCAGGGCTTCGAATACGGTCACTTTATATCCTTCAACCGTGAGGTCCCAGGCAGCAGCCAGGCCGGCAGGGCCGGCGCCTATAACTGCTACTTTCTCTGCTTTGGCCGCTTTGACCTTCGGTGTGTACGAGAGGCCGTGCTCATAAGCGTAATCTGAAGCGTACCTCTTGAGGTGCCGGATGGAAATAGGTTGATCCACCTGTCCTCTGCGGCATTTTCTTTCGCAGGGGTGCGGGCATACACGGCCGACCGTCATCGGCAGCGGCAACCGCTGCATAATCAGCTTGTATGCTTCCTCAGGTTTATCATTTTTAATCAGCGATATATAGCCGGGCACGTCGAGACCAACCGGGCAGGTATGCTGGCATGGGGCCCGGAAAAGTGACTGGCACAGTGCCGCGGGGCATTTCTTATCGATAATATGTGCTTCGTACTCTTCCCTGAAATGCCGGATGGTCGAAATCGCCGGGTTAGGAGCCGTCTGGCCCAGGCCGCAGATTGAAGCTTTCTGGATCATCTCCGAAAGCTCCAGGATTATATCGATATCTTGAAGTGTGCCTTTGCCGCTCGTGATCTTGTTAAGCAATGCCAGCAGCTTGGGGATGCCGGCACGGCAGGGCGCGCATTTGCCGCAGGATTCGTCCCTGGTGAATTGCAGGAAGAATTTAGCCACGTCAACCATGCAGCTGTCTTCGTCCATCACCACCAGGCCGCCCGAACCCATAATGGCGCCGAGGGCGGTTACTGATTCATAGTCTACGGGTACGTTGACATGTTCAATCGGAATTACGCCGCCGGAAGGACCGCCCATCTGGGTGGCCTTGTATTTCTTGCCTCCGGGAATGCCGCCTCCGATGTCAAAGACGATCTTGCCGAGGCTGGTGCCGAGGGGTACTTCCACAAGGCCGACGTTGTTGACTTTACCTACCAGGCTGAATGATTTGGTGCCTTTGCTCTTTTCACTGCCGACGCTGGCGAACCAGTCTGCGCCCTCACGGATAATCCTGGGAATGATTGACCAGGTTTCAACGTTGTTGATGGCAGATGGTTTTCCGAAAAGTCCCTTGTTGGAGGGGAACGGTGGCCGCTGCCGCGGCATGCCGCGTTTGCCCTCGATGGAAATTAGCAGCGCCGTTTCCTCGCCGCAGACGAAAGCGCCTGCGCCCGGGAAGATATCCAGGTTGAATTCAAAATCGGTTCCCATGATATTTTTGCCAAGCAGGCCGTAATCACGGGCCTGCGCTATGGCCGCGCTCAGAGTTTCAATTGCCAGGGGATATTCCGCCCGTATGTACGCGAACCCCTGTTTCACGTTGCCCACTGCGTACGCTCCCAGCGCCATGCCTTCGATGATAGAGTGAGGGTTGCCCTCAAGGACGGCGCGGTTCATATATGCGCCGGGATCGCCCTCGTCGCCGTTGCAAATGAGGTATTTTACGGTGCCGGGTGAACTTTTAAGGAAGCCCCACTTTGTAGCGGTAGGGAAGCCTGCGCCTCCCCTGCCCTTGAGCCCGGATTTCTTGACCTCTTCAAGTATGTCATCAGGCTTCATTTTATAAAGAGCCCTGGCCAGCGCTTCGTAGCCTCCGCGCGCTATGTACTCTTCGATATTCCAAGGATCGATGATGCCGTTGTTGTGCAGGATGCGAAATTCCTGGTCGGCCAGGAAATTGATTTTGAGGCGCTCCGGTATAGCTTTTTGGGTGGTCGGATCGTGGTAGACCAACCTTTCCACTATCTCGCCTTTCACAATGTGTTTATCGAATATTTCCCTTACATCCTCCGGCTTGACCCTGACGTAAAGGATATCGCCAGGATTGATGATAACCGTCGGGCCCATTTCACACGGGCCGAGACACCCCGTCCGCACTATGGTTACCTTGCTTTCCATGCCCTTCTTTTTCAGTAGTTCCTCGAAAAGCTCGGTTACCTTGTCTCCACCGGCGGCGGTGCAGCCCATACCGCGGCATTGCTGTATGCAAATCTCGGAGGAAGACTTAAAATGGCTTAAATCCGCATCGTCGCGGATTTTAAGCTTGGGTTCCATGGTTTTTTTAAGTTTGGCTAAATCTTCAATAGAGGTTATCTTAGGCACTTCTTTTACCTCCTAATGGTACATATTCAGGATATCTTTTACGTGGCCGGGTTTGACCTTTCTGTGTATGTCGTCACCGATAGCTATGACTGGCGCCAGGCCGCAGCAGCCAAGGCAACGCACAGTCTCAAGCGAGAATTTGCCATCCGGCGTAATTCCCTCGGGTTCCAGTCCATATTCCTTCTTTAATAAATCAAGTATGTCCTGACCGCCTTTCACGTAGCAGGCTGTACCCAGGCATACCTGGATGACGTGCCTGCCTTTGGGTTGCATCGTAAAAAAGCTGTAGAACGTGACGACACCATGTAACTCACTCAGGGGGATTTTTAAATCCCTGGAGATTGTCTTCAACACGGTGGGGGGGAGATAACCGACAATTCCCTGCGCCTGCTGCAAGACTCGGATAGGGGCTCCGGCCTGTCCGCCGGTATCATCGATGATGCCCTGTATGCGCTGGAATGCCCTGCCGGCGAAACCTCTCCCGGTGTCAGTGGTAGATGCGGGGGCTGCCTTCTGTTTTGCCATAAAAATCCTCCTAAATCAGGATATAAACATTAAAAAAGGGAATGAAGTCCAGCGACCCCATTCCCATGGTGAAAGTGCACAACCAAACAAATATTCTACTATTAGCGGATAGTAAAGTCAATGTTTGCAGCCCTTTCCAGAGATTTTAACGAGCTATCAATTCCGCGTCCTAATAGCTTCAATTCAATTGGTTCGCCGCCGCCATATTTCTTATACACGCGGCAGACCTGGCATATGCTCGTATCAGCGCCCGTTTCTCCGTAGTCGTCAAGCTTGCAGTACGTCCCTTCGATCTGCCAGCAGGGGACAAACTGGTACTTTGTGGCCGGGCAATCTTCACGGATTTGGGCAGGGCAATGGCACATCTCCCAGCACGGAGTCTTGTCGGCCCAATAAATGGTTCGCTCTCCTGATGGGGAGCGCGAAACCTGGTTGAGCCGTTCAATTATATTGTGAGCGCTAATAAGTTACCTCGCTTACGCCGATTTTCCATCTTTTAAAAACAAAAATGCAGCGGCAATTAAAATTTAGGCTACTTGTCTATCTATTTCATCCGCCTCAAAGCTTAATCGGTGCATTTGTCTGAAACAGGTCTTTTAACGATGCTATTTGACTGGGAAATAAAAATTCATGGCCACACGGCCAATAACGTAAAATGCTTAAGCATTTATACTGACAACAAACTGTTGATAGTTTGAATAGTGTATTTATTATGTATATAATCACATTCAGACGGGGAGATACTGTATGGAAAAGATGAGAATTCTGCTGGCGGAAGATCACAAGGTTGTCAGGGAAGGCACACGGAAGTTATTGGAATCACAGCCTGACTTTGAGGTGGTGGGCGAGGCCAGCGATGGCATTGAGGCTGTGGAACTGGCGAAGAAATTGAAACCCGAGATTATTATTATGGACGTTTCCATGCCCAGGTTGAACGGAATAGAGGCAACCCGGCAAATCAAGGCAATATATCCCAATATCGCCATTCTCCCTTTGACCGGTTACGATGACGATGAATATGTCTTCGCATTATTGGAAGCGGGAGCGGCTGGCTACCTGTTGAAGGATTCCAGTGGTGAGGAACTCATCGAAGCTATCCGGCAGGTCATGACCGGTGAGCCCGTATTGCACCCTAAAATTATGAAAAAGGTCTTAAACAGGTTGCGGTCGCCGGTCGATGGCCAGGCTGTACAAACTGCAGGCGAAGTCCTGAGTGACCGGGAGACCGAAGTACTGAGGTTGGCTGCACAGGGAATGAGCAATATGGAGATCGCTGACAGCCTCACCTTGAGCGTAAGGACGGTTCAGACGCATCTGCGCAGCATATTTAATAAACTGGGTGTGGGGTCGCGTTCTGAAGCAATAGTTTACGGCTTAAAAAAAGGCTGGTTGACCCTCGAAGAACTGCCCTGAGCTGGCAGCCTGTAACAATGATCGTCAGATATTTAATATACAGAACCTGTTTATGATGCGGATTCCTTATAAAGTCTGGACCAGATACCACTTTTGGATAATACTGCTGCTATTCGCTTCCGTTACTCTTTTCTTATATCGTGATGTAATATGGCCCGCCGGGTTTAGGTCCGACGTTTTCCTTTTCAATTTAAGCCGCCATACGATCGAGCGCAACCTGTTTTTACTGCATTGCACTGTACACGGGATTTGTTTTTGGCATTCTGCCTACCCTGATTATCATGGGCATGTCGCTGCTGGTGATGGTGCCGCAGGCGCTTCTTTACTCAGCCAACCGCAGCGATGCGATACTCGAAGTCACCCTGGTTACAATCGCCGGGTTGGCATTCGTATATTGGATGAATATAAAAGAGAATGATGACAGGCGGTATAAAAAAGCAGTGACCGCGCTGGAAAATACGCAGGAGCAATTACAATCAAGGATAAGGGAGGCCAGGGCGAATGCCAGGAGGCTGGCGACGCTTAACACGATATCCAATGCCTTAAGCCAGTATTTGGAACCTGCCAAGGTCATCGAAACTGCTGTGGAGATGGTCGGGGAAGTTATGGAAGTTGAGGTGATACTGGTGTATACCGTTGAGCCAAGCCGTAAGGACCTGGTGTTGACTGCTTACGAAGGGGTCTCGGCCGATTCCGCCGCGGAGCTTGACCGTGTAAAAATCGGGGAAGGATTCAACGGGCAGGTTGCGGACACAGGTGAGGTTATGCTTGTGCTCGATGCCTCCAGCGATCCGAGGCTGACGCGGTCGGCGGTAATACGTAATAAGATCCACCCCATGTTAATCGTCCCCATGAAATCCAAAGGTGAGGTCATCGGTACCCTGTGCGTAGGGATGCGCCGGCCGAGGACTTTCTTGCCTGATGAGATCGACCTCCTGAGTACCATCGCCGGTCAGATAGCTTCAGCTCTCACCAATGCCCGGCTTTATGAGGAAGCCAGGGAGATAGCTGATCAGCTTTACAAATCAGCGCGCGATTACAGGAACCTTTTTGAGAATTCTCACGACGCCATCTGGTTTCATGACATCGATGGTAAGATACTGGCAGCTAATAAAGCCTCGGAGGAACTGACCGGCTATCCGACAGATGAGTTTATAGGCGGAAATATTAAGGAATTCATGGATGCGGGGATGTTGAAGCTGGCCGTGGAAGTAAAACATAAATTAATCAATGGAGAACCTTTGAACCAGCCTTATGAACAGCACACGATTACCAAGGACGGCATCCGCAAAACCTGCATGGTTACATCGAGCGTAATGATAGTAGATGACAAGCCTGTGGGATTTCAGCATATCGCGCGGGATGTATCTGAAGAGCGGCGCATGCAGAATAACCTGCGCTATTACCTGAACCAGATTACCAGGGCACAGGAAGAGGAACGCAAAAGGATAGCACGAGAGCTACATGACGATACATGCTCAGGCCTTATTTGCCATATCCAGGCAGATGGACAATTTCATCAGGGACAATATTGGATTATCCCAGCAGCAGCGCAGCCTACTGCAGGATATACGCCAGAGGATTGGTGTCAGCCTGCAGGGTATCAGGCGTTTCAGCCAGGACCTGCGTCCGTCCATAATCGATGACCTGGGATTGTTGCCAGCGGTTCAGTGGCTGGTAAAACAGAAGTCCGAGGATAGCGGGATTGAGATTGAATTGAAGATACTTGGAAAAGAGCAGCGTTTGCTTCCTGAGATGGAATTGATACTTTTTCGCATAGTACAGGAAGCTCTTACCAATGCGGGCAAACACGCGCAGGCCACAGCGGCAGAGGTTAACCTTGAATTTACTGACTCGCAGGTTGCAGTTACTATCCGTGATAATGGCAAAGGGTTCCAGTTGCCTGAAACGGTAGGGGATTTATCACACAGCGGAAAGCTGGGGTTGGTAGGCATGCACGAGAGAGTGTTGCTGCTAAACGGGACCCTGGATATCCAATCGCAGGTGGGCAAAGGGACGACTGTTAAAGTCAGTGTGCCGCTCAGGATATAGGCTTCAGGACAAGTTCATAGTTTATCGAGGTAATCCGACACTTCGTCCTGCGCCAGCACTTTTGTAGACCTGTCTTTAAACAGGTCAATAGCCTCAGGCGGCAGGTTATTCAGGACTACGGCAATCGGCAACTGATTGTCCATTTTGCGTATCTTGTTCAGTTCCGCTATCTCTTCTTCGCTGGGGAAGTAAACCAGTACAGCTTTAGGTTCGCTTAATAAAAACGTATGCATAAGATCATCGGCGGTCTGCGTAGTAAATATCTTGTACCCTTTGCTCTCTAACCCGGCGATGACCCCGCGCTGATATTCCGTATCTTTGCTGAAAATTAAGAGCGTCCTGAGCAGCACGTTCATACGGGCTATAATATGCTCAAGCTTGGCCTCGCCCTCAATGCTAAATTTCTTTACATAAGGTATACCGTAATACATTATCTCCACGAGCTTACCGGTTTCTTTGAGCGGGGCGGCTCCCATAGCTACAATCGGCTTTGATTTATGCATGCATGCCTGCAACACTTCTTCAATTCCACCGGGCAGATCGACATCGATAATGCAGGCGTCGATGTCATACTGTGTAATCTGTTCCAATGCGGTTTCCTTGGATTCAGCAGGATAGAGGGAGTACTCCGAGTCAAGCAGCGCGCGTCCCAGCATACTCATGAAGTTGGCGTTGCTGTCGGCTATAACTATCTTGAATCCCATTATTTAAGCGCCCTTACTATTATTAACTAACCCTGAATGGCCGGTATAACAATTTTTATTGTACAGTCAACGTGTTGTTTAATACAAGAATTATATGTGAGAGCAACCACTTAATTGCGCAGGCCCCAACAAATTAGAAATGGTAAGATGAAAGGATCAACATTAAAAAAGGAATCGAATAGAGGTGCAAAGGATTGTTTTTATATTTTCCCTGGTAGTGGCCTTATCCATTGCGGGGTTGAGTGGTTCGTGTGCTATTGTGCAATACTCCGAAAATGCACGGAAAATATTACCTGCGACGGTCAGGATAATTGCCGGTGAGAATATGGGTTCAGGGGTCGTCGTGGGGAAATCGGGTTTAGTATTAACCAGCAACCATATTATCGCTGATAGCAAACTGGTGGAGGTCTTTTTCGTTAATGGAACCAAGTACCAGGGACAGGCGCTATTGAATGACGCCGTGAAAGATCTGGCTTTGATTCAGTTGCAGTGCAGCGGAGCGCAGTTCCCTTATGCAAATCTTGGCAGTTCCGTTGAATCAGACGGACTGCAAACTGGCGATAACCTGGAGATAATCGGTTACCCGGCTTATAGCGGTTCCGATGCTCCCGTGGTTACCAGCGGGCGCATATCGGGGTTTCCCAGGATCCAGTCAGTCCAGTTTATCCAAACCTGTGCATCCGTCTATCCGGGCAATAGCGGAGGACCGGTGATTAACCGCTTTGGAGAGGTAATAGGTATAGTGAATGGGAAATATACTAATGTTTCGGATCGCTGCGCCACCTTCGCAACGGCAATCAGTGAGGCTGACGATTTAATTGCCCTGGCAAATGACCGGGGCCAGTTAAATACCGGACCGGATAAGCATACGGTAGATAAACCTGCCGTGACCCAATTAGTATGCCCAAATGTCGGCTGCAAAGCACCGGGTTTTACTCTTTTTACGCTTAACGGCCAGCCGGCTACATTACCATCTCTAAAAGGAAGGAAGGTGGTGCTGATTTTTACCGGGGATGATTATTCTGGCGATACCCGGCTGGTTGAGTGCGTTGCGAAGGCTTATGCCGCCTGGCCTCGAGACCAGTTGGAGATAATGATGATGATTTCACAGGGGAACAACAGTGATCTGGCGGACTGGGTGAAAGCAAAGGGAATAATGTTCCCGGTATTGCCGGATCCAAACGGAGAGATAACCAAACTATATAATGCTGCCGGCTTTCCGGCTTTTTATTTTATCAATGCCTATGGTGATATCAAGATTAAGAGAACGGATGCTTTGGGACTGTGCTACAAAGAAATAGATGCGTTACTCAGGCTTTATTGATAAATGGCACAATAATAGGGAATTGCGCTGCCGTGCTTGACTTACTGAGTGGTTTACTGTATTTTAACCCTTACAGGGAATAACGCCGATTTAGGCGTTAACTGATCAATATTTATTTTAAGGAGGTAGACCTGGAAGTGTTAAAGCACAAATCATTAGTCATGGTATCCGTCCTGGTACTCGTCCTGGCAGTCGTTGCCATGTCCTGCGCACCGGCAAAGCCGGCACCCCCTCCCACGCCACCGGCGCCACCGGTAGTTACCCCGCCGGTAGTCACACCGCCGGTAGCCCCCCCGGTAGTCACACCGCCGGCAGTCACCCCCCCGGCAGCCACTACTCCCCCGGCAGCCCCGGCAATAGTGGAAAAAGTCACTTCATATACATCGCAGAAATTTTCAAATGATACGCTATCGATAGCCTATCCGGCAGACTTGGATTGCCACAGACTACCAAAATTCCGCGGTGCGGTGTTTTACGGCAAAGGAGGCAAGGATAATGTTTTCGTAGCTGTTCGTCCAGCAACTGACTTTCAAGCGGCGGCATCAACTTTCCTTGCTGATTTGATTGCTGCCAGCGGCGCTAATTTCTCTCCGAGCATTGATAATGTGGCTACAGTCACCCTGGCTGATGGTACTAAAGCAAATGTAATACTATTATCAGCGGCTTTCGGTATGGCTAAAGCTGCCATTACCGGTGTCATTAAGGGTGGCAATGCCATTATGGTGGTTGGCGCCAGCGATCCCGGTCACCTTGCGCTCTACCAGGAAATCGGCTCAACTCTCATAGTTAAATAGTTTTCATTACGAACAGGCCAATGAAATGGGCGCTGCTTCCGCGGAAGCAGCGCCCATTATTTATATCCTATTAAAGTATGATACAATCTGCTCATAAATGGTTCCTGTTTTATAGTGCACGGGAGGTTAATATGGTTGATCAGGGCGGCTCAGCGGGGCTTGAGCAATTTAAAAAAGCGTACCCGGAAAAATTCGCCACTGAAAAACAGGTTTTCAGCAAAATCCACCCGGGTAACCGCATATTTATCGGCACGGCCTGTGCCGAGCCACAGTACCTGGTAAAAGCCCTCGTCAACTACGTTGAGTCAAATCCCAAGGCATTTTTCGATGCCGAGGTCTTTCAAGTCTGGACCCTGGGTGTAGCGGCTTATACACAGGAGAAGTTTAAGTCTAATTTCCGTCACAATTCCTTTTTTATCGGCGACAATACCCGCGATGCGGTCAATGCCGGCCTGGCGGACTATACGCCTATCTTTCTTTCCCAGGTTCCTGATTTATTCCGGCGCGGCATAGTGCCGGTCGACGTGGCGCTGATCCAGACATCTCTTCCTGATAGGCATGGGTATGTCAACCTTGGGATAAGTGTGGACATCGTATCGGAGGCGGTGGAGAAAGCCCACCTGATAATAGCGCAGGTTAATGCCAATATGCCGAGGGTGCAGGGAGACGGGTTCCTGCACATCGAGAAAATTGACTATTTGATCCCTCATGATGAGCCCGTACTGGAGTTCGATACTCCGGTAGATGACGAAATAGCGACCAGGATAGGGGACTACGTGTCGAGACTTATTCAGGATGGGGATACCATACAGGTCGGATACGGGAGCCGCCTGAATTCGATATTACGTAGCCTGAAAGGTAAGAAACGGCTTGGCGTGCATACCGAACTGATGTCTGACGGCATTGTGGAACTGATGAAGCTCGGCGTGATAGACAACTCGAAGAAAAAAATAGACCACGGCAAGACCGTGGCGACTTTCTGCATGGGCCGTAAAGAAACCTATGACTATATACATGATAATCCCGCAATCGAATTCCGCACCATCGAATATACCAATAACCCCCTGGTTATTGCGCAACATGACAATATGGTGGCTATTAACAGCGCTCTGGAGATCGATCTGACGGGCCAGGCTACCGCCGAGTCGATAGGCAAGACCTTTTACAGCGGTGTGGGTGGCCAGGCGGATTTCATGCGCGGCGCCATCCTGTCACGCAACGGCAAGACCATATTGACAATCCAGTCTACCGCCCAGGACGATTCGGTATCCAGGATAGTGCCCTTCCTCAGCGAAGGCTGCGGAGTAACCATGATAAGGGGCGATATTCACTATGTGGTTACCGAATACGGCATCGCCTATCTGCACGGCAAGAATATACGCGAGAGGGCCATGGAATTAATCGCCATTGCCCACCCAAAATTCCGCCCCGGGTTGATTGAAGAAGCCAAAAAGCTAAACCTTATTTATAAGGACCAGGCTTTCGTGCCAGGCAAGCGCGGCGAATACCCGGAGTCGATAGAAACTTATAAGACAACAAAATCCGGGCTGCAGTTGCTTTTCCGGCCGCCGAAAATCAGCGATGAACCGCTGGTCAAGGATTTCTTTTATTCGCTCTCCGACCAGAGCCTATACCGCCGCTTTATCTCCAGCAGAAAGGACATGCCGCATGAACGGCTGCAGGAATTCGTGGTGATCGACTATATGCAGGAATTAGTGATCTTGGCAACCAGGGGAAGCGAGGACAACGAGGAAGTGGTGGGGATAGGTCAATATGGGATAGGGCAGGACGTACACAGCGCCGAAGTTGCCTTTGCCGTGCGTGATAAAGAGCAGAAGCAAGGGAATAGGCACCGAGTTGCTGAACTACCTGATTTTCCTGGGCAAGAGGAATGGCCTGCTGGCCTTTGTCGCGGAGGTGTTATATGAGAATAGGCCGATGCTGACCGTCTTTGAGAGGGCCGGTTTTAAGGTGGTAAGCAGCGGGGAAGGCCTGTATTACCTGAAGTTAACTTTATAAGCATAATAAAATCAGGCAAGGAGGTCAGTTATATGGATTTATCCTGGTGGCGGGACCTGGTCATTGTAATCTGGGGTGCCATAACCACTGCTGCCGTGATATGTATTTGCATACTCGCGTGCCTGCTCTATAAAAAGCTGGTTCCGCTGGTTAAGGATGCAGATATTGTCGTTGGCAAGGTGGGCGATGTTGTTGATTATACAAAAGAAGAGGTCATCAGTCCGGTAGTGCAATTCACTTCGGCCGCACAGAGTATAGTGCAGGGCATTACCCTTATCGCTGATATTTTCAAGAAGAAGGAGAAGTAAAATGGATAGGGATTCGGGATCCGGATTTTTCACGGGTTTGATAATGGGCGCCCTGATAGGCGTAGTGGTGGGATTCCTGTATGCGCCGCAGGAAGGCAGGGAAACACGCCGGTTGGTTAAAGAAAAAGCAGGGTTGGTAAAAGAGAGGGCTTCCAAAGTTGCCAGCCGTGTGAGAGATGTGGTGCAGGACCGGATGGAAAAGGAGGAGGAATAAATCTGTATCTCAATCCAATATAAAAATGGTGTGTGCCAGTCCGCATCGGCCGCAGGGTTGATGGCAATCTTTGCAGGGAAGCGGAGCACCGCTCCAGATAGGAAAGAAGAGATGTTACCATGAGCTCGGAAATCAGCCCGTTGAAAAAATACTGGCGGCCTGTGCTAGTGCTGATTGCCATTGTGCTGGTACTGTGGTTGACGTGGGTATCCATGGCCGTACTCATCCCATTCCTGATAGGCATATTGCTGGCCTACCTGATGATGCCGCTGGTCAGGTGGCTTGAGGGTAAGCTGCCGCCCAAAGCGAAAGCGCAAAGAGCGAAGCGGGTACTTTCAATAGTCATCGTGTTCGTTGTTTTCACAGCGCTACTGGTCTTTTTCACTATCTATATAGGGTCTGCCCTGGGCGCAGCCTCCACCATGCTGTTGAATAAGGCACCGCAGTTTATTTCGCAAGGACTCGGGCAAATCAATGGGTGGCTCAGTACCTTTAAGGGCAGCCTTCCACTCAATGTTGCGGCACAAATGGAAACATTAATTGCCGGGTTAGGCCCGACAACCGGCAAGTTCCTGCAGGATTTCGTGGTAGGCAGCATGGCAATCATTCCGGCTACCCTGCCTACCATCCTTGGCTTTTTCACATTACCGTTCTTCCTCTTCTTTGTGCTGATGGATTACGAGTCGTTCATAAAATTTTTCTACGATATACTGCCGGAGAAATCAGCGCAACGAGCCGGTGATATACTCGGTATTATCGGCAACGTTATGGGACGCTATATACGTTCCACTATAGTGCTGAGCATTATTGCCGGTGCCCTGGTATTCCTGGGTCTGCTGGCCCTGAGGATTGAGCATGCGGCCGCGCTGGCGGCGTTGACTGCCCTAACCCAGTTTATCCCCATAATCGGCCCGGTTATTTCAGGTTTGATAATATTGATTATCACTCTTGCCCTGCAGCCAGAGATGGTGATCTGGGCAGTGCTGGTATTTATAGTTGCTCAGGTTATATTAAATAGCGTTTTCGGTAACTGGATACAAGGGAAATATATGCAGTTGCATCCCGCGGTCATTATGGTTTTACTGGTAGTCGGCGGCTACATAGCCGGGTTCTGGGGTATGATACTGGCATTGCCGGTCGGCGCCACGGTCTGGGAGATCATCAAGTACTTTCGTATTTCAGGCACTGCCGATAAGCTCGAGACATGATTTGAGCTTGACAGTCAAATTCCCATAATGTATCATTTGCGTTTGGTATATTTTGCCCGTAGATTGTTATAGATTTGCGAGTTGATTGTTTGGACCTTTCACAATCCGGTTTTCTTTCTCATTATTTTAAGGGATCAAGTTAAAATACTATAGAAAATAATACAAGGAGGATTAGCAAAACAAGAGTATGGCAGACAAACCCGAAGAGAAAAAAGCCACTATCACCTCTATGTCGGTGGAGAACCGTAAGTTTCCGCCGTCCAAGGAATTCACCAAGAATGCTTATATCAAGAGCATGGCGGAGTACAAGAAGATCTACAAGCGCTCCATAGATGATATGGAGGGCTTCTGGGCAGAGCAGGCGGCCCAGATCGACTGGTACAAGAAATGGGACAAGGTACTGGTCAGCGATTTTAAAAATGGCAAGCACGAATGGTTCGTGGGCGGCAAGCTCAATGTATCCTACAACTGCCTTGACAGGCACCTGACGACCTGGCGCAAGAACAAGGCAGCTATCATCTGGGAAGGGGATATCGGAGATTCCCGGACCTATACTTACGAACAGCTCTGGTATGAGGTCAATAAAGCAGCCAACGTGCTTAAGAAGCATGGCATCAAGAAGGGCGACCGCGTTACCATTTATCTCCCCATGATACCGGAGTTGGCCATTGCCATGCTGGCCTGCACCAGGATCGGCGCCATCCACTGCATAGTATTCGGCGGATTTTCCGCCGATGCCCTCAAAGACAGGATCGTTGACAGCGAATCCACACTGCTTATCTGCTGCGGACGGCTATTACCGCGCTGGCAAGGTCATCAACAGCAAAGCCAATGCTGACCAGGCTCTGCAGTCCTGCCCGAAATGCAAGAAGATGATCGTAGTCAACCGTGCCAACAACAATGCCCCGATGGTTGCCGGCCGGGATGTCTCCTGGAATGACGAGATGGCACAGGATGATGTCAGGAAGTCCTGCGAGCCCGAAAAAATGGATGCTGAAGACCCGCTGTTCATCCTTTACACCAGCGGCAGCACCGGCAAACCCAAGGGCGTGCTGCATACCACCGCCGGCTACCTGCTCTACGTCATGACCACTTTTAAATGGATCTTCGATTACAAAGACGAAGACACTTTCTGGTGCACGGCGGACATCGGCTGGGTCACCGGTCACAGCTACATCGTTTACGGCCCGCTGGCGCAGGGCGCTACCAGCGTCATGTTCGAAGGCGTGCCCAATTATCCCAAGCCGGACAGGTTCTGGGACATCATCGAAAAATACAAGGTCAATATCCTCTACACCGCCCCTACCGCCATCCGCGCTATCATGAAGGATGGCGACGATTGGGTCAAGAAGCATGACCTCAGCTCACTCAGGCTGCTCGGCACAGTGGGTGAGCCGATCAACCCCGAGGCCTGGATGTGGTACTACAACGTCATCGGCGGCGGCCGATGCCCGATCGTAGATACCTGGTGGCAGACCGAGACCGGCGGCATCCTGATCACCCCGCTGCCCGGCGCCTGGCCGATCAAGCCCGGTTCAGCCACACTGCCCTTCCCCGGCGTTGGCCTGCAAGGTTATCAGGGAGGACCGCACTCAGGCTGGAGTCAACGAGGGCGGTTCGCTTGTCATCAAGAAACCCTGGCCGGGCCTTATGCGCGGGGTTTATGGCGATCCCGAGAGATTCAAGAATACCTACTTTATTCAGAATCCCGGGCGTTTACACCACCGGTGACGGCGCCAGGGTTGATGAGGATGGATACTTCTGGCTGATGGGCCGAATCGACGACGTCATCAATGTATCCGGTCACAGGATCGGCACGGCGGAAGTCGAGAGCGCGCTGGTTTCCCACCCCAAAGTTGCCGAGGCCGCCGTTGTCGGCATGCCTCACGACATCAAGGGCCAGGGCATTTATGCCTATGTGACTTTGAAGTCGGGCGTGGAGAAATCGGATGACCTCAAGAAAGAACTTGTTGCTCATCTCCGCAAGGAGATCGGCCCGATCGCTTCGCCGGACAAGATCCAGTGGGCTGACTTCCTGCCCAAGACCCGCTCGCGGCAAGATCATGCGCAGGATTCTGACCAAGATCGCTGCGAACGATGTATCCAACCTGGGCGATACTTCAACCCTGGCTGACCCGACCGTAGTGGACGACCTGGTCAAGAACAGGGTCTAACAGAATCACTGAAACGGCGCTGCCCAAAACGCAGCGCCGTTTTTTTCTAGCGGTGGATTCGGTTATTTTTAAGGAGGTAAGTAAAGCATAATGGCTTCAGAAACAAAGTTATTTGGCATGCCAGCGGAGAAGGGCAGGTGGATCCTGGTGGTTCTGGGTTTCATAATTAATCTGTGCCTTGGTAGTGTGTATGCTTACAGTGTATTCAAAGTGCCGGTTCAAAATTTATTCAAGGTGGGGGCTTTTGATGGCGGGCTCCCTTTCATGTTCTTTATAGCGTTTTTCGCTGGTATTTTCCCTTTCAGCGGTAGATTAATAGAAAAGCTTGGACCGAGGACTATGGGGATAATTGGTGGTGTGGTTGTTGGTGCCGGATGGATTCTATCAGGGATTCTTCCCGCACTGTGGTCTAATATCTGGATGTTGGTAATCACGTATGGTGTAATAGCTGGCGCCGGAGTTGGCTTGTCTTATAGCGGTCCCATAGCTGTAGCAACCCGGTGGTTTCCAGATAAGAAAGGCCTGGCTGTCGGTTTGACTGTGGCTGGATTTGGTGGCTCACCATTCGTTACTGCTTATATAGCTAACAACCTGATTAATACCGTGCAGGTGCTAAATACCTTTTTATATCTGGGTATTGCATTCCTTTTTATCATAATATTGCTTGCTTTACCCTTAAAATTTCCTGCCGCTGGGTGGAAGCCGGCAGGATGGAGTCCAAAGGCAGGCGCAGCAGGAATTGGGGTGGATTGTTGCGGTATGGATATGGTAAGGACGTCTTCATTTTGGGGGCTGTTCCTTTGCTTCATAATCGGTTCACTTGCAGGCCTGATGGCCATAGGGATTTCAAGCCCGGTAGCAACTGGAATTATCAAGCTTGATAGTGCTACTGCCGCTATGTTAGTAATGGTTTTTGCTCTATTTAACGGTGGCGGTCGACCATTATTCGGCTGGATAACGGACAGGATAACTCCACGATATGCAGCCATTTTGTCGTTTATAATCATAATTTTGGCATCAATTGGAATGTTGTTTGCAGGACCGGGTAGCGTCGCATTATACGTTATTTGCTTTGCCGCATTCTGGCTTTGTCTCGGTGGGTGGTTGGCGATTGCACCTACTTCTTGCACCACTTGCTTTGGGGCTCTTTACAGTGCAAGAAATTACGGAATAATGCTGCTTGCCTACGGCATCGGCGTCATCCTGGCCAATTTCATCTCAGGCTATGCCAATGACCTGTTCGGTTCTTACCTGCGGGCCTTTATACCAGTGGGCATAATGGCGTTCATCGGGATATTCATAGCGTTCTTCCTGTTGAAACCTCCCAAGAAAGTTAGTTAGTGCACACGGCCTCTTAATTGTACAATAGGGGGCAGCCGGCTTCGTACGCCGGCTGCCCCTTAGTTTTTTCACGTAATCCCAGCGGTGCTAAAATTAATGGCTGCTCTGAATTTATGGTTGAATAAATACGATGAATGATATTAAGGTCCGCGGCGCCCGCGAGCACAATTTAAAAAATATCGATGTCACTATACCACGCGACAAGCTGGTGGTGATTACCGGTGTTTCCGGTTCCGGCAAGAGTTCCCTGGCGTTCGATACAATTTATGCCGAGGGTCAGCGCCGCTATATCGAGTCACTGTCGGCCTACGCCCGTCAGTTCCTGGGGCGTATGGACAAGCCCGATGTGGATTATATCGAGGGCCTGAGCCCGGCCATTTCTATCGACCAGAAGGGGCCTTCGCATAATCCGCGCTCTACGGTAGGCACCGTAACTGAGGTGTATGACTATCTGCGCCTGCTGTTTGCCAGGGTAGGACGTCCCTACTGCCCGCAGTGCGGGCGTGAGATCGCCCGCCAGACCGTGCAGCAGATAGTCGATTCCGTGCTTGCTATAAAGCCCGATACGCGCATTATGATCCTTTCACCCCTTGTGACCGACCGGAAAGGTGAGCACCTGCAGATATTTGATGACCTCAAGAAAGCCGGTTTTGTGCGCGTACGTGTGGATGGCTATGTGCGGGACCTTTCCGAGGATATCCAGCTCGATAAAAATAAGAAGCATAAGATCGAAGCCGTGGTCGACCGCGTAGTAACAGGTGACGACAGCAACCGTGCGAGGATAGCGGATTCGGTGGAAACTGCTCTGAAATTAGGTGCGGGGATAGTCCTGATAGCTGTGGATGATGGGGAAGAAATGCTCTTCTCCGAGCACTTTGCCTGCGTGCATTGCGGTATCAGCCTGGGGGAGATAGCGCCCAGGACATTCAGTTTTAACAGCCCGCACGGCGCCTGCCCTGCCTGTACCGGCCTCGGCGTCAAACTCGAGATCGACCCCGACCTGGTGATTCCCAATAAAGATCTGGCTATTGCGGAGGGCGCTATCCGGCCCTGGGCTACCTATACCTGGTATATCAGCCAGTTAGAAGAAGTGGCTCGCCGTTACGATTTCTCACTGCGTGTGCCGGTCAGGAAGCTGAGCGATGAGAAGTTGAACCTTGTTTTATATGGTGAAAACCCGGACCGCCACAGGCACCGATATCGCTTTGGTAAGGTGCGTGAATATGCCATCGGCTTTGAAGGTGTCATCCCCAACCTGCAGAGGCTGTACAGGGAAACGGAGTCCGAAAGCAGGCGTATGGAGATCGAAAGGTATATGTCAGCTTCGCCCTGCCCTGTCTGTAAAGGCAAGAGGCTTAAACCCGAATCGCTGTCGGTAAAAATCGACGGTAAAAATATCATGGATGTAACTGCATTTCCGGCAACTGCGGCGATAGCCTGGATCCAGGCTATCGCCGGAGCAAGGGACGGACACGATATTTTAACTGCCAATGAGAAGACGATTGCCCGACTGATAATTAAGGAGATAGATGCCAGGCTGGGTTTTCTGCGGGATATAGGCCTGGGCTATCTGACACTCGACCGTGGCTCAGCTACGCTGAGCGGTGGCGAGGCGCAAAGGATCAGGCTGGCTACCATGATAGGCAGCGGCCTGATGGGCGTGCTTTATATTTGCGATGAACCTACTATTGGGCTGCACCCTGCTGATATACACAGGCTGATCAACACGCTCAAGAAGCTCAGGGACCTGGGTAATACCGTGATAAGCGTTGAGCACGATGAGGGCATGATGCGTGCGGCTGATTTTATCGTCGACCTGGGGCCGGGCGCCGGCGAGCATGGCGGGAACATAGTGGCCACCGGTAGCATCGATGATGTCATGAAAACCAGGGATTCAGTCACCGGCCAATATTTGAGCGGGGTAAGAAAGATACCTTTTCCCGCCTCGAGGAGGAGCGGTTCGGGAAAATATCTTATTATCAAGGGTGCGCGGGAGAACAATCTTAAAAACGTGGACGTGAAGATACCGCTGGGCAAACTGGTCTGTATCAGCGGCGTTTCCGGCAGCGGTAAAAGCACTCTGATGAACGACGTGCTTTATAAGAAGCTCGCGCAGATCTTCTACCAGGCCAAGGACAAGCCCGGCAAATGCGCCAGCGTCAGCGGCACAGAGCATATCGATAAGGTTATCAATATCGACCAGTCGCCCATCGGGCGGACACCGCGCAGCAATCCTGCCACCTATACGGGCGCCTTTACACCCATCAGGGAGCTTTTCGCCTCCGTGCCTGAGGCCAAGGTACGCGGCTACGGGCCGGGCAGGTTTTCCTTCAACGTACGCGGCGGGCGCTGCGAGTCCTGCCAGGGCGAAGGCTATATACAGATAGAGATGCAGTTTCTGCCGGATGTTACGGTGCCCTGCGAAGTCTGCAAGGGCAAACGCTATAACCGGGAGGCTCTGGAGATACATTTCAAGGGCAAGAATATAGCGGAGGTGCTGGACATGACCATAGAGGAAGCCACCGCTTTTTTCGAGCATCTCCCCAGGGTGAAAAACAAGCTGGCCACGCTGAGGGATGTCGGTCTGGGATATATGCGGCTGGGACAGCCCGCGCCGACGCTTTCGGGAGGGGAGGCCCAGAGAGTCAAACTCGCCTCGGAATTGGCGCGCAGGTCAACCGGCAAGACAGTTTATATTCTTGACGAGCCGACCACCGGCCTGTCCTTCGCCGATATCGACTGTCTGCTGCAGGTGATCCAGAGGCTGGTAGATACGGGCAATACCGTGATTATCATTGAGCACCACATGGATGTAATCAAGAACGCTGACCATATCATCGACCTCGGCCCCGGCGCAGGTGATGAAGGAGGCTATGTCATAGCCTCAGGCACACCGGAAGAGATCGCTAAAATTGAAAAATCGGCAACAGGGCATTACCTGCGCGAGGTCCTGCCTATCGCCGTCAGCGTATAAAAAACTTTATTTCCGGATGATAGTGTCCGTTGGGTTACCCTGATCTTACCGCAGCTATTGTCGCCTGAGCGCAGAGAAACGTGAAGAATCTCTTTTTGAGATATAGTGACTTGCAGACCCACAATTTATTATTGATAATTGATTTGAAAGAGAGTAGATTAATAGCAATAATATATCTTCGTTAGCATAAATCACTATCAGCATCGAGTCTACGTCTAATCGTGGAATAGGAGAAGGGAAATGGTAGTTCGTAAGAAACTCAGCAATAGCGATTTAGTAAATTCGGATACACAGGAGCAGGCTACTAATAGACAAATAGCTGGCGATCCTCCTGTATCAGGAGATGGAGAAACCGCGGGTGGAGAGCGGGTTGATCAAATAAGGGACATCCTCTTTGGCGCTCAGAGACAGGAGTATGAAAGACGATTTTCCCGGCAGGAAGAGTTGCTGGTTAAAAATATATCCGAACTAAGCAAGGAAACTGCCGGTAAATTTGCCAGTTATCAACAGGAAAACGATAAAAAGTTCGCAAGGTTAGAGGAACTATTGGTAAAAAACATCTCTGATATCGGACGCGAGATTGAACGGAAAATAGATTTACATAAAGTTGAGAATGATAAAAAGTTTCATGAGGTGGAAGAACATTTCAGAAAGGCCATAACAAAGCTCGAAGAGGAAACGGGCAAGCAATTCACCTTACAGCAGGATGAAAACAATAATAAATTAGACACGCTGGAAAAAAAATTAACCGATGCCATTTCTGCGCTTAAGAAAAGGTTGGACACCAATACTGATTCATTAACCAAAGATATCAATATCGTTAAATCTGAATTTGAACGCTCCATACAGCATATAGATACAAGAAAGATAGACCGTTCCGCGCTGGCTCAATTATTCCATCACGTATCGGTAAATATTGAAAACAAAGGCTCTAAAACTGACTCCGGGGGGAAATAAACATGCCCGATGCTTCAGTGAATAATATGCCTGGAGAAAAACTACAAGATTCAAACGAATTGAATGCCCTCAGGACTCTTATACTTGCACCAGAGCAGTCGGAAATAAGTGAACTCAGAGAGAGATTGAATAATCCCAAAATCCGTACTGAAGAACTCAGCAATATTATTGCCGAGGCCATTGTTATCAGGGCTGCAAAGGATCAAAAACTAGCTACAGCACTATTGCCCACGATAGAGACGGTCATCCGGGATTCGGTCAGGAGGGATCCTAAATTCCTGGCGGATTCGATATTCCCCATTATCGGTCCCGCCATCCGCAGGTCAATTGCCGAATCCCTCCGGTCGATGGTTCAATCCATGAACAAAGCACTTGAATATACGTTTACCTGGCGCGGCATCCAGTGGAGAATAGAATCGCTCCGGACGGGGAAGCCTTTTGCCGAAGTTGTTCTTCTGCATACACTTGTTTACCGTATGGAACAGATTTTTCTCATTCATAAAGAAACCGGATTGGTACTGCAACATGTCGCTGCCGAATCGGTTGATTTAAAGGATGCCGATATGGTATCTGCCATGCTTACAGCAATCCAGGACTTCGTTAATGATTCATTTTCCGGTAAAGAGGAAAGTTCTCTCCAAAATCTGAATTTGGGTGATTTGACTATCTGGGTTGAGCAAGGTCCGAGAACTATACTTGCCTCTGTTATCAGAGGTAACCCACCGCAGGAATTAAAAACCGTATTGAAAGAAATTTTGGAAAATATCGAATTTGAATATAATTCAGCCCTGGACAATTTTAAAGGTGATGCTGCGCCCTTCGAACCGTGCAAACCGGACCTTCTATATTGCTTTGTCACAGTCTCAAAAAACGGATGATAGAGCGGACAAGATAAGTGCTATATCAACAAAAATCGCAGACAATAAGAGGATAAAAAAGGAGAACCCGGCACTATTTATCTATATTGCGGCAGCCCTTTGTATACTTATAATAGTTATTGGATTCATTTTATCGAAATTGTGATTGGGATTATATTGTAAATCATAAAATTATTACTGGCTGATATTAAATGATGATGAGAAGGGCGTATCTGTTATGATCCAGAAAAAAATATGTATGCTGGGTGCTTTCGCTGTTGGTAAAACAAGCCTTGTCCGTCGATTTGTGGAAAACATGTTCTCGGACAAGTATATGACCACTATCGGCGTGAAAATAGAGAAAAAGATCATTGAGATACAGCAGCAAAGCCTGACACTTGTCATCTGGGATATTGCCGGTGAGAATGGTTTTCATGAGATACAGAGCACCTATTTACGCGGCATGTCCGGCTATATACTGGTAGCGGATAAAACACGATCAAGTACCCTGGATGTCGTTATCAATATCCAAAAAACTGTTGAAAAGGCTTTTCATGATGTGCCATGTGTGCTGCTTATGAACAAGATGGACCTTGCGGGGCAGTGGGATATACAGGAATCGACAATGGATAAGCTACAAGAGGAGGGTTGGGACGTTTTCAGGACCAGCGCCAAAACCGGGCAAAATGTTGAGGAAGCGTTCAACAAACTGGCTCAAAAAATGCTGGAGTAATGAGCTTACCCGTCTTTTCATAATTCAATGTATGATCCCATCTTGGTCAAACTCCTGGATGCACTTGACTTAGCTGTTCTTGAATATAGTGAAGGCGACTCCTTTAAATTATTATCCAATAAGTCAGATTGGTTGTCTTTTCTCTTTCCGGGTGTAACTGCTGCTGATACTGTTACACGCTTGGATGAGCTTGACTATCTGGGGAATTTTATTGCCGATGCAATCGCTTTTTGGAAGTCTGATACCTCCGGGCAGCTTGATTCGGGTATCTGGAGCGAGAGAATCCAAACGGGTGATATCTGCTGGTTTGAGGCACATGCACTCAACCTCCAAAAAAGGAGAATTCTCCTGATTAAGACATTGGGATCCCAATTTGTGCAGGACCAACTTAGAGAACAAAGGGCGAAGGAGAATTTATTAGCTTTTGAAGACCTTTTCAGAACAGAAAAAGACCTGGAAAAATATAATAACTTGCTGGAAGACCAGGTTAACAAGCGGACACATGATCTAAGGGAAAGGGTTAAGGAATTGAATTGCCTTTTCAATATCTCACGGATAATAGGAGAAAAAATTGACGCGCTTGAAACTATATTCAGGGACGTGGTTAATCTTATTCCATCCGGTTTCCAGTACCCGGATATCACCTGCGCTCGCCTTACAATCGGCGGCAATAAATACGCCACACCAAATTGGCAGGAAACCTCCCGTAAGCTAGATAATATAATTACAAGTCAGGGTAAAGAGGTTGGTTGCCTGGAGGTCTGCTGTATTGAAGAAAGACCCCAACTTGACGAAGGGCCTTTTCTCACAGAGGAACACAGCCTTCTTGCGGCCATCTGCGAGCGCCTGGGTAAAGTTATAACGCGCTATACAGCGGAAAAAGCAGCGAAGGAAAGCCAGGAACGCTACAGCGCACTCTTCGACCGTTCACTTGAAATCGTATATATTCATGACTTCAATGGAAACCTTCTGGATGCCAATCCTGCAGCACTGGAATTGCTGGGCTATACAAGGGAAGAAATAGAATCATTGAATTTCGCATCGATTATTGATCAAGGACAGCTAAATAAATCTATTAGTACAATCCAAAATTTATTTTCCACAGGGATCCAAGACGAATTAGATGAATATTGCCTGAAATGCAAAGATGGCCACCATATAGATGTGGAAACCAAAGCTTCCCTAATTTATCGTGAAGGTAAACCTTATGCTGTCCAGGGTATCGCACGTGATATAACCGAGAGAAAGCGGGCGCAGGAAAACCTAAAAAATAGCTATGCTCTGCTGAATAAAACTTTTGAAGATACAATTTTAGCATTTGGCACTATCGTTGAGATCAAAGATCCATATACAGCGGGTCATCAGATTAGTGTTGCCAGGCTTGCGGTTGCGATAGCCAGAGAAATGAATCTTGCAGATGAACAGACCAGAATTCTCTATATCGCAGCGACTGTTCATGATGTCGGTAAGATTTATGTGCCGGCTGAAATCCTCTCCAGACCTGGCAGGTTGAGCGATGTCGAATTTCAAATCATCAAGGGGCATGTGCAGTATGGCTTCGATATTTTAACAAAAATAGAGTTCCCCTGGCCGATAGCGACAATAGTGTTACAGCATCATGAAAGGCTGGATGGCTCAGGTTATCCCAATGGGATAAAAGAGAATGATATATTGTTGCAATCAAGGATAATATCGGTGGCAGATGTTGTGGAAGCTATGGCCGCCCACCGTCCGTACCGCGCTTCATTGGGCATAGACAAAGCATTGGAGGAGATATCACAGAATAAGGGTAAACTGTACGATCCTGATGCCGTGGATGCGTGTTTAAAGGTGTTTAGAGAAAAAAAATTCAACTTCGATCAATAGTATACCGAAAACCAGTACAACATATGCCTGTTTGGATTTCAAAAATAACCGGAGGAACAGTATTAACCGCTACAAATCGAAAATACTGTCGATACCGGAACTACGCGCCAGCGGCATTCTGCCCATGAGGTAACCCCCCGGCTACTCGATCTCGATATCTTTGATACGCAACTCGGTGCCGCCTGTAACCTGTATCCTGGTGCTTCCGCATTTAGGGCAGAGGTAATTGTACTCTTCGACTGTGAAGTCCGCACTGCAGTCGTTGCAATGCCCGCTAACGGGCACCTCTTCTACATGCAGGTAGGCGCCGCTGGCGATGGTATCTTTGGCCACGATGCTGAAGCAGAAGGTTAGTTGCATCGGAACGAGGCCGCGCAGTTCACCTGCCACCAGGTTAATCCGGCTTATTTTTGTAGCTCCTTCCTGGTTGGCGGCATTCAGAGCTATATCAAGGATATTCTGGGCTATGCCCATCTCATGCATGGGGCAGCACGTCCATCTTTTTCTTGTGGTGTGCAGTCAGCCAATTTATCCAGGCATCAAGCCCGGTACCTTTGGTGCAGGATATCTCGATAATCTCGATCGATGGATTTATTTTACGGGCATTGGCCTTAGCCTCTTCCAGGTTAAAATTGGTGTATTGCAAGCAGGTCGATCTTATTGATGAGCATCAGCGCGGATTCCTTGAACATCAGCGGGTATTTCAGCGGCTTCTCATCTCCCTCGGTAACACTCAAGATCATAATCTTGTAATCCTCCCCGACGACGAACTCGGCGGGGCAAACCAGGTTGCCGACGTTCTCAACCACCAGCACGTCTATCTTATCTAACTGCAGGTGAGGCAGCGCCGAGGCGACCATGTTGGCGTCCAAGTGGCAGGCCGTGCCTGTGGTCAACTGGATGGCAGGCACGTTGAATTTGCTTATCCTGTCGGCGTCCCTGGTGGTCTCGATATCACCGACGACCACGCCCAGCCTTAGTTTGCCGGCCAGTTTCTCCGCAGTCTTCTCCAGCAGCGAGGTCTTACCGGCGCCGGGTGAACTCATCAGGTTGAGTACAAGATTGCGGTTTTTCTTGAATAGTTGCTTATTCTCTTCAGCAATCCGGTCGTTGGCCTGTAAAACGTCCTGCATCACATTGATTTTCATCTGAGGCTCCTGTTGCCTGCCTTCGCTTATAGGAAGGCTGCGAATGTAAGTATACATTTTTAATAGTTTGTGTGCAAAGGAAATTGGTTTCTTCATACATGTTTGTAATGAATGCGCATATTTACTTATAATTACTGCATTAGCAACTAAAACCGGGAGATTAATGTTTTGCAGAATAGCCAGGTATAGCGATGAATCCGGACAACAAATTGAACGTCCCTGACCGCATCGCGGGATTGAGTGACCTGGCGTATAACCTCTGGTGGAGCTGGAATCCTAACGCGCGCAATCTTTTCAAAGAGGTGGACAGGTCTGTTCTGGAAATCAACCGGACATAATCCTGTCAGGCTGTTGAAGGAGATACCTTATCACCAGATGGTAGCCTGTGCCGAAGAGACTGCTATTTGAGAACTATGATGCGGCTATCGCGGGTTACCGGGAAAGCCTTTCAACCACGAACACATGGTTTTCGGCAACGTATCCTCAGCATGCGGATAAATCCGATCGCCTATTTTTCACTGGAATTTGCCGTGCATAACTCACTGCCTATTTATGCAGGTGGGTTGGGAGTGCTGGCCGGAGATTACTGCAAAGAAGCCAGCGACCTGGGCATACCCATAGTTGGTGTGGGCTTCATGTACCCGCAGGGATACTTCCACCAGCATATATCGCAGAACGGCTGGCAGGAAGAGTCTTACGAACAGCTAAACTATCGATAATGTAGCTCTGACACGCGTCTGCTCAGCGGACGGCAAAATGCTGACAGTGCAGGTGCCTTTGGACAGCACGGTCCATACAGGTGGCAGCCTGGCAGTTGAACCTTGGCCGGGTGAAGTTGTATTTACTTGATACCAACCTCGAAGAGAACCCTCAGGCTTATCGCGGACTCTCGGCCAGGCTATACGGCGGTGACCGCGAAATGCGCCTTTTACAGGAATTGGTCATAGGTTTGGGTGGTGTACGGTTACTTAACACCCTCGGCATAAGACCTGCCGTATGGCATGCCAACGAAGGCCACTGCTCGTTTATGCTGGTGGAACGTGTGCGGGAGTTGGTTAAAGGAGGGGCTTCTACCGAGGCCGCGGTCAAAGAGGTTAAGGCCACCTCGGTTTTCACCACGCATACGCCTCTGCCGGCCGGCAATGACACCTTTCCGCTGGACCTGATCGACAAGTATTTTCATGATTACTGGGGTCAACTGGGGATTACGCGCGAAGAATTTATGAAATTCGGTACAACCCAGGACGATAGCTCATCGTTTAATATGACCGTCCTCGGGCTAAAGCTGGCGGATTACAGGAATGGGGTCAGCAAGCTGCATGGCCAGGTCTGCAGGAAGATGTGGCATAAGATATGGCCGGATGTTCCCGAGGAAGCGGTGCCCATCGCCTCGATAACTAATGGCGTGCACCTGCCTACCTGGGCGGCGCCGCAGTTCCAGATGCTTTTTCAGAGGTTCCTGGGAGAGGACTGGAAAGTACGCCAGGATAGTCCCGGGCTGTGGGACAACCTTCACAATATACCTGACGAGTTGCTCTGGGCCATGCACAGGTGGCTCAAGCTAAAGCTTATCAGCGCCATCCTTGACCGGGCGCGCCAGAGATGGTCGCAGGATAAGGTGGCGGCCGTACAGCCACTGGCTATGGGCGCCCTGCTGGATACGGAAGCGTTGACCATCGGGTTTGCCAGGCGTTTCACGGGTTATAAGCGGGCATCGGTACTTTTCAAAGACACAGACCGTTTAAAGAAGATATTGAGCAATGACTTGAAGCCGGTGCAGATTATCTTCGCCGGCAAAGCGCATCCTAATGACGAAGACGGTAAGCGGCTGATACAGCAGGTTTACAGCTACGCCAGGGACCCGGAATATGGCGGAAGGATAGCCTTTGTAGAGGATTATGACCTGCATATGGCGCGCGACCTGGTAAGTGGGGTGGACGTCTGGCTTAATACACCCCGGGTATTGATGGAGGCCAGCGGAACAAGCGGACAGAAAGCTTCTGTCAATGGTGTGATAAACCTCAGCGTGCTGGACGGATGGTGGTTCGAGGGCTATAACGAGCACAACGGCTGGGCTGTGGATGAGAAGGATACGGGAGATGCCGCGGACTACGATAACCGTACGGCCAATGCCATTTACAGAGCAGCTGGAAGATCATGTGATACCTCTTTATTACGACAGGGATATTAACGGTACGCCGCATGGTTGGGTGAAGATGATGAAGGAAAGCATCCAGCTCCAATTCACCATTCTTCAATACATCGCGGATGGCCAAGCAATACACCGGTCAATTTTACATAAAAGCACTTGAACATCTTGCTCAGTTGTAATGGGCCTGGACATCTATGGCAAATGGTGAGGTGAACAGGCTATATTGTGTTTAGACAATAAATTTGATAATTTATAGGCAGAAAATGAAAAAAGATATTACCAAAATCGGTGTATTGACCAGTGGCGGTGATGCTCCAGGTATGAATGCCGCTATACGGGCCATCGTCAGGTGCGCCGTCTACAGGGGCCTTGAGGTGACCGGCATCAGACGCGGGTTTTCAGGGCTGATCAACGGTGAATTTGAGCAATTCGACCGTCGTTCTGTGGCTAATATCATTCAAAAAGGCGGAACGATCCTGGAAACCTCCCGCTGCAACGAAATGTTCACAGTTGAGGGCAGGAAAAAGGCCATTGACGCGTTAAAGGCTGAGCATATTGATGGCTGTATCATCATCGGGGGTGATGGCTCTTTCCGAGGAGCGCAGGCGCTGACCGAGGAGAGCGACATAGCCTTTATCGGCGTGCCGGGCACGATAGATAATGATATCTGGGGCTCGGATTATACAATCGGGTTTAATACGGCGGTAAATACCGCACTGGATGCCATTGACCGGATCAGGGATACAGCCAGCGCGTTTGAAAGGATTTTCTTTGTCGAAGTGATGGGCAGGAAGTCCGGTTTTATAGCCCTCACGGTCGGTTTGGCCGGCGGCGCCGAGCAGATCATCATCCCGGAAATAAAAATTGATATCGAGGATCTCTGCCGAAACCTGACGGAGAGCTTCAAACGCGGGAAGAGGAGCAGCATCATCGTGGTAGCCGAGGGCAACCAGCTTGAGGATACCATTAATATAGCCAAGTATGTAGAGATGCGGTTAAAGGTTGAAAGCCGGCTCTGCACGCTTGGTCATGTGCAGAGGGGAGGTTCGCCTACCGCGACGGACCGGATACTGGCCAGTATCCTGGGGATTGCCGCTGTAGAGGGGTTGCTCGATGGCAAAGAGGGCACTGCGGTCGGGCAGATAAATGGAGAAGTAGTTTACACACCGTTTAAAGACACGTGGGAAAAGAAAAAAAGTATCGACGAGCGCTATCTGAGATATATACCGGTGCTGTCCATCTAAATGGCCTTGCGTTGCAAGATATCACCTTGAGTTTTCGGCCCGATTGACGAAGACGAGAATTACACGTTATTAGAATACCGGAGGAGGTCAATCCATGGAAATAGTGAAATGGTTCAAGGATATCGGCAAAGCAGATGTGAGTAAGGCTGGCGGCAAAGGCGCCAACCTCGGTGAACTCGTTAAAGCCGGCCTGCCGGTTCCGCCGGGATATGTAATAACCGCCCAGGCCTACCTGCTTTTTACCACCGAGAGCGGGCTTTCTCAGAAAATCGTGCATGCTATCGAAGGCATCGATGTTGATGACACTTCCGCTCTGCAGGCCAAGGCCAAGGAGGTACAGGATTTAATCATCGGTTCGGAGATGCCCGCCACTATCAAGAGTGAGATCTTAAAGGCGTATGATGAACTGGCCAGGAGGGACACGGTCAAAGCTCCGTTTGTAGCGGTCAGGTCATCGGCCACTATGGAAGATTCTGAGCAGGCTTCCTTTGCAGGTATGAATGCAACATTTCTAAATGTCCATGGCAGGGAAGACCTGATCCGGAAAGTGAAAGAATGCTGGGCTTCTCTATATGGTGCAAGGGTAATATCTTACCGGGCCAAGAAAGAATTCTATGAGGAGCCGGTTATAGCTGTGGTTGTGCAGAAAATGGTTAATTCAGACAAGGCTGGCGTTATGTTCACAGCCAACCCCAGAAACAATAATCTTAACAGCCTGGTAATTGAGGGGGCGTTTGGGCTCGGCGAGGTGGTGGTCGGGGGACTGGTATCGCCGGATTATTATGAGATTGACAAGTCTAATATGAAGGTCAGGGACGCCAGGATTTCCCATAAGAATTTCAAGATAATCCGCGATGAAAAAGGCAGCAATAAGAATGTTGACCTCTCGGAGGACGAAGCTGAGCGAGCAGGTGCTTAAAGACAAGGAAATTCTGCAAATCGCCGGGCTGGGAATGAAAATTGAGCAGCATTATGGTAGCCCGCAGGATACTGAATGGGCAATTGAAGGTAATAAAGTCTACATGGTTCAGTCCAGGCCGATAACCACCCCAATTAGTTCTGTAAAGGTAGAATCGGAAAAACCAGAGGAGGAGAGCAAGGAATTAATCAGGGGACTCGGGGCCAGCCCGGGTCGCGGCAGTGGCGAGGTACGTGTGCTTGTCTCTCCGGATAAGGATAATGGATTCGAGAGCGGGGATGTGCTGGTCGCTGAGATGACCACCCCTGATTGGGTGCCCCTTATGATGAAAGCGTCTGCTATAGTTACTGATGGCGGTGGCATGACGTGCCACGCCGCCATCGTATCCCGTGAAATGGGCTTACCCTGTGTTGTGGGGACGAGGAATGCTACCAAGGTGCTGCAGGACAAGATGCTCGTTACAGTGGACGGAACTCATGGCACTGTCTATGAAGGCAGATTGAAAGAAGACAAGAAGGCTCAAGACAAGGGAACAGAAGTAATAGCTAAATCGGCCCCTATTGTCACTGCGACAAAGCTGTATGTCAACCTTGCTATGCCGCATGAAGCTGAGAGGATAGCCAAGGAGGATGTTGACGGTGTCGGATTGCTCAGGGCGGAATTTATGGTCATCGATGCTTGCGATGGCATACATCCCCGGCAGTTGATTGAGGAGGGCAAGAGCAACCAGTTCATTGATGCCATGGTCAGGAAACTGCGCATTTTCACACGCGCCTTCTATCCCAGGCCGATTATTTACCGGGCTATCGATTTCCGCACCAATGAATTCCGCAACCTGCGTGGCGGTGACAAATATGAAACCGTCGAACAGAACCCCATGATCGGGTTCCGCGGATGCTACCGGTACATCCTGAACCCCGACCTCTTTGAGCTTGAATTGAAGGTCATACAGAAGGTCAGGGAACTCGACAAGAACCTTCACCTGATGATCCCCTTCGTACGCACGCTATGGGAATTTAAACGCTGCAAGAAGCTTATTGATGACAGCGGACTTGGTGATGACAGGGATATGCAGCTATGGGTAATGGCTGAGGTGCCTTCCGTGATTTACTGGCTTGAAGACTACGCTAAAGCTGGTATTAACGGTGTTTCGATTGGTTCAAATGACCTCACCCAGCTGATGCTTGGCGTGGATAGGGATAGTGAAATATGTGCTCCGCTGTTTGATGAACGCGACAAGGCGGTGCAGGAGGCTATTAAATCTATTGTAAAAACCTGCCATAAGATGGGCATAACCTGCTCGATCTGTGGCCAGGCGCCTTCCTACTACCCTGACTTTGCAGAAAGGCTGGTAGAATGGGGCATTACATCTGTGTCAGTAAACCCGGATGTCATCGACAGGGCGAGGCACAACGTCGCGGCGGCCGAACAGCGCATACTGCTCAAGATGGCGCGCAAAATGACTATGAGCGAAGAGTAGTATAATTAAATAGGCGGCGATAATTGCAGGATAACTGCTATTTAGCACGGCAGTTATCCTGCTTTTTATTGAAATGAATAATTTACGCAACTTCTGCATCATTGCCCATATCGACCACGGTAAGTCCACTTTAGCCGACCGGATACTGGAGCTTACCGGCATGGTCCGCAAGACGAGCATGGACCAGATGCTGGACAGCATGGATCTCGAGCGGGAAAGGGGCATAACAATCAAAGCCAAGTCGGTCAGGATACCTTATAGGGCCAGGGATGGCGGTGAATATATCCTGAACCTGATTGACACGCCCGGGCATGTGGATTTTAATTATGAGGTTTCGCGCAGCCTGATGGCCTGCGAGGGCGCCGTGTTGCTGGTGGATGCTACACAGGGCGTGGAAGCCCAGACCATCGCCAATGCCAACCTGGCGCTGGACGCCGGTTTGAAAATCATACCTGCGATTAATAAGATCGACCTGCCCGGCGCTATGGTGGATGATTGCTGTTTGCAGTTGTATTCCATGCTCGGCCTGAGCATAGAGGACATTTTGCTCGTCTCGGCCAAGGACGGTACAGGTGTGATCGAATTGCTTGAAGCGGTAGTGGCCAGGGTACCCCCTCCTTCGGGAAGCGCAGATACTCCTTTGAAGTGCCTGATCTTCGACTCGTTTTACGATGCTTACCGCGGTGTTATTCCACACCTGAGGGTGTTCACAGGAAGTTTAAAAGCGGGGGATAAAATACTGCTTAAATCCACCGAGAAGATATATGAGGTCGAGGAAGTCGGGTATTTCAGCCTCGGCCTGGCCCAGTGCCCCATGCTGCAGGCGGGGGAGGTCGGGTATGCAGTGGCGTTGATCAGGAACGCCGGCGAAATACACGTGGGAGACACCGTGGTTTCGGCCGACCACCCGGAGGAATTAGCTATACCAGGTTTCAGGATGGCGCAGTCCATGGTGTATTGCGGCGTTTATCCCATTGTGACCAGCGAATACAGCAAACTGGGCGCGGCGCTGGAGAAATTCAAACTCAACGATTCGTCAATTGTTTTCGAGAAGGAGAACTCGGCGGCGCTCGGTTACGGATACCGCATGGGTTTCCTGGGCATGCTGCACATGGAGATAGCTCTGGAAAGGCTGAGGCGTGAATATGAACAGGATATCATTGCCACCATGCCCTCGGTCATCTATAAGGTTTTCTGCAAGAACGGAGATATATTGATGCTGGATAACCCCTCTAAGTTCCCGCCCGAGGGGAACATCGGCCACATCGAGGAACCGATCATCAGGACCAGGATAATTGTTCCATCTGCTCATATCGGCCCCTGCATGGAACTGGCCGATGCCAAGCGCGGCACCCTGGTAGGTATCGAGCATCCCGACGACCGGCGGGCCATACTTACCTACGACTTGCCGCTGGCGGACATGATAACCGATTTCTACGACCGGCTTAAGAGCGTCAGCCGCGGGTATGCCAGCATGGATTATGAGCTGAACGGCTACCGCGTGGGTGACCTCGTTAAGGTCGACATAATCGTAAATAACGGGATAGTCGACGCGCTTTCCTACATCGCGCCCAAGGAAGGCGCCACTGTACGTGGCAGGGCGCTGATACACAAGTTGAGCAAGACTATCCCCAAGCATCTTTTCAAGATACCTTTGCAGGCAGCTATCGGGGCACAGGTGATCGCACGCGAGGACATCTTCCCCATGCGCAAGGACGTGCTGGCCAAATGTTACGGTGGCGATATAACGCGTAAACGGAAGCTCCTGGAAAAGCAGAAAGAGGGCAAGAAAAAGATGAAGATGGTGGGTTTTGTTGAGGTGCCGCAGGAAGCTTTCCTGTCCCTGATGAAAATAGAGGATTAGGCGGGCGACATGCCGGGGTTATATGTGCATATTCCCCTTTGTGTACGCAAGTGCTACTACTGCGATTTCTATTCCGAAGTGGGCAAGCTGCATTTACTGGACGATTACCTGAGGGCACTGCTGATGGAGGCAGAGCAGTACCGCGGACTTATCTTCGATACCCTTTATATCGGGGGAGGCACGCCGAGTATATTGGGCGCCGCCGCGCTCGAGCAGATGATGCGTGGGTTATCCGGTTGCCTGGGCCTTTCTGACCTGGAGGAAGCTACTATCGAGGCCAATCCGGATACGGCGAGCAGCGAATTTCTGGGGGCTGCAGCCGCCTGCGGGATAAGCCGTCTCTCGATCGGCGTACAGTCGTTAAATGATGATGAGCTCACCCGGTCCGGCAGGCTGCATAATGCCGAGCAGGCCTTAAAGGCAATCGATATGGCTTCTGGATGCGGCTTTGATGATATATCAGTGGATATAATCGTGGGATTGCCGGGTCAGACCCCGCAGAGCCTTGGAAACACGCTATGCGGCCTTTCGCATTCAGCAGTGACACATATCTCGGCCTATTGTCTGTCGATTGAACAGGGCACCGAATTTGCCAGGCATCCGCCTCCTGATCTGGCAACCGACGAAGAGCAGGCTGAGCTATTCGAATTTGCCGCCTGTTACCTGAAAGAAAACGGGTTTGTACATTATGAGATATCCAATTTTGCCCTGCCTGGCCGGGAATGCCGGCATAACCTGAATTACTGGCGGGGAGGTGAATACCTCGGCCTCGGGCCGGGCGCGGCGTCGCACCTCAGGGGGCGGCGTTTCAAGAATGCGCCCGACCTGCAAAAATACATCTTGAGACCGCTTGCGGATGGCCAGTGAATCCGAAACGCTTGAGGTAGAAAGCAAATTAGCTGAGGAGGCAATGCTGCGGCTGCGCCTTTTGGAGGAAGGGCTGGACATTGCCGAGATGGAGGAGCGCTACGGGCGCAATAATGTTTGCCGCCTGCATGCGAGGCTGACTAAACTGACGGATGCCAGGATGCTTGTTCGGGAGGGGACGCGATACAGGCTGCCCCATACTATGGTGATGGTCTCTAATCGGGTTTTCACGGAGATTATCAATTGAATTGCTGGAGATTACGCTTTTTCGCTGATTACCAGATGCCGGGGACCAGGGCTTTGCGGGTGGCAGGATAATCAGGGAAATGCTCGTGGTACCATTTGTGATGAGACACGGCGCGGGGCGCCAGGTTGGCCATGCTCCAGAGGGCGAAGCTCAGACCTGCCAGTGACCAGGTTGCCAAAGCCCAGCCTGACCAGATGAGTATCTCTCCCAGGTAGTTGGGGCAGGATATCCAGCGGTAAAGCCCGCCCTGCGGTATAAGATAGCCGGTTTCTCCCTTTCTGCGCAGCAGTGCCAGGGTGTTATCGGCCTGCCTGTTGATCACAAACCCGCAGATGAATACCGCCGTGCCGATAATAAAACGGGGGTCTGCCATCCATTGATTTGGGTATCCCCCTGAGAGTGTAAAGATATAGTAGCCGTTCAGCGACGCGTTGACCAGGTTGAAAAAGAGGCCGGAGAAGGCTATGGAAAGCGGCATTTTCTCATTGGAGCTTTTCAAGCTGAAAGGGTAGATAAAGGCGCGGTGTATATAATGGGCCTCCCAGAGCAGTAGGAAGACGGCCGACGTGACCGATACCGGGGCTGTCCCCAGGATGAAACACAGGGCGAATATCAACGGTGAACTGGATTCCATGATGATCCAGCCCAGCTTGCTGTCGAGCGATAATCCCCATCCGCTCCTGATGTGCCGTCCGTAAGGGGCAACTATGAAGAAAAGGCTGATAAAAATAGCCGGCGACAGCACCAGCCAGATTATCAGTATTACGTTGAAAAGCAGGTTGGAAGTCATTGTCACCTATTCTTAAGATAACCGTTGTCTTTGAACCATTGTATGGTATCGCTCAGCGTTTCCCTGATTGGCCGTGGGGCATAGCCGAGCTCTGATGTCGCTCTATCGTGGCTGATGTTGTGGTTGCTGACCAGCGCATTCAAGGAAACGCTGGTAAAGATTGGCCTGATACCGGATAATCCTGAAGCTGCTGTTACGATGGGAGCGCAGGCCCTGGCCACGGACATGGGGCAGACCAGTGTGGGGACCCTGTTGCCCATAATCTCAGCGGCTATGCTGGCGACTTCACGCATTGACAGCCAATGGCCGGACAGCAGGTATTTTGAGCCGGCGGCAGCCATTTCTTCAGCTTTAATGGCGCCCTCCGCTACGTCCCGGGCATCCACCCAGTCAAAGCCACCCTCGATCAGAACGGGCATTCTTCCTGAAGCAATTTGAATGAGCGCCTGCCCGAAGTGGGAAGGGCGGTAGTCGAAAGGGCCAATGACCCCCGTGGGATTGATGATGATGGCATCGAGCCCTTCGTCAACCGCCTGGCGCACCAGTTTTTCGCCCGCTGCCTTGGAGCGATCATAAGGTGGGGTATGAGGGGATGAAATATAGGGACGTGACTCATTGACGGGGATGTCAAGAGGTTCGCTGCAGTGCGCGTGAATGGTGCTGAAATGCACCAGGCGCCTTACACCACTGCGCCTGCAGGCTTCAATGACATTCCGGGTGCCTTCGATATTGACTGCAGCACAGCGACGCCAGTCGTTCATCCTCAATGAAATATGAGCAGCCAGGTGATACACCACCCCTACGCCGCGGAACGCGGCTGTCAATGATTCCAAATCGCTTACATCACCCTGGAGTAAATCAATAGGCAGACCCTCTAAACCCAGGTTGCTCGCATGTGATAACGCGCGCACCTGCCTGCCCCTGGAGATAAGGGCCCTGGTGAGGTTAATGCCTATGTGCCCGGAGGCGCCCGTTACAGCAGTCAGCATGGTTATCGAAGGTAGCTTGAGGTATTAATGGCACAGTTTAAGTGTCCCATCACTGTATGTCAACTTGCCATGACCTTTATAAAAATACGTTAACGATATAATTGGTCCGATAAGAAGAATTGATAATACACTATTATGTTGTTATCATAAATGCCGTGATGAAAAGTCCAACAGCTACGCTCGACGATATATTCAGTCCGCGCAGCGTGGCGATTGTGGGGGTATCTCCGCAGAACTGGATGACCTTCGCTGCTTTCGCGGTTTATTCTTTGAAAGACGCCGGGTTCCCGGCTATTTACCCGGTCAATCCCAAATACACTGAGGCCTACGGGTTGCCCTGCTATGCATCTGTCTCGGCCATCCCGGGCAGTGTTGACCATGTGATGGTGTGTGTTCCTGCCGAAAGGTCGCTGGATATCCTTGACGATTGTGCCAGAAAAGGGGTGCAGTCCGTGCACTTCTTCACGGCCGGTTTCAGCGAAAGCGGTGAGGAAAAACGTATCAAGCTGGAAAAGTCCATGCTTCAGAAGGCAAGGGACGGCGGGTTCCGCATTATCGGTCCCAACTGCACCGGCCTTTACGTCCCTAGGGCGCGCTTTACCACTGCTACCCGCCTGCCGATGGAGCCCGGAGGAATTGCCTTTCTATCGCAGAGCGGTGGCCATGCGCAGGATATGCCTCTCCATGCCGGGGTGCGTGGACTGCGCTTCAGCAAGGTTATCAGCTACGGCAACGCGCTGGATATCGATGAATGCGAGCTGCTGGAGTATTTTACGGGTGATCCCGAGACAAAGATTATCGCCGCATATATCGAAGGCGTCAGGGACGGCAGCCGATTCCGCAGCGTATTGGAGAAAGCGGCGCGGGTCAAGCCGGTAGTGGTTTACAAGGGCGGCACGACTGAGGCTGGCCTGCGCACGACCATGAGCCACACGGCCAGCATGACATCATCGGTAAAGGTCTTCCAGACCCTCTGCCGGCAGGTCAACACCATCCAGGTGGGAGATATACGGGAGATGGTTGACGTGCTGGTCGCCCTGAGTTTTGCCACGCCGTATCCTGCCGGGCGCGGCATAGCCGTGCTGGGTGTGGGAGGTGGGCCCAGCGTTGAGGCCGGTGACCACATGGAGAAGGTCGGCCTCCAGCTTACCGCGTTGTCGGGAGAGGCCCAGGCGGAACTGAAGAAATTCCTGCCTAATGACGGGGGCATTTTCACCAACCCGCTGGACGCTACCAACCTGGTATTCCCGGATGTGATTTATCAGACCATGAAAGCGGTAAGCCAATCGCCTTCTGTGGACATGATAATGTACCACATGGGCTTTCACCCGGTAACCAGGTGGGGCGAGGGAAGGTTCGCCAACGATTTCTTCCTGAAGCCGGCCGCCGAGGCAATGCAAAAAGCGGGCAGGGAAACGCATAAGCCGGTTATTCTGGCACTAAACCCTGCCTCAGACGCTGCCGGTACAGACGAGCAACTCAAGGTCCAGTCGGGGTTTGTTGAAGCCGGGCTGCCTGTATTCCACTCGATAGAAAAGGCCGGGCTGGCCATGGCCAGGATTGAGGCCTGGTGGAGGAGATTTACACCGGGCTTAATTATAATTGAAGGAGAACATAATGCAGCCGCAAAACCACACGGCCGGTCCATTAGACAGCCAGCTTGATGACCTGGGCAAGCGCATCAAAATGCTTGAGGAAACACTTGCCCAGTTAAAAACGCTTGACTCGACCCTCCATGAGATACAATTCATCCTGTACAGCTATGTTGAAAAGACAAAGGAAGGAGTCGTGCTCCTTCAGGATGAGATAGTGGTATGGGCCAATCAGGCGGCCTGCGATATATTGGGATATAAATTGGAAGAGGTGATAAATAAATCTGCAGTTGACCTGGTTCATCCCAAGTACCGCAAGCAACTGTCGGCCCGCTTCGCGATGGTGCAGGCGGGGGACGAGATACCTGCCGGTGTGCTGTGGCCCTTCATCAGCAAAACCCGCGAGATCAAGTATGTCAGGCCGTTCAGTTACCGTGTCATGTACATGGGGCGGCCGGCCATCATGGCATTTTTCTATGACGTGACCGAGGATAAGAAGCTGCAGGACGAGCTGGCTATGAGGGCAGAGATGCTTGATTTGTGAGTGACTCGTATTTTTCTGAATTGCAGGGAAATATAATTTATGTCAATGATGCTGCTTGTAATACAAGAGGATATTCACGAGACGAGATTATTGAAGATGAACATATTGGATATTCACACCTAATGAATTGCACCAGGAGAGGTTTGATACAAGGATAAGTGAATTTTCTGAAGCACAAAGAATACATATTTGAAACAGTGCATGTATGTAAGGATGGCTCAAAGTTATGAGGGTGGAGGTGCGAGGCAAAATCATTAAGCGGGGAGGTAAGCCCTTTATACTTGCCGTAGTGCGCGAAATAAAGCCAAAGGACAAGCCTGATATGATGGTGGATAATAATACCTGACGAGCACTCGCTTACATAACATGACCCATAAGATGTATAATAGAGTTTAATCAGATGAAATTGAAAATGATTCACCCGTTATGGACCCATCTGCCGGCATTGCTGTTGATAGTCATAGCCGTAGTTATTACGCTGATGGCGTTTCCTCTGCCGGATTCTGCGCCCACTCATTTCGATATCAGTGGGAAGCCTGATGCCTATGGCTCGCCCTGGACAAGCTCACTGCTGTTACTGGGCCTGTCCTTCGGTTTTCTTATCCTTTCGGCCTGGTTGGACGAACTCTGGGCGCGCCAGGAGAAGAAGAAAACCTTTAACTGGATATCGCTTTTCGATGAACTCGCCATCGGTGACATGTGCGGCATACAAATAGTCTATGTCAATATGCTCAGGTCATCCGGCCAGGTATTCTCCTTCCCCTGGATTGAGATAGCTCTGGCCTGCGGACTGGCTACCGGCCTGGCGGTGCTTCTGGAGCTTATCAGGCCCTACCGTCATTATGAAAAAGTGTATGCGGCAACGGATACAAGCCGGATACAGGAGGAAATTGCCCGGATTGTTGCATCGGGCAAGCCTCTGGATTATAAGGAGTCGCAAAATCCCGCTTATGCCGGCGTGCTGGCCGTTGTGGTCCCGGCAGGGATGTTTGTGGCTGCTGCTCTCACCTGGCAGGTTCGGCCGTGGCTGTCAATTATATTGATCTTAATCGGGTTTGGCTTCATAACGACATACGGCGGATTCCGTATATCGGTTACCAGGGATTTAGTGGCTGTGAAAATGGGAATACTGGGGATAAATCTGCTGCGGTTAAAAACCGCCGAGATAACCGCTGTGGAAGTGCACGACTTCTCGCCCCTGCATGATTTCGGTGGCTACGGTATCCGCTTTAATAGCGAGATGCAGGCTTATTATCTTGAAAGGTGACCGCGGCGTTTTGCTGTCAGCCGCCGGCGGCAAGAAATACCTGCTCGGCTCAGATGACCCGGAACAATTGGCCGCGGTCATCGATGCTGCCCGCGCATGATGCGGCTGTACAGGGGGTCTGCCGCTTAAACGAAATAGCGCGGGATGAGATATTTTAGCTGCCGTAAAATATTCCTGAAGAAGCCGATGCGCTTTTTCTTCTGTTTTTTCTCCATATTATCCACCTGTATTACTTCTCGTATTTTGCGATGAGGTCGGCGGCGTTCATAGCGGAGGCGGTCACCACCGGTATGCCACCGCCGGGGTGGGTCGAAGCCCCTACTAAGTAAAGACCCTTGATTGATTTCGATTTGGCGGCCGGGCGGAAGCAGATGGAATGGGGGACATCCTGCCGCAAGGCATAGATGGCCCCTCCGGGCGATAGCAGCCTCTTTTCAAAGTCCGCCGGCGTGGAGAATTCCGCTACCTTGACATGTTCTTCCAGTCCTGGCAGGTATTTCTGAGAATAGTATTTGATTATGCGCTCCATCAGGCCTTTTTTCTCCGCATCCCAGGTGGTCCCGTCGAGCTTGCCTGGTCCCGGCCCCATGGTAAGGATAATGATGTTATGGCCCTGAGGCGCCAGGTTGGGATCGGAGCGCGTCGTGCAGCTGATGATGCCGAATTGTTCCGCAGGGTAACGACCCTGCTCATATTCGTCCCACCAGTATTTATTCATCTCTTCCATGGGGATGGTGGCCAGCGTGTGGTGCGATTCCAGCGGGGGATCGTAATCGACCCCCAGGTAAACCGTCGGGGTTGACATCGAGTATTCGTAGCTTTTGACGCCCGTGCGCACGATGTCCGGCAGGTGCTCCTCGCCGATTAATTCCAGGTACAGCGTTTTGGCGTTGATGTCCGAGATGACCAGGTCCGAGGTAATCTCCGTGCCGTCGGCCAGCACCACACCCATGGCCCGGCGGTCTTTAACCATAACGCGCTTTACCAGCGTATTCAGCTTCACGGCCATGCCCAGTTTCTCGCCAACTCTTTGAAACGCGGCCGGTATCGCGATCATTCCGCCTTTGCTGTAATAGATCCCCTCGTGCTCGGAGTACGGTATCACCGCGTACAAACCGGGCAGCAGGTCGGGGGGAAGCCCGGCATACAAGCACTGGTAGGAAAGCGACTCGCGTATTTTTTCGCTTTTAAAGAACTTCTTCAGGACTGCCTGGTAGCTTCCGTTGAAGAGCGGCATGTACTTGAGCATGGCGGGTGTCTGGGCAAACATGCTGACAATGTCCCCGAAGGTATTGGCCGGCTTGATGAAAAAGCCTTCGACCGCAGCGTCGTTGAACTCCTTCATGTATTTGCAGAAGGCGTACCACCCCTTGACATCTTCCGGGGCTATTTTCGCTATTTCCTGCGCCGACTCCTCGATGGATTTGGGATATCGTATCTTTGAGCCGTCTTTGAGCAGGACCGAAAAGATGAGACGAGGCTCGATGAGCTCAACTTCTTTTCCCAGCGTGGTGCCGAGGCGCTGGAAGCACCAGTCCATGACCTGTGCATCCTCGATGATGGATGCGCCGAGGTCGAAGTGGTATCCGCTTCTTTCAAACGTGGAGCAGCATCCGCCCACCCTGTCGCTCTGTTCCAGCAGCAACACCTTGCGCCCCTGCTTGGCCATCAATGCCCCAGCAGCCAGTCCGCCGATGCCGGCACCGATCACAATTACATTATAATCAGCCATTTAGAACCTCCCCGCGATATCAGAGTTTGACTATACAGGAATACAATGAACCAATATGGTGGGCCTAAGCGTACAATATACAGAACTTTTTGTCTATCTTTCAGCCTTTCTGGAAATGAGGCCCTTTCATCAGTGTCGGATACACTCTGATAATAAAATGATTCTTTTAAATCAACCATTAATTCTTGCCGATCTTTTCTAGAAGGGGGGATGTCATTATTTGATTTAAATAAATCTATATTTAAAATTACCAGATCGTGATTAGAAGAAGGAGAAGCTTATTATGTATTACGAAAGAACTAATAAGATAGAACAACGCTTTAAGACAGCTCTTAGTCTAATTTGGGGGTTTAGACTAAATAATAAAGCTCTGGCTAAAGAACTTCGTGTATCGCGGCCAACTGCGATTCGCATTGTTGCCGAATTGAGAAAACGTGGAATTGTAATTAATGTTGTACGAGATTCATCTGGGTGGCATTATGAAGCTACGCACATATTTGATCATAAACTACCACCAGCTGAAGTAATTATAAACAATATGCTTGGTCAGAAAACCTGATTTTTTGGTGTCTGTTTTTGTTTTGCAAGACGATGTGCTACATGAATTTAAGGCCGGAACGTCGCTAATATATCTACGGGGCGCTGAAGGTTCTTCCGATCAACTTCAGGTAGAGAATCCCACGTAGCTTCCAGCAACTTATAGAGCTTATGCATGTTAGTGAGTTTAGAAACAATTTGTTCACTGGTTGGCCAAGTATTAAATTTATCATCCAGGCCGATGCCATACCGTTGCGAGCCAAGAAGTACCTGCAAACAAAATAATAATTAAAGAGTGTTGGAGTGAAATCCAACACAGGTATATTACAGGAGGCTCTAATGAATATCAAGAACGAACGGTAGTTCTATTGCATACATCGCTATAGCTCGATGAAAATTTAATTATAGTCTTCATTCCAGGCGTAGCGATATCTCCTTTGCCCTGAGCTTACGTTCCTTACTGAATCGGTACCAGATGCTGCCCGCGGCTTCAATCAACAACATAATCTTCATTATCCAGTGTGCATTTGGCATTGCCCACCTGCCGTAAGCGATGGGCGGCACATTCTTCTTTAGGACCGGATCCAGAATGACATCCTCAACGATCACTCCTTCCCCGCTGCCAAGTTGCGCCTTCAATGTTCCATCGGAATCAGCGATGGAGGAAAGTCCATCGAAATGAGTATCTTGCTTCAGAAAAGACATACCCGGCATAGGGGAACTCCATTGCCCTGAGTGATTGCAAAAGATAACCGGTATTCCAAGCATATCCGCATAAATTATCGAGCGTTTCTTAAGAGCAGTTTTAAATAACTCAACCGTCTTTTGAGTAGTTATCTTGTTGATAGTAAGGGCAGGGGATGCATGAGGCTGAAACATCAAGTATCTACAGATTGCGAGTACATATTCTTAGGTGTATAAGCGAACTCATTTTCATAACATATGCCCACTCCTATCTTGCCCAGCTGGGTATTAATAACATGCGGACCAACTGCACCCCTGGTAAAATAAGCCTCTCCGACGGCCGGCGTCTGCTTTCGCACCCGCCCATCTTCTTCTCCTGCGGGATTGGTAAGTACGAATGTATTGTAAAAATCCTCCCCGTCAGCCTCAAGAAAGCTGGTCCCCAGCCATATACCTAACCTTTTTGAGGTTTCCTTCATCCATTTGGCAGTTAGCCCTTCCCTGGGTTCACCGCCATTCCATATCTCTTTCGTGAAAATATATCCGGTGGGCATGAATTCTGGAAGGAGTACCAACTTCGCTCCACGTGCCGCCGCTTCTTCCACAAAGCTCGTAGCATGCTTGAGATTTTCGGCTACCTTGCCATTCTCTGATATTACCTGCACAGCTGCGACCCGTAAAGTTCTCCTTGTTTCGGACATCACTGATTTTTCCATCATAGCCTGTATCTCCTTATTTCAGCCATTTTACTATCTTAACTAGCTGCCTGTTGAGTTAGCTCATAGTTGTTCTTGTTTAATCACCACTGTTCTCTTATCTTTATACTAACATAAGCATTTAAGGGTTGAGTGACCCTCCCCCGATAACCCAGGCCAGTTGCTCTTAGAGTTTTCCTATGATAAAAAGTCATAAGGAGGGCTCTTGTGAAAGCAAAGAAGTATACCGAGGAACAGATCATCGCCGTGCTCAAAGAAGGGGCCGCTGGCGCAAAAATCGCCGATCTCTGCCGTAAGTACGGGATGAGCGATGCCACCTACTACAACTGGAAAGCAAAGTATGCCGGGATGACAGTCAATGACCTGAGGCGGCTCAAGGCCCTGGAGTCGGAAAACCGTCGTCTGAAGCAGATCGTGGCTGAGCAGGCCCTGGATAACCAGACACTGAAGGAGCTGCTCTCAAAAAACTTCTAACGCCCAGGACGAGGAAACAGGCGGTCACGCATGCGGTGACCAGTCTTGGGCGAAGTATCAGGAAGGCCTGTCTACTTGTAGGCCTGCCACGGGCCAGTTACGACTACAGGCCGGTGGCAAAACATGATGACGAATTGCGCGAGAAGATACGCGAGTTGGCCCATCAACGGAGACGGTTCGGCTGTCCTAGAATTCACCTGTTGCTGAGGAGAGAAGGATTGGTAGTCAATCACAAACGGACGGAAAGGATATACAGGGAAGAGGGATTATCCTTGAGAAAGAGAAAACGGAAGAAGATAGCGGCAATAAATAGGGTGATACTGCCGGCACCGGGCAGGCCGAATGAAAGATGGTCGATGGACTTTGTCACCGATGGCATGGCCACAGGGCGCCGATTTCGCGCCCTGGTGATTGTCGATGACTATTCCCGGGAGTGTCCGGTTATTGAGGTGGATACTTCTCTGGGCGGAGCCAGGGTGGTCAGTGTACTGGACAGGCTGGCAGAGACTAGGGGGCTTCCTGAAGTAATTACGAGCGACAATGGTCCGGAATTTGCCGGCAAGGTTATGGACGAGTGGGCATACCGATGCGATGTGAAACTGAACTTCATTCGACCCGGAAAGCCGATTGAGAATGCCTATGCCGAAAGCTTCATCGGTAGGATACGAGATGAATGTTTAAACGAGAATTGGTTTATCAGTTTGAAACATGCCAGGGAGGTCATTGAATCTTGGCGGATAGACTATAATGAGGGCAGACCTCATACCTCGCTCGGAGGTCTGACACCCAGGGAGTATGTCGAAAATAACGGGAAAATTCTAACTGCTGTTGGCCTATAATACGGGGGAGGGTCATGAGAACACTTGCGAATTTGGGCAACAACCAGGAGTTAACTTGACCTTCGCGGGTGAATTAATGCTGGCCAAAACGGTGGGCCAAAGCTCGTAGTTCAACCGCTGTTTATTGGGTCAATGCTGCTGGCTATCTACATATATTCCGCATGGACAGAGGTTCATTCCGTCAAGATACAAAGGTCAGAGGGAATAATATCTACACGCCGAAGAGCTTTTTCTATTTGCTTTACACAATAGGAGTATGCATCGATGACAACTACACTCCATAAAGACCAGTATTGTCCAAGGGACTGGCATCCTTAAAGACCCTGACCCCAGACAAGTGGGAAGGTTCAGTGGATGGGAGAACTCGGTGGTGTTTGACAGCCATACAGCTAAAGAATATGATAGCACGATCGCTTAGTCGATAATTGAAATGGTGAATTCTGACAACGTGTCCAGGAATAACCGTATACTGTCCGGCTGAAATCTAAGGCTACCGGGCATGGAAATAGGTGCAGTGGAGCATTTTTTCAGGGTGATTTTTCAATTATAATATGGCAACTTGCCAAAGTTAGAGAGGAGGTAGCAATTTGGCAGTTTAATAAATTACAAGCAGGCACTTCACCGTTGATAGTACCGCGTATTATTATCGAAGGAGGTCAGTAATTTGAAGAAACATGGTCTGATGATGTTAGTTCTGATAAGCGTGGTGGTTGTCCTTATTGCAGGCTGCGCCCCGCAGGCATCAACACCTGCGGCTATG
>CAVWAG010000004.1:0-159424 GCA_963752975.1 uncultured Chloroflexia bacterium
AGGCTTGATACCGATGATGCCTGAACATGTTATACAAACCGTTTAAAAGGTTTAAATTTGGATAGTAATAAGCTTAGTCCTTATCACATCCAGCATTTCTCTTGAGTCATAGTAAAATCGCTGGCTATTGTAAATATATTAGCTATTGATTATGATTGATTTAGCTAACTTGTGAAGGAAAGGGTATTAAGGAGGTTGCCTCTGTGCAGAGGGATAATACCGCCAGCGATAAAAAGAAGAACCGGGGGCTTGGATGGCTGAGAACCCTGGCTCTCCTACCACTACCTCTCTTCATTGTATTAATCATTTTCTTCGCATACTCTAATCCAAGCACAATTTTTGAACCGCCCTATTTACTTCCAGCCCTCAACATTTTATTTCTGACAATAGTCCCGTTTGCCGTCGCCTATCTGGTATGGAGAAGTTATGCTGATGGCGGCCAGATGAGCCTTTTCTTTATTGGATGCGGTATGGTTGCTTTCGGATTCGGCTCCCTGGTAGCCGGCTTTACCATCGACCTACCCGCTGGCACAAACCTCACCCCTGCCATACATAACACGGGTGCCTTGATAGGAGCCATACTGCTTTGCACAGCAGCCATTTTCTCCCAACAAAGGTCGCCCCAGTATAAATTAGAGCAGCATCGTGCACTTTATCTCGGTCTTTGCTACCTGGCTATAATTATCTTCATATCGATATTTGCCATCGCGGTATATGAACGCGTAGTTCCTCCTTTCTTCGCGCAGGGTACTGGCCCCACCCTACTGAGGCAATTTGTACTTGGTACAGCAACTCTGCTCTTTGCAATCTCTTCAGTCATATTTGTTAGAGTCTATTTTCGATCACATTCAGATTTTACTTACTGGTTCAGTATTGCCCTAATCTTGATAACTATCGGACTTTGCGCAATTTTTCTTCAAAAGAGCGTTGGCGGCCCGATTGGATGGACAGGCAGAACCTCACAATACGTGGGCTGTATTTACCTTTTAGTTGGGATAATGGCTGTATACCGCATAGCAGATATTAAAAAGGTACCGCTGGAAAATGAGTTTGCCCGGTCATTTAATTACATTGAAGCCAATTATAAAACCCTGTTTGAAATGGCTCCAAATGCCATAATATCGGTTGACAATAAGGGCACAATCCTGACCTGGAACCCGGCTGCAGTTAAAATCTTCGGGCACACAGACCGGGAGGCTATAGGCACTAACGCAATTGACTTCATCTTCCCACGTGAATCCGCATTATTACTGAATAATGAACTGCAGAAACTTGTGAGGGCAAAGGGAAAGGCGAAGGGATCAAGCAGTAAGATTGAGACAATAGCCAGTCGAAAACAAGGTGGAGATTTTCCCGTTGAAGTATCTATGGGTATGAGAAAAATATCAGGAATATGGCTCGGCACATTTATTATCAGCGACATCACCGAGCGCAAGCAATCAGAGGAGGCCATTCGTCACCTGGCCACTTTCCCCCAGCTTACTCCAGTTATGATTGCGGAGTTCAATCGCCAGGGAGAGGTATTGTTTTCGAATCCAAGTATGCAGTCAGCCTTGAAGCAATGGGATGTAGAGCATGCTAATCTATTTATCCCATTAAATTGGAGAATGAAATTGTCGGAATCTGGTCGCATTTATGAAACAACTGACGTACAAGAGATCATCCTTGCTGGGCATTTTATTGAGAACAGAATTCACTTTATTAAAGAATCCCAAACTTTGCGAATATATGCCACGGACATCACTGAGCGAAAGATAGCAGAGGAAGCGCTGCGCGCCAGAGAAACTCATCTCTCACTGATCCATGACAATGTCTACGATGTAATTTTCGTTATTGGTGTAGAGCCCAGTGATCATTTCCGGTTCATCTCGGTCAACCAAAGGTTCATAGAAGTGACAGGTTTGACGGAAGACCAGATTGTCGGCAAATTCGTTCAAGAGGTCATTCCGGAACCGGCGCATGCTCTCGTTTTGGGGAAATATAAGGAGGCCATTCGCAACAGGCAACCTGCTCACTGGGAAGAAGTCTCCCTGTATCCCACTGGCTTAAAAGCAGGTGAAGTCACCGTTGCCCCAGTTTTTGACGCGAATGGAAACTGTACGCAACTGGTCGGGACTGTACATGATATCACCGAGCGCAAGCGTGCGGAAGAACAGCTTAAGATGAGCGAGGAGAAATTCAGAAACATATTCGATAACTCCGCCATCGGTAAATCGATCACGTCCGTCGACGGCATAGTGAACGCCAACCAGGCGCTTGCCGACATGCTGGGATATACGAAAGAGGAATTATCACACGTCAAGTGGCAGGATGTTTCTCATCCGGATGAGATCGATGAGACAAATAGAAAACTTGAGCCATTGCAGGCCGGCCGGGAAAAATCCGCCAGGTTCATCAAGAGATATATGAAGAAAGACGGGTCCATCGTATGGGCTGACGTAAATACAGTGCTGCAAAGGGATGGGGACGGCAACCCGCTATACTATATAACAGCTGTTATGGACATAACAGACCGCGAGCAAGCTGAGGAGGCGATACTGCGCTCAAAGCTGCTGCTTCAGAGTGTGATAGACTCCACACCTGACTGGATGTACGTCAAAGACTTACAGCACAAATATCTCCTGGTTAATAAGAGCTTTGCGGATTCTCAGAACGTCATACCCCAGGACATAATAGGTAAGGCAGATACCGACGTATTCCCCGAGGAACTGTGCCTGGGCAACCCTGACAAGGGCATACCGGGATTCCATGCAGACGATCTGCAGGCATTTCAGGGACATCTGGTGCACAATCCCAGGAACATAATTTCCTGGCCCGATGGCTCACTGCACATATACGACACTTACAAAATCCCGCTAACCGACCAGTCGGGGCAAATATACGGCGCCCTGGTGTACAGCCGCGATATGACCGAACAGCGGAAAGCAGAGGATGAGCGCGAAGTCGCCATCAGGTCGCTGCAAAAAACCATGGACAGCATGATAAGTACCATGTCCAGGATCGTGGAAATGAGAGACCCCTACACCGCGGGCCACCAGCAGCGGGTGGCCGACCTGTCGGGCGCCATTGCCAGGGAGATGAATTTGGACAATTCCCGAATCGAGCACCTGGTAATAGCAGCCAAGGTACATGACATAGGTAAAATGTATGTTCCTTCCGACATCCTTAGCAAACCCGGGAAGCTGTCCCGAATAGAATTCGATCTGATAAAAACCCACGCCCAGGGCAGCTATAACATATTGCAGGATTTAGAATTCCAACAGCCGGTCGCATTGATGGCCCTGCAGCACCATGAAAGGCTGGATGGCTCAGGTTATCCTAATCAGCTAAAGGGTAAGGATATTCTTTTAGAAGCTAAAATACTGGCGGTAGCCGACGTGGTGGAGGCTATGAGCTCCCACCGTCCTTACCGGCCGGCCCCGGGCATGGATAAAGCACTGGAAGAGATATCCCGCAACAAAGGCACGCTTTACGACACCAATATAGTAGATACCTGCCTGAAGCTGTTCAAAGAGCGGGGCTTCAAATTTGAGGAGGTCAAACAATGAAACTGCAATGGCTGGGAACTGCCGGATTCAAGGTTGAAACAGGTGATCAATTATTTCTGATAGATCCCTATCTTAGCCGCAACGAAAAGGCCAGGCCTATACAAACTATGCAGCCCGGGGAACTCTCGGGCGCGCAACAGATCTTCATAACGCATGGCCACTTCGACCATCTTTACGATGTGCCGGCTATTATGGCCCAGGGCAAATCCACTGTTTACTGCTCGGAGGTAGCCGCCGACACGCTGGCCAGGGAGGGGGCAGACAGCAGCCGCATAACTGCTGTCGGGGTTGACGGATATGCTGCTGATTTCGGCGGCTACAAAGCAGAAGCTTTTTTCAGCCGGCACGTTAAATTCGATATCCCGCTGGTGGCCCGCACCCTCTGTCGCGTTGGCCTCAGTTACGGCCGCTTGTCCGCAATCGGTCGCAGCTACCCTGCAGGCCAGGTGCTGAGCTGGCGGTTTACCATCGGCGGTTACACGATGCACCATTTCGGCAGTGGAGGGTCCACTCCCGAGGAACTGCAGCGGCTCGCCGCCCGCCCGACAGACCTGCTGCTCGTGCCGCTGCAGGGACACACGCACATCTGCGACATAGCACTGGAATACGTCCGCGTGCTAAAGCCGCGCCTGGTCATACCGCATCACCAGGACGACTTCTATCCGCCCATCTCAACTTACGTGGATATCGCCCCCTTCGTCGCACAGGTAAAGGAGAAATGCCCCGGCACCGAGGTGCGTGTTATGGATTTCAACGAGGTAATTAGCCTCTGACTTGAGGGCTCAGACAGGAATTCATAAGCCGTATGCACGGCGCAGCAGCGTAACGGGATGAACTGTTTTCCAACCTTTGCCCAGCCCGGCTGACAGGTAAGAACGGCAACCGGGGCACTGCGATATCAATATATCGGCGCCGGTGCCGTTTATATCATCCAGTTTTCGCTTCCTGATTCCGCGCGAGAGGTCGGAATAGTCCATGAAAAAGGCCCCTCCCGCCCCGCAGCATTTCTCCGGCTCTTCCATGGCACTGTATTTTAAGCCGGGTATACCGGCCAGCAATTGTAAGGGGGCATCATTAAGTGTGGGAGTCCAGCCGCGGTGGCAGGGCACGTGGTAAGTGAAGCTCTCCGCCAGCGGCCCCGGCTCAACGGCCAGGCCGATAGTATTCAGGTAATCGGTGACCTCGAACACTTTAGGCGAGAGGGCAACGGCTTTAGCCAGCAGCGGGTCATCGGCGGGCAACAATTTGGCTGTCTCGGAGCGCAGCATCATACCACAGGAAGTGCAGTCAACAATAATCGCATCAACCTCCTGCTCTGCCAGTATGGCAATATTATTGCGCAGCATCTTCTGCGCAGTTTGGATATCCCCCTCTCCCAGGGCGGGGATGCCGCAGCACATCAGCTTATCCGGTATCACAACCTCAATGCCGTTATGGCCCAGCACCTTCATCACCGCTACACCGGTTTCCACATCCATAGTATTGGTCGCACAGCCCGTGAAATAGGCCACTTTGGCACGCTTTTTGCCCGTAGGCGGGTAGCTGCCATGATACAGGCTGTCAAAGGTACGCAGGCTGACCTTCGGGAAACCCTCGCGGCGCAACATGCAGCTTCTGCGCCGCAGCCAGCAGAAGGGCGGGCAGCCCCTTGATGCCGCGCTTCTCCATCATCTCCCGGATGAAATAGTCCCGCAGCGGGTCGTGCTTCCTGCCGCCGTAGAGGGCAGCGCGGGCGGTGATGATTATCTCGTGCACGGGCACGGCCGCCCCGCAGTCACTGCGTGCAGCTCGTGCAGAGCAGGCAGCGGTCGATGATCTCCCTTACGCGCGGGGTGACCGGCATGGACTTTTTATAGAGGGTCTGGTAGATGATATCCACACGGGCGCGGGCCACATGCGTCTCCAGCATGTCCTCCAGGTAAACCGGGCAGACCGCCTCGCACAACGCGCAGTGCGAGCATTTCTCCACCAGCCCCCTGTAGTGCTCAAGGTCGCCGATCAAGACTATGCCTCCGTCCAGATCTTGCCCGGGTTCATAATGCCCTTCGGATCGAAGGCATACTTGATACGCTTCATCAGCTCTATCTGGTCCTTGCCCAGTTCCTTTTCTATGTAGGCTGACTTATGCAGGCCGATGCCGTGCTCGCCGGATACGGTCCCGCCCAGCTCGATGCCCTTCTCGATCATCATCCTGATGGCCTCCTCGGCCTTCTTCTCCATCTCAGGGGTGATCTCGCACAACTGCACCCCAGGGTGTATATTGCCGTCACCGGCATGTCCGCTCATGCCCGTCGGAACACCCAGCGAGGCGCCTATCTCGCGGACTGCCCTGACCATCTCCGGTATCTTATCGCGCGGCACGGTCACGTCCTCGGAGATGGATTTCTGGAAGATGCGCAGGATAAGCGGTGAAAGGTTTTTGCGCGCCTTCCAGATGCCCTCGGCCTGTTTTTTATCCTCGATAATCTTGACCTCGCGGGCACCCATCTTCTCCGCTATGCTCTTAATGACTCCGATATCCTCGCCTATGACGGCCGCTGTGCCATCCAGTTCAATCAGCAGGTACACCTGGCCGTCCTGTGCAACGGGGATAGGACTGTAGGTATTCATCAGCCAGATAGCACCGACCTCCAGGTATTCCAGCACCGACGGCATAACTCCCTCGTAAATAATGCGCGATACCATCTCAGCGGCAAGCTGCGCGCTGTCACATACAATTATCAAGGTCTTACGGTCGGGCGGCAGGGTTAAAAGGCGCAGGTTCACTTTGGTTATGACGGCCAGCGTCCCCTCCGACCCGGTAAGGATTTGCGTGATGTTGTACCCGTTGGCCTGCTTGACGCTGATGCCGCCGGTATTGATGACCGACCCGTCCGGCAGGACAGCTTCCAGGCCAAGCACGTAGTTGGGAGTGGTCCCGTATTTGACGCCGCGCGGGCCGCCGGCGCGGCAGGCCACGTTGCCGCCCAAGCGTGCAGACGTCCATGCTCTGCGGGATCGGGCGGGTAGAAAAGCTTCTCTTTCTCCACCGCCCGGTGGAAATTGGCCAGCACCACTCCGCTCTCGGCGCGGGCAGTCATATTGCCCTTGCTTATCTCAAGTATTTTGTTCATGCGCTTCATGTCCAGCACGATGCCGCCTTTGATCGGCGTTGAACCGCCGGAGAGGCCGCTGCCCGCCCCGCGAGGTGTAACCGGCACTGCATACTGATTGGCATAACTGAGCACTTTACAGACATCGTCAACCGACTCCGCGAGCACCACCGCCTCAGGTTTGCCCTGCGCATAGTAACGGGTGGCGTCGCTGGAGTAGGCCAGCAGGTCCTCTGGTTCGGTTCTAACCTTGCCACCCCCCAGCAGCCGGCTCAAATCTTTCCTCAACGACTCTATGCGTGATCCTTTAGTTTCCATTGCATTTTCCTTTACCGGTTAATTGCACCCGGTCTTGCTGATACTAAGTAAAAATATAGCCCGGGTAGAGATTTTTAAGGCTCACCAATGATGATACTTCATCATTAACCGGGTTGTTGAATACCATCTCCGGCCGGCCTGACTGCACGACCCGGCCATTGGCATAGATGAGCACCCTCTCGGCGAGTGTGTAGGCTTCCAGGATATCATGCGTAACAAGTATCGTCGGAACCCGGACCTCCTCCTTGATCACACGGGCCAGGCAGCGCCGCATCTCCAGGCGCAGCGGGTTATCCAGGGAAGAGAACGGCTCGTCAAGCAGCAGCAGTTCCGGTTTGCGCGCCAGCGCTCTGGCCAGGGCCACCCGCTGCTTCTGCCCGCCCGATATCTCATGGGGGTACTTGCCATGGTGGGGAGAAAGCTGGAAAAGCTCCATCATCTCGGCTGCCCTGGCCCTGGCTGCCTTCCTGTCCATTCCCCTGGCACCGTAAACGATATTGCCCTCCACCGTCATGTGGGGAAACAGCGCCAGGTCCTGGAATACATAACCCACCAACCTGCCTTGCGGCGCCAGGTTGATATTATGCCCGCTGCTGAAAAGCGGGCGGCCGTTGAGGCATATGTAACCGCTGTCCTGCCGCTGGATGCCGGCAATGGTACGCAGTGTCATGCTTTTGCCCGAACCGGAGTAGCCGAAGAGCACGACAAGTTCGCTGCCCATACTCCATTCCACGTCTAATTGGAAGCCGGGCAAGCGCGTCTGTATCTTAAGCTCTAAGCCCATCGCTGTTTTCCCGCCAGTTTATTTGCCGTGTAAAGGAACACGGCGGAGATAAGCGTGAAAAGCAGCACCATGCCCCAGGCCCTGTTCCAGTCGCCGCCGGCAACGTCGGCATAAATCGCCAGGGGCATGGTGTCCGTTTTGCCCTCGATGTTGCCGGCCAGCATGAGCGTGGCCCCGAATTCGCCCAGCGCGCGCGCGAAGGCCAGTATAGTCCCCGCATACAACCCCCTCCGCGCGAGGGGCAGCAGTATGCGGAAAAATGTGTGCAACTCGGAATAGCCCATGATATACGAGGCCTGCAGCAGCTTCTCATCCACAGATTCGAAAGCCGCGCGGGTGGTTTTGATCATCAGCGGCAGGGAAACTATAAATGAGCAAAGCACCGCCGCCTGCCAGGTGAACATCAGTGTATAGCCCGTCAGGCTGTATATATAACCACCCAGCAGTCCCCTGGCGCCGAAGAGCAGCAGCAATATATAGCCGGTGACCGTGGGCGGCAATACCAGCGGCAGGGTCAGCACGACATCGACCAGTTCCTTTCCGTAAAAATTCCTGCGCGCCAGCAGGTAGGCGAAAGCGCAACCGAAGACGACGGAGAATATAGTCGCGATGATGGCGACCTGGAACGACAGCCTGACTGAAAAAAGCACCTGTTCCATTCCCGTCAATTACCTGCGGTCACAGTCTTAAATCCGTAATCGGACAGTATTTTGGCACATTTCTCCGAGCATAAAAAACTTACGAATCTGTTTGCATATTCTTTATGGACGCCGTTTTTCATAACCGCGACAGGGTATTCGATCTTGCTATGCGCTGCTGCCGGGGCCTGCTCAATCAAAGCCAACCCGCTTTTCCTGGCCAGGTAATCGGACAGGTAAACCACCCCGGCGTCGACCTCCCCTCGCACCGTGTAATCACATACCTGGGCCACCTGGGCGCAGGGGATAAGCTTGCCCGAGATATTGTCCGCTATCCCGTAATATTTAAAAGCTTCATTGGCATATAGGCCGGCCGGCGCCAGCCTGCTATCACCGACGGCGATGCGCCTGACCTGTGGCAGCACCAGGTCGCTAAAGCCATGTAAAGCCTCGCTGTGATCAAGCGGCGCGATCAAAACCAGCGAATTAGCCGTGAAGACCCGCCTGGTATCCTTGTCAATCAGGCCCTTTTCAGCGAGCATATCCATCTCTTTCATACCTGCGGAAGCAAATGCGTCAGCCGCCGCGCCCGAGGCAATCTGGTCGGCAAGAGTCCCGCTGCCGCTGTAGTTGAATTGTAAGACAGCCCCGGGATTCTCCGCCTCGAACAGCGGGGCCGCCTGGCTGAACGGCTGTTTTAAGCTCATGGCGGCAAAGATCATGACTTCGGTTTTTGCCGGCGACACTGCCGGTGCGCACGCAGGCAACATGGCGCCCGCCAGGATCGATAAGATCACGACCAAGGCAGCCACTTTTCTGATATCACGCTGTATATTCAATATATCTCCTTCATAGGTCTTCCTGACCTGGCCTCGATACGCTCCTGTATGAGCCGGGCATTATTATACCTGGTCCCGATAGCATCTAGCGCGTCCCTGTCATCACCATATCTGGCCGTTGCCTGCGCAAAGCGGTCAGCAAGGTTGACAGGCCTGTCTCCGCTCACCAGCTTGTCGGCCAGGAAAAGGATTTCCCCGGCGCTGATATCCTTACCATGACCTGGTTCGATGTCCATATGGGTGATAATAGCTTCCGCAATCCCGTGAAATCCGGCCTCCCTGACTATGCGGGCGGCCTCGCGGGCGTGGCCCGGCTTTCCCCTGGCTAAATCATGCAGCAGCGCTGCCGCCAGTACGATCTCTCTATCCACACCGGCACCCGCACTGTTGAGGCTATTCGTTATACAGTCTGCTACTCTCGCCACTTCCCTGCTATGCTGCCTTATGTGTTCATCCATGCCCGGCATCAGTTCCATCAGGGCTTCGCACTCAAGCTCAGACGGATCTCACGCCGCTCCCATCTCTGCTTCAGTTCCCCGTAATCTGCGGGATTATCGATATCGAAGAGTATGTTGCCGTCGGGCACCTCCACTTTCACTGTCTCTGATTCCAACTTCTCCAGCGCGCCTTTAAGGCCGTTTTCGCCTGTGAACTCTATTATCGCCCCCTGGAGCTCGGTTGAGATAAGCGGGGGGTGCCCTTTGCGCCCCCGGAATGATGGCGCCAGTATCCTGTTTTTCCCTTCCATAAAACTTCTGACCAGGCTGCGGATGGTTGCCGCTCGCACCAGCGCGATATCGGCAGGCAGGACGATAAAGGCCTGTGGCCCTTGTTCCATCGCCGATATACCGGCGATAACCGAAGAAAACATGCCTTCTTCATAGCGGTCGTTGATGGCCGCCCGCGCGCCTGCTCCTTCAATGACCGGGATTATCAGCTCCCTACGGTAACCTGCTACAACTATGACCTCATCGATACCTGCCTGCCTGCACGTTTCAATTATGCGTGTTATGACAGGCCGTCCTCCCAGGTCAAGCAGCGGTTTGAATACACCCATTCTGCTGGAGTGTCCGGCCGCCAGTATTATTGCGGTGATGCCTGGTTTTTCCATCGCCTCATCTGTGCCCTTATGTCGATTAGCTCCCCGACTATGCTCACCGCTATTTCCTCGGGTGTTTCGGTATCTATCTTGACCCCGATGGGGCAGTGCACCTGATCGAGCTGCTGCGCGCTGACCCCACCCTCGATTAACGAGCGGTAAATGGTATCACGCTTGCGCGCGCTCCCTATCATGCCGATATAGCCGGCGCCGCTCTTCAGCGCCTGTTCCAGCACCACCTTGTCGCAGAGGTGGCCGCGGGTCACTATTACCAGGTAGCTCCCGGCATCGACAGGCAGGCCGTCGAAACATTTATCGAACGATTTCAACACAACTACTTCGATGGGTTTGGCAAACCTTTGCGCATTAGCATACTCATCGCGGTCATCGAGCACCACAACGTTAAACCCGACGCGCAGCGCCATGTCGGCCACCTCCCTGGAGATGTGCCCTGCCCCGAAGATATAAACCGTCCCGCCGTTCACGATAACGTCGACCCAGTACCTCTTCCCCTGACACTCGACCAGCGATGAAGTGGTCAGCGCGCGGACGCTGTCCTTGAGCATAGCGATGTCCCGCTATCTTCCCCCTCGTTTCCCACCGGCGAATCGTTGCCGCTCAACAACCAGCGCCGCCCCCCCACACCCCCTTGGCCCGGAAGGGGCGTGACAAGGAAGCACTTGCGGTTATCCCGCCTGTGCTCTGCAATAGTTTCAAAGATGCTTAACGTCCCGGTATCGGCCGGAATAAACTCGAGCAGAAGCTCAACCTTGCCGCCGCACACCATTTTGCCTTCCAGCAAATCCCCGGTCATATCGAATGAAAAGTGATCGAATTTTTCGTATTGAACAACTCCCGCGCATTCTGCATTGCAGCAGCCTCAACCAGGCCGCCGCCCACAGTGCCGTATATTTCACCGCTCTGCCTGATGACCATACTGGCCCCGTACCGCGCGGCGCCGAGCCTTTATCGCTTATCACCCTGGCAAATACGACATCTTCACCCTGCTGCAACAGCCCGTGAATTGTGTCATAGATATCCGGCATTCATAGCCTCCCGCGACTGCCCGAATCCATTATTTTTTCGCTTCGAAAGGCAATGATACAGGACAATAACAGACCACTGTCAATATTAATCATAGACAAACATGGTTTAACAGCCTTGAATTTGCCCTTGTGGATATTGACATCCATCATTTTCTTATTCATCCAGCTTGAACTTATGGGTGACCATGTCCTGCAGCTTCAAACCCTTTTTGGAGATAAGGTCGATAGCTATCTCGAAGGTGTGTTTTGTCTTGCCCTCCCAGTCGTGGAAGCCGTAATACAGGCTTCCCTTGATGGTTACCAGCTTTACCCAGACCAGAGTCGGGTCGAATTTAACCTCGTTGGATAAACCGATAAGCGATACCACACCTCCTGTCCTGACCGCTCTCAGAGCCATCGTTACACTATCCGATTTGGACAGGCAATCAAAAACACGATCGAAGCCGCGCATCATGCTGGTCGGGCCCAGCAACGGTACATAGCATTTGCCGCCGGTGATCTCCGCTGCCTCTTCCAACTGATATTTGCCTGAGACTGTGTGATCGGCGCCGGATTTCGTTGCCAGTGCCGCGGTGAAATTAGAACTCACGGCAGCAGTTATTTTGCAGGGGATATGCAGCGCGCGTATGGCATGGATAACCATATTTCCGATGACGCCGCCTCCGATGACTAATACCTGCTCATCTTTCTCCGGCTTGTTGGAGAGCACGGCCTCCAGGGCGATGGCAAAGGGCTCAATCAGGGCCACGGCCTCGGGACTTATACCCTGCGGTATTTTATAGACCTGGCTTTTATGAGCAATGATATATTCGCCGTAGCCGCCTGACGTCCCAACACAGACGTCCAGCGCCGTGCCCGGCGGCAGCTTTCCCTCCGCGAAATTCTCACAGCATGACAGCCCCTGCCGGCAGGCCTGGCATTCCGGCTCGATACCTCGCGCCTGGCAGTTAAGCAGCGGGCAGATGGCCACCAGGTCACCTGCCTGGAAACCCGACACGCCGGCGCCAACCTCGGTGATAGTGCCTGCAATCTCTTGCCCCAGACCGATGGGAATGAGGTGTAGGCCGACCAGGCCGGCGAATTCTTCAACATAATGGTATTGACGTCGCTGGCGCAGACACCGCAAAGCCTGACTTTTATCTTTACCCAGTCTCCCGAGGGCAATTAGGGCTCAGGGATATCCACCATCCTCACTGCCGAGATCGGCCCTGAATAATGGGCGCCCTTGTTGACCGAACCGAAGATTTTCAGCGCCAGGAATTGTGGCACTGAAACATTGAATTGTAGTGCTTTCATGTCATCCTCCCTGCTTTTTCCAGAATAGACGTTTTTCACCCAGACCGCGATGAATATCCATGGCCTCAGCATAACTCATCCGTGTTTTCCAGCCAAGCTCTTTCTGTGCCCTCAATGTGTCTACGTCGTTGGCACGGCCGACCAGGCCGACGGTATTCCGGCATATCTCGAACTTAGCGCCCAGCGGACGCAGCAATTTGTCATTAATAGTGCCCAGACCCCAGGCCGCACTGAAAGGAATGTAGGAGATATTTATCTTCTTCCCGGCGATGGCTGCCAGATCCTCGAGTATGATTGCCGCCAGGTAGCTGTATAGTCATCACGGAAATGATAGGTTGCCGTCCCCGGGCGGCATCCTTCTGCAGCGTCAGCATCACGCCGTCCACCAGGTTTTCCACATACACCAGGCTGGCATTATATACACCACTGTCGATCATAGGGTATTTTGCGCTCTTCTGCATGACATCGATAGTATTGGTTACCCAGATGCTGCCCGGGCCGATGACATTGGACGGGCGGATGATCGTGGCCGAAATCTTCCCTTTATCATGGTACTGATATACCAACTTCTCCGTATCATATTTGTAGTCACCGTAATAGGAATTGCCCGTTCTGAACTCATAATCGTCCTCCCTGTGGTAACGCAGGATCATCGTCCTGCCGCCGGCCCCCGGCCGCACAGAAGGAGCTGAAATAGACAAAGTGCGGCTTATTATCTTCTATCACATCCAGCAAGTACTGTGTGGATACATAAATGCCATCGTAAAACCTCTTCTGTTTTCCCCAGGAACCAGCCAGGCCGCCAGGTGGATAATGATATCCATATCCTTGCAGATACCTTTGATCGACTCCGGCTTGGTGAGGTCAGCAATGACCACCTTAATGCCCTGGTCACGCAGCCGCTGTGCGTTAGTTTCAGATATATCAAGCGCCGTGACCGCATACCCCCTTCCTGACCAGCCGCGGGCACAGGAACGACCCGATAAAGCCGCCAGCGCCGGTTACCAGCACCTTCTTGCCTGTCGCACTATTCATGGATAACCCTCCCACCTGTTTCATATAATTTCACTAATATGCTTAATACCCCGGACATATTCTTTGACTCTCATGGAGTATAGGCCGGTAACTAAGCTTTTCTGAGTATTAGGGCTTCATCCCCGTTTAACAGGAACACGTTCTTTTCAGTCTGCGATACTCAAGCGCTTATGAGTGGAAACCAGTATCTCCCACTTTGCATTCGCCAGGTCTGCTTCCAAGCATCAGTTTTTGCCTTTTGCGGCTGAAGTTGAGCACCACCATGATCGTCTCGGATTCAGGTCCGGCGCAGGTATGCCAGGACGCTTACCGGTTTCCTGGTTACCGGGATAAAATCACCGTCGAGTGATGCCGGATGCTGTTTGCGGCAGCGGGATAAGCAATCGATAGAAGTGGAAAAGCGAGTCCGGGTCGTTTTCCTGCGCAGAGACGTTGCGGGTAAGGCTATCCCTATGAACCTTCAGCCAGGGCTTCGTCTGGCTGAAGCCGGCGTGGTCAGAGCCATTCCACTGCATGGGCGAACGGCAGCCGTCCCTGCCGGCGTTGTAAGGCCAGTAATGCTTGCCCATGGGATCGAGCAACTCGCTGTATTTGAGATGCACGTCGCGCATACCTATCTCGTCACCGTAGTAGACGAAGATAGTGCCTCGTAGCGTGAGCGGCGTCACCGCCGCGACTTCAGGCGCCCGTCATCTTCACCGCGCGCGTAGCGCTCGGCAATACGCTTGCGGACATGGTTGCTGAGCACATGGTTCGGCCAGTTATCGCCCAGAGCTTTCTGCCAGTCGATGATGGCCTGCAGAAAACGACTAGCGTCCGGGACATTCAGGAATCTTGAAATTAAAAGCCGCGTGAAGCTTATCCGGTCCGCAATAGCCTGCGGCTTTTTCGGCGGTGGGCAGCAATGTTTCCCCCACTGCATAACGGCCGGGGCGCTCGTCCAGGATGGCCCTTATCTCTCTTACCACCGGCAGCATCTCCGGTTGATCGCATTCATAGATATGGTCGAATTGTTCGAATGGGCGAATGCCCTGTAGGCCAGGCACACGGTTCCCTTTGAAACCGGAGGATCGTGCGGAATTGTGCGTCCTTGAAGTACAGGTTGAATACGTCCAGACGGAATCCGTCCTCTTCCGTTTGAGCGGGAATTTGAAAACGTCCATCTGGGCTTTGCGCACCTCGGGATGTCGCCAGTTGGGATCAGGCTGAGGCTTATAGAAGAAGTGGAAGTAATACTGGCCGAGCTCGGGCACATATTCCCAGGCTTTGCTTCCGAAAATTGAAAGCCAGTTATTGGGCACTTTGCCGCCGGGCAACGGGTCCCGCCACAGGTAGTAATCATGATATGGATTATCGCGGGATTTGCGCGATTCCACAACCATGGATGCCTATCTGAAGTGTAGGCCAGGACAATATCCATCATGACCGTGATTCCCCGTTCATGTGCCTCGTTGACCAGTTGATCAAAATCCTCCATGGTGCCGTAGCGAGGATCAATGGCGCAATGGTCGGTGGTGTCATATCCGTAATCAGCATCCGGTGATGGGTAAATCGGGGTAAGCCAGATAGCGTCTATTCCCAGGTCGGCAAGGTAGTCCAACTTGCTAATAATGCCGTCCAGGTCACCAAAGCCGTCGTTGTTGGTATCTAAGAAAGAACGGGAATAGATCTGATAAATAACCGCGCTTTTCCACCATTCATTTGTAATTGCATTCAAGGTTTTACACTCTCCCCTCGAAATAATTTGAATTTTCTCAATTCCCGTGCTCCTCGTTCCATTTGCGCGTTTCGTCCAGCATGGCATAATAGTTCTCGATCTTAACGTAATTTGCCACAGAATTGCCGGTACCCATGCAGTAGCCTCCTCCCGGTGCGCAGTGCTCTAATATCTGGTGCGTGCGCTGTTTCACTTCGTCTACCGTCCCACGCGCCATCAAGTCCATGTCCACACCACCAGGATGGCAACACGGTCATGGAATTTGTCATACCATTGTTCCACCGGCAGGATGGCGTCCTCGAAGCTATGCCTGGCATCAATGCCCGCCTCGATGAGGTCTTCCATAATGGCCATGACCTGCCCGCAGGAATGGAAAAGGAACAGTTTACCCTTTTTGTGACAGGCATATGCTATGCGCTTCAGTCTGGGGATATAGTACTTTCTCAGGAAACGTGGAGACAGGGTCGTCCCTCCCTTAAAACCCAGGTCATCCGAATAAAAAATGGCCCCGGTACCTGCATGCGCCGCAGACATGTCGATAGCACATTCAGCAATACGGGTGAGTTGCTCAAGTATATCCTCCACCAGCTCCGGTTCCTCTATGCTTTTAATAGCCATGTGCTGGGTACCCATGAGTTCACTCAGGTCTTCGTAAATTCCGTTGTACATGACCATGATTTTCATGCCGTCGGGCATAACTCCCGCTGCGTAATCAAGGGCAAGCATGCTTATCTGGTCAAGAGAAGGCCATTTATAGGCTTCATATTCTTCGCGCGTGGTGATAATACCCTGGCCCTCTTCCTTCCAGGCCCGTTTCTGTCTGCGCTGGTCTGTATCGGTGGCCAATTCCCTGCGGGTCTTGGTCATCGGAATCACCGGTATCATCGTGACATAATCGTATCCGACTGCTTTGCTGAAAGCTACATTAAGCTCAATCAGCCTGATGCCCATTTCCAGCGCTTCCTGATCATCGATCAATTGACTCGCATTGGTGAAAAGCTCGACTGCCCTGGCGGCCGGATAGTCGATGCCCGACCTCGGACATAATCTCGGCATCGGGAAATAATTCGATGATAGGTACCGGCCCTTTCGTGACTTGACGCCTCAGCACCTTTTCCAGGTATTCCAGTTGTACGTAGTCTTGAACGGCCGCTCAATGGGCATGCTAACCTCCTGCTATGTAATGAACTTTAAGCAGACAGACCCTTTAAATTTATGGGATTTCGCCGTTTTCGCCGTCCAGCCTTATAATCCCGGCGATTCACTATTCTAAAGCTTTTTATTCAGCTTACAGATAACCTTGACTTCATTGTAAATACATTCGCTATGAACTCTTGATTATCACTACAAAGGGCAGCAGGGGCATTACTTGGCCGTTATATCCCGTATCACCTTGTAGAACGGCTTCAGCCTGTCGTACATCTTCAGGTAGACCTCGTTGTACAGCCTGTCGTAAATGGGCGTACTTGCGTTCGGTTCGAAGGCTCGCCCAGGTGGGTCATCTCCTTGACGGCAGTCTCGAAATCGGGGTGGACCGACGCCTACGGCAGCGTCCATGGCAGCGCCCAAGCCCGGAGGCTTCGTAGACGTGCGGCCTGGAGGCCGGCAGCCCGAACACATCGGCGGTAAGCTGCATGGCGGCGTCGCTCTGGCTGCCGCCGCCGGCCACACGCAGTTCGGTGACCTTGACGCCGCTGCGCTTTTCGGTGCGTTCCTTGCCCTCGCGCAGGGCATAGGCCAGCCCTTCCAGGATGGCGCGGTAGATGTGGGCCCGTGGTATGCACGTCGCCAAAGCCGATGATGGCACCGCGCGCTTCGGACCGGGGAAGCGCAGGCCGGGCGACCAGTAAGGCTGCAGGACCAGCCCTGCGAGCCGGGGGGAACGATTTCACCAGGTCGTCGAAGAGCGATTCCGGTCTCCACGCCCTTTCTCGGCCGCCATTCGCTCCTCACGCAGGCCGAATTCCTGCTTGAACCAGCTCACCATCCAGTAGCCGCGGAAGATCTGGATCTCGAAGTTGTAGCCGGGTACGGCCGCCGGGTAGGGCGGGATAAGCGGGATGACCTCGATGTATTTTCGTGAGTGGTGTTGATGGTGGCGGTCGTGCCGTAGCTCAGGCAGGCCACGTTCGGCTCCAGCGCGCCGGCGCCCAGCACTTCGCAGGCCTTATCGGCCGCAGCGGCAATCAGCGGCAGCCTGGCGGGATGCCGGTCGCCTCGGCGGCTTTGCGGCTGATCTCACCCAGCGATCTGCCCTGGGGTACCAGGTCCGGCAGGATGTCCGGGTCCATCGGTATGGCCTGCCATTTCCAGTCCGCTTGGCTGCCCAGGCCTGGGTCTTGTAGTCGAAGGGGATGTAACCCACCTGGCAGCCGACCGAATCGACGAACCTGCCGGTCAGCAGGTAGGTCAGATAGCCGGAAAGAAACAGATATTTGTAGGTGTTTTTCCATATCTCCGGCTGGTGGGTGCGGATCCAGTTGGCTTCGGCCTCGGCCTGCAGGTAAGCCACGGTCTCGCTGGCGCCGGCCACTGTGAACAGCGCACCCCAAAACCCGCCCACCGGCGGCAGACCCTCGGTGCGGCGCTGGTCCAGCCAATGATGGCCGGGCGCAGCGGTTTGCCCTTGTCATCCACATTGACCATGCGTGGCGCGCTGGGTGGTCAGCGCCACCGCGGCGATGCTTTCCTTTTTTACCTCCGGCTTCTGCCACAAAGCCCTGGCAGGCCTGGCAGATGGCATTCCCAGTAGAGCTGCGGCTTCTGCTCGGCCAGACCCGGCGCATCGGAATAATAGGGTTCGTAGGCCACCGCTGATTTGGCGATCAGTTTACCTGCGGATCGAATAGCAGCGCCCGGACGCTCTGCGTCCCAACGTCAATAGATAGCAAGTTTTCAGCCACGGTCAACCTCCTTTAAATATTCAAAGCTACGTCACTACGGCCTGAATCCCCAGCGTTTTTCCATCTGCTCGGCTGTCATATCCAGTCCCAGCGTGCCGCCGGGGTTCATTACATGATGCGGGTCGAAATGATCGCGCAGGGCGCGGATTAATTCGAACTGCTGCTTGCCTATCTGTCCCTCCAGCCAGGGCCCCGTCTGCTTGCCGATGCCGTGGTGATGGCTCATGGCCGCCCGGCCTTCTGGATAGCGTCGAGTACTCCGTATTGCAGTTCGAGATACTCATTGATCTCCTTCATTTTGGCCAGGAAAATAAAATACAGGTTGCCGCCCTGAGGATAGGCATGCGACAGGTGCGTCATGCAGATAGTGCGCGGGCGTGACTTTGATATAGGCCCTGACCTCGCTGTGCACACTGGCCAGGTTTTCCCACCTCACGGCGCATTCCAGGGTATCTATCAGTACTCCATAATCCATCAGGTCCTCGCGCATAAAAGGATCGGTGTAACGGCTCTTCTCCCACGATTGCGTGACCTTGGCCATCGTCAGGCTGAATGCATGATATTTCTTGAAGATGCTCTTGACCTTCTTTTCGATCAGCCTGGCTAAATCTCTGTCGCCATCCGCCAGTCCGATAAACATACAACGCTGCATGGGTTTGTATCCAAGCAATTGCAAGATCGAATCGACCGGGGTGCCGTGCACATGGTACATGCGCATGGCCACGTCCGTCTCCTCCGGGTCGGAAAGGCGGAATACCGAGGGGAAGCCGAACTCGCCCTGCATCACCTCGCGGCAGGCCTCAAGCCCATCCTCCCAGGTCTTGAAAAGGTAGGAAAACCGGCGTCTATTCTCCGGTTGGTAACGGCACAGCCTCAGCGTGCAACTTACCAGTATTCCAAAGGTGCCCTCGCTGCCTATCATGATCTGGTCGAAATCCGGCCCGGTGGCCGAGCGCGGGAAATCCGCAGTTTTGAAATCCCCGATCGGAGTCACATATTCCTGTGAGATGACCATGTCTTCTATCTTGCCGTAATAGGTGGAGTTCTGGCCCGCCCCCCGCGTCACCACCCAGCCGCCCACGCTGGAATGCTCGAAAGATTGCGGGAAATGCCCGACCGTGTAGCGGCGTTTCGCACCCAGCGTTTTCGGAGCATTGTTCAGGATGCGCTCCAGTTCAGGTCCCATGATGCCCGGCTGGACTGTAACCGTCTGGTCGGTCTCATTGATGCCGACTACCTCGTTCATGTGTGCATTCATGTCTAAGCAGATGCCGCCCTTGACCGCCTCCTTACCTCGTGTCACGCTGGAATTGCCGCCCGCAGCGTACAGCGGCAGCCGGTTTTCGTCACAGTACTTGACTATAGCTTCGACGTCCCGCCTGTCGCGCGGGCAGATAACGGCATCCGGGAGGTTCTCCAGGATATGATAGCGGAGGCGCAGGACATCTATGATGGCTGCGCCGTAAGAGCCGCGCGTCCGGTTGTAGGTATCGGTGAGAACATTATCTGCGCCAACCACATTCTTTAAAACTGTAATCTGGTCGGACGATAATTTGCAGGGGACATCGATATCCAGTTCCTCCACGCAGAGGTTGGGCTTTTGAAATTCCTCATCCGTCATGCCGAAAGCGTCTTTGAGCAGGTGGAACATGCCGGGGTTGGGATGTTTGAAGCCTTTCGGATCACCGTATTTAATCAGGCTGCGGTAGGAGCGCGCCGGCGCTTCCTCCTCGCACCACTGTGGGTAGAATCCGTGCTTGTTTGCCATGTCACCCTCCTCTGATCAGGATTTCTCAGATTACTATTTATGTACTGCAATCCAGCAGGCTTCAACCGGGTTTGGGGCTGTAATACGTCTGCCAGGTATTCAAATAGGCCGTTGCTTCCTGCTGCCAGCGCTCGTCACTCCATCCCAGTTCCCCCTGCGTAATAGTGCGAATGCGTTCGAGGTGCTCTTTGGCCCCGTTGGGCAGCAGCATACCTATCCTGACCCGCCGCATGAGCAAATCGGCCAGGTGCACCACACCCTCTCCACGCGCCGCCCAGCGAAGCTCTGCCCAGATGTTTGGCAGGTTGCCGATGCGCTCCAGTTCCCCTGCACCGGCGGTCTTGATAAGTTCCGCTGTTTCGCCACCATGGCGCCCTTTGATATAGGCCAGGGTGGCCGGGTCGATGTTGGGCGCCTTGACATCCGGCTGGCGGGGGAAGATACGCTTCAACTTAATGACAGGAAGCCTGCCCAGCTTGGCCAGCACGACCATCACCGTCTGCTTGGCCATGATACGGAAGGTGGTATATTTGCCGCCTGTGATGGTTATCAGGCCATCCTCCTGCCAGAGGGCATGCCCCCGTGATTCCTTGCCCGGGCTGTCAGCACCGCCCTTGATAATGGGACGCAGGCCGGAGAAGGAAGATATCATGTCGCTTTCCTTGAGGCCGAGGGTGGGGAATAAGAATGAAGCCGCCTCCATCATATAGCTTATCTCATCGCTGCTGGCAAAAGGTTCGGCATAGCCTTTATCCAGCTCCGGGTCGTGGTCGATATCGGTTGTACCGAGGAGGGTGGTCCCCTCCCACGGTATTACAAACATGGCGCGGTTATCCTTGGGGTGCAGCAACGTCAGTGCATCCTTCATCGGCAGCCGTTCCCGCGGGAAAATGAGGTGGCTGCCGCGCAACCTGCGCAGCCTGGCGGGCTGCGAGATCTGGCCGCGGACGATATCCGCCCAGGGGCCCGAGGCGTTGACCACTACACTGGCTTTTATCTCAATCGTTTTGCCGTCCTGGGAAGAGGTATCTTTCAGGGCAACACCGCATACCTGGCCCTTACTGTCCTTCAGCAGCATCGCCGCCTTAGCGTAGTTGAGAGCCGTACCGCCTGCCCTGACCGCCTCTTTGAGAACCCGCAGAACGATGCGGCTGTCGTCCATGGCGGCATCGTAATACAGGTACCCGTCCATAAGCCCATCCGCCTTCAATACCGGGTACTCTTTAAGTATCTTCTCTTTGCTGTAGGGATGATGGTCCCACTTGGGGGCAAGGAGGTCGTAAATGGCAATGATGGCGCCGAGCTGCTTGGTCTTTATATGGTAGCGCTCGAAATTGGGGAAAATGAAGCCCAGCTTGGTGACCAGGTTGGGCGCCTCTCTAAGTATCCATTCCCGCTCGCGCACCGACTCCTGCGTGACCTTGTATTGCTTATTGAGGATATAACGCAGGCCGCCGTGGATCAGTTTGGATGAGCGGCTGGACGTGCCCGAGGCAAAGTCGTTGGCCTCAACCAGCAGGGCCTTCAACCCGGCAGCCACAGCGTGGCGCAGCACCCCTGCACCTGTAATGCCTCCACCGATAATTATCAGGTCCCACGGCTGATCGAGGTTTGACCAGGTCTGTTCGCGCCATCCTTTACGCCACATAGTTGCTCCTTTGAAACGAAATTAGCAGCTGACCTGCGCCGCACAGGGGGCGCCGCAACTGCATTGCATAGATTATTGCTAAACGGGAGTATTGTCAACACTCCGGCGGGATTTAGCCTACATCCACCAGTGACCTGATTTTCCCGGCTGCCAGGTCCACCGCGCCTGCACTGCATTCAACAAGGATGGCGTCGAGCGGGCAGGCCAGTGCGCAACGTCCACAGCCCCGGCAGGCATTGCCAAGCACAGCTGAGCCGTTTACCATGGAGATGGCATTGACAAAGCATACTCCTTCAGCACATATGCCGCAGCCGTTGCAGCTATCAGTTACCCTGACACTGACACCCGGCATCTTTTTAACCGTGGCGCCGATATCCTCAGAGACGACCGGGAGCATCTTCCACAGGCAGCAGCAGGGGCAGCAGTTGCATATAGTGAGAAGCTTATTACCGGGTCCCACGCCCAGCCAGACCGAGTCCAGCTTGTTGCGGCCGATGAGGTGAATCAATCCGGCCTCCCTGCACTTCCTGGCATGCTCCAGCGCTTCTTCACGTGTGACCCTTCTGCCCAGTGCGGGGTTAATGCCCAGCGCTGCCTCTCCCAGGAATAGGCAGCCCAAACCGACCGGGTAATCCTTGCAATGCGAGGCCTGGCGGCAGATGCAGTTATCCATCACCCAGTGATAATTGGCCTCGTTGATAAAACGTTCCACCAGGATGGAGGGGAGCACCACCTGTTCCGGCACATTAACATCCCGGCCAACCTGCACCACGCGGTCCGATGGCAGGAAAACCAGGTCATCCCCGTCAAAAAGCCACTTCTCCAGCGCTTTCCCTACAACCGGCCAGCGCGTCACCCCGGCCAGCACGAACCTGCCGGGGAAACCGGCCCTGATCAGGGCTACCAGCCATGTTGGCCTTGCCATCTATACAGGCAAACTCCCCGGTTAGACCAATTTTACTTATAAGGGAAAAGGGCGGGCCAGATGAAGGCGTCGATCATGCCGGTCTGGACGAAAAACATGGCGGCCCCACCAACGGCCAACCAGTAATTCAGGGCCGGCTCTTTCTGAGTAATGACCAGCAGTGAATATAATAAGGCCAGCGAAGCCAGGCCGACTGCAAAAAGCACCAGGCGTATATAGAACCGCCAGCCCGACCACTGCGTCTCGATAAGTTTATAGGTGAGCGGCATCCAGAACGCGGAGAAGACCAGGATAACCATGAATATCATATCGAGCACCAAAAATCCATCGAAACCCCCGATGTGCACCGTCTTCGCATCGAGATGAAAGAAGATAAAATGAAGGCAAAGCAGGTAACCCACAGCGGCCATCGGCATGCTCACCAGATAAACCGACTTGAGAGCCGGGGTGATGCGCCCCCACAGGAGCTCCTCCGTGTTGGGATGGCTGATCAGTCCCGCCGCGTAGCTGGCAATAACCGCGAGGCCACCCAGCGCGTTTATGACGAGGAACCAGATCTTCTGCTCGTCCATACTGATACCTCCCGGTCTTTCTATTTACAGGCCGGTCACGCCGTACTGACCGCATTACGGCATTATCTATTTCCAGCTACCGTCTCTAAGATTGATGGTAATATTATTGTCTGCCGGCGGCAGGTCGTTCCACAGGCCGACGATCAGGTCCTTGCGGTACTGTATAACCGCCCAGGCCAGCGGGCTGAGTCCCGTCTCAATAACCGGCTGCTGCCCGGGTGCCAGCTTCTCATCTCCGGCGTAATGCGCGGCAAAGCCCAGTGCTATTTGCTTGCCTATATTCTCGGATTCGGCCTGGCCTATGCCGTAGCCCATCAGCGTCTTGGTTGCAATCCCCGCTATTCCTGTCAGCAGGTATTGCTTGCCATACTGCGGGAAATCAGTGGGATGCGATTTGATAGAGGTCACCATCCCCTCACTTATGGCAGCCTGTTGATCATTACTTATATTAATGATGCGGTAAGGACAGGGATAGGTGACCAGCGAACCGGTCTCGATATCGAACACGAACTTGCCATTGTCGGGATAATTTTTCACGGTGATGTCCTGTGCGTGATAGTGGCCGGTGAAGACCATGCGCACGTTGTAATTGGCGAACAGCTTGGCGACAGCCTCGTAATTATCCACGATGTATTCGCCGTAGTTCTTCTCCTGGCCTATGTAATGCTCCATTATGCCGTGGTGCATCATCACGATGACGGCCTTATTGTCTTTAGCCGCCTGTCCCAGCATCTTCTCGATCCAGGCCAGCGTCTGAGGGCTGAATCTGCCGCCGGTTGTCGATTCCTTATTTTCCACATTATCCCTGTAACGGCAGGAATCCAGGGCCAGCAGCCACAGCCCGGGCTAGGCTCAGCCACATAACTGATAGAGTCGGTATCGCGCTGCAGGGCATCCTTGTAGCCGTAATCGGCGTAAATCTGAGTGAACTGCTCGGCGGTGATATTGGGAACGCGCTGCACCCCATCCCCCACGTAGCTGTACGAAAGGCCGTTTTTAATGTCATGGTTGCCCGGTATCACGTACACTTTCTTGCCGGCGGCCTTCAACTGGGCCAGGTAGCCGGCTACCACATCATGCGATGATTTCTCCCCGTCCTTGGTCAGGTCACCCACACCAGCACGATATTGGCCTTGAGATCCTTGATGGCAGCAAGAGCTGATTCAATTATCTCCGGGCCTTCCCGTACCAGCTTGCGGTCGGCCGCAATGTAGGCCTCAAAGGCCTTCCCTGTTGTTCCCAGCGACGTATCAAAGATATGCGGATCGCTGAAAACCACGAAATTCATTTCCGGGTAGTCCGGGGCCTTGGCCAGCAGCGAAACCAGTGATTTGTCGGTCTGGTACATGAAGGATGGTTGGGATGCACAGGCTGACAGACTTGCAATCAATATGAGAGCAAAAACTATTTGGACGATTGCGGGAAATTGTTTTACCGTCTTCATAAGCTTGTCACCTCCACTGTTAATACCGCGTAATGCTTATTGGGCTTACTATACAGCATAGCGGCTATTTGAGGCAAGCATATGCATAGTTAACCGTTATTCTGTTTCAATACAACACGGTAACCCGGCCTACAACAGCGGATTCATCACCCTTCCCACGAAGATGACCGACCCCGTCTTGATATCCCTGATTAGAAAGATGAAAGGATGGTCCACTGTTACCTCCAGCGGCATTACCGGCATGGCGGTAGCCCGCATGATGACGGCTGTGGCAGCCGCGGCCTCGGTGCCGGATTCATCGACCGACACGAAAGCCTTGTGTACCACCTCGGATATGGAGAGTTCCCGGTTTCCCGTCATGCCGGAGAAATCAGCCTGGCTGGAAAATGCGATGGGCATGCCCATATCGGCCAGGATCTTGCCCAGGCTGAACTCGGACTCATATTTGAAACTCGGCAGGCTGAGCGCAACCTGTTTCGGCGTAATCCCGTTTACAATTGAGGCCACTTTACCGGCGTTCAACGACTTTTCGAATTCGGCGAATTTACCCTCTTCGGGCAGCAATACCACCATCTCGAGTTCACGCCCGTCGTAGGGAAGCGTCACCGCCTGGAAACCGTTGCCTTCGGCGTATCCCAGGCGCTCGGTCTGGTGCATCATCGGCATCTTGACAGCAGATCCATCGGCCAGGTGAAAATCGGCCGGTTGCGTTGCGTTTTTCTCGAAATTGTTGGCCCAGGCGGCATTGAAATAGATAGCATTGGTCAGCACCAGCCTGGTCAGCGGATCGATGGCGCCGGGCGGTATCAGGTCCTTGATGCGCTGCTCTGTCTGGTCTTCGACCCATTTGTTGATGGTTATGCGGGAATCATCCGGCGCCGTGCGGAAATCCAGCGTCCTGAGTCCCGTACCGTAGTACTCTGCCAGCAGGTCGAGATATTGCGCCAGGAAAGGATATCCTGTCTGCCCCCAGATGGCATTGACGATATTTAAGCGGAAGCCTTTGCCATCTTTGCCTTTGGCTCCCTGGCCTCGTCCCGACAGTTCCTGGTCAAGGCCGTTAAAGGCCGGATGCAATATGTCCTGCGGCAGAGTGTAGTGAAGCGTTGCGGCCATCTGCTTTTCCGTGGTATCACGCGCGCCGGCATAGGTCATGGCCAGCGCCAGCGAGATAGAGTAGGGCGAATAAAAGAGGTTGCCCTGCGTTCCCTTGAGTGCCTGGTACAGGTCCAGTGCGAAAGCGTTGTTGCCGTCAACCAGCGCGGCCAGGTCAGCCTGGCTCACGGCCGGGGCTACCCTCGGCTTGTCCGACCTCTGCACGTCACTTGAGGCCGGCTGCGCGCAAGCCGCCAGGCCGGTCAGTAAAACAAGGCCCAAACTTGTCACGTACAACCATTTTGATTTCATGTCGCTGCCTCCTGTATACTCAATTCACACCAGTTATAACGTTTCCCCATGCAGTTAAGTTTAGCAAACCGGCGGGCTTCGCACTGATGACATGGATAGCTGCGGATGCGCTGCGCGAACTAACTTCAGAAAAGACATTGGGCAGAATTAAGGGCTAATACGGTTAAGAGCAGGTCTTGCTCTCATCTCCGCAGCAGGTCTGCTCTCTGCCACCGCACGAACCGCCCCCGCAGGTTCCCCCACCACATCCCTCCTGCCTCAGCATCAGCATCGGCCCCTCAGGTGTCTCTTCGACATCCAGGGTTACACCGTTAAGATGGCCGGCGAGGTCGCCTTCAATAGCGAACACCTTTGTTCCTTCGTGCTCAACTACATTATCCCCGGGCTGCTCGCGATCGAGTATCAGCCCGAGCTGTCCTTCTTCATTGGCTGCCAGTCTGAGCAGGGCATCGCTTTCCCCGGAATTCTCACTCAATAATTTTTTCAATTCAACCCTGGCGCTATCCGTAACTACAATCATTTTTTCTCCAATAACTCATGTATTTGCATCGAATTCAATCAATTATAAGGTAAAACCCGCCGTTGTGCATAAACCGGATTGTGATTAAAGTCGTTGGGCCCAAAACCGGTATTCCGTACAATTGATGCATCTTATAGTATGGAGAGGTAGTATATGCATAAAATATTACGGTTATTTGGGGCACTGGTAGTAGTTTTTGGAGTTATCAGCCTTGTAGTCGGCGTTACTGTCGCCGCCATGGCCTATGATAAGCAGGCCTGGATGGTAAACGCCATGAGGCAGGAAAAAGTTCCTCTGGCAGCACTGGGGGTGAAGGCAGCAGGACCGAATGAAATTGTCGATAGTGCGGCTACGGCACAAATTGTGGCCGATAAAGTCAGGGCAGACCGGCAAAGCATTGCGCCGACATACGCTGATCTCATGGCAGGAGGCAGATTTGATCCCACCAACCCGAAACACGTTCTTTACGCCCAGGCTCTGAACCTGGAAAATTACCTTTACCTGGGCGTACTCGGCTTCGGCGTTGCGCAACTGGCCATGGGCATGGGCGCATTCATGGTACTGACCGGCCTGGCACTCGGTATCACTGGCATAGCCTTATTCAGGCTGGCCAGCCAGTTGAGAGCCGCTTAGTCAAGATTAATTCAGGTCACACCCTGCGGGTGCGTATCCTTAACCCATAGAGACACGAGGAACGCTCCACCAAAAAGCACAGCCAGCAGGGCCAGCGGAACTACGAACTGGCCGGTTGAGGATTGCAGCGCTTCCATGGAAGGCACTATTACCACGGCCGCCAGGTTCCCCAGCAATTGCAAGTATCCGACTGAGACGCCGGCATATTTGGCCCCGGTCACCTCGGCCGACATGGTAAGAACGATCGGGAACGTCGAAAGCAGGAAAAAGCCCAGTACTATGCCATTGATCATATTTGCCGTGTAGCCACGGAGGATAATCATGCCTGCTATGCAAATTGCACCCAGCAAGGTCCCGAGTAGCAGGAATGGCTTACGTTTCCTGACCTTGTCCGAAATAAGCGGCATTACGATACAGCCGATCATACCGGCGAATATCAGGGCGGTCGATATAGTACTGCCCTCGGACATCGGTATATTGTGAAGATCATGCAGTATTTTCTCCAGCCAGGTGGCAAGCCCGTTGAAACCGCCCAGGCCCACGAACGTCACAAAGCCCAGCAAAATAAAATTCCTGTTTCTAAGAATGACTCCCAGGCCTCCCCAGCTCGACGTTGAAAGATCGGCTTCCGGCGCCCGCGACGGAGTGAGTGGTTTAGATCTGACAACCAGGATAAAAACAAGAGCGCCGAGGATGCCGGCTATTCCGTAAATCCATAGCATTGAACCGTAACTGAGGCCCTCAACTAATGCCGGCGTAGCTCCCAGCGCCACCATCATTCCTATAAAAACCGCCAGAGTGCCCAGGCCGACCGCGGTACCCTCCTCCTTGGGAGAAAACCACTCTGTAGCCAGCTTGGTTACCCCGTTCAAAACGAAAGGCTGCCCCAGAGAGATCCCTATCTGTGAAATGAGCAGATTATCAAACGAACCCGGCGCCGCTAATCTCAACAGCGAAAAGACGCCCGTGAGTATGGCCCCGATCCCTACACCCCATTTAAACCCGATTTTATCTATGATTATGCCCGCGGGTATGGTTAGTATGACCTGGACCAGGGGGAAGACAAGCGTTAACCATTGAACGCTGCTGGCCGGTATATGCAGCATATCTTCGATATAAGTATCGATAGCTGCGAAATTCAACCAGTAAAGCTGTGTCAGCGCCGAAACGTACATGTAGATGGCCAGCACCACCCACCTGTACCTGTAAACCCTGTACTGTTGTTCCATGGACCGCCCCTCCCTGTAGATATTTTATTATGCGAAAACTTGCATAATCGACCTATTATAAACCATAGTGTCAAGACGCAGTTATACTCCGGATTAAAGGTGACGAGGACTTCCCTTGCCCGCCCTTACCGCTTGAAGTACAATTCAGCCTGGATACTGGATATATGACTGACCGCGATAAGATCGAACTTGCCCGCATCAGCGCGAAAGGTGTGGTGCAGGGAGTGGGCTTCCGTCCCTTCATATACGGGCTGGCAAAGCAATACAGGTTGAACGGCTGGGTTTGCAACACGTCCGAGGACGTGAAAATAGAGGTGGAGGGTGAAAGGGAATCTCTCGATTCATTTATATCCGCCATCGAAAGCGAGGCTCCGCCATTGGCACGTATAGAAAACTTGACCGTGAGCTTCGGCCCCTCTGTCGGCCATGGCAACTTTGAAATTCGTGAGAGCGAGGCGCTGCCGGGCAAATACCAGCTCGTATCCCCGGATATTGCCACCTGCGGCCCCTGCCTGGATGACGTCTTCACACCCGGCAACCGGCGCCGGCATTACCCTTTCACCAACTGCACCAACTGCGGGCCGCGCTTCACCATCATCAAGGATATCCCCTACGACCGGCCGCTCACTACCATGTCCTCTTTCAAGATGTGCCCCGATTGCCAGCGCGAGTATGATGACCCGCTCGACCGCCGCTTCCATGCGCAACCCAATGCCTGCCCTGTCTGCGGTCCCCATCTTGAGCTTACCGACAAAATGGGTAAGCCGGTAGATTGCAGAGACGTCATAAATAAAACGGCGGAATTCCTCAGGGAGGGCAGGATAGTGGCCATCAAGGGATTGGGAGGCTTCCTGCTGGCCTGCAACGCCGAAAATGCAGAGGCTGTCACACTACTGCGCCGGCGCAAGCGCAGGCCCTCCAAACCTTTCGCCGTCATGCTCAGGGATATTGAAGAAGCCCGCAAACACTGCATCGTTTCAAACATAGAGGAAAAACTACTGGCTTCGCCGCAGGCGCCTATTGTGCTGCTCGAATGGAACAGCTCCTCTTCTATCTGCCGGGAAACAGGCCCGGGTCTGAAATACCTGGGAGTAATGCTCCCCTATACCCCACTCCACCATCTCATCCTGCAGGAAACCAACCTGCCCCTGGTGATGACCAGCGGCAATATCAGCGAGGAACCCATCGCCGGGCAGAACGGTGAAGCTTTGCAAAGGTTAGGAGACATAGCCGATTATTTTGTATTGCACAACCGTGACATATACTCTACCTACGACGACAGCGTAGCCATAGTCTTCGACGGAGAACCGCGGCTTATCCGCCGCTCCCGCGGGTATGCCCCTTTTCCCGTTCATCTCGCCTTCACGGCGCCTCAAATCCTGGCCTGCGGCGCCGAAGAGAAAAACACCTTCTGCCTCACTCGCGACAACCACGCCTTCGTGAGCCAGCATATCGGCGATATGGAGAATATCGAGACGATGGATCACTACGAGAGAACAGTGGAACTGTATAAAAAACTCTTCCGCATCCGGCCGGAGATTATTGCTTACGATATGCACCCCGAGTACCTGCCCACCCGGTATGCACTGGAGCAGGCGGAGAAACATGGTTTGAAGCCGGTGGCGGTTCAGCACCACCACGCGCATATAGCCTCTTGCCTGGCGGATAACTGTAAAGAGGGTCCGGTTATCGGCGTGGCTTTTGACGGCACAGGCTACGGGACCGATGGGCATATCTGGGGCGGCGAGTTCCTGGTAGCTGATTACAAAGGTTTCAGGCGTGCGGGGCAACTGGAATATCTCCCCCTGCCCGGCGGCTCGCTGGCAATTAAAAAACCTTACCGCACCGCACTGGGCTATATCCTGGCCCTGTTGGGCGAGCGAGCACTGGATAGCAGGCTGGGTTTCCTGGGCAAGATCGATACGGTTGAAAGAGATCTTGTGCGCAGGCAGGTCGAGCTAAATCTCAATTCCCCGCTTACTTCCAGCATGGGTAGGCTCTTCGACGCCGTATCCGCCATGGCCGGCGTACGTACCGCCATCGACTATGAAGCCCAGGCCGCCATCGAGATGGAGATGATAGCGTACAATGCGGCAGGCGAAGCGGGCTGCTATCCTTTTTCGCTGACCGGCGATAACAGTTATACGATCGTCCTGCTCCACGAGCTTGTCGCAGCCGTCCTGGACGACCTGCTTAGGGGCTGCAATGCCTCCACGGTGGGCATGAGGTTTCATAACACTGCCGCAGCCATGACGCGCGACGTCTGCGTGAAAATAAGGGAAGGATCAGGGTTAAATTCGGTGGCACTCAGCGGTGGGTGCTTCCAGAACCGGCTGCTATTGACAAAAGTTACGGGCCTGCTCAGCCAATCCGGTTTTGATGTGCTCAACCATAAGAACGTGCCATCCAATGACGGCGGCATCTCACTCGGCCAGGCCCTGATAGCTGCGAACGCAGTTTAGATGACTTCTTTCTCCATAAGTTCGGCGATCCTGTCTTCACTGTATCCCAGCAGTTCGGTGTAGACCTCGCTGTTGTGCTCACCCAGGAAGGGCGCAGGTGGAAAAGGGTCGCCGGGCGTCTCAGAAAGCTTGAAGACCGTCCCCGGCATCTTGAGTGTGCCTGAGAGCATCTGCTCGACTTCCACGGTCATCCGGCGGCTGTTCATATGCGGGTCAGCCACGATCTGGGCAGTATCCATAACCGGAGCGAAGGGCAGCCCGGCTTCATCCATTATCTTTTGCATCTCCGCCATGGTCTTGTCCTTCACCCAGGCCGCTACTATGCTGTCCAATTCGACCCTCCGCTGCACGCGCGAAACAAGGGAAAGTGTGTCCTGGTCCTGGATGAGATCTTCCCGTCCCATGACCTGCGCCATCTTTTGCCACTGCCCAATAGTCACGATGCAAAGAACCACGTAACCGTCCCTGGCATGGTAAGTGTTCCAGGGAACGATGCCGGGGTGCATGTTGCCCAGCTTGATGCCCGATTCACCGCTTAACACATAGGCCCCCAGTGTCTCAACAGCGGTAAGCAGCCAGATGCAGTCCTGAAGGGAGACATCCACCCGCTGCCCCTCACCACTGGCGTTGCGGTGTTGGAGCGCAGCCAGGATCGATATCACCGTGAAAGCGCCGCCGCTTAAATCGGCGATGGCCGGCCCGCACTTGGTAGGCGGGTTATCCGGGAACCCGGTCACGCTCATTAACCCTCCTATGGCCTGGGCTATCGAATCAAAGGCCATCCGGCCGGCATTCGGCCCCGTCTGGCCAAAGCCGGAAAGCGACGCGTATACAAGCTTCGGATTACTTTTTTTCACTTCGTCATACCCCAATCCCAGCCTGTCCATCACACCTGCAGAGAAATTCTCCAGCAGCACATCTGACCTGAAAATCAGGTCGCGCGCAATCTCAATGCCCTCCGCCCTTTTAAGCTCCAGGGTAATGCTCTTTTTCCCGCGGTTGAGTATGGTAAAAGTATAACCCTCCCCACCCTCAGTGATGGGAGGGATTGTCCGGCATGCATCCCCACTCTCCCTGAACTCCACCTTGACTACCTCCGCACCCAGTTCCCTCAGAATCATGGAACAAAATGGACCTGCGTACATTCGGCTGAAGTCCGCCACGCGGACTCCTGATAGTGCTCCGGGCATGTTACCTCCTTGTTATTGGCTGATTAATCAACCGGACATTATCCTTTTTTTTCGCACCGATGGCAAGCCGGATTCGGATCGCTAAACACATGCGCGCCAGGCGGACGCCGAATTATCCCGATGTGTCTTCCGCTTGTTCAGGCACCCGTTTTTAGCTATACTTCTTGCACATGTGCCTTGCAGTTCCGGTGAAGATAACGTCGATCGAAGGCGATCAGGCCGATGTAGATATCGGCGGGGTGAGCCGCAGGGTAAGCATCGCACTCACACCGGAAGCCGAGGTCGGCAATTACGTCCTGCTGCATACAGGATACGCCATCAACGTGCTTAACGAGGAAGAAGCTCGGGAGACGCTCGACCTCCTTGAACGCATGGTTGAAGCTGGCGAAGGGGAATGATGAAAAAAATAAGAAGGGTATCCATTTCAATTATCATATTCATAGCTATAGTGGTAACGGGGTTGTCCTGCGCTGCTCCTCAGGTCAGTGCGCCGGCTACACCGTCCAATATCCCTGGACAAGCGCCGGTCTCGACCCCACCCACCACCGAAAATAAAACTGCGGCTGTAGCGTCCCCCGCAGGAAATACAGCAGCGAAAACAGCCGTTAACCTGGGAAAACTGGTATTTAGCTCAGGGACGAACGACTCGGGCGGATCGCAGTTATACACTGCAAATATCGACGGCAGTAACTGGGTGCGGCTTACCAAAAGCAATACGGGTGCTGAACTATTCCCTAAATGGTCTCCAGACGGAACTAAGATTGCCTTCTATACAAATATAAATGGCAGCAACGAAATCTACATCATTAACACCGATGGGAGTAGTCCGCTCAGGTTGACAAGGGACAACGGAAATAACATTTTGCCGGCCTGGTCTCCGGACGGCCAGAGAATCGCCTTCACCTCCGACCGCGATGGGACCGAGCAGATTTATACGATGGATGCGGACGGCGCCAACCAGGTACGGATTACCAGCAACACGTTCAATGACGCCGCCCCTTGCTGGTCACCGGACGGCAACAGGATAACTTTCCAGAGCGACCGCGATGGCAACCCCGAGATTTACACCATGCGTTCCGACGGCAGCAATCAGGTGAAGATTACCAGCAGTCCACAGGTTGATGCGTTCCCATCCTGGTCACCCGACGGCAACAAAATCGCCTTCCACTCCAACGAAAACGGTAATTTCGAGATATATACAATATACCCCGATGGCACAGAGCGCAAGCGGCTTACTACGGGCACAATTGACAATAAGTATCCCGCCTGGTCGCCGGACGGCAGCAAGATCGTTTTCTATTCAAAACGCGATTGCACCAACGACAACGGCGAGATTTACATTATGAATGCCGACGGCAGCGGCCAGGTGCGAGTGACGCGCAGTGAGTGCACGGACTCCGGGTTGGCCGACTGGCGGTGAACGCTATGGGTAACGGCCGGCCGGCGTTTCACCAGCGTTTGTACGTTGCGTTCTAATTCAAGTAGAATAACTACCTGATGAGGTTCATCGACGAGTTCCGCAACGCCGAACTGGTTCGTAGGCTGGCCGATAAGATCGCCAGCGGTTCCACAAGACCGGCCAGGCTGATGGAATTCTGCGGTGGGCACACGGTCGCCATTATGCGCAACGGCATCCGCCAGTTGCTGCCGCCCACTATCGAGATGCTCTCCGGCCCCGGATGCCCTGTTTGTGTCACAGCCAACAGCGACATCGATAAAGCCATCGCGCTGGCCGGCCTTCCGGATGTAATCATTACTACCTTCGGGGATATGCTTAAGGTCCCCGGCAGCTACTCCAGCCTCCAGAAAGCGCGTGCCGAAGGCAGTGACATACGCATCGTTTACTCCACGCAGGATGCTCTGCAGATAGCCCGCGATAACCCGCAGCAATCAATTATCTTCATCGGGGTCGGCTTCGAGACGACCGCGCCCACCATCGCTATGGCAGTCGTACAGGCCGAAAAAGAGGACCTGCGCAATTTCTACGTGCTCTGCCAGCTCAAGACGACTCCCCCCGCTATGAGGGCACTGCTCGACCTGGGTGAGATCAAGATCAACGGCATCATCTGCCCGGGGCATGTTACCACGATTATCGGCACCGGCCCCTATCAGTCTTATGCCCGCGATTACGGCGTGGCCTGCGTGGTCGCCGGCTTCGAGCCTGTCGACATCCTTCAGGCCGTGGAGATGCTGGTGCAACAGATTGAGCGGGGTGAGCCACGTGTTGAAATCGCCTACACCCGGGGTGTCAGGCCCGGTGGAAACCTGAAAGCGCTTGAACTGATGCACAACGTCTTCGATACTGCCGGCGCAAGCTGGCGCGGCCTGGGCGAGATACCCAGTAGCGGCCTTAAGTTGAAGGTGAAATACGCCCGCTTCGATGCCGGCCGCGCATTCGACGTTGTGCTACCCCCTGCCAGGGAAGCGCCCGGTTGCCGCTGCGGCGAGGTACTGCGCGGGGTTATCGCTCCGACCGGCTGCAAGCTTTTCAGAAAAGCCTGCTCTCCTGAGAACCCTGTCGGGCCCTGCATGGTTTCCTCGGAGGGCAGCTGCGCCGCCTATTACCAGTACGGAGAGTCCGATGGGTGAAAAAATATTGCTGGCTCACGGCAGCGGCGGCAGACTCAGCCATGACCTTATAGACAGGATACTTGCGCCGCCCCTCAACAACCCCATCCTCTCCCGCATGGACGACTCGGCCGTCTTCGAACTATCAGGAAAGATAGCCTTCACCACCGACAGCTACGTGGTCAGCCCGATTTTCTTCCCGGGCGGGGATATCGGCAGACTGGCGGTCTGCGGCACGGTTAATGACCTTTCCATGAGCGGCGCCCGGCCTCTCTACATCAGCCTGGCACTGATTATCGAGGAAGGCCTGGAGTTGGAGGATTTGCGCAGGGTTGTCGAGTCCGTCGCGGAAACCGCTGCAGAAGCCGGCGTAATAATCGTTACCGGCGATACCAAGGTAGTCAACCGCGGCAAGGCTGACCGCCTTTTCATCAATACTGCCGGTATAGGCCTTATCGAAGGTGGAGCGGACATCTCTGGCTCTAACGCCAGGCCGGGCGACAGGATAATCCTGAGCGGCGGCATCGGCGAGCACGGCATGGCCGTTATGAGCAAGCGTGAAGGCCTTCAGTTCAACCTTCCCGTCACCAGCGACTGCGCCCCGCTTAACCACCTGGTAGCCGATATGCTGGCTGCCAGCCGCCGGATACACAGCCTGCGCGACCCCACACGGGGAGGCCTGGCCTCCACCCTCAACGAATTCGCCCGGCAATCCGGAGTGGGGATTACCATCGAAGAGGCAAAAATACCCGTCCATGACGGTGTACGGGGCGCCTGCGAGCTGCTGGGACTGGACCCGCTTTACATAGCCAACGAGGGCAAGCTGGTAGCGGTCGTTGATCCGGGAGACGCGGACATGGTGCTGGCCGCGATGAAAAAGAATAAATACGGTGTACAGGCCGCCATAATAGGCGAAGTCACTACTGAACATAAAGGCCGCGTGGTGATGAAAACCAGGATAGGCTCTTCTCGCATCGTCGATATGCCGGCGGGCGAGATATTGCCGCGTATTTGCTGATCTCATGGAAACCAGAGCGCGCATAACTGTGCTGGGCATCGGCAACCCCCTGTGCCGCGACGATGGCATCGGTATCCGTATTATCGGGGAGATGCGGGAAAGCGGAAAATATCCGGAAATAGCTATCCTCGACGGCGGCAGCCGCGCCTGATCTCTTTTCGCTGCTGGACCCGGACTCCGGCAAGCTGATTATCGTGGATGCGCTGCGGGGCGGGGGCCGGCCGGGGGATATCTACCGGCTCAAACTCGGCGTGGAAAATATCGCGGATGAGATGCCCGCTTCCCTGCATGGTATGGGCATCCTCGATAGCCTGAAACTGATGAAGCAACTGGGCAGGCGCCTGCCCGCCGTGATTATTATAGGCATTGAACCGGCCGATGTTTCGCACGGCCTCCGGTTGTCACCTGCCATAGAAGCGCTGGTCCCGGACTTGATCAAAGCCGTGGAAGAGGAATTGTGCTAATATCATTGAAATAAGGTGTGCATTATGCTTAAATTAGATAACAATTACCCGATTAATGAGTACCTGAGACTATGAGCCCAAAGGAATTTGCGCAGGATGTAAAAGACAGGGCCTATATCAGGCAGAAGCAGGCCTGTGCGCACTGTGGTGAAAAACTGGAGGTGGCTGCGGGCTTCGCCCACTTCAAAAAGCCGGCCGAACTGGGTGGGGATAATTCGCTGCAAAACTGCGTAATCCTCTGCCAGAAGTGCCACCTCGACTACGGCCATATCGGCAAGTGGAGCAAATTCGTAATTACGCAGGATTACCCCCACTTCGCCTCCGACGGCATGCCTCATTAGCACTTTTCAACAAAGCCGGCAGGTTGCACAACCAGTTGCACTGCCAAGCTGATATTCGTGGGCGGGAACTATTTCGGCTTCAGGAAGTTGACTGACTGGCCTGTTATCACATACTCGTACTGAGTGCCCTGCATTTCCACTTTCCAGATGCCGTAAAGGCCGGCGATACGCTCTCCCGACCGGTCAAAGGTGATAGAACCGCTCACCCCCGGGTAGCCCGTCCCCACCACCGCCAGCGCTTCCCTGATCGCATTCCCGCTATACGAATTGGCCTTTTTCATTGCAGCCGCTATCAGATAAACTCCATCATACGTGGTATCGCAGTACACGCTGGGCGCGATGCCGTAAGCTTTCTCATAGCCTGAGGCAAAGCTCTTATATATATTGGAGTTGCTGTCAGGAACCGGCGCGGTGCCGGTCACCGCCTTCTCCATGAATTTGGCCGCATCGAGGTATTTATCCAGCGGCATACCGTAGGATCCGTCAACCGCTATCCAGGGTATATTATCCATCCCTGACTTAAGTGCCTGCTCATAGATAACCGCCCCGTCGCTGTAAAGCCCGGCATGCAGGATGCATTCAGGCTGCTGATCTTTGATAGAGTTGAGTTCCGATAAATAACTTAGCTTGGCGGGGTCGTACCTCAAAGAGATTACGATATCGGTCATCCCCTTAAGGTATTCCCTGGCGGTTTCTTCTATCCCCCTGCCATAAACCGTATCCTGTACGAGGGTAGCCACTTTTTTATACCCCTTGTCTTTTATCAATTGCGCTGCCACGCCTCCCTGCAGCGAATCGCTGGGGCATACACGGTATGTCCATCCGGACCAACTCCTGACCGGATAATGAGCCGGAAGTCGCAGATGGGGAAACCAGCAGCACCCCCTTGCTCTCCATATAGGGCCCGGCGTTCATCACCGCTTCACTGGTAGTGCAGCCGATTATAACCTGTACTTTCTGCTCATCGATAAGTTTATGTACCGCGTATAAAGCCGTCGCTGCCGTGGGACCTTCGTCCTGTGTAACCAGCAACAATGCCTTGCCATTTATACCGCCTTTTTCGTTTATCTCATTGACGGCGAGCTGAGCCGCCTTGATCAGGTTCGGCCCCTGCGCCGGCGCACTGGAAACCGCCATCACGCATCCTACAGGTATCTCGGCCGGCAACGGCGGAGAAACCGGTGTGCAGCCTGGCAGCCAACATGCTATTAAAAAAGAGGCTAAAGCCACAAACAAATATACTGATCTCATATCTCTCTCCCGCGGAAATTTTATCATCACTGCCGCTGATTTTGCATACCAATTATATCACTTCCCAAGTTGTGCCATGGCGATCGGTTTTTACTGTTTGCACCAATCAATGTAAAATACTCAGGTAACAACCGGCCGGCGCCGGCATTTCTTACTTGATATTACGCATTAACGAGGTGGGCGCAGGTGATACGGAGCGATTATATGGATGTTATCTCGGACAGGACAGATGTCCTGAGGATATTGCCTGAGGCGGCAGCAGATCTCTGCACCGCCCTTTTCAGGAACTCGCCCGCGGGAATATACATCACGCGCGATGGCAAGTTCATTTATACCAATATTGAGTTCCGCCATATCACGGGCTACAGCCAGGACGAACTCTCCGGCAAGGACTACCAGCGTCTGATCAACCCGCGCTACCGGCAGATGCCCAAGCAGAACATTGCATCCCTCTTTGAAGAGGATGAAGACACCAACCACGAATTTAAAATAACCACCCGCGAAGGCAAGAAAAAATGGATCTCCGAGAAGATCACCTACTTCAAATACGGTGGCACCTGGCTCACTTTGGGCCACTGGCTGGATATCAGCGGCCACCATTCAGTGGAGAAGGCCTGGCGGGAGGCTGAAAGACGCTTCCAGCTGGCTTTTGAAGACCTCTCCACAGGCCTCGCTATCATCGGCACCGACGGCATCTTCCTCAAGGTAAATAAGTCTTTCTGCGACCTGGTTGGCTACGAGGACAGGGAGATACTCGAGAGCCGCTTCGACGAAGTCTTGCCCCTGGGCGACCGCGAGACTACCGGTGATATCATGGCACTTTTCCTCTCGCTGGATAAACCCGAACTGCCTGTGCAAAGGCAGTTGCAAACAAAGGATGGGAGGACCGTCTGGACTGCCATGAGCATATCGCTTATCGGTGATTCCGAGGCCGGGCCATCCTATTTTATCGTCCATTTCCAGGACATCACCGAGCAAAAAAGGATAGAGGACGGTTTGAAGGAGGAGGAAAGGCTTTACCGCTCTGTGGTGGACCTGTCGCTCGATCCGGTGGCCATAGCCGACCTTGATTGCCGGCTGACTCATGTATCGCAAAAATTGCTGATGTTGCTGGGTTATGAGAAGGCTGACGTGCTGGGCAGGGACGCAGGCTGCCTTGTGATAGCAGTGGACAGCGGTAAGCTTCAGTCACAGGTCATGGATATTGTCAGGCAGGGCACGCCGGGTGAAATTGCCTGCAGCCTGCGGAAAAAGGATGGGACAGCATTACCTGCAAGTATGAATGTCTCGTGGATCAGTAGCGGGACGGGCGCGCCTGCCAGCATCGTGCTCAGCTTACGGAGAGCGCTCCCCGTGTTGCGGCGTCTCCGCCGGCAGAACAGCGCACCCGGCAGGCCGGTAAAATCGAGAACAGTTCGACCGCCATCATACTGGTTAACGAGGATACCACTATAGCGGCGGTGAATGCCGCTTTCGAGCTGCTGTCCGGCTATACCAGGGAGGAAATTGAAGGCAGGAAAAGCTGGATAGAATTCGTCGCTAAAGAAGACCAGCCAAGGCTGAAACGCTATTACCTGCTGCGCCGCATCGACCCGGGGTCGGCGCCCGATACATACGAATTTAAATTTGTTGGCCGCGATGGAAACGTCAGGGACGTCGTCGTTTATATAAGTCCCCTGCCCGATAGCGGCGGGCAGCAATCTGCCACCCTGCTTGACCTGGCGGGATACAGAAAGGCAGCGGTAGAAGAAAACGGGCAGCAAGAACCGGAAAAAGTTGAACCCGTCGACATACCGGGCGAGGAGAAAGCCGGGCAAAGCCTGGAATATCTGCAAAGGACGCTTGACAACGTGATCACGGCCATGTCCAAGATCATCGAGATGCGCGACCCGTATACTTTCGGCCATCAGGAGCGTGTTGCGGCTCTCGCCTGCGCTATCGCCGTGGAAATGGGGCTCTCTGCAGACCAGTTGCAGGGCATTGAAATCGCCGCCAAAATCCACGATATCGGTAAGGTTTACGTGCCAATGGAGATACTCAGCAAACCCGGCCAGCTCAGCAGCGTCGAGCGACAGATTATCCAGGCGCATCCTCAGGGCAGCTACGATATTCTCAAATCCGTCGAGTTCCCATGGCCGGTAGCCGAGATAGCGCTTCAGCACCACGAGAGGATTGATGGCTCCGGATACCCGGCCGGGCTCAAGGGCAATGAAATCAGGATTGAAGCCAAAATACTTATGATTGCCGATGTCGTTGAAGCCATGGCCTCGCACAGGCCTTACCGCCCCAGCCTTGGCATAGAAGCTGCCTTAAATGAGATAAAAAGCAACAGCGGTAGGCTGTATGACGCTGAAATCGCAGGTATCTGCATAAGGCTTTTCGGCGAAAAGGGCTTTTCGTTCGAGGAACGGGCCCGCAGTGCCTGACATATTATCTGCTCTCAACCGCAGCAGGAATAGGTCCGTGCTATGCCCCTGCAGGGTCCAGGCAGATTACTGTCGATTTTAAGCTTCGATTTTCAACTCTACGACTTCCTGGAAATTGCTCACGATATAGTACCTTTTGACCCTGATCCTGAATAGTGCTGAATCCGGGGAATGGACGAATTTCTCCAGGTTGTGGTGCTTGACCAGGTAAAGCCGGAGAAGCCCCTCTTCTTGATCCTTTTTGACCTCTTCCGCAGTCCCGGTAACTGTGACGGCCACAGCGGTGCGGAAATCAGAGTCGCGGTTGGTACGGTTATCGATAAGCATCGAGACCGAGTTATTGGACAACAGGTTAGCGTATTTATTGGTCTGCCGCCTGGTGGCAAAAACTATGCTTTTCAAGTCGTCGGTCGCGGCAAAGGCGACAAGGTTTGTATAGGGACGCGCAAGCTGTTGCGTAGCCAGCGCGGCAAAAAGCTGGCTCCGGAAAAGCTCTTTTAGCAGTTTTTTCAGCTGAATTTCGTCTTCGGCCATAATACGCTCAAGAAATCAGGCTGAAAGCTACCGCCCCGGTGATTCGCAGATGCTTATGATATGATCCTTATTGAGGGCCACAAAATCGAACCTGGAACCCGCGCCCGGCAGCGACGGTTTAATCTCAACCTGTGTTAACGGCACAAAACGAGCCTCAGACTCAACCGTATCAATAACCTTCCCCCAGGTTTCTACGTAAATCCGGCCATCCAGCGTATATAGCACGTCTGAAACCCGGGCCGCGTAAGCCATCACAACCACGGGCAGTTTTTCCCTGAAAGGATAAGTCCTGAGCGGCTTCTCCGTGTTACCGCCCGAAATCTGGGCTACAAACACGATATTACTTTTAGCTATATAGATAGTGGGGAATTTTTTTTCGCCGACTCCGGTCCCCGTCATTGTGGCATCCAAGATAGGCAAAAATTTGACCACTTTTACCAATGTATCAGTATATACGCCCTCGTTAAGGGCATCTATCAGTCGCTGGCTGAAATCGCACCTCAAAGTACCTCTCAATGATAATGCGCCGGTACACACCAGCACCTCAAATTGCTTGTGCAGTTCCGAACCTTCGTTTTTTGGCATCATTTATTATCTGCCTGCCTTATACTATATTCCACTGCCCCGTCATTTATATACTATGTTAGGTGTTGGTTGCCCTGTCAAGCTAACTGCCGCCGTTCCTCGCAAAGACAACCCGGGTGTCAACAGCTAAAATTCCACCACGGTGGCGCCTGTGCTTCCTTCGAAGCGGCCGCCGCTGCGGAACGATTTCACCAGAGGATGCTTCCTGAGTTCACGCATAACTGCCTGCCTTAGAATACCCGTTCCTTTTCCGTGCACGACACGCACCTCCTTCAGTCCGGCCATGAAGGCATCATTCAGGTATTCCTGTACCAGCGGTATGGCTTCATCCACCGTCATGGCATGCAGGTCAAGCTCCGGGTTTATATCCGGCCTCCTGGATTTAGCCGTACGGCTATCGGCCTTCTGCACTCTTTTCCTGTTCATTTAAAATCATTCCGCGACGATGAAACTCCAGGCGCAGCACACCTTCTGTGCCGTTGTTTACCTTTACCCTGTCATCGATGCGCCAGCCGACCACCCAGATTATCTGTTCACCCGAACAGACGATGGGAACACTGTGACGCCACGAGCGCGGTATGGCCGAGTCAACCATAAAGTCCTGCAATTTACGGCTGTGCGTCATGCCCAGCGGATGGAAGCGGTCCCCGGGACACCGCCCCCTCACAGTAAGCTTACGGCCTGTCTTGCTCATATCAAAGCTGGCACTGAAGATATCATCCTCGCGGAAAAAGTTCTCGCCCATCATATCGGCTGTCACGCGCCATCCGGGCAGCCTGGTTTCCCCCGGGATATTCAGCGTGTAAGCCTGCTCCAATACCGGCCAGGGACAGGCGCTGGCGCCGGGACCTGCCACTACTATGCGGTTGCGTTCGTTGGTGGCCATGATGCCGCCGGGCAGGTGCACGCATTTGCCCGTATTGCCGAACAGCAGCCTGACCAGGGCTTCTATATGCGTTGCCTCGATATCCCTGAGGCTGCCGTAAAATTGCTCCAGCACTATGCGGAAGACCCGCCTCTGCAGGGCCAGCGGCAATCCGCGCAATTTGCCCGAGTCGAGGCAGGTCAGGCAGCCTTCCCGGGTAGCGACGGCGCTGCAGACGGCAGACGCCTGCTCATCGATAAAATCGGCGTCTTCACCAGCTATGTCGGCCAGCCTGACCAGCGCATCATCTATTTCCGGGTTGTATTGCCGCAATAGCGGGATAAGCTCCAGACGGATGCGGTTGCGCAGGAATTTGGTATCACTATTTGAAAGGTCCGTGCACGGCTTTAAATCGTGCGCCTGGCAATACGCGCCTGTCTCCTGCCGGGAAGCTTTAAGCAGCGGACGCACCACCCAGACGCCTTCTTCCTTGCTACCGTACGGCATAGGGGCAGCGGCTCGCAGCCCCCTCATTCCCTGTACACCGGCGCCGCGCAGGTAATGCATCAGGATAGTCTCTACCTGGTCATCGCGCGTATGCCCCACCGCTACCCGCGTGGCCCCGACCTGACCGGCCACTTCATCAAGAAACCGGTACCTGACCTCGCGCGCCGCCTCTTCCAGCGATGTCTTACTCTGTTTGCGCCACTCCTCGACATCACGCTTCTCAATAATGCAGGGGATACCCAGTTTCGCCGTCAGCTCCGCCACGTATTCAGCGTCAGCTTGCGATTCGTCACCCCGCAGGCAATGGTCAAGATGGGCGGCATGAAGCTGTATCTTGAGAATGTCTTTGAGGTTATTCAACACCTTGAGCAGGCAGACCGAGTCGGGGCCGCCCGATACCGCCACCAGCACCGTTTCCCCGCCTTCCAACAGGCCATATTCCTTTACGAAGCGGCCAACCCGGCTTTCGAGCGCACCTGTAGTGAAGGGCAAATCACCTCTCCCTCAGGTGGCAGATATCGCTCAGCAGCAAAAGCCGGGCGTCGCAGCCTTCGACAAACTCGAGCACTGTCTGGCTGCTGGGCTGTATGCGCACCCGCACCAGGTGCGTAACAGGCAAACCCAGCGCGGTGCAAACGACTGTAGCGGTCACGAAATAGTGTGAAACCACGGCTACCGTGCCGTCCAGGTTGGCATTTACAATCTTCATGATGGACGCCCACACCCTGTCCCTGAATTGCCCGAGGTTCTCGCCGCCTTTGAAATCAACGGCATCGCCCTTAGTCTGCCATTCGACCATGAACTGGGCGAAATTCTGGCCGAAGGTATCCAGCGACATCCCCTCCATCTCCCCCACATGTATCTCCCTGAGATCAGCATCGGGGATGACCGCCAGACCATGGTATTTTGCCACCGCGCCGGCGGTATCCATGGCACGCCTGAGGGGACTGGAATACACGGCCGTCAGCGGCACATCTTTCATGGCCAGGGCCAGCTTCTCCGCCTGCATCTTCCCGTTATCGCTCAGATCAGTATCACTGCCACTGCCCTGGATGATGCGCTGCTGATTCCAGGTCGTTTCGCCGTGCCTTATCAGGTACAGTTTAATCTGTGTGCTCCTTATCTTACCGGTTGTCCATTATATTGCTAACCATCAGGCGAAGACCAGCCTGGTTCGTTGAATCGATTGCGGCATTTCGCTAAATCCCAGCGCCCTGGCCACCTGCTCCGGCCGGCCGGAGCCTGAGGCATCGCAGCGCAGCCTCATGCCGATGCCCAAACCTTCATCTCTTTTCCCTTCCAGCCACAGTCCGTCGATCAAAGGCCGCAGGTCGTAAAACCTTTCCCCCGTATCCCTGGCGTGGTGCCAGGGCAAAGTCTCTTTGGCCAGCAGCGCTGATATTTCCGTCTCCGCTTGCCTCGGCGCTATCGGTTGTCTTCACCACTACGGCATACTCAGCAAAGCGCAGGCGGGATTGCAGGGACGGCGCATCGATGCCCACCGGCAAAATCTCGATTATGTCAAGGCCTCCAGGCAATTGCGCGCCGACCTTCTGTACGAACAGGCTGGCTGTGATGCGTCCCTCCAGGAAAATATCCATCAATTCGGCAATGCTGGTCACGCCCACAGCCAGGGGTGCGGCCAATGATATCCTGGGATGCGGGCTGAACCCCTCGGAGTAAGACAATTCAATGCCGGCACGGCGCAGAGAACGCTCCCACAGCCTCATCAAATCAAGGTGGGAAAGGAACTTAAGCTGCTCGCCGCGGCCGAATTTAAGCCGAAGGCGGTGCATGCTTTTCCCTGGTTATGGTGATGCGCTCTATCTTGCGGTTGACTATCTCGGTTATGGCTATCTTTATATCGCGGTAGCGGAAATGCTCGCCCTGTTTGGGGATGCGTCCCAGGTGGCTGAGGATAAACCCGGCTACAGTGTCGTAATCGCCGGACGGCAGGTCAAGCTCCAATTCGTCGTTGGCTTCCTCAACGCGCAGGCCGCCGTCAATCTCAAATGTATTGGCGTCGATAGGAGTTATCTCTTTTTCATTTGTCGACATCTCATCGCCGATACTGCCCAGGATCTCCGACGCCAGGTGCTCAAGATTGGCAATACCGGCCACGCCGCCGAATTCATCTATGACGATGGCCATGTGAAAATTACTGTCGCGCATCTCGGCCAGCACCTCCCCCAGCCTCTTGGTTTCCGGCACAAAATAAGCCTGGCGGACCAGCCGGTCCACCGGGTCTTGTTCATGTATCTCGTTTTTAGCCATGGCCATCAGCACATCCTTGACCGTCAGCATACCCGTGACGTTGTCCATGGTATCGTGATAAACGGGGAACCTCGAATGCGGGTGCTCGCTGTAAATCTTGAGGAATTCCTCAAGCAGTGTCCCTTCCTCGATGAAGGATATCTCCGTGCGCGGTTGCATCACATCGCTGACCGGGCGGTCGGGGAATTCAAAGGCTTTATGTATCATATCGGCCTCGGTTTCCTTCCACACTCCCTCGGCCTCGCCCACGTCTATGGCGGTGCGTATCTCGGCTTCATCAACGGTCAGCCTGGCTTCACCTGCATCGGTTATCATGCGCGTGAAGCCGGCGCCTATTTTATTCAGCACCCAGACAATTGGATAGAGTATCCAGATCAATAGCTGCACCGGTATGGTATAGGCCAGCGCAAATTTCTCGGCGTTATGGGCGGCTACCGTTTTGGGTATCACCTCTCCCAATACCAGAACCAATAGTGTGACGCATATCGTTGCGACCAGCGCCCCCATGGTTGTCCCTAACAGGCTAACGGCAACCAGCGTGCCCAGCGACGCTGCCGCTATATTGGCCACGGTGTTACCAAATAGTAAGGCTGAGAGGAAGATACCCGGCTGCTTCTGGAAGCTGTCCAGCAGGTCAGCGAACTTCACATTGTTGGAAAGCAGGTGCTTGACGCGTATCCTGCTGAGAGAGATGATGGACACCTCGGCGCTCGAGAAAAATGCGGCCAACAGCAGGCAGACGAAGATCAGGATGAAGTATAAAGTACGTTCGCTATCCATATATTACCCGGCTTATCCCGGGACACGGTTTATCATATCATCCGCCAGTGTTACAGTCAACGAACAGGACGCTCACGGCAACCTTTTAACAGCCCGGTGCCGTCCGGCAGATTAAGTGGTAAAATGAATAGCCATGCAGGTAGATTTCGCTTTCATTTGCGATTACGCAGAGGCGACCAACAAGATAAACGCGCTGGGCATCGGCTTCGATACCATCATGTCCGCCCGGGTGCCCACCAGGCACCCCACATTTTTCCTGGTCGTCCAGATAAGGGCAACGGTTGTGGAGGCAGGCGAGAAAAACTTCGAGGTGCACCTGATCGATGAGGACGGCAAGGAGATAATGCCTGCGCTGATAGGAAAATTCAATATTCCCAGGCCTCCCTCCGGCGCCGAAAGCACAGGCCGGCTGGCATTGCGATTCGACAATGTGGAATTCCCCAGGTACGGGGCCTATTCCATCCACATGGTCGTGGAAGGGCACGAGATGGTCAGGATAGCCCTGAGGGTCAGCCAGCCGCCGGCAATGTCACAGAATTAGAATTATCTCAGGGCATTGAGAACCGGGACCGCTTAACTACCCCTTTTCGAATAGTCGGGACACCAGACGGCATTGGGGCGGGCCGGCTGATAGCAGGCCTGGCGCCAGTCGTATTTACAGGAATCGCAGAGTATTATCTTCATGCCCAGCGCCTGCTTGATACTGATCTTCAAATTGTCTAACCATGACGGTTTGAGTTTCTTACGTTTAGCCATAATTCATGAGTTTACTTCGCCGTGAGACGGGTGTCAAAAAGGCGGCGGCTGTAGTAATATATGCCAAATCTGTTGCATAAGGAGGCCGCCATGCCGCATTGGGACAGCCGTAAGGAGACTAACTGGAGTAAATTCCGGTTCAACCAGCCCTACGCAAAGGGATTGAAGCGCCTGAGGGAGGACGTGCTGGGCAAGACCGATTTCGACCCGGCGGTACTCTTCCAGTGGGGCACCATGCAGGCTATGGCGGTTATCAGGATACTCAAGGACTGCGAGCAGGAATTCGGTGAAAAAGGACAGCAGGTGGTCAGTAACTCGCTGCGCAGAATCGGCTACGACATGGTTAAGCAAACCTATGACGGATTGGGCAAACCCGAAGGGATCCCGGAAGCGGAGATCGTCAGCTTCTTTGCGACGGTAGTAAACACCATTTTCTATGCTTCGCTGGAAGAGCCGCGTATAGAAGGCGATGACCGGATCAGCTTCGATATAACCTGGTGCCCGCACCAGGACCATTACAGCGCCTTCGACTGCCGGGTGCAGCGCTACATGGTCCAGGGCATGCTGGATGCTCTCTTCGATATGGGCTGGATCAGCAAGGACTGGCAGGTGAAATTCACCTGCACCATCCCGGCCGGAGCAAAGGTCTGCAACTTCGTTTTCTGGAAGGCTTCAGGGGAGGAAAAAACCGCATGGGAACTGTATACGGGGAAGCTTGAGCAGAGAGCGCTTCATAAACAATAAAGTAAGATTAGGGTATACTACTAAAAAACGTGCCCCCCTATCCATTTACCGCTGATGTATTTAGAGTGGAAGAGGCAAAAGGAGAACGAGAACTTGTTTAATTTGAAGACTGATTTATGCATTTTGCTGGCGGGATTAGCACTCGCCCTGTGCGGTTGCTCTCCGGCGTCAGTATCGGATATCCCGGCTCGCAACTGGAAAATGAGCGTTGTTACCAACGAAGATTCGTCGTGGACCAAGGGAGCGCGTTTGTTCGCTGACCTGGTCAAACAACGAAGCGGCGGCCAGATACAAATAACCGTTTACCCCAACGGCGAGCTGGCGGGCGGAGACCAGGTAAAAGAACTGACCATGCTGCAAGATGGCAGCATCGATTTTACCTATCACTCCAATCTGATTTATACGAATCTCGACCAGTCGTTTGCGGCTATCTCGATGCCATGGCTGTTCACGGACTATTCACAGGTTGATGCGGCCCTGTCCGGGTCCGCCGGCAATCAACTGTTGAAAGCGACAGAAGCCCTGGGTATAGTCGGCCTCGCCTACGGCGAGAATGGTTTCCGCCAGTTGACCAACAGCAGACTCGCCATCAGTTCGCCCGATGACCTGCGCGGTTTGAAAATCCGTATCCCCGGTGTCGAGCTTTATAACTCGATTTATAAAGCGATGGGCGCTATCCCGGTAACAATGAACTTCGGCGAGGTTATACGGCGCACTCAAGCAGGGGCAAATCGACGGCCAGGAGAACCCCATAGACATTATTGTGTCCGCCAGGCTCTACGAGGTCCAGAATCACATCACCATCTGGAATTACTCGTACGATGCCATGATCCTGGGAATTAACAAGAAGGACTGGGACGGCTTACCCGGCAATGCCCAGGCAATCATCAGGCAGGCAGCAAGCGACGCTTCAAAGGAACAGATAAAGCTATCACGCGATGCGGCCCGGACCCAGTTGAGCCTGTTGCGTGATAAGGGCATGACTATAACCGAACTGACGCCCGGCCAGATCAAAGCATTTCGTGCGGCCACAGACCCGGTGTACGCGGAATGGTCGGGCAAAATCGATCCTGGTATTCAGAAGTTATGGGAAATCAGGAGTCTGCCCGGGCAATAGTTTCAAGCCCTGAAACGCCGGTAACCTACTGCACCTTGAAAGGGACAGCGGCTTTTTCCTGACCGTCCAGCAGCAGCTTGACCACGTAATCGCCCCTGACGAACTTGTCCTTGCCGCTGGTCAGTTTGGCAGCCACTTCCAACGTGCCATCGATTTTATTCTTGTCCTCTTTAACCAGGTAATTATCGACGGCGGCCTCGTCGCTCTTGGCGATGATCCACTGTACATTCATCTCGGTATCAGCAGGCGCATTATATATCTTTACCCGAGAAATTTATCTCGGCTGTATATCCGCAGGGAATATAGCCGACGTATTGAGCATCTTTCGTTTCGGTTGTCCGTATACGCATATATTGCTAGCTCGCCCACGTAAGGGCCCTTGATATCCGCCGGGGCAACAACACTGAAAGGCAGGTTTACCAGTTCCCTGTCATCAACGTATAAACCGACGCTGTAATCGCCCCTGGGGAAAGGCTGCCCCGCCTTGGGCCCGAAGGAGTAACTTAGATATTCCCTGCCTTCAACTTTGGCGCTTTGTTCGGCAATTGTCTTCCCCTGAAAGCCCGCGAGCTCCCCGCTTATATAGGTCCAGCGCGCTTTAACCTGGTCGTTGAACTGCGCTCCGCTGACTTTCACCGAACAACAGATGCTTGACGCATCACTTGGGAATATGCCGGTGATGCTGACCGGTTTGCCGGTCAGTTGGTCCAAACCGGCACACGTGGTCGCGTCGCTCAGGGTTGTGGAGGATGCCGCAGCCTGCCCCTGTACATAAAAAGGCGCCGACTGCACATATTTATCGTCAAAATAGAGTTTCACCTGGTAATCACCGCGCGGCAGCAGCTTATCCGAACGGGCAAAGGCAAAGACCGCGTAGGGCGAGTCTGCCGCCACTGTCTCTGTGCCGATCAGGTAATCGTTCAATCCGGCCTCTTCGCTCTTGACTACGTACCACTCGGCCTTCAACTTCGACTTTGCCGAGGGCGAAGTGAGTTTCACCGAGCAATAAATCGTGCCGATATCCGGTGTAAGGTTATCCGTGACCTGCATCGGTTCACCGCTCTTGGACACGGCCTTGCATATGACCGCACTTTCGATGCCCGGTGCTATTGATACAGCCGGCCAGCGGCAAAACCAGGGCAACCGCCGCCAGCATATAAACCGCGATTCTGGTAATCTTCATTTCGATGGGTTCTCCTTAATATCAGCCTTGATATTTTCGTTCTGGTATTTTCCGCTATAACCTTCTCTGACTTCCCGCGTGGTATGGAAAAACACCAGTTGCATTACCCTGGCATTCCTGTGCAGTCTGAAGCCATGGGGATTATACACGACCAGCATGGATTGCGACCGGCCGGAATACCCTGCATCCCAAACGGCACTATGCATGCTGACGCCGCAGCGGTTGAGGCTTGAGCGCGGCCTGCCCAGCGCCATGACATCGGCCGGCAGGGAAACCACCTCGTTAAAGGTGACTAAATAAGCCCCTGGCATGAGGTCGGCTCCGCCATGGGCGTCGAATATTACGGGTGAGGTACGGGACAACTCGCGGCCCTCGTTGGTCTCCGTTAAATTACCGCGCGATGAAAAGGAGCTTATCTCCCGCACAGTCAGATCGATGCCGTTGGGCTGCAACTGCTCCTCCAGGTTGACGGCCGCTGCTATCAGCGGGGGCCGCAGTTTCAACATCTCAAGTATATCTTCGCGTGTCAGCACGCCCTGTTTTTCCGTCATTTATTCCTCTGTTCCGGCCAGTTGGCAACAGTGCACAAAAGCGTCATTGCGATTTTTTACTGCCCGCCGGTGATAGTATACAAAAACGTCATTGCGAGCGCTTTTATAATTGTCATTGCGAGGAGCCCGCAGGCGACGAAGCAATCTCAAGGCATAGCCCCACAAACAGTGATATTATAATACGTATTTCATTTAAAGTCAGGAATCCGGCTTCGGCTGGAAAGGAGCAGCCCTTATGGCCGATAGCGGCAGCCTGGAAAAAATGGATAATGCGGGATTGGCCGGGCTGGCGGTGGATTTCCTGCGGCGCAGCGTACTGCATTACGGCATATGGTTCAACGAGGTTAACTACCAGCTTGGACTCGAGGAGGCGCTGCAAGCTGAGTCAGAGGTCTTCGCCCGGTATTATCCTCTTATGATGAAACGTCTCGCAGAAACGCTGGGTTTCGAGCAGGAAAACGGCCTGCCGCGCTCACTGGCAAAGCTGCCGCGGGAGAAGCTCCTCGGCCTTTTGGATGCCGTGGCCGCCAATTGGCTGGCCGGCGACGGGCTGTGGTTCCAGGCCGTGGAGAAACGGCGGGAGATGTTCACCGCCAAGCGTTGCAACGACACCTGCTGGAGCAAGTTCTCGCCATTTGAGGCCCACCGCATAAAGGAGATACTGGGACTGGAGGAAGGAGGCGGGTTGGACGCGCTGGAAGCCGCGCTGGGCTGCCGGCTCTACTCGCGCATAAACGTTCAGTCGATAGAGAGGGAGAGCAATAGTCTGATATTCAGGATGGTTAACTGCCGTGTGCAGGATGCCCGCAGGCGCAAAGGACTGGATGACTATCCCTGTAAATCGGCGGGCGTGGTCGAGTATTCCAGCTTTGCCCGCGCCATCGACCCGCGCATCAAAACCGATTGCCTGGCCTGCCCACCCGATAACCACCCTGAAGGCTGGTTCTGCGCCTGGAAGTTCTACATCAGAATGAGCAGCAAAAAGGTTGTTGTGGCCGGGGGAGGCGCCGCCGGCATGCTGGCCGCCGGGCGCGCAGCGGAGAAGGGCGCCTCGGTTACCCTGCTGGAGAAAATGGAGCGCCCCGGCAAGAAAGTGCTGATCAGCGGCAATACACGCTGCAACCTCACCAATACGCTGAGCCTCGATGGCTTCGTCTCCATGTACGGCGGCAACGGCAAATTCCTTTACCCCGCTTTTCAGCGTTTTTTCCGCGAGGAGTTGCTTGAATTATTGAACAGGTACGGTGTCAGTACGGTTATTGAGCCCGGCGGCCGCGTTTTCCCCGCTTCCGGCAGGGCTGCCGATGTGGTGCGCGCCCTTCAGCAATACCTTCACGAAAACGGGGGCGACCTGGTGACTGGGACGCGTGCTTGAGAGATCGAGGTAATCAAAGGCAGTGTTAGCGCGGTAAAAACAGCCGCTACTGTTTACCCGGCGGATGCGGTAGTGCTGGCAACCGGCGGGTCGTCCTACCCGCAGACCGGCTCGACCGGGGACGGCTACCGCATGGCGGCCGCGCTCGGGCACACCATCGTAAAGCTGCGTCCCTCGCTGGTCCCGCTGGTCGTGAAAGAGCAGGAGACAGGCCGGGGCGCTGCAGGGCATCAGCCTGCAGGATATAAGGTTGACCTCCTTTGCCTGTCCTGCACAGGAAATAGATATCTCGCGCATACCTCATCACGACTGCGGGCGCGGCATCGGGGGACGCAGGCCAAAGCCTCCGCTTATTGAGAGCCGCAGAGGCGGCCTCATCTTCACCCAATACGGGGTCAGCGGCCCCGCGGTACTGCTCATGAGCCTGGCCGTGGCGGATGCGCTGGATACGGGGCCGGCCAGCCTTTCCATCGATCTCCTTCCCGCAACAGGGCAAAAGCAATTAGCGGAGGAGCTTCAGTCGGCTTTCGACTGGCACGGCGGAAGGTTCGTGCAAAATATACTGGAAGAGCTGGTCCCGGGCGCGCGTAGCAGCCATGGTTCTCGGCAACGCCGGGGTTCACCCTGAAGTAAAGGCCGGCCGGGTCAGCGCCCGCCAGCGCGAATCTTTGAGCCTCGCCCTGAAGGATTTGAGGTTCGATGTCGAGCGCACGCGTCCCCTTGCCGAAGCCATGGTAACGGCGGGCGGAGTGTCGCTCGCCGAGGTCGACCCGCGCACCCTGCAATCGAAGCTGGTAAAGGGATTATATTTCTGCGGTGAAATGCTGGATATCGACGCCGATACCGGCGGCTTCAATTTACAGGCGGCTTTTTCAACGGGCTGGCTGGCCGGGGAATCTGCGGCAATGCCGCGCTGAGGTCAGCCGGGCAGCATTGACGCCGAATCTCTTGAGCCCCCGCGCCAGCGAACTGAGCGGCAGGCCGATGACGTTGTAGTAATCCCCCTCGATCTTCTCCACCAGCAGCGCGCCCAGCCCCTGTATGGCATAGGCGCCCGCCTTGTCCAGCGGCTCCCCGGTCTTCACGTAGGCCTCTATCTCCTCCCTGTCCAACTTTCTGAAATACACCCTGGTCTCCACCGCTTCCGAGATGGATTTGCCTGTTTCCGTATCTAAAATGGTGAAACCCGTGACCACCCTGTGGCGTCTGCCGCCCATCCTCCGCAGCATATCACGTGCCTCCTCTTCATCTCGCGGCTTGCCCAGCAGCCTGCCCTCCATGACGCCGAAAGTATCGGCCGCTATGATGATAGAGCGTGGGTGGCGGGCTGCGACAGCTTTCGCCTTCTCCAGCGATATGGCTTTAGCAAGTTCCGCCGGCTTGATCCTGCGGCCGTGGTCCTCGTTTATTTCAGCCGCGTCAACAATGAATTTAAGGCCGGTTTTCTCCAGGAGCTCCCTGCGGCGTGGCGAAGCTGAGGCCAGCACGATAGGCTTTATCACGCTGGTAATTTAGAGGATTATCAAGACACCTGTCAATCCCGTCATTGCCCTTATACCCCGTCATTGCGAGGAGCGCAGCGACGCGGCAATCTGTAACGTATGCGTCATTGCGAGGAGCGCAGCGACGCGGCAATCTGTAACGTATGCGTCATTGCGAGGAGCCTGCTTTTCATCGTCATTGCGAGGCCGCCGCAGCGGCCGCGGCAATCCTTAGGCCGGTCAGCAAAGGTTTATTAATCGCGGTTTTTCCATTAATATTAATCCCATGAATATTTTCGCCGTTATAATCCTGGCCGCTATCCTGCTCCAGTTCCTGCTCGACCTCGTCTCGAATATCCTCAACCTGCGCGCCCTGAAGCTCGATCCGCCCGCAGCGCTGAAGGATGTTTTCAGCCCGGACGCCTACCGCAAATCGCAGCAATACCTCCGTGAAAGCACGCAGTTCAACCTGCTGGTCAGTTCCTTCGCCCTGGCCCTGCTGCTGGCCTTCTGGTTCCTGGGCGGCTTCAACTGGCTGGACCAGCTCGTCAGGAGTTGGGGATTGGGCAGCATCATTAACGGGCTGCTCTATACCGGCATCCTGGTGCTGGCCTACGGCATCGTCATGCTGCCCTACAGCATCTACAGCACCTTCGTCATCGAGCAGCGCTACGGCTTCAACAGGACCACGCCGGCCACCTTTGTAGCCGACCTCGCGAAGGGCCTGCTGCTGGCCGCCGTGCTGGGCGGTCCGATACTGGCCTGCATACTCGCCCTCTTTGAGCTGGCCGGAGCCAACGCCTGGCTCTTTTGCTGGGCCGCCGTCACCGGCTACGTGCTGGTCATCGAGTTCATCGCCCCCAACTGGATAATGCCCCTCTTCAACAAATTCACACCGCTGGAGGAGGGCGAACTGCAGGACGGCCATCCTCGGCTATGCCGGCTCGGTCGCCTTCCCGGTGCAGAACCTTTTCGTCATCGACGGGTCGCGGCGCTCCAGCAAGTCCAACGCCTTCTTCACCGGCTTCGGCCGCAACAAGCGCATCGCCCTCTTCGACACCCTCATCGCCCAGCACACCGTCCCCGAGCTGGTAGCCGTGCTGGCCCACGAGATAGGGCACTACAAGAAAAAACACATCATCTGGGGCATGGTCATCAGCATCCTGCACTTCGGCCTGCTCTTCTTCCTGTTATCGCTCTTCATCAACAACCCGTTGCTTTACCAGGCCTTTTACGTGCAGCAGCCCTCCATCTACACCGGGCTTATCTTCTTCGGCCTGCTCTATACCCCGGTCGAGTTCCTGCTCTCCATACTGATGAATATGCTGTCACGGAAATTTGAGTACGACGCCGACCGCTTCGCGGCAGCAGACCATCTCCGACCCGTCGGCCATGACCGCGGCGCTCAAGAAGCTCTCCGCCGACAACCTCTCCAACCTCACACCCCACCCCTTCTTCGTCTTCCTGCACTATTCCCACCCGCCGCTGCTGCAAAGGATGGAAGCAATACAGAGTGCTGTCGATACCAAATAATGACCGGCAGCCCGCTACTCGTCTTTAAGGAGTGTCACTGCACTTCGATCATAACCTTCATCACCCTGTCTTTTTGCTTTTCAATATATTCATAGGCTTGTAAGTAATCTCTGAAGGGGAAACGGTCGGTTATGAGAGGTTTTAACTTGACCTTGTTCGTCTCTACCAGTTCAATTGCCTTTTCATAATCGCCCTGCTGATACATAAGAGTGCCGATCATGCGAAGCTCCCGGTCCTGAAGCAATCCGAGATTTACGGTCGCTTGATCGGGAAATACCCCGACGATTATAATATCGGTTCCCTTGCGCGCGCAGCTTAAGGCCTGTCCGGTTGTAATATTCGATCCCACGCACTCCAATATTAAATCCGCCTTTTGTGGGCCGAATTTTTCCAGTATCGTATTGCCAATATCGTTGCTGCCGGTATTCACGCAGTATCGGATGCCGCATTTATCAGCTATATCAAGCCTGTATTCACTTAAGTCGGTTATCATTACCGATTTGGCCCCCATACCCTTGGCTGCCTGGGCAACAAGGTTGCCGATGGTACCTGCGCCGAGCACCAGAATATTCTTATCCCTGACATACCCATTTTTCTGTAGCGCATGTATGGCTACAGCCAGGGGCTCTATCATGGCGCCCTCATCAAAACCCATACTATCTGGAAGTTTCATCACCTTCGCTTCTTCCACTGCAAAATACTCGGATGCGGCACCGGTAGTTTGGAAACCCATGACCTTCAGCTCGTCACATATATGGTACTTACCGTTGAGGCACGGGTAGCATTTCCCGCAGGTTACTTGAGGCTGTATTGTTACCCTATTACCAATTCTAAGACTTAATACATTTTCACCCAGGCCAACTACTTCACCGGATACCTCGTGACCCTGAACAATGGGATAAGACGTGTAAGGGTGTTTTCCATGATATACATGGATGTCAGAGCCGCATATTCCTATTCTCATTATTTTTATCAGCACCTGGCCTGCTCCAGGTTCGGGTACGGTGATATTATTGAATTTTATTATTCCGGGCGATGTCATAACTGCTTGTAACATATTAACTCCGCTTCTGAACGATTCTGCTTTCCTATGGATTTATCAGCACTTTTATGCTTTTTGACCCGTCCATAACGGTTTTTAATCCTTTTTCATACTCATCGAGGCTGAACCGGTGTGTAATCAGCCTGTCAACCCGCACAATTCCGTTTTCCAGGAATTTTATTGCCCTGTCGAAGCAATGTATCTGGGCAAACGATCCGATTATCTTCAGCTCCTTTGAAAAAATCTCGTAGGGGCTGATGGCAATCCTGTCTTTTTCATCGCACACGCCGTAAACCACTATCTTGCTTCCCTTCCTGGCAAACTTTACGCATTGCTCTGTAACCGAGGAGTCACCGGTGGCATCTATGATTACATCAAATCCGCCGGGATATGACTCCTTTATTTTCTTTTCATTGGCAATATGATCGTTTCTGTCGATTTTAATAGTGTTAATCCCCAGCTCTCTCAGGATTTTCAGCTTGAACTCGGAGGGGGCGGCTACCAGCATGTTTCCTGCTCCACCGAATCTGATAAGCTGTGCAAGAACGATTCCGGTGGCGCCTGAACCAAATATAAGCACATCATCCCCGCAATGCAGGTCAATCATGTCCATGCCATGTACAGCGCAGGCCGTTGGTTCGGTGAAAGCAGCTGTATCAAAACTGATGTCGGCCCTGATGGGGAAAACCTTTTCGTGATTTACAGCAACATACTCGGCGAAGCCCCCGGGGCCGGTCACTCCAAGTGAATAAAAGTTCTCACAGTAGAGAGGTTGATTTTTCCTGCAGTAGTAGCATTCCCCACACAAGACAGTATTATCGGCGACAACCCTATCACCTTTTTTAAAGTCGGTTACCCCGTCACCGACTTCCACAATTTCACCTGCAAATTCATGCCCCGGCGTCAACGGGAACCGTGATATGAATTTTCCATTATGAATATGGACATCGGTCTTGCAGATTCCACATGACCTCACCCTGATAAGTACCTGTCCTTTTCCGCACTTCGGAACTGCGATGTCCGCTATGGAGAACTTATTAGGAGCAGCATATAAAAGTGATTTCATGTCTTTATACCTCACTACTTTTGAACGGGCAACACAAGTTAATTTACCTAAAATACCGCAGCAAATGCACCCTTTAGTAAATCAACTACTTGTTGGTGGGCCATGTGCCAATAAATTGTAGGCCTATTTGCCCAACGCTATCCGTACACAAAAGATTATTCTATTAACAGGAATGATTGCCGCTCCATTTTTTACCGCGATTTCGGCAATGTCCCGTTCGCGCGCATCGCAAATCCAGGCCCTCAGAATAGATTTATCGTTCATTTTCAAAGTTACGTCACGCGTGGGAAGCTGATCAGCGAGCAGGTGAATGATGTATCCTGTTCCATGCTCCGCTTTCTTCGCTCCTATAACCGATATATCGGCATTATCGGTGCTGAAAACCCTTTCAGCAAGGTCATGAATCCTGTTCTCCTCGGCACTGCGCCATAGCTGCTTGACCCTTTTTACAGTTTCCCTAACCCCACTTTTATACCAGTCTCCTCCCGCTGTGGTTGATACGGCGTAGCGGACTGATTGTAGCGACACTTCGCCGCCCACCGGGAAAGCCCACAGGCTCTTTTTAAAATAAGCCTTCTCCCTGTCTACGTTTCTTATGGCAATAAAGTTCAAATCATTGTTGTTCATGCCCAGTGCCAGGGGCTGGCCAATCGCCAAAACTATGCCGGGACCCTCCTCATAGTTGGTGTAGACAAAGCTGCCGGCAGTCCAGTAGGTAGGCCTGAAGATTTTAAAGCCCGGGCGGACCACAATACATCCGGGAACATCCATGGCCAGCTCCCCTGATTTACCCAGCGGGAAACAACAGGTGACCGTCCTGCATTTCCTGGTCTTTCCGCTAACAGCCATATCAACAACGCCCGTATTCTCCCTGAATTTCATAGTCCTTATTACAGGTATGCCTTCAAAATCTGTTGTGATTGATACTTGAAGTAAGCCATCAGTCTCCCGGGTATCTATCGAACAGGTATGCTTGCTGGAGCGGTCTATTTCTTTAAACACGCCGCCTAAAAACTCCTGGGGCATACGCCAGAGCCCACCGGAATCTTCATACAGGACCAGGTCATTACCCAGGCCGTCAAGCAGTGGTTTACCTGTGCTTTTATCAACCCACGCGGTTATGCAGCCGCCTTTAGATTTGTCCAGGGTTATCGAATAGTGTGCGTTTTCTACGGTCAGAATGCCATCCTGCATCTTCCAGCGCGGCAAATTATTCGTGGCAGGCTCTTTGGCGGTTGATGTTACTCCCCTGCCGGCTTCCGCCAGCACGGAATCCACCAATTTTTGTGCCCGTTTAAGTATGGGTATCTGCTCGGAGTGTACCACCCACCACGCCGATGTTCCGGAGATAAAATCGTGGTGGTTGGAAATTGCTGCCACTTCCCAGGCCTGTTTAAGGTTTTCATCCAGCCTGGCAGCCTGTTTTTGCTCCCCGCTGTAATTCAGCACGATATTGTCTGCCATGACCAGGTCATCGATCAGTTTGTTACTGCGCTGCTTAATTTCCGGCCTTACAGACAGGTGCCCCATACAGAACGGGTTTATATCTACATTCTCAAGGGTTGGGAAGCGGTCCCGGTAACCTGCCGTCAGGTCAAAATAGTCCTTTACCGTAGCATCTACGACATAGATGCCCGTATCGGGGTAGCTATTCTTATTGTAGAGGTCTATCAGTTTCATCAGGCCCGGCAAAGGATCATTAAAATCATTCCCCATAGGGCAAAAAAGATAGTCCGTCTTGGAAATGGCGGCCAGTTTGTCCGCGTATTCTTTTATCCTGCCCGCTATCTGCCGTTCAGAAGATGAAGGGATGCCGAAGATGAGGCCGGACCAGCGTCTGGGGGGCAGGCTGCCCGGCACCAACAGGGCCGGATTCACCGTAAGATCATCGGCCATACCATAACTATATGGCATATGAAGGCAACGTAGCTCCGATCCATCGGGGCTCTTCCAAAAAAAGTCGACAGACCGGAGCTTGAGCAACGTCTCTGCTGTGGATCCGGGGAGGGGATATTCAGACTCACTGCGGATATCATTGCCCTCGCAGTAGGAACCGTCCAACCTCCAGAACGCTGTGAAATGAAAGCCAAGAGCATTGAGAATCGACGGCAGAACCGGGTTATGGCCGAAATTATCATGCTGAGCGGCTATGTCTACCTCCTGCGTTATGCCATTCTCCCTGAGCCATTGCTGCCCGATCTGATAATCGCGAATTATCGATTCTACCTGCGTTATGTTGGTATCGGGCTCGGTCAGGCCGGTACCGGTCAAAAGGACCCTACCACTATTAATCAACGTGCGAAATTCATTCTGCTTGCTCGGGTTTCCTTCCCAGAACATTTTCAAAAAACAAATGGATTCAATGGCAAATGCTCTCCTGGGATCTTTCCTCAGTTCCCGGAGAACGCCGTTAAGTATCGTTTTTATCCTCAACTGGTAATATACTTCAGTGGTACACAACCACTGCGGGTCCCAATGGCTTGATTCCCCGAGTATGAGCACCTTTGCGGCATCCGCAGGTATTCCCAGTTTTTTTCTCAGCGCCACCTCCTGCTCAGCAATAATTTTATGCGTGTTTGTAACCTCAACCATAATAACCTCCAGCTATGTCCTGCCGGGAGAGCGTTTCATATGATATTCCGATCAAAAGCCTTGGGTATTTTAACACACTTTAATAAATTGCTACATGATGCCCCCGATTATCTTCGGCCGCAACAAGCGCATCGCCCTCTTCGATACCCTCATTGCGCAGCACAACGTCCCGGAGCTGGTAGCGGTGCTGGCCCATGAGATAGGGCACTATAAGAAAAAGCACATCATATGGGGCATGATCCTCAGCATCCTGTACTATTCTCATCCGCCGCTGCTGCAGAGGATGGAGGCGATAGAGAAGGCGGGGTACATCAGATGACGAGCGGATAAAAACATGTTTGACAATAGTCAATACAATACGTTATATTGATTAGTGTAAATTTGCTTTTCCGGGGGAAAAGGTCATCTTTCGAGATGGCCTTTTCCCCCAACTCGTTTCATAGATGATCTTTTTTCAATAGGGTGCTACAAACTTTCCCCTATTGTTCATAAAGGTGTGATGAGACTTGACCATCCTAAATTCTACTGGATGTTTGCCTAGCCAAACATTTTCTTTAGATTGTACCCGCTCAGAGAGGTGAGAACGAGAGCCGGGGCGTAGAATATCCAGGTGATATAGGTAGCGAATACCCGTTCATAGCCAGCAGGTAGGGAGCGGTAGAAGCCCACACAGACATCGCTGAGGAAGAAGCATGCTACGCCGGTCACTATGAGTATGGCATTTGCCCGAGGAAAGAAACCGATCTTGACGGCTGCGATGGCTGCCCACAGGGAGCCACTGATAATAACCGCGTATCCGAGCAATGTGTAGAAATAGGGCAAATTATCTTTCAACATCGGATAAAACACAAAAAACATTAACAACAGTGATAAGGCCAGGATCAATGGCAATATGGCCCACAAGATTCCTTTGCGCCGGTAATTCATTATTCCTGTGGCGTTGCGGTAGATGAGGGTAAGATGCGCCAGTGCGAAGGTGAATACGCCGATTATGGAATGAACATCGAAAAAGAACACTGTGTCCCCGAGGACAATAATCGAGTAGGCTATACTAAGTTTGAGATTGTCTTTCGGGTTAAAGGCGTCCTTTAGCGTGATCCACGCCAGAACCATGCATAAAAAAGTGACTGGGTATTTCATGAAACGGGAGTATATCTCAGGGTTTTGAAGGTCAGCTATCCTGTACGCGTACAGAGTCCAATCGTGACCTGAAAATAGCCCGAAAAGAAACAATATAACGCCCAAAATTGCCCAGACATAAAAACGTTTTACCGTCACTTTATTGCTGCCTCCTCAGTAGATTAATCGTAATTAGTGCGCAAATTCAGCCTGCCTATCAAAAAGGCAAGGGAAAGGCAATATCAAGCAAGCAGAGATATGGTTTTGCGGTCATTCCTTCGCTATGTATCTATCGGTTATATACGACAAATATCGTGTGTCAACGTTGGAAAGTTCTGATATCTTATGGAAGACATCCTGATACGTAGCCACCTTAAAAGCGACCTCTTGCCCAATGTACTCCCTGAATAGTGCTATCTCATTCTTATGTTTGTGGGATTCAACGGAATCAATATCATACCAGAGATACAGCAGTGCAAACTCATCTTTTCCTTTAAGTGTCTTGGTGAGACCCAGTGTATGCTTCAGCAATTGTGGAGCATCGAGATATGTCCAGGTAGATTTGACTCCCTGTTCTTTTCGGATACAGTCGGCAGTTTCTTGCACCTTGGAAGTTCTTTCCATAACCCTGGGCATTAAAGTATTTGATATTTAGTTCTCTCTTAGTGTGCCTATGATATGTTTCAGTAAATTTCGATTCTACGGCTATAGGCTTCATAGATTGCCCGGTTAACAATATATCAAGGTGAGGAGGAATACCTGGCAGTCCAGTAGGGAATACCTGCTCAAATTGCAAATTGTATAGCCTCTGTGAAAGGCCAATCGACACACATAAGTCGCCTACCCGACCAGAATCTCGCCAATATGAGAAAAAATTCACCACCAGGGCGGATGACGAGTGCAGTGCCAACATTTTCCCCTTGGCAGCATCGTTTCCAAGCTCGTCACCCTTCCCTTTTCGAAACTGCGATTCAACCTGAGCAGATAACGGTGTAATAAGATTACTGTTGAGGTCAGTAGTGTATCCTGCCGAGATTGGTATGTGAAACCTGTTCGCCCAAGAAATCTTGTCGATCGCATATTCCCTGAAATGTCGCTACCATTGTTCAACCTCCTCATACCAAATTCTCAGCGACCTACCTGAACCCCATTCAGCCCCGTTAAAAGGCAGTATCGCTTGCCTCCTTTGCGAAAAAGACTATCAGAAAGGCAGGGGAAAGGCAATACATCAATTCATTTTCCAATCAAGTTGATTGCATACTGCCACGCGGTTTCGGAATCTGTCTTAAGTCGTCCAAAGCGTTATTTTACGTTCGGCTAAGAACGTTTATATTATTCAGGAAAACAAATTTTACACGTCAAGTGTTGATAGGTTACATTAAGTTCTAACCGGTCCGTTAGCTAAATGTTAGCCGTTCTAACAAACTAATTCAACATTGACGCATTAGATTCACTCAACCTTCGTGCTACTCGATCAATAGCTATTAAATGACATCGACAGATCCAATTGGCTAAAACGGATAATCCCAAGATGGGGTAGCTACTTGTGACCAACAGAATGCCAAAGATAATTGATCACCAGCTAGCTTGTAGCTCTGCCCTCTCTTCTTTTGACTATGAACCGCTGGAAATCTGCATCCTGGTGGTAGTCTTCAAAAACCGGATACGTGACAAGTTCATCTAAGGAAAGCTGCTTTCTGTCGAGAGCGGTGCCAAGCAGTCTAAACATCAGAGATTTGTTCTTTCTAAGAGCAGCAACACCAGCGGCAACTGCTGCATATGGTCGTAGACCCTCAATTGCCTTTAGGTCAGCATTCTTCTCCCTCGTTTTATTGAGTCTCTTATATGCGATTGCGCGGTTGATTCTCAAGACAAAATTGGTAGGCTCTTTCTTGAGGACCCTGCTAGTGAAATCGACAAGTCCCTCATCATCCCCCGTAAAGAGCCAGAGATAGGACTTATGCTCCACATAAAGCTTGGTTTTCTTGATGAACGTCCTGAGTTCGTCGATTCTTCCCACACGTACCAATAAGTCACCAACCTCATATGCACAATCAGGGACCCTTTTTGTGCGCAGCCAGTGCCAATTTCATATATTCCAGCGCTGCTGGAAAATCGCCCTTACGCTTCATTATTGCGGCCTTGACCTCTATAGGCAATTCTTCAGGCGGTTTATATTTGCCCTTGGCTTTCTTTGAAGGTAATTTGCCTAGACCATCCAAGACTCTTTCGCTATCTCCTCTAATAATGTCATCTTCTAATAGTTGAGATTGCACCGAGCAAAATACTTTGATTCTGCTCGGCCACCAGCATCGGGTTGACCAATGCAGGCGGCAAAGGAAGCCGCGCCTTTTGATGAACATACGCCATCAACTCATCGAACCCCGAAATTTCGACAAGTTGCACTTTCCTTTTAGCAACGAGCGCCTGAACCCTCGGACTGAGAATTTCTGCTTTTAGTACGCACCAATACACCCCATGCCTGTAATATTCGGATTGCGCTGTTAGTTTTCTAACACTGACATGACGGAATTATCCCTTCCACCATATCCAACGACAACCAATCCAAATTCGCGTGCGAATTCCGTCAGTTCGACTTCCATGTTCGTTTCAAGTCTCTTCGTTTCTGCAGGGGTATTCTTGATACTGTCAAACAGAAAATCCCCATGAAGTTTCACTATCTTAACTCGCTTACGGCTTATGTGGACGCTTGAAACCTCTGAATCATGGGCACAAACTATGGGACGCACATTCTCGGAATACAAATAGCAGGATTCGTTGATAAGATCATCGAAATTGGTCGTGAAAACAGTGTTGAATACTTGCGATTCAAGAAGGCTGGCAAGATAGACATATCCCCAGGTCGGATGGGCTTTTACTAGACAATTCTCAATGAAGTCCCTGCGCTGAGCCGGCAAGTCATATATGTGCCCGAATAGCTTCCCGTACTCCTCATCGGAACCATACCAACTCTGTCCCGTGAGCCAATTGCCATAGATCAGGCGCTTTCCACTGCGTTCATACAGTTGACGTCTCCAGTCTTCAACAAGGTCATCTGCAGAGTATTATTCCAGACATTCTAGACGCACCAGCGCCCAAAAAGAGCATAGCTAGGGGTATTATCGTTGCGATTTAGAATAATGTGTGCGAGGTGCTCAGAGGACTTAGGTATCGGCCCTGCCACAATTTTACGCTTGAGCATTTAACAAATCCAGAATAATTCTATATGACGATTCAATTCCTGTCAACGGATGCGGTGATATGTTGGCTTTCTTTAATAGTGATAGCGCATATCGGATTTACTCGTAAGTGTAACAAAACGTGACTTTACGTTCAAATCAGATTTTTTATATCAAGAGGTATCGTAGTTTTTATACGTAGAATATCATACGGCGCTAAACAGTAGCATTGTTTCTATTAGCAAATTATTAGCAAAATACCGGCTTTTGGTACTTACCTCCAGCGCTCGGTGCACTACTGGTATTGGGAGCAGGATTTGAACCTGTGACCTTCGGGTTATGACGGCCTACACAAGCTGCACGATCGTCTCGCTGTCTTTGCCAACAAACCATATTTTGTCGAACCCGGCGTTGCTGAGACGAGGATGGTTTGTTTGTTTAATCTCCTCCAGCATCTGGCCTGTAACGCTGAACCGACCATCCAGAAGCAGGATGACACCCTGACATGATTTGCCATATTTCTCACGCTTCTTCGCGATCGCTCGCATAATGGCCTCAGCATGTATCTGTTGGGCGCGGCCACTACGGACAAAACCCCCCGTGCCAGTAGTATCCACGGACTTTCGTCAGACACGGTTACCTGGAGGTTCATTCTGCCACCCGTCAACTCATCAACAACTAACACATCGGTTATGTCATCTTGCCTTGGCTGTTCCTGGCCAACGATATATTTGGTATTGTTGCGCCGATTGTACTCGGATAAGAATCGTCCGGCCACCGTCATCTCCTTGCTAGGTCTCAACTTTGTATGCGTAGCTATCCGCTCCTGAATTTGGCCATTCTCGAAATCAGCCGACTTACTCCCTTCAGAGGTTTCCTCCCTAATACCATTAACATTCCCATTCCTGTCTTTGGCAATCGCCCCCAAGCTACCTTGCATTCCCGCCATGCCCTCGAGTGTCCGCTTATCACTCGGTTCTGTACCACCTTTCATTGTTCCATAACTCCCTTCGAGGAGCATGCCAAATCGAGAGCACCACCTCGCTTACGTTTCCTTCTGATCTATATTACCGATCGACTGATTTCAAGATACTTCCACCTCTCCACTGGTATTCCCAACCTTTCTTGCAAATGCCACTTGGACTTGATTTTGACATGGAGGTATTTATATAATGTATATACAGTATTAAATATATTTACATCAAAAAAAATTGCTATGGGTAGGAAAGTCACAAGCGGCATAAAACAAAGGATGAGAGCCACTGTATATCTAAAAAGCGACCAATGGATCGCTATGGACAAGGCACATATTTCTGTTGAGCATGAATTGGGTTATCGCGTTGACAGGACGCTTTTCGTGGACGCTTTATTTGCAACTGGCCTCAACCACCCCAAAGAAATTCAAAGGTTATTAGGTCCATGCCTTCGAAAGGAAAGGTAAGTATCAACATCGATAGCGTTGCGGCCTCCAACGAGGTCTCTGATTGGCGTCCGTCGTGCCAGACCTCGAGGACCGATGGGGAAAACATGATACCGCATCTGCTTAGATATCCCGGTGGGAAGGGACGCTTATTAAGTGCGTTGAAATTCTTCTTGCCGGCCGAAAAGGAAATCTACGGGAGGTATATCGATCCTTTCATTGGAGGTGCTTCTGTATTTTTCTATTTGCAGCCGCAAAATGCATTGTTGTCAGATAGTAATCCGGACCTTATTGATTTATATTCCGCCTTAAAAGAATACCCATGTGAGATATGGGAACAATACCAGCAAATACCTGTGGGCAAAAGAGCTGCTCTAGCATTCGTAGCATCGATCCATCCAAATTAGGGCGTCCGATGCGTGCGGCAAAATTACTTTATCTCAATGGGACCTGTTTCAAGGGTATGTGGCGTCACAATAGTAAGGGCCAGTTTAACGTAGGATACGGGGGAGAATCACGACGGTGGGTCATAAGCAACCCAGAACTCATGGAGGCGTCACGCAGGTTGCATTTAGCGGATATAAAGTGCTCCGATTTTGAGCCAATAGTTGCGGAGGCGACAAAAGCGGACTTTCTGTTTATCGATCCACCATATCGTCCAGGTTACAGCGAGATGCGAAACGCACACTATACTGGGCGGCAATTTACTTATTCGGATCAATTTCGTCTTGCTGCTGCTTTGAGGCAAGCAACGGGGCGCGGCGTTCCTGGGTAATGACAAACTCCTCTCATCCTGATATTTTACGCCTTTATCAGGGTTATTACGTTGCAACAATGCGTGTCGGTACCGGTGTACGTCCTGGCCTACTGTCTGTAGGAGGCGATGAGGTGGTGATATTTAATAGGCCGGTGGCTCACCTTGATTTAACAGTTCCCTTATGGGTCTCGACATTGTAAGTCTTCGCCCACCTATGAAGCAGAGCTGTACATTTACCTTTAATGCGATTCGACTCTGCATTATACCGGTCAATCGTCGCACTTGGGTCTTCGCCGGGTCGACCTGGCACCAGTCCGTCTGCAATACGCTTTCTGGGAAGGATGGTGCACACCGCCTCTGTCATCATTTCCGCAAATAGAACTTTGCCTTCATCTGTGCCAAAGCGTTTCTGCATAACATAATCCTTTATTACAGGGTATTCTGTAAACCAGTTGATTGCATTATTTATATAAGCCACGCGCTGTGAAGGATGAGGATCAACATTGGGCTTAATATCCTTAAAGAACCCTCCACCTTTAGCAACAAGTTTTTTCTTCTTGCCTTTGCCCGGTTCATCGTCCGGGATTTTGACTTCGAAGTAAGCCAAATCTTCCTGGCTATCAACGAAGCACCTTAGCCAGGTACTATCCCCTAACGATAGGCCCTTGACAGTAAATCGACCCCATAGCAGGTTTCCCCGGCTGGGATGCTCGGCCAATGCGATCTTTGTATCGCTTAGCGTTATAGTTCCAGTGGTCTCCAGCAAGGCCACTTCTATAGTTGTGTTGTTGTTTGCTAGCGATTTGGGCAGTACACTGAAAAGTGCCTGTCCGTATCCGGTAATGCATACCCAGCATCGGGCTTCACCACCAGTTTCGTAACATCCTGAGGCGAGCCTCCTGGACCAACTCCCCTTCATCTGTCGTAGTTTCTAGCTCCTCTTGGGCCAGTTGATTAAGCATCCTGAGTAATCGATTCTTCTGCCTACCTGATATTTGAGGCGCCGACTTGCCAGCAAATTCGGCCTTTTTATTATTTATAAGTGGTTGCAGAATGAGCTTCATGAAACCGTCGATCACGATTCAAGGACTTTTGCCATGTTATACCTGTGCGAGCAGTTGTCAATAAGCTGGCATCCTCCTTAATCATGTTAGCCAATTGGGGACAGTCAACCTCGCCAAAGAAATATTTCCCCTCCTCGTCTTCATAACCAAATAAAGAGTTGTCAAATGGTATCCCGTTCGACTTAATGATCAGTCCAGCGACGGAGCAACTCGGATCCCATCGCTCGAACGAAAGCGGAGTTGGGCTCTGCCAGATTCTAATGTGCGTGGGGCCGAAAGCAGTTTCCTTGTAGAGTTTATCTAATACCAAATCGCCAGCAGGAAGCTTGAACTTCAGATATTTTTCTTTACTGCTTGTTTTTGTTGAACTTCCCCGACCACCCAAGGATTTCATTTTCAATTGCACGTCTCTGTTCTGTATTATTGTCCTCAAAGCATAATGGTTACAAAGCTGCTCATACATCTTTTCAGGCTCAGGACACTTTCCTCCGCGTTCAGCCTCTGGCAGCACCGTTACCATAGTTCCGTTTTCTTCAGAACTCGATTCGCTGGTGACCACTTCCCATCTGCCTTTATTCTCATCATGGTCCCACCATACTCTGACGCTCGACAGTTGACCATTATGAATGCTAGTAATTATCCCCTCGCCAAATGAAATTATGGTTTCCTTCAAACCCCTTCCCCACAATCCCCTGACATGCTTGCCTTCGGCGAATCCACTATGCTTAGAGCCATATTTAAGGGCGTCTATCAGTGTTTCCAGGTTCATTCCTTGAGCGTAGTCTCTAACTTCAAGCAAGTTCCAACGGCCGCCTTTGAGTCTGCGTACGACGATAGAGATTTCACCCTTGGCGGTTTCCTCCCGTATATAACTATCATCTGAGTTAGTGCACAGTTCTACTACAGCATCTACCAACTGCCGTACCGTTTGTTGGGCCTGTTCTCTAACGACACGTGGGTCAACTTCAATGTCACCTTGTTTTCCGACACAGGAAGATACCATGTTCTCTTACCTCCCTAAAATTTGCGGGTGCTGCCTTTTGCAAGTATTCAAGAACGCAAGAACATCAGAGTCCTGAACAAGTCCTGCGTTCTCAAGATAGTATTCAAGGTTCTCGCCCAATGCCATGTCCGACGTTTCTAATGTTGCATTTAACAAGCTCCTCAATTCCGATTCCGTAATGGTGAATAGAGCAAGGTTTTCCGACCATCTGCGGAAAGTTTCACTTTTCCGCAGATAACGTGTTACAGCTTCTTCTTTACCCCTGGATCTTGTCGCCTGTCTGGGGTGTTTTGCAGCAACTGACGGATCTTTTAACTTATCAGCAATTTCTCCCGCTACTGCCTTACCTTGGTTGTCAGTGCAAAACCTTCTGCGGAGTGCCTTTTAGCCACTTGTTGGGGTCTATACATCGTCGCCAAGAGCGATAAACACGGGTGGAGTCTGGCCACTGAGGATATCGTGACAACGAGAATTTTTTGGAAAAAGGGTGAAACATTCAAAGACAAGCCTTTCAAGAGTACACTCCTCACCATTTTCTATAATACTTCGAACAGAGAATATCAATAAATAGTCAACCCCCAGGGCTTCATAATTTCCAGCAAAATCTCCCGGTGCGTTTATCCTATTGTCCTTTTTCATATAATGAACTACTCCTTTTGTCAGCTCAATAGTATTAAGCATATGACGTTAAAGTTTCAACGAACAACATCATTTTCGCTTCTTCTTACGAGAACCCTTCGCTTTGGACTTGGCCGCGGAAATACGCCAGAATGACAGTGCATAAGTTCCGCGTTTGCGGATCCGCTTCAATCTACCGTCGCGGCCCAACTTTGTTAAGAGCGTCGCAGCGCCGTCTTTGCCAGGTATAAAAATGCCCTGCCCTATCAAGCTATTGTACAAAGTCTTGTAATGCATGGGCTGCCCAACCTCTTTCAGTAGCTCATAGGCATAGTCTACATATGGCTTAGCCTCGGAAGACGGAGGCCTTAGCGCTTCCGTTTCCTCATGGGTCTGGCCTTCCCATCCTTCAAGACGGAGTAGTGCTTCAACATGCTGCAGTGCATCCTGAAGGGTTCGTTGTTCGTCTTTCAGGCGGGCCAATTTCTCAGAATACTCCTTTTGAAGTTAACTAATTCTAGTATCGTGTTCGTCCAATTCCGAAATGAATTGTGACCTTTTTCTTAGTAGCACCTTTAACACATCTTTGTTATCGTTTCTATGCGCTTTCATTGTATTCTCGTCCATACACCATTATATCCATATAATATCATTATTCAATATTAAGTTCAATGTATTATACGTAGTATTATACAATACGTTAACCAAGTTGTCAAATGGTGCCGGTGATTATGTTTAGGTGCAATATACTAGGCCTGCCCTCCGGTCCGGAACACAAAGTATCTTTCATCCGAGGTGTTCGAGATACCCTCTGATCCCCACCTAACACTTTCAATTTTAGCTTCGTCCAAAAATATTGTTCATAGCTGGGAAGCTACCTCGATATATCCAGGATACTTCTACTAAAAGTAGCGGCATGAAGCTATTGTAAAGCAGTGTCGATGTTTGACAGCCAATACTAACATATCAAAACCAGCCTTGACCTCCATAGCACATTACAATGCCGTAGCCCGCAGCTACTTCTACTTAAAGTACCAGCATTAAGCTACTGTAAATTAACGCCTATGTTTGACATCCAATGCTAACTTATCAAAGCCAGTCTCGGCCACTAAAGCAACTTACAAATCTAAAATCCGCAGCGTTTTTGTGTATTCACCCCCGATTTAATATAATTTCCACGGTAAATTTCATTGAACGGTTAGTCAATATCTCTCCATATATTGAAATCAGGAGCATCCTTTGACCAAACTTTACGATTCGCTTGACCGCATTTTCCACCCGCAGAGCGTGGCTTTCGTGGGCATCAGCATCAGCAACCCCTTCCACTGGACGCGCACCTTCTGGTATTCCTGCCGCGAGTTCGGCTTCCAGGGACCGCTCTACCCGGTCAACCCGTCGGGCGGCGAACTGGACGGCTGCAATGTATATAAATCGCTGGATGAGATACCGGGCGACATTGACTACGTTATAAGCACAGTTTCCGCCGCCATCGCGCCCGAGATAGTGAGGAACTGCGCACGCAAGGGCGTTAAGGCTATCCACTTTTGCACGGCCGGCTTCGATGAAACAGGCGAGGCAGCCACTGCCGGCCTGCAGGGGGAGCTCACCAGGCTGGCAGGAGAGACGGGTATCCGCATCATCGGCCCCAACTGCATGGGCATTTATTGCCCGGAGTCGCGGCTATCCTACGGCACGGGCTTCTCAAAGGAGGCTGGAAACGTGGGATTCATAAGCCAGAGCGGCGCCAATTCCATTTACGTTATCCATGAAGCAGGCTGGCGCGGCGTAAGGTTCAGCAAGGTGGTCAGTTACGGGAACGCCTGCGACCTCAATGAATGCGATTTCCTGGAGTATCTGACGGATGACCCCGAAACCGCCATCATCGCCCTTTACCTTGAAGGGGTGAGCGACGGCAGGAGGTTCCTGAAGCTGATCAAGAAGGCGGCCAGCGAAAAAACCGGTAGTCCTGATAAAGGCGGGTTACGGCGAGGCCGGGGCCAGGGCAACGGCCACGCACACAGCTTCCCTGGCGGGCAGCGATACCGTCTGGGAAACGCTCTGCCGCCAGTTCAATCTTATTCGATCGAAGAACGCGGAGGAACTGGTGGACCTGCTGGTCACGCTCACTTTCATGCCCGACCCGGGCGGCAGAAATGCGCTGCTGATCGGGATGGGCGGCGGCACCACCGTCCTGACTGACAGATGAATTCGAGCGCAGGGGCTTCAGGCTGCCGGTCCTGCCGGAAAGCATCAGGCAAAAGCTGCTGGGCTTCTCACAGCTCGCCGGCAATATGCTGCGCAATCCCATAGACTACTCGCAGAATATGATAGCCTCCGATGAACTGATCAGGGCAGTTGACATACTCACAGATTGGGATGAGGTCAATTTCTGCGTGGGATTCATCCGCCCCAGCCAGATGCCGCCGTATGCGTGGTCCTTTATGCAAAAATGGGGCCATTCCATGTTTACGGCCTACCTCGGCTCGCGCATACCTCTGGCCTTCATCTGCGACAACGCCGTACTCCCTGAGAGGCACACCGCCACATATAGCATCTGGCAGGAGTTCGTCAAAGCCCGCATCGCGCTCTATTACAGCTACCCGGGCGCTGCCGAGGCATTGCGCCTGGTGGTTCAGTATAACGAGCGCAAACAGGGAGCGTAAACCGCTATAATGTAACCAGGAGAAGGCACCTGGGCAGCATGAATCACAAAGCGCGCTTTAAGCTCAAGATAACCGGCAAGATATTGCTGATACTGCTGGGACTGTCGCTGCTCTCCCTGATAATCTTCGTCTTCATTGCCGTCAGCAACATGGCCGGCCTGGGGAGATATGCCCTTGACAGCACCACATCATTAGGCGCCTCCGCGGTCAATGACAGCACCAACGCTCTGACCAAGCAGGCTGAGGAGCAACTCCTCTTCCTGGTCATCGACCAGGCTGCCCTCAGCAACGCCATGTTCGACAAGGTGGAATCCGAGGTCTCGTCGACCGCCGCTTATACGGCTTCCATATGGAATAACCCGGCGCAATACGCCGGCGGCCGCACCTATTTCCCGGCCGATAGGCCCGATACCATTTATGCAGCGTCGGTCTGCGTCCTGCCCCCGGATGTTACGGCTGATTCAGTCAGCGCAGACATCAAGCTGCTGAGCAATCTGGACGCCGTCCTGATACCCGTCTTCCAGGGTGACCATAACCTGGCGCAGGTGTATGTCGCCACTGAATCGGGAGTCATCCAGATTTACCCCTGGACCAGGGATATGCCCCCCACCTTCGATCCGCGCCAGCGTGAATGGTATACCAGGGCCAGGCAACTCAAGTCTTTAGGCTGGACCAATACCATGATAGACGCCGCCAGCGGCAAGCCGATGATTACCTGCTCCAGGCCAATCTACGATACAAAGGGCCAGTTGATCGGCGTGGCGGGGGCCAATATAACCATCGAGACCATCAACCAGAAGGTTATCAATACGCAGGTGGGCAACAACGGCTATGCTTTCCTCATCGACGGGAAGGGCATGGTTGTCGCCCATCCCCACATGCAGATAACAGGCAGGACATGGGACGGATCCTTCGAGTCCGGCAGCCTGCTGGAAAGCAAAGACCCCGAACTTGCGGCCATTGCCCGCGACATGGTCAGCGGCAATACGGCCGTAGGCAGGTGCAGGCTGGACGGCAGCGATAAGTTCGTCGCCTACTCCCCGATCTCGCGCACCGGCTGGTCGATGGGCATCGCCATGCCCATCGACGAGATAGTTGCCCCGGTGGAAGCTACGCGGGTACGCATCAACTCGGCCACGTCCGACTTCTCCTCAAAGATAAACAGCCAGATACAGGGCATGCTGGCCGCCCTGGTAGCCACGGCGGGCGGGCTTATCATAGTTGTAGCCGGCATAGCCTACCTGCTGGCCAGGCGCATTACCCGCCCCATCGTCGGGCTCAGCCAGGGCGTGCGTGTAATCGGCAGCGGCAACCTCGACCAGCGGCTGGAAGTGCACACCGGGGACGAGATAGAGGACCTGGCAGCCGCCTTCAATAAGATGACGGCCGATCTCAAGGAATACATCCGCAACCTGCAGGAGACCACCACGGTCAAGGAGCGTATCGAGAGCGAGTTGCGCGTGGCCACTGATATACAGACCAGCATGCTGCCCAGGCTGTTCCCTCCCTTCCCCGACAGGAAGGAGTTCGACCTCTACGCCACCATGGTCCCGGCCAGGGAGGTGGGCGGCGATTTCTACGACTTTTTCTTCACGTCGCCCACCAATCTGTGCATCATCATCGGCGACGTCTGCGGCAAGGGGATACCGGCGGCCCTCTTTATGGCTATCTGCAAGACACTGCTCAGGACCGAGTCCCTGCACACCTCAAACCCGAGCGAGGTGCTCTTCAGTGTCAACAACACGCTTTACCCGGATAACGAGTCCTCGATGTTCTTCACCGGGCTATGCGCCATGCTCGATACCGATACGGGTGAGATAACCATCGCCAACGGCGGCCACAACCCGCCGCTGCTCTGCCCGGCCGGGCAGGGATTTGAATATATACAATTGCCGCGCGGTCTGGTGGTCGGCGCCATGCCGGACACCAAGTATGAATCACGCACTTACAAGCTTAAACCGCACGATACCCTGGTGATGTACACCGACGGTGTTACCGAGGCTATGAACGGCGATGCCCAACTTTATTCGGAGGCCAGGCTGCTCGGCTGCCTCAATAAGCTGCGGGGCAAAAACGTCGGAGATATAATCCATGGGGTCAAAGCTGACATCGATATTTTCGCGCAGGGCACCCCGCAATCGGACGATATAACCATGGTCGTGCTGGAATTCTACGGCCCGCAGGGAGCCGCAGATCATACGTAAAGCAGCCCGCCGTCCACTATCGACGTGTGGCCGGTAACATATCTGAGCCGCGTCCGAAGCAAGGTAAATCATTGTGCCCACCATATCTTCAGGTTCCGCTATGCGCGCCATGGGAACGCTCTTGCGGCACTCCTCCTCACGGCCGGGCCTGACCTCAAAGCTGGAATCGAGCAGCCTGGTATGCACGAAGCCGGGCGCCAGCGTATTTACGCGGATGTTGTAGTGCGCCAGCTCCCTGGCCATGACCTTGCTGGCCATGATGACGCCCGCCTTGCTGACCGCGTAAACGCCGTTATCCATCTCGGGCAGGAAGCCGTCAATGGAAGCGACATTGATGATGCAGCCGCCGCCCTGCTCTTTCATAATCTGCGCCACCGCCTGGCTGAGGAAATATAAGCCCTTCAGGTTGAGTCCCATCACCGTGTCCCAGAGGCGCTCCTCGGTCTCAAGGAAGGATGAAAAGACCGGGCTGGTGCCGGCGTTATTTATCAATATGTCTATCTTGTTGAAGGCTGCCCGTGGCAGTATCGGCCACCTTCCTCACGTCCTCCATCTTCCCCAGGTGGGCGTTGATCACCAGTGCCCGCCTTCCCTCGGCCCTGATGCCCTCGGCCACCTTCTCCAGGTCTTCCACCTTGCGGCTGGTCAGCACGATATCGGAGCCCGCCTTGGCGAAAGCCAGCGCCGTGGCACGGCCGATTCCCCTGCTGGCGCCCGTCACTATGGTCACCTTACCTTCAAGCGAGAACTGTTTTAAATCTGGCATATCTGGTTACCTCCGGGTTATTTGGCAAAAACCGCCATCCCACTTTATGAATCCCGCCCGCTTTTGTCAAGCCCGCTTTTATTCTGCTAAGATGCAGGCAGTATAAGTCCCCAAGGAGGCATGTAACTATGTGCGATACTATCGTTGCCACCGCTGCCGCTACTAAAGGCGGCGTCACCCTGTTCGGCAAGAACAGCGACCGCGAACCCGACGAAGTGCAGAATATCGTGATCATCCCGCGCAAGCAGCATAAAGCCGGGGAGATGGTCAAATGCACCTACATCTCCGTGCCCCAGGCCGCCGGAAACAGCGCGGGTGCTGCTCAGCCAGCCTTTCTGGATGTTCGGCGCCGAGATGGGCGCCAACGAGTACGGCGTAATGATCGGCAACGAGGCCATTTTTACGCAGGGAGAAGCCCTCACCGACCGGCCTCACCGGCATGGACCTGCTGCGGCTGGCGCTCGAGCGCGGCAAAACGGCCAAGGAGGCGCTGGATACCATCATACGGCTGCTCGAGGAATTCGGGCAGGGCGGCAACTGCGGCTACCGGCAGAAGTTCTTCTATATGAACAGTTACCTGATAGCCGACGCCTCGGAAGCCTACGTGCTGGAGTGCGTCAAGTCATGGTGGGCCTGGAAAAAGATCAGCGGCGTCTGGAGCATCTCCAACGTTATCTCGCTGGGCAAGGATTTCGACGCAGCCTCGCCGGGACTTATCGAGAATGCCGTTAAGAAAGGCTGGTGCAAGAGCAAGGCCGATTTCGATTTCAAGCGCTGCTACACCGACCCCATCATGACCTGGGGCGGCGGCCGCCCATACACGCCAGGCCTGTTCACGCAAAGCACTCTCGCACAAACACGGCTCGCTCACCACCGCGGACTTCTTTGAGATACTGCGCGACCACGGCGGCAGGGCGGATGATTTCCGTCCCGAAAAGCACGGCGGCACGGTCTGCATGCATGCCGCCGATAAGCTCATCCGCCGCAGCCAGTCGGTCGGCTCACTGGTAGGCAACGTCGGCAGCAAAGGTCATTTCTACTACGTCACGGGCGCGGCCAACCCCTGCCTCAGCCCGTTCTTCCCCATCTTCAGCCCGGGCACGATCACGCCGGCCGGCTACCTTGAAGGCAAGGCCGAATACGATAAGGAAGCCTACTGGTGGCATGCCGAAAAGCTGCACCGCAGGGCGCTGCGTCACTTCCCGGCGGCGCTGAAATCCATCAGGTCGCGGATCGCAGAATACGAAAGTGAAATGTTGCGGGAGACGGAGGGCGCGGGTAACCCGCCGAACCAGGCGGCCATCGACAAATATTTCAGCCGCGCCAGGGCCATCGTCAGCGGGCACGGGGAGGAGATCGATAGCCTGCCCGCCATAAAACACGGATGGCTCTACAGCCGCTACTGGCAGGGATTCAATAAGCTCAACGCGTTGGAATAAGCATCGACTGAAAATGACCTTTTCTATAAGGCGGATATATTATGTTAATCCGGGGGGAAAGCAGATATGAAACAGAAGAAGACCGGCCGTTACAGGTTCCTCGTTTGGACAGGAGCAATATTAGCAGTCATCATACTGGTACTCGGCGCCGTGTACCTGGCCCTGCCGAAAGGGCCGAGGGAAACCATGGCCTTTAACGATCCCCACCTGGTTGACCGGCCCGCCGCCCATGCGGAACATTACATGGCGGCCACCGGCACACCCTGGGCGACGCAGGCCGCACTGGATACCATGGCAAACGGGGGCAACGCCGTTGACGGCGCGGTCGCCGCGCTGCTGGCTCTTAATGTTACCTACGGCGAGGCGGCCAGCTTCCCGGGTGTGGCGCCGGTGATGGTTTACAACGCGGAGAGCAAGACCGTGGAAAGCTATACGGGCGCAGGAACGGCGCCCGCCAAAGCTAATATAGACCTGTTCCTGTCGCGCGGCTGGAAGACTGTCCCCAAGATGGATATCTGGTCGCAGCTGCTGCCCGCCTCACCCGATGTTATGATCGCGCTGCTGCAGAAATACGGCACCAAATCCTTCACGGAACTGAGCGCCCCGGCCATCAAACTGGCCCGTGAAGGCTTCCCCGTGCATGACACCATGATGAAGAACCTCGACCTCAGCCTGGTTGAAAGGATCGGCTTCACCATCCTCATGCCCTACAATTCCCAGGTTTACCTGGGCGGACAGTGGTGGCGGCCTTTGCACCACGGAGAGGTCTTCACACGGCCCGAGCTTGCGGACACTTTCGAGCTCATGGCCAAAGCGGAGCAGGACGCGCTGGCCAAAGGGGGAACACGCCAGGACGGCCTGCAGGCGGTCAGGGACGTTTTCTATAAAGGGGCGATCGCCGAAAAGATCGTGGCCTTCCATAAAGAGAAGGGCGGGCTTTTCACCGCCGCCGACCTGGCCGGATACAGCGGCTACTGGGAGAAGCCGGTGACCGGCTCTTACGGCCCTTACACCATCTGCGCCAACGATACCTGGAACCAGGGCGCCGTGCTGCCCATGGCGCTGCAGATCCTGGACGGGATTGACCTCAAGGCCATGGGGCACAATTCACCCGAATACGTGCACACCGTATTGCAGGCTATTGAGCTATGCATGGCCGACCGTGAAGCCTACATGGGCGACCCGAAATTCGTGAAAGTTCCGATAAAGGGCCTGCTCGACCCGCGCTATGCCGGCGAGCGCAGGAAACTGCTCACCCCGGGCAAGGCTTTCGGCAAAATGCCTGAACCCGGCGACCCCTGGAAATACGAAGGGACAGTTGGGACAACCGGGCCTGCCGGCCTGCCCGTCATATCCTCCGCCGATCCGGGCATACAGGTCGGCAAGGACACCAGCAATATCTGCATCATCGATCAAAGGGCAACGCCGTGACGTTGACGCCCAGCGATTTCCCGCAGACGCCCATGGTGCCGGGCACGGGACTTACACTGGGCAACCGCATGAACCAGTTCCGCCTCGACCCGAAGAATGTCGACTCCCTGCAGCCGGGCAAGAGGCCACGCATCACGCCCAACGCCCCCATGGCGCTCAAGGACGGCGAACTCTTCATGGCATTCGGAACCCCCGGCGGGGATACGCAAATCCAGACCAACCTGCAGGTATTTCTGAATATCGTGGTATTCGGCATGGACCCCCAGGCGGCCATCAACGCGCCCCGCTTCCAGTCTTTCAACTGGCCCGATTCCTTCGCCCCCAATGTTTATAAACCCGGCACCATCGGCCTCGAATTACCCCTCTATAACACCGTAGGCAAGCAGCTCGAAGCGATGGGATACAAGATCGAGACAGGAGGGACCTGGGACAATAAATACGGCGCAGCCAACGCCATTATCAGGGACCCGCGCACCGGCAACCTGGTGGGCGGCTCAGACCCGCGCGAGGAGTCCTGGGCGGCGAGGAAGATAGGCCCCGACCCCGTAATATGGATGAAGGACGACCGCATATAAAATGGTTGATATAAAAGAGATAACCGGGGATAGCCAGCTTGAAAGCAGCCTAAGTGTAATCAGGGATGCCTTCGGCACGGTGGCAAAGGAGCTCAACCTTACGCCGGAAAGCGCACCCACGCACCCTTTCTTTTCCACCAGGGAACAATTAATTGAGCTGCATAAAAAGGCAGCGTTTTTTGGCCTGTACGTGGATGGTGAGCAGGCAGGTTTTGTGTCGGCGGAAAAAGGAGAGGATGGGGCCTACTTTTTAGGCCGCCTGGCGGTCATTCCCCGGCTCAGGCATCAGGGTTATGGCAGAAAGCTGGTTGAATTCACGTTAGATTATGCTAAGCAACACGGTGGGGCAAAGGTTGCCCTCGGTATGATAGACGAACAAACGATTTTGAAGGACTGGTATAAAACGCTCGGTTTTACAGAGACGGGCACCAGGAGATTCGAGCATCTCCCCTTCACCGTCTGCTTCATGGAATATGACCTCTCAGCCCAACAGGTATAACAGTATATCGCTTACGTTGGTGCCGGTGGCGCCGGTGACTATCAACGATCTGCCCATCTTGGTGAGAAGCGTATTGCTGTCGTACCTGTCGATATAATTTTCCACGTCCAGCCCGGCGGCCCTGGCTAAATCAAGGGAGCGGTTGTCCACCATGGCGCCGGCCACATCAGGAAGGTAATCCGAGCCGTCGGTGCCCACCGAGGCCACCACCCAGGGGCAGGCGCAATCCTGCATCGCCAGCATGGAGACGGCCGCATAGTGCTGGTTACGGCCTCCTTTTCCCGAATTCTCCGGCAACGTCGGGGTGGTTTCTCCCCCCAACAGCACGGCATCAAAACCGCGGTACCTGTCACTGATTATATCTCCCGCCATGCTGCGGGCCAGGCCGGCGGTATCACCGGTCATCTCAGACGTGACGATAGACGGCTTCAGCCCCAGGTCCCTGGCTTTCTCGGCCATAGCTTCCAGCGCCACACGGTTGTTGCCGATAATATAATTATCGCAATTGGATAATTCCCTGGGCGTTTCAGCCTCCAATCCTGCGCAACCCCGGTTTATAAAGCTGACCGCATTTTGGGGTGCCTTTTCCGTGAGACCGTATTTTTCCAGCACTTTGCAGGCATCCGCGAAGGTTGTCGGGTCGGCAACTGTCGGGCCGGACGCAATGGCATCGAGGCCGTCGCCAACCACGTCTGATATTACCAATGAAACCACCCTGGCCGGCTCATAGTGGCCTGCCAGCCCGCCACCCTTTATCAGTGAAAGGTGCTTACGGACGGTGTTGATCTCCCTGATATCGGCGCCGCACCTCAGCAGAAGCTGCGTCATATCCTGCTTGTCTTCCAGGGTAACGCCCGTCACGGGGCAGGGCAGCAGCGACGAACCCCCGCCTGATATCAGGCAAATGACCAGGTCATTTTTGCCGATATTGTAGCGTGCCTTCATGGCCAGCATTTCCCTCACTCCATGCACACCTGCCTCATCAGGGACAGGATGCCCCGCTTCAATAATGCCCACTTTTTCAGTTTTATAGCCATCTGTCTTACAGTTGACTAATCCCGCCGTAATCGCCCTGGGACCGATGATCCGTTCCAATTCTTGCGCCATCAACCCGGACGCCTTGCCTCCACCTATAACAAACACCCTGCCCTTAGCCAAATTGTATCCGACGCCGTTTACCCTGAGCCGCTGTTTTGCCGCGCTGTATTTTACGGCTGCACGCATCAGGTTGGCCGGCAGCACACGCCCGATGCCGGCCTCAATTAACTCCACTGCCCTGGCACGCAGGCTGGAAGAGATGAGTTCTTCACGGTTCTTTATTATCAAATTGTCATCCTCAATAACTCAATAAGCGCAAAACGGTAGAGATTATAGCTTTCGCTGCCTTTGTCACAGTTTACTCGCAATGATATCGCCATCGCTGTATAATCCTGTTAATAATCGCCAAGGAAGTGTTCATCATGAGCTGGATTTTCTTGATCGCCGCAATCTGCATGGAAATTTGCGGGACGACCTGCCTGAAATCGTCGAAGGCCTAAGCAAATGGCTTCCCTCCGTGCTGATCTTCGTTTTCTATAGCTTGAGTTTCACCATGATGTCATTCGCCGTTAAAAAACTCGACCTGAGCCTGACCTACGCCATCTGGTCAGGCGTAGGTACTTTCCTAATCGCGTTAATCGGGCTATTCTGGTTTAAGGAACAGTTTACCCTGCTGAAAGCTTTTTCAATGGCGCTGGTGATAGCAGGTGTTATCGGGCTGAACCTGGGCAGGTCGCCCATAGCTGCGGTCTTACCACTGTTTATCCACAGAAAAAATTTTAGTTAAACTTGGTGCAAATCTCTTTTCTAATCTGTTAAACTTTCAAAAATCACGGCCTGGAATAAACCGATTGATACTGACAGCCGGATAGCAGAAGTATGATTCCGGACGGCAACCGGTTTATGGTCAGATTTCGTAAACGGTGGGTGCGATTATGGGAAATGTAAATGTCAATATCGACGGTCGGAAGATCAGGGTACGTGAGGGCTCTACTATCCTTGAGGCAGCAACGGCCAACGGCATAACCATCCCCACGCTTTGCCATATCAAGGGACAGGTCCCCTCGGGAGTATGCCGGGTCTGCGTGGTGGAGGTCGAAGGATCGAGAACCATGATGGGAGCCTGCCATACCCCTGTCGCAGATGGCATGGTGATACATTCCAAATCGCCCAAAGTGATAGCGGTGCGCAAGGTCATCGTGGAACTTTTGCTGACCGCGCATACCGGCGATTGCGTCAACGACCCCAACGCGGAGAACTGCGCGCTGCACAACCTCGCCTCTGATTACGAGGTGGGCGCACCGCACTTCAACGTCAGAAATCCCCGCTTTTACCCGGCCGAGGAATCCAACCCTTATGTAAAGCGCGATATGTCAAAATGCATCCTCTGCCGCAAATGCGTAAAAGTATGCAGCGAGATAGTTAGAAAAGATGTGCTGAGCATAGGCTACCGCGGCTTCAGGTCAAAGGTGGTCAGCGGCTTCGACGAGGCTTTGACCGCGGAAGCCTGCCGGGACTGCCTCAAATGCATCGAGCATTGCCCCACCGGGGCGCTGAGCGCGCCCGCGCGGGTTTAAATAAGACAGGGAGGAAGACTGCGATGGTTCCCAGTAAGAAAGAAGCATTATCGGAAAACGGCCGCGCCGGGCTGCTCCCTGCTTTAAAAGACCGGGCCGGCAGGGAAGGCAGCCTTAACCGTGAGGCGATGTCCGGCCTGGCCGGTCAATACCACCTTCCGCTCAATGAAGTGTTCGGCGTATCCACCTTCTATGCCTTTCTGCCGGTGTTGCCCGCCGGTAAAAATATCATCAGGGTATGCAGGTGCCTGCCCTGCCATCTCAAAGACGCGCAGGCGGTAATCGGGAGTATAAAAAAGGAGCTCGGCATAGCCCCCGGGGAAACCAGCAGGGACGGCAAATTCTCCTTTGAGCTGGTTAGCTGCATCGGCGCCTGCGACCAGGCTCCGGCGATGATGATCAACGATAAGCTGTACGGCGATCTGACCCCGGCCGGGATTGCGGAGATATTAAAATCCTATTGATAAGTCACGATGGCTATGGATAGTTACGGCGCCAGGAGGTTATAAGTGGCGGAAAAGCGTATCGTATTAAGCAAGTGCGGCAGCATCGACCCGCAGGACATCGGGACATACATGGCCAAGGGCGGCTTCAGCGCTTTTATCAAAGCGCGCGATAAGATGAAGCCTCAGGCTATAATCGCTGAGGTAAAGAAATCGGGCCTGACCGGCCGCGGCGGCGCCGGCTTTAACACCGGGCTCAAATGGGAACTGGCGCGCAATGCCAAGGCCAAAGACAAATACCTCCTCTGCAACGCCGATGAGGGCGAAGTCGGAACTTTCAAGGACAAATATATCCTGTCCAACGATCCCTTCGGCCTCATCGAAGGCATGTGCATAGCGGGGCTGGCCATCGGCGCGCAGCAGGCTTTCATCTATCTGAGGAACGAATACCATTTTCTTTACGACCCGCTGGTCCGCGCGGTAGACCAGGCCAGGGAGAAGGGCTACTTGAAGCACATGGATATCCAGGTATTTGAAGGCGCCGGCGCCTATATCTGCGGCGAGGAATCGGCACTGATGAATTCCATCGAGGGCATGCGGGGCGAATCACGCTACAAGCCTCCTTACCCTCCGACCCGCGGCCTCTGGGACATGCCAACCATCATAAATAACGTTGAGACACTGATGAACGTCCCGCATATCATCAATAACGGGGCAGCCTGGTTCAGCGCCATGGGCACGGGCAGGAGCAAGGGGACCAAGGTCTTCTCGCGTGAGCGGCGACGTCAGAAGGCCCGGCGTCTATGAGCTGGAGATGGGAAGCACGCTCAAGGAACTGGTGGTGGAACTGGCCGGCGCGGACGATATCAAGGCGGTGCAGATAGGCGGCTCCACGGGCAACATACTGCCGGCCTCATGCTGGATACACCCCTCTCGCATGAGACCTACCTGGGCTCCGGGGCGGTGGTGGTTTTCAACTCGGGCCGCGACATCATCGATGTGGTACACAACGACATGCATTTCCTCAATGATGAATCCTGCGGCAAATGCACGCCCTGCCGCGAGGGCACCGAGGTGATGCTGGAGATATTCGGCAGGCTGGCACGGGGAGAGGGACGCGAGGGAGATATCAATGCACTGGAGGACCTGGCGCGGGCCATGGCAGTGGCATCGCTATGCGGCCTGGGGCAGGCCGCTGCAGTGCCTGTGCTGGATTCACTGAAATATTTTCACAACGAATATATCGACAGGATAGACCAGTCGCACTGTCCTGCGCAGCTATCTCGGCGGCGAGTTATTTAAATCAGAGGAGGGCATAAGATGAGCACGCACCGGAAGATCAAACAGCCCGAATGCTGGAGATGTTCGATAACCTGAATGCGGACAAATACCAGCTCAAGGAATATAAATATATAGGCCAGAAAGGCCCCCGCAGGATCGACGGACTGGCCAAGGCTTCGGGGCAGGCCGATTATACCATGGATATCCAGCTTCCCGGCATGCTGTATATGCGCTTCCTGATGTCACCTTATCCGCATGCCAAAATACTCAAGATGGACACCAGCAAGGCGGAGAAGCTGCCGGGCGTCAGGTATGTACTGCGTTATGATGATCCCGAGGTGACTGAAGGCCGAGATCATAGGTAAGATGGCGGGGTTTTTCGGGCTGGACAGGCCGCTCTCCGACGCGGCGCACATGGAGGGAGAACTGGTCGGCGCAGCCGTGGCGGCGGAGACGCGAGGATATAGCCGAAGAGGCGCTTGCTCTGATAGAGATCGAGTGGGAGGAACGGCCTTTTAACCTCGACCCGGTGGCCGCCGCCGACCCGTCTGCGCCGCTGACCTTCCCTGAACGCTATATAGACGGCAACCACTGGAACCGCGGCGCGTACGATGAACTGATACACGGAGATGTCAAGAAGGGATTTGCCGAGGCGGACAAGGTCATTGAATTCAAGTTCAACCGCACGGCCAATACCTGGGTGGGGCCGGAACGTCCCTGCGGTGTATGGAAGTGGAACGGCGATTGCCCCGAGGTATGGCTGAAGCACCAGCGGGTGCACCTGCCTAAAAGCCGCATCTCAGAATGGTTCGGCGGCATACCCATGAATAAGATAATCATCCATTCGCCCTACCAGGGCGCCAGCTTCGGCGGCTGGTGCCAGATAGACTGGAACCTCGGCCCGCTGTGGTGCGCCGCACTGGCCTCCAAAGTACCGGCAGGCCGGTGAAATACATCTTCAACCGCAGGGAGGACTTTTTCGGCGGCTCCATGGACGAGGGGACTTACTTCGTAAGGTGGGATTCAAGAACGATGGCACCATAACGGCCGTGGACGCCACCCTCTATCACGTTAACGCTATCTGGCCGGTTTTCAGCCCGGTGCTGCACCTGCATGAAAATACCAGGATCCCCAATCTGAGGGGACAGAGCAAGTCCATCTGGGTCAACAAGGGCCATACGGTGCCCACGCGCTGCGAGATGCTTCCGCCGGTGCTCACCCAGACCATGGTACTGGACCGCGTGGCGGCTGAACTGGGCATGGACCCGACTGAAGTGGCCCTGAAAAACGACGGGTGCATGGGACATGATATGGATTGGGCCGATGACGAGAAAAAAGAGCGCGGTTTCCCGGTGCATCGACAGCCTGAAGGAATGCATCGAGAAAGGCAAGGCCGCAGTTCAAATGGGATGAGTCGTGGCACAAGCCCGGCGCCAGGAAACTGCCCAACGGCCGCATGCACGGCGTCGGCTTCACCTGGGCGCACGAATGGGACGACTCCTGCGGCAGCGGCGAGTTCGCCATCCGCATCGAGCGCACCGATGGGACGGCCACGCTGCTGGCCATGGCTGCCGATAACGGTGTCGATGCGGAAAACACCTATTGCCAGATAGCCGCCGATGAGCTCGGCTTGCTGCCTTGAAGACGTGCATTATAACCCGCATTGAATACGCCGGCTTCTACAGGATGACCCCGGATTCCTCGACCAATATGTCGGTCAACGGCTGGGCGGTGCGCCACGCAGCCAGAATCCTGAAACAGAAGATACTCGAATCCGCCACCAGCCCATCCTCCCCCACGCAGCGCGGCAGCTTTCAGGCGGCCTTCCCCAACACCAAACCGGAGGAGCTTGATATCAAGGACAGCATCATCTTCGTTAAATCCAATCCCTCAAAGCGGATGAGCATAGCCGATTCGTCAGGCTGGCCGGCGAGAGCGGTCCCTGTGCCACGGATGAATTCCTGGGCACGCGTGTGGGCTGGTCTGAGCCTCTCTTCGCCTCAAGCTACCACGTGCAATATGGCGCCTACAACCCGCATAACCCCAGGCCGCGCTTCTGCCGCCAGGCCCATTTCATGGAGATCGAGGTGGACACCGAGACGGGCGAGATCTTCGTAACGCGCGTGGTCAACGTTAATGACGTGGGCAAGGTGATCAACCGCATGAGCTGCGAGGGACAGCAGTATGGCGGCAGCATCATGGGCGTGAGCCGGGCCAAGTTCGAGGAGGTCGTGCATGACCCGGTAACCGGCGTGATGCTGAACGGCAACCTGCTCGACTACAAGATAGCCACCATGAAAGACCTCGGCCCTATCGAGCACTATACTGGTTGAGACCGGCATGGGCTACGGCCCCTACGGGCTCGTCGGTATCGGCGAGGATATCGGCACAGTGGTCCCGGGCCTGCATGGCGCCGGCGGTCTACAACGCCATCGGTGTATGGATGGATGATTTCCCCATCACGCCGGGCAAGATATTGAAAGCGCTGGGCAAAGATATAAGAGCGTGATTTGATGCAGATTCGTAAAGAGGAGGGCGAGAACTTGAATAAAGAAGAATAACAAAGTATGATGCCCCTACTGCGGGGAAACACAGGATACGGCAGAAGGCCTGAAAGAGCATGTTTTCAAGTCGCACAAGGGCGCGGCCTGCCGGCTCCCGAGGGGCGCATAAAGTTGACCATCAATAGGGCCGAATATGAGTTCCACGTGGAGCCGAACTGGACGCTTTACTACCTGATACATGATAAACTCGGCCTGACCGGCGCCAAGCAGTTCTGCGACCGCGGGGCCTGCGGTTCCTGCACTATGATCGTGGACGGCAAGCCTGTCCTCTCCTGCATGATGCTGGCTATCGAGTGCGACGGCAAGACCGTGGAGACCGTCGAGGGCATCGCCGCCGACGGGCACCCGCTGATCGAAGCCTATGTGAACAACCACGCCATGCAGTGCGGGTACTGCACGCCGGGCTTCGTGGTCACCTCCAAGGCGCTGCTCGACCATAACCCGGACCCGACCGAGGAGGAGATAGTCGAAGCCCTGGCGGGCAACCTCTGCCGCTGCAGCACCTACCCGCAGCATCCCATAGCCGTCAGGGAGGCCGCCGAAAAAATGAAGGCGGCGAAAAAGTAAAGGCAGGTGGTGAAAAGTGAAAGAATTTAAACACTTCAACGCTTACAGCATCGATGAGGCGGTGTCCCTGATGGGAAACTACGGCGACAGGGCCTGCATCATCGCGGGCGGCACCGACCTGCTGGGGAAAATGAAGGACGCCATACTGCCGGCCTACCCGGAGGCGCTGGTCAATATCAAGACCATCCCGGGGCTGAGCTATATAAAAGAAGACGGCGGCATGCTGAAGATAGGCGCCCTGACCACGCTCAGCGAGATTGCCCACAGCGACCTGGTGCGGTCGAAGGCCTCCGCCCTGGCACAGGCCGCCTGCAGGACCGCCTCGCCGCACCTGCGGGATATGGGCACTATAGCCGGCAACCTCTGCCAGGACATCCGGTGCTGGTATTACCGCAACCAGAATAACCGCTTCTCCTGCCTGCGCAAGAAGGGCGGCAGGTGCTATGCCATCAAGGGCGACAACCGCTATCACTCCATCTTCGGCGGCAGCGTGTCTGGCGGCTGCATGGCCGTGCATCCCAGCGACACCGCCCCGGCCCTGATAGCTCTGAATGCCAAGCATAAAGACCTCGGCGCGCACCATCGATGCCCAGGACTTCTTCGAGGTCAAGCCGATCAAGACCACCGTGCTCAAAGCCGATGAGATAGTCACCGAGATACAGGTACCGGCGCCTGCGGCCGGCACGTCCAGCGCCTTCCTTAAGTTCGCGCTGCGCCAGGCCATCGATTTCCCCATCGTGAACTGCGCGGCCGCTATCACCAGCGCCGACGGCAAGGTCACGGCGGCGCGCATCTGCCTCAATGCCGTGGCCGTGGTACCCTACCGCGCCACACAGGCCGAGAAAACCATCATTGGTAAGAGTATAGACGAGGCCCTGGCTGAAGAGGCAGGCAAAGCCGCCGTTGCCGAGGCCAAGCCACTCGAGCACAACAAGTACATGGTACAGGTAGCCAGGACCATTGTTAAAAGGGCCATCCTCGCCTGTGCGGTAAAGTGACGGTTGAAGTGAATCAAATGCGGAGGTGCGACTGAAATGTTATTTTCGCTGCTGCTGTCAGTTGTCAGCCTGGCCATCAGCATAATGGTGAAAACCAATAAATCGGTACAGGAGATGTTAACCATCCGCGATTCCAGGTACGTGATAATGACCAGGGACGGCAGCCGGGGCAGGCGCTATATCTTCAGGAACGGCAAGTTTTACTCCGACAAAGTATTGACCGAGTACGATCTTGCCCTGGTCTTCGAAAACGCCGACATCGGGTTTAAAACGCTGGCTTTCGGCGGGGATACCGGGCTGCAGATAGCCATGAATAACTACGACCTCAAGCTTGTGGGCAATCCCAACATATTCAACTTTTTCGGCGTAATGATAGCGGTCTCGATGGGGATGATGAAGCGGCCATAAGGATTGCTTCGCTTCGCTCGCAATGACGAGGTCGTGGGGAGCCCGCTCTAAAAACATCATTGCGAGGAGCCCGCTCTAAAATTGTCATTGCGAGGAGCCCGCAGGCGACGAAGCAATCCGGGCGCATAAGAGAAATCACGAGGTAAGCGAATGAAAATCAGCTTCAGTTACAGCAAGTTTCTCAAGATAGAGGGTTACCCTAACGACTCAGTGATCGAGGTGCCGGATAACTGCACGGTTCGGGACCTGCTTTCTCTGCTCAAACTGCCAGGCTACGTCCAGAGGGCTGTCATAGTCCATGTCAACGACGAGCCTGTCTGGTTCGCCACGGACCTTAAGGAGAATGATTCAGTTAAGCTTTTCCGCCTGGTCAGCGGCGGGTAAAAATGGACAAATTTCCCCCCGGAATGATATGCTTTAAATGTCATTGCGAAGAGCCCTCTCAAAAATGTCATTGCGAGGGTGAGCCAAAGCTGCGAGCCGAAGGCGCGGCAGCCGCAGGCGACGAAGCAATCTTTACTTATACTGTATTTAACCTGGCCAGTGAGAATATTTGAAGTCAGTAAAACAAGATCATGAGAATAGGTGTAATAGCTGATACCCACGTTCACCGCATCAGTGAATTGCCTTCCTCGCTTATCAATGAGCTCACCCGCATGGACATGGTCCTCCACCTCGGCGATTTCCACTCGGAAGACCTGGTCAACGACCTCAAAGAGATAAGCGATTTCCACGGCGTTGCCGGCAATCACGACATGCACATCCCCGGGCTTCCCGAGAAGGACCTGGTGGAGGTCAACGGCAAGCGCATCGGCATCATCCACGGCCACGGCTGCGTCTTTCCCTTCGGGTTCAAATGGGGACTGATGACCCAGTTCGAGGGCAAAATGGACGCCATCCTCTACGGCCACACGCACTCGGCGCGTAACACTATCGAAGAAGGCGTGCTGTTCTTTAACCCCGGCAGCGTGTGCGGAAGGTTCCCGGCCATGCACCGCAGCTACGGCGTCTTAACCGTCGGAGAAGAGCTCAGGGGCGAGATCATCACCATCGAGATCAAGCGCTATTTCTATCTCAACAAATATATCAATCTGGCCAGCAAGGCCATTTCATATTGCTGCGGACTCAACAGCAACCCTCACAGCTTCTTACAATAACAACCACCCTTCCGCAACCCCGACTGTAAACAGTTTGAATCGTTGACTGCTGCTTGTGTGAAAGGAGATAACAGTGATAAAGAGCTTTAACGGCAAGACACCACAAATACACCCCACGGCGTTTGTCAGCGAGACAGCCTATATCGTGGGAGAGGTAACCATCGGCGAGAATGCCAGCATCTGGCCGGGCGCTGTTATACGCGGCGACTTCGGCAGTATCAGCATCGGCAAGAATACCGCCATCGAGGATAACTGCATCGTGCATTCCTGGGACTGCATAATCGGGGACAATGTGCTGGTGGGGCACGGCGCGGTCATCCACTGCAAATCTATCGGCAACGGCTCCATGGTGGGCATCAACGCCGTAGTGCTGCAGGGCGCCGAGATCGGCGAAAAATGCTTTATCGCAGCGGGCGCATTGATTACACCCAACACCAGGATACCACCTAATTCGCTGGTCATGGGCAGCCCGGCCAAAGTCAAAGAAAAGCTCAGCCAGGAGAAGCTGTCGATGATGCTGGCGGGCAACGACGCCTACGTTCAACTCGGCCAGCAATACAAGCAGCAGGGGCTCTAAACCGGCACGATATCGACTAAAACATAGTTGACATCGACCTCCGTTTTCAATAAAATGAATTTAATCCGCTAAGCGGAGGTGGATCGCCCGTATGGGCGAGCGTAAGAAGGTCTCGCAAGAGGCCTTTTTATTTTTTCGGGTAGAGAACTATACCATAACCTTCCAACTTATCCGTATAAAGTTGCCTGTTGAATTTATGTTCAATGATTTTCATCAACATTGCCGGAAAAGCCGCCTGGCCATCAGTTATTAGGCCAAAATGTCTTAACGCCCACATTTTAGCCGGGTGACCAATTAAATCCGCAAGCTGCAATCCCGAAATATTCGCCTTTTTTCCACGCAGTTTTAGTTGATGGGAGGAAAGCGCAGTTTGAAAAGCTGATGCTGTGGTAACACTCCACGTTCCATATTGATAAACACGTGAGTATGACTCCTTTAGTAATAAATCTTCCACACCGCCGCGAGCTTCAGCCATTACATCGCCTATGCGGTTAATGTGATTGAGATAACCAGCAAATCTCTGTAATAAAAATCCCAGACCAAGATGATAGGGATGCGCAGCAGATTCACCATAGGACTCGCGTAAGGTTGCTTTGTCAATGACCACGGCGACCACTCTGAATTCAGCACACTGAATTATTTCCAATAATTGCTCATCAAATTGGGCACGCTTATTGTCGTCCTGCAAGATTTTAAAAGCTTTACGAGCGTTAATTATATCTTCACGATGCAAGATGACAGGATTATCCGGATGGTGATGCAGGTGGCGAACTTTGAAATTCTCCAACTCCTGATGAAATTTCACATAATCGGGATTCTTGAACCAGCAGCCCAGCAGGCACAGAAAACGATGCGGATCTTCAGTTGTTCGACGGTAAACATGATCGCCTGACTCATCCAGGTAGAGTCTGTAACGGTCTTCAAAGGCTGATGGGCGTGACGGATTGCCGTTAATAGGAGACTCAGCCATCGATTACCTTCCCAGAAAACAAGTATAAATACAATAGCACGCAACAATCTCCTTTAGAACATTTGTTTTTATTCTAAAGGTTTTATTTTAACTGTCAAGGTCTGGCGTATTTATTGTTTTATTATTACTCGATCTCAAATTCATAGTTTGTAAACTTTAACGTCCGGTAGTTTTCGGTAACTGTCCGCACTATGTTATCGAGGGTGCCGCTGGGTATCTTTACCTACACATTGAAGCCATGCCAACTTACATCAACCACAGTGACTAAGCCAGATGGGATCACACCTTTAACAACAGCACCACGTCTCGGATCTTCAAATCTTGCCACCAATTCCCCTTAACATATGCTTATATGATGTTGGAATTATATAATCAAAACATGTCGATTACAAATGTGCCTATATTTAGCAGATTGATTATAAAAAAAGGGGCGGGTTTGTTAACCCGCCCTTACTTTACTCTGATATGGACTAAACCGGCACGATATCCACTATGAATTCGTTCGCTCTATCCGACGGCATGGTCTTGATTGTGGCGAAGCCCTCGCTGAAGGCCTTCATGAAATCCAGCGGGTCGATGCAGCCCTCGGGCGCATAAGCGCCCTTAACTTTGACCTGCCCGCCGGCCACCATCTTGGCCACCGTGATCAGCGTGCGCGGCGTCGTTGTCATGCCCTTGCCCACACCCGAGAAAGTCAGCTTTGTTTTAACACCGCTTCTTCAGGCCGGTAACCTCGATAATCGTGCCGCCGTAGCGGTATTCCCTGCCCTCAACTTTCCACCTGGCTATCTGCTCCTGCACAAGGTTGAAGGCCATGTGCGACAGGACCTCGATAGGCGCAACCTCGGCGCCGCGGATATTTACCGGCTGCATGAGGTAGTCCTTAAAGCCCGCTAACGTCCCCATGGATAGCCCCGGGACCTCCGGCCAGGTAGACCCGGCGCAGATCACGTTCTTTACGCCCTTGATATAACGCGGCAGCGTGAAAGGTTCGGGATGGTCGCAGTACAATAGTTCTACCTTGCCTATCGGCTCACCGAACTCCACCGTAACCTTGCCGTCCAGGTCAAGCAGCTTGCCGTCAACATACTGGTGCGGGAAAGCAAAACAGTGTATACCGTGGAAATACTGCGCCAGCCCGACCTCACTCAGCGGCGCCACCCAGAGAATATTGATATCCTCAACACTGTCCAACTGGTCGCAGCAGTACTTGGCGAGTATATTGGTCAGGCCGGGGCTGTCTCCCAGTCCGCTAACAATGGTGATCCCCGCTTTCTTCGCCTCATCGTCGAGAGCCATGGCCTGGCTTACACCGTCGATATCATCGCACACGTCCACGCAGTTTTTACCGGCCGCTATACAGGCTTTATAGACTTTGCCGGCGTTCCTGTAAAACGGCCCGATAGTGCTGGCCACGACATCGGGGTTTTCCTGTTTGATAAACTTAACAAAGCCGGCGTGGTCGTCGATATCCAGCTTACACGCCTTGACACGGTCCTTGCCATATTTTTCCGCGACGGCTTCAGCCTTGGCCAGGTCGATGTCCGCATTAATAACTGCTGCATCGCTGTATTTAACCAGCTGCCTGACAGCGCCTGCGCCGATAATCCCGCTGCCCAGAACAAGTATTTTCATAATTGGCCTCCTGGATTTATTTTCGTGACATGTAGGGGCGTTGCTTCAGCTGCGCCCGCATTTTCGGGCGGGTTTAAAAACCCGCCCCTACAGGTCTCATTTTATTTCTATCAGGTAATTGCCGTACCTGGTGATCGATGCTTTAGAGCCGGGCATGACCAGTATGGTAGTGGTCGGCTCTTCGATAATGGCCGGCGCCACTATACGGTTGCCGGGCTTCAGGTCCGCACCTTTATAAATGGGCGTATCGACCATGCCTCTGCCTCCTATTTTTAATTTTTTATGTGTAAATAAAACTCAACTATCTATCGTAATAAAGTCTGACATTGCAAAAATCAATTAGCGGTCACTAATTTATCGTGGCTGGCCCGTATCGGCATCTGCAACATAGTATCTGGAGGCTATTAAGTAGCACCCCCCACCGATTACGCCGAAAGCAGAGGCGATTATCATTGCCGTGCTCAGCCCAGGAGCGCCGCCACCCATGGCATCGGACATGATACCGACTAAATAAGGCCCCCATGCGCCACCCAGCAGGTACTCGAAAAACACGGAAAGCCCGAAAGAGAATCCCTTATGCGCTGCCGGGGCACAGTCCTGCGAGATTGCTCCGAAGGCCGGGACCGCCATTACATTGAGGATGCCGTACAGCATGCCCAGGACGATGCCCAGCGGGCTGAAACCGGTCAGGATGGCAGCTATAAGCACGACGGCTGCCGCTGCAAGCGTGATGCCCGGCAGATAGACCCTGCCCCGCGGATCATGTTTATGCCACACGTCAGCCAGCCAGCCGCCAAGGGGAGCGCCGATAAGCGCCATCAGACCCATGCCACCGACGATCAGGCCTGCTGTTGACTCGTTAACTTTTAACACACGCATGATCAAGGCGGGTGCCCAGGACATAAATGTCATGAGCATTATTCCTGCCATACCAAGGGCCAAAAATGCCAGCGTAGCGTGGGGATTTTAATCAGAGTGGTCAATGAAGTCACAATATCCTTGCTCGTATTTTGAGAAGCGTTGGATTCCTCGACTTTATAGTCCTTCATGAACAGGGCCAGGATGCCCAGGATTATGCCGGGTATGGCAAAGAAAAAGAAGGGCGAACGCCAGCCCATCTTGACCGAAAGCATCCCGCCGAATATGCTGCCAATTGCTGCGCCAAGCGGAACACCCAGGGTGAACAGGCCAAGGACAATCCCCCGCTTTTCCTTAGGATAAGCGCCGGAAACCATGGCCGTCCCACCGGACGAGAACCCCGCTTCACCCACGCCGACCAGCGCACGGGGGATGATGAGGCTGATAAAGCTCGTAGCAAGGCCCGTGCAATAGGTGAATATGCTCCATAGTATTGCCATGATCGCTATCGGTTTTTTCCTGCTCCAGCGGTCCATCAGGTAAGAAAAAGGGAATGTGAAGAAGGCTACGCCCAGGATAAAAATGGTCTGCAACAGGCCGCAATCCGCATCGGTAAGCCCGAGCTCAATCTTCATCGGCTGCAATACTGCGGAAAACACCTGCCTGTCCATGAAATTAACCATATAAAGCAGTGTGCAGATTACTAATATAAAAGCAGCGCTCCTGCCTCCAGTACTATATGCTTGCTTATCATCGTGTAGGGACATGTGCAATAACCTCCTTTTATTTACGGCATATTTACTTTGTGGATGTGGATTGCAGAGCGCTCACGTTTGTCTCCGGCGCATGGGCGAGATCAGGCAGATCACCTGTTACCTTCCAGTCCCGCCTGATCACCCTGCCCGATTTTGAACCAGTTAGCTTGCCCTGTTCTACGGCCACGACCCCGCTCACGATAACGTAGGGGATGCCTCGTGAAGGTATGCCTGGCTCGAGGTAGCTAGAACCGTTCATGATCGTCTTCGGGTCTAATATGGTTAGATCTGCATCACAGCCTTCCTGTACACGCCCTTTCTTTTTAAGGCCGAGCCACACTGCAGCCAGGGTTGAGCACTTGGCCACGCCTGTTATCAGGTCGCATACTCCCATCTCGCGGACCCAGTGACCGAGGAAATGCGAAAAGGTGCCTGCGCCGCGCGGGTGGCCGCCGTATTTGCCGGTGTTAATATCCCAGTATATAGCATCATCGTTTTCGACCATGGTGAAGGGCGCGGAATAGTAAAGCCAGATAAATTCCGGTTTATGCAGGTGGAATAGTAGCGTCGGTTCAGCTATCGTACCATCACGTACCCGGTCCCGGACAGCGTAAAACTGTTCAAAGCTGGAGAACCTTTCATTAGCCTTGATGACGGTTTTTCCGTCGATTACCACCGTAGTGGGGCATTCCAGCTCCGACACGTCCACACCCATCATTTTAGCCAGCGGTTCCATCGGCTGGTTGAAGAACTCACCGCCGATAATGGCTGTGCCGGCGGTAAATGGCGTCTGGTCGGTTACCACTTTCACGCCGTTATAGCGTGCAGTGGCGATTAACTCCAGCGCGATGCCTGTGTTCCTGCGTGTAACGATGCTGCCTCCCCTGTGAGAGATGGTTAGCGGTATAGAGGATTCACTGGATATACGTATGGCTTCCTCCACCGCCTCGATATCCTTGGGTGATGGGCCGGCATCCCTGACGTGTATCGAGGCGCCGCCGCCCAGTTTTTCGGCCTGGGCGGCCACAGCAGTCATTTCTTCGAACGTTGCTCCCGGTGCATAAAACGGGCCGAAGGACATGCCGACGCCACCTGATTCCAACTCCTGTTTAACAAGGCCCAGCATATCCTTCAACTGGGAAGGAGTTGCCGGCTTGTTGGCTTCCTTGGCCCCGGCTGCTTCCCGTATCGTGTTATGCCCGATGAATGAACCGGCGTTGATGATCAGGCCTTCCTCTTCAATGGTCGTGAAGAAATCCTTGATCGGATAATGCGGCCTGTCTTTGACGCCGGCTATCTCGAAAAAAGTGCCTGATTTGCCGCAGTTGCCGGTGATTTCTGTAGTGATCCCGTCGCGGACGTGGAACTCTGCGCCTACACCTGTTCCACTGTCATGGCCATGGATATTGATAAACCCGGGCGCTACTACCAGCCCCGACGCATCTATTTCCTTTTGACCATGTAGTACCTCGTCTTCAGGTGTAATCTGCTCTATCCTGCCGTTGCGAATGCCGACATTCGCCCTCCCGTAAAACCTGGTGAGCGGATCTATTACTGTACCCCCGTTAATCGCAATATCGTAAGTATCAGTATTACGTTTTATCATGTTCTATACCTCCGGCTATCGGATACGTACTTATTTCACCGTGATGCTGTCAGCCGACTCCGTAACCGTTTCGCGCACCCTGGCGTCCTTGCTCAGTACCTCGAAGAACATGGCGGCGTCCAGAGCTCCCTCAGGGGCCATAACTCCGGCCGCTTTCACTTTCCCGTCCAGTAAGGCCAGCGCAGCCATTACGGCGGGCAAAGCGGTGCTGTGCGCCACATTATTTGCCATCAGATCGTAGGTACGGGTCACCTGCTTATTACCCTTCTGCCCGTTGACAACGATTTTGAATGTCCCGGCACAGGCCTCATATTTGCCCAGCGCATCCTCGAGTATGTCTTTAAAGTACTCCGGCGCGAAGCGCGGCATCGAACGTATTATCCTTACGGCCAACTGTCTGAAGGGCATCGAGACGCTATCATTAACCATGAATTCGTCCATGCTGCCGAAACCCGTATCTATCAGCCAGCGGTAAAGCTCCATCATCTTGGGAGGATAAAGAGCACCCTTGATGCTTACGTTTTTTACGCCTTTGATATACCTGGGCAGCGAGACCGGCTCAGGGTGACCGGTCAGGACCACTTCCAGCTTCCCAATAGGTGGCAGGAATTCGATAACCTCGGGCTCGGTGAAGCCCTGCTTCTCAACCCATTTTCCATCGACAAATACAGGTACCTTTTCTGCGGTTATATGGAACCAGTGCATCATAGCCGCCGACCCGGTCGGGTCGATGGCACTCTCCCCCCAGTACAACCGTATCTCATCCGTCCTGTCCATACGGCTGGCGCCCAGCTTGGCAATCAGGTTGGTAACACCAGGGCTGGCGCCCATACCGATGATGGCAGCTATACCGGCCTTCCTGGCATCCTCATCCAGTGCCAGGCAATCCTTGGTGGCGTCGAAATCGTCATCTATATCGACAAGGTTTACCCGTGCATCAATTGCAGCTTTAATCACTCCGGCTGCATATTTGTAGAATGGGCCGACCGTGCTGATAACCACGTCAGCGCCTTTGAGCAGCTTGACCAGCGACTCCCTGTCGTTCACATCAGCGCTTGCGACTTTGACTTTGTTCCCCATCTCAGCTTCAACGCGTTTCAGGCCCTTGACGCTGGCGTCGGCTACGGTGATCTCCGCGCTCGTCCTCTCCAGTAGCAGTTTCACCACCTCATGACCCATGGTGCCAGCTCCACCCAATACGATGATTTTTTTCATAGTGAACTTACCCCCTCTTTCTTATTTTGAATCAGCTTTTTTCTTTTTTTCAGCTTCGCGTTTTATCTTTACTCCCGCCTTAACCCTGTCCCACGTTTTATCCGTTACCTGTTTCAGTTGCTCCTTAACCGGCCTGCCGCTGCCTCCCGTGCGGGGGATGGCCTCAACGAATTCGATATAACGCGGCACCATGAAATAGGCCATACGCTCGTCACAATAGGCCACCAGTTCAGCCGGATCGATTTGTTTTCCCTCATGGCAGACGATGGCCAGCTTGACCTCCTCACCCCATACCTCGGAATACGCCGCCACCGCCGCGCATTCCTTGACGGCCGGATGGGACTCTACCACCTTCTCCACCTCCAATGCCGAAACGTTTTCATCGCCGCGCCTTATCATGTCTTTTTCACGTCCAACGAAGAAAAAATATCCGTCTTCATCCTGGTAAGCCAGGTCACCCGTGTGCCACCACAGGTTACGGAAGGCTTCCAGTGTCTTCTCCGGCATCTTGTAATAGCCCTCGAATATGGTATGCGGCTGCTTTGGCCGCAGTACGATCTCGCCCACCTTGCCCCGGGACACCACCCTGTCCATCGAATCGACGAGCTTTACATCGAAATAGCCGCGTGGTTTGCCCATTGAGCCCGACCTGATATCCTTATAGGTCGCCGCGATAGAACAATCTCCCTCAGTCAGACCGTATGTGTTGACCAGTTTCACATTGAAGCGCTTCTCGAACGCTTCCTGGCTCTCCGGCGTGATATGCGCCGTCGAAAAAATGCGCATCGGGTTATCCGCATCGTCCGGCTGCTCGGGCGCCATCAGCAGGATCTTGATCACTACCTCGAACATCCCGGAGGCAGTGCACTTGTATTTCCTGATGTCCTGCCAGAAATCCGCCGCACTGAAGCTGCGGGTGAGCACGAAGTTGCCCCCGTAAAGCATGGAACCCAGCACCAGCCCGAATTGCGGCGCCTCGTGGAAAAGCGGTATATAGCAATATCCGGTGTCGTTTCTCTTGACACCTGTTACGTTCACATACTGGCTGGCCACGAAAAATGCCTGGTTATGCGTTATCAGCACGCCCTTGGACGGGCCGGTTGTCCCGGAGGTGAACATCAGCGCCATGATATCGTTATATTTGACCTCTGCAGTCTGCAGCTTCCCATCTCCCTCCAGCAGCGCAGCGAACGCTATCGTCTCTATTTTTTTAAAAGGCTTCCCCTTAAACTGCCCCTCGATAATTATCTTTTTTACGTTGCATATCCGGTCCTCCACCGATCTGATCTCGTCAATGAAGCTGCTGCTGATGACCAGTATCTCGGCATCCGAGTAATTGATAAGGTATTCAAGGATACTTCCCTTATGGAAAGGATTGAAAGGCGCTTCCACAGCGCCCAGCAAAGCCAGGCCGAACCACGTGTAAATGAATTCGGGGCAATTTTCCATCAGCATTGCTACGTGGCTGCCTTTCTTCACGCCATGGTTAGCAAAACCACGTGCAACCCGCCGGGACTGCGCGAGCACATCACCATAGCTATGCGGCCTGCCCTCAAACCAGAAATAGGTATCCTCCGGATGCTTCTGCGCCGCCTCTTCCAGCATCCTGCCCAGTACGTATTTCTCGCCTGTTACAAATCTCATATCTCCGGCCTCCTTATTCTGTTTGGGTCGTCCCTCACCTGTCAGTGTCCGGTGCAGCGAATCTGCGCCATGATCAAATCGGTCTGCTCCCTGATATACTGCTCCAGCGTATAGCATCCTCTCAGCAGCCACCTGCGAAAAGCCCACATGTCGCAGAGAACAACGATGTTGTTGGCGGCCATAACGTGATCTTTGATTTTAAACTCGCCGGACCTGATACCTCTTTCAAGTATCATCCGGAATATCTGTATTGTGTACTCTTCCTGCAGCTTCAGCGCTTTAAACTGGGCGGGGGTGAGGTTTTTCGCTTCCTGGTACCAGAAGACCGTCAGATCCTGGTACTTTTCCACCCATTGCATGTATTTCCGGATAGCGTACTTCAATGCGCGCTGCGGCTCCATGCTGTCAAGCACCGTCTGGTTTTTTTCCGCAAAGAGATTGATGGCACTCATGGTATATTCGTGAAAAAGGCCGAGTATGCCGTTCTTGGAACCTACATAGTGATACAGCGTGGCCACGTTCATACCGAGTTCACCGGCTATGTCGCGCACCGTGGTGTTCAGGTAACCCTTCCTGATGAACAAGGCTGCGGCAGCCCTCAAGATCTGCCCTCGCCGGTCAACCGCCAGACTCTTTCGTCCCATTCTTTTTCACCACTCTCTCAACTTAAGTGCAAATCACGCTTATAGATATATCAAGCGCTTGTTTAATATATTATATTGCATCTATATTTTTGTCAATACCACCGGGAGCTGATTTTTTTGCACGGGCCGTTAGTATTGACTTTACCCATCTCCGATGTTATATTGCAGCGTCAGTCGCAAATCAGGCAATTAAACAGGTCAGGAGGTAGCAATGCATCTTCCGGGAATGCTTGAGGCCAGGGCCTCTTCCATCGGGACACGCCCCGCCATCATCTACAAGGACCAGCCGGTCACCTACAGCCAGCTTCTTTCCAGGTCCCAGAAATTCGCCCACGCCCTGCAGAAACTGGGAGTAAAGCCCGACGACAAGGTCGCCCTCATGCTGAATAACTGTCCCGAATTCCTGGCGGCTTATTTCGCCTGCTCCTACATAGGCGCCGTGGCCGTCCCCGTCAACATCTTCTACAAGGAGCGCGAACTGGAATACCTGCTGCGCGACAGCGACTCCGTGGCGCTGATAGCCAGCCCGGCCTTCGCCGAACACTTTAGCAAGATCAAAACAAAGCCGCCGCTCTTCAGGTGGCTGATAGTCAACGGCCCATACCGCGAAGGTCTTGAATTATCCAAGCTCGAATCGGAAGCGCCCGCAACCCCCTTCAAGGCCTTATGCAGCGAGGAGAGTGTGGCCGAGATTCTCTACACCTCGGGCACCACGGGCGAGCCCAAGGGTACTATGCTCACGCACGGCAACCTCTTCTTCCATGCCGACGCCATCGTCAACCTGCTCAAGCTCGACGACCACGACCGCGCCATGATGGTCGTGCCGGCCTTCCACGGCTACGGCATCACCGTTATGCTCTGCTCCTTAGTGACGGGCTCATCGTTCGTGCTGCTCGACCCCTTTAACCCGGTCGAGGTCTTCCAGCAGATAGAAAAACATAAAGTAACCTTCCTGCCCATGGTGGTGGCCATGTATTTCATGCTTATCAACCACCCCGACCGCAGCAAATATGACCTCTCCTCCCTGCGCATCGGCATCTCGGGCGCCTCGGCCATGCCGGCCCAGCTTATGAAAGACGCCTCGGCGGCGCTTAACATCAAGATACTGGAGGCCTGGGGCCTGACAGAATGCTCCGCCTCGGCCACCATGCAGCGCGCCGACCTCACCTACAAGGAGGGCAGCGTAGGACTGGCCTACCCTGGCGTCAAGGTGGGCGTAATGGACGAGTCCGGCAAGTTGCTGGATGCCAACCAGGTGGGTGAACTGGTAATCAGCGGCCCGCTGGTGATGAAAGGATATTATAAGAAACCAAAGGAAACCGCGGAAGTGCTGCGCGACGGCTGGCTGCACACCGGCGATATGGGTTACTATGACAGCGACGGCTACTTCTTCATGGTTGACCGTAAGAAGGAGCTGATCAACGTGGGCGGCGAGAAGGTCTTCCCGCGCGAGGTCGAGGAGGTTATGTACAAGCACCCGGCGGTAGCCGACGCCGTGCTGATTCCGGCGACGGATGCCAAGCTGGGCGAGATACCCGTGGCCGTGGTGGTGCCCCGCCCGGGAGCAACCGTCTCGGAAAAAGATATCAAAGATTACCTCGGCGAGAGGCTGGCGCGCTTCAAGGTACCACGCAAGGTCTTCATACTTAACCAGGTCCCGCGCAACCCGATGGGCAAGATACTCAAGAAAGAACTGGTCAAGATGCTGGCCGACGGCCAGCTTGGTGTCTAACATGTCATAGGAGTACAAATTGTCATTGCGAGCGACTTTTCGTCATTGCGAGCCCGAAGGGCGCGGCAATCTGTCCGCCGGTAACGCAATGTCCTGGATTGCTTCGTCGCTGCGCTCGTCGCAATGACATTTGCTCGAGAATAAACAAGAAAAGGAGGTTGGAATGGCGAAGATAAACACGGTGCTTGGCCCCATTAGCCCCGAGCAGATGGGCCCCACGCTTATGCATGAGCATATGGTACTGGCCTATCCTGGTTGGGATGCAGATGCTCTCTGCGAGCATTTGGAGTTCAGCGAGCTGGCTAAAATCTGCGCCGATGCGTTCGGCGAAGTCAAGCAATACGGCGTTAAGACCGTAATTGACGCATCCCCCATCGACCTGTGGAGGAACGTTGAACTGGACAGGGTTGTGGCTGAAAAGACCGGGCTGAACATAATCTGTGCCACGGGGATGTACTACGAGGGGGAAGGCATGCCGGCCTATCTCAAGTTCCGCAGCCAGGTAATGGACATCGTGACCGAGCTTTATGAAACCTTCATGCGTGAGATAACCGTGGGCATCGGCAAGACCGGCATCAAGGCCGGCGCCATCAAGGTGGCGACCAGCCACGGTGCTATCACGCCCTACGAAGAAAAAGTGCTCAAGGCGGCGGCCAAAGCACAGAAGGAGACGGGAGTCCCCATACTCACACACACGCAGCAGGGGACCATGGGACCCGAGCAGGCGGCGCTGCTTATCAGCGAAGGCGCCGATGCTAAAAAGATAGTTATCGGCCATATGTGCGGCAACGCGAACCTGGAATACCAGATGTCGGTGATCGACAAGGGTGTGTCTGTCGGTTTCGACCGCTGGGGCATCGATTTCCTCTTCCCTGATAACCTGCGCAGGGCCACCGTGCTGGGGTTGCTGGGACTGGGCTTTGCTGACCGCATCGTGCTGTCGCAGGATTGCAATGCCAAAATACTGGGCAGGCCGCTCGTAATGCCCGACTTCATCCAGCCGCTGATAGCCAACTGGTCATATACCCACATATTTAAAAATATCATCCCGCAGCTAAAGCAGGCCGGCGTGACCGCAGCACAGGTCAACCAGATGCTGGTGGAAAACCCCAGGAGGATATTCGGGGGGTAAACGGACATGTCATTGCAGGTACGTTTTCGTCTTTGCAGGTACGTTTTTGTCAGTGCGGCGTTTTAATTCGTCATTGCGGTATTTTAATTCGTCATTGCGAGCGGAGCGAAGCAATCTTATGGCCTTCGATGTCGCAACAGGATTGCTTCGTCATTGCGCTCCTCGCAATGACCGGGACATTTTCCGTCATTGCGGGTATATTACTCAAAAAAAGTTGCTAATTTGACGCATTTTGGTAATAACAGTACCAACGAATATATTGAATTCTGTGTTCCTTTGTTAAACCTCTATGGCGACGATAGTCTGCCTTAAGCCGCGAATGAAACCCTTCCAGTGCATTGGTTGTAGCGTGTACGTTGCTATTGACAAGGTAATGGAACATATCTGACAAGGCGTTGTTTAGTAGTACCACGGTGCGTTGAAGATCCTTATAAGCAATGGTTGTATGAGGCAGAGACAGGACAAAACTCCCGTATTTTTTAATCCAGTTATCATATATACTGACCCAAGTATCTCGTTCCTGAACGGTCTTGATCCTGCTGAGTTTTGAAATAATGTTGCGTAATTCTCTACCTGCCTCGGTTTTGGGATATGTTCTCAACCAGCGCATTCCTTCACGTTGCAAGTGATATAAACACCTTTGGAGTTTTACGTTCGGCCAAACGAGTTTCATGGCACGTATGATTGATCGTTCACCATCCGTTGTAACAAATACAGGGTCCAATCCCTGGCGCTTCAAGTTCATAAACCAATTATACGAATCCCTGAAGCTCTCTTTACGAACATAGGTATGTGCAATTATCTTTTGATTTGTTGCATTCATGAGATTTAGCATGCATCCATCCTTGTGAAAGTAGGTAGCATCATAAATAACATAAAGGATTTCCTCGTAATTAATACGCTCTTTCGGTATTTGTCCTAGCCAGTAATTTATTATTCTATTGAGTTTGTTCGTGCTATAACCTGAGAGTTTGCAAAGTAACCTAACAGAACAACTCTCCTTTATCCACAATCTAAACCAATGCTGACGTCGTGCAATGCTATTGTGCTTCGCTTTCCAGATAAATGTCCTATGACAGTGCAAACACTGAAATCGCTGCTTTTGTAATGCGTCTGTTCCATAGAGTTTAATACCCTCTGATCCACACCGGGGGCATTTTTTTATGCATTCTAATTACCTCAATCATTGAAACGGTTGAATGATTGACACTAAAACGATTCCATTTTAAAAAAAATACTCTCAAAATTTACTCGTTATGAAAATTTCTAGCAACTTTTTTTGAGTAATATGCCCATTGCGAGCGGAGCGAAGCAATCTTTATAATCAAGGGCGGTTGTCTTCGCTTATAGGGATTGCTTCGTCACTGCGCTCCTCGCAATGACCCTTATTGAAGATAGCTTTATATAGAATAACAATAGCGGAGGCTGATTCATGACGACTAATCCCTATGCCGCCAGGCCGTGGCTGAAAAACTACGACGCGCACGTTCCCGCGAACCTCAATTACCCCTGGACGTCCTTCATCGATATGGCCAGGAAATGTTTCAGCGAAGTGCCCGACCGGGCGGCCATGGTCTACATCGACACTATCATCACCTTTAAAGAGCTCGACAGTCTGTCCAACAAATTTGCCAACTTCCTGCTCGCCAAGGGCGTAAAGCAGGGCGACGTGGTCGGCCTCAACATGCCCAATATACCCGCCTTCATCATTTCATTTATCGGCGCACAGAAGTTAGGCTGCATTACATCCGGCGTCAGCCCCCTGCTGACCGAGCACGAGCTGGAATACCAGCTCAACGATTCGGCAGCCACGGTGCTGGTCACATTCGATGTCAACCTGGCCCGCGTTAACGCTGTAATAGCTAAAACCAGAGTCAAAGCGCTGGTCGTGGCCGGCGTTTTCGACTTCATGGGACCGGTTGACTGGAGCGCGCCCGCCGGCGAGATGAAAAAGGAGGGCGCCGTCGAAGTCTACAACTACCTTGACGTTCTCAAGAAATACCCTGATAAAGAGGTGGATACCTGGGTGGACCGAGACTCACTCTGCCTGATGCAGTATACCGGTGGCACGACCGGCCCGTCCAAGGGCGCCGTGTTGACCAACCGTAATATCTCGCACCAGATATCGCAGTGGGTAACCTGGACCGACGGCAAGGTCGGTGAAGAGGTTGGAGTATCCGCCTTTCCTCTTTTCCACCTGGCCGGCCTGCTCTACTCCTACGTGGGGTTAACCATCGGCATGACACAGGTGCTGATCCCGAACCCCCGCGACGTGGCCTTCATCGTAAACCAGATAAAAAAGTACAGGCCTACCATTGTAGCCAACGTCCCCACCATCTTCGTTGAGATGATGAAGAACGAGGATTTTCAGAAGATGGACCTCTCCTTCGTCAAGTTCTATGCCAGCGGCGCCGCGCCCTTCCCTGCCGAGCTCATCAAGCAGTTCTACGATATCGTCGGGGACAACAAGCTGGTGGAGGTCTACGGCATGACCGAGACCAGCCCCCTCATTACAGGTCAGCCTTTCCTGGGCAAAAAGAAGATCGGCTCAGTGGGCCTTCCACTGCCCGACACCGATGTCATACTGGTCGACCCGGCCACCGGCGAGATAGTCAAATTGGGTGAGCCGGGTGAGCTATGCGCACGCGGTCCGCAGATCATGAGAGGCTATCACAACAAGCCCGAGGAGACGGCCAACTCCATCCGTGAGGGATACATGCACACGGGGGACATCGCGACCATGGACGAGGACGGCTTCTTCACCATCGTGGACCGGCTCAAGGACATGGTCAGCGTCAGTGGCATGAAAGTCTTCACCCGTGAGCTGGACGAGGTCATCGCACAGCATCCCGACGTGGCCATGGGAGCATCAATTGGCATCCCCGACCCCAACCGGGCTTTCACCGAGATAGTGGCCTCCGCCATCGTTCTCAAGCCCGGCGTCGCGGCCAACGACGCGGCCAAGCAATCGATCATCAGCTTCATGCGCGAGAGGGTCGCGCCTTACAAGGTGCCCAAGCAGATCATCTTCATGGAAACCCTCCCGCTCAGCGCGGTGGGCAAGATACTCAAGCGCGAGTTGCGCGAGATGCTCAAGCCCAAGGTATAGAAAACGTTTGCCTGCGGCGGGGCAGGTAGATTATACTTGCCCTGCTGCAGATGAAATACCTGATCAGGCCTCACGCTTTCTTTCTCCTATCACTCACACTGGCCGCCGTTTTATTCGCCTGTGCCCAGCAGCCACAGGAGCAGCCCGCCGCCTTCGAGGTGGTTTCCATAGGCGTCGTGCCGACCCAGGTGCTGGCCGGCCAGGAGGCAACAGTCACGGCGCAGGTGGCCAATACGGGCGGCCAGGCCGGTAACTACAACGCCGCGCTGACCATGAACGGCGAGCAGGTAGCCAGCCAGGTCATCACCATACAGCCCGAGAAGATCGGCAAGCTTAGCTTCGCTGTTTCGAGGGATAAGGCCGGCGTATATAAAATCCAGCTCGGCAGCGCCAGCGCCACACTGACCGTAAAGGCCGTGGAAGAGCGGGACGTGGAACTCAAGTACGACAACGGCACCTCGCAGGACGCCCTCTGGGCGGGCAACAACAACGGATTCCTCATCAGCTTCACGCCACCGGCCAAACCCTTCGTACTGAAAAAAGTGAGCATCTGCGGCGGTATCTACGGCGTAGCCTGGGAGGGCAAGACCTTTGAGCTTTCGGTGCTGGATCCTTTTTACACGCCGTTATACAGGCAGGTATATGCCATCGCTAAGTTCCCCGTCAAGGGGGCCTTCCCCTATCAACCACCTTCCTGGGTGGATTTCGATATCCCGCCAATGAATGTAGAAAATGATTTCCTGGTTTACCTTTTCACTGGGACCGGCATGCATAAAGGCATACATGTAGGCGTGGACAACAGCGTCACTAACGAGCATTCCGACCTGGCCAGCGGCCACCCGCCAAATCTCTCCATTGTTTCCATCGACACCTTCTACAACTCAACCTTCTGGTACAGCGACCGCAGCAAGGTCAACTGGATGATACGTGCGACCGGCAGTGCCCGCATGCCGGTGGAATAACGCCCGTGACGGGCGTCGCAAAAACAAATCCTCCAGTTACCTAAAATCCTCCCGGTTTTGTAGCGCCGCGGGCATCGTGTTAGAATGCTCTAAATTATTCGCTTGAGGAGGTTGCCCAGTGAAGACTTGGGTTAAAGTAGTTCTCTGCATCGTAGGTGTGATCGTTCTGCTGGCCGCGGTTATCGCCATCAAGACGGCGACGTTTACTTCAAAACAGATAGCCGTCGACAAAAAAGTAAGCTTCCCCGTGGATATGGACAAAGCTGCCGAGCATCTTTCCGGTGCAATCAAATTCAAGACTGTTTTCAACACTGATACGTCCAAGGTCGATTATACGCAGTTTACCGGCCTTCAGGAATATATCGCGAAATCATTCCCCCTGGTCAACTCCACACTGGATAAGAAGGTGATCAATGGCTATGGTTTGCTTTACGTATGGCAAGGCAGCGACAGCCAGAAAAAACCCATTCTTCTAATGGCCCACCAGGATGTGGTGCCTGCTCCGGCTGAAGGCTGGAAACATGAACCTTTCTCCGGTGACATTGCCGATGGAATCATCTGGGGCCGTGGCGCCATAGATGACAAAGGCTCTCTGATAAGCATCTTCGAATCAACGGAATACCTGATCAAGGACGGCTTCAAACCGTCCCGCTCGATTTACATTGCTTCGGGTTTCGACGAAGAAGTCAGCGGGCAACAAGGCGCTGGCAAGATTGCGGCATATCTCAAAGACCAGGGGCTCCAGTTTGAAGCTATATTTGATGAAGGCTTGATCGTAACACAGGGCGAGGTTCCCGGCGTCAAAACACCGGTAGCCCTTATCGGCACCGCTGAAAAAGGCTTTCTCTCAATAGAGCTTTCGGCAGAGTCCGCAGGCGGCCATTCTTCCATGCCACCCAAGCAGACCACTGTCGGCATACTGGCTGCTGCAATAGATAAACTGGAGAACAACCCCTTCCCCATTCGTATGACCGGTCCGGCCGCGGGTTTATTTGAGTATGTGGGACCGGAGATGTCCTTCCCCTATAAAATGATCTTCGCCAATATGTGGCTTTTCGGACCCGTGATAGAGTCGGAACTCGCTTCATCGCCTGGCACCAACGCTACAATCAGAACTACGACTGCGCCTACTATGTTCGAAGGGAGCCCGGCGGATAACGTACTGCCGGCCAAATCCACAGCCGTCGTAAATTTCCGCATATTGCCAGGTGATACCATGCAGAGCGTAACCGAACGGGTCAAATCAATTATCAATGACTCCCGGGTCAAGATTCAACCGCTAACCGAATCCGCCAATGAACCTGCGCCGGTATCAAGTACCGATAGCTGGAGTTTCGGGATTTTGAACAAGACCATCCGCGAGGTTATGCCTGATGTATTGGTGTCGCCGATGTTGAATGTTGGCAGCACTGACTCTTTCAAGTATGTTGGACTCTCCCCGAATATCTTCCGGTTCCTGCCGGAGAGGCTGTATGGCGACGATCTCGATATGATGCACGGCATGAATGAGAGGATACCTATCACTAACCTGGGCGAGATGATCAATTACTATATCCTGTTAGTGCACGACCTCTGCAGACAAATTAATAACGTATATTATACGACGCGTCGTGAAATGTTATTATGCTAGTTCATATGATCGTGAACAGGAGAGATAGCCTCGAGCGAATGTTGCCCACAGTGCATGGGCGGACATGAATGTCCGCCCCTACGTGTAGCAATCGAGCGGGTTTTCAAACCCGCTCGTTCTCTACTGCATCTTGCCAAGCTGCCGGATTATCTCGTCCTTATGCTCTGCCACGTATGCGTTGCCGGGCTCGGCTCCGCATTTCCTGCACTTGATGTCGTAGGCCGAGTTAATCGTCCCGCACGAGGGACAGGCATAATGCTCCAGCATCCCGGCATACCATTGCTCCGGGCCGGCCTCACGGATGCTCTCCAGTGAACTCCACAGCTCGATCCTGTGCGGCATGGCGCACTGGAAGTCTTTCAATTCCTGGCAGGGATAATCCGGGCAGCTTCCGCAGAAATCCAGCCCCTTTTCAGCCGCGCATTTATACATCTTGCATAGGTCCCGGCAATAGAAAGAGCGCACCTTCGCGCGGCAACCCTCGCACCTTACTTCCTCGACTGGCAGTTTGAAAGTTTGCGCCAGGAATTTCAGCCGCTCGGGGTCTTCCTTCGTCCCGATAAAGAGCGTGCAGGAAGGACAGAAAAGCCCGCAGACTGCTGCTGTCTTTTTATCGTACTTGCCAGCGTCTTTCTTCACGTTAATCTCCTTTGCAATGCCTGTTCCCCGGCAAATTCCCGAATTCGCTTACGGGCATACAGATGATAAACGAGGCTGACCAGTACCACTTGCCACCAGGGAACGACGTTACACTGCCGCTCAGGATTGACCTTATCATTTTCCTCCATACACCCCTTGCTAAGATCATTCCATTTTGCCTGCTTCATTTTAACAGGTTGCTGACAGATATCTTATCACTATTTACCGGGAGGCTGAAAAGCATTCCGTCCTCGCCGATGGTGATAGGCCCTTTATAGTATTTGCCTGCATCGCCGAGGTACATATTATTCAGCAACGGGTGAGGTATCGGCGGAGTGATATGGTACAGGACCAATTGTTTGACGCCGGCCTCGCTGGCGGTTTTAGCGGCGCCTTCCGGGGACGAATGATAACTCGGGAATGTCCGCAGTAATCTTGGCAAGCGATGGAATGGATGATAATCCCGCCTGGTCATGTATCAGCTTGACCATAGACGGCTGCAATGCAGACTGAAAAAGGATGTCTGCGCCCTGTGATTGTTTTGTTAAAGATTCGCACGGAATTGTATCTCCGCTGATAACCAGCGACCTGCCCTTATAGTCAAAGCGGTAGCCCACCGCAGGTGACACCGGGGCATGATTGACTTTGAAGGCCGTAACCTTAAGTCCCCCGTCATCTATAACAACAACCGCTGCGTCTTCGTCGGCAGATAAGCTGAACGGCCGGGCCGTGCCTCCCGCGCCGGACGGTGGGACTGTCGCGGCGCCATGATGCGCCACACGGTATCCGTCATCAAGGCTGTAGGCCCGGTTAAATCCCTCAACCACGGTTTCGACTCCGGTGGGGCCGATGACGTCTAATGGCGTAGTATTTGAGCCGCCCACCCAACGCTGCATCATTATCTCACCCAGGTCGGCGATGTGATCGGAATGAAAATGCGTAAGCAAAACCGCCTCCACCTTGCCCATTTGAAAGCCCATCAATGCAACATTCCTGGCAGCCCCCTGTCCGGCATCTACAATATACAGATGGTCGCCGGCCTTTACGACTATGCAGGGACCGGCCCGTTTAATATCGGGGAAAGGCCCTGCGGTGCCCGCCAGACCGGCATATAACCCGTCATCCCACTTCTCGGACTGGCTGATAAACCGCTGCTTTATCATATTGGTTGCCACCGCCGTCAGTATCGGCTTAGAAAAAATTACAGCGGCCAGCGCTGCGACCGCGATAACAAATACTATTATTATTCCTATAACTATCATTTTCTTTCCTCTCATGCGTGTTCTCCTTTTGTTTTACTCATGGGAGCGCCAAAAACGGCAGGCCATTTTCCCGCAATACAAATCAATTATCTTTCCGCCATGACTACGTCACTGATCCGGGCGCTATCCCGGGCATAATATCTTGTCATTATCAGGGTCGTCACCAAGGACAATGCGGCCACGGGTATGGTCCAGAACAACCCGTTTATTATGCCCTGTGCCCCACCGCCGGTGGCATCAGATACAATGCCCACAAAGACCGGGCCCAGAACGCCACCACCCAGCTGAGCTACCGTCAGCATGATGCCGACAGCAACAGCGCGCACCGACACGGGTATCACGTCATGCACCAATACATTCATTACAGGAGCCATGAATGCCATTATCAGCGCTGTTGCTATATATGCGGGCAGCCAGGCCTGAAATGGTATTTTACCTACTATTAAAATGGAGACAAGACAGGCCGCCAGTGAAAAGAAAGTGGCCGCAATTAAAAAGAGTGGCCTTCCGACTTTGTTGCGCACCTGCCAGCGGTCGGCTATTAACCCTCCCAAAGGAGCGATAAGGTTTAAAAGGCCTATTGCTCCCATGGCTGTACCCACAGTCAGAGGATCCATTTTATAGGAAAGCATGATCAGGGAAGGCACCCATGCCTGTGTGGCAAATATTAAAAAATACAGGAAGGTTGTACTGATAACGAAAAGCCAGTAGGACTTGATCTTAAACAATTCTCCCCACTGCCTGAAATATGCTTTGCTCAGGACACCCTCACCCTCCTTTCGCTCAGCCCTGTAATCCGGCAGGAAGAGCACAATAATTGCCGGGATGATGCCAAAGATACCGAATATATAAAAGGCTATGCGCCAATCATGCGTGGCGTTCAGCACGGCGCCTCCTACGAACAATCCCAGCGCCCCGCCGATCGGCATGCACATCATAAATATGCCCATAATCCGTGTCCTTATCTCCTTGGGGAAGGTAAGCCCGAGCCAGGTTTGCCCGGCCGGCTGGTAACCGGCTTCACCTGTGCCCACCATAAATCTTGCCGCGAACAGGTGCCATAGCTGAACGGCAAGGCCTGTTGCGATGGTGAATGCACTCCAGATAAGCGACATCACCATGATAACTTTGCGGCGCGCGAACCTGTCAGCCAGCACCGCCGTTGGGATGAGGAAAACGGCGACGCCTAATTGGAGCAGTGAAGGGAGCATGCCGGCCTGGGCATCGGTCAGGTTGAAAGAGCTCTTGATCGCCTGGAGCGATATAGCCAAGATGGAGCGGTTGGCCCAATCCGACAGTTGCAGTAAACAAAGGACGATGAGAATGGTGATCGCGGCGCCCCTGCCCACTTGATACGTTTTCTCCTGCATATTTTCCCCCTTAGTAACCAAATCGTTTAATCAGGATGGTCATCCCCCGCCCTTGAGACGACGGCGCGCTCCTATATAGGGTGTGCGGGTGTCTGAGCGTCCCGCACACCCCATTACAGCTTAATGTCCCTGTCCCTGTGTAAGCGTCTCTTCCATCCTGACCAGTGACTCCTTCAAGTTCTTCACCCGGTCTGCCGCCAGGTTGGGATTTTCCAGCGCCTGGAAGAGAATGTTGCCCTCAGTATCCGCCGGCACCGGCCAGCTCATCAGGTGGCAGATGGTGGGGACCACGTCGGTGAGCCCGCATGTCCTCTTGAGCGAAAGGCCTTTCTTGACGCCCGGTCCGTAGTATGCCTCCAGCGCCCTCAGCTTGCCGATGCCCCACTCGGTGGTGGGCAGGTGCGGGCCATGCTGCCCGCCGAACTCGGGGTAGATGGCATAGACCACGTCGCCCACGCCATCGCCGTGCAGCCCCAGTATCCTGGCGTCCTTGTTGGTAAGGGCCAGCGCCACGGGCCGCTTGCCGGTCTTGGGATCAACGTACGAATAGAGTGCATCGATTATCTCCTGCTGGACTTTCTCGTAGTCGGCGGGATCGACGATGCCTTCCGGGGTCGCGGCCCTTCAGGTTGACATAAACGTAAATTGTGCGCTGCGGGAAAGCCTTAGACCGTTTAATGTCGGGAGTGTGCAGGTTCAGAGTTCCCAAATCAAGTATCTCGCGTGGCAGTCTGTCGCCTGTCATGGATTTGAACAGTGTTTCAATCTGTTCGGCGCTTTCCTGGGCTTTCCTGATATCGCGTTCCCCTTCCTGACCTTCCATGGCGCAGAGCCCGTTCTGGATCAGCGGGATATAGGGGTTGAAGACCGCGCCATCGGCCACGGCCCCGTGGTCGGAAACGAGCACGAAGAGCGTATCTTCCCCGGCGGCCTCCATGATCCTGCCCAGCATTTTATCCTGGCTTTGCAGCACCTTGAGATGCATCTCCCAGGCCCTCTTGTTCAGGTCCTTGCTGGTACAGGTGTTTTCGTCCATCTCGGTAAGGATGGAGTGGTATACCCAGTCGATCGTGTGGATGTGCATGAAGAACAGGTCCCATGGGTACTTGGTCATCAGCTTGGTGGCCACGTCAGCCAGGTGTATATCGTGCATCGCGGAGATCTCTTCGTAGGTATCCATCTCGTAGATGCCCATGGTGTAGCCGATCAAACCTCCCGAAAAGGCAGGGTACCCTTCCTCGCTGGTCAGTTCCCTGGCCACCTCGGGCGGGTTGGTCCAGCCCTCGACAGGGATAAATGAGCTCACAATAAGTACGAAATCTTCAGCATCCTCCGTCAGTTCCAGCAGCTTGGCCTTAAACGACGCCTCGATCTCCCTGCCGTCCTGCGTCTTGAACTTGCGGTAAATCTTCTTGCTCCACTCACCCTTGCTTAAGGTGAAGAGAGCGTCCTGCATGTCCTGGGTCGGTGAGATGGTGAGCCGGTCATAGCCCTTGCCCGCAGACTGCGTAACAAGCACGTACCATGAAAGCGGCGCCATCTGCTCAATGCTCCTATTGAACAAAACTTCGAATTTGGCCCATAGAGGATCCTCACAGCCGGCAGGCAGGTTCTTCCAACCCTCAGCGTCCGTCAATTCGACCCTGGTGGCATTCGGGAAAAAACCATTTGTAATCACATGGTCCATGCCCAGCGGCATGCTTGACTCAAGCCCGGGATGCCCGTTGCGCATCTCGCCGATGGAAAGCCCGGCTCCCATGACCATGATCCCGTTCTTCATCCTGGAGGGCCAGGCGACCGGGTAGTTGCAAACTATGCATTTCTTGCCCACGGCATCGAGCTTGTCCCAGATGAACTCGGATTTGCAGTTCTCGCTGGAGAAGGCCTCAAAGATGTTGGCATTCACCTGCGGAGTGCCCTCCGTGTGCAGGTGGAAATCGGTCACCTTGTGCGTGCCCGGCCAGGCGCCCGTGGCTATGGTGGTCCAGTTGGGCGGTGTAATGGTGGGGTAGGGGGACAGGCAGTTTTCGGCCAACACACCCCCCTCGAAGACCTTCTTGAAGTTGGGCAGGTGACCCTCGGCAATGTGTTTTTTGATCAGGTGCGGCTCGGCGCAATCGAAGCCGATAACCGCTACCTTTTTAGGAACGTTTGCCATTTATTCATCTCCTTTGTTATTAAATAACCTATTTATTTGCATGTTATTTTTCATGTCCCTTTTTCCTGTTTCTGCGTCCTATGACGCCGAGGAACAACGTGGGGGACTTTGCTTCTTTACCGGCCAATCCGGCTTCAGTGCAGGCCTTTTTAGCCTTTCGCAGGTAAAGCCAGTTCTGCCATACTCCCTTCGGCTCAAATCCGAAGTAGTTCTTCAACCAGAATGCACCACCGCTGTTCTTCAGCCTTTCACGGCGGCCCAATGTAACATGGTATCTTGACTTCAATTCCCGCGCTTCTTCATAAGTATTCACGCGCACCATCCTGCCATCAGCCCCCGGGACCACGTACCCGCTGGCTATCAGCATGTCGTATCGTTTTTTCGTCTCGTCGAAATCCGGCCCACACACGAGTGAACACTGGCCACAGGTGAGCACGTAGGGGTCTTTCAGCCCTGTTACTCCCATGTGCTCATGGGCAGTGACCAGCAGCCTGCCGATCTCTTCCTCATTGCCAGGCAGGTTTTCATAATCAGGTATCAGGTCCTCAACGCTTTGCCTTGGGTAGAGAATGGAATTGCCGCGGCGTATAACATCGTATCGCGGCCCGCCATCCCCTGACCTTGGGCCTTCCCTCATCATCATCATCCTTATCGAGGTCCGATTATCAGGATCAGGCCGATGGTCCGAATATTCTCGTATCCAGTGCCGGCCCCAGTTGGTCCATTTTTTATCGGACGAGATACCATGTAGACCGAAACAGGGCATGTTGCACAGGTCCAGGTTATCGCGCTTGCCGCGCGCGTGCAATTCGCCATTTATCAGCAGGTACTCTTCTTCATCATCACGAAACATCCGCAGTGTGCAGGACTTATCGCAGAGCTTGCAGGTACGGCAACGGTTATCCATGGTGTCACGGGTAGGCAATATGGGATCGGATTTTAGCGGCGCATCGGTGATAACTGTGCCCAAATATACGGCAGCTCCATATTGCCTGGTAACTACGTTGCCGGATAGGCCAAATGTGCCCAGGCCCGCCACCACGGCGCCGAAGCGGTGAGAAAAACTTGGCTGCGGGGTAAACGGGTCAGGGGAGCGCCTGTAGGTGTTATTCGGGGGAACGGGCAAAGCCTTGTATCCCAATTCGACAATATAATCGGCAAGCTCCTTTGAAATGCGGTGCATGCGCTGGCACGATTTCAACTGTTCCAGGTTGTGAGGCCCATGGGATTTCTTGGATAGGAAATCGTAGATAGCAGGTACGTTCATCGGCAGTGCCATGGAGACGATCGCCCTGGCGCCCTTCAATGTATATGTGGGGTCGAGAGATGGCGGGCCGTCGAACCGGCCCTCTCCCGCTATACCAACCAACCCTATACCGGCTTTCCTGGCAAAATCCTTGATTTTCTCTTCATTACTCTGCATTAGTTAGTCTCCGCTGTAATCCAACCGATCAGGTTCGAAAGCGACCCATGAATATCAGGAATGCCGGCCAGCTCCCTTCCAGGTTTATCTTCCCCTGCTGCACCATGGCAGCAGTATCAGCTAATTTCAGCGCCATCATCTTGTACGTGAGCGAATCTGTTGTAACAATTGCCACAGGTGCCGGGGTGCCGGGCAGCGGCTGTCCTTCCGCAATCTCCGCTACGCCGTTGCGGACAGTGACAGTAAACTGCCTGCTCACGTCCGGGAATATAAAGAGCACGGATTCATATACGCCCCTGGCTTTGTCGGGGATAAGCCTCGGCTGCAAATTGGTAAATATCAGGTCAACGGGCAACCCCGCCACCAGGTCGGGATCGAGTTTCCCCGGAAAGTCCGGCGGTCGAGCTTTATCCAGTTCGAGGGCCGATTCCAGTAAATAAGCCCTGCCATTGGTATTAGAGGTATTATCAGCAATCTGCCGGTAGGCCGTGGCCAGCAGGCCATCCAGCTTCGTAGCGGTGTCACCCGAGGCCAGGCCGCTGTCTTTCAATTTGGCCAGGAGATGTACCGCCCACTGAGGATCGCCATCCGCCAGGGCTTTGCCGGCCAGCCCGGCCAATTTTTCGGGCCCGCCCATCAGCTCCACCTCGCGTCTGGCCAACTCATCATGATTCAGCGGATATAGCTTGTCCGCCCTGCCGTCAAACCAGCCCTCGTTATTTGTGTATATCGCCCGCGCCGACCAGCTCACCTGGCCATACCCCTCCCAGAGGTAAGGCAATTGCGCAAGCTGGGGCGGCAGTTTGATATTTTCAGCTATCGTATCGATGTCCTGGCCTGCGTTGGCGCGCCTGATCACTTCGTCCCGTACCCACTGTATGGCATCCCGGTAGTTGGTCAGTATCTCTTCGATCCGGGCTCTCCCGTTCACCGGGCTTGTATGCGAGGGGACGAGATGCTCCGGTTGCAGCCGCCGCATATCGTCCAGGCTGTTTATCCACCCGTCGGTCGGGCGCGGGCGGCTCCCGCGTATGGTGTACAGGTTGGGGAAAGCACTGTAGTAATCATCCGCACACAGAAGCGTATTGTCTGCGGGTATCCAGACGAAGAGAGTATCATCCGTCTCGCCCGGGGCGGTGTGAAGTTCTATTGTCAGGCCACCGATCTCCAGCGACTTCATGCCCGCGAAAGTGTCGGTGGGCATAATCGTGCCGGTCTCGGCCAGTTCTTCAAGTGTGTAGGATTTCAGCACAGGCCCGATGGCAGAGCACGGAAGATCCTCGCGTGACAAATGGTATCCGAATTGCCTGTAGCCGCGCGCCTTCTCCGCCTGCATGAAGGTGCCGTATTGCTTCACGAAATTGCCAACGAAGTTTTCCTCGGCCCATATGCGCGTACCGGGTTCCATCCATGCGCTCGTCCCGCCGACATGGTCAATATGGGTATGCGTATATATAATAGCCTTGACCGGTCCGGAAGGCGCGCTTTCGGAAAAGGCTTTCTTTATCGCTCGTGCGGCCGCCGGGCACTGGGACGTATCGACGATAACGTTACCTTCCTCGGTATGTATCAGCTCCGTATTGGCCAGGTCATAGCCGACGGCCACCCAAACATGCTCGGACACCTGCTCGACGCGCGGCGGCCCGATGTCATCCCGGCAATGCTGCGTTATGGTCTCAATTGCGCCCACATTCCTGACCCTCACCGTGCTCCGGAAGAGCAGCCGGCGCCCTGCAATAAAACCAGGGCCAGCAATAATACTGACAATATACCGCTGAAATTGTTATGCAATCTGTTCATCTTTTCCTGACCTCAATTTGATCCTGACTCGATCTGCGAGGCTGCTATTTGCCTTTGTTCTTTTTATGTTCTTCAAACCTTTCCCGCAGGTATGGCCAGCCCGGGGTTATGCCTTCCGTCAGACTCATGGCCATCATGGTGTGCGGAGGTTGCCCGACATTCATATGGCCCCCGGTCAGGAAGAGGTTTTCATCGACCTTAAATATCTTCTCCGCCGGCATGCCTATAGCGATCTCAGTTTCATGAGCAGCAGCCACAGAATGGTCACCGAATCCGGGGATCACGATCTGCGGAACACCTGTGATCCATGGAACAAACCCTCCCTTCTGGCATGACTCTCCAAATCCCGAGAAATCTGATGAGGGGAAATCTTTACCGTCGTATACCATGGCATGGATAAGGTGCATCACATTAAGGCTGTTGCCGTAGGCCGTGACTGTATCTGGTATTAATTTTGCGTCCTGCAGCGGGGCACACACAAAACCGATATATCCTTTCATTTTCTCCGGGTAATTTTTACCCCAGCGTTTAATATAGAGGTTCCAGACGCCGGTTTCCGCCTCCAGGTCCTTGTGCCAGCCCTGCAGTATCTGGCTATGAATGATCTCATCCGGGGTGGCCTCTTCCCACATATGCCAGGCTGTGGCAGCGGTGCAGAAACAGTCCTTGCCCGTCATGGCGATCGAGAAACCGAACCTCCTGGCATACGTCAGCGCCTGGCAGAGGCTGGCCTGCTGTCCCATCGCGCTGGGCCTGATGCTCCCTTCAGGTATCTCCGCCTCGCTCTTGATATATTTGATACCTATGGGATAGGTAGCCAGGTGCAATTTGTCGTATACGCTTTTGCCCGCCTTCCTGTATTCTTCCAGTGTTCTCATAGACTACCTCACTAATCATTATTCTTGTTCAGTAACGCTTCTTGCAGCATACGCACGGCGGTATCCTCATACCGCGAAATGTCCAGGTTCCGCCACAATAGGCATAATTTGGCAATCCACTGGACAAATCCGCCGGTCAACTCCGATGCTATTACCGGTTCGTAATCCTGCATGTCACCGTTAGCAACCCGCTCTCGGAAAAAACGCCGTAAAATTTTCTGTCCCCTGGGATTCTCAATGGCCGCACCGCCGGCAGCTAATCCCAGGCGCAAATCAAGCAGTTCCAGTAAATCCCGCTCCCGGGAAGCTACGGCTAACGCGGCATGCACCGCTTCTTTTATGGCTATGCGCGCGTCAGGATTTTGCATGGCCCGAAGAAGCGCATCAGCCACCATCTCCTGGTAACGGTCGCATAGAGCGTCAAGCATGGCCTGCTTGGACTCAAAGTAAAGGTACACCGTCCCCTTGGCAACCCCGGCAAGCTGAGCGATCTCTGCTACATGCGCCTTCGCATAGCCATTCTGCTTGAACACTTCGCGCGCGGCTCGTAATATATCCTCACGCCGGTTGGGATCAGCGAACTTGGCCATGATACCTCACTTTACCCGCTTGATGCTGGCCTCGACATCTATACCCTCGCGCAGCGAGTACATGGCCAGCGTATCGCGGCTGACGATCTCCAGGCACTCGTCTAAAATCGACTGGTCGGCGTCGCCGATATCCACCTCTATCTCTACCTGTATCTCATTAATCCGCGTGCGCAAAACCGAGTCCTTCTCCTTATTTGAGGCGGAACGGCCGGTCAGTGACCGCACATCAGCGCCGCGTTTGATCAAATCCGATGCCAGCGTGGTAGCCACACAGCACAGGGCAGCCGCGTTTAATATGCGGTTGGCCCAGTGCTTGCGGCCCTCCGGCGAAAGATCTTTGTTGCTCACCTGGAACACAGGTACACCATCCGGCGTCATGGTGAAGAGATGGCCATCGCTGCCATCCCTACGGTATTCGACGACACAATCTGTCAGTTCCATTGCTCCTCCTTTGGCAGCGGTGCGGCTTACTGGCCGCACCGCCCTTTATCTCAATTCTTCAGGCACATTCATGCTTGTCCCAGGGCTGACGTTCGCCGCGCTGCAGCGCCGTCTCCATCCTGGCCAGGCCTGCCCTCAGCTTGCCTATCTCGTCGGATTTGAAGTCGGGATTTTTAAATAGTTGGTAAAGTACCGCGCCATCGACCGTTGAAGGTACAGGCAAATCCATCAGGTAGCAGACGGTCGGAACTATATCGATCAGGTTGCAGGTCCGCTGCAGCCGGTAGCCCTTCTTGATGCCCGGGCCGGTAAAGGTCAGCAGCGCCTTCAGATTGCCCACGCCCCATTCAGCCGCGGGCAGGATGTTGGCGTGTTGTCCGGAAAACCAGGGGTAAACCGCGTATACCACGTCGCCCACATGGTCGCCGTAAAGTCCCAGTATGCGTGCGTCCTGCTTGGTCAGCGCCAGTGACACCGGGCGCTTGCCCGTCTCCGGGTCCACATAGGTCAGCAGCGCATCAATTATCTGCTGCTGCACTGCCTTGTAATCCTTGGGGTCCACGATGCCCTCGGGGTCGCGTCCCTTGAGGTTTACGTAGATATATATGGCACGCTGGGGAAAACACTTGGATTTATTAACGTCGGGCGCCTGGAAGGCTACCTTGAACTCCTCTATCAAACCCTGTGCTCTTCCCTTTATGTCTCCCACGTTGGCGAAATCGATCTGCTTCTCAGACAGCACTGTCAGCCCGGCCGGTCCCAGCATCTTGTACGGATCTATAGCGGGGCCATCCGGTACCGCGCCGTGGTCGGATACAGTGATGACCAGGGTATCCTTATCCAGCACCCCTAATATCTGTGCCAGCATCTTGTCCTGTGCCTGGTATATCCTCAGGTGCGCGTCCCAGGCCGCCTTAAGCTTGTCTTTGTCTTTGTTCAGGTCAGGGTCCATCTCGGTCAGTATCATGTGGTAGGCCCAGTCAGGTGCATGCGCGTGCATGAAGAACATGTCCCATTCATGCTTGGTCATCAGGGCACACGCGCAATCAGCCATGTATTGGGAGTAGAATTCGTTGATCTCCACGAAGGTGTTCAGATCATACCATTCCAGCGCGTATCCTATGATACCTCCGGAATTTCCGTTGATTCCCTCGGCAGAAACAAGCTCAGCCATGATTTCAGGCGGGTTGCTTATTCCGGTCCTGGGGCCGATTGAGCTGATGTATAGCCTGAAGTCCTCGGCATCGTCGCCCAGCTCTATCAGCTTGCAGCGGAAGAAACCCTCCTCCTCCTTGCCATCATCCAACTTGAGTTTTACATTGATTACAGGGCTCCATTCCCCAACCGCCAGGGTGCAGAAGGCTTCATTGAAATCCCTGGCCGGCGACAGCATCGCCCTGTCGTAGCCGTTATCACCCGACTGGCGTGCAAGTACGTACCAAGTGGTTGGAGCAATAGGAGTTTCCGCATCACGGAATACCATTTTGGCCTCGAGCTCAAGCGGTTCATTTTCTTTCTTTGGCAGGTTTTTCCAGCCCTTGGCCTCGGAAAACTTGCCCTTTATCCCCCGGGGGAAAAAGCCGGATGTGATAAGCATATCATTGCTTAACCTGGCGCGGTTAAACATAGCCGGCATACCACCGCGATGCTCGCCCAGCGCCAGTCCCCTGCCACCAACCACGATGCCGTTCTTCATTTTGGAAGGCCAAGAACCAGGGTAGTTGAGTACGATACATTTCTTGCCGGCCTTGTCTGCTGTATCCCACAGGTACTCCGCTTCGCAAAGCTGGCTGTCGAAGGCCTGGACACAATTGGTGTTGACCGGTGTTGTCCCCGGCATGTGATAGTGGAAATCGGTTATACCGTGCGTTCCCGGCCAGGCGCCGGTGGCGATGGAAGCCCAGTTGGGCGGTGTCACGGTCGGGTAGGGAACAAGGCAGTTTTCCGCTATCACGCCGCCATCAATGAGCTTTTTAAATGTCGGCAGGTGGCCGTCCGCGATATGTTTCTCGATCAGGTGGGGTAATGCGCAATCCAGCCCGATTACCGCTACTTTCTTTGGTACATTTGCCATATTGTTCCTCCTTAATTGTGTTTTCTATGCATATCTGTAAAACTGATTGCTTTCTCAGATTTTGTTCAATGTGTTGATTTCAACGATTGGCATGTGCCATTCCTCTTATGACCCTACGGGGCGTCATCTTTTTTATCCCAGGGCTGGCGCTGGGTGCGTTGCAGCGCTAACTCCATCCTGGCTAAACCCTCTTTCAGCTTGGCAATTTCATCCGGTTTGAAATTGGGGGTTTTGAAAGTCTGGTAGAGCACGGCGCCCTCGGTTGTCGAAGGCAGCGGCAGGTCCATCAGGTAGCAGATGGTCGGCACTATGTCGATCAGGTTGCAGGTCCGCTCCAGCCTGTAGCCCTTCTTAATGCCAGGCCCGGTAAAAGTCAACAGCCCTTTGAGAGAACCGATGCCCCACTCCGCTGTAGGCAATATGTTGCCATGCTGGCCGGCCACCCAGGGATAGACGGCGTAGATCACGTCACCCACCCAGTCACCGTACAGGCCCAGTATGCGGGCATCCTGCTTGGATAAAGCAAGGGACACCGGGCGTTTACCAGTCTTGGGATCAACGTAAGTGAGCAATGCATCGATGATTTGCTGCTGCACTTTTTGGTAATCGGCAGCTTCCACGATGCCTTCAGGATCGCGTCCCTTGAGGTTGATGTAAACATACAGTTCCCTCTGGGGGAAACACTTGGATTTACTGACATTGGGCTGCTGGGCAATCGCCCTGAATGTCTGTATCTCACCCTGGAAGCGGGTCGTGCTTGTTACCGGTATGGATAAAGTATTAACCTGCTTCTCTTCAAGTACCGTCAAGCCCGCCGCGATGAGCGGTTTAAAAGGATCGAAGATGACGCCATCGGCAACGGCGCCGTGGTCAGAAACGAGTATGAATAGCGTCTCCTTATCGCAGGCCTGCATTATCTGCGCCAGCATCCGGTCCTGGGCCTCGTATATCTTCAAGTGTGCATCCCAGGCCGCTTGCCTCTTGATCTCATCCTTGGTCAGGTCAGGGTCCATCTCTGTCAATATCAGGTGGTATGCCCAATCCGGCGAATGGGCGTGCATGAAAAAAAGGTCCCATTCATTTTTACTCAGCAGCATACTGGCGGCATTGGCCAGCCACTTCGTGTAGAAATCGTTGATCTCCACGAAAGTATCCAATTCGTACCACTCGAGTACAAACCCGAGTATGCCTCCCGCGTTTAAAGTATAGCCATCTCTGGTCTGTAGCTGGCCAGCAATCTCAGGGGGGCTGCTCCAGCCCGATTTGAAGCCGATCTGGGAAATATAGAAACGCAGATCCTCAGCCTCGTCGGATAGTTCCAGCAGCTTGCAGCGGAAGTCTGCCTCCTGCTCTGTGCCATCATTAAGCTTCAACTTCGTAGTTATGTTAGGGCTCCACTCACCCACTGACAACGTGCAGAAGGCATCCTTAAAGTCCTTTGTCGGGGATAAGGTGACGCGGTCATAACCGCCGCCGCCTGACTGGCGCGCCAGCAAATACCAGACAGGCTGTATCAAATCCGGGTGAGCGCCTACCATGATCAGGCCAGCCTCTATTTCCATCGGGTCTTTTTCCTTGGCAGGCAGGTTTTTCCAACCTGTGGCGGGTTTGAAAGCACCTTTCACAGCCCTCGGGTAGATACCGGTGGTAATCAGCTGATCAAGGCAACCTTTAACGCTGGAACTCAAACCCATGATCCCATCACGGTTTTCGCCTACCGAAAGTCCACTGCCGCCAACAGTGATCCCGTGCTTTAGCTTGGCCGGCCATGAACCGGGGTAGTTCAGTACAATACACTTCTTGCCCGCCCGGTCAGCCGCATCCCAGAGGTATTCAGCCTTGCAACGCTCACTGCTGAACGCCTGGACGATGTTGGCATTGGTGGGGGTAGTCCCGTGAAGGTGTACATGGAAGTCGGTTATGCCATGTGTACCCGGCCAGGCGCCGGTGGCGATGGAGGCCCAGTTGGGCGGTGTAACGGTCGGGTAGGGGACAAGGCAATTGTCGGCGATGACACCGCCTTCAATAAGTTTCTTGAAAGTGGGAAGGTGCCCGTCCTTGATATGTTTCTCAATCAGGTGGGGCTCTGCGCAGTCCAGCCCGATTATTGCCACTTTCTTCGGTACATTTGCCATTTTAAATCCTCCTCATAAGACTTGCATGCATATCAGCATTCGAAAGTTATTTCTCGGCGTAAACTCGTCAGTACATTTGCACTATCGCCGGGGTAATATTTGGTTAAAATCAGGTTGGTTACAATTGAGAGCGCGAAAAACGGAAGTGTCCATATCATCCCCCACTGCAACCCTGAAGCCCCTCCCCCCAAATAGTCAGAGATAGCCCCGACAGCAACAATGCCCAGCGTAGCCCCCAATAGCTGCGCTATCAGACCGGATATGCCTATGGCCGTCGACCTTAAACCCGGAGTTATAACATCATTGATAATGGTTAACCCGACCGGCAGGTTTAATCCGACGAAAACTGTCGCCAGGGCAAGCAATACCATAAACAATATAACTGATTGACCCAGGCTAAAAAATGCTGCGATATAGAAAATAAGGGCCAGGAAGGCTGTCAAAGCCATGAATAACGGCCTCCCGTTTTGATGGCTCTTCTGCCAGCGATCGGCTATTACGCCGCCCAGTGGAGCAAGCAGTAACATCAGGGCAACCCAGCCGAACTTCTGCCCTGCTTCAGCAGCATCCATATGATAAGCTCGCATCAGTAGCGCAGGTGTCCACACACTCATAGCTGTCGTGGTACTCAGGAAAAAAATCCCACCGATAGTCGGCATCCAGTATGAAGGGCATTTGAATATCTTTGACCAATCCTTGAAATATTTTCTGCTCAGCGCCGCCTCGCCCTTTTCCTTGACCGTTTTATAATCGGGCAGAAAATATACAATCGCTGCGAGGATGACACCGGGTATGCCGAACACGTAAAACGGCGTACGCCAATCGCCGGTGGAAGTTATCAGCCAGCCGCCCACGATCAGGCCCACAACCATGCCCAGCTGACTGCAGGCAAAAAATATTGCTATTATAATGGACCTTATATCCTTGCGGAAAGAAACAGAGAGCCAGGCCTGCCCCACCGGAGAATACCCGGCTTCACCTGCACCGACCATGAAACGCGCAGCTAACATTTGAACGATATTGGTACAAAATCCCGTCAACAATGTGGCAGCGCTCCAGATCAGGGCCATAACTGCAACGATCTTGCGCCGTGCCCACCTGTCGCCCAGTACGGCGGCAGGGATCATCATCACAGCTATACCCGCTGTGACCAGGGCCGCCAGGCTGCCGGCCTGCGCATCGTTCAATTTAAAATATGCCTTAACCGCCTCCAGCGCCACGGTCATGATGGACCGGTCTGCCATATTGATGAGCCAGAGCAAAGACAGTATGACCAGTATGGTAATCGCTGAACCCCTGCCAACCTCGTACTTTTTCTCTTCCAAATTCATACACTTCTCACTTTAATAACATTCTCATTCAATTTTTAAATGCATCCGCATCCCCATATTTAGCCCGTGCATTTACGCCTTATTCTTGACCGGTATTCCGGTCGAGCAGGGCACCCCTACCGAGCACAGCCCACAGCCGTAGATGAAGATGTGATAATGCTTGTTACAATAAGCCAGCGATTTGGATACCCGCTGATAACAGGTTTCCTTGTTATGTCCATTCTCATCGATAGCCTGAACTGGGCATTTTGCCGCGCATTTCAGGCACTTCACACCATTATGGTGCAGGCAATTGGCGTGTATGTTTTCCGGCCGCAACCGGTCAGGCTGCAGCCGCAGGTTAACAATGAAGCTGCCGCAGCGGTGTGCGGCGCCCTTTTCGGTGATGAGGAAGTCGTGCATGCCAAATGTCCCCAGGCCTGCCGCGTAGGCTATATGCCGGTGTGACCAGGGCGATGCCCAGCCTACCCTAGGGTAACGCTGCTTTCGCATCAGGGGCGTGACATCAGGAGCCACCGCCAGCACACCTCTATCCATCAAATATGACACTATCTCCCTGACCATGGCCTGGCTGAATATCTCTCCCAGCAAGCGGGTATGCGCCCAGCGCTCGGATGGCCACTCGGTCATGGCCGCGTTCTCCTGCCGGGTCCTTTCCGTTATCGGCATTACGAAAGATATCACACTCAGGTCAGCGGCCTTCGGTGCAGGGACTCCGTTGTTGGCAGCCTGCCATGCCATCCACTCCTCCGGTGTCAGGTGGTGAGGCCCGATGATTTTCTTGTATTCCAGGAAAATAGGGTCATCGCCCCGAACAAAGCTGACCAGCGGCTTATCGAATATCTTCTCACCGGCAAATGGATACTCCATCGCATTCATAGGGTGATTTTCCACTTTCTGCTCGATAGTTTCCCGGAACCATTTTTCGTCAAGAACCGGGGCGCCGGGGGCAGGGACATAGTCAGCATTGAATTTGGGCTGCCGTGGATGCCCTTTGCCTTTCATCTCGCCAACTGCGTTCTTAATGCCCCTGATATCTGTGATAAAAGATAGTCTCCGGTAACTATTGCGCACCGTCATTTTGCACCTACTTTATATTTTAAATTCCCGTTGTTTTAATTTGCCGCTATGCGCATTGCCTTTTCCAGGTTTAATTAGGAATCTGTACTTTCCAACCATCACCTGGTTGATTATTCGGGAAATATTGCTTTGACAGACGACGTTGCCTCGGAAAGTGCACGCGTGGCACCCGTTGCACGCATCACCTTGGCCATATTGCCGGTGAGCTTGAGTTGCCTGGTCAGCAGCGCCTGGGTCCCGTCAAGTTTCTTTTCATTGATCTTTTTCCACGTGGACAGATTGCCGGCAATGGTGAATTCCGGCTTGTATTTGTCCTTGTCTTTCTCCTCGATTATTTCAGATTTGCGGCACTTCCCATGCCATAGGTCGAGGTACAAATACCTTCTTTCTGTAATCGGGCCGCCCGGTTCCAGTATAAAATAGAAATCACCCTCCCAGTCTTTGGCGGCCTCTTCATATTTCTTGCTCCCATTGATAGCCTCGACAAAAGCATCGAGCCATCCCTGGCTTGCGAACTCGTACATCTCTCTCCTCCTTACTTATAGTTATCCAAGTCCCGTAGGGATCCCACTTATTTCAGTTTGCGCAACTCAGCCCTGAGCATTTTACCCAGTACATTCTTGGGTAGAGCGTCGATAAACTGCACCTGCCTGGGAGTTTTAAACTTTGGCAATGATTTGCTGCAATACTCGATGATCTCTTGCTCGCTGTACCTTTCCCCCGGCTTAAGTACCACGAAGGCCTTGATCTCCTCTCCATAAACGCGGTCTGCCACTCCGACACAGCACGCTTCAGCCACCCCGGGATGGCTGGATAGGACATCCTCGACCTCTTTGGGAGATATGTTTTCGCCGCCTCGTATAATGAGGTCTTTTTTACGGTCGGTTATATAGAAATAGCCGTCCTCGTCCCTGTGGCCGATATCACCGGTATGCAGCCAGCCTTTCTTGAGGGTCTCCGCTGTCTCTTCCGGCAGGTTCCAGTACCCTTTCATAACAGCCGCTCCTTTAATCACCAGCTCACCGGTAGCACCGGCCGGCAGTTCACGGTCATTATTATCGAAGACGCTCATCTTGTTACAGGCCAGCATGTTTATGCCTATTGAGCCATACTTTGGCGGGGCTGATCCCGGGTTGCCTGACGTGGTAGCCCCCGACTCAGTCATGCCCCAACCCTCGTCGATGTGCACACCGACCTTCTCCTTCCACTTGAGGCCGACACCCGGATCAAGCGCGGCGGCACCGCAGGCACAGAACTTGAGCGACGACAGGTCGTATTTATCCAGGTCCGGGTAGTCCAGCAGGTGTACATACATAGTAGGCACAAAGGCAACATAGCCTATTTTCAGCTCCTGTATCAGCCTCAGGGCTTCCGCCGGGTTCCACCACTTCATCACGGCGAACCTCCCGCCTATCAGGGCGCCGAAGTTCAGGAAAGCGATACCATACGAGTGGGAAAGAGGTAACACTGCCAGGAACAGTATATTCCGGTTGGACCCGGTCACCATCTGCTCCTCTTCCACCATCCTGTGAGTTTTTTCATCCATCTGCCGTACTATATTACTCACAGTGGTGGGTGCACAAAGGAACTGGAAATCGGCAAAGCAGACCGCGTTTATCCAGAGCGTGTAATGGGTGTGCATTACACCTTTGGGATTGCCCGTTGTGCCGGAGGTATAAATCAGGGCTGCCAGGTCGTCATTATCCATGTCCTCGATGCGGCACTCGCCGCTGCTATCCTTTAGCAGCTTGCTGTAATACAGCGTCTCCGGCACGTCGGTTTTATCAATGAGCAAGATATGCTTCAGATCAGGGGCATTTTCCTGGGCAGTGCGGACCCAGGGCAGAAAATCCGAGGTGGTGATGGTCACTTTGGCGCCGCAGTCCTTGTAAATATATGATATCTGGTCAGGTTTGAGTATAGGATTCATCGGGACTATGACTGCACCTATCCTGTAGACTGCGTTGAATGCCACAAATATCTCGATACAATTAGGTAATTGCGTAACTACACGGTCGCCCTTCCTTACGCCCAGCGACTTCAAGGCATTGCCGAGGCGGCTGGCCATCCTGTTCAATTCTGCATTGGTATACCATCTGCCCTCAAAATAGCAGGCTTCGTATTCCCCGAATTTCCGCAACCCGTCTTCATACAAGTTAGCCAGGTTCATCAGCTTCCCTCCATAAAAAATTTATATGAAGTAACATCGAACAGCCAGCCTTCACCGAAATCCTCACCCTTTGATTTAAATTATTCATAAATGAATAAATGACTGACCGCCAGTCATTTATTTTAACACCCCGGTGATTTTGTCAAGCCCCCGCCCGTGCTTTTATCCAAGTTCTCTGAGCAGCGGTATTGCCCACCACTGCCATACGGGCGCTACGTAGCGCCGTTTGGGTCTCTTATCCTCAACAGCTCTGACAATCTGCCGGGCTATGCTGGCCGTATCCTTCAGCTCTGACCTTATGATCATAGACTCCGATTTCTTGATAATGTCCATGTGCCCCTTGTAAAGTACGCTGGAATCTATCCATTCGTATTTCTTGCCTATGTTCTTCTGGTTGAAATCTGTGTGGTAGCCCCCGGGATTGACCATGACAACGTCGATGCCAAACGGTTTCAACTCTGTGCGCAGAGAAAATGCCACGCTCTCAAGCGCGAACTTCGACATACCGTAAGGAGCCAGGAAAGGGGTGGGCATGAGCCCGGCCATTGAGCCGATGAATATGATCCTTCCATTTTGCCTCTCAGCCATTCGGGGAATAAATCTGCGGGTAAGCTCCAGGGCGCCGAAAACGTTTACGTCCAGGACACGTTTGACCCTCTCAAGGTCAATCTCGGCCAGCGGCCCGGAATCGCCGATCGCGGCATTATTTATCAGAACGTCTATGTCCCACTGGCCGGCTTTTTGCCTGTCTGCCGCATCCGTAACATCGATCTTCTCGACAGTCACGTTCGCTTTATTTTCCCCCAACGCGGCCCTGACGCTCTCAATCGACGCCACATTGTGCACGGTTGCATAGATGGTGTGCCCTCTGGCAGCCAGGCGCCGGGCGGCATCAAGCCCGATTCCACCCCTGCATCCGGTTATCAATATTTTCATGTCATTTTCTCCCTCACTCTTTTTTCTACATCAGCCCGGGATATATGCTCGCGTCTTTCCGCAACCGGCTCATCATGATAGATAAAAGTCCGAACTCCCGCCGTCTTCGATGGGTTTCTTCAATTATAGTTCGCGCTGTTGTCATTTTCGTAATGTTGTACTAAAATGATCTCACGTCAGCATATCGAACATTTGATAGATTAGCAATTCCTCTTAAATTGGTCAAGCGGTTCAGTTGGCTTCATATATGCCCAAATAATTTTCAGGAGGGCCGTTTATATGGCGAAGAAAGCGTCGGAGCTAAGCGCAATAGACAGGGAAATTTGCACGAATCTCCTGAAATGGATGTGCACATCGTGGTATAGCCAGCCCATCACCGACAATTCCATCATGATGATTGCCTACCGCTACACCCCTGAGGAAGCAGACTATCTGACGGGCTTCCCTCTCTCGCCAAAAACAGTCGAGGAGCTTGCCGGTTTCAAGAATACGGGAATTGACGAACTCACGAAAAAAATTGACGAGATGACCAGGAAAGGTCTGCTGTACAGTTTCACGAAAAATGACAAGCGTTATTACCTCTTGAACGAAATCTATACGAGCCTGCGCACGTGGGGATGGCCAGGGCCGGCCGCCACTCCTGAAAACAAAGCTTTCGCCACATTGATGGAAAGCTGGGGACCGGAGTTCATGGCACCCTGGGAATACGTCAAAGAGAAGGGACTGCGCGTGATACCCATCCAGCAAACCGTGGAAGATGACAGGCGGATACTGCCCTATGAAGATGTCAAGAAGATGCTCGATTCTTACACATATTTCTGCGTCACGCATTGTGGCTGCCGCGAGCGAAAAAACCTGGCCGAGCACACTCCCGATTGCAAGTACCCGTCGAGTGTCTGCCTGCACTTTGACCGCCTGGCCCATTACATCGTAGAAAACGGCATGGGGCGGGAGATCACCAGGCAGGAGGCGGCCGATATACTGCGCCAGTGTGCCGACCTTGGCCTGGTGCACGGCATTAGTAACCAGCAGATGGGCACAGACACGATCTGTAATTGCTGCAGTTGCTGCTGCATGTGGTTTGATGGGTTACGCCAGCTCAAGAATGGCGGGACCATTAACCCTTCGAACTACCGTATCCATACTGAAGATCTTACATGTACCGGCTGCGGGCTATGCGTGAAACGCTGCCCCATGGACGCACTGAAACTAAAAGATGCTCCCGATGCAAGGGGTAGAAAAACCATGGTGGCCGGAGAAGGCGGGAAGGAGAAGTCCCTCATCAATAAAACCGGGAAGCTGGCATCTGCTAACACCAACCTGTGCATCGGCTGCGGCGTTTGCGCCTACAAGTGCCCTTCAAAGTCGTTGACCCTCGTGCGCAACGAGACCGAGCATCATCCGCCCCAAACCGATCGCGACTGGGTAATCCAGTATGTGACCGACACCGCCGGCTTCCGTCACAGCGACAATACGTGATGCATACCTCGGAATAGGACTGCTTGTTAAAAATATGCCTGACGGAGATGGTTTGGGAAACATCCGGTAATAAAACAAAGATACAGATAAAGGAGTAAATGATGGCATCAAAATGCGCAACTTGCCCGATGAAGAAGAAAGCCGAGGAGAATCCACAGGCGATCATGAGTAAGATCTGGAAATGGCATACCACCTGGTGCCCGGGATGGAAGGCCTACCAGAAGGAACTGGCCAAAAACGCAAAATAAGAGTAGCCAAACTTAATCGAAAGCAACGGTAACTCAATAGACAGGAGGTGCATGATGAAATTCGTGCCTCTTTTACCTGAAACACAAAATGATTACAAGGGGCATAAAGCAATAATAGTTGTTGCTGCATTGCTTGCTCTTGTGGCAACTGTCCGTTCTTTGATTCACATATTCTTGCCTGATGGTGGTTCTAATGCGATAGCCGGTCTGGCAATTCCGGGGGATGCCAACAGCGCAGTCATCTTCACTTTTGCCTGGACCGGGCTATATCAATTGCTGTTTGCAATCATACTGTGGATCGTTTTAATTCGCTACAGGGCTTTGATTCCTTTAATGATCCTCTTGCTGTTTTTTGAAGAACTCGGTTTATTCCTCATACCCATATTCAAACCCATTGCATCAAGCTTGTTAACACGAACTCCGCCAGAGGTAATAGGGAATAAGGTGTTGCTGCCACTGACACTGATACTATTCTTCGTATCCCTAATTCCTGCACCTGAGCGTAAGAGCAAAGCAGCCTGATAGAGGTCCATCAAATGCTGTGGGCAGACCGATACCATAGGTGCGGATGAATTCGAAGGTAACTTTTATCCCACTCTCCCCGCATTATTGCTATAATGGTGTGCGCTCAATGAACTTCATTATCTGTTCCGCTACCTCCTCGCCCTTATCTTCCTGCAGGAAGTGCCCGGCATCCTTTATGGTTATTTCGGGCTGATCCTTGGCTGTAGGGATGATGTGGCGGAAGAATCCGTCCCCACCTGCTGTGACCGGGTCCTTATCGGAGAACATCACCAGCACCGGCTTTTGCCAGGTCTTCAAGATATTTCTGGCATCGTTCATGATCGCGGCGCCCGGGTCATCACGGCTTATGGGTACCAGCAAAGGCCATTTCGCGGCACCGGCCATGTATTTTTCATCGGGGAAAGGCGCGTAATACGCCGCCTTGATTTCAGGCGCTAATTTCTGGGCAAATCCCATACTAAACGAGATATCCAGCAGTTTCTTCGGCTCTTTCTCGCCCATCTTGTCAGCCGCCGCCCTCCACTGCATAAAAGCGTCGGGAACATTATCGCCGTTGGGCAGGCCGGTATTCATGATCACCAGCCTGACAAAGCGGTCTTTCAAGATAGTGGCAACGGGCAACCCGATAAGCCCGCCCCAGTCCTGGCATACCAGTGTAATATTGCGCAGGTCCAGCTTCTCTATGAAGCTCTTCAACGTCTCGAAATGCATTTTAACGGAGTATTCATCCCGCTCCGTATATTTATCCGACTTTCCAAAGCCTACGAAGTCCATGGCAACCGCCCTGTGCTTCTTTACAAAGATGTTGATCATCTTGCGATACAGGTATGACCATGACGGCTCACCGTGGGCACACAAAATGGGGTCGCCTTTACCCTCATCCACATAGTGGATCCGCATCCCCTTTATATCCATGTAATGCGGCTTGTATGGATAGCCCGGTAAATTGGTAAACCTTTCGTCCGGTGTCCTGATGACTGGCATGTTACCTCCTATCCTGTGAGTTAATTTTTCGCCGGCCCTGCGGGATGAACTGGACCATCCTGTCCATACCACAGATTTTTCACTGCTTTATACTTGCATTTGACTAAATTTTATAAATAGTCTAATCTATCAAATGTTCAATATCTAACATTTGTTCGATGATAGTAACATTATGAAAACCGGATTGTCAACTGTAAGAACGTTTAGCCCGAATAACGGCCTGGTTGAGGAGAGGCGCCGACAGATCATCCAGGCGGCTTTCCGTCTTATTGCCGCCAGGGGCATTCAGAAAACCAGCATCAGGGAAATCGCCGCTGCCAGTGAAATGACCATCGGCAACCTCTATCACTACATCGGAACACGCGAGGATATTATTTTCCTGGCTATTAACTACGGCCTGGACCAGGTCCGCAAATTGATCAAGGAAATAAATGATCTGTGTGAAACCCTTGAGCCGAGGGAAGCGCTCAAGGCTGCTATAGACCGCTACATGAGGTATCACCACGCCAATTGGGAAGGCACCGTTTTTCTTTATAAAGAGATGGGCAGTTTTTCACCATCCTTGCGCTTGCCTGTGATCGAAGTGAATTCACACATGCACGATGTGTTCATCCGCATCCTGAAGAAGGGTTGCAAGACCGGTGTGTTTGCAGTAACCGATATTGAGCTGGTGGCCAGCACGATTGTTTCCATGGGTGATATGTGGGCGTTAAAACGCTGGCAATTTAAAAAGAACTACACGCTGGACAGGTATATAGACAGCTTTACTCAAATGATTCTGGCGTTAATTAGCTGTACTTAAAATAATATATTATCCAGGAGGTCTCTTTAATGCCGAGTTTAGAGGAAAACATCAAGGATTTCGCCAAAAAAGCCGGCGCGGCGCTGGTGGGTGTTGCCGGGCCCGACCGTATGGATGGTCCAGCTTCGCTCGACCCTGGCTTTATCATGCGTGGCGCTAAATCCATTGTATCCATAGCGCTGCCACTGGATGTCAATGCTATCTACGAATTTTTCGGCAAGATATCCCCGGTGCCGCATAATATCGACCAGGCCATTAAAAACCAGCGTGCGCACCGTATCGGCACGGAGATCGCCGAATATATTAGCAGCCTGGGATATAAGGCAAAGGTAGTTCCCCCCAATAATACCTATCGCCGCAGCATAGACCCATTTATGGTAAGGCCCACTTTTTCTCACCGCTTTGGAGGTCTTGTGGCCGGCCTGGGCAGTTTCGGGCTATCGGGCAACCTGGTTACCAAAGAGTACGGCGCCTGCATCGTACTGGATACGGTTGTTACCAACGCCAAACTCAAATCCGACCCGGTACAGCCGGCGCGCTTCGTCATGGACAACCGCTGTAAGACCTGCAAGCTATGCGATAAATCATGTACCATGGGCATGTTCAGGGATGATGATGAAGAATACCTGCTCATCAACGGCGAGTTACATGCCCGGGGCAAGCGCGATAACCTTGATTTCTGCAACGCCCCCTGTTTTGGGTTGCACGCCCTATCCAGGGATAAGAAATGGACCAACTGGGGTCAGCACTGGATAAAGGAATGGATGGATGAACAACCTGACCCCAGCAAGAGGGAGGAAATACGGTCAACTTATATGCGGGTGGGCGGCAGAACCGGCGACAGCACGCTGCGCTTCGATGTCATCAGGCACGTTGCCAGGGACCTCTATCCCAGGGGCAAAGTCGAGGATTTTCTGCCCGATTACCAGCACCTGCCCAGGGATGAAGAAGGACGCCGGCAGATTATGCTTACTCTCTATGCAAACATGGGGTTCAAAGGGCTGGAAAGAGACCCCAACCTCATAACCTGCTCGCAATGCATGATGGTCTGCGGTTGGGACTTCGATGAAACCAAGAAACGCTACGACATGCTCACCAGCAGCGGATACGTGGTGCCTGACCCTGACTGGAAAATGATCCATGTGGATACCTACGAGGAGGCCCTCGCGCTCAAGGAGAAATACAAGCGCCGTGTACACCCGGCGGAGATGATAAAAGACGCACAGGCATCAGGCAAGCTGTGGTTCAAGAACTACTTCGGCTATGAGCCCATCGGTGAGTTCAAAGACCTCATCTACCGCATTAAGGTCAAAAATGCCTGTGCCAAGGCCGGACTGAAGGGCAAGGAGGCGCTGGCGCCCCTATTGATCAATCCTTCGTATCTGTCAGCAATGATACTGCCGCCCAAGAAAAAGAGAAAAAAGAATCCCGTCACCAGCAGCTAAAATACCGATACGCTAAGACGCGGGGAAAGGTCTTGAGATCTGGTCCCGTTAACTACTGGTATAATTGGCTATCATTACAGGTAATTTAATAATTCATTTGTAGCAAGAGGAGGATAAAGTTATGGCAAAGTTGACTGACGCAATGAAGGCAGTGATAACTGGCCAGCAGGCTTGGGTGGCGACCAGCGGCGCGGACGGCCGGCCCAACCTGGCCCTGAAGGGTACTGCCAAGATACTGGATGATGAGCACATAGCCTATTTTGAACTGTTTGGCAACCGCACCTGGGCCAATATTCAGCGTAACCCCTGGGTAGCTATCGGGGTAGCCGACTCCACCAAATTCAAGGGCTACCGTTTTGAGGGTAAGGCGGAGATAGTAACCTCAGGGCCCCTCTATGATGAAGCCGTAAAGTTTGGCGAACTCCTGAAGCTGCCGGCGCCACCCAAGGCTGCCATCAAGGTTAAAATCGAAGAGATCTACAATATCGGCAAGGGCGGGATGAAAGTAGACTGAACTCACATTTACCGCCGATTTTACGGCTTAAGCGCATTAAAACGGGGCAGGGATAACTGATCCGGCAAGGTAGTAAAACAACTTTTTACTCTGACACAATCAATTTCGCAGGCCTTTTCGCAAAGAACAAGGAGGGGTAAAACGCATGATAAATGAAAAAGCCGTAGAAAATATTGAAAAATACGGCCCCTGCCATGAGACAGGGGAGGAGAAACGTAAAATCCTGGACGGGATCGGTTTCCCGGTAGGCCGGAAAGCCGAATACGTGATCATTGCCGGCTGTTTTCAGCCCGTTGGCATGCCGCATGTACTGAAAGCACTTAAAAATGTGCTCGACCACTATAAGGTCAGCTACACGCTGCTCGAGAAAGAATATTGCTGCGGCTGGATGCCCATCGGCCAGCCGGCAGTCATGTCTAAAAACGAGGAGGATATCGCCCGTTTCAAGGAGATATCCCGCAAATTGATAGTCAAGAACTTTGAGCAGGCCAAAAAGCTGGGGGCGAAATCCATAGTCCTTTTCTGTGGCGCCTGTGAACCCAATTACGCCAATGCCATGGACCTCACGGACCTCGAGGTAATTTCCTGCAGCGAATTGATCGACCGCTATTTCACGGGCGGGAATCTCGATGCCGAGATAGACTATTATGCCGGATGCTACCGCTTCCGCCGCAAGGTGACCGACAAGCCGGTGGATGTCCAGTCAGCCGTGCGCGTGCTCAAGAAGATTGAAGGCCTAAGGGTAAATGACCTCGATAACAAGTTCTGCTGCTATATACCGCCGCACTTGGAACAACTGCTGGGTACAGTCAAGACAGGCACAGTGGTAAATATCTGTACGGGCTGCTACTTCAACCTGAAAAACGGGATGGCCAAAGACGGGTCAAAACAGGCCAAGATGCTGCCGGAGGTTGTCTGGGAATCCCTGGGTAAAACATAGCCCGGGCACTGATCAAATCGAATGTCTGATAAGGTGGATTTATGCCTGAATTATCGGATTACTGCAAAGCAGGAGTAGATTTATATGAGAAGCTGCATCTGGCGACCTACCCTGTGGCCATCAAATATATACGGGACGAGTCGGAAATACCGCCCAAAGCCGTAAGGCCTTCACAGGCTAAGCAGCAATGGAGTTTATGCCAGGCATTCACCTATTCGCGCAGGTGGGGATGGACCGTTGCCATGACCGCTGACGATAACTTCTGTACCCCTGCCACGGCCTCGCACAGGTGGGTTGAGATATCTGCCGACGACCTGTTGCAGAGCCAGCTCTTCCAGGCCTGGCATAAGGATGTTGAAGCGGAAAAGAAGCGGCAGAAGCACGGCCTTGACCAGGTCGGCGAGGGCAACCTGCCAAAGCTGAGTCAATACTGCGGCTTCATCAGTTCTCCCCTGGCACATGCCCCGCTAATCCCGGACAGCGTCCTGGTTTTGGCAACGGGGAAAATATCAACCATGTAATCCAGGCTATCACTTATGAAGGTGAAAACTACCCGACGTCAACCTTCGAGGGTTTCGGGGAAACATGTATAAAAGGCGGCCTCCTGCCCCATATAACCGGGATACCTCAGATCGTTATACCCGGCATGGGAGACCGTACCTTTTCCGGCGTTTACGACTACGAGATCGCTATCGGCCTGCCTGCCAGCCTGCTCTTCGTCACGGTTCAGAATCTATTCAAGTCAGGGGGCAGGCTCAATTTGGGCAACCCGGTCAGGACGCTGCTGCCCACAGGCATCACCACAAATATCACTCCCGGCTTTAAATACATGCGTCAGAAGATCGACGAGAGCGAAAAGAGAAAATCAGGGAAAAAAGGCTGATAGCATAGCTGATGAACCAATTCAGGGACGGCGCCCGGTAGGCCTTGGCGGGTGAAGCGATTCCAAGCTTGGGTCCACAGGCTTTTACCGGCTTGCAGCCATATGCGTCCCTAACCCAATAGCCAGCGCTGTCTCCTGGCAAACGATACAGTAACACCGGCGAAGCCCTGATTGGCAATTCTGCACGATGTATTTTATACTGTAAGCGCGTTATTGGGGTGGTACTTTGTCTTGCAGGTAAGCTATGCCATCAAAGTCAAAGCAAAATAAGGTCAAGGGCAGGATGTTGGGGCGGGTGGATTATATAGCTCTGAGCAGGGATCTTGTAGATGCTGTCGAAAGCGGCGTTTACATCGTTCAGTCCAAGAAATTCGTTTACGTAAACCCTTTCTTAGCGAAATTGACCGGTTATTCACGTGAAGAATTAATCGGTATGCGCTCCCTCAAATTAGTACTGCCGCAGGACAGGCCGGCGGTCAGAAAGAAAGCAATCAGGAATCTGAAGAGCCGCCTTGGCCCCAAGCCTTACGAATACAGGTTCATCAAGAAGGACGGCGAGATCATGTGGGTCATGGAAAAGGTCTCTCCGATCGGATATATGGGACAGAAGGCAGCGCTGGGGAGCTTCGTGGACATTACCGAGCGCAAGCGGCTGGAAGAGGCCCTTGCACACTCTGAAAAAACGTACCGCACCATCCTGGAGAAGATGTATGACTCTTATTACGAAGTGGACCTCGCGGGCAATTTCACTTTCGTCAACGATTCTGTGTGCCTCAACCTGGGTTATTCCAGTGAAGAAATGGTGGGGCAGAGCTACCGGTTTACCACCCCGCCTGATGATATCAAGCCCCTATTTATTGCTTTCAATCAGGTATTCAATACGGGAATCCCCAATATAGGCTTCGCCCACGGAATACTCCGCAAAGACGGCAGCGTGATATTAGTCGAATCCTCGATTTCCGTGCGGGAAAACGAACAGGGCGAGATTATCGGTTTTCGGTCAGTCAGCCGTGACATTACCGAGCGCAAGCAGCTTGAAGAAGCGCTTGCACGCTCGGAAGAAAGATACCGCACCATACTTGAGCAAATGCAGGACTCCTACTACGAGGTGGACCTTGCCGGCAATTATACCTTCGTCAGTGAATCCGCAGGCCATAGCCTCGGTTATTCACGCGAAGAGCTCATAGGCAGTAATTATCGCATTTCGGTGTTTGAAGAGGATACTAGGAATATCTTCGCTGCTTTCAACGAAGTATACAGGACAGGAAAACCAAATAAGGGGTTCGCATACAGGGTACGGCACAAGGACGGCAGCATAATATTTTCAGAAGTATCGGTTGATCTTAAAAAGAATGAGCAGGGAGAGGTTACCGGGTTCAAGTGCGTCAACCGCGACATCACCGAGCGCAAGCGGATTGAGAATGCGCTGAAGGAGAGCGAGGAGCAATTCAGGACCGCCCTGGAGAATGCCCCGGACGGCGTCTATATGAACGACTTTGAAGGCAACTTCCTCTATGGCAACCTCAAGTGCGAGGAGATAATAGGTTACAAGCGTGAAGAGCTTATAGGCAAGAACTTCCTGGAGTTGAATATCCTCCCTGAAGGCAGCCTTGCCAGGGCTGTAGAGCTGTTACAGGATAATATCAATGGCAAATCCACGGGTCCCGATGAGTTAGAGCTTATAGGCAGGGACGGCCACCGCATACCCGTAGAGATCAACACCAGCGTAGTACATCGGGGCGGTCAGAAAGTCGTGCTGGCTTTTGTCAGGGACGTCACCGAGCGCAAGAAGCTGGAGCAAAAGCTCGTGGAAATGGCGACCCATGACTTCCTAACCGGGTTGCCCAACAGGGTATTGCTGCTGGACCGTTTCAGCATGGCGGCATCGCTGGCCCACCGCAATAAGGCGCGGCTTGCCGTCATGTCGCTGGACCTGGACATGTTTAAATCCATTAATGACACCCTCGGCCACGACGCGGGTGACCAGGTGCTTAAGGCTGTCAGCAAGCGGCTTGCGGGAACAATACGTGCCAGCGATACATTGGCCCGCGTGGGGGGAGATGAATTTATACTGGTGATGATGGAGACCAACCACTTTGAAGATGCCACTGCCATAGCCCAAAAGATCCTGGATTCTTTTAGAGAGCCGCTTTCCATTGACGGACATCAACTACACCTTTCAACCAGCGTAGGTATCGCCATCTACCCTGAAGACGCGGAGGACATAGAGACACTGACTAAGAAATCCGATGCCGCGATGTATTACTCCAAGGGTCACGGCCGCAACCAGTTCAAGTTTTTCAGCGATGGCGATGTCCGGATTAGCGGAGATCATAAGAGCGCCCCCTGAATTTGAGAGCTGCCACAGGAAATATCCCGGCTATTTATGCTTCTTTACAAATGTGCTTATAATATTCTAAGATTAAAGGCTGATATTTCAGGCACATTTCATATTTAATTCGAAAAGGGGTGCAAGATGAGCGAAACCGCGACTCCCGTCAAGACCGAAAAGAAGAGGGCCATCAACCGGCTTAAAAGCATGTACCCGCTGCGCAACGTCGTGCAGCAGGATTACATTGATACGCTCAAGGCCAGCAACGAGGGCAAGCCGACCGTCTGGTCGATGTTAAACTATTGGGAAGGGGACCTTCCCCTCAAAGCCATGGGGCTGAATATCGTCTACCCGGAGAATTACGCCACCCTGCTGGCCGCTTCCGGCGCCGCCGAACCTTTCCTCGATGCTTCCGACTCGGACGGCTTCCCCACCCACATGTGCGGCTATGGCAGGAGCACCATCGGCTATTCTTACCGCATGATGAAAGAGAACGGCGGCAAGATACCGCCCGATGCTCCGCTGGGCGGCATGGCCAAGCCGGCCCTGCTGCTGGGCTCCGGCATCATCTGCGACGCGCGCTTCAAGTGGTTCCAGTCGCTGGCCCGCTACTTCGACGCCCCGGAATGGTGCCTCGAGATGCCGATGATGGCCACCTACGAGGGCTCCGAACCTGATTTGGAGGCCTACCAGGTGAAGTTCCTGGTAAAAGAGCTTAAGGATTTCATCGCCTTCCTGGAAAAACTTTTCAAGCGGAAAATGGACTGGGCAAAGCTGGAAGAGCTTACCGACCTGGCAGTAAAAATACACGAGACTACCTACAAGATAAGCGAACTGCGCCAGTCGATACCCGGTCCCATGCACGCTACTGATTTCTGGAGCAGCATGCCGCCTTCCCTCTTCTTCGCCGGCGACATGAAGGTATCGCTAAGGTGCTACCAGGATATGCTGGACGAGGTGCAGGAGCGGGTTAATAATAAAGTATCGGGCATCAACTACCCTGAGCGCTACCGTCTCATCTTCGCCGAGCTACCGCCCTGGCATAGCCTGAAGTTCTTCGACAACCTGGCCGAGATGGGCTGGAATTTCGTCTTCGAGAGCTTCGGCTATCACGCTCCAAAGCCGCCCGACCTCAGCAAGTACAGCGACCCCTGCGAGAAGCTGGCGCGCCTCTCCCGCAATTTCATGTTCAATGTGTTCCCCGAGGCCAAGGCTGACAACATCCAGAACCCCATCGTCGAGACCTACCTCAAGATCGCCCGCGGCTTTAAAGCGGACGGCTTTTTCATGCACCCTCTAATCTCCTGCCGCGCAGCCAGTTGCAGCCTGCGCACGGTGCAGCACTGGGAACAGGAGAAATTAGACGTGCCCAGCCTCTGGGTGGAAGGGGATATCATCGACAAACGCGTCTTCAACCCGCAGGAGGTGCTGGCCAGGGCCGAGGCTTTCGAACAGACCATGGACCACTACAGGAAGGTCAGGAAGTCCAGGGGGCTCGACTGGTAGCCAATAATTAAACAGGGAGAATAAAATGGTAACAGCTACGACTAAAGGGCTTTCCAGGGCACACGAGATTTACGCGGACAGAGGCAAGCGTGTGCGCGAGTTGCGCAAGGCCGGCAAGAAGATAATCGGCTACATCTGCCTCTACCCCCCGATTGAGATAATAACGGCGATGGGCATGGTGCCATTCCGCATTTTCGGCGATATGAGCGAACCGATCACAGCCGCGGACAAGGTTTCGACTACCGTGGTCTGTCCTTTCCTGCGCAGCATTATCGACCTCGGCATCAAGGGAAAATTCGATTTTCTGGACGGCGCCGTGGGCGCGCATACCTGCGATATCGGCATGACCACCATCATTGCCTGGCGTGACTACATTAAAGACGCACCTTTCACACACCTCATCGATGTGCCCCATACCGATCATGCGCCGGCTGTTGATTACTTTGAGGGACAGATAAATTTCTTTAAACAGCATATCGAGGAATTAGCCGGGGAAAAGCTCAGCGCAGACAAGCTTAAAAAGGCCTGTGAGTTGCATAATAAACAGCGCAAGCTGGTCAGGGATCTTTACGACCTGCGCAAATCAGATCCACCCAGGCTCAACTCGATGGAGAACCTCGAGGTCATGGTTTCACTTTTCAGCCTGCCGGTGGAAGAGGGCAACGAACTCCTGGAAGCGGTCATCCGGGAAGTCAAAGAGCGCAGCATCAAGCCGGCCAAGAAGAAGGCCCGCCTGCTGGTGTGGGGCCCTGTTTTCGACAATACGTCACTTTACGAGCTCATAGAGAGCACCGGCGCCGACGTTGTAGTGGATGACACCTGCGTGGGCACCAGGGCCTTCTGGGCCGACGTTAAAGCCCCTTATAACCTGCATGCGCTGGCGCAGCGCTACCTGGTGGACATCAAATGCCCGCGCACCTACCGCGATACACAGCATCAAGAGACCGAACGCAGTTACGACAAGGACCTGGATAGCAGGTTCAGCTATATTAAAAAAGCCGTGACCGACTGGCACGTTAACGGCGTCATCCTGCAGAGCGTCAAGTACTGCGACACGCACGGCTACGAGGTCCCCAACCTGAGGCATTATCTCGATACCCTGGGCATACCCAGCATCTACATAGAGCACGACTACAGCGAGAGGTCTCTGGCCCCGATTAAAACTCGGGTGGAGGCCTTCGTGGAGACCCTGGGCTGAGGTAAAACAGCAAGCCCCGCATGGAAAACGCGACTCCAGCTCTTTTCTTCGCCGGCATCGATATAGGCTCCACCATGTCCAAGGCAGTCGTGGTGGACGCACAAGGCGCGATGCGCGGCTACGTGGTCGGTCCCACCGGCGCTGAGCACCGCCGCCGCGCCAATAAGGTCATGGAGGACGTCCTTCTCAAGGCAGGGATCACGCTCGACCAGGTCGCCTACATCATCTCCACCGGCTACGGCCGCGTCAACGTCCCCTTCGCCGATAAGCAGGTCACCGAGCTTACCTGCCACGCCAGAGGGGTAGCCTCCCTTTTCCCCGATGTGCGAACTGCAATAGACATCGGCGGCCAGGACGCCAAGGTACTCAAGATTAAGAGTGGCAGGCTGACCGACTTCCTCACCAACGATAAGTGCGCCGCCGGCACGGGCAGGTTCCTGGAGGTGGCAGCGGAGACGCTGGGACTGGAGCTCAACGAGATGGGGCGGATATCACTGCAGAGCGACACGCCCGTCAAGATAAACAGCCTGTGCACTATCTTCGCCCAGCAGGAGATAATCTCCCGCCTTTCCGAGGGACAGCCTTTGACGGATATACTGGCCGGCGTTTACATCGCCGTAACCACGCGCGTGGTCAAGCTGGCCAGGCAACTCAAGGTAGAGCCGCCCGTGGTCTTCACCGGCGGAGTGGCCAAAAACTCGGGCATGGTCAAAGCTATGGAGACCGTACTGGGCATGCCCGTCTTGGTCCCGGAAGAGCCTCTCATCACCGGCGCACTGGGCGCCGCCATACTGGCGCGTGACGAGGCTTTTAAGCTGGTGCAGGACGGCGATTTTAAGATGGCGAAAAAACAGCTCAGCGAAGCTTATATAGAATTCATGGAGAAAGGCCGGTGACCAACTATTTCCTCGGTATCGACATCGGCGCGGCAGCCAGCAAGGCCGTAATCATCGACGGCCAAAAGAAGATCATGGGTGCGGGTGTGATACCCTCGGGCACCAACTACGCCACCACCGCCGCGGCGGTAAAGGCCGAGGCTTTAAAACAGGCCGGACTTCAACTCGCTGATATCACCTTCAGCGCCGCCACCGGCATCGGCGGGCGCAACGCCGGCGCCGATAGCTATCATGGCGTGATAATCTGCGACGCCCGAGGCGTGAACCTCACCTTCCCCGGCGTGCGCACTATCATAGATATAGGAGGCCAGGGCAGCCAGGTCATCACCATGGACGAAAACGGGCGGGTCATCAACTTCAACGTCTCCGAGATATGCGCCACCGGCAGCGCGCGGCTGCTACAGGTCGTGGCCCGCATATTGCAGATAAGCATCGACGAGATCGGTCCGCTATCCCTAAAAGCCACTAAACCTTCCAGCTTCTCCACCTCCTGCACCGTTTTCCTTGAAACCGAGGTCATCACACGCATCTCGCAGGGCGATAGCCCCGAGGATATCCTGGCCGGCATCCACCGCTCGATCGCCGATAAGATAAGCGGCATGTCTCGCGGCGTAGCCCTTGAGAAAGATTTCGCGGTCATCGGCGGCGGCGCGCTCGACATCGGCCTGGTGCAGGCCATCGATGAGAAGCTCGGCATAAAAACCCTCGTACCCGAAAACCCCCGGCTTATGGCTGCGCTGGGCGCCGCGGTTATCGCCGCTGAGCATTAGTCCATTATTGGGAGGCTATATTGCTAAAATACCAGAACGGAGGCAACGAGATGGAGAAAGCAGAAAGCGCCTGGATAACCGGGGCAAATAAAACGGTCTACCAACCCGGTCAAACAACCGGCCACTACGAAAGTTTTTTCCTGCGGGCCAACCACCCGTCGCTTCCCCTGGCTTTCTGGATACGGTATACCATCTTCAGCCCGCAGGGCCACCCCGAAAAAGCTATCGGTGAACTGTGGGCGGTCTATTTCGACGGTCAAAACGTGCTGGATTTTGCCGTTAAGAAAGAGGTGCCTTTCAACCAGTGCTCTTTCAGTTCATCCGGGCTGGATGCAAAGATCGGTGATGCCCTGCTAAATACAGGCAAGCTGACTGGAGACGCCTCGGCCCATAACCACGAAATTAAGTGGGATTTGACCTATAGCGGTGATAGCAAACCCCTTTTCCTGCTGCCACTGAAAATGTATTCAGCTGGCTTTCCCAAAGCTAAAAGCATCGTACCCCTTCCCATGGCTCAATTCAACGGTAGTCTCATCGTGGACGGTAAAACTGTAAACATAGATAAATGGATCGGCAGCCAGAACCATAACTGGGGCTCCAGGCACACCGATCTCTACGCCTGGGGACAGGTGGCCGGCTTCGACAACAACCCGGACAGCTTCCTCGAGGTCGCCACGGCCAGGGTTAAAATCGGTCCCTTTTGGACGCCAAACATGACCCCTGTCGTGCTGCGGCATAAAGGCAAGGAATATGCCCTTAACAGCATGGCCCAAACCTTGAAAGCCCACGGGCACTTCACTTATTTTGACTGGCAATTCTCCTCGGAGAACGACGTGGTTAGTCTTGCAGGAATGATAACCGGCGATCGCAACCAGTTCGTGGGACTGAATTATTACAACCCGCCGGGAGGCAACAAGCACTGCCTCAATAGCAAGATAGCCTCCTGTGACCTGAGGATCACCTACAAGCAGGGCGCAAATAAGGGCTCATCCGACCTGCTGACCACCCGCAACCGCGCAGCCTTTGAGATCCTCACTGATAAAAGGGACCACGGCATCACCATCCAGGTGTAAGCACCAAATTGCTTACTGAAAAGGCAATTTGCTGCGCAGAGTAACGGCACTTTTTCATAAAATGATCCTCCTTTAAGTATATCAATCATCCCACGAAACTAACATCTATCTGGTCCAGTTTTCGGAGCGCAGATCAATTTCCTTGGCCCATAACATTTCAATGAGCCCATTTCAATAGGCTAATTTGACTTCCGACCAATTCCCCAATATTATATTACTACATGCGGATAAACGAATAGAGACAGGTGACATATGAGGAAATTAGCTAAAACATTTAAGGCATTGTCTGACGAGACCAGACTGAGGATCTTAAACATACTGCTGGAACGTGAGTGCTGTGTCTGTGAGTTAATGCAGGTACTGGATTTAACGCAATCCAGAACATCACGGCATTTGATCACACTTTGCGATGCGGGCTTTTTAAAGTTCAGGCGTCAGGGCTTGTGGGCCATGTATTCCATCGACTGGGAGAGTATGGATAAATATCATATTGATTTGGCCGGAATTGTGCGTGAAGCTCTGAAAGATAATCAGACGGCGATTTTTGACAGGCAGAAACTGGCCACTACGGAAAAGATTGGACTGACAGTCTGCTCAGCTACCGGTAGTAAAAATGGCTGCAACAACTAAAGTGGAATCCTGCATTTGCGGCATATCAACTCCCCCAAGTGCTGCACCTAACGGAAAAACCCTTGATAACAGGAAGCTTTATCTGCTGCTGGGCATAGGTCTGGCCTTATGGCTGATCGTATATTATTGGCTTGAAACGGCGTCCAATTTCCTGACTTTTAACATATTTCATCTGTCTGCGGATAGCCATTTGGGCAGCAGCGTGGCTTTCTTTCTGTACGATGCACCTAAAGTCATCATGCTCCTGGCAATAATAGTATTCGGCGTCGGAATAATACGCTCATTCTTCACACCGGAGCGGACCAGGCAGATGCTGGCGGGCAAACGTGAATTCGTCGGTAACGTTATGGCTGGCGGACTTGGCATTGTCACGCCTTTCTGTTCATGCTCCGCCGTTCCGCTTTTCATTGGATTTGTGGAGACCGGCGTTCCTCTCGGCGTCACGTTCACTTTTCTGATCGCAGCGCCGATGATCAACGAGGTGGCCCTCGTCCTCCTCTTCAGCATGTTCGGCTGGAAAATAGCTCTGCTCTACGTGGCAACTGGACTATTCATCGCCATCACCGCCGGCTGGGTAATTGGCCGCCTTAAGCTGGAGAGATACATTGAGAGCTGGGTGCATGAAATAAAGATGGGCGAGTCCGGCGATGCGGCGGGAGACCTTAAATTTGCAGATCGAATTCGGTATGGCCTAACTGCGGTGAAGGAGATCGTAGGTAAAGTCTGGCCCTACGTCCTTGCTGGAATAGCCGTAGGAGCGATCATACACGGATATGTACCCGAAGGCCTGATGGCGTCATTTATGGGCAAGGACGTCTGGTGGGCAGTCCCTGCGGCCGTGCTGCTTGGTGTCCCCATGTATTCCAATGCGGCAGGGTTCATTCCAATAATGCAAGCGCTCATGGAGAAGGGCGCAGCCCTGGGCACGACGCTTGCCTTTATGATGGCGGTCATAGGCCTATCTCTGCCGGAAACGATAATACTGCGAAAAGTGCTGAAATGGCAGCTCATCGCTGTATTCCTCGGGGTTGTATCCGTCGGCATAATCATAATTGGCTATCTTTTTAATGCCATACTCTGACATTGCAGCATTTAGCGAACAGATACATGGATAAACTGATGGGCATTATGAAGGCACTATCCGATGAAACAGAGGCAACAGGGTAGATTCTCAGTTTATGCGATAGATTGGAAGAGATTTGACTCATGCGGGGCCGACATGCTGAAGGCCATACGCAGGGGACTCGAAGGAAACAAGCTGGCTAAGGAAGACTTACGTAAACTGGCCCAGGCCGGGAGCGCCCTGCCTGATGCACACACAAAGCATAAATCTAATTTTATGGAAAGGTAATGAACAGATGAAAACTATTATCTTGATGATGACAACGTGTCTTTTGGTACTTTCGACTATGTTGCTGGGTGGGTGCGCAGGTACGCAGCCAGATTTGCAAACTTCAAAAGCTGACAATGCTGTTACTGACACGGCTAAACCGGACAGTGTCGAACTCATCTATTTTCACACGAAAGTAGCTTGCCATTGCATGTCAACTGTGCAAGATAATATCAAGTACGCTGTCGATACATATTTTGCAAATGAAACAGCTACAGGTAAAGTAAAATTGACCATGATTGTCTCGGACGATCCGGCGAATGAAGAGCTCGTCAAAAGATATGATGCCCTGCCTTTCGTTCTTTTCATCAAGGAAACACGGGGAAATAAGGCAAGGACCTATCCGGTTAGCGATATCTGGAATATGACAGGGGACGATAACCGGGACAAGCTGATCAATTTTATCAAGGTGACTGTCACCGACATATTGGATGGGAAGACCTCATAAAAGCTATGCCGATACAAAAATACAATCAAATGGGGGATTGCAAATGAAGGACGCAGGCCAGTCTTGTACCAGCGAGCAAGGCAGTTTAAAGCTGTCGGTCCTGGACCGTTTTCTGACGCTCTGGATTTTCCTGGCAATGGCGTTAGGCGTGGGACTGGGCTACTTCATACCGGGGGTAGCCGATGTCATATCTCTGTTTCAGGTTGGGACAACATCCATCCCCATTGCGGTAGGACTGATCCTGATGATGTATCCGCCGCTGGCCAAGGTCAAATACGAGGAATTGCCGCTGGTCTTTCGCGACTGGAAAATACTCGGACTGTCCTTGGTGCAAAACTGGGTGATCGGGCCGATACTGATGTTCTTGCTGGCAATACTCTTGCTGAGCGGATACCCGGACTATATGGTTGGGCTAATTATGATAGGACTGGCGCGCTGCATAGCCATGGTTATTGTATGGAATGAGCTTTGCGGGGGAGATAATGAATATGCCGCGGGCTTGGTGGCCTTCAACTCGATTTTCCAAATTTTATTTTACTCGGTTTATGCCTACATTTTTATCACTATCCTTCCAGGGTGGTTTGGACTCAAGGGAGTGTCTGTAAATATAACTATCTGGCAGATAGCGCAGAGCGTTTTGATCTACCTGGGAATACCGTTTTTCGCTGGGATGCTTACAAGATTTGCTTTACTTAAGGCAAAGGGAAGGAAGTGGTACGACACGAAGTTCATTCCCAAGATCAGTCCTATTACGCTGGCGGCGCTGCTGTTTACAATCGTTGTGATGTTCTCCTTGAAAGGGCAGATCATCGTCCAACTGCCACTGGATGTGCTGCGCATCGCCTTGCCGCTTCTTATCTATTTTGTGGTTATGTTCCTAGTGTCTTTCTATATGGGGAAGAAGATAGGAGCAAACTACCAAAAGACGGCTACGATCGCCTTCACGGCCGCCAGCAACAACTTTGAATTAGCGATAGCTGTCGCCGTGGCTGTATTCGGTATTGGGTCCGGACAGGCATTTGCCGCTGTTATAGGTCCGCTGGTAGAAGTGCCAGTTTTAATTGGTTTGGTCAACGTATCCCTGTATTTTAAGCGCAAGTTTTTCGATCGAGCCCTAACCATATAAAGTAATGGAGGTTAACAATGAACATTAAATTATTAGGTCCCGGCTGCGCCAAATGCCAGAACCTGGAAAAAGCAGTGAAAGAGGTAGTAGCCGCCTTAAAGCTAGACATCAGCGTTGAAGATGTAAGAGACATGAAAAAAATCATGCAGTATCCGATTTTGGCGACACCCGGCCTCGTAATCAATGAAAAACTCGTAATGAGCGGAAAAGTGCCGTCAAAAGCCGAGGTCGAACAATTAATTATGAATGCCCTGGCTGCTGAGGACAGGGAGAAAAACAAATGATTAGGTCGAGCGGCGCGGAGCAGATTGCGTGTGCAAGAAAAAACGGTAATTAATTCACAATTTATTCACACGAAATTCACATTTCGCTCATAAAATGGACACTACTATGAAAGAAGAAATTGGAACGATCATCTCCAGAGGAGGCACGGAAATTAATACTGTCTTCACCGTTAAGAACCTGGTGATATCTTTTGTCTATGCGGGACTAATTATGCTGTCTGCGTGCGCAAGCGCGCCCGCTGCACCGGTTGTACAGGCGGATCAGCCGGCCAAACAACCGGCTGCGGCTCAGCCTCAGGCACCTGCAAATCAGTCACCGGCTCAGCAAGACCCCATAGTGGGGGACGAGAACTCAAGCAATGACAATGCTACTGGAACGAAGACCCCGGCGGCCCCGGTTAGCAGGATTGATGTCATTTATTTTCATGCAAATCAGCGATGCGTAACATGTCTTTGTTTTGAGAAGAGTATTAACAAAGTCATTGATACATATTTTTCGGATGAGTTAAATAGCGGGAAATTGACTTATCAGGTGTTAAATCTGCAGCAACCTGAGAATGCGGATATTACTAAGAAATATCAGGCAGTTGGCTCGCAATTGTTTGTCAACGTGATAATCAAGGGTGTTGACAATATCCAGGACATCCAGAGCATATGGAATTGGAAATGTGTCAATGACCCACATGGCTTTGAGTTAAAAGTTAAGAATGTTATTCAGGGAGGGCTCAAGCAGCTATCCTGATGTGGCCGTCAGGTTTATTAATTGGGCGTATATAATCGAATACCGTCCCTTAAAGGAGGACCACTAAATTTGATGTTCACTAAGATGAAGAATTTCATTTATCTGCCGGTAATAGCAGGGGTCATTGCATTGACAGCGTGCTCAGCGATAACTGCTTCTCCACAGCAACCGCCCGTTGAAACACCCGTGCAAACTTCTACTAAGCAGTCTTCCCAGCCGCCGGCGCAATCAAGTACTTTGACGGCTATACAGCCGAGTGTCCAACCTGTAGCGCAGACACCTGCACAACAAAATTCCGGCTCAGGCTCCATATCGACTACAAACATAGTCACTTCGCCGCCCTTATTGTCCAACAGGATTGATGTCGTATATTTCCATGCGAACCTTAGATGTGTGACATGCCTGTGTTTTGAAAAAGAGGTCACTAATATCATAAAAACATATTTTCAAGACGCCATAAACAGCGGCAAGCTTACATACAGGGTATTAAATATCCAGGAACCGCAGAATGCTGTCATAGTCAAGAAATACGGCGCCCTCGGATCACAGCTATTTATTAATAATGTCATAAACAATTTCGACAATATTGAAGATATTCAAGATATATGGTCCTGGAACTGCGTTGATGATCCCTCCGGCTTTAATGCAAAGGTGAAGGACGTAATCGAACTCAGACTCAATGGGCAAAGATAATGGACTTATCGTCTTTAACGTCAAATATAAACATACCTGTGCTATCGGCATTTTTTTTAGGGCTGATGGCTACCGTCGGGCCGTGTACCATGGCAACCAATATCGCGGCCCTCGCCTATGTAGGCCGAAACCTGACGGACCGTAAATATTCTGTGGTGACAGCGGCCCTATATACGCTGGGCCGGATGTTGACCTATACGGTACTGGGCGCACTTATTATTTACCTCGGACTCAGTATCCCGGGAGTGTCTGTAATCCTGCAGGATGTAGGGGAAAAAGCCCTCGGGCCATTCTTGATAGCAATAGGCGTGTTGATGCTTTTCATAGATAAGATATCTTTCGGTCGCAGCGGCAATAGTTTATCCAATCTCGGCGGAAAGGTCGCCGACTGGGGTATGATCGGGGGACTTCCACTTGGCGCACTCTTCGCCCTGGCATTCTGCCCATACAGCGCCGTCCTGTTTTTTGCCGTATTGCTTCCGCTGGCGTTGAAAACCGCCGGCGGTGTGACGTTACCGGCCTTTTTTGCTATTGGGACGGGGTTGCCGGTTTTGCTTTTCGGTCTACTGCTCTCATTTGGCGTGGCCAGTATCTCGAAGTGGGTTGATGCAATCGGCCGCAGCGAAAAAGTTATCCGTATCGTAATCGCTATTGCCTTCATCGTTATCGGGATTTATTACATGATACCCTGGCTAACCAGCCTATTCGTATCAGGCCAATAATTTGGAGTGACATGCTTTGAACGGCAATTAGTGATTAATAACAGCGATTTATAAAGGAATGAGTGAAAATGTCATTTAACAAATTTATGCGGCTATCCGGCAAGGTCCTATTTCTTGTATTGGCTGTGTTCTTGGTATTCAACATAAGTTGCTCCGGTGGAACGGACACATATATTGAGAAAGACCTTACAAAAATATCGCTTGATCAGGCTTTACGTAACGGAAAACCCACCCTTGCAGATTTCGGTTGGAGGAACTGCATTCCATGCAAAATGATGAAACCTGTACTCGAAACGCTGGCAGAGAAGCAACGGGGACAACTTAACGTTTTAATTGTGGAGGTTTACGAGCATGAGGACCTTACGGACCAGTATGGAATAAAGTCCATCCCAACCCAGATATTATTTGACAGCCAGGGAAAAGAGCTAATGCGTCACCTGGGATACTGGGCACCGGAGGAAATGGCGCCGGAACTGAAAAAAATCGGGGTAAATTGAGAATTCCGAAAAAGGAGATACACTATGGCTGAAGAACAACAGTGGCAGGCAGGAATAAACACCCACGAAAACGCGATTTTTTCCTGTTTCGGTGGAGCGTCGAATACAGGAATAACCAGTGGGTTGGCCTGTTTGGAGGCAGTTAAAGAACTTGGCTTGCAGAAGGCGGCCATCATGTGCCTGGGGGGATTGCCAACCTATGTGAAACCGGTATTAGGAAAAACCAGAGCGGCAAAAAGATTATCACCGTGGATGGCTGCCCCTTTGAATGCAGCCGGAAGATAGTTGAACAGGCAGGATTCAAGCCGATCAGTATTGTACTTACACGGGATATCGGTATGAAAAAGAAGGGGCTCAGCGAGGACATTGGCAGGGAGATCAAAGGGGTCATGGAATATATTTCCGACGGCGAGGTAAAGAAGGCTACAGAACTGATCGTAAGTACTATTATGAATGAGTAGCTATAGATAAATAAAAATTAAAAAAGGAGGAACAACAATGAATATGGTACCTGAATGGGCGTGGGAGTTTCACGGACACAAGTGTCCCTTCATGCCGCTGGGCTATCGCATGGGCAAGCTGGCCATGAAGGAATTAGGGGCTGGGCACGAGCCAGACCACGGGTTTTTCGTCATACCGGAGCTGGGTATCGGGCATCCGCAGACATGCTTGATGGATGGCATCCAGATAGCTACCGGCGCCACCTACGGCAAGTCATTGATGGAAAAGACATTCTGGGGAAAGTTGGCTGCTGTGTTTTATCATCCGCAGTATCTCGGAAAGGGTGCAATCCGCCTATACGTTACTAATGAGTTTCAAGATGAGTTCGGCAAACATGAATTTTTCGCCTACAGAAAAAAGAAAGTTGAACCTTCAAAGATTCCGGCCGACGTCGCCAAGGCAGCCATAGACTGGGTATATGCCCAGCCGGACGATAAGGTCTTTAAGATCGATTGGGTACCTGACTATAAATTTGCGCCCGCCAGGGGATCATTCAACAAGGTGAAATGCGTTAAATGCGGTGAATACGTTTTCGAGCGGTACGTACGCCTGGTCGACAATGAGCCTAACTGCATACCCTGCTCAGGTTACAAATAAAATAATCCGTCGCTTTGCCAACGGAACCGGGGATTGTTGCCCCCGAGGATAATTAAATGTCTATAATAACTGCAATTATAGCCTGTGTTGCTGTGCTCGTACTTGCCGTGCCATTCTCAATGGTGGGTCAGGGTGGAGGGTCAACTTATGTGCCTATCTTGCTAATGACAGGCATGGGAATGCATGAGTCTTCCACCACTAGCCTATTCATGATCATGCTGGCGAGCATAGCATCGACCCTGGTTTTTGGCCGCAAGAAGACAGTAGACTGGAAACTATTATTTGCCATTGTTCCCTTCGCCATTGTCGGTTCTTTCGCCGGCGGCTATGTCGCTCAATGGGTCAGCTCCATAGCACTGAAAATTATCTTTATCGCGGTGCTTGGAGTTGCTGCATTCTTCATGCTTCGCCCGGCTACGGAGGGCAAGCGTCCGGACTTTATGCCGGCCTGGTATTGCTGGGACAGGACCTGCGGGGAACATCAATACCAAATAGCAATGGGGGTTCTTATCCCGGCAACCACCCTGGTCGGATTTATTTCAGGGCTGATAGGGGTTGGTGGGGGTTTATTTCTTCTGCCAATGCTGATGCTGTTATTCGGCTGTCCGACGCGCGTCGCTATAGGCATTTCCTCTACATACGTTGGCATCACTGCGCTGCCTGGCTTTCTCGGGCATTTGATGGGTGGCGACCCTTTTAACGTATGGATAGCCTTGCCCTTATCGGCAGCAGCGTTTATCGGAGCAAGCCTGGGTCCGATTATATCACTCAGGACCGGAGTGCCAAGGCTACGAATAATACTGGCCGTAGTGCTTGTTGCCCTTGCGGCCTGGATGATCCTTAAATTATTTATTTAATAGGATGAGGAATGTTTTAGTTTATCTGAAGGTGAATGACTGTTGTTGTTTAATTGAAGTTTGGTTATTAATCTGAAGAAGTACATTATTGCACCAGTAATCGCCTTATTAATTACATCCTGCACCGGTCCCACCTTTACGACTTTGAAACCGAACAGTAATCCTACAATTGAAACCATATCATATGCCAAGGATAGTATGGCTGTAGCGGATAACGAGATAGTGTGCTATGCGAGTGATCCAGATGGCGACAATTTGATATATGCATGGTCTGCGGACGGTGGGCAAATAACGCCAACAGGTCCAAATGCGCTTTGGATTTCGCCTGGCGTTATGGGAAATTACATGGTTTCTGTAACAGTTAAAGATGGAAAAGGTGGGGAGAGCGATCGAGACTGTAACATACGTGTGCTGAATAATGCGGATGGGACTACAGCGATGCCGATCATTCTGAAGATGCGCATGCCTTCCGAAGATATTGTCTCGGAGAATACAACAGTCAAGGTCGGGACAATGACGAAAGTAAGTTGTGCGATAGAAAATTCGGCAGGTAAGAAAATCAGCTATTCATGGGCGGCAACAGGGGGCAAAATAAAAGGCAAAGGACTGGAGGATGGAACGTGCACATTTGTGTACTGGACGGCCCCGCCCGAGGTCAGGATATATGACTTGTCGATTACTGCCAGGGACGCCGACGGCAATGAGGCACAGGGCAAGGTATCCTTCGATATTTTCTGTTGCCCCAGAAATTGACAGATTAGAGAGTTATGATAAATGATCAAGAAATTTGTAGGGGTAATCATCTGCCTTATTTTTCTGCCCGTGGCCGCATTAAACCTGTCGGGATGCGCAGAAATTCAAGGCAAAGGGGAAATCATCAAGGATGTCATTTGCGCACACGAGGTGCCGGCATCATTTGAGACTCCGCTGATATGCAGCGTGCATGAAACAGCGGGCAGTTCACTACGGCTTAAATGGTTTTCAGATAACGGAACAATAAAAGGTGACGGCAAGAGCATGATCTGGATGGCCCCGTCTGTCCCAGGCACGTATAAGATTGGTGTCAATGTGACTGACGGGAATGGTTGGGAGGACGAAAACACGGTAAAGGTGCAGGTGGTCCCTTTCGATAATTCACTTATTGATGTCAGTCCGGAGATTTCACTGCAGATGCCGATCTGGGGCGATAAGTCGATCGGCGAGCGACAACTGGTAAACCCATTGACAACAGCGGAGATCGCATGCCAGGCGCCGCTGTCCATATTTCAGCAGTACAAATATCAATGGTCGTGCAACGGCTGGTAAAATTCAGGGGACCGGCGTAAAGGACGGAACAGCATCGAGAATCGGCTGGATCTCGCCAGGGATTCCCGGTTACTACACAGTCTTTGCCATGATAACCGACAGCGTCGGAAATACGTCTGTCGGCTGCGTCTATTTCAATGTTGTAAATCCTGCCTGCTGCGTGGTGCAATGGTACATGCGGAGTCCAATAAATGACCAAGACGTTGATTTCATTAGATGACCAACAAATCCAACGGATAGAGCAAATAATCATGGACCAGGATGAGCCAGGTGCTCTTAGATATATCGAAGACCTGCGAAAAATGATAAAACGCGGCCAAATAGGCTGTAATCCACTTGAATTCAAAACAAGGAAAGGCGTTGATGAAGTAATAGACAGGGCAAGAAAAAATCAATGAAGTATAGAGGTGTCTGTAAAAAACAGCTATGCCTTGAGACCGGAAAACATATCATGGAAGAGAAAAAGGTGAAATTCGTTAGCAGTGGAGGAAACAGAACAGAGGATGCCCTCAAGTAATCGCCAGGTTCTAAATAGGCTGTGATATTAAGAGTGTGGGAAGGTCACGGGTACACAGGAGAAAAATGAAAGTTGGGTGATTTAATTGAGCGAGCACCATCATAATGTAATTGGTATTGCTACCAAGTTAAAATACGGGATAATCATCACCGCCGTAATACTTGTCCTGGAGTTAGTGGGCGGTATGTTATCCAATAGCCTGGCACTATTGAGCGATGCTGGTCATGTCTTTGCTGATGGCATAGCGCTGCTGCTTAGCTGGTACGGAGTCCGGCAGGCTGCGCGTCCCTCCAGCAGCCGTATGACCTTCGGCTATCACAGGGTGGGAGTTATCATCGCCATCGTTAATGCCCTGACCATACTGGCCATAGCCGGCATTATTTTGTTCGAAGCCTACCAGCGTTTTTACCAGCAACCTGAGATCAACAGCATATTGATGCTGGCGATAGCTGTGATCGGCCTGGCAGCCAACATATTCGTAGCAAGCTGGCTGCACAAAGATCAGGGAGAGAGCCTGAACGTAAAAAGCGCGTTCTGGCATGCTCTCGGCGATGCATTGGCCTCGGTCGGCGTAATCGCAGGTGCAATCATCATAATGGTCACTAAGCTTTACTGGGTTGATGCTGCTGTAAGCATACTCATCAGCCTGATAATAATTTTCGCTGCCTGGGGGATTTTCAGGGAAGGGCTGAAGATCTTGCTGGAGGCGGTGCCTGGCGATATCAACATTAAAGAAGTACTTGAGGCGATGAAAAGCATCCCGGTAATAAAGGATGTGCATGACATACATGTCTGGAGTATTTCATCCAATTTACACGCCATGAGCTGCCATGTACGTATGGATGATTGTTCGATCAGTGAGGCGGAACGTGTGCAACTGCAGATCGAGGATATAATGCGTAATAAGTTTGGCATAGGCCATACCACGGTGCAGATTGAATGTACGCAGTGCGATAAAGGTGATCTGTTCTGCAAGATGACCGAAGAAGACAAAAATCATGATCACCGGGCTGAAACCCTAAAACCGGACGGATGACGAGTGATTACTGGTCATCATTATCTATCCTGATGGTTCGGGGAATGCGCATTTATTGCGTACATGATGTTATTACCAAAATCAGTACGCTTCATTCTATTGGGATACCACAGGGCATGAAGGACGTAATTATCACAGCCATTGGCTGAGAGGGCCAGGCGGCGTCATACGAGATTAAATAAAAGCGTAAATGAAATAACTATTAAGTATTTAAAGCAAAATGATTGAAATAATGACGCCTGCTAAAACCACCCAGTAGATTTCAACCTTCAGCAGCAATGCCACAAATGCGGCAATTGCAAGCAATGTACGCCACAAATCCCAGGGTATCTGCAAGGCGAACAGCACAGTTACCGATAAAAGAAGGCCGACGAATGAGGCAATGACTCCCGCGATAGCCTTGTTGAATAAGGGGAAAGGAATGAAGCTTATCAAAATAGGGGGCGACCCCTACCACAATCAAGAAAGACGGCAAGAATATGCTTACCGTTGCGATACCGGCACCCGGCAGCCTATAAAGAATGTAGCCTATAAACGTGGCAGTTATTACAATCGGACCGGGCGTCACCTGACCCAGAGCAATACCATTAAGAAACGTCTTGCTATCCATCCAGGAGTTAACATTTACCACTTCGTGGAACATTAGAGGCACGGAGGCAAAACCGCCTCCAAAGGCGAACAAGTCTATGCGGAACATCAGCGCAGCCAGATCGAAAAGCCCGCGGTTCACGAAAAAGAGCACTATGAAGCCCGCGGCAGCGATACCTATGATGACAAGCACAGGACGATACGTCGTGATCTGTTGATCTGAAGATGCAGAAAGGGGCGTGGGCTGCTTAAGGTACAACAATATTCCTGCAAGCGCAGCCAGGAGAATAACAAGAAAAGGAGATACACCAAATCCAAATAGTACGGCCGCCATAACTGCTATCACGGCCGCTTTCCAATTTTTTATATTGGCTCTGCCGAAAGTAATAGCAGCATTGGCAACTATTGAAACTATGATAGCCTGTAAGCCGTTGAATGCCGATATGACCGCAGGCAACTCCTTGTTCTGCATATAGAGCACTGATAGAACAGTCATGAATACAAATGCCGGCAGTCCAAAGCCGATGAAAGTGACAGCTGCCCCCGATACCCCCGCAACTTTAGGCCTACGTAGGCGGAGGCCTGCATGGCCGTAGCTCCCGGCACCATCTGGCAAAAAGCGACGCCGTTCTTAAACGAATTGTCATCTATCCATTTCTTTTGTTCGACCACCATCCGCCTAATATAGGCTATCATGGCAGGTCCGCCGAAGGCGGTGGCCCCTAGCCGCAGGAAAGACAGGAAAAGCCTGCTTAAATTGGGCGGGTTATTGAGAGATGGATTTGCGATCATTGGTTTGATGGTAAGGTACGATGTATCAAAAGGTTTGTCAAAGAATCAAATAAGCCGAGAAAAGCGTTCCTGAACATGAGGACAGGCGAGAATATGTACTCTCGCCTGTACCCGTCTAGTGATAAATTTACTTCTCTAAAAATCAATTAATTCAATACTAACAACGCTATCTGGTAAATCGTCCGCCGCAGGGGCAGGAAGCTGACTTGCGCCCGGGCAATTACCGTAACCACCGGCGTCTGTCCGGTCTCAACTATGTCACAATTACTGGAGATTATTACCAGTTCGGATCAAGTAGTTACTTTAGGTTGAAGAGTTCAGGCAAATTAAACCAAAAAGCAAGATTGTGATTATATCATTAATCCGTTTCAACCACTGCGCATTCGCAAGACCGGTAATGGTCGGCGCCGAAGCAATATTCATGCACGTTATTTTACTCTCCTGCAAGTAATTGTTGTAGCGCCGAAATAAGCTTTTTACTCTCAAATAGGAGTTCGGGAACTGTCCACAACAATGCCCCACCATACAAATTTCTGAAGCTAAAATTGACACCATTCAAGACAGTCCCGAACCATCGATTCCTTTGCCATCAGAGCAAACCCTGAGTTAAATTCCATTTTGCCGAAGTTCATTTTCGATAGGGCCCGCTCGGTGTCTCATGGAATACGCCAGACTTAAGTAAGGTATGAAGAGAATATTGCGCTAGCATTTACACGCCCTTGATTAGGCGATATATTGTATATAAAGTTTTGTCGGCTAAATGCCTTATCACGCTTAAATGGTTTAGGGGATGTGAAGAATGATTAAATTGTTAAAGGTTACTGTTTCTGCCTGTCTCCACAATAGTCGTTTTTATGATTGCGGGGGTGGATAATGGCTGAGTGTAGGAAATACGAGTATTACTGCCTTTGTCGGCTCGGCAAGCAAGCCACCTATGGAAGAAGTTGCGGCACTATTTGAAAAAGAACAGGAGTCAAAGTTTATCTTAGTTTTGGTGGTTCGGGAACCCTACTTTCCCAAATGAAGCTAGGTAAAACCGGTGATTTATATATTCCGGGGTCACCAGACTATATGGTTAAAGCAGAGCGTGATGGTGTGGTTCCTCCAGCTAATTTCAAGCGAATCGCCTATCTAATTCCTGCCATATGTGTTCAAAAGGAAAACCCAAAGGGACATAAAGTCCTTAGCTGACCTGACGAAACCAAATATCGAATTCGCCATCGGAGAACCTAGGCTCTGTATGCGTGGGGCTGTATGCTATTGAATTGTTGGATCATAATGGACTGCTGGATGAAATCAAGAACGCCGGTACCTGTAAGACATATGCCAGCAGCTGCGATAATACTGCCGCCTTACTAGGACTCAAATCTGTCGATGCGGTGATAGGTTGGGACGTATTTGCTGCATGGAGTCCTGAGACCACTACGGCCATCATGCTTTCCGCTGGTCAAGTGCCCCGCATTGCTTATATACCTGCGGCTGTCATCAAACTTCACTCTTGATAAAGAAAATGCAGAGAGGTTTATCGACTTCCTAGTATCACCCGACGGTCAGGCAATATTCAGGAGATGGGGCTACAAAACCAGTGAGGCGGAGGCTAAAACAACTGCACCAAACGCCAGCATCGGCGGTGAATATCAGCTACCGCCGGGCTTTATTACCCTGATCAAATAGAGGACATTATTATATGCGTTTTATTTTCCCTGGTATGCGCACTGATCGTGTTTTCCATTTGTTTGTTTTCGGCATTTCAATCCTTGTTTTCTTCCTTATGCTGGTTATATCGGTTGACTGCCACAGCCGATTTGACCCTCTTTTTGCGTTCGCTTTTTTCTGATGAGGCGCGATATGCCATTGGCCTTAGTTTAATCACCGCAACAATTTCCACTGCACTTGCAATCATCATCTACAATTCCGACAGCTTATGCCGTCTCGCAATTCGATTTCCCGGGCAAAGATATTGTGGATAGCTTGCTAGATTTGCCAATTGTGTTGTCTCCGGTAGCTTTAGGTGCGGCCTCCTTTATCTTCTTTAATACCCCTATTGGAGATATTGATTGATAAAAATGTAATTCGTTTCAGTTTTGCAATCCCAGGTATAGTACTTGCGCAGGTAGCTGTGGTAACCGCACTGGCAGTCAGGCTGCTCAAGTCTACTTTTGATAGCATTGATCCCCGTTATGAGCATGTTTCAAGGACGCTTGGCTGTAATAAATTCAGAGCATTCATCAAAGTTACACTGCCTTTAGCTAGAAACGGACTTATTTCAGCAGCTAATCCTCACCTGGGCAAGGGCAGTCGGTGAATTCGGGGCTACTAGTGATGCTTGCAGGCGCGACGTTCATGAAAACGGAAACTCTTCCCAATCGCCATTGTGCTTAGCTCTAGGGTCCGCTGATGTAAATAAGGCTATAGCTCTTATATTTATACTCATTATAATTGCCATGATAGCCTTATTTGTTATACGAAAAGTTATGCATGGGAGCTACCGCCTGTGATACGTATTAAGGGACTTGACTGTACAGAATGGCAATTTCACTCTTTCTATCCCCAAATTGGATATTTCGCAAGGTATGTATTTTGTAATACTTGGGCAACCGGTTCTGGGAAAACCGTGCTCCTGGAGGCTATAGCTGGATTACGACCTTGCAGTCAGGCGAAGTGTGGATCAATGGGGAAAATGCCACTCTGCAAGCACCAGAAAAACGTAAAGTTGGTTACGTTCCCCAAGATTACGTCCTTTTCCCTTTTCTAAATGTGTACGAAAATATTGCATTCGGTCTAAAAGAGGTAAATTGCCGGTGTTTGAATGTGGATGAAAAAGTCGACCGCTATTCGGAACTCATGGGTATTTCCCATCTTCTTTCACTAGCGTGAACGGCCTTTCTGGGGGCGAAAAACAACGAGTCGCACTGGCGCGCGCGCTTGTACTTACGCCCAAGGTATTATTGCTGGATGAGCCGTTATCCAACCTTGATTTGCAGACCGGCAAGCATTTGCGCCTTGAGCTCAAACGCATTCATCAGGAACTGAAGGTGACTATTATTCACGTGACTCATAACCAATTAGAGGCAGAGGAGATATCTGATCAAATTGCGGTGATTAGTAACGGTAAAATAGTCCAGGTGGGCCCGCCTGAGGAAGTGTTCTTTTATCCTGAAAACCCCGATGTTTCCGACTTTATAGGTAAGCCTAATATTCTAAAATGTGATACTTGCAGGCGCGTTGGGCAGGGATTGGTAGAGGTAGAATGCGGAAGTCTGCACATCATTGTGCCACATGACGAAGATACTCCAGTTACACGCATAGCAATCTTCCCTAACGATATCTATATTTCGGATATACCGTTTCCTGGCCAATTAATAAACCGCTTTAAGGGCGCAGTGACAGAAATCAATAAGTTAGGCGATCGGGTAGAGATAGGATTTAAAGTATACGGACAGTCCCTTCGCTCCGAGGTCCGATTAGCATATTAAACGATATGGGGTTGGTGATAGAACAAGAAATTTATTTGATGCTGAAATTACGTCGTATTAAGATTTATTGACTTAAATAGTTGCTGAAGCGCTAGACTTGCTTTTGCTCTCAAACGTCCGCGAGCGGCACTGGACGCTGGAGCGCGTAGTCGGCACCGACACCACCTTCCCCCCCCGAGCCCCCGCCGGGGACGGCGCGGACCGCTGAAAGGGGGAGGGGATGGCCGGCGACGTCTCATGTCGTCAGTGACTTCGACCACCAGGAGCTGGTGAACGCGCTCGACCAGGTACGCCGCGAGGTCGCCGCACGCTTCGACTTCCGCAACATCACCGTCCAGCTGGACCTGGGCAAGGACGAGATCGCCCTCCGGACATCCGATGAGTACCGGGCCAAGGCGGTCCGCGAGCTGATCGAGTCCAAGGCGGTCAGGCGGGGGCTCTCACTCAAGATCTTCGACTGGGGTGCGATCGAGCTCGCTGGCAAGGGCACGGTTCGCCAGCGGATCGGATTGCGGCGCGGCCTCCACGAGGACCTGGCGAAGAAGATCGCGAAGCTGGTCAGGGACGAGTTCCCGAAGGTGCGGCCGCAGATCCAGGGTGACGCCGTTCGCGTCTCGGGCAAGAGCAAGGATGAGCTGCAGAAGGTGATCGCCCGGCTCCGCCTGACGGCGGACGAGTACCCCGTGGCCATCCAGTTCGAGAACTACCGGTAGGCTCCCGCCCGTCGAGCTCGTTCGCCCGGCGTGTCAGCGACGCGCAGAGCTGTCTCGCGCCAACTCGACCGCGATGCGCTCGGCCCAGGCGCGCACGTCATTGAAGTTGCGGAAGTCGCCGCCGTGCCCCTCCAGCACCAGCATGCGCTCTTCCATGTTTAGCCCGGTGAGCCCCAGCTTGCCGCCGAACGTGATGTGACCGCGCGCCCCGATGTCGCGCGAG
>CAVWAG010000005.1:0-106271 GCA_963752975.1 uncultured Chloroflexia bacterium
GCCGAGCGGATCGGCTGGAGCCGGAACTTTCCGCCGACGGATTTCCTTTGCGTCGGGGACGAAGGGGAGACTTTGGTGTATGGAAAGACGCGCGTGGTTTTTGCCGGGCGCGTGAAGGATCCAGCCCAAATGCCCTTGTATTACCAGGCGGCGGATATGTATTTCCATCCGAGCCGGGCGGATACCGCGCCGTTCTCGGTTCTGGAGGCGATGGCAAGCGGGCTGCCGGTGGTGGCCACCACCGTCGGCGGGATCCCGGAACAGGTGGAGGACGGGCGCAGCGGATTCCTCGTCGCGCCCGGAGATACCATGGCGATGGCCGAACGTCTGGGGAAACTCGTTTCCGATCCGGAAGCATGCGAAGAGATGGGCGATTGCGGCCGATCCCGAGTCCTTAAACAATTCGATTTCAACCGTCAGGTCGCGGATTTCCTCGACTGGATGCGCCTGATAACCTCCGTCGCTCAGACCCTACCGTAAGATTTTCCTTCGAAATAGCACCTTTCGACCGTCCCGGAAGCATGCCGGGGAAGGGGTCGGCTCTTCCCCTTCGCTTCGGTATAATTCGACCGGGCCATCCATGAATTCCTCCCCGCTGATTTCCATTGTGATACCCTCCTTCAACCAGGCGCTATATCTCGAGGAATGCCTCGGGTCGGCGCTGGACCAGGCCTACCCGCGACGGGAAATGATCGTCATCGACGGCGGCTCGAGCGACGGCAGCCGGGAAATTCTGCGGCGGCACGAAAGACGGCTCGCCTACTGGGTCAGCGAAGCGGACCGGGGCCAGGCGCATGCGGTAAATAAGGGCTGGGCGCGCGCCAAGGGGGATATCCTGGGATGGCTCAATTCCGACGACCGGCTGGAAGCCGGTGCGTTGGATCTGGTCGCCGGGGCGTATGCTGCACAGCCGGGCGCGCGCTGCTTTACGGCGACGTGCGCGAGATCGACCCGCAGGGCGGGACGGTCGGCGGGAAAACCATGGCGGGGTTCGGGCTGCGCTCGCTGCTGCTGGGGAAGAACATGGGCCAGCCCGGCGTGTTCATTCCGCGGCGGACCTATGAGGCGCTCGGCGGCTTGGACGAATCGCTCCACTTTGCGCTCGACTTTGAATATTTCCTGCGGGTCTGGACGGCTTTCCCGGAGGATGGAGCTTACATTCCGAAAGCGGTGGCTTCCTCGCGCGTGTGGGAAGCCGCCAAAACCATCCGCAGGGCGGCCGATTCGGCGCGGAATACCGCATCGTGCTGGAAAAATATTTCGCCCGTCGTGATCTGCCGCCCGAGATCCGCGCGCTGCGCCGCCGGGCCCTGGGGCGTTCGGTGTATTTCCGCCAGGCGCGCCTTTACCTGCAAGGCGGGAACGCCCGCAAGGCTGGGCTGGCGCACGGGCCGCGTGGATGGAGGGCTCGCCGCTGGAGGCGGCCGAATGATCCGCATGGGAATTTTCGCCTGGAGGCAGCGAGGATCGTATGCCGTCTAGACCGTCTTGGTCCGCAGGCACTGGCCGTTCCTCTGGTTGCTGCTGGCTGGCTGATTCTGTTGTCACCCTGGCGCGGATCCTCGCCTTTACCGGCGGCCGATCGTGTACGCCTCGGACGACGTCTACATCCACATGGCCATCGCGAAAAACCTCGTCCTGCACGGCGTATGGGGCGTCACGCCGTTCGCCTTCACCTCCTGCGCAAGTTCGATAGTCTGGCCACTGGTGATCGCCTCACCTATGTGCTGTTCGGGGTGAACGTCTGGAGCCCTCTGCTCTTCAATTTGCTCCTCTCGCTCGCGGTGCTGGGCGTCGTATACTTGCCTGCGCGGGCGCGGGCGGGGAGATTGGACCTGCCTTTCCATCCTGGTCGTTCTCGTTCTTTGCGTGCCTTTGACGGCGCTGGTCTTCGACGGCATGGAGCATATGCTCCAGATTTTCATCTTTGGCGTTTCGCCGAGCGGCTATTCTCCCTCACGGATCGGGAGGCGCCGCGATGGATCTTCCGCTTCGGATCGCCTGGGAATGACGCTTGTCCGGTATGAAGGCCTGTTCCTGGCCGGGGCGGCGCTGATCTTCTGGTCATCGCCGAACGGTGGAAGCTGGGCGCGGGGGTGACTGGCGGCGGCCCTTCCCGTCGCGGTGATGGCGGCGGTTTCCGTCCCGCAGGGGTGGTATCCAATCCCGAATTCGGTGCTGATCAAGAGCGCGCCGTTCTCCGACATCATCCCCGAAACGCCGATCCAAACCCTGACCCGGCCGTTCCGCTACCTTTCCGGGCGGGATTACATCCTCTCGCTGATTATTTTATTGATGCTCTCCTGGCTGGCGGCGCTCGGGAAGCCGCACGGCGACCTGCCGGCGGCTGCTGCCCGGCGCTTTCTTCCTGCTGGTAGCATTCGCCCACGGAACGCTGATCAACATGGAATGGTTCTACCGGCATGCGGCTTATCTGATCGCGCTCGGAAACTGGCGGTGAAATGACCTGGCCCGCGGGCGAGCTGCGCATGTCGATCCCCGCCGGCGGGGGCGCGCCTGGCGGCGGGCGCGCTCGCGTTGCTCCTCGCCTATCCGCTCATGGGCGCGGCGGGCGCGATCCTGGATACGCCGCCGGCGGCGAGGAACATCTACGAGATGCAATACCAGATGGCGGTTTTTCTCCATCGCTACTATCCGGAAGGGCCGGTGGCGGTGAACGACATCGGCGCGGTATCGTACTTCAACGATTTTCCCATGCTGGACCTGTACGGGCTGGCCTCGATGGACGTGGCGCGCGCCAAAATCGGCGGGACGTACAATACGCAGAGATCGAGCGCTTCACCCGGGAAAGGGGCGCGCGTGGTGGTGGTCTATGATGACTGGTTCGTCCGCTACGGCGGACTGCCCAGGACTGGGTCAAGGCAGGGGAATGGCACTTCACCGACTGCTACGTCTGCGGCGGGGATACGGTCTCCTTCTATGCACCGTCCGCCGCGCAGGCCGATGCGCTGCGGGCGCAGTTGGACGCGTTCCGCGAGGCGCTTCCGGCGCGGGTGAAATACCAGCGGATTACCGACGGCGGAATAGACGGAGGATGCGAATGGCGGATGAACAACGGTCCGAAAGCCTCGCGGTTGAGATCCCATTGGCCGCTGTGGGCGGCGCTGGCGCTGTTTCTTCTCCTCTTGTTGGTTTCCCTCGCCGGGCAGATCTCCTCGGGCCAATTGCTGCTTTCCGAGGAACCCGCCTACGAACGATTGATGGTCGCCAAGAATCTGGCCGCGCACTTTTCCTGGTCGATCAATCCGGGGGAATTTACCTCGGCGTTTGGAACGCTGCTCTGGCCGGTGCTGCTGGCGCCGATTTTCTTTTTGCTCGGCGCGTCCGCGGTTTGGCCGTGGCTGATCAACGCCGCGCTCTCGGTCCTGCTGATCGTACTGGCGTATCGGGTCGTGCGCGAGTGGATCCGGCCGCGGCGGTTCAGGTGGTATTGCTTGGTCTGTTAATTGTCGCGCTGCCGCTCGGCGTGCTATCCGCCTCCGGGATGGAGTCGGTGCTTTTTCTGCTCCTGATGCTGATCTTCTTGGAATGCTGGGCGCGCCGGATGGAAGACACCGCCCGGGCCGGAATCCTTCCGCTCGCGGTAATTGGCGTTCTCCTGGCGTCCACCCGCTACGAAGGGATACTGCTGGTCGCGCTGGCCGCGTTTCTACTGCTCTTGCGGCGGGATTTCCGCGCCGGGTTGATCGTTCCGATCCTTGCGGCGGTTCCGCTGGTGGTGTACGGATTGATCTCCTGGCGCGCGGGGTGGCTGCCCATCCCGGCCTCGGTCTATCTGCGGCGCGCCGAATTGATCCCGGCGGACTCTCTCGCAATTTCCGTCGGTGATTCTCCGGTCGCTGGATGTGATCGGAGTGCGAGCGGACCTGCGCTCGATCGTGCTGCTGATCACGCTCCTCCCCGCCTGGCTGGGCATCACCGGCCGGTTGTCCTCCGTCCGCGAGCGCGCGTTCTTCGCGCCCGCGCTCGCGCTGCTCGCGTCGATCGCCTATCTAACCCTGATCGGCAGCCAGGAGATCCGCTACGACGCCTGGCTGATCCTCCTCTGCGGCTGGGCGATTTTGCCGGCGCTGGGGAAAGTACTGCCGGCGGATTGGCGGGCGCTGCGCGCAAATGTCTCCACCCTCGTCGCCGGCGGACTGCTGGCCGTACTCTTCGTGTTCCCGCTCCTCAATCGCGGCGTGCAGGGAATGTTTGATTTTGCCAATGCGATGAATCAGGAGAAGGGCTTTTATCAGACCGCGGCGCGCTGGGCCGCGCAGTGCGGTTCGGAACCGGTCGCGACCGACGCGCCGGGGACAATCGCCTTTCTTACCGGCCGCCGCGTGGTGGACCTCAGCGGCTTCGTTTCGCTGAGCGCGTTCCGTGTGCGCCGGATGGGGGACATCACCACGGGGTGGATGCAATCCGAGGTGGAAGGACACTCCGTTTCCACCGCGGTGGTTTTCCAGCCGGTTATTCAGGCCCAGGCCGTGACGATCTGGAGTTGGATCGGAGGATGGAGATTGGCGGATTGTCCGCAATGCCAAGGGGTGGAAATCTTCGCCGTGCGGGACGACCCCGCCGTCGCTGCCTGCACCAATTCGTTTATCGGAAATCTGCCGATGGATGAAATTCTTCCCATGCCTGCAGAGGGGAACGGCCCATGAGCGCGCGCCCGGATTTCAAGCGGCGGTATCTCCCCCTGATCGCAGCCTTTGGTATCGCGGCAGCGGGCGCGGCGGCGATCTTTTTTATAATCCTGCGGGAAACCGGCGGGCGGTTCATTTATGGCCTGGACGATGCCTATATCCATCTAGCCATCGCCAAGCACATCGCGCAAAACGGCGTTTGGGGTGTGACCCCGTTCGGTTTCTCTTCCTCCTCCAGTTCCATCGTCTGGCCGTTGCTCCTCGCGGGGGCGTTCAGGCTTTTCGGCGTCCGGGAAATCATCCCGTTCGTTTTCGCGCTGGCGGCCGCGGCCGCGCTGATGTTCGTCCTGTACCGGGAATGGACCCGACGCGGCGATTCTCCGTCGTGGGCGCTGGTCATGTTGATCGCCTGGATGCTGTTCCTGCCCCTGGGGCCGATCCTCTTTAATGGAATGGAAACGATGTTGCAGGCGCTGACAGCCGTGGCGTTGGCTGCCGCCGCGGTGCATTATCTCGCGGACGACAAACCCGGGCGGGTACTCCCGCTGTGCTTGCTGGCGGCTTTGGCCTCGGCGGTCCGCTATGAAGGCTGTTTTATCGCCGTGTTGGTTTGCTTTTTGATCGTATTGCGCGGCCGGTGGAAAGCCGCGTTGCCGGTCGGGCTCTCAGCCGCCGCGCCGGTGATCGGATATGGAATCTTTTCGCTGAGTCAGGGCTGGTCCTTCCTCCCCAACTCCGTTCTGGTCAAGCACAGTGCCATCGATTTGGCCAGCCTGGCCGGCTGGTGGGCCGCGTTGGCTCGGCCGTTTCAACCGATCACGGACATCAATGTGCTGAGATTGCCCCTGTGGCAATCGCTGGCCGTGATCGTCCTGGTCATGCTGCTTCTACGCGCGCGGACCGTTCCCATGCAAAGCTTTTGGGATGACCGGTTGCTGCCGACGGTCCTCTTCCTGATGGTTGCCGTCCTGCATTCGTTCGGGATCGCCTCGGATTGGTTTTTCCGCTATCAGGCGTATTTGAACGCGCTCGGGATCTGGGCCATCGGTTGCGCCGGGATTCCCGCTCTGGATTTCGGCGCGCTGCGGCGTCATGCGGCTGCGGCGGTTGCCGCGGGATGCGCAGCGATCCTTGTGGCCGTCCCCTTGGTCGATTCCGCGGCGCAAGCCCTCTGGAAAACGCCGCTGGCTTCCCGCAATATTTGGCAGCAACAATATCAGATGGGGCTGTTTCTGAAGGAGTTCTACCCGCAGCAGCGATTGGCGGCAAACGATATCGGGGCGGTTGATTTCCTGGACGATCTCCACCTGACCGACCTTTCGGGTCTGGCTTCGCGGGCGGTGATGCAGGCCGAGCAGAATGGGTCCTGGCAAAGGAACTTGGCGGGGACTCTGAATATTCTCACCTCGGCCGATGGCGTCCAGATCGCGGTGATCTACGACAACTGGTTTGATTACAATCCTGTCACCGGCCGGGCCGCGGTTCCCACGGACTGGGTGCGGGTGGCGGAGTGGACCATTCCTGAGAACGTCGTGTGCGGCGGATCGACGGTGACATGGTACGCGGTCAACCCGGAGCGGGCGGACGGACTGCGTTCGGCGCTGGAACAATTCGCCGCCGAGCTCCCGGCCGGCGTAACGGTTCGATATGACCCGCAACCGTAACGCGGTATCCCCTTTTGCTTGGTTCGACAGGAGAAACTTCCGCCCGAGGATAACGATGACATGATCAAGCGACCTACGCTTGCCGACCTCGCGGACATCGGATGGATCGCGGCGATCACGCTCATCGCCAGCTTGCTGATGTATTCCGGCTGGCGGGATCAATCCCCGTTCGACAGCCCGGATATCCTCGCGCATCAGGCCAACGCCATCGATTTGCTTCGGCATGGCGAAATCCCCTACCGCGGACAGGGTCTTTCCTATTCGGGCTGGGGGCCGCCGGGCACTTCGTATCTGATGCTGCCGGGCGTCCTGCTCATGCCGGATCCGCGCCTGGCGGAGGTTCCCGGCGCAATTCTGCTGCACTTCGGCACCTTGATATTTCTCTTTCTGATCGTGCGTAAATGGCTCGGACGCGGCGCGGCTTGGACCATCGTTGCGCTGGCGGGGCTTCTCCCGATCACCGGACCGACTCTCTGGCCCAACGGGCATCCCTTCTTCGTCGTGGGAATGCTCTACTTCCTGATCCGCTGGGTGCGCGACCGCGAGCCGCACGCTTTCTCCGCCGCGTTGCTTATGGCCGGGCTGGGGATGTACGTGTATTTCACCATCGCGCCGGCGCTGGTCGCGATGGCGTTGATCGCGCTCATTTACCGCCGGCCGATTTCCTGGCGCAGCCTGGCGGCGGCGCTGGCGGCGTTGATCATCGTGTGGTGGCCGTATCTCCATTTCGAAGCCGGGCGGGGGTTTGTCGACGTCGGCATCATGATTTTGCGCCGGGATATGACCGTTGCGCAGCCGCAGCCGTCGACGCCGGTGTATTGTTACGCCTCATTGCCCGGAGAGCTCGATTTTCGGGGAATGGTCTACATGCCGTGGACCGGAACTTCCGATCCTAACCGGGTGATCTATCCCGGAACGGGGAGGATCGGTCAGTTCGAACTCGCCGCCTGCACGCTGTTGAATAAATTCGACCGGAATTTCGATTCGGGATATTTTCTTATTAATGATTGGCCTGGCCGGCCGGTTTGCTGTTTGGCGTTTATCTGACGGGATTCTGGTTCCTGCTGTTTGCCGCATTTCGGGGGGTGCAGAAAATTGCCGATGGATGGAAAAAGATTTAGGCGATCCCGGCCTGGAAATTCCTGCTGGCTTGCGCCGCGGGGAGCGCGCTGATCTTCCTGCTCGTCCGACCGGCGGTGATCGGGACGGTTCTGGTTGGCGATCCGGATTGGAACCTTCCGGCCCGGCTGCTTCTGGCGCAGATCAGCGCGTATGGAATCCTCGTCTGGATTTCTGCGATGATCGGACTGCTGCTCGCGTCGCGCTGGGAGGTTGCGTCGAAGGAGGCGGGCGTCGCCGCCGCGATGATCGGCGCGTGCGGATTTCTTTTGATCGTGCTGTCGGAAATTGAACGCAGTTGGCGCTTTTGGTGGTTTTGGCCGTTGCAATGCATCGCCGTTGTGGCGGCGGTGGCGGCCGTGCTCCAATGGTGGAAGCCCTCGCGATGGATTGTCGTCGCAGTTTGGGCGGTCACGATGGCGGCATTCTTTCCCTACCGGTCCGTGATCAAAAAAACGGATACCATTTTGCAGTACGGATATGGCGGGCCGGAGAGCGGCCAGATTCAGGCGCTGGATTGGCTGGTCGAGCAAGCCCGCACAGATCCGCAAAAGCCGATCTCCATTGGCGTGATGCGCTACCATGGCGAAGCCGATATCACGCTAGCCTGGGGCTGGCTGGATTTCGGATTGCGATACATCGATCCGACGCCGAACGCAGCGGCGGCGGATATCGCGCCGGGGAACGATTACCGGGTTGTGGAATTTCTCGGGACGGACCGGGACGCTCACCCGGTGGGCTGCCTGTGGGACGGATACGATTTGGTCTGGGAAAGCCGGGGGTACGCGATATGCGCCCGCCAGCCATAGCTGAATCCGCGGGGCGTCTGCGGATTGTGATCCGACCGGGATTTTTCCGCCCGACATCGGCGGTCCGGCTTCATACGTTCCGCGCATCGCTGAAGCGCTTGCGGCGCGCGGACACTCCCTCGAGGTTGTAACGCTGGCGGATAACCCCAAGATCGCCGAGACGTTCGCCTTTCCGGTGCGGCGCATCCGCCGCGGGAAGGCTCGCATCCCGCGCATGATGGAAACCATTCGCGCAGTTTTCCAGCTCGCGCGCCAGTCCGATTTGATCTATGCCAACGGATTGTTCATCGAAGCGGCGATCGCCGCGGCGCTGGCCTGCAAACCGCTGGCGATGAAGGTGGTCGGCGATTGGGCCTGGGAGCGCGCCCGAAATCAAGGCGCGCTAAGCCGAACGCTCGAGAAATTCCAGGTGGAACGACAATCGCCGCGTTGGGAGATGGTTAAATTGCTGCGCAGCGTTGTTTCCCGGCGCGCCGGTTTAATCATCGCGCCCAGCCGTTACCTGGCGGGGATTATTTCCGCCTGGGGCGTTCCCGTGCGGAAAATAGAAATCATCTATAACGCCGTCGAGGTTCTGCCCGATGTTCCGCCGGCCGCGCTGCCCCCCTTCCGCGGACGCACGCTGATCACCGTGGCGCGCCTGGTGCCCTGGAAAGGGATCGGACCGCTGATCGAGTGGGTTTGCGGTCGAAGCGATTTGCGTTTGCTGGTAATCGGCGACGGACCGGAGCGGTCGAATTTCGAATCGCTGGCGTCCCGGCTCGGCGCGGCGGGGAGGATCCTCTTCACCGGAAATGTCCCGCGCGCGCAGGTCGCGGCGTATTTGAAGGCGTCGGATCTTTTTGTGCTTAATAGCGACTACGAAGGGATGCCCCATGTACTGCTGGAGGCATTCGCAGCGGGTGTTCCAGTAGTGGCCACCTCCGCCGGGGGCACGGGAGAGTTGGTGGAAGACGGACGCAACGGTCTGCTGATCCCTCCTCACCGGATCGACCGGTTGGCCGAGGCGGTTGAGCGGCTGCTTTCCGACGATACGCTTCACGCGAAACTGGTTAATAATGGGGGGCAGACCCTGCGCGACCGTTTTCAATGGGAAACCCTGGTGGGGCGGACCGAGAATGCGCTGATGGAGCTTGTACCGGAAGGAAAATTACGCCGATGAACCTGCTGATGCTCGGCGTCGGCGATGCGGGGCTGGAGAATCCGGCAAGCGAACCGGTCCGCCGGCATTTGGAATACGCCCGCCGGGCGGGCGGCCATGTCGATTTGATTGTCGATACGCCCCATGCCGGTTCGACGGACTATGGCGCGTTCACCGTTCACCGCACCGGGGCCGGACGCGGCCGGTATCTACCGGCGGCGTATGCCGCCGCGCGCGCGGCGGCGCAATCATCCGCCGGATCAAAGCGGGCATTTTGCAACATATTGGCCGATGTTAAATCGGCTACCGTATTAAAATCAGTGATAAATATATTATCCCTTACCTTGGATAGCTTATTATTATTACACTGCAGACGGTTATAAATTAAGTCAATCTTGTTTTCTTCAATGAAACCGGTGTCCGGGCACCCGTTATTTAGAAAGCGGTAAATAATATCGTCGACAGGTTTCTGCTTCTCCGTAACACGATGCAGTATATTTTTATCGGTCAGGGTGGAAAATGCAAAGGCCTTCCACGGATCTACAAGGGAAACGGCATTGTCTGGTACAGTACAGTCCCTAATCCAGTTAAAAGCCCCGTAATCTTCATCATCGATCATATGATAATAGGTGACATTAAGACGTGCAGGTACTGTAATTGCCAGGATTGCGACTATAGAGATGGCACACAAAATAACTCCAGGATTTCTTAATAATTTAGATTTATGTTCAACGAGGAACTGAGCCTGTATAAGAATCGTCCTAATCCATAGTAATCCAGCACCAGCAATGACGCTGATGAGTAAAAGCATAGTTGTTAATTCGAAAATACAGGATCATCAACCCAAAATGTAGCCGTACTAAAAACAGTCCAACGATCAATAATAAGACGAGTCCAAGCATCAGGCCGAAATTATGTCGCCCCCCTTTTTTTACCAAGAAGATAGTGCCCAGAAAAAAGAAAATAACCGGTAGTATTCCGTATATCAGTAGAAGCGCAGGGACATCTACCTGAGGAGGAAGAAATTGGGGTACCAGCAACTTATTGGCAGCAGGAAGAATCCGTATGAAAAACCATGGCAGGAAAATTATGAGCGGAACCAAGATAGCTATCAATCTACTGAAATTGTTCAGCGGATCAGCTTTAATATTGATTAATACATATGGCAACAGGATGATAATCAAGATAGCTGCAGTGGGCGGATGCAATAACCATAGAAAGCCAGCGATCAATAGCAGTAGTAAATGCGCCGGCCATGATTTAATGAAAAAAGCCAGAAACAACGAAATGGGATGAAAAGCAACCCCAAAGCCATAGGCACCATAAAGGCCGGGCCGAGTATGCCGATTGAAGTGGGCAGCAGGCAGGTGAAAAAGGCAGCCTCCAGGCCATAGCCCTGCCTGTTGGCGAAGATGCAAACGCATAGCACGGTGAGCATGAAGATAACGGAGGGGCCGAAGCGCCAGAGTACCAACCAGTCAATGCCGGTAACTTTTTGGGATACCGCCAGCAATATGTGATAGCCAACCCAGACGTTATCCGAGCCAACCTCAGAAATATCATCTGCCACAAATGGGTTAGGGAAAGTAATGGCGCCTGTTTGCTGAATAGCTTTAGAATACACAAGGTGTGTCCACTCGTCCAGATGCAGCGGGAAGGAATAGCCGATATGGGGGATGAAGGCCATGAAGAAGGCTAGGAGGAGGACGAGTATGAGCAATAAGGTTTTTGTCATATGCGCTCAACAGGTCGGTGCTGTCGTCACTTCATTTTAACACTTAAGGCAGGGTCTTCGCTCAGTTAGATTGCTTCACTGACCTCGCAATGTCAATGTATAGTGCGCAATGATAAAAAAGGAACGAGTGTATCGCAATTCACGCTTCTACGACTAAAAAGAGACATTTTCTTATTGTCCTTATACATACGCATGTCATATTATTGGCTTAATGTGTGATGTTCCTATTTTATCGGGAGAAGATTCAAATTGGAAGGACACCGGCTGCGAACTTCATTCACATTGTCTACAATGCCCTTTTCCGCGTTGCATGTAGGAAAAGCCGCGGGAAAAGCAATAGACACGCCTGAAGTTGAGGCTTCGACGATGAAGAAAGTGAATATATTTACCTGTTGCCTGTAATTTGATAACCTCTTTTCTTATCGATGAATGTACATCATCCCAAACATAGCGACTAATTAGTGCCTTGGGCTTCACTGTCAAACCAATTCTTGATATTACATGTAGTCGAGCGGTAAACAGTGGGATTTTCAAGATTGCCCAGTATAAGACCTTGTTATTATTTCGCTCAATAGAGGTTTTGGTGATCGCATGAAGCAGTTGCGTTCCAAACATCCTATCTCACAGCTATCCTTGCAAGAAGAACACCTTTGCCTGTTTCTGAATGATAATCCTAGCGGTGAAAAACAGCAGGATGAGTAAGCCGGCGATTTCGGGTAAGTAAAGGCGGGGTTCCTCGAGCAGGCTCTGAATCCAGCTTTGCACTATCCAGGCGAAGGTGATCCGGGGATAGGCCAGGAAGGCGCCGTATAAGAACCAGTAAAATGTGATAGTGTCGGCCCACATGGCATCCATGATGAAATGCGTGAGCACGCCAAAGGCGACGTAAATCCCACACATTGCGTACCTCAGTCGGTAGAGCATTACAGCAGCCAGCATGGCGAAGGACAGGAAGATCAGCGTGTGCAGGAAGGTGCGTCCGTTTGCCAAAATGCCGGGCAGCAATATCAACCCCAGGGGCTTATCGATAATATCCGGCAGGAGGGAGCCTAGCAGTATGAAGCGGTAATCGATGCGCAGGAGCCCACGGTCGGTGGGGCCGGCCTCACCATATACCTCAGGCCTATAATCTGTCTTCCGGCAATTGACCGCATTCTCGATGGCGTAAGCAGCCCCTAGGGTGATGCCGCTGTGCGCCAGCAGGTACATTAATGCCTGTCCCTGCCTGTTTTCATGAAGATTATTATAGCTTTTTCCGATGCCGCGGGCCCTGGGCGTAAGTACGCACCTGCGGCTTAGTATTTACCCCGTACCCGGCTTGACGGCCTTTCTGCCTGCTTGTATTATGGCCATTACCCCGGTAAGGGTCACCCGGGGAAATACCGGTAAAACTATTTGGTAAGGAGGTCATGCGTGGCAATAGAGTCGGGCGATTCTAAACAGTACAAAACCGGCAAAGGGGCTTCAGTTTATATCATCATCATCTGTACCCTGCTTTATATGGTGAACTACATGGACCGGCAGGTGGTGGCGGCGGTGGTGGAACCGATGAAAGCCGCCCTGCACCTGAATGACGGCGACATCGGCGTACTGGGCACGGTATTCCTGCTCAGCATTGCGCTTTTTTCCTTTCCCGTGGCCTACCTGGTGGATCGCTGGAGCAGGCGCAAGGCTATCGGCATCATGGCCCTCCTCTGGAGCGCCTTTACCTTCCTCACGGGCAAGGCAACGAGTTACTGGACGCTGCTGATACCGCGAAGCTTAGTCGGCGTGGGCGAGGCCGGTTTTTCGTCCGGCGGCACGGCCATGGTCGGCGCCGCCTATTCTTCTAAAGCGCGCGGCGCGGCTATGGGCGTTTTCAATATGTCCATCCCCCTCGGCGTGGCGCTGGGCTCCGTGCTCGGCGGCACCATTGCCAAGGCCAGCGGCTGGCAGGCCCCGTTCCTGGTATTTGCCATACCGGGCATTGTCCTCGGCATACTGGCTTTCTTTATGAGGGATTACAAGACGGTTCAACATACCCATGAATCCGGGGACAAAGTCACCTTTTTCCAATCGCTTAAAAAGCTCTTCCGGATACCCTCATTAGTCTGGGTGCTGGTCGGCTACGGCCTGGCCAATATCATGTCCACCTCCTTCCTTTTCTGGACACCGGCTTTCGTCGGCCGCGCCTGGGGCGTGGACGTTGCAGTGGCTAACACCGTTATGGTGCCCATCGTCCTGGCCGCTATCGTAGGCTCCCCCATAGGCGGCGTCCTGGCCGACGTCTGGTTCAAGAAAAACCCGCGCGGCAGGCTCTATATCCCCGCCATAACCATTATCCTCAGCGCTGTCTGCCTGGCCGGCGCCCTCTACTTCCAGATGAAAGGCATCGGCATGGCGCTGATCATCGCCTACGGCGTTCTCAACGTGATGGCACTGCCCTGCCTGAGCGCGATATCGCAGGACGTTGCCCCCGCAGCGCAAAAGGGGCTCGTCTGGGGCCTGATGGTCTTCTGCATGTATGTCTTCGGCGGAGGCTGGAGCCCTTACCTGGTAGGCGCTATCTCAGACTCCCTGGGCCAGGGCGCGCAGGCCCTGGGCGCCGCCCTCACCATTGCATCGATCGGCGGCGTGCTGGGCGGTATATGCTACTTCATGGCCTCCAGGCCTTACCCCACCGATATGGAAAAGGTCAGGCATGAACAGTTGATGGCTGAAAAATAACCCCGGCGCGGTTGACAAAACCTGCGGATGACTTAAAATTACATTTGCACCTTAACTTCACCCGCCAACAAGTATTAAGGAAGTATTAACCCATAGGAGGGCAGGATTATGACAACCCAAAGCTGTGGAGTGCCAAGATACTCCATTAAGGAACCCAAAAGCCTGTCGCCCCGCATTCAATGGCTGCGGGACTACTATTTCCGGGGCAACGACCGCAAGTGGAATAACGAGTTCGTCGGTTTCACCACGGGAACGCCCTGGGATATCCAGTACCAGGAGGGGAATTACTACATCGTCCCCGAGACCTACACCTTCTTCCCCACCTTTACCGGCGCCTTCCAGCAGGCCTCCTTCAAGATTGAGCTTGCCGAGGGCTTCTGGGAGTGGAGCCTGCCCGAGCGCCAGGCCTGGTTCGTTAAGGAGGCCATGGTCTACTACCTGCCGCACGAGGTGCTGCCCGGCGACCTGATCGCCGGCGGACGCTTTAATATACAGACCTCAAAATGCTTCACCGAAAAGGAAGCCGGCGAATATTCCAAAGCCGTTTACGGCAAGAAGGGCGCGCGCGCCGCTGAACTGTGGTTCCATAACCATGGATACGGCAACGCGGGCGCCACCAGCGGCCACCTGATACCCGATTACCCGCGCATACTGCGCGAGGGCTGGAAGAGCATACACGAGGAATTGAACGTCAAGCTGGCCTCGCTGTCCCAAAAGGAATACGGCGGCAAAAAGGGCGCGCAGATCAAGGCCATGCTGGTGGCCGCCACCATGGCGCGCGATGTCGCCTTCGAGTACAGCAGCGTATGCGCCGACCTGGCCGCTAAAGAGCCCGACCCCGCCCGCAAAGCAGAGCTCACCAAAATGGCGGAAATGCTGCGCCATGTGCCCTGGGAGCCGGCGCGCAACTTCTGGGAGGCCCTGCAGTCGCTCTGGCTCACCCACATGCTGGTCATGAGCGAGGAGAACTACCCGGGGCCCGGCGTCTCCTTCGGCCGCGCCGACCAGTACCTGTATCCCTTCTGGAAAAAATCGCTCGATGAGGGCATGGACCGCGAATTCGGCAAAGAGCTGCTGAAGTGCTTCTGGATACACTGCAACTACGCCTACGACGCCATGATCCGCACCGGCGGCAACCAGGGCATCACCGCCGGCTTCGGCCAGCTTATCACACTCTCCGGCATGGGCAAGGGCGGCGTCGACCTGAGCAACGACCTCACCTACGGCATGCTGGAAGTTATCGATGAACTGACCCCGCTGCTGGAGCCCAAGCCCAATGTCCGCCTGCACCGCAACAGCCCCGATAAACTGCTGGACAAGGTGGTGGATATGGTCGCCTCCAGCCAGGGTTCCCCCTTCCTGCTCAATTTCGATGAACGCTCCATAGCCGGCATGCTCAGGGAAGCCAGGATGGCCGGCGTCGAGAAATTGATCAACGCCGATAACGTCTTCGATTACGCGCCGGTGGGCTGCCTGGAGAATACCATGTGCGGCAACGACCGCTCCGGCACGGTGGATATCAACCTGAACCTGCTCAAAGCCGTGGAGCATGCGCTCACCGGCGGATACGATTTGATACCCTGGACGGACCCCATGACCGGCAAGCAGGAAAAGCTCAAGCCCTGGGGAGCCGCCACGGGGGACGCCACCAGGTTTAAGGCCTGGGATGAGTTCTGGAATGCCTATGCCGCTCAGACGCAGGCCATTATCCGCAGGGCCGCCGGGCTATACGACCGGACGGATAAAATCCGGGCCAAATATCTTCCGCACTCCCTACCTCTCCTGCATGGTCAGGGGCTGCATCGATAAGGCCCTGGATGTCAATGAGGGCGGGGCCGAGCTTAACTTCGTCACTATAGAAGCCGTCACTTACGCCACTACGGTCGATTCCCTGCTGGCCGTCAAGAGCCTGGTCTTCGACAGAAAGGAATGCACCATGGCGGAGCTTATCACAGCGCTCAGGGACAACTGGAAAGGACACGAGGTGCTGCAGGCCAGGGCCCTCCACAAGACGCCTAAATACGGCAGGGACGATGACACGGCCGATGACCTGGCCAAAAAGGTTATGGACCTCTGGACCGGCGAAACCTGGAAATATAAGACGTCCGTGACCGGCAAGCAGTACCGGCCCGGCATGCTCTCCTGGAACTACTGGGTGGGCGACGGGTACGTGCTGCCGGCCAGCCCCGACGGCCGCCCCAAGGGCAAATTCCTCTCCAACGCCATCTGCCCCTGCGACGGCGCCGATATCAACGGGCCGACAGCCAACGTTAACTCGGTGGGCAAGGTGATGGGCGGCAAAGATGCCGCCGGCCACGGCGACTGGGACGGTTACCTGAGCGTGCTGCCCAACGGGGCCAGCCATACCATGACTTTCAATCCCTCCCTGCTGCGCGACCCCGAGCATAAAGCCAAATTCACGGCGTTCCTGCGCAGCTATGCGGAGAACGGCGGCAGCGCCCTGCAGATAAACATGATAGACGCCGATATACTCAGAGACGCTCAAAAGAACCCCGACGCCTACCGGCACCTGCTGGTGCGCGTCACCGGCTATAACGCATATTTCACCTCCATCGGCCGTGAGCTTCAGAACGAGATCATCGCCCGCGAAAGCCACAGGATGTAGCCGGCGCGTATGAAGATTGAACAGGCCCCGCTGCCGGCCGCAGGGGCGGAGGACGTACCGCGGCCCGGCGCCAGGGGCGATAAAGCGCTTATCCTGCACACGCAGAGGCTGTCCACCGAGGACGGCCCGGGGATACGTACGACGGTTTTCTTCAAGGGCTGCCCTCTGAGCTGCTCGTGGTGCCATAATCCCGAAAGCATCTCCGCCCGGCCCCAGATTCACTGGATGGAGGTGCGCTGCATCGGCTGCGGTATCTGCGTCAAGGCCTGCCCGCAGGGATGCCTGGTTAAAAAGCCGGAGGGCATTATCCGGGACCGGACCGCCTGCCAGGCCTGCGGCAAATGCGCCGCGGAATGCCCGGCGGGCGCACAGGAAGTGCTGGGCAAAGAAACCGGCCTGGAGGAACTCCTCGCGGAGCTGTTGAAAGACAAGGTTTATTACGAGAAATCAGGGGGAGGGGTAACCCTGTCCGGCGGCGAACCGCTCATGCAGCCGGAATTCTGTGTGAATTTGTTGCGCAGGCTGAAAGAAAGCGGCGTCAGCACGGCGCTGGATACCTGCGGACTCTGTTCAAAGTCGGCCCTCGAACAGGCGCTGCCCTATACCGACCTGGTTTTATTCGACCTTAAAGAGACCGACCCCGTTAATCACCGCCGGTGGACCGGGCAGGATAACCGCAGGATACTCGACAACCTGCTTTATACGCGTGATTTTATGGCTGCACACCCGGGTAAAGCGCTGTGGATACGTACCCCGCTGATACCGGGCGCCACGGCCGGCCGTGACAACATCGAAAGGATCGGGCATTTCATCCGCGATAATCTGGGCAGCGTTGTGCAGCGCTGGGAGCTGTGCGCATTCAACAACCTGTGCCGCGATAAATACCGCCGGCTGGGTATGGACTGGGAATATGCCTCGACGCCGCTGATGAGCAGGCAGGAGATGTCGGATTGCCAGGAGATCGCCAGGGGTTGCGGGCCGGACCCCGCTAAGACTTTCGTCACCGGCGCGGCGCGCGTAGAGAACTAAATACTTGACAGGAGGCTAATGATGCTGGAACAGACAAAGGTATTGAGGACTTTTTCCCAGGAGGATATCGAGAGCTTTAAGCCCGAGATGAAAATCGGCCTGCTGGCAACCGTGAATGCCGAAGGGCTGCCGCATATCACCATGATCTCCACGCTGCAGGCCAACTCTCCCACGGAGATGTTCTGGGGACAGTTCGCCGAGGGCATGAGCAAGGCCAGCATCAGGAAAAATCCTAAAACCGGGTTCCTGATCATGACGCTGGATAAGAACCTGTGGCGGGGCAAAGCCTCCTTCTCACGCACGGCGAAGGAGGGCACGGAGTACGACCTGCTCAATAATGCGCCCATGTTCCGCTACAACGCCTACTTCGGCATCCACACGGTTTACTATATGGACCTGGTCGAACACGGCGGCAAGGAACCCCTGCCCATGGGCAGCGTTATCCAGGCCGCGGTCAAGACCATGGTCGCTAAAACGCTGGCCGGCAAAGGTAGCGGGAAGCCCGTGCTCAACCCGTTCACAAGCAGGCTGCTGGATAAGATGGATAACCTTAAATTCCTGTCCTTTATCGGGGCGGACGGCTTCCCGCTGATCATACCTGTTATCCAGGCGCAGACCGCCGGCTCCGACCGGGTCATTTTCTCCTCATCTGTTTACGGCAACGAACTCAAGGCCATCCCGCAGGGCACGGTTACCGCGCTGTTCGGGATGTCGTTCGAGATGCAGACGGTGCTGTTGAGAGGTACCTACAAGGGCGTCCGCAGCATCGGCGGATTTGAATGCGGCGAAATGGAAGTCGACTGGGTTTACAGTCCCATGCCGCCCAAGGCGGAACAGGTTTACCCGCCGCAGAAGCTCGAGGCGGTCAGCACCTTTTAATAGCCGCTAATGCGGACATCAATCGCCGTAGAACTTGAACTGGTTGCCGCCGTGACCTTTGGAGTAATACATTGCGGCATCCGATTTCTTGGTCAGTGTTTCCAGGTCCTCCGCGTCTTCGGGATAGATGGCTATACCAATGCTGATAGTCAGATGTAGCTGATGTCCGTGGATTGAGAATGGCTCTTTAAAGGAATCCAACATCTTTTGGGCTATGGCAGTGGCATCTTCCATATGTTTGGTCTCCAGCATCACCAGTATAAACTCGTCTCCGCCGACGCGGGCTACCGTATCGCTGGCCCGTATTATTCCCGTAAACCGCTTGCTGACAGCCTTAAGCACCTGGTCGCCTATATCGTGGCCGAGCGTATCATTGATTGATTTGAAGTCGTCCAGGTCCAACGACATAAAGGCAAGCCTGGCTTTGTTGCGGTGGGCCAGCGCTGCTACTATGTCGAAACGGTCCAGCAGCAATACCCTGTTGGGCAACCCCGTAAGGAAGTCATGTGTCGCCATTTCCTCGAGCTTTTGCTCCATCTGCTTGCGCTCGGTAACATCGCGCCCCACACCACGGAACCCGATGGGCCTGCCCTGCGCGTTCTTTATCAGGGAAATCGATATCTCAGCATATCCGGTAGAGCGATCTTTGCGAATGGCCTTAAAGGCAAAACCGGCGTACGGTTCTCCGGTCTTATATACCCTGTTATAGGCCTCAAAGATGGCTTTTACCTCTTCCTGGCCGGGTGCGATAATGCTGAAGTTGTGCCCGATCAATTCTTCCATGGTATAGCCAAGGTTGCGGCAGGTTGCATCGTTAACGAAGGTGAAGTTGCCTGTCAGGTCTACTTCAATATATGAATCATGCATATTTTCCAATATAGTCCGGTATCTCTCCTCAGACAGGGCAAGCGCTTTCTCTGCCTTTTGCGCTCGCTAATGTCACGCGTCACTCCCAGCATGCCCACCGCCTTGCCAGCCCTATCCCTTATGAAGCTGGCCTTTGTCTCGGTCCAGTATGTCGAGCCATCCTTACGGATATACTCGGCTTCGATGATATCAAGGTTTTTCGGTTGTTCCCGACCCGCTTCCTCGTTTGCCATAGCCTCCATAAATACTTTGCTGAGCTTCTCCAGCGACTCCGGGGTAAACCTCTGCTCCACGGTGAGGTTCATAGCTTCCTCGGGCGTATGTCCCTGCATGGCATAGATAGACGGGCTGATATAAGTGGTATTCAGATTCATATCCGCTGTCCAGATAACATCGGATGCATTATCTGCAAGCAGGCGGTATTTCTCCTCGCTCTTACGTAATGCCTCCTCACTTTTCTTGCGCTCGGTGATGTCAACACTCACCGCGAGTATGCTGTTGATCTCACCCTTCTCACCCAACAATGGCCGCTTTGTTGTATGGTAATAATGTACCTCACCTGAGTGCCAGGTAAAGCTCTCATCCGGGATAATCTTATCTTTACCCGACTGTAACACTTCGATATCGTCCTGCCGGTACCTGGCAAATTCTTCCGCTGGAACTCCAAGTTCCAAATCAGTTTTTCCTTGCATGTATGCAGGGGTAGTTCCGTAGGCATTAGCTAACGTGTTATTGGCAAGGAGAAACCTGTCATCCCTGTCTTTGACAAAAATTAAGTTGGGATTGCTATCTATAACCTGCCTGAGAAATGCTTGCTGGCGTTTCACCTCATCCTCGGCGCGCTTGCGATCGGTGATGTCCCTTGACACCCCCAGAATGCCGATAGGTTGACCATCTGTATCCCGCAGGAAAGAAACATTGATTTCAACCCAGACTGTCTGGCCATCTTTACGGATATGCTCAAGTTCCAGCGTCCGCTTTCTAGACAAATCCTTGGGCTCCATGCTTTCTAAGGCAAATTCTTCCTCGAAGGCTTTCAACGCAATCTCAAGAGAGGAGGGGGTAAAAATCTCCTCCACGGACTGGGACATAACTTCTTCAACGGTGTAGCCACGGATCGGCAAAACAGATGGACTCATATAGGTGAACTGCAAATTCATATCCATAGTCCAGATGATGTCTCTGGCATTCTCGGCGATCAAGCGATATTTCTCTTCGCTCTCACGCAGTGCCTGCTCTGCCTTCTTGCGCTCGGAAATATCCCTGATCACACCCACCAGGCCTATAACCTTGCCGTTATCGTCTTTCAGAGGTGACTCTTTGATCTCGGCGGCGACCCTTGAGCCGTCTTTCCTTAGAAACTCAACAGGATATGTTGGCTGTTTCAACCCCGTCTTGATAGCTGCCATTGTGCTGGCAATCGCTGCCTTGTTCACAGGGCTGTCAATGAGAAGGTCAGTCCACTTGATATTGTTATATTCATCAACCGTATAACCGAGTATATCTAAACAGCGCGGGCTTAAATAGAGTGGCTTGGCATCCAGGTCGAACATGTAAAACACATCGCCGCTGTGCTCAATTATGCTTTTAAATTTTGTCTCGCTCTCCCTCAGAGCTTCTTCCTTCTGCTTGCGTTCGGTGATATCGGTCAGGAAAGTAAGCGTCGCGGGCTTGCCCTCCCAGTTTATGAGTGAGGTACTGATCTGTGCCCACTTAATGTTGCCTTTCTGATCAACCAGACGGATGGGGTAGGTCTCTTCGAATTGCTCGCCCTTCAGCCTCCTCAAATAATTATCCGTAACAATTTCCGCGTCATCAGGATGGATAAAATCCATAAAAGCCCTGGGGGCTACCTGGTCACGGGGATGGTCGATGATTGCATAAGCGCGGGGATTAGCAAAAACGATTCCCCCGTCCTGGATTACAATAATCCCCTCAAAGGCTTTCTCAACCAGCGTACGGTACCTGTCCTCGCTTTTTGGCAGCACCTCCGCGGCCTGCTTTTTGGGTGCAGAAGTATTAGCGGCGGCGCCGGCGGCTTTCTTCTTCGTCTCAGGCCCCGGTTTTCGGCTCTTGATTTCTTTATCTTCCTGATTCTTTTTAGCTGCCATTAGCCAGCCTCCAACAAATGTTGTCGCGCCTGCGGGCGCACGTCCGCCAGTCCGGTAATGTCCTCCATGGCGGGGAGGATACTATTTGCCCCCGGGCAGTACCTGGATATCACGTTTTAAACTCAAACTTACCAGCATTAAAGAGCTGCAGGCAGGTATCCACTACAGCCCGGTCGTAAAGCGTGCCTTTGTAGTAGGATATCTCTTCCAGTGCTTTATCAATACCCGGGGCCGGCCGGTAAGGACGGTGGGAGCTCATAGCCTCCACCACGTCGGCTACCGCCAGTATTTTAGCTTCTATCAGGATTTCTTCGCTTTTCAAACCGTTAGGATAACCTGAGCCATCCAGTCTTTCGTGGTGCTGTAAGGCCATCAATGCGACCGGCTGTTGGAATTCTAAATCCTGCAATATGTCATAGCTGCCCTGGGCGTGAGTTTTTATCAGATCAAATTCTATTGGGGACAGCTTCCCAGGTCTGCTAAGGATGTCGGAAGGAACATACATTTTACCTATGTCATGTACCTTGGCTGCTATTACCAGGTGCTCGATTCGGGAATTGTTCAAATTCATCTCCCTGGCTATGGCGCCTGACAGGTCGGCCACCCGCTGCTGGTGGCCCGCAGTGTAGGGGTCTCTCATTTCCACGATCCTGGACATGGTACTTATCATGCTGCTCATGGTTTTCTGCAGTGACCTGAGGGCGAACTCGCGTTCATCCTCTGCTTTCCGCTGTTCGGTCATATCGCGGCTATACACCAGGGCACCGTATATTTGCCCCGACTGGTCGGTTAGCGGGATTTTGTAAGTGTCGGAAATATGCAGCGAGCCGTCGGGCCAGGAAGCTATGTTCCTGGGATTGTGAACCACATGTCCCTGAAATGCCTGCAGGTCATCGGCGTGGAATCCCGCTATGCCCTTATCAGGGTTGCCCAGGCACATTTCCTCGGAGAAGACCTCGGTATCCGCCTTGCCAATCATATCCTGGGGAGCGAAGTTCTGAGAATCCGCAAAGCTCTTATTGACCAGGAGATATTTGTGCTGGAAGTCTTTGACGTATATCCAGTCGGGTGTCGAGTCTATTACGCTCTGCAAAAGCAACTTTGAGCGCAGGATGGCGTCATCAGCCTGCTTGCGCTCGGTGATGTCAATCAGGATGGCATTGAAGCCGACCGTTTTACCGTCCACGATTATCGATGTAGGATTAGTGTAAAGCCATATGATCTGTCCATCATTGTTAATAATCCTGAACTCAAAAGTGGGGCCAGGTCTCTCACCGGCCGCCGCACTTAAAAACATTTCTATCAGACCCGGCATATCGTCGGAGTGTATGACGTCGGCAAACGGTTGGCCTAAAATATCAGCCTTGGTAAGGCCCAGCCACTGGCAGACCCTGGCGTTAGCGAATGTGAATTTTCCATCGAGGTCAATAGTGACAATACCTGCACCCGCCGTTTCTACCAGGCTGCGGTATTTTGCTTCGCTCTCTGCTTGAAGTGTCTCCGCCTGCTTGCGCTCGGTCACGTCCCGGGCGGCGCCCACCATGCCGGTGACCTGGCCCTTATCGTTCTTAAGCGGCGACTCGTTTATCTCAATCAGCCGCTTTGTCCCGTGCCTGTCCATGAACTCCTGCAGGTAAGGTTCCTGCTTCTCACCGGTGGCCATTGCCAGTTGGGTTTTCTCACGCGCGGCCAGGTTAATCGGGTTATCAGTCAAGTAGCTCTGCCAGTTGTGCCGCACTTCCTCCAGTGTATAGCCCATCACCTTCTCGGCTTGCGGGCTGATATAGATCATTTCGTACTTTGTATTCAGCGCGTAGAATATATCGCTGATATGTTCGACGATGCTCTTGAATCTCCTTTCGCTTGTCCGGACGGCTTCCTCCGCCTGCTTGCGCTCGGTGATGTCCTGACCAATAGAAAGCAAGCCTACTATATTATTGTTGATGTCTTTTAGGGTCTTGTCATACCACTCAACAGTGCGAATTCTTCCATCTTTAGTAACGATTTCGTCAATATTGCCTTTAGTCTGGATATCACTTATGGCTCTCAGAAAAAGATCTCGTGTTTTAGCTTGCTTATCTTTGGGTAAGAAAATGGAAATCCAGTCTTTGCCCTTAACTTCCTCAAGCCGGTATCCGCAAATGCCCTCCATATAAGAGTTGAATGTAACGATATGCCCTGAAGTATCCAGTACTAATATAATAGTTTGTGCCGTATCAATCAGGCTTTCCGTAAATCGTTGCTCTCTATTTAGTTCTTCCTCTGCTTGCTTGCGCTCGGTGATATCATGTACCATCCCAATCAGTTGCGTACAGTTTCCATTTGTGTCAAAAACCGGGGCAACGGAGACTTCACCCACTTTTGTACCGGCGGGATAGATGGAGACTTCTTCCCAGTGAGCGGGTTGCCTGTTTCGAATGGCTTCCTTATATTTCCCAAAAACCAGAGCATGCGCCGGTTCTGGAATGACCTCTTGAACCAGTTTGCCGACAACCCGGTCTTCCGGCACACCTGTCACTTCCGTGAATCTGCGGTTGACCGAGACGAACCGGAATTGATCATCATGTTCTACGCCAATAACGAAAATGACATCCGAGACGTTGTCATGAATCACTGAGAGCTGCATCTCTCTGGTGCGCAGCACTTCATCCACCTTTTTGCGTTCGGTGATGTCGGTCATCAGGGTTGTGATGCCCACGACCTCACCATCTTTGTATACCGGCCGGCTGGACGAGCGCACAAATATTATCCTGCCGTCTTTATCCACTACGCGGTATTCCCATGGTTCCAGTTTCCCGGAAAGCAGGCCGATGAATTGGTCTAAAAGGGCCGGCAGGTCATCCGGGTAAATAAATTGGGTTAGAGGTTTCATTATTAAGTCGCCCACCTTGTACTTGCTTAACCGCTCAACTACAGGGCTGACATAGGTTATGTTTCCCCGGGTATCCAGTGTAAACAAAACATCGTTGATATTCTCTACAAGCGCACGGTATTCTCCTTCTGATACACTCAGCGCCTTATCCGCCTTTTCCTCCAACGCCTTCTCCAACTGCCGGCGCTCGGTGATGTCTTCAATGGCCAGGAGGATGACCTGGTCTTTGCCCAACGATCTTTGAATTTGCCGGGCATTCAGAAGCAATGTACGCCTGCCAATGGCAGGAAAATCATAGTCAATCTCGTAGTCATCAAAGGTTGATGCTTGGGGGAGGATGGCTTCCAGCAGTTCCCTCAGCCTGGGGATATCCAGCTGCTTATTGCCCACGTCAAAAATATGCTGTCCCACGGTCTCTTCAGGTTTTAACTTGAAGGTTTCATAGAAAGAGCGGTTGACTTTGACTACTCTTAAATCCTGATCCAGGGCGATTAGAGGTTCACGCACGGTATCGATGACACTATCGGCCAATTCATGCGCTTGACCTTCAGGTTGTTTAATTTCAGCCGGTTGTTTGCGGGGTTTTTTCCTGACCATTCTCTATATCCTTGCCACAACCTTTAATGCCCTTTTTGCCGGTTGCCTCCCATCCAGGTTCAGTACTGCTCCAAGTTTAGAGCCGGATTTATTATTATGTCTGTATACTGAGTGTATCTCCACACCCCCCGGTTGTCAAAACGTTTAATAGCAATGATGAGAGCCGGGGTGTAAATCGTACTATCAATAGCGCCTCACCTTTTAATAGCGGGCACTATTTCCTGGCTTTGCGCTTGAGGAAGCCGTTAACGAAAATCCTGGTGGAATCCATCGCCTCTATAAAGAATCCGTGCTGCTTGTCCTGCAGCAGCACCAGTTCAGCGCCGGGTATCCTCTGCTCCAGCAACTCGCTGTTTTTAAAGGACATTATGCGGTCGGCTGTGCCGCTGATTATCATGGTGGGCGCCTTGATGCCGGGCAGCCTGTCCCAGGTGTCCTCCATTGAGATCGCCTTCGCCTGCCGGGCGAAAGTCGAAGTCGGTGTGGGGTACTGCATGGTCACCATGTGATAATACTTCAGCGCATCCGGGTTGGCCTGTATGTACTCTTCGCTGCAGAAGAAGCTGAATATGGTCTGCGACCTCTTCTCGGGCGTCATATTCTTAAGGTATTCATAGTCGAAGAGTATCCTTATGCCCTCAGGGTCCGCCGCGACGTGGTGCGCGCCGCAGGGCGTGGTACAGCCCAGGATCAGGGCGTTCAGCCGGTCGGCATGATTGATGGCAAAAACCTGCGCGATTATGCCGCCCATGGAAACACCGAAAACGGCGGCGCGCCCGATGCCCGCGGCATCCATGACCTTGCAGACGTCATCCGCCATGGCGGCGATGGTCACCGGGACATCGGGCTTATCGCTCCTGCCCACCCCCCGGTTATCCAGCAGCACCACCTGGTAGCCTATCTTGACGAATTCCTGCGGAAGCGCCCCCCAGTGGAGCAAATGATGGCCGTAACCCTGTATCAGCACCAGCGGGTCGCCCTGGCCGATAACCTCGTAATATATATTCGCACCGTCAGCTTTGGCTAATGGCACCTGTTCCTCCTTGTCCGGCCAGCCCGGCCTGCGCGGCTGCCCGGCTTGTCTTTCATGTGTTGCACGCCGATTATACATGGTATCGGTTCAAAACAGAATCCACTTGACAATCATTTATCGACATATTAAGATATATCTTGTTATATTTAAATATATTAAACGGGAGGATATTTATTATGCATGGACACAGGTTCGGGCACAGTCCCTGGCAGGGGAGGATATTCCGCAAGGGTGATTTCAAATATATGATATTGGACATGCTCAAGGAAAGGCCACGTTACGGTTACGAGATAATCCGTGAACTGGAGGACAAATTCGGCGGTTTATACGTTCCCAGCGCCGGCATAGTCTATCCCACGCTCCAATACCTGGAAGAACTGGGCTACGTGACAGGGGCCGAGAAGGACGGCAAGAAAGTCTACACGGTCACGGATGAAGGCCGGAAGTTCCTCGAGGAGCAAAAGGAGACCGTGGACGGCATACATGACAGCATGAAAAGCTGGTGCGGCGCGCACTCGCGCGACGAATTCCACGAGCTTATGCACGGGATGGGCAGGCTCGGCAAGCTGTGCTTCAGCAATGGCCGCGCCGCCACCCCCGAGCAAGTGAAGCTTGTCCGCAAGGTCATCGATAACGCCTTCGAAGAGATCGATAAGATCTTCAAAAAATAGCTGCGCGCAAAGTCCATTTTGAAAAGATGGGGTCCGTGGCTTATAATCGCTGCATGATCAGTGCACGCCTTGATGTCCGCCCCGGCGTTGCCAGGAAAGGCTTGCCGGGTAAGCTGCTGATGGCGGTAGCTTTGCTGACGCTGATCGTAGCGCCCATTATGGCCGGGTGTGCGCCGCGTGCGCAGGTCCCTCAAAAGCCCGCACCGCCTGCCGATCTGCCAGCCTTCAGCTTTGATGCGATCGAAGTGCAACCGGCTTCTCCGGTGGCCGGCCAGCCTTTCACCGTCAGTATGAAAGTGGCCAATAACGGACCGGCGGCCGGCAATTACCAGGCGGACCTCATCATCAACGGCAACACTGTGGATAACCGGGCACTGTACCTTGAGGCGGGCAAAGCTGACTACCTGTCCTTCCAGGCCAATTTGCCCATCCCCGGCCAGTATATAATCAAGATCGGCCCTCAAACTAGGGAGCTTATCGTAGCCTTTAACCGTGTGCCGGCCACTGTCAAGATCGACTCGGGCAATGTAGACGGGTGCGACCCGCTGGCCGGCAGCACGAGTGAACCCGGCAACATGGTACAGATGGTTGAGGGGAACCTGATCAAGCTTACGGCGCCTGCCGGCGGCCTGGAGATAGATAACATCGATGTCTTCGGCTATATCAAGAGCAGTGATTATGACTTCAATAACAACAGCGTGATAGGCGGGGCCGGGACCTGGGTCTACGGGGCCGATATAGCCGCCATCGAACAGCCCAATCCCAATTTCTCCATCGTCATTTATGACGCCCGCAAGACAAAGCTTTACAGCGCCGATTTCAGCAAAAGCCTTTTCAACAATTCCCCGCAGTGGGTCAGCATACCGGTGCCCGGCGTGGTGGTCAACGGGGACTTTTACATCGAACTGATCACGCATAACCAGCCCAAACTGACCGGCATGGGCTTCGGCAACTACGATTACTGGCAAATGTACGTCGTGCATACCTGGTACTACCAGCTCTGCGTAGGCTATGAAAACTCCCTGGATGTGCAGTCATGGGTGTCGCAAAACGGCAACGAGGTGCCCGACCGCTATCTTACCTACAACTGGCTGATGCGCGCGGATGGTTACCAGTTGCTGAAATAGAACCGCGGAATTCAATGGGCGGCCGGTCCGGCGGCCGAAAATTTGAGGACAATTTTAATTCAGGGAGGTAGCCTTCTGATGAGTTCAGCTATAATCTCTGTTATCCGGTATTGCGTAATCACTATCGGCATTGCTGTTGCCTATTATTTGTATTTCCGCTGGTCCGATGCCCGTCCTGCTATCGAGATAATTTTGCTCACCTGCGTGGCGTTCAACGGATTTATCAGCTTTTTCAGCCACGTGATTTACCACAAATCTGATGCCAGGCGGCTGGGCATGGAATCGGCCGATCCCGGGTTCCAGTTCGAAGTAGGTTTCGCCAACCTCGCCATGGGCCTGGTCGCCGCGGACTCGCTCGTTTTCCACTGGGGAGCCGCGGCCAACATAGCGTTAATCCTCTGCTACGCGCTTTACCTACTGCAGGCCATAATTCTGCATTTATACAGGTTCATCAAAGGCGAGAAAAGCGACGCCGGATACCTCTGGGGCAGTGTGGTATTCTCCTTCCTGTATGTTGCCAACATGCTGTTTTTCGCAGTGGCGGGCCTGGTCCAGGAGCGCCTGGGACCATTCTGAATACGGCATTTTTACTTTGCCCGGGTTTTATGGTATAACTCACCTTCAGAAAGTGAAGTTAGAATTTGGCGCATACACTCTGGAAACTCTTACCCGAATCTGATAAACCGCTGGAATTCAAGGGTGCTGGCGCGCTCGTTGCAAGGTTGCTGCATAACAGGGGCATCACCACTGCCCACGCGGCTGAAGCTTTCCTGAAAGCGGACAGCCGCCTGTCAATCGACCCTTTCAGCCTCCCCGATATGCACCCGGCGGTTAACCGCATCTATAAAGCCCTGCTGTCGGGTGAAAAGATGGCGGTTTACGGCGACTTCGATGCCGACGGTATAACCGCGACCGCCCTGCTTGTGCAGGGCCTGGCTGCGCTCGGGGGCAACGTAATTCCCTATATACCGCACCGTCAGAACGAAGGCTACGGCCTGAAAATACCCGCTTTGGAGAAACTGCGCAAGCAGGGTGTCACGCTGGTCATCACCGTGGATACCGGCATCACGGCTTTCGCCGAGATAGAAAAGTCCCATAAAATGGGATTGGATATCCTGGTCACCGACCACCACGTCCCCCTCGATGAATTGCCTTCCGCGAAAATTATCGTTGATCCCAAGCGCACCGATTCAACCTGCCCCTTCACTGAATTCGCGGGTGTGGGGGTAGCTTTCAAACTGCTGGAAGCGCTGCTGGCCAGCAACAGGAGGGACGACCTTATCTCCAACGCCATGGAATTGGTCACGCTGGGCACCATCGCCGATATGTCGCCTCTGCTCAGCGAAAACCGTCACCTGGTCAAGACCGGATTGAACCTGCTCTCCCGCACGAAGCGCATAGGTCTGAACGAGCTGATGAGCGTCGCAGGGGTCGATAAAGGCCACCTGACCGCTGAAACCGTTTCCTTCCAGATAGGGCCGAGGTTGAATTCAGCCGGCCGTATGGATGATGCCGGCACCAGCTACCAGTTGCTGGTAACTCAAGACCGGGCGCAGGCGCAGGCACTGGCCAGGGAGCTTGAAGAGAAAAACCGGGAACGCCAGCGCCTGGTGGCGGATACTTACGACAAGGCGCGCCGGCAGATTTTAGAGGACGGTAGCGGCAAACCGATACTGATGGCCAGCGACGCTGATTATCCCCCGGGCGTAATCGGGCTGGTGGCCGGCAGGCTGGCGGACGAGTTTTACCGCCCCGTGGTACTGGTCCAGATCGGCTCCGATATATGCCGGGGCAGCGCCAGGAGCATCCCGGAGTTCGACCTGATGTCCGCGCTCAAAACCTGCCACCACCTGCTCACCCGATACGGGGGTCACGCCCGGGCGGCCGGCTTCAACGTCCCCACCCGCGACCTTCAGCAGGTGCAGAAAAAGTTGCGTTCCCTAGCCGAAGAACAGCTAACAGGCCTCGACCTCAGGCCGCATATCAATATCGACGCCGAGCTATCGTTGTCGGCATTTGCTAAAGGGGTCTTCGAAGATATGCGCCAGCTTGAACCCTACGGCATGGGCAACCCGGCGCCGGTATTTCTCAGCCGCAAGGTCGAGGTGGTGGAGCAGAGACTGGTCGGCAACCAGAATGACCATATCAAGCTGAAGCTCAAACAGGACGGCGTCGTCTGGGATACTATGGGCTTCCGGCTGGGCAGCTACATGGGCGAACTGTCGCGCCATATAGACGTGGTTTACTCGGTGGAGGTGGATAATTATAACGGCAAAGGACAGCTCAGGCTCAACCTTCTGGATTTTGCCCGCTCGTATTAGGTTGTTCGACGACCGCTGACTGACCGGTCGATTTGTATCTAACTGCCCTCACAATGAAGATAATCAACGCTGTCGGAACCATTAAAATATCCACAATCTGCGCCTGTGGCAGGCCGAAAAGGAAAGGCTCTCGCCTCCCGGAAAAAGTGTATTACAAAATCACCGACGCCGAAGACGATGAAATAGAGCATGAAAAGCTGGCCCTGCTGGCTTAATTCTCTTACGCAATAACCATAGAATACCGAAGCCGATCAGATTCCAGATCAAGTGAAAAAGCTGGGTGGGGTAGATGGGAACGCCCTGAGGGGCATAGCTATTGGGATTATTATAAGTAACCGCAATAGGCAGGTCGCATACGTCAACCGTAGCAGCAGCCGTTAATCAGGCAGCCGATACGCCCGATGGCCTGGCCCAGTATAGCCCCGGGTGCAGCGATATCGCCAAGCTGCCAGAATGATATCTTCTTCACCAGGCAGTAGATCAGGATGGCCAGCAATCCGCCGAGCACCGCACCCCAGATCGCCAGTCCCGCAAAATTGAGTATCTGCTCCGGGTTGTTAATGTAGTATTGCCATTTGTCGATGATGTGCAGCAGCCTGGCGCCGATGATTCCGCCGATCACAGCCCAGAGCCCCACATCCCAGACCATGTCCTGGGAGAACCCCTTGCGTTTTGCCTCGAGTAGTGAGAACCCGATCACGGCTATCACCGCCAGCACCACCATGACGCCGTACCAGCGTACCTCCAGCGTGCCGATGCTGAAAATAATTGGGTTCCAGTCTATATCAAACATAATTTAAACCGCCTCGCCGAATATGGCATCTACAAATAACCTGGCGTCGAAGGGAGCGATATCTTCCAATCCCTTCGCCTGTGCCAATGTATTTTATAGGAATTTGCAATTCATCGCAGATGGCCAGCACTATGCCTCCCTTTGCGGTCCCGTCCAGCTTTGTAAGCACGATACCGGTGACGTCGGTAGCCTCGGCAAAGCTGCGGGCCTGTGACAGGCCGTTCTGGCCGGTCGTGGCATCGATCACCAGCAGCACTTCCTGGGCCGCCTCGTATTTGCCGGCTACTTTCCTGATCTTTTTAAGCTCATCCATCAGGTTGTGCCTGGTCTGCAGCCGCCCCGCGGTATCTATAATGACCGTATCCATCCCGCGGCTGCGCGCGGCCTCCAGCGTATCAAATACCACCGCCCCCGGGTCGGCGCCCGGCTGATGCGCCACTACATCCACCCCTGCCCTGCCGGCCCAGAGCTTAAGCTGGTCGATGGCGGCGGCCCTGAACGTATCCGCCGCGCCCAGCAGCACCTTTTTGCCGCCGCTCTTGTATTCACGGGCAAGCTTGGCAATGCTGGTGGTCTTGCCGGTACCATTGACACCCACAAACAGAATCACTTTCATGCCGTTAGCGGGAATTGCGCCTGCCGGTTTCGCGGATACATCCAGCAAACGGGCCATCTCCTCCTTCAAGGCGTTGCGCACCTGGCCGCCCTGTTCCAGCCTCTCTTCCTTGACACGCTTCCTGCACCCGGCCCAGCAGCTTCTCCGTAGTCGGCATGCCGACATCAGCCGATATCAGGAGCTCCTCAAGCTCTTCCCAGGTCGAATCCTCGATCTTCGGGCGGTTGAAGAGCGCGCCGATCTTGCTGAACAGCCCTTCCCGGCTGCGCTTGACACCCTGCTCTGTGAGTTTAAAGATATCAGGCATGCTAATATCAACGAAAATGAAACGTCATTGACGGGTGAAACGGAGCTCGCTATGACAGTACATATTATTTTGTCTCCACCATCTTGGCATAGCCCTTGAGCATCTCGGTCTTAATCATCTTGCGCACCATTTCCTTCATCTTGGGGTCTTTGATCATCTCTGTCATCTGCTTGCTGAATTCCAGGTACCTGGTGTCCTGCTGCGGGAAGTCGAAGAGGCCGTGCTCCTCATAGTACCGGTAGTCGGCCGTAAAGGGGAATGAGAGCCTGGCCCAGATCTGGTCGCGGAAGATCTTGTGCCCGCCCACACCCAAGAAGGTGCGCGGCAGCATATATGTATTCTGCGGCATTATCAACACATTTAGCTGCAAATGCTTCGAGCAGCTTATCTATCTGGCCTGAATCGGCGCATTCATCAGTAACCACGCCTGCCAGGTTGCCACCCCCCATCTGCGGCATGGCATTGATGATCTCCTGCAGGTTGGCCACCTGGCTGAGCGGACCGGAAACGATAAATCCCATCTGCTTGTCCAGCGACGTGGGTATATGGCCGTTGAAGAAGCTCCTGTCCCAGAACATCTTCATGCGCGCAGGAAAAGAAGCGGTCGACGATCTCACCGGCAAAGATAGTGATATCGGCGTCACGCCCGGCATTAAAGTAGTCGATAAATTCATCCTTGCCCTGGTAAACGCAGATATTATCAAAAGCGCATTCCATGCAGCCCAGGCAGCCGCCGCGCATTTTGATATCGCCGGTCCTGACCACCTGTATATCACCTTTGAACGACTCACTGAAGCGCTGCACCATTTTAGCCAGGTTGGACTTCTCATCGGTTATATCGGCCAGCACCCTGATCTTTAACCCCCCATTATCCACCTTGCCGGCGCCTTTGCCTGGTTTGTAGGCAAACTTCGCACGTATAACCGGGGAATAAAGCTTCATAGCCGGCGCCCTATTCTCAATGGCCTTGAAGAAGTTGTCCGCCCACTTGAGCAACACACGGCGCATATTTTCGACCATGAGGTCATCCATATCGGCTGAAAACGGCTCGACGTATTTCATATCCAGGTCGTCGCAGATACCATGCATATAGTTGTGCGCCGTGTTGTCAAAGAAGTGTATCGACGTGCTGAGCACCGTGACATACTTGCCGGCGAAAGCGTCCTGCGCCCCCTTCTCGGTTATCATCTCGATGAAGCGCTTGTACTGGGAGCAAACCAGGAAGACGTACAGCGGGAAGGCCCAGATAACGCCGTCGGACTGTCTCACCTCGTCGATGACCGAGTTGAAAAGGCCGTCATTCTTCTCTAACTTGATGATATCGTGCGCAACGTTGATCAGCTTTAGCTCATGCTGCGGGAATTTCTTCTGGATGAACTTGATGTACTGGACCGTGACGCTGATTTCACCCTTGGGGCTGCCGTTGAGAACAGCTATCTTCACTTTACTGGCCTCCTGTAAACAAAATTGGTGGAACCAACTGGCGCTGGTTCCACCAATCATAGCACAAGGTTATTTTGTGTACAAACAAATATTAAGGTGTGACCGCCACAGTCACTGACCGCGCCACCGTGTTGCCGCCATTGCTGGCCATCAGGGTATAGGTGGTGGTAACAACCGGGTATATATAGACCGTCCCCGAAGCGCCAACACTGCCAATGCCGTTGTCGATGGTAATTGTATCGGCGTCGGTCACAGTCCAGTATAGTTTGGCCTGGTTGCCCATAACCACGCTGGTATTGCTGCAGTGGAAATCGCTTATGGTCGGCCAGCGATAGACCGGCATTATCGGCGCCGCCATCACTGTTAGCACCTTTGAGTCATAGGTGTTCCCATAAGCGTTGGAAGCTGTCAGTGTATAGGTCGTGGTAAACGAGGGGGATACACTTACGCTGCCCGATGCGCCCGTGATGCCAACGAGGTTCTTTACGCCATTATCTATAGCTATGGAACTGGCGCCGCTGGTCATCCAGATCAGCGTTGCTGTGCCGCCGGATGTTATGCTGGACGGGGAAACGTTTAGTTGCGCAATGGGCGGCGAACCGGTCAACGGCGGCGGGGACGCGCTGCCCACATATACCGTCGTGGTCGCGCTGCTGCTACCCGCCGAATTCGTGGCTGTTAAATTGAAGGTTATGCTACCCGTACCCGTCGTATTTACCGTCAGGCTTCCGGATACGGGCACGGCTCCGAAACCTGCAATACTGGCAGATGTGGCATTCACGGTATTCCAGGTCAATGTCGTCGAGCCGCCCAACGTCACGCTGGCCGGGCTCGCCGTGAATGAAAGTATTGTGGGCAGCGGCATTGAGGAGGGCGGTGGAGTTGCCGGGCTGGTCACTACCACCATGGTGGAAAAAGATGTTGAATTGGAGCCGTTGGTTGCCTCGAGCAAATAGGTTGTTGTCGAGGACGGGTTCACCGCCTGACTGCCGTTGACCGCCACATCGGCCCCGTTTATCCTGGCGCCTGTGGCATTGGTGGTGCTCCAGGTCAGCACGGCGATACCGCCGGAGGTTATGCTCGAGGGGCTTGCGGAAAAAGAATTAATGACGGGGTTCCCTGACGCTGGAGACGGAGGGACACTGCCCGTACCACCCACCGTAAGCAGGACGGTCGACCTGGTGGAGCCGTATTTGTTGCTGGCTGTCAGGACATAGGTGGTGGTGGTTGCCGGGACCACCTTGTCCGCCCCTGTAGAAGGCGCCGCCGGGATGCCCGGGTCGATGCTGATGGATGAGGCGTTTTCTACCTCCCAGGCAAGTATAGCCGCCCCGCCGCTGCTGATGGAGTTGGGGCTGACCTCAAACTTGACGACTGCCGGCAACTTGCTCGAACTGCCTCCCCCCATATCGACGGTTATGCAACCTGCCGTTGCCAGTAATAGTATCAAAACCAATAGAACTGCATTTCTCATCTTTTCTCCTCCCCGGATAAATATTTTAAGCCATCATACTATGCGGTACATGAAGTGTAAAGCGTACTTTAGTACTGCCGCGGTTTAAATATGACCCTCACCTGGTACGGACCCGTTGGCAGGCTAAGCCGGTCCCTCGCGGGCTTTGACTTTGCCCCGCAGCCCGGTCACAGCATAGGAAAGCAACAGCACCAGCCCGCTGAGCAGGATGATGGTCGCGCCGGAGGCCAGGTTCAGCGCGTAGGATATCCACAGCCCGCCGAAGGTGAAGAGCATCCCGAATACAACCGACAACATCATCATCTTCTTTAAATCATGGGTGAATTGCCTGGCCAGCGCGGCAGGGAAGGTCAGCATGGCGATCACCAGGATCATTCCTACCACCCGGATGAGCACCACCACAGTCAGGGCTACCATGCAGAGCATCAGCAGGTAAAGGGCATCCACCGGCATCCCCACCACGATCCCAAACTCCTCATCGAAGGAGAGCAGCAGGAACTCCTTGTAGAAAGCTATAACCAGGATCAGGATTATCACGTCCAGCGCCGCCATCAGCAGTATATCTGTGAACGGCACGGTCAGGATATTGCCGAAGAGATAGCTCATCAGGTCGGGCGCATAACCCGCTGACAGTCCTATGAAAATCACGCCCAAAGCCATGCCCAGCGCCCAGAGTATGCCGATGGCCGTATCCTCCGGCAGCCTGGTCCTGCGCGTCACCAGCCCCATGGTTACAGCCGAGAGGAGCGTAAAAATCATGGCGCCCAGCACCGGGTTGAACTTCAGCAGGTAGCCCAGGCCTATGCCCCCAAACGAGGCATGCGCGATGCTGCCGCTCATGGAGACTATCTTCTTCACGACCACATAAACTCCCACTATGCCGCAGGCCACCGAGGCCAGCAGTCCCGCCAGCATGGCGTTGCGCATGAACTCGAACTGGAAGGCTTCGAACACCTTTAATGCTCCCTCAACACGCGGTGCGGCACGTCGCCATGGGCGATGAGCTGCACGGGGCACTTGTAAGTCGCCTCGAGAATCTCCGGCGTTATCTCCCTCGAGCCATGGTAGTAAAGCTGTACATTGAGGCAGGCGATCTTATCCACAAAAACCGATACGGCGCCTATATCGTGGGAGACCATGATGATGGCCATCTCCTCCTTGAGGTGCTCGAGCAATTCATAGAAATCCGTCTGCATGGCGGAATCAACGCTGGCGGTAGGCTCATCCAGCAGCAACAACTGCGGCTCTGAAACCAGTGCACGTGCGATGAAGGCGCGCTGCTGCTGGCCGCCCGATAGTTGCCCTATCTGCGCAGCGGCATGGTCCAGCATGCCCACCCTTGTCAGAGCTTTCTGCGCTGCAGCTCTGTCTACACGTCCGTAAGGTTTAAGCAGCCCGGCCTTGCCGTAGCGCCCCATCATAACCACTTCTATAACACTCACCGGAAAATTATGGTCGTAATTGCTGTACTGCGGTACGTAACCTATCTTCGTCCTGCTTCTATCCGGAGGGTTGCCCAGCACGGTCACCATTCCCCTCTCAGGCTTGATCAGGCCCAGTATGACCTTAAGCAGTGTACTCTTGCCGCCGCCGTTTGGGCCGATTATACCCAGGAAGTCGTGCTCCGCTACCTTAAGGTTGATACCCTCTAGGGCTGGCGTGCCGTCATAACTCACCCAGACGTCTTCCAGCCTTACGACATCAAGTGCCGTCATGGCTATCTCAAAGCTTCCTTGAAGGCCTGCGCTACTTTCCGCATATTATCCAGGTAGTCCTTAGCTCCCTCGGCGTCGATGCTGACTACGCTGCCGCCTATCTCGTGGGCGATGGCTTCGGCGCTGCGCGTGTCGTACTGAGGTGAGACGAAAATGACTTTTATATTCTTTTGTTTGGCCTCATCTATAAGCCTGGCCATATAGGCAGCCTTCGGTTCTTTGCCTTCCTGCTCGATTGCCAACTGCGTGAGGCCGTAGTCATGGGCGAAATATCCCCACGCAGGATGATATACGATAAAGGTCCGGTTGGCAATGCCTTCAAGTGAAGCCTTTATATCGGCATCCAGCGCATCGAGCTTTTGCAGATAAGAATCACAGTTACCCTCATAGTAACTCGTATCCGCCGGGTCCAGCCGCGTCAGGCCGTCGCAGATGTTCTTGACCATAACCCTGACGTTGCGCACTGAAGTCCAGATATGGGGGTCTATACCCGGCTCATCCGGGTCCGTGCTCTGGATCAGATCGATACCTTTACTGCAATCCACTAACAGCATATCAGGATTCTGTGCTATGAGCTTATCCAGCCAGGTAAGCTCAAACTCAATGGGTGAGCCAACCTTGGCATACATTCTGGCGCTGCTGACCCCAGCCATCTGCGCCGGCGTAACCTCGTAGGTATGAGGATTGGCGCCGGGCGGCACCATGGCAGAGACGCTCACTCTGTCGCCGCCAACGCTATTGACGAACTCCACCTGCGGCATAACTGTAACCACAACGCCTATTTTGCCTTCCACCTGCCGGGACACTGGCGCGCAGGAGACAAACATTAAAAAGATGAGGGGCAATAATATCGCTGATGTCACGAAGCGTTTATAAGACATAGGGATTGCCTCCTAGCTTTTTCCCCTCCGGCCGGCCTGACATTCCGGGCAGCGGCCCAGGAATTCCAGCAGATGCCTATCGATCCTAAAGCCAGTATCCTGCGTGACCCTTTGTTCCAGATCATCCAATTCGCAATCGCTGAAATCTACGACTTTGCCACATCCTTTGCAGACCAGGTGATGATGATGGCCGCTGGGCCTTTTCAGGTAGCTGCGGCATGTATCCCCTATATGCACCTCGCAGAGCATCCCGCTGCGCTCAAGCATATTCAGTGCCCTGTAAACCGTGACCAGCCCGATACCGCGGTGTTTGGCCTTTAATTTAGCGTAAATATCGGCGGGTGTGAGATGCTCCTGGCTTTGGCTTATAACCCCGATAATGGCCCGCCTCTGGGGAGTAAGTTTAAAACCCTTCCTCTTTAGCTCTGCCGCAACAAGTTTATCCGTCACGTGATTTATAGCCTAATTGAAAATGATTTTCATCCATAACTATAACAAGACAGGGCATACTTGTCAATCAAACTCTGTAAAACAGCCCGTGATATATATGGCGAAGTGTAGTCTACTTCAATTCCAGCCCGACCTTGAAGGCCTTGCCCACCACCTCACCCAATTCCTGGTAAACGTTGGCCGGCAGTGTGGTCCACAATATCGGCTTGATTTTTTTCACGTCCGGGTGGTCAGCAGTGAAGCAGTTGCCAGACACATAGACTTCCTCGATCTTACCCACCACCAGCACGTGGCTGCCCAGGTCCAGCATGTGTACGATCTTGCATTCGAGGTTGACCGGGCACTGCTCAACCATAGGCGCGGTCTCAACCTTGCCGTAGAATACATTGAACTTGCAGGCTTTAACCTTGTCCTCCTTGGCGCCCGACTTGATACCACAGAAATCCACCTCTTTCACCTGGTCAGCCGAAGGTACATTTACCGAGAAGGTCATATTTTGCCGCATGCCTTTAAGCGTGTAGCGCGGGTGCCGTATGGCCACCGATATCATGGGCGGCTCACTGCAGGCGATGCCCGACCAGGCCGCCGTCATAAAATTCGGCTTGCCTTCCACATTCGTGCCGATTAAAAAGGCCGGCGTGGGGAAAACCAGCGGTTGCGGCCCCGACTTTCACTTTTTCCATGTTTTATCTCCTTAAATCGTATGTTGTACTGCTATTTCTCCAGCATTTCCTTCATGGGTGTCCAGTAGTAATCTATCCAGCCCTGCTTGATGTCCTCGTAAAACTGCACAGGCACGCCCGTCTGGGTGAATGTCATCTTAGTCTTACCGCCTTCCTCCTTGAAAGAGAAAGTCGCCTTTGAGAAATGGCCTTCCGGCCAGTCCTCGTAGCGCCACGATTGGACGATCTTTTCATCGGGTATCAACTCCAGGTTAACTCCCTCGATATAGCCGCCGATATTGAATTTCCCGCCCACTTTGCGGCTGACTTTCGCCTCGTCGCCTGCCAGTTCCGAATGCTTCTTCGCGTCCATCAACAGTTCATAGACTGCGTGCGCGCCAGCTTTGAACGTCACCGTCTGCCGTATATCTTTAGTTTCCATCTCAACCTCCTTATATGCCGTCTTTTTAAGAAATTCTATCACAAGTTGAAAAAAGACCACATCCGCTGTACATTAGAACATAATAGGTGTTCACTGATGACCACATTGAAGTATTTTATCACCTCCAAGGCCAAGCGCAACCTGCTGAAATTTTTCCTGACCGATATCAATGCCAGCTATTACACCAGGGAAGCGTCGCGCCTGACGGGTGAACCCCTCAACGCCGTGCGCCGCGAGCTCGGCTATCTGGAGAAGGCCGGCCTGCTGCGCTCCTACATGCAGGGAAACCTCAAGTATTACGAGGTCATCCAAAGCTTCCCCCTGCTGGCCGAATGGCGCAGAATCATCCTCGAGACGACCGATATCCACATCACAACCGACGAAGAGAAGCAGCCGGCCAAACCTTCTTCTGTCATCACGCCTCTTTCCCCTGTCATTGCAGCGCCTTCTCCTGTCATTGCGAGCGAAGCGAAGCAATCCCCTGAACCAGAGCCCGCCATAACACACCGCGATATCGTCATTGCACCTCCTTCCCCTGTCATAGCAGCACCTTCCCCTGTCATTGCGAGCGAAGCGAAGCAATCTGTCGAATCTGAACAATCCTCTGCTCCCCACCCCCGTTCTATCCTCACTCTCGACTACGTCACAGATCACCTGCGTGAAAAGCTCAATGAAATCAACGCTATAACCCTCGCCGTCATCCATGGCGAGGCCGCCCTGTCAGAAAAAATCCCTGAGGGCGGTATCGAACTGCTTATCGTGGGCGATATCAACAAAGATATCCTGCTGGAGATCATAGCCAACCTCGAGGAAACCACCGGCATCGACATCAATCTGATGCACCTGACCAGCAGCGGCTTCGACTACCGCAACGCACAGGGCGACCCCTTTATCCGCCGCATCTGGGGTGAGAAGAAGATAGTTGTGAAGGGCAGGCATTAAATTCCCTTTAGGAGGTGGTTATAATGGTGCGGAATGGTAAAAACAGTTGGGTTTTCTTAATCCGAACTGGATTTACACGAAACTATGTAATTTTATTGCCGCATTTTTTACAGAACTCTGCGTCTTTGTCGACAGCCGCACCGCATTTAGCGCAGAAATTTGGCTTTCCGGCTTTTTCAGCTTCGGGTAACGTCTTTTTTTCTGCGGTGGCAACTACTGGTACAGTTTGTGGCGTCTGAGTTACTGATGTGGTGGTATCGGCGGGTAGGGTCGTACGTTTTCTGCGGATAAGAAGAAAGACCACAAGCCCAATAACCAGCAGCAAGATCACCAAAATTACAATTATGGGAATCGTAAAGTCGTAGTTCCACTCAATTACCTGGGTATATGGTCCGGTCATGATATGGGTGCCACTGGAGTTGATCGGCCTGATGACCCCACCCAGGAAACCCCAGAAGCCCGGTATCGGGACGGTCTGCAGGGCCAGTGCGTATGCGGCGTTACTGTCTTTAGCCTCCCACTGAGTCTCATGAATGTATGGGTAATCCGACTGCAGGGTCAAGAGGTAGAAGGTATCGTATTCTGCTGTCACGGTTCCCCCTGTATTGACGGTAAACACCAGGTCCCTGCCCGTGCGTGTGCTGCCATCGGGCAATCTCCAGTCACGGAAAATATATTTTATGCTTTGCTGGCTGTCGGAAATAACGGGGCTTGGCGCCGTAGAGATAAAATTACTGCCCGTGGTATAAAAGCCCGAATTTGGTGGTTGGGTGACCCCGGAGGGGTCGCTGGCTGTATTGATCAATACCTCCTGAGCATAATCGAAATAGGCAGTGGTGTAGGTGTCAGTCACTGTCTGCGGATTTTGACTTGTGACTTTAAACCGGGTGTTGACATCCAGGCCCTGTACGGTATCACTTACCAACACGGTGCGGCTCCGGCACGGGATTGACGTAAAAGTTTCTGATCCACCACCTGCAAGGGCGGTTTCCTGTATGCCATCGATCATTACCGATGTCTGTCCCTGTGTAAGGCCGGGGCCGATTTGGACGGTGAAATCACAACTGCTAACAGGATACGGGATAGCAGGACCGCCCCAACAATCGACATAAAGAATGTAGGGGCGGCTGACGGGCGGGCAGCAGCCCGATGTGGGGCAGAAACCTGTATCGGTGCAGGTTACCGTCACCGTATAAACGCCACAGGTACCCGGGGCAGGCGTGCCGGAGATGATCCCGGCGACAGGGTCCGTCACGGTCAGCCCGGAGGGCAACCCCACCGCGCTCCAGTTATATGCTCCCGAGCAACCGGTGGCGCTCAGCGTCATGGTGAATGGCATGTTCTCCCATGCCGCCGGGTAAAATGTCGGGTTGATGGTCAGGGGGGCAGATGCATTGGCTATGACATTGAGAGTGACGGTCGCCGTCGCATCGGCGCTGAAAACTGGCCCGCAATCTGCACTATACCCGGTGGCGCCAATCTGAAAGGTATAGGCCCCGGGTACGACCGTATTATCGGCGCAACCCCAAAGTGCCCCTGTGGCGTTATCCACAATCACCCACCCCGGAATTCCAGGGCCGGGCCAGAAGAAAACGAAACTCGCCGGATGATAACCTGCACAGATGGTGCCGGAAGTAGTAAATGAGGGATTAAATGCAAATGGCACACATTTTGTCACGGGATCGGGAGCAACCCAAACAGCAGGAGTGATGAAAAAAGCGGAAGGCAAGCACGCCGTGTTCAGCGCTACACCTCCCATGGCCAACGTCAGTGAAATAATGATGCCCAATAATCTATAAAAGCCCACTGCCCCGAGGCCTGTTTTAAAATTCGATAACCTCATTTCACAACCTCCGTTTTTCTGTAATGAAAAGTACCTGACTGCTCTTACGGTGCCTTATTGAAAGCTTCACTTGATCGTCTGGGGTTGGGTGGGCTGGATAGGCTGCAAAGGCAGAACCGTATCGGTTCTTAGCCTAAATGAGCAGGCTGATGTTGCCTGGGCTTGTGTAGAGTAACATTTGCCCCCGGAATTGCTGCAGGAAGACTGTGTGGCCTGGAAGACCTTTCCACCTGAGCAGCACCAGCAAGTAGCCTGCAGGTAGCATGCCCTCGCCTGGATTTGGTCAGTGTAGAATGTGCCGCCCGCATATTTACAGGCAGTGGCAGTAGTTGTGGAGAGCTGGCCGTTCTGGCAGCAGTATCCCTGCTGCTGGCAGGCTTGCCCCGCCTGGTTCGGGTCGGTATAGAATGTGCCCCCGGCATCTTTACATGTGGACAGGGTTGCCGAGGTGAGCCGGCCGTTCTGGCAGCAGTACCCCTGCTGCTGGCAGGCTTGCCCCGCCTGGTTCGGGTCGGTATAGAATGTGCCTCCGGCATCTTTACATGTGGACAGGGTTGCCGAGGTGAGCCGGCCGTTCTGGCAGCAGTACCCCTGCTGCTGGCAGGCTTGCCCCGCCTGGTTCGGGTCGGTATAGAATGTGCCTCCCGCATCTTTACATGTGGACAGGGTTGCCGAGGTGAGCCGGCCGTTCTGGCAGCAGTACCCCTGCTGCTGGCAGGCTTGCCCCGCCTGGTTCGGGTCGGTATAGAATGTGCCTCCGGCATCTTTACACGTGGATAGGGTTGCCGAGGTGAGCCGCCCGTTCTGGCAGCAGTACCCCTGCTGCTGGCAGGCTTTGGTTGCCTCCGCCTCGGTTGTATACAAGAAAGCCCCAGCCTGTGTGGCCTGGGCCGAAGTGCCCTGGAACACCTTGCCGCCAGTGCAGAACCAGCCTGTTGCAGGCTGGCAAGCTTTGATCACCTCTGCCTCGGTAGCATACCAGTTTCCTCCCACTTTGCCGCATTGCTCTTTGGAGGCCGGGGAGTACTTGCCGTTGCTGCAGCACCAGCCTGTACCAGGCTTGTAGCAATACCAATTTTGCTGTTTATCAGGAGAGTAGTAGCAGGGCTGATCCAGGCATTTCTGGTTTGACCCAAGGGCTGCCGCCTCCTCAGGTCTCAGGCACTTGTTGCAGCCGATGGGGCATTTCGCAAACGGAGGTGGCCAGGGAGACACAATAGATGCAGTCGATGAGGTTAAAGAAACTGGCGAGGAAAACTGGGGTAACCATTTAGGAGCACGTGATTCGGTCTGGTTCTCAACGGCTCCCGTCTGCCCGGCTGGCAGTTCAAGCTTCGGCTGGCGCACAGTAGCATAAGATAGTGTCAGCATTTTATCCACCGTACCGTTCCCGTTACTGACCCTCAGTATGGAGTTGAACTCATTGCTGTCACCGGTACGGAATTGATTGGGAGTCATCCCCCGGACAGACCCTTTGATGGTTGCATCGGGAGGACCGCTGATCAGTTTAATAAGTGAGCCCGCCTCAATTAACTCTAAACTTGTAGCCCCCGATACTTCGAATTTATACACGGCTGATTCGTTGTCTTTTAATGTTAAAGGCTCGGCAGTGAATGACTTGATTTGCGGCAGGGGTCCGTTGGCCGTGGCTCCGGCCGTGCCGGTGGTTGAAGCGGAGATGACGATGACCGCCAGTACAAGGCACAGGCACAATATGGCTATTACTTTTAAAAAATGGTGAACCCATAAATATTGTTTCCGCATACCGCTACCTCCAATTGTTATTAATGCAATCCGGCCGGACTGCTGTGACCTCAGCCACCCATCTGCAATCCCCCTAAATGCGAGTATATCATAATAAATTATAAATTAACATGAAAAGTCACAGGGAACTCCCATACACTATCCCCGATACAACAACTATGTTAAACTATCTCATGGCATTTGACCCGTCAATCATCTTCCAGTCCGCCAAGCTGGGCGACCTGCCTTTCATTGTCAGGGAACTCGACCGCGCGCAGGCGCTTCTCGATGAGAATAAACCTGTCGGGCGCATCTACGGGGTAAGCGGCGGGGCGCTGGTGGCCATGGCATTCGCTCTGGCGCTGGCGGCGAAAAAAGACCCTCAGAAGTGGGGCAGGGCTTCAACGGCCGTGAAGGACCTCCGCAATTTCCTGTCAAAGGCGCGCGGCTGGCAGATACGTACTTTCAATATCAATATCTGGTACGGGCGCTCCAACCTGGACCCCCTGCGGCGGTGGCTGGAAAAACGGTTGAAGATATATATGGGAACAGCAAATAAAACTGGTGCACCTGAAGGTACACCCCTACATATTATTGACCAAACCGTGCTGCTGATCTCCGACCTCGGTATCCCGCTCTATGTCTGCACCATGGACAGGGACGCCGTCTTCACCATGTTCGGCCCGCCGGACGACACGCTGCAATGCCCCTACCAGTTCATGCATATGGGTCCTCCACAGGACGCCCCCCTGGTGGACGCGGTCATCGCCGCGGTCAGCACTCTGCTATCCACCAGGCCCTCCACGGTCAACGGCAAGTATGTGTACGACTGCCGCCCGCCTATCGTGGACGCCGGGGCCATCGTGGCCGACCTGGAGGCCAAAGACCCGCGGCCCATGCTGCGAACGCGGCCACACGCCGTGATACGCGACTGGAAGCTGAATTTCATCACCTCTTCATTTATCATGCATTCCCAGCACGAGCGCAACCAGGCACTGATGGCGGACTACTACCTGGACCTGCTGCGCCGCCAGCGAGAGCTGCTGCAAAAGGTACAAAGAAAAGCAGCCCGGCTTCACTATGGAATCGCTTAAAACTAAGGAGTCCGCCGCCGGCCATCGGCCACGCGGACCTGCCATACGTGGGCTCCACCGAGGCCGCGACCAACATGCGCGAGTCTTCTAAAAACCGCGTGGCCATCATGACGCGCTTCAACGAGATACTGGACGGACAGCTCGACAGCTTCCCCTTCGAACACCCGGCCAACATCATCTACGGCGCGGGAGGCTTCTCCGGCATACTGGGAGGCCTGGTCACGACACGGGCCGTGGACGAGGGCTTCAAGCGCGGGGGCGGCGAGGTCAAGCAGATCTACGGGGTCTCAGCCGGCGTGCTCAACAGCTTCTTCCACGCCGTTCAGGTGGCCGCCGCTCGCTTCCCGGATATCTACAGGCCCGCGGCACAGCACGCGCTGGAAGACCTTGAAGGCTTCGTGGCCAACCTGCAGACGGACAGGCTGGTCAGGATAAACCGCGACCCGCGGCGCTTTTGGATGGGTTGGGGCAACCTGGATCCACTCAAGGAATTCCTGGCCGCCAGGCTGAAAGAGTATACGGGCCTACCCGAGCCAGAGAAGCTGACCTTCGACGAGATAAAGCTGCCGCTGACGGTTACGGCCGCTCGCGGCGATGGCTTCACAGATTTCCTGGGCATGACCGGGCCGGACCGGCATTACGAGTTCGGCGGATACACCTGGAAGGTGCTGGAGGCGCCTGTCATCAGTGCCATCGTGGCCGGCTGGACCATGAACACCTATATCGAGCCGACAGACCTCAACGGGCAGAAGTACCGCGACGGAGGCGGCACCTTCTACGACCCGTCGGTGCTGGTGGCCTGCCTGGACCCGAAGCTTGTCAACCTCATCACCGTCCACCTCGACCACCCGGAGAGCCACAGTGAAAACCTGCCGGAACTCCCGGATATCGCCCGCATCATCCTGGATACCCACAATTACACCTTCCCCGAAGCGCAGCGCCGCCAGCGCGTCATATCTGGGCTCCTCTACGACCACTTTCGCCTGCGCCTCTACGCGGAGGAGAACGGCGTCCCCGTGGAGCCGGATTTCCGCCGGCAATGGAAACTGCAGGATACCGGATACCTGTAACCGCTTAAAATATCCCGCTTCTTTCAGGTGTTATAATGGGGCCGTCCGGTTTTCCGGCCAGGGAGATAAATCATGCGAAGAATCTTGTTACTTCCGGTAACCACCTGTATTTTGCTTGCGCTGCTGGTCCCCTCCTGCAGTCTCTCAACACCGAGGACGAAACTGACGGTGGCCTGCGATGCCACCTGGCCGCCCTTCGAGATAATCAACGAGCAGACCAAGGAGCTGGACGGCTTTGGCCCGGAATTGATGCGGGCCATAGCTGCCAAAGCTGGGCTGGATATCGAGTTGGTCAACGTGGGCTTCGATTCCGTGCTGGCCGGCGTGTCGCAATGCCAGTACGACATGGCGGTATCCTCCATCACCATTACCGAGGAACGCAAGAAAACCATTCTCTTCTCCGACCCCTACTACGCCGCCGGGCAGATCATCACGGTGGGCAAGGACAATACTACGATCAATAGCAAGGACGACCTGGCCGGCAAGACGGTAGGAGGCCAGATAGGCACGACGGGCATCATCGAAGCGGGCAAGATACCCGGGGCGAAGGTCAAGACCTTTGACGATGTAGGCTTTGCCTTCCAGGACGTCATTAACGGCCAGCTCGACGCGGCCATAGCTGATAACCCTATAGCCCAGGGCTATGTCGCTAAAAACAAGGATAAGCTCAAGATGGTCGGCCCCATTTTCACCGACGAATACTATGGCATAGCCATATGCAAGAAGAACGCCTACCTTGTACCGAAGATTAACGCCGCCCTCAAAGCCCTCAAGGAGGAGGGCTTCCTGGACAAGCTCTCTAAAAAGTGGGTCGGCCCAGTAGGCTAACTCCGGTTTTCTACCCCGCCGGGCGTTCAGGGCGTATAATATAACCCGGTTATATGAGCATATCGGAAAAACCCGATCTCCCTCCACAGGAACTTGACCATATCCCGGGCGCCGAGCCATCGGCACGCATAGACGCCTGGTGGTGGCTGGTAGCCCTCATCGTTGGCATTACGGTCCTCTGCTTATCACCTGGCCCGACCCCTTCTGGAATATCTTGAAATTTGTTCAGGACGGCATCGTAGTCACGGTGACCGTCACCCTGATATCCTTTGTGCTGGTGCTGTTCCTGGGCATGCTGGGCGGACTGGGCAGGCTTTCCAATAACCGCGTAGTGTACCTGGCCTCAACGTTATACGTGGAACTGGTGCGCGGGGTTCCCCTTCTTGTGCAGCTCATGGCATGGTACTTCGCCGTTCCCGTAGTAATACAGACCGCGGGTAAGGCCTGGGGCATTGCGGCAATGGAGGGCTTCCAGGCCGATCCCATAGTGATGGCCATCCTCGGCCTGGTCTTCTGCTACAGCGCCTACATGAGCGAGATATACCGCGCCGGCATCCAGAGCATCCCCAAAGGCCAGATGGAAGCCGCGCGCAGCCTGGGCATGACCTACTTCCAGGCTATGGGCCACGTAGTGCTGCCGCAGGCCGTGCGCGTTATCCTGCCTCCCATCGGCAACGAGTTCATAGCGCTGCTTAAGGATTCCTCACTGGTCAGCGTTGTGGCGGTTGCCGATCTGACGCGCCGCGGGCGCGAATATTCCTCGACTCATTTCAATCCCATCGAGGTCTGGCTGCTGATAGCACTTTTATACCTGATCATGACCCTTTTCTCGGCGCGCATCGTAAACTGGGTAGAAAAGAAAACTAAATTCGAGAGGTAATAATTGGCAGACCCCATCATCCGCATTGAAAATGTGCATAAATACTTCGGCAGGGTACATGCCCTGCGGGGCGTGAGCCTGGATATCCAGCGGGGCGAGGTGGTGGTGATCGTCGGCCCCTCGGGCTCGGGCAAATCCACGCTGCTGCGCTGCATCAACCGGCTGGAAACCTGCGAAAATGGCAGGATAACAGTGGACGGCATTCCTCTGGCCGGTAACAGGAACATCAACGTTGTGCGCCGCGAGGTGGGCATGGTCTTCCAGTCCTTCAACCTCTTCAGCCATCTGACCGTCCTGGAAAACCTGATGCTGGCCCAGCGTGTGGTGCGCAAAAGGTCAAAGGAAGAGGCCAGGCAGACCGCCATCGGCCTGCTCAACAAGGTGGGCATACCGGATAAGGCGGATGTCAAACCCGCGCAACTTTCCGGCGGTCAGCAGCAGAGGGTAGCCATCGCACGCGCCCTGGCTATGAACCCCAAGGTCATGCTCTTCGATGAGCCCACCAGCGCGCTCGACCCGGAGATGATCAAGGAGGTGCTGGAGGTGATGCTGGCACTGGCCAGGGAAGGCATGACCATGGCCGTTGTTTCACACGAGATGGGCTTCACCCGAGCCGCCGCCAGACGTGTAATCTTCATGGATGAGGGACAGATACTCGAGGAAGCGCCGCCGGACATCCTCTTCAACTCGCCAACACATGAAAGGACGAAGCAGTTCCTGAGCAAGATTTTGAGCCACTGATGAGGGTGCTAACCCTCGTCGTACGGCAAAACCATTACGTTGCCTTCCAGGAGCACCAGCATCACATTTTCCGCCGGGGCTGCACGTATTTCGGAGGCTAATTGCTCCGATTCCCCGTCAGATAGCTGCGGAACACTGTCCGTAGTGAGCCCGGCATAGCGGATCCTGCGCACTTTATACCCCAGCTTCTGCTCAATCATTAACACCACCGGTGATTTATTGTCACTGAGCAGCACGGTAACTTTTTTGCGCATGGCCCCGGTCTCCGCTCCCCGCAATTGGTCTTGCCTGGCTATACGCAGGTGATATATCAGTACCGGGACGGCAATGAAGACCGTCTGCAAACTCCACTTCGCATTGCGCAGAGCTTCCAGACCAAGGTTGCCGGACAGCATTCCATTGAGCAACTGGTAAACTATGTTGACCAGGTCCGCGGCCAGCATCACCACAGAAGCGCCTACGATTACATACAGGTAAATTCGCCTCGATCTTGCGCGCCTTTCTGCGGCGCCGCCACCCTCCACCATAGCGGTTATCTGCCCCCAGTAATACAGCCAGAGCGGAATCGATACTAACAGCATCGATAGGCCCAGGCTGAGCTGGTTATTCCACCAACCCGGTTCCAACACGATAGTTTCATTTTGCAAAGAGTTGATAACCCAATCCAGCGGTATTCCCAGCATTATGATCAACCCGGCGATAAGCGTCCCCAATCCGAGGAATGCCATAAGATACTGATGGACGCGGCGGGCCGACAGCCGATGTTCCTGCTCCGCGGCAGCTTCCTCTTCAGCTTTCCGCAGGTGATAAAACCAGATACAGGCCGCGATCAGTATGGTGGGAATAGACCAGCCAAGGAACTGGAAGTAACCGGTGACGTCTTTGCCGCCACCCAGCAGCCAGTAAAGTACCTTATAAACGGTGATTGTGAGCGCAGTCAGCCCTGCTATGGCGCCGCCCAGGATGGTTAAAAGGTAAAAATAGACCTGGCGCAGCGAAGATTTGCTGTCGAACCGGGCCATATAGAACCAGTAGAATGCCCAGACCAGGCCGCCGGTCAGAATCCAGGCCAGGGTGCTGCGGGTCCCGCTATTCCAGAAACTGCCCCTGACCATAACGCCTTCCCAGATTGGAAGTGAAATAAAAGCCGTGTTGACCAGTTGCACAAGCCCGACAGCAAGCCAGATCAACCCGGCAGCCGAAAGTATGTAGATATACCAGCGGCGCACTGTTTCAGCCACCGCTGTGGTATGCCCTTCCTTTGCGGATACCCGCCAATGGTAATACCAGACCGCAGCAAATATTATAAGAGCGGCCGTGCTGCCCGGGCTGAACTGCTCCGGCCTGCACCTCCCATCAACCATACCAGCAGCATATTGAAGGTAAAGACCGTTACAAACGCCGAGACGATAAGGATAAAGTTGAGAAAGAAAGCCCGCAGCGACGAACCCGATTCATCTGCATCCGCGGCAGCCTGGCGTTGAATTGTGCCCCAGAACAGGAACCACAACGGGCCTCCTATGATAACCATAGCGATACCCAGGCTCAACTGCTGTTTAGTATCGCCGATTTCGGCAAGGGTAAACCTGGCAAGTATAGTATCGAAGGATAGCGACAGCAGGTTGATCAAGCCCGGCGGCCAGTATTCCCAATGTGATCAGGGTCAATATATAGAAAAAGACACGCCTTACGGTGCTCAAAATTTAGCTTCCTCCCGCTGTTAGCTTCAGTACAGCCACCAGATGTCCGCCGGCTGATTGATCAGCCACCTGCCGTCCTGCTTTTGCAGCATAAAGGTGACCCGGTTGGTAGTAACCGGGTTGGCCAGCGGCCCCTCGGGCCTGAGCACATCGACCGCCACTTCCACAGTGGCAATATTATCGCTGACCGTGGATTTCAATATGCTGGCTTTCCACGACGAAGTATCCCTTGAAGATTGCAGGGATCGCACCCAGTTCTCGTAGGAATCCCCTTTAACCTGTTCGGGTTGTGGGGCAAGGTAACCGTAGGCTTTCAGATAGTCATGGTCTTTGACTGCCATCAGGAACCGCTGCACTGTGCCCTCCGGCGAGGTATCGGAGAGCAGTTTAACCGGTTCATTGCCGCCCGTAATGGCAAGTGTAACCGCAATGCCCACGATTGCCACGATGATAATGCCGAAGACAAGCAGGAAACGGTTCGAGCTTTTCATAAACAGCCCCATCACCAATTATGCCAGCCGGTTTATAATCGCGCAATCAATAAACAGGACGCAGAATTTACTCCGGGCGCTAATACCCCTCCTCTTCCCTGTCTCGACCGATAATGACATACTCCATGGCAGAGATGAAAAAGATGGCGAAGAGGATGATGGCCAGCATGTCTCCCGCCCTCAGGTTGTTATCCTTCATCCATTCGCCTATCGAGGTGTTTTCGTACATCCACGAGGCCAGCATGAAGAAGTTGAAAAGCGTGAGGTAAAAGGTTATGCGGCTGAAGGTGTAGTTGGCCGCCTTGCGTATCACGTGTTTAAGATAATTAAGTGTTTCCATGGTTCTCCTTTACTGAAAAATCCCGTTATTGTACCACGCCCAGCAATCCCCTGAGCAGCATTATTGCCGCCTTTTTATCCAGCGGTTCGTTATTGTTGCCGCACTTGGGCGACTGGATACAGGCCGGGCAGCCGTCGCGGCAGGGGCATTCCTCGATGGCCTTGAGCGTGGCCGCCCACAACCCTTCAATGATTTCATAGCCTTTTTCGGCGATGCCGATGCCGCCCGGGTAGCCGTCGTAGATAAAAATCTGCGCCCTCCCTGTATCGATATGAAAGGGCGTGGATACGCCGCCGATATCGTTGCGGTCGCACATGGCGAAGAGGGGCAGGATAGCGATGGCGGCATGCTCGGCGGCATGCAGTCCGCCGTGGAAGTCGAGCTTGCCCTTCTCAATCATTTCCACAGCCTTTTCCGGCAGGCCGAACCACAGTGACTGGGTGATGAAGCGCATGGGCGGCAGGTCAAGCACTTCCTCGCCCACCACCTCGTCGGTGTAGTGCTTCTTCTTCCTGAAGCCATCCACCTGGTTGGTTACATCCACCACACCCAGGCAGACCTTCACACCGTTGATCTCCTTTTCCCGCATCTTCTGCAGTACCTTGATGTCGGTCAGTTCCATGGTCTGCGTGTAATAGGGTACCGTGGCCGGCTCGACCACGGCGATGTGCTTTTCGATGTCCAGTTCCTTCACAAAATAGGAATCGCCCTGGTGAAGGTAGATGGCGCCCGGGTGCACCTGCCAGAAGGCATGCTCCTCCTCGATGGTTTCAAGTATCGCATAGCCCTGGGAGGCATCCAGCAACTGGTACTGGTTGCTGGAGGCCGACCTGACATTCACGTCCTGCGCCGGGTGTGAAAGCTGCGGAGCGATATGCCAGCGGCCGCCGACCTTCCTCAACCTGCCCTCTTCCTCCAGTTCGGCAAGGGCAGGCAACAGCGCCTGGCCAAAATACTGTTCGTCAGATCCGCTCGAGCTCTTTCTCCCAGGCGGCGCAAAGCAGGTGCGGGTGCAGGATGTTGCTGTTCTCCCAGTTGATGAGGGCATTCTCGAAGGCCTTGCCGAAGAAGAAGTCAGGGTTATTCATGAAGTACTGGTCGAGCGGGTTGTTCTGAGCCACCAGGAAGCTGAGGGACTTCTCCCTGCGCCTTCCGCTGCGCCCCGCCTGCTGCCAGGTGCTGGCTATGCTGCCCGGGTAGCCGGTAAGGACCGTGGCATCCAGGTCGCCGATATCGATGCCAAGTTCAAGCGCATTGGTGGCCACTGCACCCAGCAACTCACCTGAGAAAAGCTCGCGCTCGATCTCCCGCCGGTCCGATGCCAGGTAGCCGGCACGGTAGGGTTTGATCTTCTCCCCGAGGGGACTGCCCAGCAGGTCACGGCTGTAGACATAGATAAGCTCGGTAAGCTTGCGCGTGGCAGCGAAAGTGAGCGTGCGCACCCCCTGCCGGATGAGCCCGGTGAACAGGTAGGTGGCTTCAGAGTTGGCGCTGCGCCGGGCGCTGCGCGCCTCATCGATAATGGGCGGGTTCCAGAAGGCAAAGGCCTTGCCGCCGTAGGGAGCGCCGTCCTTATCAACGACTTCGAATGGCAGGCCGGCCAGGCTCTCGGCATGTTCGCCCGGGTTGGCGATGGTGGCCGAACAGAAGATAAACTGCGGTCTGCTGCCGTAATGGGCACAAATACGTCTCAGCCTGCGCAATACGCAGGCCACATGCGAGCCGAATACGCCGCGGTAAACATGCGCCTCGTCCAGCACCACGTATTTGAGCCGCCGGAAAAACCTGTCCCATGATTTGTGATTGGGCAGTATGCCCAGGTGCAGCATATCGGGATTGGTGAGCACGATCCGTGCGCGTTTGCGCATGCCGGCACGGTCCTCAACCGGGGTATCGCCATCATAGGTCACGCACTCCCAGGGCAGATTAATAGTCGCGCCGGCCAGTTCTTTCAGTCCGCGCAACTGATCCTGCGCCAACGCCTTGGTGGGAAAGAGGTACAGGGCACGGGTATAGGGCTCGTTAAGTACGGCATCCAGCACGGGCAGGTTATAGCAGAGGGTCTTGCCGCTGGCGCTGGGCGTGGCCACCATAACATTGTTCCCCTGCCTCACGGTATTGATGGCTTCAGCCTGGTGGGTATAAAGCGTGGTCATACCCAGTTTATCAAGACGTTCCTGCAGCACAGGATGGAGCGGCCGGTCTATCCAGCCGGGACGCGCGTCACGCGGGGGAATATGCTGTACATGGACGATCTGCTCTTTGTATTCAGGGTCGTTTTTCAGGTAGTCAAGGAAAGCAGTTGTGTCCATCCGGATTAATTATACAACCTACAAAAAATGATACTGGGAACACGATGATAGGGAAAAACTTGAAATTTGATCAGTAGGTTTCGATCTCTTTCTCGATGACCTCGATGGTTGGAAAATCACGCTCGATCAAAGCTGATGGCCGCACTGATCACCTCATCGACACGGTAATTATGGTTGGAAACGCAGGCCATGGCGATTGTAGCCATCTGCCACAATTCATGGTCATCGACTTCAGCGACGGACAAATTGAACTGCTTCTGCAGGCGCGAGATGAGCGATTTCACAACGCTACGCTTATCCTTGAGAGACCTGCTCCCCGGGATATGTATCTTCAGCCTGCAGACGCCTACACCCACAGAAACCCCATCCGACACGCCGGGGCAATTCGATTGTAAATACTCCCGCGGGAGACTGCGGGAGATCTAAATATATTTAACGTTCCGGTTTTGATGCTGCGTAACAGGTGCTGCAATAAACCGGACGTTCCTGTCTCGGCTCAAAGGGTACTTCACACTCGATTCCACATGTTGCACATGTGGCTTTGAACATCTCCCTGGGCCGGCCTGAACCGCCTGAGCGGGACTGTTTTCTGCTGGTCCTGCAATCAGGGCAGCGCTTGGGCTCGTTCTGAAGTCCTTTCGACTGGTAGAATTCCTGCTCGCCTATGGTGAAGACGAAAGATTTGCCGCACTCGGCACATGTAAGGGTCTTTTCCGTTAGGGCCATTGATGCCTCCTTGTTGAAAATCAATATGCCCCATGGGTTTTGACGGGTCTGCTCGGCTCAAGACCTCTTGAAAACATACGACGGGAGTCTTAGTCCCGGCATTATGGTCTCCCGATTTAAGAGGTTGCCAGTTTAAGACTCACCATTAACCAGGGTTTGCATACTGGCCATAGTGTAGATTATAATTCCCATTTAGTCAAGACCCGTCCCGCCCATTAGTATCATAAGGACTTATACATGCTAATTGATTACGGATATGAAAAAAAGCCAACGGTGCGCAGCGTCATCAGCATAGTTGCCTGCCTGCTCATCGGGTTGACGCTTATCTTGGCCGGCGGCGGCAAGCTGGCCAACCTCGGCCAGGTGCCCGGGCCAAACAGAGTTCCTGGATAGATTTATACCGGACTTCCTCATGACCCCCGAATTTGCCCAGTTCATAGGGCTGGTTTTTATACCGTGGATTTTGCCTATCGCCGAGATTTTGATAGGGCTGGCACTGGTTATCGGAATATGGCCCAGATTAATAGCTATACTCGTTCTCCCGCTTGTGCTGGGTTTCATGGCCAATAATTCCTACATGATAGCTACAGGGGTTGATAAATATCCTACCTGCGAATGCTTCGGCGTCTGGGAGCAATGGTTGGGCGGGCTGACACCCTTGCAGTCAATGTACTACGACATCATACTATTAATCCTGGCGGTAATCATTATAATAGTGCAACCGGCGCCATTTTTATCGCACCAGTTCTGGATCAATAAGTTCTTGTCCAGGGATAAATAATCTCTGCCGTACCCTGATACAGGAGGTATCACCGTATGATTTCAAACCGTATTTTATATACTGCAGCAGTATTTATAGCTACCATGCTGGTATGTACAGGCTGCGCCGCACAAAAAAGCCCGGCTCCACTTGCGCCTGCCCCTGAGCCGGTAAACAATCCCCCCATAATATCCAGCCTGACTGCCGACCTGCAGGTCGTGCAGCCTTTAGGCAAGGTTAATCTTAACTGCCAGGCCAGCGACCCTGAAAGCGATAACCTGAGCTACCAGTGGACCTGCAGCGGGGGTTTCGTGGAAGGTTCTGCCGATTCAGCGACCTGGACGGCGCCGAGTAACCCGGGCAGCTACAAGGTCACGGTAATCGTCATCGATGGCAAAGGTGGGTCTGCAAGCAGGGATACCTTAATAACAATACCCGAAAAGCCCAATAGCCCGCCGGTCATCAGCGCTATCAAGTTCACCCGGCCCGGCCGCATGGCCATCACGGTAAAAACCAACCCGACCGAGGAGGAGACGAAAAAGACTCCTGAATTGGTCATCCGTAAATATGAGACAGGTGGATGTGGTCTTGCCTCGCCACCGACCCTGATAAAGACCAGCTTACCTATATCTGGAAAGCGACCGGCGGGAAGATAATCGGCAACGGCCCGAATATCCAGTGGCTGGCTGCCGGTGACCCGGGCACATATACTATTACCTGCGAGGTCTCGGACGGCAAGGGCGGCACCGATTCTTTCACCATCACTATCAGCGTGCATTGCTGCAGCGGTTAAGCGCGGCCAGGCTAAATTTTCACGAGCCTGATATCACCCCAGGCGCCCATGTTGCCGCCCACTATTACCACGATGCCGGTTACTCCCCTGATCTGTTTCCCGCGCCTATGGCGGCATCGATGTCCTGTTCGGACTTAACCATGTTGCCCACGGCCGTGGCCGCGGCGTCAGCCAGCGCCGCCGATGGTGAGACAATGACGGCTGCGTCAGCCAGTCCCAGGCTAAGGGATGGACCTACCGTACCAGAGGATGTGCATACCCCCAGCGGTGTCTGCCCCGGCTCCACCTCGATAGCCAGCTTGCCAGTGAAGGCGGATTCTCCCGCGTAGATGCCGACCTGCCGCCTGCTATTGATCTTCAGGAAGATATCGCCGCCGTTCTCCACTATCACTTCCGGTGAAAACGCCAACAATTTTCTACCCACCAGTTCTGCCATGGCGCCAGCCACCGCCGCCATCGGTCCGACGTTTGCCAGCCGGGACGCTTCAGCCATGACGCGCACAATCTCTGGCGCGCCGCTCTCCACCGCAAACGGCTCCAGGCTGTGGAGGAAAAGAGGATGGTCCCGTATATATTCCTCTAAGGGACTGCGGATTTCATGGATGGCCGCCAGTGCCTCACGTGTTAAATCCACGGTTGCACGAATGTAGAGGTCGGTCTCTTTAACGGCAACCGTGAAAGATACCAGGTCACCGTCTTTGATCTTATGACGGTAGGTGCGCGGCTGGTACATTTGGCTCTCATATTCCTCGTCGTTGCGAGCGTTAGCGTAGCAATCTTCTTTTGAAGACGTCAGTCCATAAGATTGCCGCGGCCTTTCAGGCCTCGCAATGACAGGTCATTCCCAGGTGCGCCCGCTACTATAATTTTAATTCCATCGCCCGCGGCGGGCAGGCCCGGACGCACAGTTCGCACACAATGCAGCGCGAGTTGTCGAAATTGACCTTCCTGGTGCCCAAATCGAGAGAGAAGGCCCGCGTCGGGCACATGGTGATGCAGGCCCCGCAATGTGTACAACGCTCTTCGTTGCGCAGCACATCCTGGCTGAGCGACTGTATCTCCAACCCTACTTCCTGCAGGTATTTGATACCCCGGTCATAATCCTTCTGCGCACCGGTCAATTCCAAGATCATCAGCCCTTCCTCACCTGGTGATATGGACGCCTTGAGTATATTAAAGTCGAGAGCATAATCCCGTATCAGCGCGCTGACAATCGGCTTGTCAATACTCTGCTGCGGAAAATGTAATACTATTTTTTTCGATACTTTCATCTGTGATTCCTCCTTCAGGGAAGGGGCCTTTCATCAAGCGGCTTGAGCTTGATGCCCGATTCAATTCCGGGCAGCGGCGCCACCGGGTCGGACAGCAGGAATTCCCCTTTCTTTATCCACTCCTTCAGGGTCGAGGCAATCTCCACCGCTCCAGGGTAGCTTGAAAGAGAGGCGGTCGGAATCTCCCTGCCGTTGACTTTTATCTTGCCGGATTTCAACTCTGCGTAGCTGACCTCGGCCAGCACCTCCGCCTTGCGGTTGGGATAGGCATCCGAGTAATCCACCACAGGGGCAAGTATATCCGCATCCGTAACCAGCGCATACTGCAGTATCTCCTCGTTCAATATGGGGATCGGTACGCCGATGCCTACCGTCAGCGTTGTCCCATAGCCCAGGAAGCTGGTGCCAACCAGCCATTTAGGCTTCATCTGCTTGAGGTCGCCGATAACAGCCAGCGTGCCTGCTCCGCGCGTTGGCACTCCCTTATCCGTGCGCGGCGCCGATGGGATTATGCTGTGTGCCCTGCCAGGCAACATATCCTACGCCGCCTCCCAGGAAGATACGCGTGCCGATGCCGATGGTTTTATAAAGCGGGTCGTTGAGCAGCGGTGACAGTTGCCCAGCCGAGCAGAAATTGGCATTGCCCAGCCTGGCTTTTAGAACACCCATATAGGTATAGATCATGCGTGTCCCGGCATTTACCGCAACGTTATAGTTCTGGTAGGCATTGCGCATATTGAAGAGCACGGCCTCGTTGATCGTGTTTATATTTACCAAGGTTTCCAGCTTCTTGCGCGGGTAACAGTCCGTCCCGTAGGCGCTGGCGACCAGCCTGATGTCCTTACCGGCCACCAGTTCCTCTATAACATGGCCGCCGCCGTAGTTGAACTCGCCCGGATAGATCTTGTTCTTAGGGTCATCATCAGGCATGGCGGTGGCGCCCAGTATGACGTCAACCGCCGCTACCCCTGTATAAGCGGGCACGTCGTTTAGATATACCCTGCCACCGCCCATTTTCATACGCGGATTGGTATGGCCCGAGGTTCAAGTAAGCGCTGGATGAGCACATGGGGCCGAAGGTGCCCGTGGTTACCACGTCTACTTCTTTCATCGTGGCCGCCACACCTTTCTTTTTGGCGATGCCGATCACTTCTTCAGCAGTGACCACGACCGCCTGGCCTTTTTTGATTTTTTCGTTGATCTCTGCGATCGTTCTGGCCATGTGAACCTCCTTTATAAAATTATCAGCCCGTGCGGTGAAGCTGTTTAAACCGTGTCAGCCGCAGCGGGCGGAGTCAGTTCTTAATGAAGAGCCTGATTAATTCTAATGCTTGCCGTACTTTTCGTAAAATACTATATCTGCCAGCTCCCTCCGCGGCGGCGCCTTGGCTTCAGCGGCCGGGTATCCCAGCGGAGTCATCTCCACGGAAACCACCCCTTCCGGCAGGTCGAGTATCTCATCAACCTTTTTCGAATCCGGTATATAGCCGACATGGACGGTACCCAACCCAAGTGCCTGCGCAGCCAATGCCAGGTTCTGCATGGCAATGCCCACATCGAACATGAACCATTCGTCGCCCCTGTCCGTGACTATGCCGCCCCGGTAATAGCCCGACTTACCCAGTTCCGCGCACGCTACTATCACCATTGGAGCATGTTTGATGGCCTCAGTGGCAGGATTACCCTTATTCACCGTCTCGGCCAATCTGGCTTTGGTAACGGGATCTTTCACTACCACGTAGCGGGTACACTGGGTATTGGCCCATGAAGGCGCCCAGCGTGCCGCGTCCAGTACCTTGTTGAGTATGTCATCGGAAACCGGCGTATCCTTATACTGCCTGACACTGCGCCTGTGGTAAATCGCTTCAAATGTATCCATCAGAAACTGCCCTCCCGTTTTTATTGCCCGTTACCCGCCAGCTTTATCAGGTCATCCGGCTGCATCTCCTGCTGTTCGCCGGTCTCCATGTTGCGCAACATTACCACTCCGGCTTTCACCTCATCCTCCCCGATAATCGCCGCGTAGCTGGCACCTGCCGCGTTGGCATGCCTGAGCTGCGCTTTTAGGCTCCGTTCGCCGGAAGAGCTTATCACGGCTATCCCGGCATCCCGCATTTTGGCTGCCAGTTTAACCGCCTCCACCCGGGCGTTCCCACCCATGCAGGCGATGAATACGGCAGGCTTTTCAGCCGGTGGCACTGCTATGCCCTGGTTAATCAGGTTAAGTACTATCCGTTCCATGCCCGTGGCAAAGCCGATGGCCGGCGTGGGTTTACCCCCGATCAACGCAATCAGGTCATCGTAGCGTCCACCACCACCCAATGCGCTCTGTGAGCCGCCTTCAGCCGGCTGTATCTCAAAGACCGTCCTGGTATAGTAGTCAAGCCCCCGCACCAGCCTGTGATTTAGCACGTATCTCACTCCCAGCGCTGACAGATAAGTGCTGTAAAGAGGCAAAATGCTGCGCGCATTCATCACAGAGGTAGTCAGAGCTTTTGGGCGCCTCATCCGCTGCCGCCTGGCAACCAGGCTTCTTGCAGTCAAGCAATCTAAGCGGGTTCTTATCCAGCCTGACCTGGCAGTCCGTGCACAACTGCTGTGCCAGCGGTGCGTAGTATTCCTTCAATTTCTGCAGGTGGCCCGGGCGGCACTTCCGGCAGCCGATGCTGTTCAACTGCAGGGAAAAATTGGCCAAGCCCAGCGAGGTAAAAAAGTTGAGCGCCATGTTAATGATCTCGGCATCCAGCACAGGAGAGGGGTCGCCTATGGCCTCGCAGCCGAACTGGTGATGCTGACGGTAGCGCCCGGCCTGCGGCCTCTCGTAGCGGAAGATATCGGCGAAATAGAAGAGCTTCACCGGCTGAGGCAGGTTATCCATCCCGTGCTCGATATAAGCACGGCAGACCGGAGCGGTGCCTTCCGGCCTCAGGGCAAGCTCATTATCGCTGCGGTCCTTGAAGATATACATCTCCTTGTTGACGATATCCGTCCCTTCTCCCACGCTGCGGGCAAACAGGCCGGCATCCTCAAAGGCAGGCGTGCTTATACAGCCGTAACCATATAAGCGGCATATCTCCAGCGCCTTATCCTGGATATAGCGCCAGTACGGCTGCTCTTCCGGCAGTGTATCGGCGGTCCCGCGCGGTGCTTTAAACAATAGTCAGCCACCTCTTTAAGCCAATTATAATATATTAACCAGGTCCCAATTGCCAGAGGATAATGCTATTCCGGCACTTCGCCGGCAATCCAATCAAGATATTCTTCGCTGCCGCCAATTATGGGCAGGGCAATGATTTCCGGGACAGAATAACTGTGGTTTCTCTTCACCGTTGTAATAACGTCAGCGACCGCTGTTTGCCTGGTCTTGATAATCAGCAAAGCTTCGTCCGCAGAATCTATCTTGCCTTTCCACCAGAAACGGGAAATTACTGACGGTACGATATTTACGCAGGCAGCCTGCCTCCCATCCAGCAGGGCAGCAGCTATCTTCTCAGCCTCCTCCCTGCCGGATGCCGTAACCAACACCACTACATGGCCGGTTGGCTTCATGTCGCTATTACCCTGCCTTGAGCAGTCTGCCTTTCCCAATTATTGTGTACCGGTACATATTTGAAATAGTTTTGACCGCCGCACTGAGTGAAGAAAAGACAGGAAATCCTTCGGACTCGCAGCGCTGTCTTGAAATCGATGCTGAGCTTCCTCTCCAGTTCGTTTTCCGTGTAGGGATCAAGGAACATGCTTATCAACACCAGCTTGCCTTTTTCATCGCGGGCATAAAGGCAGCCTTCCAGTACCCTGTCGGCAATAATTTTTAAACGCTCTTCGACTTTATCGCCCCACATGCCTATCATAAACCTGATCACATCGAATTGCAGTATTATCGAATGAATATCTTTTTCCGCGGCGACTATCCGGAAAACATCCTTCAAGCGACTTTTCGTTATCTCCATATTTATAAAAAAGCTGCCATGCATCGAGCGGGTTGCCGATCATCGTGCCTGACGCGGGTACAAATTCGCGCAATTCCTTAACCGCCGCTGGCGACAATTGCGGCACTTCCAGTCCGGCCTTGATGCACATGTCGCTTTGCACCACGCTGAAACCTCCCGAGTATGTAACGATGGATACCCCATTACCCCCGGGCAGTGGGGAATCGTTCAGGGCGATGACCGTGTTGACCAGGTCCTCAAAATCATCAACCTGCACCACACCGGTCTGCCTGAAGAGGGTAGCCCAGGTTTCCCCTGAACCTGCCAATGCGCCGGTATGTGACGAGGCCACCCTGCCGCCCTGTTTCGTCATGCCGCCCTTCAGCACGATAACCGGCTTCCTGGACGCTGCATATTCCAGTGCCGCCCTGACAGGACCGCCTTCCTTAACACCCTCCACATATAACGCGATAACACGCGTATCAGGGTCATCGGCCATATAGGTCAGGAATTCAGGGCAATCCAGGTCGATGGCGTTGCCGTAGCTGACCATCTTGCTGATATTCACGTTCCGCGACCTGCCTGCGTGTATAAAGCCCTGGGCAAAGGTGCCGCTCTGGGAGATCACCCCGATATGGCCTTCGATAAGCTTGGAACCGGGATTGAAAGACAGCCCGGACCTGGGGCAATAAATTCCCATGCAGTTGGGGCCGATCATCCTCACTTTGCCCTTAATCAACGCTGCGAGTTCCCTTTCCCTCTCAATGCCCTCCGCCAGGCCCGTTTCGCTGAAGCCTGAGGTGAAAGAATGTATGCATTTGACACCTTTCCGGATGCACTCACCTGACGGTTTTCAATACGTATCTGGCGGGTAACGCCAGGATTACATAGTCAACCGGGTCCCTCGACATCAAGGATGACTGGCGTAAGCATTTAACGCCGTGCACTTCCTTGTAGTTGGGGTTGACCGGGTAGAAGTGTTCACGCAATTTCCCCATCAGCAGGGATAGTGTATAGAATCCACCGGCGAAGCGCCCACAACCGCAACACTGCGCGGCAGGAATATCTCATCAAGGTTGGTAGTTACCTTCAGTATTCATATCAGGTCCTTTCAAGGCAAAATATCCTGAAAACAAGGATATAAGGATACTGCTATACGGGGTTAACTTCAACTTTTCTCCGGTAAATTCAGATACAAAATCAGCCCGCCGGGTGGGTCGGCGGGCTTATTACGCAAGTAAATTTACTGTTTAAATTTCTTTGGAGAGAATCTTCTCTTTCAGTATCTCGAACTCGTCGCGGGTCAGGACGCAGGTATTGGCATCTTCGCCGATCTCGACTTTGTCCTCAAAAACGGTGACTGCCGGGCAGCATGAGCCTTCACGGCACAGTTTTACAATTTTCAATTTGTACCTCCATGAATTCGGTTAATTATTTAACGGTTTCCCCACCATCCATTTTTCTTTTGATGAATATCTGGAACCGTTAGTTTAAATATGATAATACCTGCAGATACGGCATGCAAATGACTAAAATCACACTTTATACGGAAAGCATTTGCCACAGGTTGCAGCCATGCTCTATTATACAGTTGAAACGGTGAGCGCATGGATCCGACCCCGCTATTTAGTAAGGCCAGAGAGTACCTGCCTCCCGATAAACTGGCAATCGTGGAGGCTGCCTATGCTTTTGCCCTCAAGTCCCACGACGGCCAGAAACGTAAATCCGGCGCGCCTTTTCTCGAGCATCCCCTCCAGACGGCCATAGCCCTGGCCGACCTGCAACTTGACGCTGCCACCCTCGCCGCCGCGCTTTTACATGACGTGCCGGAGGATTGCAATATCCCCATCTCCGAGTTGGAAAAGCGCTTCGGTCCTGATGTCAGCAAGCTGGTGGACGGTGTAACCAAGCTGAGTAAGCTGGCATGGAAACGCGATATATCTGTCAGCAGCCGGGAAACCCAGGCTGAGAACCTGCGCAAGATGCTCATAGCCATGGCCGAGGACCTGCGTGTGGTATTTATCAAGCTGGCCGACCGTCTGCATAATATGAATACCCTGCAGGCACTTGCCCCCGAGAGGCAGCTTGCCATAGCCCAGGAGACACTGGAGATATATGCCCCGCTGGCGCACCGTCTGGGTATGTGGGAGATTAAGTGGCAGCTTGAAGACCTGTCCTTCCGCTATCTCCAGCCGGAGCAATACCATGATATCGCACGCATGGTAGCCGTCAGGCGCTCACTGCGGGAGGGGTTCATCGATGACGCCGCCCGCGTCCTGCGTGACGAGATGGTCATAGCCGGCATACAGGGTGAGGTCTATGGCCGGCCCAAACATATCTACAGTATCTATAACAAGATACAGAAGTACGCCGCTACCGGCAAGAGCTTCGGAGACATACACGACCTGTTTGCCCTGCGCGTGCTGGTGAATACGGTGCCCGACTGTTATAAAGTCCTGGGCATCATCCATAACACCTGGCATCCCATAACCGACGAATTCAACGACTATATAGCCAATCCCAAAGACAACGGCTACCAGTCGCTTCACACCACGGTTCTGACGGGCGATGGGGGCAGCACGCCTCTTGAGATACAGATCCGTACCTATGAAATGCACAGCATGTCGGAATACGGCGTGGCCGCGCACTGGCGCTACAAGGAAGGAGCCAAACCCGACCTGCATTTTGAAAAGAAGATATCCTGGCTGCACCAGCTTATCGACTGGCAGAGCGCCCTGGATAGCGAGCAATTCCTCACCTCCCTGAAAGAGGATTTTTTCGCCGACCAGGTCTTTGTCTATACTCCCCTCGGGGAGATAAGGCCTTTCCCCAAAGGGGCCACGCCCCTGGATTTCGCCTACCGCATCCACACTGACCTCGGCCACCGCTGTATTGGCGCTAAGGTCAACCGAAAGCTTGTCCCGCTTAACTACGAGCTTAAAAACGGTGATATTGTGGAGATATTGGCCAGCAAGACCGAGAAGGCGCCCAGCCTGGATTGGATCAATGCCGACCTCGGCTTCGTCAAGACCGCCCATGCCAGGGAGAAGATACGCGCCTGGTACAAACGGCAGGAGCGCACGCAGAATATCGAGCGCGGCCGGGCAATTCTGGAAAGAGAACTCAAGCGGCTGGGTATCGGTGTAACCAACTATGAAGACCTCGCCAGGGAGTCTTGATTTCGACAATGCCGATGACTTCATGGCAGCGGTGGGCTATGGCGGCATCACGCCTCACCAGATAGCCTCCAGGCTGGCCGGTGAAACCGAGGCAGCCGAAGAAGAGGAAGCCAAACCGACGGCCGCAGCAGCCAAACACAAAGGTTCCGGCATACAGGTGCTCGGAGTGGGCGACCTGCTCACCAACCTGGCACAATGTTGCCATCCGGTGCCCGGTGATGATATCATCGGATATATTACGCGCAGCCATGGCATCACGGTGCACCGCAGAAACTGCATCAATGTGATAAACGAGGAGGAGCAGGAGCGGCTGATAAATGTGAGCTGGGGCCAGGTGGAGGACGTGTACCCGGTGAGTATCCAGGTAGAAGCCTTCGACCGCGTTGGGCTGCTCAGGGATATCACCACAGCCGTTGCTGAGGAAAAAATAAATATAACCAGCGTGAATACGCAGTACAATGATGACGTATTCACAATGTTTGCGACGATTGAAATTAAGAATATGGCGCAACTGAATCATATCTTGAACAGGCTGATGTGCCTGCGTGGCGTAATAAACGCCACTAAAACGCAACAGGCAGGGATAAACGTCAGGCCCTGATATCAAAGGAGGTAGTCACAATTGCCCAAGACTAAAACAGCAGAAAAATCAGCCAGGTCATCCGCCAGAAAAGCTCAGCGCAATAAGGCCGTTAAAAGCGGTGTAAAGAGCAAAGTAACCCGGGCAGAAAAATTAGTAGCTGCCAAGAAAGGTGAGGAGGCCAACTGCTGCCGTGACCGAGGCCATCAGCTCACTGGATAAGGCGGCCAAGCGCAAGGTCATCCATGCCAATACCGCGGCCCGTAAGAAATCCCGCCTGATGAAGAAGCTAAACACGTCAAATAAGGAATAACCCGTCAGTGCTAAGAGCGCAGCGACGAAGCAAACTCATGGCGTTATTTTGTTGTCTTACGGATTGCTTCGCTAACGCTCACTAATGACAGATTGATCACCGTTATTTAAGCTGAGGAGGCTGAAAAGTGACGATTGAACTGTTACCCCGGTTCCAGGCGGTGGGCTCTGACCTTTACAGCCGCGGCATGGTTTCCATGCATGGCGGCAACCTCAGCGTGAGGCAGGGGGAAAAGGTCATCATCACACGCAGCGGCAGCAAACTCGGGTACTTGACAGATACAGACCTTATTGAGACTGGCGTTAGCCAGGATGATGACAATACCAGGTTAGCTTCATCAGAACTTGCAGTGCACCGCGCCATTTATAAACAGGCGCTCTTCCAGGCCATCGTACATTGTCATCCCATACACGCGGTCGCCCTCTCCTTTATCAGACGCATCGTTCACCCCGAGGACGAAGCCGGAAAAATATTTATCCCCGAAGTGCCGGTTATAGGTTTCGGCAAGGAACCCGCGCCAGGCGGCTTCGCGGATGAGATCGCCGAGGCACTTAAAACTCATGCTGTAGTTATCGTGCACCGCCACGGCAGCTTCGCAAGGGGCATGACACTGGAAGAAGCTTACGTAATATACCGAACTGCTGGAGATAAGCAGCCGCGTCCTTTGCGTTGTCAAGAACTTGAAAACCGGTGCGATCTAAGCGCAGCGGATACGCCGGCCACAAATCAGGCTGGCGGAGTCGGCGGTTGCGGTCTGTCGCCTTAGATAAATCGCTCCAGCCCTTCCTGCATTTCCCCGTCCTTTAAATCCGCCTTGTGCAAATCCTGCTCCCGCCTGATACCTTCAGCCAATCCCAGCGCAAGTCCTTCATAAGCGGCCCGGCGGTCATTTACCAGGCTGGCCCACGGATAATCAGCCATTACCGCGGCAAGTTCGAGGGCCCGTTCCAGTGCCTGCCCATCGGCCACTACTTCCTGTACCAGACCCATCCGCAGGGCCTTCCCTGCATCTATCATCGCGCCGGTCTCTATCAGGTAGAGCGCATTGCCCAAGCCGACTATGCGAGGCAACCTTTGCGTACCTCCATCGATGAGGGGCACACCCCAGCGGCGGTTCACCACACCGAACTTTGCGCTCCTGGCTGATATGCGGAAATCACACCAGCAGGCCAGTTCCAGCCCTCCGGCAAGGCAGTAACCGTTGACCGCGGCTATTGTCGGTTTTTGAACGTCCGTAACCCTGCTGAAACCCATCGGGCCGGACTCATCAGAACCCTTCCTGAGAGCCAGTCCCCTGGCGGATTTCAGGTCAGCTCCCGCGCAGAAAGCGATGTTACCCGCACCGGTAAGCACCATGACGCGCAGCCCATTATCCCGTTTAAATACGGTTACGGCCTCATCCAGCAAGCCGGCCGTTTCGGCGTCAACGGCGTTACGCGCTTCCGGCCTGTTGATGCGGATCACATAAATACGGTCCCTGCGCTCGGTCTCTACTTTAATCATGGCATCTCCTCCTACTGGTATCGCAGTGATTCCACCGGGTCCATACCAGCTGCGTGATATGCCGGGTACAGCCCGGAGGCAATCCCGACGAAAGTGGCCACACCGAGGGCGAGCAGCACAATATCAGCGGTAAAAGGAGCCTGCACCGTGTAGCCTCCCACGTTGACGCCTGTCACCATCAGCACGAAGAGTAAGGCGACAAATATGCCGACAATCCCTCCAGCCAAGCTCAGGATAGCCGATTCTACAAGAAATTGTTTCATAATATCGATCTTTTTAGCGCCCACGGCCTTCCTGATGCCTATCTCACGCGTTCGTTCAGTTACTGATACCAGCATGATATTCATGATGCCGACGCCCCCGATGACCAGGGATATCGCGCCCACGCTGGCCAGGAAAAGCTGGAAAACCTCCAGTGCCTGCTTCATCTTATCCAGGATTTCGCGCATATCCATGACATAGAAATCGTTGGATTCCTCCTCGCGTATGTGGTGCCTCTGTCTCAAGACAGATACCACTTCATCCTTGGCGCTGCCCACAAGGTCGGAGGAAATCGCCTTCACGGCGATGGTCTGCACCGGGCGTCCTTCCGTGGTTGTTTCTCCCATGAGCTTGGCCTGCATAGCTGTTATCGGTATCATGACAAAATCATCGGCGCCCGGCAGGAACCCTCCCTTGGCCTCAAGCAGGCCCACTACCTCAAAGACGCGGCCGTCAATCCTGACGTTTTTCCCCAGCGCATCCTCATCCTTGAAGAGGTTAGTGCGGGCCGTTGCCCCCAGCACAGCCACGCTGGCCGCCGACATCACGTCGGCATCTGAGATATAGACCCCGCGTTCTATCGGGTAGTCTATTATTGAGCGTATGGAGGGCACCATGCCCATGATATCTGTGCTGACCTTCTGGTTAGCATACGTGACAGTGGCCATTTTCTCCGTGAACGGTGAAACGAGCGCTACCGACGGCAGCCTGCTGGAGTTGGCCAGCGCCTCAGCATCGTCCATGGTCAGCTTGCGTGTTATGCCCGATATCTGATCCGTCATCTGGGAAGCGCTGGTCACATAGATGACATCGGCGCCCATGCTTTTGAATATGGCCATCAGGTTGGCCTCGTGTCCGCGCCCGAAGGAGATCATGAAAACCACGGAACTGACGCCGATAACAATGCCCAGCATGGTAAGCCCCGAGCGCAGCTTGTTGGCGCGCAGCACCTGCAAGGATGTGGCCAGGCAATCTTTTATGCTCATGGTTCCTCTATCTATTATATTTCAAATTCGATACAGGTATCTGTGAGAAATCTTCAAAACCCGCGAGCTGACTCAGATTTTTCCTGCTATAATATTTAGCAGAGATATGGTGAACGATGGATAAGTGAGGTAGCCATGAATATTTTATTAATCATCGGCATAATACTCTTGGTACTGTGGCTGTTAGGTTTCTTTATTCTTCCTACCCTTGGGTGGCTGATCCACATAGCCCTGGTAATTGCGGTTATCTTTATCATAATCTGGCTGCTTAAAAAAGTATTTAAACTTTTTTAAGCGCGCGCTGCCGCAGCGCTTCGTACATTACCACTGCCGCCGCCACCGACGCATTCAATGAGGATATCTTTCCTTTCATTGGGATTGATGCTATCGAGTCGCACCTCTTTCTGGCTAATTCCGACAGGCCTTTCCCCTCGCCGCCGATGACGATGGCCGTAGGAGGATTGAAATCCATCCGGCTGTAATTCTGTCCGCCCGCCATATCTATCCCTGATGACCCAGACATTATTTTTCTTCAGCGTAAGTATGGCCTGGGAGATATTGGTCACCATAGCCACCGGCACGTATTCCACCGCTCCCGCAGAGGCCTTGACCACAGCCGGGGTGAGTCCCACCGCCCTTCTCTCACGTATCACCACACCGTGCACGCCCGTGGCCTCAGCAGTCCTTAATATCGCTCCCAGGTTGTGCGGGTCTTCTATACCATCCAGCACCAGGTAAAACGCGGCTTCCCGCCTTTCGCGCGATATACTGAACAGGTCATCCAGGTCCACGTAATCTTTAGCTGCAGCAAACGCTATGACCCCCTGGCTGGCGCCGGTCTGGCTCTGACTGTCAATGTCCTGCTTATCCACCAGTTCAACCACCACTCCCCTGCTTTTGGCCGACTGAAGGATTTGAGCCACCGCTCCGTGCAACTGTGCATTCCTGTCAATCAGGATCCTGCTTATAGGACGGCCCGCCCTGAGCGCTTCGATTACCGGGTTGCGGCCTTCAATGATCTGCATTTTTGTCAGCTTTCTGTGGGTATTATAGGTTAAGGTTATGGGTCTTTCAATGACAAATCGAAGAAGGGTACTTGCGTTTAATCAAGATTACTTTATTCATTGCTTGCTATTTGATTTATTATTTATAATAACTGTGAAAGCTGCTTGAAGTATTATCTGTCCCTCGTCTTACCCTCGTATTTCTGCTTCAAATCAAGCGTGTAGCCTGTCTGGATGGCGTCGAAGCCGTATTTATCACGCACCTGGTCGATGGCCCTGTCCAATTGTTCAAGGCGCTTAGCTTCCGCATCGAAAAAAGATAGCTGCGTTTCCCCGCCGGTGAAGTGGGAGACCTCCAACCCGATGAGCCTCACCGGCTTGAACCGGTTCCCTAAAGTTTTATCCAGCAACCGGACCGCCGCACTGGAAAATGGAGTCATCAAGGTTGGTACCCTCCCGCGCCGAACTGCTGCGGTTCACGGTTTCGAAATCGCTGTACCTGAGCTTCAGCGTCACTGTCCGGGCATTTTTACCTTCTTCCCTTAATTCGGCGCCCAATTTCTCGGCGAAATAGCGTAATGTGGCCCTGAGGAAGGAGATATCCATGGTATCCTTCTCGAAGGTTGTTTCCCGGCTGATGGACTTGGCTTCGCCGTACTCTTCCACCGGGCTGTCATCTATCCCCCGCGCATGCTGTTGCAGCCATATCATTCCTTCGCCGAAGCGGCTGCGGAACAGGCTATCCGGCATATCCGCCAGCTGGCCGATAGTCTCAATGCCCATGGTTTTCAGCACTTTGCCTGTCTTTTCCCCAACGCCGGGCATTTTCCGCACCGGCAGTGTGGCGAGGAAGGCCCTCTCTTCTCCGGGTAATACCTCAATCAGTCCGTCCGGCTTGCCCAGGTCAGAGGCCACCTTGGCCACCACCCTGCAGGGGGCAATTCCAATGGAGGCAACCAGGCCTGTTTCCTTCGTGATACGCTGCTTCATTTTCAGGGCCAGGCCGTGCCACGAGCCGTAATTCTCACATCCCGTTACATCCAGGTAGGCCTCGTCCAGCCCACCCGGCTGGAGAGACGGGGTATAGTCGCCGAGCATAGCCATGAATTTGTGCGAAAATTCAACATATTTGCGGTAATTGCCGGTAAGAAAAACAGCCTGAGGACAGAGCCGTTTGGCCCTGGCGAGGGGCATAGCCGAATGCACCCCGTATTTACGCGCCTCGTAGGAGGCCGCTGCCACAACACCCCGGCCTTCCGGCCTGCCACCCACTATAACCGCCTTGCCGCGCAGCGCGGGGTTCAGTACCTGCTCAACCGTGACAAAAAAAGCGTCCAGGTCGATATGAAAAATAGTGCGTATGGAAGAGCCTGATTATTTCAGCCATCAACTGCTCCGCGTCGACCGCTAAATGCCGCGGTACCGGTTGATAGCGTCCCGCAGTTCGACAGCAGCCTGGCGGGCGGCCCGGGCATAGTCCGCACCTTTGGAAGCGTAAAGCACCTGGCGGGCGGCCACGATGACAGCATTCTCTTTATGGGCATCGACGCCATACCTTACCGACTGCTCCAGGTCACCGCCCTGCGCCCCGATGCCGGGTATCAGCAGTGGCATCTCCGGGCAGAGCTTCCTTATCTCCCTGAGTTCCTCCGGGCAGGTAGCTCCAACCACCAGCCCGACATTCCCCGCGGTATTCCAATCCCCGGCACGCAGAGCCACGGACTGGTAAAATTTCATGCCGAAATTATCCTCCAGGTCCTGGAAATCGGAGGCGCTGCTGTTGGAGGTGCGGCAGAGCACAAAAACACCCTTACCCTTATAATCAAGGAAGGGCTCGACCGAGTCGTATCCAAGATAGGGATTGAGCGTAACTGCATCGAACTTGTAATAACCAAAGAGTGCCCGGGCGTAGGCTATTGCCGTATTGCCGATGTCCCCGCGCTTGGCATCGCCGATAACGGGTATATCTCCGGGAATATATTCTACCGTCTTCTTCAAAGCCTGCAGACCGCGGATGCCCAATGCCTCATAGAAAGCCAGGTTGGGCTTGTAAGCGCATACCAGGTCGGCGGTAGCGTCGATGATGGCCCGGTTGAACTCAAAAACATCCTTGACCGGCAATTTGGCGGGGTCGGGGTCAAGGCCTACGCAGAGCAGGCTGCGGTTCCGGCGGGCGGCATTCAATAGGCGGCTGACAAACATCACGGCATCATTATATAATAATTAACCGATGATTAGTTCAGCCTGGATAGCCGCCGGGTTGGTGCTCGGCTCCTTTCCTTTCTCACTGTGGATAGGGAAAATATTCCTGCGCAAGGATATCAGGAAATTCGGCGACGGGGCGCCGGGGGCGACCAACGTAGCGAGGGCGGGCAGCAAGTCACTGTACGTTATAGCAGCTCTGCTGGACGCTTTCAAGGGCACAGTACCCGTGTGGCTGGCGCAGACAGTATCGGGAACAGCCGGGTGGGAACTGGCTGCCGTGGCTGTAGCCCCGGTGGTGGGACATGCTTTTTCCCCCTTCCTGAGTTTCAGGGGCGGCATGGGTGTGGCTACCACATTCGGCGTCTGGCTTGGCCTGACAGGCTGGCTGGGGCCTGTCATCATGGCGCTCTGTATCGGGTTCATGTTTACCATCCAGAAGAATTGGGTGTGGGCCTCGGTGGTAGGCATGATTATTTTCCTGGTTGTCCTCATGCTATTGCCAGACCCTTTCATTGCCGCATACAGGGTCCCACTGCTCAGCGCCGGCATGGTACATACGGCTATCCTCATTATAAAGCGTTATTCCTATTTTAAAAGCTGGCCCAAACCTCAATCATGGATGGGCCGGCCAATGAGAAAGTCATGACAAACCTTGATCCGCTGCTGCTGCCCAATATACTGGTGATGCTCTTCGTTTTCATAATGCTGGTCATCGCGGTCATCAATACGTTGGCCCTGCGTAACCTTAATGATTACAAGAATCCACGTAGTTTTCCGCGGATATCTGTGCTTGTGCCGGCCCGTAATGAAGAGGACAAGATTTATCCCTGCGTGAAATCGCTGCTTGCACAGGATTACCCTGATTTCCAGGTCGTCGTGCTGGACGATAATTCAACCGACCTGACGGGTGCAATATTGAAAGATTTCGTGCGGCAGGACCAGCGGCTGCGTGTCATCAAAGGGCTGCCCTTACCTCTCGATTGGCTGGGCAAGCATTGGGCCTGCCATCAGCTTTACCGCGCAGCCGACGGCGACCTGTTAATGTTCACCGATGCTGACACTGTCCACACACCTGATACTTTGCGCTGTGCTGTGGCCGCGCTTGAGAGTGAGAACGCTGATATGCTGTCGATAGTGCCGAGGCACAAGCTGGGGAGTTGGGCCGAGAAACTTGCCATGCCGATTTTTGCGCTGGGTGTCTTTGCCAATGTTCCCCTGCCCCGGCGGCTAAGACCCAGGGATATAAAGGTATTATCCTCCAGCGGCAAGCTGATGCTGTTCCGCCGCCGCTCCTATGAGAAATCCGGTGGATTCGAGGCTATCAAGCAGAATGTGCTGGATGACCTTCAACTCCCTCAGGAAATCACAGCCGCAGGGATGCGCTACCGCCTCTTTGACGGCACCCATAACGTCAGTTGCCGCATGTATCACAATTGGAAAGAAGTGCATGAGGGATTGAGCAAGAACACTTTCGCCGCCTTCGGCTATAACTCGCCTCTCTCGGTATTTACCTGGCTCTGGATAACCTTCGTTTTCTGGGAGCCGGTTATCGCCCTCGGCATCCGCGGATGCCGGATTACCCTCCGCTCCTGTCACTTGGGCTGGCGGCGATCTCTATCCTCGCCTCGATCCTGCTTTTCACTTTATATTATCAGCGCTTTAAATTCCCGCTCTACATGGTATTCTTTTACCCTGCCAGTATCCTGCTGATGACCATCATCGCATTTTCTTCAATGTACCTTACCCTCTCGGGTCAAACTACCTGGAAGGATCGCAAGCTGCCCGACCGCAAGCTGTTGAAGAATGAAACGGCCAACCCCACAAGTACAACCAAAATTTAGCGCATCTTTAACCAGCTCCGCAGGAAATTTTTAGCCGGTTAGTATATTATATTAAACTTGGTGCAGCAAGAGTTATTTTTCAACATCCTGTTCTACATTCAGGCCGCCATAGTGCTAGGCCTGGTTGTCCTGCTCCTAATATCCCTGACCAACCTTTATTACCTGAAACGTCTTGGCAGCTACCGGCCTCCGGCAAGGTGGCCGCGTATTTCCGTACTGGTGCCTGCCCGCAATGAGGAGTCCGGCATCGGCAAGTGTGCAGCATGCCTCCTGGCGCAAGAGTATCCCGATTTCCAGCTCATTATCCTGGATGATAACTCCACCGACCGCACCTGGGATATATTGCAGGAATACGCCAGCAAAGATTTCAGGCTGAGGATAATCAAGGGAAAGCCCCTGCCGGATGACTGGCTCGGCAAGCACTGGGCCTGCCAGCAATTAGCCGAGGTAGCCGACGGGGAACTGCTGCTATTCGTTGACGCCGATACCTATCACCAGCCCGATATGCTGCGCGGCGCCGCCTCGGCTATGGCCACCGAAAAAGCGGCGCTTATCTCCGCCCTCCCCAAACAGGAGGTGGTAACCTGGTCGGAGAAACTGAGCATACCCGCTTTTTACCTGGGCATGCTATGCGGTGTCCCGCTGGAGCTAACCCGCCTTCAGAGCAACCCGCTGCTTTTCGCCGTCCTGGGACAGTTCCTCATCTTCCGCAGGGATGCTTACGATGCAGTAGGAGGTTATGCCTCGGTGCGGCAGAACGTTGTGGACGATATCGCCATCGGCCGCAGGGTACATGCCATGGGGCTTAAGTACAAGTTGTTGGACGGCAACGGGCAGGTTTCCTGCCGCATGTATCATAATCTCGACCAGGTATGGAAGGGACTGACCAAGAGCACCTTTGCCACATTTAGCTTCGATCCCTATTTTCTTATACTGATGTGGACACTCGTGGTAATAGTCTTTCTCTGCCCTATCCTGATGCTTATCATCGGACTAATTGTGCCCCAGGTGCCTTTCCTGATAACCCTGCTGGCAGGACTTGGTGTACTGCTGACCTTAATTCTCTGGTCCGTGAGCCTTATCCGTTTCCATTTCCCGCTTTACCTGGTGCTGATTTACCCCGCCAGCGCTGTTTTCATGACGATGATAGCTGTATCCTCAATGATTTTGACCATGCAGGGCAAGGCCAGATGGAAGGACCGGCTTATGCCCAAATTTGTAAAACTCTGAGTATGGTTCTCCTGTCCCGCTGCCACCGCAAAGCAGTGATGTTATAATTCAGGCTGTGCTTGATTACACACAGACTACTGCTTATTTAGAGGGCCTCACCAATTACGAAAAATCGCCGGCTGCCAGGTATGATGCCGCAAACTTTGACCTGCGCAGGATGGAATTGCTGCTTGCCGAGCTGGGTAATCCTCACGCGGGCAGGAAAACCGTCCACATCGCCGGCACCAAGGGCAAGGGCAGCACCGCGGCCATGGTAGCCGCCATTCTTAAGTCCGCCGGCTACTGTACCGGGTTATTCACCTCGCCGCACCTGTATTCATGGCAGGAAAGGATACGGGTCAATGGGCGCCCCGTGGCACAAAAGGACTTTGCACGGCTGGTGAACACAGTCAGGCCATATGTAGAGGAAATAAATCAGAGTGGCCGCTTCGGATGCCTTACAACCTTCGAGGTTTTAACCGCGGTAGCCTTCCTGTATTTCAGAGAAAAGGGAGCGGCCTTCCAGGTGCTGGAGACCGGCATGGGCGGCAGGCTCGATGCCACTAACGTAATTGAACCTGGTATTTGCGTAATAACTTCCATCAGCCTGGATCACACCCAGGTGCTTGGCGATACGCTGGCCAAGATCGCCGGGGAGAAGGCTGGCATCATCAAGCCTGGCTGTATAGTCGTGAGCGCGCCCCAGGCAACCGCGGCCGGCTCGGTTATAAAAGAGAAATGCAGGGCGATGCATGCGACATTAATTCAGGCCGGGAAAGAAATCAAGTGGATGCCGGTGAGGAGCGATTTCAAAGGGCAGGCTTTCAGACATAGATGGCTTGCGGCGCAAATACCGTGTCAGGCTCCCATTGCTGGGGGATTTCCAGATGGAGAACGCGGCACTGGCTATAGCAACTGCCGAGATATTGCAGCAGCAGGGAACAAATATAACTTATAAAGATATCTTGCTGGGCATCGGCCGGGTGAAATGGCCGGCACGTATGCAAATCCTCAACCTGTCCCCGCTGGTTATCATCGACGGCGCCCACAATGCGTATTCACTCGCGAGGCTATTGGAATCTATCCGCAAATATTTTTCCTATTCACGGGCATACGTCATCTTCGGCTCATCGAGCGATAAGGATATCAGCGGCATGGGAGGCGAGCTTGAAGGATTTGCTGACCATGTATTTCTTACCAGTTCGCACCACGCCCGGGCCGCCTCCGCGGAATACCTGCAAAAGCTGTTCACAAACAAATGCTTTAACATCAGCAAAGAACCGGACGCGGCAAAAGCGTTAACAGCGGCTCTTTCGATGGCATGCTCAGGGGATATTATACTGGCGACCGGGTCGCTTTTCCTGGCTGCGGAGATTCAGACAGCATTTACTGAGAGTGGAAAATCTGTATAATTTAACTTTGCACCATTTTAAGGCGCTGAAGGGCACAGTGCTGCCGCGTTAAACCTGCTGAGGGAGTATCAGCCTGCGGGGGAAGCATCTTGCTGAGCAGGCGCTGAAGCGTCATGATGTGCACGCACTGCCCCCATTCGGAAAAGAAGTGGCAGCTGCAGTGCCATTTGCCTTCTCTCATGCCCAGGCTATGGCTGTCGTTCTCGCCGCGGAATTCGGCAGAGAAATCAGAGATGGTCACGCGTTCCGGTTCTTCAGCGTAGCGTTTGGCTTTCTCGATTTTACCTATGAGGCTGGACTGCATTGTCTACCTCCGCCAAAAGTATATAACGGCGGGTAGTAAAAGTCTATTTATACCTGGGCAATACAAGGTAAATCAAACGTGGCAATCTTTTCCCTTAGCCTCTACCGGGGAAGCTCCCCGTAGTTTGCCTGCCTTATCATTCCCTTCACTGTGCTCGAATTTATCTGCTACAATTGATTACCGGGTGATTACAAGGTAAGGAATATGAAGGACAGGCTCTTTTCCGCGTTAAAAGGCCAGAAGGCTGATTACATAGAAGTCCGCCTCGATGAAAGCAAGTCAAGCCGCCTGATTTACCGCGGCGAAAGACTGGAGGAAGCGGGCAGGACCGCCAGCACCGGTGGTTGCGTACGCGCACTTGTGCGGGGCGGGTGGGGTTTCGTCAGTTTTAACAGTCTCGATAGGCTGGCAGAAAACGTTGCCCTTGCCGTAAACCAGGCCCGTCGCGTGGGCAACAACGAGAGCCAATTCTCCCCGGCTTCCCCGGTTGTGGACACGGTTCCGGCCGAATTTAAAAAAAATCCTATCGAAGTAAATCTCTCCGCCAAAAAAAATATCCTGGATGAATATAACCGGATCATGCTCGGTACGAAAGATATCCAGACTACCAGCATCGGCTATGCGGACACCAAAAAGAAGGTCACCCTGGCCACACTCTGAGGGCACCTATATAGAACAGGGCCGTATCGACCTGAACCTGCGGCTATCGGCCATAGCAAGCAAAGACGGTGATGTGCAGCAGGTTGGCCTCAGCATCGGCAGCAAAGGCGATTTCGCTACGGTTGAAAACCTGCATGAAAAGGTCCAAGACATCGCCCGCAGGGCAGTGGCCTTGTTATCCGCTCCCAACGTAAAAGGCGGCACGTTACACGGTAGTGCTTGACCCGGTACTGGCAGGTGTTTTCGTCCATGAAGCCTTCGGGCATCTCTCTGAAGCAGACCATATCTACGAGAACCCCCAGATGCGCCAGCTGATGGTGCTGGGCCGCAGATTCGGAGGCAAGCACCTTAATATAGTGGATGGAGCCGCTGTGCCCGGTTACCGCGGCAGTTACAAATATGATGATGAGGGCACGCCGGCGACTAAAACCTATTTAATTAAGGAGGGGGTGCTTACCAGCCGGCTGCATTCCCGCGAGACTGCTGCCAAAATGGGTGAGACGCCCACCGGCAATGCCCGCGCCATCAATTATACCCACCCTCCCATTGTGCGCATGACCAACACATTTATCGAGCCAGGTTCCACCGGCTTCGAAGAGATGATCGGCGGCATTGATGAGGGCGTTTACGCAAAGGACTGGTACGGCGGCACGACCAGCCTCGAGATGTTTACCTTCTCGGCCGGTGAGGCTTACATGATAAGGGACGGGAAAATCGCGGAGATGATCAGGCCGGTGGTACTTACCGGCAACGTTTTCACTACCCTGGGCAACATCGATGCCATAGGCAATGACCTGGATATGAACCAGGGCGGTGGCTGTGGCAAGGCCGGACAATCGCCGCTGCCCGTTTCCAACGGCAGCCCGCACATACGCATCCGGAATTGCCTGGTCGGAGGTAAATGATTGGACGATATACTTGCCGTTGCGTGTAAATCGGCCCAAAGCGCTGAAGTGTTCCGTGTGACCTCCAACAGGACCCCTGTCCAGTTTGAAGCCAACCGGCTTAAGCAAATTCAGACCAAGGATTCCACTGCCACGGCATTACGTCTCGTTAAAGACGGCCGTGTCGGTTTTGCCCAGGCCAGCGGCAGGATCAATGCCGCTGAACTTGTTAATATGGCGCTCGATACAAGCCAGTTCGGTTTCCAAGCTGGTTTCACTTTCCCGTATCTGCAACCTAATAACACGGTAAAGACTCTACGATCCATCTGTTGAAAATGTAACAATAGACGACATGATCGGCCTGGGGTCTGCCATCATTGACGCGGTATGCACTAACACGGCGGGGATACTCTGCGAAGGCAGCGTGTCACGCGGCACAGCCACCTTCGAAATAGCCAGCAGCGAGGGTGGACGTGCCTCCTACAGACGGACCAATTTCAGCGTCAGCATGGATGGGATGCTGGTCAAGAACGGCGATATCCTTTATGTTGGAGATATACAGAGCTCCTGCCGTGTGCTCTCGGACCATAAAGCAATCAGCGGGGAGATCATACGGCAGCTTGAATTGGCCAGGGAAAATGCTGCCCTGCGCTCGGGCACCTTCCCCATTATTTTTACACCTTATGGAGTAGCCGGGGCACTTTTGTCGCCGCTGATATCGGCTTTCAACGGCAAGACCGTGCTGGACGGGGCTTCCCCTTTAAAAGATAAAAAGGGTTCATCTGTGTTTGACAACAAATTCTCGCTGAGTGACGATCCTACTATCCCATATCAACCAGGTAGCGGTCCCTTCGATGACGAGGGCGTGCAAACAAGAAGAAATACGCTCATATACCGGGGTAAGGTTGTGCAATTTTATTACGATCTCCACACCGCCTCGCTGGCCGGCGGTTCGAGCACGGGCAACGGCGTCCGTAACGGTGGCATGCCTTCACCCGCGATACATGCGCTGGTGATCGAGGGCGGGGGTACTTCTTTAACCGATATGATAAAGGATATTAAGGAAGGCATCATTATTGAGCAATTGATGGGTGCCGAGCAGGGCAATATTTTGAACGGCGACTTCAGCGGTAACGTCCTGCTCGGTTATAAGATAGAGAACGGTTCAGTAACAGGCAGGGTAAAAGACACCATGGTTTCCGGTAACGTTTACCAGTTGTTCAAAGAAGTCGCAGCCGTCGGCAGCGATTCCCGCTGGATAGGAGGCTACGTCAACACGCCAAGTATTTATTGCCCGGCTATCTCGGTTTCCGCAAAATAATGAATATCAAAAAATGGTCAGTTTCCGCAAAGAGCCGCGATCTAAGGCTTGCGACCTGGTTGCAGCCTGGCCCGGCATTGGTAACCTATCCCTGATCGTAACACGCTATCTGAGGGAAAAACTTGAGGCCGAAGAGATCGGCGAGATCGAGCCGTTCACCTTTTTCGATCCTATCGGCGTCATGGTCAAAGATAATATCGTGGAAGCGCCCCAATTTCCCGAAGGTAAGTTTTACTACTGGCACAATCCGGTCGGAAAAAAGGATATCCTTTTTTTCATCAGCGACGAGCAGCCCTCTTTCAAGGGCTATGACCTGGCCAATTTCATCCTTGATATCGCTAAAAAATTCAAGGTGCAGCGTGTTTACACGTTCGCCGCCGCTATTGCTAAAATCCACCATACCGAGCAACCCAAGGTTTGGGGGGTAGCAACTGATACCGCGTTACTCGATTTTCTTAAGAAATTCGATGTTGTGCTGCGTGGCCGGCTGCAGATCGCCGGCCTTAACGGTCTTCTGCTTGGGGTGGCCAGGGAACGCGGCGTAGAGGGCATCTGCCTGCTCGGAGAGGTGCCTTCGTATACCACGAGGATCCCCAATCCCAAGGCATCGCTGGCTGTGCTGAAAGTACTGCTGAAGGTACTTGATCTTGAAATTGACCTTGCCGAGCTGGCCAAGATCGCAGAGGACTCAGATCAGCAGATGAAAAGGCTGGCAGCCCAGGCCATGGGCGAATTTATCGATCGTTACACCCGCCCCGTGTGGCCCCCTCCTGAAGACGATGAGGAATATGAGGAAGAGGGGGAGGATGAGGAAGAGGAGGACTAAATGGATAACCGTCAGCGCCCTTTAAGCGAAATTATCGCAATATCACTTTATTCTGATAGCGAAATACATAATGCTGACCTGGCCCGATTGTCTGACCTTAACGATGACGACCTGTCTCAATTCAGAAAAGCCTGGAGTAACGCGGAGATAAAAAGGCGGATAGAGGTAGCCGGAAAGTTATTCAGCCTGGGGGAGGATGACTGTTACCCTGGATTTCACCCGCCTTTTCAAGGCTTTCCTCGATGATCCCGAACCTGGCATACGCATCAGGGCGCTGGAAGGCCTGGGACTTGAAGACAAATACGCTGTAGTCAGACCTATCCTGCATACCTTAAAGACCGATGAATCCGCTGAAGTCAGGGAGGCTGCGGCACGCACGGCAGGCAAATTCGCACTGCTTGCTGAATGGGGAGATTTGCCTGAAGCCGTGGGCAAGGACATTTTCGACGTGCTGCTCGGAGTGCTTGAGAATAGCAGCGAGCCTGTCTCCGTCCGCAGGCGCGCGCTTGAATCTATTGCCCCGTTCCAGCAGGAACTGGTGGATAGTTATATCGAGGATTATTATTACAGCGATGAACCCGGGGTAAAAGCCAGCGCCCTTTTCGCCATGGGGCGCAATTGCCAGTCCCGCTGGTTAGATTTCCTTATAGATGAGATGCAAAGCAGCGATGCTGAAATCAGGTTTGAGGCGGCCAGGGCCAGTGGAGAGGTCGGGGAGGAGGAAGCGGTGCCCGGCCTGCTCATATTGCTGGACGATCATGACCATGAAGTACAGGAGGCTTCGATCACGGCATTGGGCAAAATCGGCGGCCGGGAGGCCAGGCAGGCCCTGCAACGTTTGAGCAAATCACACGATACACGTATAAAAGATGCGGCAAAATCCGCGTTAACCGAGCTTGAGACTTGCGAAGATCCACTATCTTCCAATTTCTGAACAGGCAATTAATACTGACGGGCAGCAAGGTCAGGCTCAGGCCACGCCGGTTTGAAGATGCCGCTGATCAATACAGATGGCGCCGCGATGAAGAGCTCTGCAGCCTTGACGCCTCTATCCCCACCAGCCTGGCCTTCAAGGAGTTTTCAGACCGCTATTGCGTTGAGCTTGAATATCCCGGTCTGACCTGCACCCTGGCCATTGATACGCTCGAGGGTCAACACATCGGCGAAAGCAGCCTCTTTAACTTTGATTTTCCCGGTAATACGGCTGAACTTGGTGTACTGATAGGCGAGAAAGATTTCTGGGGCCGGGGTTATGGTACCGACGCCGTTAATACATTGTTGCACGATATTTTCACAACGTCGGATTTAGAAAGGTTGCTTCTCAGGACACTGGACTGGAATATCCGCGCGCAGAGATGCTTCGAAAAATGCGGATTCTCTGCCAGTGGCAGCGTCATAAGCGGCGAATACAGCTTCACGGTGATGGAGATAGTTCGCTCAAAGGCGCTGGAAAACGCTCAATAGACGGATATCGGTGATGCATCAGTAATTACCTTTCTTCCCTTGCGCAACTTGCGTCTTAGTGTAGCCGTCAGGGAAAAAAGCCCCCTGTGAGCTATGCCGTCGTATGATCGCAGAGTTCCCGATATCCTTGCTTTTATCCTCTTGTTTATCTCTCCCGGTTTCAGGCGTACGGGATCGATAGTATCGGAAGCAGTATGAAAGCCCCATAGATCAACAAACGAAGGTACATACACCTGGTAGGGCCGGACTATATTGAAAATGCTCGTGAGCGTACCGTTAATGGCGCAGAAATTATTTACGTTTATGTAGCCCGACTGGCCGGACTGCACGACCATGATGCCCCCGGGCAATAGCTTGTCCTTTACCAACTGGTAGAACTCCCTGGTATAAAGCATGCGCGCGGGGCCTTCCTCCACCGGGTCGGCCAGGTCGATGACCGCAACATCAAAGCGGTCTTTTGTTTCAGTGATATATTTCCTGGCGTCTTCGTAGCGCACCTCTGCCCTTTTGTCCTCAAACGCCCCCCGGTGAAACGTCGGCAGATATTTGTCGCAAAGCTTCACAACTTGCTCGTCGATATCCACCATTACCGCCTTTTTAACCGTCTTATGCATCAGGACATCGCGCAGGGTAGCTCCTTCGCCACCGCCTGCTATGAATACATTCCGGGGATTTGGATGAGCCAGCATAGCCGGGTGCACCAGCGACTCGTGGTAGATGAATTCGTCCTTGGCGCCGGACTGGATTTTCCCGTCGAGCACCAGGCAAATACCGAAAGTATGAGTGTCGATTATCTGGGCATGCTGGAACTTCGTGGTCTCAGCATGCAGGACGCGCTTGATCCCGTGTATCTGCACCAGGTCCTCGGACAGCTCATCAATAAGCCACTTCTTCGCGTTGAAATAATCGGGTTTGGTCATTTCCAGCTAACCGCCTCTCTTACTACGTTCCCCATGCCACGCTTCATCTCTACGTAAGACGAGGAGGTGGCTTTTAATTTCTCGATGAAAGGTTTTATCGCGTTTTTGGGGTCGATGACGTCTCCGCAGGTAAACACATCCACCGCTGCGAAGCCGTACTCCGGCCAGGTATGTATGGATATATGTGATTCGGCGATGATAAGCACACCGCTGACTCCCTGCGGGGTAAATTGGTAGAAAGAATCCTTGATCACCGTTGCACCGATCTGCCTGGCCATATCAGATACAACCATTCTCAGATATTCGATATCGTTAAGCAAACCGGCGTCGCAATCTATTAATTCCAATAACAGGTGTTTCCCCAGGGCTTCCAAATGATTTTCCTCCCGACTTTTAACTAAACAGCATGGCTAAAATTATTTTCATTTCCGGTAAATAGAGCGTAATTTTATATTTTATGTTGACCAATTTCAAGAAAATGAACCGGAGTGGCTATTGACAAACTCTAAATGACCTTGTAAAATGCCTTCAAATTCCATGATTTAAGGAGGCGTATACAGTGAGGAGAATTATTGGAACCCTCGTAGCATTAGTAGTGGCTTTATCATTGATTTTGATACCGGCCACTGTCTCGGCCGATCTTGGCAAATGCACCGGTTGGGACAAAGTTAAATGGGAAAATAACCAGAACTCCTGGAAGATATACCTCGAGCACTGGGGAAGGACTCCGACAAGCGCCATGACCAGGTTGGCTGGCCTTTGCGGCCCCGACAAGCTTTGTTCTGGCGTGTGCAATACCTCCGCTTGCCCGAGGCCCACAGGCTGCGATCTCAATCAATGTTTGGGTGGCTGTAGCCACCTGCAACACCCAGGTTGGAACCCTTGGTACAGCTTGTACCACGGAAAACAATTGCTTACCTCCGGCCACCCCGCCTACCTCCCTCTATTTCGCAGGTGAGTGCGGTGTTGGCGCCGGCAAATGCCCGGCCAATACAACCACAGCCGGCCTCGGCACTGTCCAAGTGTTCCGGCTGCTGGGGCAAGAGCCTTGCAATGGCCGGCAAGAGCTGGTCTGCTGCCGACCTCGGCACATGGTCTCTCATCAACAACAACCAGATGAACCACAGGGGCACTTCCAGCATCGGCGGCGGTGATTGGGGCATCACCGGTTGCGCGCATCCGGAGTGTGTTGCCAACACCTGGTGCCTGCAGAACAACCTGCTGGCCAAATGCAAAATTTGCAGCCTCGGCGCAAAATAATTTAACAGATTAATTAACTGCAAAATCTAAATAAGCGCTGTCAATATTGACAGCGCTTATTTATTTGCTTATTCTCAATATATCATGGAAGCAGGGCGACAAACTTGTAACAATCTACCGGGCTATGGGGCAACCCGAAGCTGAAATAATCAGGGGCAGGCTGGAGGTTGAAGGCATACTGGCCATATTTAAATATGAAAGCATCGGTAGTGTATACGGGCTTGACGGTCAACGGCCTGGGACAGGTAAAGGTACAGGTGCCGGCTAAATATGCCGACAGGGCACTGGAGATTATATCCAGCAGATGCCGTCGGACCGGGATCGGATTAACCGTTATTTCAAACCCAGCGCGGCATTCAATGCTTTATAATCGAAGCCATTATCAAGTATGGCGCTCATTGCCTGCAGCTTTTGCGGATGGTGGAACCCGGCGGCCGCCAATGCTTGTTCAATACCCATGGACAACATCATTGATATCCTTTCTAACCACCATAACCGGCACTTTCTTGTCTTCAGCCTTGACCATAACGGAAGCGGAAGGTTTCTGCCCTGTAACAATCAGGCACTTTAGTGGAAGTTTCCAGGGCGGCAAGCTGCAGGTCGGCCCTCTGAAATCCTGTTACCACTGCCTTGTTGCGCAGCCTGCTGAAATAGTCCCTGGCGGAATCCGGCGACATAGCTCCCAGCATCACATTCTCCACCAGGTCGTTTGCCTTATCTTTAAATAATATAATATCTCCGTCGATAGCCCGCGATATCTCCGCCACAGTTACACCCAGCATCGGCCTGCGATTCCGGCAACACCCCGAGTACATTTACACCGTTTGATTTAAAATATTCCACACATTCATCGCGTATCCCGGTGATAAGTTTCGATACCGGTACCTGGTTAAGGACAACCCCGACCAGTTTGTCGCCCAATTTCTGAGCTATCTGCAGGATTTCCGCTTCCCTGTAATCTGAGCAGTAACATATCAGCAAAATAACCTGGGCATTACAGCTATCGGCCAGTGTATAACATGCCAGGGCCGCAACCTGGTCGTCCTTTGATTGCACCCGGGCTTTCAACAATCACAATGTCCTTGCCCGGATGCAGCTTTTTCGCAAGCCTCTTTTAATTTACTGGAGAAATTTTCGGCGTCCTCGGAAAGGCTCCGCCATAATTCTTCCTGGGAAATGTGCAGCGGGCACAAGCTGGTCTTTATTCTCGCCTAATTCAAGGGCCTCATTCAAAAAATTGCGTCCAGGCATTCATCCATTATTTCCCTTGCCTGTAACGTGGATAGGCTTTATATATCCAACCCTTTTACCGGAATTGACCAGTTTTTTTCCGATGCCCGGCGCATAAAGCTGTCTTTCCGCAGGGATCGTAAGCTGCAATCTGTAGATTAGTCATGGTTCCTCCTGAATTTTAGCCGGCAGATATTATATCATTCTTTACATCCCGGTTGCATCGGAATATAATATTGCAAAGCAGTTCGAAAGCTGAGAGTTATTCCGACTCTCAGTTTTTTATATCCGGTAAGCTGGGAGGTAATATCCATGACTCAGAAAAAATTCGATATCACTCAGGAAGGACTTGATAAATTAAAAGCTGAGTATGAGCAGCTCATATCAGTGCGCCGCCAGGACGTTGCCGATAAAATCAAGAGGGCGCGGGAGATGGGAGGGACGGAAAACAATGCCGAGTATGAAGATGCTAAAAATGAACAGGCCTTTATCGAAGGCCGGATAAGTTCACTGGAAAATATTATCCTTAATGCCCGTATAATTGAAGGCCCCCACCAACCCGGCGTTGTTGAACTCGGTGACACGGTCTTAATTCAAAACCAGGACGGTAAAATCGACCGTTATACGATAGTAGGAACAGCCGAAGCCAATCCCGATGACGGGAAGATTTCCTGTGAATCGCCGGTGGGCAAGGCATTGATAGGGCAAGAAAAAGGGCGACAAGTTGGAGGTCCGCACTCCCGCAGGCATAATGAAACTGCATCTCATCGAAGTCAGCTAAGATCATGACCGGTCAGGATCGCATCGAACAGCCGCGCCTGGAAAAACTCTCCAGATTGATCAGTCGTGGCATTGACCCTTATCCTCATAAATTTCATCGAACACATTCCAGCGCGGAGGCTATTGCGCTTTACCACAAATTGACTTCGGTTGATGCCCCGGCGGAGATGCCAGCAATGAGATTGGCCGGACGTGTCACTGCTATCCGCTTCATGGGCAAGGCGGCTTTCTTTGACATACGCGACGGATCCGGGAAAATGCAGGTTTTTTTCCGGCGCGATTCCCTTGGCGAGGAGTAAATATGAACTCCTCCACGATTTCGACCTGGGCGACTTCCTGGGAGCAGGGGGCAAACTTTTCAAGACCCGCAGCGGGGAGATAACGCTGGAAGCTTCTGAATTTCACCCTGCTAGCCAAGTCCCTGCTGCCGCTACCTGAAAAATGGCACGGCCTGATGGACGTTGAGAAAAGGTACCGGCAGAGGTATCTCGACCTTATTTCCAACGAAGATGTTAAAGAGCTGTTTATCAAGAGAAGCAAAATCATTAATGCAGTAAGAAACTTTATGAACGCCAGGGGCTTTATTGAAGTTGAAACCCCCGTGCTGCAGCCCATGTACGGCGGGGCGCTGGCCAGGCCGTTTATCACCCACCACCATGCCCTTGACCAGGATCTTTACCCCAGGATAGCCCTCGAGCTATATTTGAAAAGGCTGATAATCGGCGGCTTCGACAAGGTTTACGAGATAGGGCGTGTCTTTCGCAATGAGGGCATCTCCACCCGGCATAATCCGGAATTCACCATGCTGGAAAGTTACGAGGCTTACGCTGACTACAATGACGTTATGGAGATGACAGAAAACCTGGTCAGCAGTGTAGCACGCGAGGTGCTGGGTACCACCCAAGTCAATTTCGCCGGAGAGACCATTAACCTTGAACCTCCCTGGAAACGCTTGCCACTGCGGCAATCACTGATTGACAAATGCGGTCTGGATTTTATGGATTATGTGGACGCCGATAGCCTGAGGAAGGGGATGGAAAAGCTCGGCATGCAGGTTGACCCGCTCAAAGACAAAGGAAGGCTGATAGATGAGCTGCTCTCGACTTTTGTTGAGCCTGACCTGAAACAGCCAACCTTCCTCATTGATTACCCCATCGAGATGTCGCCGCTGGCCAAGCGGCACCGCAAAGAGCCGAACCTGGTGGAACGGTTTGAGGCCTTTATCGGCAGCATGGAGGTTGCCAACTCTTTCTCGGAGTTGAATGACCCCCGGGAGCAACGCGAACGTTTCGTCATGCAAAGGCAGATGCATGCGGCGGAGGTTGAGCGTGCCAGGGCTGCCGGCGAACTGCCTGAAACGAAGAGATGATAGATGATGATTTCCTCACCGCCATGGAACACGGCATGCCGCCCACGGGTGGATTGGGCATCGGTATCGACCGCCTGATCATGCTGCTCACCGACAGACAATCAATCCGCGAGGTTATTCTCTTCCCGCAGCTCAAGACTAAATAGGGAGGGGTAAAAAATGATTGATATAAAACTTATACGCGATAACCCCGAGGTCAGTTTTCAAGGCGATGGAAAAGCGCGGCGAAGGCCGGTGCATCTATCGATGAGGTAATAGGCCTGGATAACACCTTCCGCCAGCTTCTTCAAGGAGGCCGAAGCGCTGCGCGCCAGGCGAAATGAAGTCAGCAAGCAGATCAGCCTCATGAAAGAAAAGCCGGCCGATTTGATAGCTGAGATGCGCCAGGTGGGCGACCGCATCAGCCAGATCGAAGCCGAATCAAGTGAAATCACAGCCCGCCTGGAGGACAAGCTTCTGCGCCTGCCAAACCTGCCGGCTGCCGATGTGCCGATGGCAAAGATTCGCAGGATAACATTGAAGTGAGGTCCTGGGGCAAGCCGAAGGAGTTCACCTTCACCCCACTGCCTCACTGGGAGTTGGGCGAGAAGCTGGGCATTATCGATTTCCAGCGCGGCGTCAAATTATCAGGCACCAGGTTCTACGTGCTGCGGGGGCGGGGTGCGCAATTACAGCGGGCGCTTATCAATTTCATGCTCGACCTGCACGTCAATGCTCACGGTTATACAGAGATATTTCCGCCCTTCATGGTCAAGAAAGAGAGCATGGTTGGCTCCGGCAACCTGCCCAAGTTCGCCGATAACCTGTATCACGATGTCGAAGAGGATTACTGGTTCATTCCCACCGCGGAAGTCCCCCTGACAAACCTGCACCGTGACGAGATATATACCGCCCGGCACACTGCCGATTATATTACGTGGCGCATACATCCTGCTTCCGCCGCGAAAAGATGGCTGCCGGCAAGGACAGCCGCGGCATAAAGCGCGGGCACCAGTTTGAGAAGGTGGAGATGTATAAGTTCGTGGAGCCCGAGACCTCCGATAGCGAGTTGGATAAGCTTACGAGCGATGCCGAGGACATCTGCCAGAAGCTGGGGTTACCATACCATGTTATTCAGCTTTGCACTGGTGACATGGGATTTGCCGCAGTTAAAACATTCGATATTGAGATATGGGCGGCGGGCTGCCGCGGAATGGCTGGAGGTGAGCTCCTGCAGCAATTGCGGTGACTTCCAGGCGCGCAGGGCTAATATACGCTACCGTCCCGATTCTGAGTCAAAGCCGCGGCTTGTACACACCCTTAACGGTTCCGGCCTGGCCCTGCCGCGCGTCATGATCTCCATAATTGAAAATTACCAGCAGGAGGATGGCAGCATCCTGGTTCCGGAAGCGCTCAGGCCGTACATGAATACCAGGGTCATTAAATAATAACAGGTATTCCGCAATATCTTTTGCACTGCGCCGTCAGCCGGTCTATATCCGAATATTCCCGCCCGTCAGTACCATAGCTTGACATTGCCTTCAAATTCAATTTAACTATATGTATAATTAAAGAAATTCTTACGTTAAGACTATTGTAAGCATGCCAGAAGGTGAATCACAGGCAGGTCCTAAATTCTGCCGCCAGTGCGGCGGCGTAGTGCCGGAGGGTACTGCGGTCTGCCCGCGCTGCGGCCAGAAATGGTACATGGACAAGGTCGAGCAGCAGGGCGTGGACCTCTGGCAGAGAATCATAGAGAAAAGGTCTGCGGCCGGGCTAACTGAATCCTCTCCCTCACAGGACCACAAACAATACCGCTGTCCTAACTGCATGGCAGTGCTGAAAACATCCGCCAGTATCTGCCCCCACTGCGGTAAAAGCACCACCAACGCCAAAATAGTCCCTCCCGGCCAGGCTTCAGCCACACGTGCGGAAGATGCCGGGCCGGAGCCCGATTTACCGCCGTCGGCAAGGGGATTGGCGTCTATCAAGGGCGCCGGCCAGCGGGCGCAGAGGTTGAGCGGACGCGGCAAGCTGAAAACACTTGATAAAATAATCATCATAGCGATAGTTGTCATCGTGGCGGGCATAGGGTTTCTCCTGGCCCGGCAATATGGCCTGATACCCTCTTCCCTGACCTTCTTTAAACCACCCGTACAACCGGCTGTACCTGTCACCCCGTCACAGCCTGTTATCTCAGATGTGGCTGTATCGGATATTGCCTCAGATACGGCCGTTATAGCGTGGTCAACAAAAGTACCTGCCTGGGGCAAGGTACTGTACGGGAAAACGGAAACATACGGTGATAGCGTAATAGCGGAATTTCAGCTTGAAGCACAAAAAGTTACGCTCAAGGGGCTGGAGCCTTCGACTACCTACCATTTCATGGTATTGGCAACAGACGGCAAAGGCCAGGAACTGGCGCGAGGCCACGATAACGTATTCACTACCAACCCCAGGCGCGATACTTTGCCGCCCGTAGTAATGCAATTCAAGGTAATCCCGACCGATGTCAGCGCCGTGGTAACCTGGACCACCGACGAGCCGGCCAATAGCCAGGTGCTGTACGGCGCGGACAGCACCTGTTCAAAATCTACGCAAGTGGATCCAAACCTGGTTAAGGAGCATTCGGTACGAGTGATAGGGCTGGAGGCCAATACGCCGTATTATTACCGCATCAAGTCGGCCGATGCTGATGGCAACGACTCTACCATGGACCCGCCCAACATGTTCACCACCCTTGTCTCCGTTCCCACCGGCCCCCGTATCGGTGACAGGGCGCCCGATTTTACCCTGCCCGTCTTCAAAACTTTGGACACCATTTCCCTTCGCGACTACAGGGGTCAGAAAATATTGCTGACATTCTGGGCCATTTACTGCCCCGAATGCGACCGCGAGTTATCCCTGCTGCAAACCGTTCAAAACAAGAACATCCCCGGCGTCAAGGTCATCGCTATTTTCATCGAAAGCAAACTCGATGATATCGACCAGACGATAGCACAATATAAGACCGAGCGCGGCGACCTGACCGTCCCGGTTGTCGTAGATATGTACAAGACCACCGCGCACCTTTATAACGTGGAAAAGGCGCCCTGCACGATCTTCATCGATGGGGACATGATTATCCGCGATATCGAATTCGGCAGCTTTAACGTCGACCAGGTGGAGCGTATACTCAACAGTTTATGATCAAGTTGTTTATAATTCTCTTGACAGTAGCCAGGCCCCGTTGTAGTGTAGATATTGAATGATACATACCAGAGTTGATATAAGCCGCATCAGCTTCCGTATGCCGTTGCCGCTATTGACTATTAATGGTTCCGGCGGATGGAGCGTCAAAATTGGATAGTCAATTCAGGTGCGGCAAATGCGGCAAACCCATTTCGTCCAAATTCACCAAGTGCCTTGATTGCGGCTTCCTCGGCCCGCATACGTACAACGCGCCCGCAGACGGACCGGCTGAAATCGGCCGCGGCCCGCAGTCCCCTCAGAGGAGGGAACCATCCCCCTCCGACCGGGGCGAACGGAAGGGACCCGCTGCCCGTCCCGAAAGGTATTCCGAGCCGATGGATATTCCAGCGGAACCGCCCTCACGCTCGGCCGGCCGGCATGATGCCGATGATTCCAGATTTCCGGCCGGTATGCGTCACCGCAGTCCCATCCTGGACCACATAGAGGAAATGGATTCAGGTGAGCGAAAAGAGCCGAAAAAGCGGCAGAGAAAAGAGCGGGAACAGGATGAGGAGTACGATTTCGATGAAAAACCCTCCTCGAAAAAACATTATAAGGATTTCCTCGAGGAAGACGAAGACGGTGAGCAGCAGCCGACCGGCGTTAATACAAGGAGCATGGTAACGACGGCCGTCAGCATCATATTGATTGTCCTCCTTATCATGGGGGCCTTCTATGTTTATAACAACTTCGACGATATCACCAGGTGGCTGGCATCTCCCACCGTGCCGGAGGCAGTCAGGCCGGGAGACGGCTCCGCCTCCGGCAACCCCACGCAGCAAACTCAACCCGCTGTTAACCCGCTGGCCTGGCTGACCAAAATCTTTGCTGCAGGTAAATCGGGGCAGGCACCCGCGGACAATACCACCGTGCCGACTGCGGCTGTGAGCCAGAATCCGACACCCCCGGTTAATACACCTGTTACAACTCCGGTTACCCCCGTTACGCCTGCACCACCCTCTGATTCTACGCCACCTACGATATCCGACTATAACATCGGATCTATCAGCGACCACGGGGCGACCATAACCTGGAAAACAAGCGAACCCTGCATTAGCGAGATCCACCTTAGGACTGACACCGGCGACCCAATAATTATAAAGGGTTCAACCAAACCGGATATTTACCATACAGTTTTGCTGACCGGACTGGACAGCGGCCGAACGTATTATATGGATTTTCAGTGCCAGGATAACTCCGGCAATATCAACGAACCCTTTAAGCGAGATTTTCAGACCTTACTATCCGCCGCAGATACCGTTGCGCCGCAGCTTGTAGGCCAGCCCGCCGTGTCCACCAATGACACCTCGGCCACGATCTCCTGGAAAACCGATGAGAAGGCCAAATCCCAGGTCAAATACGGACTTGTCAGTAGCGATGAGTTTCCGTCTGCGTTCACTGATAAATTCAGTACCGACCACAGCGTGTTTCTCAGCGGACTTTCGCCGTCAACCACTTACCACTACCAGCTCATCTCAAGGGATGCCTCCGGCAACACTATGATCAAGACATCGGATGACTACGTATTTAAGACGGAACCGGAGTCCGGCGCATCGCCGTATATGGGCAGCCGTGCGCCTGATTTCACCTTGAAAAACCTCAAGGGTGAAGAAGTATCGCTCAGCCAGTTCCGCGGTAAAAAGGTCATCCTCAATTTCTGGGCCAGCTGGTGCTCGCCCTGCAAGCTCGAACTGCCCCATTTCCAGACGGTGTGGGACAAGTACAGCAGCGGCGATGAGATCATGATACTTACCGTCGCCGGCAGCCAGTCGGAGGAGGAGCAAATCCGATCCTTCATCACCAATGGAAATTACACCTTCACCGTCTGCCTCGACCCGAGCGAAGAGGCCTTCAACAAGTACGAGCTCACCAGCATACCCAGGACCTATTTTATCGACAAGGATGGCGTCATACGCCGCATCCAGCAGGGCATGTTCACCGGGCCCGGCGAACTGGAATTTATGATCAATTCGTATTGAATTCAATTGACTATACTCCCGGGCAAATCGTTACGTCTATCAAGCATCTTTTTATACGTATTGACTATTCGCCAAACTTGACATACAGGATAGCTTGTCTTACCTTTAATATAACGTTGAAGGCAACCGTAATGGAAAATATTTAATGCCCAGTATAATCTGTCAAAGGTGCCATGCGATCAATGAATCCAACGCCACAACCTGTCAACAATGCGGTGCGAGATTCTGCCCTTATTGCCACCTGCTGATTGAATCGCCCAACGCGGCCGTATGCCCGCATTGCGGCAAGAAAGATAATTCCTTCAGGCCCGGCAGGTTTGGCGGTCCCGCTGCCCCTTCAAGCGGCGTCAGCAGCCAGGCGTATTGCTCTAACTGCGGTTCAAGGATAAGCCCGGGCGCCAGGACCTGTCCCTATTGCGGGCGCATGGGAAATGTCATCACCCAGAGCCCCGTACAGGGACACGGCGTTATGCAACCGGCGCAGGGCGATCCTGCTTACACTTATGCTCCTGCCCCCGCGCCGGAGCAGGTCGCGACAACGCAGAAAGTTTGCTCCAAGTGCCATACGCCCATTCCCCCGGGCTCCAGCATGTGCCCCATACACGGCAAGTTCGGCGGCGGCAGTACCCTGAAGGAGAGCGGCGAGCTTCTGCCCGGCAGGCATACCGGTGACCTCTGGCGCAGGATAGATGAGAAAAGGGCCGCGGCGGCGGCCGGGCCAAACCCGCACCCGGCGCGCCATACACCCCCCGAGGAAGTCTATCCACAGATGTCGGCAACTCCCTTTGCCGCCCCGCCCGCAGCTATCCCTCAATCGGCTGACCAGCGCATCTGCCCTAACTGTGATAACCCCGTCCCCGACCGCAGCAAGGTTTGCCCGACCTGCGGCAACAACCGTCTGCCTTCCGAAAAGACGAAGCCCTTCATTAAAGCCGAGGACCGCTACAAGGCCATGACGGCCGCTCCCCAGCAGCCTTACCCGGCGTATGCTCCCCAGCAGGCTTACGCGCCCCAGCAGGACCAGTACTACGGCCAGCCTGCTATGCAGCCCTATGAGACAGCCTACCCTGCCCCATCACCCGGCTTTATCGAGGAGATCAAGCCGGAGAGGGCCAGGAAACAGGCCAAAAAGCCGCAGGAATATGAGGGACGGGCAGGCCGCGCGCGGCAGGCCAAAGGGTCCCCACTGCCGATTTTAGTAGCCCTGATTGCCCTGGCAGGCGTGATCATAATGGGAATCGTCTTTATTATGGACCAGCTTAAGACGCCGGCGCCGGCTATCATGCCGCCCTCGACAACCACGACTCCTTCAAGCTCCTCCAAGGCGCCGGTAATATCCAATATACAGTTCTCGGACATAACCCGCACCAGCGCTACGGTGACCTGGAAAACCGACCAGAAATCCAACAGCATCGTGATATATTGTCTTGACGGCGGGTCGCAGTGTGAGAACGCCAAAGACGACGCCATGGTTACCGACCATGTTGTCAAGCTGACCAGCCTCGAACAGGGCAAGTCGTATCATATAACCGTCAAATCGAGACTGGGTGACAGCCCCGATTCACTGGATGCCAGCCTCGAAGCTACCGGCGTACTCAGCGTTGTCCGACGTCCGCGATACCACCCCACCTGTCATCAGCGAGGTTAAAGTATCGAATATTTCCAGTTCCGGGATGGGAGGTTCGGCGGAGATAACCTGGAAAACAGATGAGCCTGCCACCAGCCAGGTCAGCTACGGGACTTCAGCGGCTACGGAACGCTGCAGCCCTCCCAGACCGATACCACCCTGGCTATATTTCACGATGTCATCCTTTACGGCCTTGCACCGCAAACGACTTTCCATTACAAGGTCACATCCAGGGATGCCGACGGCAATGAGGCCTCATCCGGTGACGCTACCTTTGCAACACCGGTCCCGGCCGGATCGTCTGTCGGTAATTCCGCGCCTGATTTCACCCTGGCCTGTGCAGACGGCAGCCAGGTAACCCTCAGCGCCCTGCATGGCAAAAAGGTCATCGTCAATTTCTGGAACCTTGGGTGTCATTACTGCATGGATGAAATGCCATTCTTTCAAACCGTCCGGGCAAAGTATCCGGATAGCAGCGTAGCCATGCTTATGATCAACAGCGCCGCGGGCGGTTTCAACGCTAACATGCCTGAAGCTGTAGGAGCGCAGATTACCAGCGGCGGTTACACATTCACCGTCCCCCTGGACGAAGCCGGCTCGGTCGCCCAGGCTTATAATGTTATCAGCGGCATACCGATGACCTTTTTTATCGATTCCAGCGGTATAATCAAGAGCATTCAGGACGGCGCCTTTCCCAGCGAGGCCGCCATCGAGAGCAGACTGAACTCTTACTGACCGCTATAGTCTCGCCTCGGGCATCGGACGGTCCTTTCTACGGAGGCGGCTATATCCCGCTTACAATCAAAAGGGGGACGGCAAATGCCGTCCCCCTTTCTTATTTAACCGGTTTACCCGGGATTAATATATATGGCGGGACTTATACACGAGTATGATGGTGGTGATTGCGAGGATGGCGCCAACGGCGATAATGACCCAACCCCACAGCGGGATGGGTGCTTCAAGCGGCGGAGGAGCGGGTGGCGCCGGCTCGGGCTCGGTCTGTAAGCTGAAGGTGGCGGACCAATCACTGGGGATGTTCTGGCCGTTGACTTCGAGGGCCTTTACGCGCCAGAAGTAATTGGTGCTGTAATCCAGCGTGCCGCTGTATTCGTAGCCGGTGGTGGTGGTCGTGGCGGTTACCACCAGCGTCTTGAACTCAGCATCCTTGGCCAGGTCGAACTGGTACTTGGTGGCCTCTTTCCAGGGGCTCCATGAGAAGAAAGCGGGCTTGACCTTGCAGCCCGTGCAGGCGTTGCTGGGGGCCAGCAACTGCACGCCGTAGTACGGGGTATTGACGATGAACCCTGCCTTTACGGTGAAGCTGCGGACCTCGGACCACGGGCTGGCGGCGATCTGCCCGGTGGCGGAACGGGCTGAGCGGATGCGCCAGTAGTAGATGGCCCCTGCTTCAGGCAGCGCGCCCGGGGCTATCCAGGCGGCAGGGGAGGTCATATTGATATCGTCCATCTCGAGCAGGATGGAACCGGTCACAGCGCTGATCACTGTGGCGCCGTTGCCGCCATGAGCTACATCGGGGTTGATTCTCATCGTGAAAGTTGCGTCCTTGGCGATCTGGAGCTGGTACCGGTGCTCAGGCAGAGCTGTTCCCAGGTCAGGTCGATCTGCTGGTTGCGGCCGGATACGGGATCAGCGCCGACCAGGAACTGGTCAGCCGGGCTTTTCAGTACCGGGCCCTTCTTTGCCAGGCAGTCGGTGTAGGCCCAGAGCATGCCCTGGCGGAGAAAGGGGGTGTAGCCGGGGCTGTCCAGGGTGGTGTTATGGAGACGTGGCCATTCCAGCGGCCGGCTGAGGTCGAGAGCATAGGTACAGATGCCCGCTATCTGAGTACGCCCAGTTGCCACTTTCGTCATCGATGGCGTAGAGGGTGGTGTTGGTGTCGAGCGTGCAGCAGCCGCAGTATTTGAGCGAGGTCGGCTCCAGCGTGAACTGGACGCCGGTTGGTGCTGAGCGGGGCGAATATGTCCAGGCAGTCCCACTCGATGCCCGGCTTGGGCATGCCGTCACGCGGCTTGAGCGTGCGGCAGACTGCGCTGTTCCTACCAGCAAGCAGGTCTGTCAGAAGTTGGTAACGTGACTGGCATGAGCGCTGTAGAGCGCCGGCTGGGGCTACCTGTCCAGGCCTGTACCAGGCCGAATTGGCCGACAATGTGCGGGGGATTGTCGGCGGGTCGGTGCCGGCCAGGATGCCAGGAGGGTTCACTGGCGAAGACGTAAGCGTCGCCGTTGGCCGGCGGACATCATGTCGTTGTCGGTCCACGCTCTGACGGGGGCGGTGTTGCGGTAAACGGTCCCGAAGTTCCTGATTGCCGATAGCGCTAGTCATCGCCGGCATAGATGAAGCTGTTGTTCTTGAAGTCTACGTCGAAGATGACATGCATATTGTTGTGGCCGGAGACGGTCTGGTTGCCGAAGTCGAAGGTCACGCCCTTATCGGCGGAGTAGGATACCAGGGTATCGTGTGGAGCCGTTGGCTCCGCCTACCAGTACCTTGCCATCGGGTATGGCCACGATGGTATGGGCAGCTCGAGGCAGGTCTGGTAGGAGGGCAGGTTGGTGGACCAGGAGGTGCCGGTGTAGGGCAGCCTCTGGACCATGCCGTAGCCGTTAACGGTGTACATGGTCGTGCTGGATTCGAAGGCGAAGTCCTGTACTGCGAAGCGTGGAGTGATGGTAGACCAGTAATCGCCGCAGTCGGGCGACCAGGCCATCACGCCGGCTGCCACTGGCGGTTGCGGCATCCTGTGCCGCCCAGCCTACGATCTCGCCGTCTTTCTTGTCGGTGCAGGACGGTACGACCCGCAGGATGGGCAAGTCGGTCTGGGCCATAGAGCAAGTATAGCGAGTCGGGCGGCAGTAGACGCGTTCCCAGTAGGTGCCCAGCGGCGGGATTGCCGGGAGCGGAGCTGCCACATTGGGATTGATACTGGAGCGCCAGACGCTGTCGAACTCGTTGCAGTTGGCGCCAACATTGCGGTTAGCCGAGGCTAAGTAAATGGTAGTGCAGTCGGGCGATACGGCTACATCATTGAACCAGTCGACAGTGGTGTCGATGATAGAGAGCTGGTTCCAGGTCTCGCCATTATTGCGTGAGATTGATAGTGCCGATTCATCGTTAGGCACGGCATCCCAGTTGTACATCTGGTACCACTTTGCTTTATTAGCGACCGTAATCAGCGCGCGGCCACCATCGAGTCCGGGCTGATTGGCATAGACCGTTTCAACAAAGGAAGAGGTAGCAGCATAGGCAACTGTGCCGTCGGCATTCCAGTCCACTATGGCAGCGCCGATGCCGGTCTTTGACCCGTTAGCGCAGGTTTCCTGGTTGGCCGCGCCGGTGGGTGGCTTAAGCGCCGGGTACCAGCAGGGTATGGGACAGGTGGTGGGCGAGTCGGTGAACCAGGTGGGCACGGTGGCTGTGCAGGGAAGCCCATGCGCTCGCCTGCCAGCAGTTTACCCGAGGCATAAGTGCCATAATACGCAATGCTGTAAATGGATTTATCGGTATTCTCGAGGTATCCATCAGCACGTAGAGAGTGGTATCATCAATCCTGTATATACCATCCTGCGATCTGCGGTTTGGGTAGAGATCAGGGTTAAGGTCGATACCCCCGCTGCCGTAGGCGTCCAGGCTTATATAAGCCCTGCGCAGCGACGCGGATTGGCCTGAGAAATCGGAGGGGAGGTGCAGGTCCACGGTGTTGATCTGGTCCCAGTTAGGCGAAGCCCCCGCGGGCGAGATGGGGTTTTTTATCTCGATCCCGGGAGCGGGGAAGGCCCACTGCAAAGTAGTATTGGTATTTATATCGCGGAAGCCTATATTGTAATAGCTGGCGTTATCATCCGCATATACCACCACTATGGAGGAATCACTGGCGTAGGTGGGGGAGAACTTGACCGCCAGGTAGTCAATGCCGGAATGTGTTGCAGTCCCGAGGGGATCTGGGGCGATGCCATTAGGGTTAAGCTGAACATTCCAACCGCTCCAGGTATTGGATGACCTGACCACCAAACGTCCGCCGTTATTGCCGCCGACAGTAACAAAGGCCATATCGCGCCTACCATCTAAATAGGGTTGCGATATATCTGCAAACCGTATAGTTTCAGTTCCGTTAGGGTCGAGGCCAGTTCCGTCAAATCTATTGCCTGATATAGTTTTGGGTCCGTTGGCATGACCTCCTCTGGTTACCAATCGTGAGGACGGCCGTGGCCTCGGACTCATAAACTTTGAAGGCGTCATTTTCATTGTAGTCAGGATCATCCGATCCAACTTTCCAATTGATGCCCATGTTGGTAGAGGTGGCCGTGGTACGGGTATAACCGGTGATATCCCAATACCTCATCACCACGCTGACAGTATTACCGCTATTGCTATTAGCCATGCTGATTACCTCGGTGCCGTGCGGGTTATCAGTGCCGTCCAGAGTATGGCTATTGACAATATCAAGCCGACCAGTTTTTCCCATGACAGAACTCGTTATAAGAGCCGGGCGTGGCGACGGTGTCCCATTTCATAATACTCGGGTTAGCCGAGACCGGATAGGACGAAGCTAAATTAAGGGGAATAACCGGGGAAGCCAGCATGACTCACGGTGAGCAGGAACGCGGAAAGAATAGAGAATGGAAGTTTCACGTTGCCCCTAAGTTACCTCTAATTATTTAGATAGCCGTATATCTCATCAGCAGGCGGCGGAAAATATATACAACACCCCATACTCCGGATATCATCGCATAGTTACATGTAAATGTCAACTCACATGATGTACATATATAAACAGGGTAAGCGAGGGGCGTATTTGCCAGAAGCCGATACAATCTTAGTGCTGGCTTATTTGCCTGCAGACCAGCCGTACCAGGCCGGCCGGGGTGTGCCATCACCACGCAGCAGTCCCATGCTGTTGAATGGTTCCGCCAGCGCCGTGGGGTCGTAGAGGTAGCTCCATGCCGAGAATTCCGGGTTCAAATCCGCGCTATACCCGAGAAATACTTTAGCGTATTCCGCCTGCAGCGTCTCGCTGCCCGGCCAGCCGGCCGGGCCCTCCGCGCTCTGCCAACCCGTTCCGTTTATGGCCAGAGACTTACTGGTGTGGTCTTTGATACCGGTGAAATAGTCGGCGGGGACCTCGGACGGCGTTTTATAGATCATGCCCGGGTAGGTATTGAAGGCAATAAAATCCGCCCGGGGGAATTTATCCAGCAGGAACCACAGGTTTTTTGACGGGTCGTTGACCCCGCCGTAGAGGCCGCCGTTCAGCCCTTTCATCTTCTCGAGCTGGAATACGGTGAAAATTTTAGTGCCCGGCGATACTGCCTTGACCCCGTCGTACGTCCGGTCGAAGAGCTTGACGAATTTATCGAAATCGGCTGGCGAACGTGCGTAAAGTGCGTCGATATCGACCCCCAGTCCCAGGTAGCGCGGCTGGTATTTTTGTGTGAAATCCACCGCACCGGCCACGTATTTCTGCTGCGCTTTATCGTCCAAGCTGCGTAGCAGCTTACCCCCGGACTGATTGAAGACAGTAACTTCAATCACTGACGTAAGTCCGTTGTGGTAGGATTGCTCCACCACCAGCGTGGGAAAGCCGCGCGCGTATTCGAACTCCTTCCAGTCCCCCGCCCATACCAGGGTATTGCCGGCGCCCCTGGCTGTTTTAAAGAAATCGATAATATCATACGGCTGGGCTGACTTTGGAGAGAAGCCCACCCCACTTAAACTGCCCATGGCCGATATATTATCCGCCGCAGGCGCGTAAAACGACCGCCCGGGCGGCAGCCCGCAAGCAGCAAAGGGTGTGAGCATAGCCAGTGCCGCCACGAAAACAACGATTAAAATAACGGTAACAATGGAGCCCGGGTCGTGCGCGACCTGCGGTCGTACCCGTGCAGCGTATTCAATTAAATATTGGCCGGATAGATATTGACCAAGCACTTTTAATACCATATAATAGGGCATCAATATATCATAATCGATGATGAAGGTAAACTATTAGAATCATGCGTTAAAGGGCGGAGATATAAATGGTATCAACCGTAACAGTTAGCACGATTACAACCTTAACGTCTATCACCAGCATTACCAGCATAGCTGCGCTGGGCATAGGCGCCGGCATCAGCATTTTTACCGTCCTGCTGCTCATCGGTATGCTGATCACCAAGGAACTGGTGGGGGCTTCCCTCGGAAGCCGCCAGCGGCTGATCAGCCGCTGCCTCAATATCAGCATCGTACCGCTGATTGTGAGTTTCGCCGTCATAGTTGCCCTCAGGGTATTCGAGATCTTAGGATAGGATAAAGGGCATCACGCTATAGAGCATAGAATTGGCTATACCGTGCGCAAGGGTCACTCCGAGGAGTGACCCTGATTTTTTTACCATGACCGTGAAGAGCAGCGCCACCAGGAAAACGAAGGCCACGTCCAGCATCGAGTAGTGCCCGATGTGCAGCACCGCATATATCAGGCTTACGTAGAGTACGCTCCACAGACCCATTACCCTGTCCGAGAGCGTCTGCATCACCCCACGGAAGATCAGTTCCTCCACGAAGCCGGTGGTTGCCGTCAGGATCAGTGCCAGCGCCAGCACGCCCTGCAGGGTTAAGCTGCTGACCAGGGGCACAGGCCTGAGTATGACGTATTCCAGCACGCCTAATCCCAGCCCTATTACGATGCCCAGGACGACCTGCAGCGGCCATCCTTTGCTTACCAGTCCGACGTCGTGCGGACCCAGGCCTGTATTGAGCATCACGATGACTGTGGCCGCCAGCAGTGGTGTGTAGATGAGCAGGTACCAGTAGATCTGCGGTATAGGCGCCAACGGCATGGAGAGGCTGAGTATGCGTATCAACGGGGCCAGGCAGAGTACCATAAACAGGTTGCGCTGCGCCCGGTCCGGCGCCAGGGCAGCCTGGACAATGAAGACCACCAGCAGTATGCCGTGGCAGATAATACCCGTCATAAGCTGGAGGTAGACCGTCAGCACCTCGGCCGCGGTCAGGGCCACCAGTCCCAGCCAATATGGAAAGAGGCTGACCCTCCCCTTCAGCCGCTGTGTATCGTCCTGCATCAGGCTATTGATTGTTCCTCAGCCGCGTTGCCACATATATCTCATATATATAGTTCGTATACTCATTACATGCTTGGGTCGCATGGGTCATCGTTCAAATAACGCCGTAATCATATACAAAGACCGCACACAATTCAAGTTCCTATACGATTTGATAGTCCGCGGCATTGACAGCCTTATCCCCATGGCTTACCATTTAGCCGCTGCCAGATTTAACGATATGACTAAGAGAGCATTGATTACCGGTGTGGCCGGGCAGGACGGGGCCTACCTCTCCTCCCTGCTACTGGATAAAGGCTATGAAGTCTTCGGCTGCGACCTCAGCATAGCCCCGCAGGCCTGCTGGCGGCTTAAGTACCTCGGCATCTACGATAAAATCACCTTGCTCCAGGCCGATATGGCAGATGCGGCCTCGCTGCAGAGCGCCGTAGAGCAGAGCCATCCCCATGAGATATACAACCTGGCCGCCCAGAGCGCGCCCGGCGCCTCCTTCCAGAGTCCTGTCGAGTACGGCAATATCACCGGCCTCGGCTTCGCCCGGCTACTGGAGGCCGTCATTAATACCGACAAGCAGATAAGGGTTTACCAGGCCTCTACCGTGGAGATCTTCGGCTACGGCAAAATCAGGCGCCTGGCCAAAGACATGCCCGTCCACCCCGCCAACCCCTACGCCGTGGCCAAGCTTTATGCCCACTGGCTGGGCGAGGTGTACCGCGAGGATTTCGGCCTTTTCGTCTGCAACGGCATCATGTTCAACCACGAATCCCCCCTGCGCGGCCTCAACTTCGTCACACGCAAGATAACCAACGCCGCGGCCAAGATAGCGCTCGGCGTGGATGGAGAACTCAGGCTCGGAAACCTGGATTCCAGGAGGGACTGGGGCTACGCGCCCGAATACGTGGATGCCGCCTGGCGCATGCTCCAGCAGGGAAAGCCCGATGACTACATCATCGCCACCGGCCAGTGGCACAGCGTAAAGGAATTCGTGGTAAAAGCATTCACTGCCGTCGGCCTGGACTGGGCCAAATATGTTAAAACCGAAGCGGGTTTACTCAGGCCGGTGGATGTCCCCTTTGCCCTGGGCGGTTACAGCAAGGCCAAGAAAGTCCTCGGCTGGCAGCCGCGCGTCAAATTTGATAAGCTCGTGGAGATCATGGTCAGTGAGGACCTGGCCCGCTGGCAGCGCCACCTCAAGGGAGAAATCTTCCCCTGGGATGCCGATACCGCCAACGTAGGGGTGGGTTTTTAACCAACCCGAATCTGCGGGCGCACCTTGCGGTACGCCCGCACGAAAAAGAGAGGAATGATATGTTGAAAAAAGCCCTGATAACCGGCATCAGCGGGCAGGACGGCTCCTACTTAGCCGAGCTCCTGCTCTCCAAGGGTTACGAGGTGCACGGCATCGTCCGCCGTGCCAGCAGCTTCCATACCACCCGCCTTGACCATATCAGGTTCGGCCATGACGAGCGCAAGGAACGCCTTTTCCTGCATTACGGCGACATGACCGATTCCTCCAACCTCAACCGCGTGCTGGAGAAGGTGCAGCCCGAAGAGATATACAACCTGGCCGCCCAAAGTCACGTGCAGATCTCCTTCGAGGTGCCCGAGTACAGCGCCGAGGTTGACGGACTGGGCGTGCTGCGCCTGCTCGACGCCATCCGCGAGACCAAAGTCAAGGCCCGCTTTTACCAGGCCTCCACCTCCGAACTTTACGGCAAGGTCAGCCAGTCCCGCCAGGACGAAAGATCGCCCTTCCACCCCCGCAGCCCCTACGCCGCCGCTAAGCTCTTCGGCTACTGGACAGTGGTCAACTACCGCGAGGCCTACAATCTCTTCGCCTGTAACGGCATACTCTTCAATCACGAATCCCCCCGCCGCGGCGAGAACTTCATCACCCGCAAGGTCACTCTTGGCATCGCCCAGATCCTGGCAGGCAAGCTCGACTATATAACCATGGGCAACATGGAGGCAAAACGCGACTGGGGCTATGCCCCCGAGTACGTCGAACTGATGTGGAAGATGCTGCAAACCGGGCGCCCCGTTGATTACGTGGTGGGCACCGGCGAGCAGCACAGCGTCCGGGAGTTCATCGAGGCCGCCTTCACCTATGCCGGGCTCGACTGGAGCAAATACCTTAAGACCGACCCGCGCTACCTGCGCCCCACCGAGGTCGATGAGCTATGCGCCGATCCTGCGCGAGCCCATGAGGAACTGGGTTGGTCGCCGCAGGTTAAATTTGCGGAATTGGTGAAGGTCATGCTCGATGCCGATATGCGCGCCCTCGGACTCAAGCCCGTTGGAGCAGGCGACGCCCTGCTTAAGAAGCTCTTCCCCCACCGCTGGTGGGGTCCCGATTAATAATCAAGGTCGGATCAACCGGTTAAACGGCAGTCTTTGCCGACACAGCTTCACCTTAGCTTCCTCCGCAGGGTGATTCTTACCAACACAGCTTCACTTGAACATCCTCCGCAGAGCCGTCCTTGCCGACAGATCATCGATTTAATTAATCAAGAAGTAGATGTACTACCTCGCAAGAACCACCACTTCTGAAAAATATAATCTGCTAACTGCACGGGCAGAGGTTCGTTGCTGCTATTTCATCCTGGATTTCCTATATCAAATTGAGACTTACGTGGGTTGCTACGCTAAAATAGCTTAAGAACCCCGCATGTTTACCTTCACGGTAGAGGGCTTACTGGAGGTACCCAATGGGTGGGAAGACTCGGGAAGAACTGAAGCTTCAATTCGATAAGTGGCTGAAGCTGGAGTTTCGTGGTGTCAGGATCACCTCGGATGCAAGATTGCTGATGTTCAGGGAACTCGATAAGGCACTGGGGTTGATGGAGAAGGTACTGAACTATATGAAAGACAGCTGCGGTGGTAGGAATGTGCAGCATGAGCTGGGGGCGCTTTTGGGAGGGTCTTTGTATGGTTGTGTTAGACTGGCAGTCAATGTAAAAAGAAGCATAATCTTTGATAGGAGGTTGTAAACATGCATATTAAAGATAGGGACAACTTCATTACCAAGTGGAAAAAGTACTTCAAAGATGCCGAGCTGCCACTCACCTTTTACTACAGCGACTCCGAGGGCCTCGGTGACCTGGTCCAGCCGGGCATTGTGAATCGCTGCATCATAGCTGCGCTGCTGAAAGCGCGCAAGGGACAACCTATGCGCTTAACGCCGAATCGATCGGCTGCTTCGGCGGCAAAAGGTACACAGGCTTTGCCACGCAAATCAGGCCCGACTTCGAGTACTTCCTATCCTGCGGGATACCGGGCAAACTTGAGGGCGAGCGCTATAAGAAGTCGCCCAAATTGTCAAGGAGACCATGGAGCACGCCGCACCTTTACAGCGCCTGCCCGCTTTATCGTCTTCAAGCGCTGGGACCTCCTGGACGAGTCCGACCAACCCCAGGTCGTGATTTTCATAGCTAAACCGGATGTATCGCCGGCCTTTTCACTCTGGCCGGCTTTGATGAGGCCGAGACCCAACGAGTCATTTCTCCTTTCGGTTCAGGCTGCTCGTCAATTGTCTCACACTCCCTATCATGGAGTCGCTCATGCCTCATCCAAGACCTGTCCATAGGCATGTTCGACATCTCTCCCTTCCTTTCGTGGACAAGTGCGAGCTTTCCTTTGCCGCGCCGATGAAGAAGTTCACGACCATGGTTAGCAATATGGATGAGAGTTTTTTGATCACGGGTTCGTGGGAAAAGATAAAGAAGCGGCTATAGTGTTCTTTTCCTCTCTCTCGCTTGCACAAGGGATTCTTTCCCAAGAATTGCAGAAATCCCTCTTAAATGCTTAGACGGATAAATTCCAAATCTACGATATAATTGAGATAGCTAAAGTCCGGGCAGAAATAAAAAGACTGCATAGGAGGGCGAGGTTAATGGCAAAACCGAAACGGACTACTTTCCCTGGTCACAAAGTAATCGCTACAGTCAAATCGGTTAAGGGCAACTGTTCCTGGGGTCACGAGGCGGGTGATACTTTTGGCATAAGTTGTCATGACACCGGTGGTCTCTGCGGCTTTTTCTATCATGAAATCTTCCCTTCCATTACCATGCTCCAATTTGGTGGCGGTTTCCCCAAAGAATGGGGTGACCCAGATGTGATAACCGTAGAGTGTATGGATAAAATGAATCTGGTAAAGCTTGAACTTCGCAGAGAGAAATAGGACTGTACAAGCTGATGACCAGTAACGTCCGAAGTGCAAGGTCGTCAAAGCTAGCCTCCGCAATCTCTGGAGCTATATAGCTAATACACATGGGAAGGCTTTGACATACTATGCTGTTTCCTGTACATAGTGGTTAAATAGGCGAGACCGGTAACAAAGAGGAAATTTGAATAAAAACAATATCTTGATACGCGACATCCGGCCGGAAGAACTTGATAGGGTGGCCCAATTGCTCAAGGCCGCCTACCAGCAGTACGAGAAATTCATGCCGGCCGATGCCTGGCAATTCTATTTGTCCGATATCGTGGACGTGCGCGGGCGGATGGCAGAGTCCGAGTTGATTGTCGCTATGGTGAATAGGAAACTAGCGGGGACCGTTACTCTATATTTAGGAGGCCGGAACCGGACCGAAGGAAACTGGCCTGCCGGATGGGCAGGGGCGAGATTATTAGGCGTCGACCCTAAATACCGTAATAAGGGTATCGGGCATGCACTGATGGACGAGTGCATCCGTCGGTGCCGTGATAGCGGTATCAAGACTATCGGCCTGCATACGGTGTCGTTTATGGAAGTTGCCAAAAGTATGTACGATCGAATGGGATTCCAGTGTGTACCTGAATTCAACTTTCACCCCATGTCGGACGTCGTAATCATGGCTTACAAGCTGGACGTGTAGTCCAGCGGGGTTGCCAATCTTGGCCCACTTTTGAATTCTACATCTTGAAAGTTGAAGTGATAGGATGGCCAAATGACTAAACTGCTCATGACTTATTCGTACCGACACATCAGCGCAAAGATAGCTCCAACGATGACGATAACCCCGATGACGGCCACGGCTATTAAATCCAACTTGCCTACATAATCCAGTTGATTGCAAATTGGATGTACCGAGTTCATGACCGGCTGCATCAACTCGTATGGCAATCCATTAGATAACACATTTGCCATCATTTTAATAGATGTTTCCTTTGTTAACTAGATGTTTCATCTTTGCAACCTTTGCTTTGGTTACTTCTTATCTTAATTATACATAGTCATTGTTAAGACCTTATTAAGGCCCTGGGCCTTTGGGCCATCGGTGCTGACAATTTACATCTTTATGCCACCGGTTTCGTCGGAAATAGTCACGAGAGATTATGGTAAAATTACCGCCAGGGTAATAAGGGTAAAGAAATGACTCAACGATTGCGGGTGAATGGATAAATCTGTTGATATTACTTACGTGCGACGCTACTCAGTTTTGGCTGCGATTATGCTGGGTAGCATTATGGGGCCCATCGATGCCAGTATAGTCAATACCGTTCTTCCCACTATCACCCAGTTCTTCGGCGTAAGTATCTCTGTGGCGCAATGGGTACCGACGACTTATCTCCTGACCATTAGCAGTCTGCTCCTCTTCTATGGCCGCTTGGGCGATATTCTTGGATATAAGAAGGTATATCTGTACGGCCTTGGTGGCTTTGTCGTTGCTTCTGGTCTTTGTGGCTTCTCCCCCGCAATACCGTGGCTAATCGCCTTTCGAGCTATCCAAGGACTCGCTGCCGGCATGATGATGGCGGTGCCCTATGCTATCATAGCCGCATCCTTCCCAGCGTCAGAGCGGGGCAAAGCGCTGGGTATTAATGCCATTAGTATCTCAGCTGGCTTAGCAATAGGGCCATCCCTTGGTGGTTTTGTCACTTCCTTACTGGGCTGGCGCTTTGTTTTCCTGATAAACATCCCCATCGGTATTGCCGCCTTGCTTTGGGGACGCCGTATTATCCCTGAATTAAAAGGGCTACCAGGCAAAATAGATGTCCCGGGAGCACTAACCGCCTTTATTTGCCTCTTTTCTATTCTTCTATTTGTCAACGGATTTCAGAGCTTGGGCTTAACTTACACCACCGCAATTGTGCTGGTGGTTGCGGCTCTGGCTGGCATTGGTTTCCTTTGGATAGAGAGCAAAGTTAGGTATCCGATGCTCAATTTAAACCTTTTTAGAAATGTAACCTTTGCTTTTGCCAATGTCAGTGCTTTACTCAATTTCATGTCGCAATACGTAATGGTTTTTCTTACCCCGTTCTATCTCCAAAGGTTGCTGCACTACACTCCGAATAACATAGGTCTAATCATGACCTCTTTCCCATTGGCTGTCATGGCAGTCGCTCCTTTCAGTGGCTCCCTATCCGACCGGATAGGCACAAGGCTACTAGCATGTCTTGGTGCTGCTACATGTTCTTTTTCACTCTTCCTTATGAGCCACTTGACAGCTTCCGCCAGTTCAGCAGAGGTTGTGTGGAGATTAGCTCTCTTCGGCCTCGGCACAGGTATTTTCCAGTCCCCGAATAACAGTGCGGTGATGGGCAGTGTGCCGAAACCTAATCTGGGTATAGCTTCCGGAATCTTGGCAACAATGCGAAACACGGGTATGGCTCTGGGCATTGCTACGGGAGGAGCGGTGCTATATGCTTTTGCTCCTTCCTATATCCTTCAAAAGGCTACT
>CAVWAG010000006.1:0-243518 GCA_963752975.1 uncultured Chloroflexia bacterium
CCCGCAATGACGGGATTATAATAAGGATCGCAATGACGAGGGAAAAACTCGCAGAATGTAGGGGCGTACCTTCAGGTGCGCCCGCATTCGGGCGGGTTTAAAAACCCGCCCCTACATTTTCTTGCGCAATGACGAGGGAAAAGCTCGCAGCGACGATGTATGGTAACATATCATCGCAAACCCGGTACATGGCCGACTAACTGAGTGGGGTATTGTCAATGAAACAGCCGATTTTCAGGGATAAGCATTTTTACATATTGCTTGCCCTCTTTATCGTTTGTACAATTTTTTATTACTTTGGTGAGCTGGTCATACTCTTTGGATGGGGAGCCCTGCACTGGGAGATATTCTATACGGTACATGACCTGCACAGGATGCTTTTCCTGGTGCCTATTTTATATTCCAGTTACTATTACAGGTTACGCGGAGCCCTGCTGGCGAATGTAATCTCGCTGCTCATATTCCTGCCGCGCGCTTTTTTCATTTCCCCCTATCCTGATGCCACCTTAAGAATGGTTGCGTTTGTGGTAATAGCAGCGATATTAAGCGCGCTCACGGTGCTCATATTTAACCAGAGGGATAAACTCCATAAATCGGTCGATGCTTTTAAACAGTCGGAGGAAAAATACCGATTATCCTGGAGCAGATGTATGACTCCTATTACGAGATGGACCTGGCCGGTAATTTCACCCTAGCTAATGATGCTACGTGCCGCAACCTCGGCTATGCCGTGAAGGAACTGATCGGAAATAATTTCGCCAAATGGTATCTGCAGGATGATATAAAACGCTATATTTGCTTTCAGCGAGGTATATCAGACCGGGAGAACCAAACAAAGGCCTTGAACTTTAAGACAAGCTGCAAAGACGGCTCTACCGGATATGCTGAACCTCAATTGCCCTCAGGAAAAACAAGCGTGGAGAGACTACCGGTTTTCGAGCTGTCGGCGCGATGTCACCGAGCGTAAACAAGCCGAGGAAGCGCTGCGTAGCAGCGAGGAAAAGTACCGGTACGCTTGTAGAGAATATCAACGATATTTTTTACATACTGGATACCGGGGGAAATATCACCTATGTCAGCCCGGCAGTTGAACGCCTTACCAAGTACAAGGTCAGTGAATTGACCGGGAAACCTTTTTCCCACTTATTTACCCGGACGACCTGCCCGGCCTTTTAGACAGTTTCAACCGACATGGTATCGGGGAAACTGGTGCCGTGGGAATTCCGAATACTGGATAAAGACGGCAGGATCATATTTGTACGCACGTCCAGCCATCCAATATATAAAGATGGAGAGGCTATTGGCATCACAGCCGTTAATAACGGATATCTCCGAACGCAAGCTGATGGAGCAAAAGCTCGAGGAAATGGCGACCCATGACTTCCTTACGGGGTTGCCCAATAGGGTATTGCTGGCGGACCGCTTCACCATGGCGGCAGCGCTGGCCCAACGTAATAAAGCCAGTCTGGCCGTCATGTCATTGGACCTGGACAAATTTAAAACGATCAATGATACGCTCGGTCATGAAGCGGGCGACCAGGTGCTTAAAACTGTCAGCACGCGGCTTGCGGCCATAATACGCGCCAGCGATACATTAGCCCGCATTGGGGGAGACGAGTTTATACTGGTGATGCAGGAGACCAAAGGCAGGGAAGATGCCACTGCTACAGCCCAAAGGATACTGGATTCCTTTGCAGAGCCGCTGCTGATCGACGGCCACCAGGTGCATTTGTCCACCAGCATTGGAATTGCCGTCTATCCTGAAGATACAGAGGACCTGGAAACCCTGATTAAAAAATCCGATGCGGCGATGTATTATTCCAAGGGCCACGGCCGGAATCAGTTCAAATTTTTCGGCGATGGTGATGTCCGGATAGGCGGAGATCCTAAAAGCGCCACCTGATTAACGTACAGCGTAACCGTTAAACATGCTTCAGTTCATGAAGCGGTGCTTGAGTTCCATGACATCACGGTAAAGGATAACTCCCAGTATCCGGTGGAAATTGTCGACAACCGGTATCGACCGGAAATCATACCGGTCGAAAAGAATGGAGGCATCCTCCAGCGTACTGTCCTGGTCAAGCGTGATAACCTTGTCCTCCATGATATCCTTCAGCTGGGCTTCGCCCTCAGCCTGAAGCAGTTCCTTGATATCGATTATGCCCAGCAGCTTATCGTTGTTATCCACGATATGCAGGTACATGACAGCATCCTTGCCCTTGGCAAAGTGGCGGTATTCTTTGCGCGCCTCGGTCACTACCTTGTCCGGCGGCAGCTTGATAAAGCTCGCGGTGGCGAAATTAATAATGTTCTGTTCCTGCTTGCTTAATATAGAGCGGATTTTTTGCGCCTTCTCCGGCGCGAGCAGTTCCAGTATTGATGCTGCTTCAGATGCCGGAAGCACCGCCAGCACGTCGGCGGCCTGGCCCGTCGTCATCTCATTGACAGGTGGGCGACTTTTTCTTTCCGCAATGACGATACGAGGTCACGCTGCACATTAGGATTGATCTCTTCGAGCGTATCCGAGGCGTGCGAGGTCTCGAGTTCGTCGAAGATCGCGACCCTCTGCTCATGATCCAGGTCCTCTATGATATCGGCCATGTCCACCGGGTGCATCTCCGCCAGCCTTTCCTTGAGCACTTTCAGACGGACATCTCCCTTGAAGCTGCTGATCTGCTTGGGCAGCGGCTGCATATATGTCCACGAAATGGTCTGGTCCTTCATCCTCTCAGCCAGCTTGTTGATGAAATCAGCCAGGAATTTCAAATGCACCCTGCGGATCAACCCGTAACGGCTGAAGTCCACGTCGGTGGCATACAGCTTCTGGTTCCGGCCAACCAGCTTGACGTCGTAAACAACATCCACCTCCCTTCCGTCAAGGTCGAGCACTTTTTTATCGAGGATATGGTCGCGCAGCAGTACCATTTTATCGTTCGGTTCTCCCTGGTACTGCTCCATTCCTTCAATATCTATCACCGTCTCCTTATTGCTGACGGATTTGACCTTTTCCCAGGGTACCAGCAGGGACGGGTAGCCAAACGGACGGGTAACGTAGAAATGGGTCACCTCAGCGATATTGCCGTCCATGATCACGATATCGGCCAATTTGCCGATCTTCTTTATTGTTCCAGAGTACTTTATTGCCGAGTATGGAGGTCAGGAAGTATGTCTGTTCCTCGTAATTTTTTAGCGCCGTTCCGTTATTGATCATATTTCACCCCAATTTATTTAGCCATTATCGTCGTAAAGAGTTTATAAAAAAGAATCGCTACCAGGAGCAGCAGATATATGCGCAGCAGCAACAGGACTATACGCGTCAGGGGGGTCATGGCAATACGCGGCGTCCGGTATTTCCTGTTTATCTCTGTAATCTTTTCGAATCTCCTGGCGAAGAATTTGTTCAGCCAGGCCAGCATCGATTTTATCCGCTTAATAAACATATCTGTACTCTCGCCTTCCTCATTTATTTGAAGAGCTCCGGGAAAAGCGCGCTGATCGCGTATAATGTGGACAGTATTATTATCAGGATCACGATCGTGAATGACCAGAAGTTCTGCCAGGGCGTATTCTTGTATTTACCCATCAGGTTAGCGTCGTTGAGCAGGAGTATGAGAAATACCAGCGCAGCCGGCAGGAGGGTCACCGCTATAACCTGGACGAACAGCGTGATGAGCACCAGAGGCGCCCCGGGTATCATGACCACTGCGCCGGCGCCCAGCAGCGTGATGAAATAAAAGATGTAGAACCAGGGCGCCTCCTTGGCCTTGCTGTTAAGCGAGTGCGCCCATCCGAAAACCTCGCCGAAGGCCCATGAGCTTGCCAGAGATATGCAGATAGCGCCCAGCAGCCCGGCATCAAAAAGTCCGATGGCGAGGAAAGCGCCCACATACTTATTTATGCCCATCAGCATCTCGGAGGCCTGCGCCGCGCTTTCTATATTGACGCCTCTCAATACCGTGCCCGTAACAATGACTATAAAAATAGCTACTATAACAGTGGCGAAGGCGCCGACCAGCGTGTCGAGCTTGCTCCAGGGGATGTCCTTTTCCTGCAGGCCCTTATCGACAACCGAGCTCTGCTGGAAGAATATCATCCAGGGAGCAATGGTCGTACCGATATTGGCCATCAGCAGGAAGAAAAAATCAGTATTGAACCCGCCGGGGATATTCGGTATCAGGCCGTTGCCAAGTATTTCAGAAACCGGAGGGTTAACCATGAATGCAGCGGGAATGTAGATGAGGTTCAGCGCGCAAAATACCATGGCCAGCTTTTCCCACGTCCAGTAGCGCCCCTGCAGCACCATGAATCCCATCAGAATGATAACGCCGATTATGGTTACGATGGGAGGTACATGGAAAATGCTCAGGGCGGCAGTCATGCCGATGAATTCGGTGATCAGGGTGAGGAAGTCCACGAGGCCGAGGTCGATGAGCGAAAACCAGCCCCAGAATGACCCGTACGCATCGAAAATAGCCTCGGCGTGCCCGCGCTTGGTCACGGCCCCCAGGCGGACAGTCATCTCCTGGATAATATATGCCACGGGCAGGAGCAAAATGAGGAACCAGATCAGGTTATAGCCGTACTTAGCGCCGGTGACCGCGTATGTGGTAATACCGCCGGCATCGTTGTCGGCAACCATTACGATGATGCCCGGACCGGCAATCAGGATGAATAGCTTGAATGCCTTGGCGATCCTGCGATAGCTGTAGAATAGCCTCGAAAGAAAATTCATGCCGGGCTAAGTCACCTTCCATAATTTTTGCTGCTTTGAAACTTACTTATTTATGTTTTCGCTGTCCCGGGAAAAAGTCCCAAGCGCCGATTATATCACTTTAAATCCCGGCTGCCAATGAGAAAATCCGATGTTGGCAGGGATTAAATAACAAACCTGTCGCGGCCGTTTTGCTTGGCGGTATAAAGTGATTTGTCTGAGTTCTTAAGCAGGTCTTCGATATCATCACCATTATCCGGATAGATTGCAATACCTATGCTGACGGTAACATTGAGGCTGTGCCCGTCGATTAAAAAGGGCTGCCGGAAATCCCCCAGTATCTTATCCGCTACATTGACAGCATCATGTCTGTCATCAACTTCTCCCAGCAGCAGCACAAACTCGTCCCCGCCCATGCGGGCGACCGTATCGCTTTTACGCAGGGCGCCGGTCAGCCGTCCGGCAGCGGCTATCAACAGCCTGTCCCCGATATCATGGCCCAGCGTGTCGTTTATGTTCTTGAATAAATCAAGGTCAAGGGTCATGATAGCTAACTTCTTGTTATAGCGCTGTACATTGGCCAGCGCAACACCGCAACGGTCATAAAGCAATGTCCGGTTGGGAAGGCCGGTCAGGGCGTCGTGCGTGGCCATCTCCATTAGCTTTTGTTCCATCTGTTTGCGTTCGGTAACGTCGCGCCCCACGCTGCGGAATCCGATGGGCCTGCCCCGCTCGTTGTGTATAAGGGAAATCGAGGTCTCAGCATATCCGGTAGAGCCATCTTTGCGTATGATCTTAAAGGCATAACCTACGTGCGGTATTCCCGTCTTATATACCTCGCTATAGGCATTAAATATAGCTTTTGTCTCATCCTGATCGGGTGCGATAATACTGAAACTCCGCCCGATCAATCCCTCCGTGGTATAGCCAAGGTTACGGCAGGCAGCCTCATTTACGAAGGTAAAATTGCCGGCCAAATCTACTTCAATATATGAATCCTGCATATTTTCCAGTATATTCCGGTATTTCTCCTCCTGGGCTCTAACGTCAGCCAGCAGTCGTCCGCTCACCATTAAGATCAGGCTGACGGTAAGGCTGGTGCTGAGAATTATATATACAGTGATGGACAGTGCATCAACTGCGCCCGATTTAAAGAAATCACTACTCGTTGTAGGGATCATAATGTGCAAGATCATCCTGGCAAGGCTGAATGCAGCGTAAACTGCGAAGATTATGCCTGTGAGGCGTGTTACCCGGCGCATACCGGGGCCTACCCGGCGCAGCATGAGCCAACAGCACTGGAAGGTAATAATCATTGTTATCGCTGACAGAACAATCTCACGCGCGGCCAGGTCCGGTTGAACCACGACGAAATAAGCGCTTGCCGCAACGAAAACAAACAGCAGAACGTAGTTCTGGATTTGCCAACCCTTCTTCCCGGTAAAGCGCTCCAACCCGATTAAAATAATTAGTGCCCCGGCCAGAATCATGGTATTGGAAAGCGTCATGGATATGAGATCAGGCACCCGTCCGCGCAGGACAATTAATACAGACCCGGCTGCCTGCAGAATCATATCCGCCAGCCAGAAGGATATGCCTGCAAAGCGTCCCCGGTTTTGACTCCATATTATCGCCACCGCTCCAGCACTGATAACGTTGATGATAAGGTACAGCAGCATCAGTGTCTTGATATCAGGTATCATCAGTTCCCTCAATTAGAATATGGCCGCATTCCTTTACGACATTTAAGTATTTGTCATTGCGAGCCTTTATTTAACCTCGTCATTGCAAGCCTTTATTTAACCTCGTCATTGCGAGCCCGCAGGGCGTGGCAATCCACCCCCGCGCCTGCCTAAGATCGCCACGTCGCTTCGCTCCTCGCGATGACGAGGGGATTGCAGATTGCTTCATCGCTTCGCTTCTCGCGATGACAAGGGCATTGGAGATTGCTTCGTCGCTCCACTCCTTGCAATGACATCTGAACCTATCAAGACCGACCGGTCAGGTTCAAATCCCTAATTTTTCCAATAAGTTTGCGCGCCCTGGCGACCAGTTCGGCCGCCTCCGCCACACTTATCGAGTATTTGCCGCTGTACATCTCTTTGTGCCTGCGTTTCTCGGTTGATTCGAACATGCGGATGGTATCCGCCTCCTCCCTACCCAACGAACTTCCACAGTAGGCCAGTACCACGCGATGATCATTCTCTGCTACGCTGCGGAAACCCTTCCCGCGCATGTAGGCGTTGCAGGCATCGTAAACGGCATCATAGGCCTGCGCAAAACACCTGACAGGCTCGCTCTCAATGGTATGTACGGCGTTCTCCAACCCGTCAATAGCCGCTGCCAGCAAGGACTTGATAACCAGCGGGTCGGCGTCAGCCTTCCGCATCAGACCACTCTCCAATAATTTCTCCGCTTTCACTCTTCCTACCTCCTCCAGCCACCATTATAACGCATAAGCACGGTTACAGGTAATTTATCCACCCGCACCTCTCCTTGACCAGCGGGGACATGGCGCGCAACTTGCCGACTATGCGCGGCAAAGCTTCCAGCACCTTATCAACATCGCCCTCTGTGGTCCACCTGCCCATGGTAAGCCGCACAGAACCCCTGGCGCGCTCAACAGGTATGCCCAGCGAGGTCAGTACATGTGACGGCTCGGAACTGGCTGAGCTGCAGGCCGAGCCGGTCGAAGCACAGATGCCCTCGGAATCAAGGTACATGAGGATGGATTCGCCCTCGATAAAATCGAAACTGAAATTGGCATTGTTGGGCAGCCGCTGCTGCCTGTGCCCGTTCAAATAGGCATCACTCACCTGTGCCAGTATCCCCTCAATAATTTTATCACGGTATGCGATGAGGGTGTCCGCCTCTTTAACCATATCGCGGGAGGCTATTTCGGCCGCTTTGCCGAAGCCGGCAATGCCGGGGACGTTCTCGGTGCCGGCGCGCCTTTCGTTCTCCTGCCCACCACCGTGCAGCAGGGGCAGGATGCGTGTGCCCGGCCTGATATACAGCATGCCCACGCCTTTAGGCCCGTAGAGTTTATGCGCCGAGGCCGACAGCAGGTCGACACCCAGTTTGTCGACATTGATGGGCAGGTGCCCCACGGCCTGCACGGCGTCAACGTGAAAGTAAACACCGGCTTCCCGTGTAATTTTGCTTATCTCCACGATGGGCTGGATGGCGCCAACCTCGTTATTGGCCTGCATCACCGATACCAGCAGGGTCCTACCCGTTATAGCTTTCTTGATATCGCCGGGGTCAACCAGGCCATTGCTATCCACCGGCGCCACTGTCACGTCGAAGCCCAGCGTTTTCATAAAATTACAGGCGGAGATCACGGCGTGGTGCTCGATAGCCGTGGTGATGATATGGTTACCCCGGTCCCTGCCGGCCAGGCAAACCCCTTTTATGGCATGGTTATCTGCTTCGGTACCTCCGCCGGTGAAAACCACGTCAGCCGGCTGACAGCCGATGAGGCCGGCCACCTGTCCGCGGGCCGCTTCCACTGCATCCCTGGCCTCCTGTCCCATAGAATGGATGCTGGAGGGGTTGCCGAATCTCTGGCTGAAGAACGGCTGCATAGCCGCCGCAACCTCCGGCAACATGGGTGTGGTGGCCGCATAGTCCATATAGACGCGCTGCATATTTACTTCTCCTCCTGGAACAGCCATGTCGAGAGGTAGCGTTCGCCCGTATCGGGCAAGATTACCACAATCAATTTGCCCCTGTTTTCGGACCTCAGCGCCACCTGTAAAGCCGCCCAGGCTGCCGCACCGGAAGAAATACCAACCAGGATCCCCTCCTCCCTGGCAAGGCGCCTGGCCATAATGCCGGCATCCTCAGCAGTAACCTTAATAATCTCATCGAGCAGGTCGGCCCGCAATATATCCGGCACAAAGCCTGCCCCGATGCCCTGTATCTTATTAGGTCCCGGCTTGCCCCCGGAAAGAACAGGCGAAGAATCCGGCTCTAGTGCGATGACCTTGAAGCCAGGCTTACGCGGCTTTAAAGCCTCGGCGATGCCGGTAATGGTGCCGCCGGTGCCTACGCCGGCTACAACCATATCTACTTTGCCATCCGTATCCCTCCATATCTCCTCCGCTGTGGTCACCCTGTGGATGGCCGGGTTAGCCTCGTTCTTAAACTGCTGCAGCAACAGGTAATTCTTATTGCCGGCTGCCAGTTCCTCGGCTTTAGCTACGGCGCCCGGCATACCCTGCGCACCTGGCGTAAGCACGAGTTCAGCCCCGAAAATTGCCAGGAGCTGCCTTCGCTCTATCGATACCGAGTCGGGCATAGTCAGAATTAGCTTGTATCCCCGCGTCGCGGCCACGAAGGCCAGGGCTATGCCGGTATTTCCGCTGGTAGGCTCAACCAACACTGTGTCAGTCTTTATAAGGCCCCGCTCTTCGGCAGCCAGGATCATGGCGACACCGATACGGTCTTTTATGCTGCCCAGCGGATTAAATGATTCCAGCTTGGCCAGCACTTCAGCATAAGCGCCGCCGGTTACCTTATTCAGTTTCACCAGGGGTGTGTTGCCGATCAATTGCAGGGAATCACCCGCTATCCCGCGCCTCAATACAGGAATTTCAATCCCTTTGAACATAGTTACCTCTTTTTCAATATCCATCCGCTTGTTATCGTCTCCTATCAGCTTAACCTTTATAGTTTAGCGCAAATTTATTCCAGTTCGATTTCGACGAACCTTCATTCGGCAATACCTCCTCCCACTAAAACGTCACCATCATAAAAAACGATTGCCTGCCCGCGCGCAGCGCCTACCCGGGGCTCTTTGTACGTAACCAGCACTTTCCCGTTTTCACATGGTTCTATAACAGCAGCATAGCCCTTGTGCGTGCTTCTTATCTTGGCACTGACCTGCATGGCACCCCCCGGTGATTCACAGGCTATGTAGTTTATATCGGAAACAATTTGCTTTTCAGTATGCAAGTCTTCCGCGCTGCCCACGATGATCGAGTTGCTGCCCGCCTTTTTATCAATTACATACAATGGCTCTTGGGAGGCGATGGCAAGCCCCCGGCGCTGTCCGGGTGTGTAATAAACTATACCCTTATGCCTCGCCAGAACATTACCCCACTTATCCACGACCGGACCGGGTACTGCTCTGCCCTCAAACAGCGCAGCATAATTGCCGCCGGCAAAGTCCTGGCTCTCCTTCATGGTTTCGACACCCAGTTCCATTTCAACGCACAGTTTGCGCACTTCCTGCTTCATATACCCGCCCAGGGGGAACAACGTGCGCGCTAACTGGTTTTGAGTCAACCCGTAGAGAAAATATGATTGGTCCTTTTTTTCGTCCCTGCCTTTTTTCAGCAGGTAATGTCCGCTACTATCCTGCTCAACCCGGGCATAATGCCCACTGGCGAAGAAGTCCGCTTCAATGCCGCCGGCCAGCGCTTTTTCCCACAATGCCCCGAACTTGACCAGTTTATTACAACGCACACAGGGGTTAGGGGTGTTCCCCGACATGTACTCATTGTAAAAATAGTCCAGCACCTGGTGCTTAAATTCGCGTGCCAGGTCTATCACGTGAAAGGGGATATCGAGCCTGGCAGCCGCCCGGCGGGCGCTTTCAATGCCATCCTGCTGTCCCGGCCCGAAGCAACCACTCTGGCAGGCCTGACTACTGTCATCCCAGGTCTTCATGGTCACACCGGTAACTTTATAGCCCTGCTTTACCAGCAAAGCGGCGGCTACCGACGAATCGACACCACCGCTCATCCCAACTATTACTTTAATATCACTCAATTCACCGATATTCTATCTTAAATTCATCAAAGCTTCATATACACCCGTTACTATAATAAAAAAGCAAATGTAATAAACACGACGTATCCTATAATTAACATCACAAAATCTGAAAGGGGAGGATTCAATGAACCTTTACCAAATAGTGGCCAAGGACATAATGCGCCGGAAGAGGCGTGTATTATATGCTGCCCTGGGAGTTGTCATAGGTACTATGACTGTCGTTGGCATACTCACCATCGCCTCCGCGGGTGAGGCGAAGATATATAAGCAACTGGAACAGTACGGGCCAAATTTAACGGTGATACCGGCGATAAACAACCTGGATATGAAATTGGGCAACCTCAGCATGGGCACGCTGACAGTCGGGGAAAATTATATTCCCGAGGACCAATTGCCCAGGATCAGGCAAATAGCGGACAGCAAAATTAGAGAGGCCCTGAAAATCACCGACGAGGGAGATATTGCTACGATCGCACCCAAGCTTTTTGAGAACACGAAGGTAAACGGAGTATCGCTGGTGGTAGTCGGGGTGGACCCGCAGCAAGAAAGAATAGTCAAGTCATGGTGGGAGGTTGGAAAGGGGGCCTATCTCGATGGAACGGACCAGGCGCTGGTTGGAGCAATAGCTGCCGATCTTCTCAAACTGAATGTAGGCGATACGTTGTCGCTCGATGAAAGCAGCGTGAAAGTTGCCGGCATTCTCAAGGAAACCGGGGCGAGCGATGATTATCAGATCTTCGCTCCGCTGACCACGGTTCAAACGGCATTTAATAAGGAAAATGTAATTTCATCCCTTGATATCCGGGCCCTGTGCAACGCCTGCCCGGTGGAAATGATCGCAAATAGCATAAACCAGAACATACCGGGAGTCCGGGCGATTGCCGTGAAACAGATAGCTCAATCTGAAATGGGACTGGTCGAAAAGATGAACAGCATGATGTTCGCACTTGCAGGCATCACCCTATTGGTCGGCCTGTTCGGGGTCGTCAACACTATGATGTCGTCAGTGCACGAAAGGACCAAAGACATCGGGATCATGAGAGCAGTCGGGGCATCCCGTAAACAGATAATCAAGATTTTCATATTTGAAGCTGTTGTTATCGGAATCATCGGAGGCGTCGCAGGATATTTACTGGGGACCGCCCTGGCATACTTGATCGGACCACTGGTCTTCGAGGGAACGGCGGTATATTTTGTACCCCAGTATTTCCCGCTGGCCCTGGCTGTGTCAATCGCCGTTGCCGTGGCAGCTGCTGTTTACCCGGCTGTGAAGGCAGCCGAAATCAGGGTTGCCGATTCATTCAGGTCCATATGACCAAGCCCGGTTATTTCATATAAAAGGAGTTACATATGCTGGAAGTCAGGAACGCATCAAAAATATATGGTGAGGGGCCAACCCGGGTAGTCGCCCTGGACAATGTATCGCTGGAAGTGGAAAACGGGAACTTCATAGCCGTCATGGGGCCATCCGGAAGCGGTAAATCCACCCTGCTAAATATCATAGGCGGATTGGATCAACTCTCGAGCGGCGAGGTGATACTCGATGGAAAACGCATCGACGGCTATGACGAAAATGCCCTGGTTGAAATAAGGAGGGGTAAAATCGCCTACGTTTTTCAACAGTATCACCTGCTTCCCTCACTGACCGCCATGGAAAATGTGTTAATGCCTCTTATCTTTGCAGGCGACGGCAAGAAGGAAAAGGAGGCCCTGGACATATTGAAAAGAGTGGGCCTCGAAAAAAGAGCCGGCCACAAGCCCTCTCAACTTAGCGGCGGCGAACAGCAGCGGGTGGCGATCGCGAGGACACTGGTTACCAGCCCGGAGCTTATCCTGGCGGATGAACCCACAGGCAACATGGACCAGAAAACGGGAAACGAGATACTGGAGCTGTTCAAAGAGCTCAATGCAGAGGGACGCAGCATCGTCATGGTCACACACAGCCCCGATATAGCCAAACACGCAAAAGAAATAATTTACCTGCAGGATGGCCATGTTATAAAGAGGATCAAGAATCACGGCGGGGAAGTTCCCTGTGAAATGAACAGTCGCTGAGTCGGATCAAACCGAAAAACACTAAGATAAAAATATTCGATATAAGGAGGACACAACCAATGAATAGAAAATTAGCATTAACAATAGTCTTATTATCCCTGGCTTCAATCCTGGCTGCCTGCGCCGGCCAGGCGGCGGCAACAGGATCAACGCAGGCACCGGCAATATCGCCGGCACAACCAACTCCGGCGGTTGCTGCAACCACAATGCCCCAAACCCAGCCGGCGCCTGCGGCAACTACGGCGCCAAAGCCTGCCGGACTTATAAAGGCGAAGGAGATTACTCCCTCAGTTAGCGCCGATACTATCTCCATCCCGGTAAAGGTAGTCCAGGATAATTGGAACAATCACTTCCAGGTAAATGCCCCGGGCGGTACTATGAGTTTTATGGCATATATGCTGGACAACGTGATATATGTTCGCGCCAGTATCTGTCCACCCTGCAGGGGAAAAACTTATACTCTTGACGGAAATACCCTGGTCTGCGATGTATGCGCGACCACTTTTAACGCCAAAACAGGCATAGGCATTGCCGGCGCCTGCGTGAACTATCCCAAAGCATCAGTACCCTACACAGTTGCCGATGGGAACGTGATTATGAAGGTTAACGACCTTACCACAGCCTACCAAAACACGCTTAAACCCGGGCTGCCTTAAAAGGTTTTATTATTTAATCAAGGCCGGCCAGCATGGCTCCCAGGTCAATGGGCTCAAAGGCGTCGAAGTTTATGTCACGGACCCGATGCATGCCTTCCCACATCAGCTTGTAGCCTTTCAACGAGCGCGCAAAGCCCATCCTCTTCTGGAATAGATCCATTTCCTGCTGCGTGCCCTCCCTGGCTGCGCCGGCGGTTCCCAGCAGCCTTATACCCGGGGGCGATGGGAACTTACCGTCCATCAGCGCCCTGCCCCAGAACAGCTTTTCGGCGTTGACAGCCATCACGCAAATGCGGTGGTTATGTCTGAGGTTATCGGGAAGCCGCGACGGAAACTCCTCGAAATAGAAGCCGGTTTTATCGTCCCGCAGGAAGAGGCCGCCGATGGGAGTAACATGCGGTGAACCGTCGGGGTTTGTTGTAGCCACAGCAAAATGAAAACAGCTCTTATAAGCATCGTCGAATATCTTCCGTATTTCGCTCCAGCGATTTCCAATCTCCATATAACCTCCTTGCTATCCGGTGGGACTGAATTCAACGAGGCCTGAACTGCATTAAACTACCTGTCCAATAACGTAATAATATGACTGTTAACCGTGCTTGCCGGCCTGTATCTCTCGTACCGAATCAAATATGGCCCGTATATTTTCCCCGGGCATAGTGTACTGCAGCATGTGAGTCATGCTCAGTATGTAGCGCCCGTGAAGCTTGCTTATCCTGTAACTATCCAATATGCTTTCCCGCATCTGCCCAGCGCTCATCTGCTCGCCCTGCTGAACGTCTATGCCGGTAGCAAAGGCCAGCCTGTCGCCATATTTACCGTAAGCTGCGGCAAAATCGTTTCCCGCCTTGGGCTGGAAGGCCTGCAAGATATCCAGCCCGGCCTCAACATAGTAATCGAGGAAGGGCGCCTGGAAACCGCACGAATGCAGCATGGCCAGCGCCCCGGAATCATGCACAGCCTCGATTATATGTTTGAGGTGCGGGTAGGTGAATTCCTTCCACATCTTCATCGAGATCAACGTGTGGTCAGTGTATCCATAGTCGTCGTAAATGAAAACAACGTCTGCGCCGGCTTTCACACCGCGGCGCGCCACGTCGCAGGACCAATCACCGAAACGCCTCTGGAAGTCCTTGACCTCGTCGGGGTACTCATATAAAGCCGTCATGAAAGGCGTCATTGACCAGATCTGGGTTGAGAAGAAGTCCTGCACGCCGAAGTCTTCCGCCATGATACTGGCGCCTGGATGCTCTGCCCGCAGCTTCTTGATGGCCGCGTAGTGCTTATCATCTGAAAAATCGGGAAACCTGTAGTCCTTCAATCCTGCAACGTCTTTAATAGCGGGCTTAACGATATCCATGTAAATACCACCCAACCCGCGCACGCTATGGTAAGCGTCCAGCACCCTGAGGTGTTTGTCTTCGCGATACACTCGCTTGACGGCGCCGCCGGCGCCCAGGGGCTCGATAACTATGTCCGCGCCCAGTTCAAGCGCATACCGGCCGTTGGCGTATTCGTTAAGCAGGTGCGGCAAAGCCCGCGCCATTTCGGGAGCGTTAAGCCCACCACCACGGGAGAAGCGTTTCCACAAGTAACCGGCAGCGGCGTTCAATATCTTGTTTCGCGCCGGCTGAAACTCGGCCATCAGGCGGCAAGCCGCGTGGGGGTTGAACCAGTACATGACAGGAACCCTGTCCACCGGCAAACCCCGGGCAGCCGCAAGGATACGTTCGCGCGGGGTCATCTTGTCAGGTGATGCAGACATTTCCACTTTCAAAATCACCGCCCGATATTCAACGCTTCTACATATAATTCCATAAAATCAGGCCTGTCGGCAAGTTCCAGGTAATTCACCCGGCTCGCCATCGTTTCAGCTTTTTCGCGGGCTGCCTGGGAAACCAAAACCATGCATGCGCCCGCGCCTGCCGCATTGCCTACCTGGCTGAACCGCTTCAATGGCAAGTCCGGGAGCATGCCCACCCGTATGGCGCTTTTTATATCGATATAGTTGCCGAACGTGCCGGCAATAATTATGCGTTTAACATCCGGCGCGGCTATGCCCTCTGATTTGAGTAAAACGTTGATCCCGGTGCGTATGGCCGCCTTGGCCAATTGCAGCTCCCGCACATCCCCCTGCGTGATCACGATATCTTCTCCGTTGAGGGATTCCTCACTGCCGGCAACCTGTACCTGTAGCTGCCCTTTATTTGCCTGGATCAGCGGATGTCCTTTATCCATCCTGCCTCCGGAGTCGATAATCCCCTCATCTACCATCTGTGCCACAGCATCAAGTATGCCCGAACCACAGATTCCCGCCGGCCGGCCCCTCCCAATAGTCCTGTATTTGACCTTGCTATCTCTAATAATAATTTTATCTATGGCCCCGTGGGAAGCTTTGACTCCATATTTAATATGTGCTCCTTCAAAGGCCGGCCCTGATGCGCAGGAAACGCTGGTGATTTTACCACCGGTCACCATCGATATCTCCGTATTGGTGCCGATATCGACAATCAGGGTGGCGGCCATGATATCGAGAGCATCTGTAGCTGTAAGCACAGCCACATGGTCGCCGCCCACGTAACCTCCGATATTGGGAAGGAAATATACATCGGCATCCGGCGCTGATTTAAGCCCCAATTCGTTTGCGCTTATATTAATGGAGTTTTTTACCCATGGCAGATAAGGCGCTTGCGCCAGCTGAGCAACCGGCAATCCCAGCACCAGGTGGTGCATAGCTGTATTGCCGCATATGACCACCTGCTTGATCCGGCCTGCTTCCACCCCGGCTTTAGCAGACAATACCATAATCAGCCCGTCAACCGCAGTTGTAGCCGTGTTTTTCAGGTCCTGGCCGCCGTCGGGTGAGCTCATGGCATAGGTGATGCGGCTGATTACATCATCGCCATAAACCGCCTGTGGGTTGGCTATGGCATAATTACCCGGGATGCTGCCGTCCCCAAGGTCGACTATGTATCCCGCTATCTTGGTGGTCCCCAGATCGACAGCGACACCGTAAGCCCTGCGGGCATGCCTGATCCGGAACTATTTTAGCTAATAGCTCCTCTTTGAATGCGGGACTGGACGCGAGGTCATCACCGGATGGAAGGTAAACGACAAGGTCAGCGGTAGGCTTTACCCGGCAGGATAGCCGCCAACCCCGTTCCAACTCATCAGCGGATAATATCTTCAGTTCGTCCACCGCCGGTGGGGTGGGAATTCCCTTTTCTATACGCACCTTGCAGGAATGGCACTTGCCCTGGCCGCCACAGGTACTGGCTATCGGTATTTGATTCGCCCGGCAGCAATCCAGGATTGTGGTTGCGGCGGGACAGGCAACTTTTCTTCCCGACGGTTTAAACTCGATCGAATATTTTTTCATCGAAATACTTGAGTATTAATCCGAGATTATATCATGTGTGGTTGCCGCGTCTGCCTCTGGCTCCTCGCATGACAGTTTTTGAACGGCGCTTTACTTGCTTTTAACCCTGCTATAACTTAAAATTTCAGGCGGATTAAGCTCAGGATTTCATCAGCATGCCCTCCGGTTTACTCAGCCGGGGGGTTTAATATGAATCCCTGATACTCCCGGAGGAAGCACCATGTCACAAAAGCCATTCGAGCAGTTCAAAGGCTCGAGCGATTATGTTATCTCGGACGCCCTGAAAAACGCGGTCAATGTATCTATCGTCCTGCAACGGCCGCTGCTGGTGAGGGGTGAACCCGGCACAGGCAAGACCCTGCTCTCGCACAGCATATCTTCATCGCTGGGCAAGGAACTGATACGCTGGAATATCAAGTCCACTACCAAGGCCTCAGAAGGCCTCTATGTATATGATACCGTGCAGAGGCTCAACGACAGCCGTTTCGGGGGCAAGGATGTCGCGGATATCAAGCACTATATCAAGCTGGGCAAGCTGGGACAGGCCTTCACCGCCCCGGTGCAGGTGGTATTGCTGATCGACGAGGTCGACAAGGCCGACCTGGAATTCCCCAACGACCTGCTCAACGAACTCGACGAGATGACCTTTTACATACCGGAGACCGACGAGACCATCTCCGCCATCCACCGCCCGGTCGTCATTATCACCAGCAACAACGAGAAGGAGCTGCCGGATGCCTTCCTGCGGCGCTGCATCTTCCACTATATCGAGTTCCCCGACCCAGGCTTGATGGAGGAGATAGTCAAGGTGCACTTCCCCAACATCAAGAGCAACCTGCTCAAGGACGCGCTGGAAACCTTCTACAGCCTGCGCAAGGTGGACGACCTGCGCAAGAAACCCTCGACCAGCGAACTGATCGACTGGATACAGGCCCTCATGGCCAGCGGCCTGGACGGCAAGATAAAAGACGGCGAAATCCCCTTCCTCGGCACGCTGCTCAAGAAAGAAAACGACCTCGACTTCTATGTAACGCATTATGTCCGCAAGAAGCCCCAAACGCGCGGATATAACGTTTCCGGAAACTGAATATAGCGTGGCTGTAACTTAGCATGTTTACACCCTTTTTCTACAAGCTCAAGGAAAGGAAGGTGCCCACCTCCATCAACGAATGGATGGTGCTGATGGAGGCGATGGATAAGGGGCTTATCCATAACATGAGCGAATTTTATTACCTGGCGCGCGCCATATTGGTCAAGAGCGAAACACATTTCGACCAGTACGACGTAGCCTTCCAGGAATATTTCAACGGCATAGCCCCACCCCTGGAATTCACAGAGGAACTGATGGCCTGGCTGACGGACCCCAAGAACCGTCCCGAACTGACGCCCGAGGAGATAGCCGCCCTCAAGAAAATGGACCTCGAGGAACTGCTCAAGGAATATGAGAAACGCCTCAAAGAGCAGAAAGAGCGCCACGACGGCGGCGATTACTGGATAGGTACGGGAGGAACCTCGCCCTTCGGCCATTCCGGCCGCAACCCCCAGGGCATACTGGTCGGCGGACCGGGCGGCATGCGCAGCGCGGTACGCATAGCCGAGCAGCGGTTTTTCCGCAACTACCGCGACGATGTTACACTGGATATCCGCCAGATAAAGGTTGCTTTGAAACAGCTGCGCAAGCTGAACCGTACCGGGCCCGAGGACGAGCTTGACCTCGACCGCACTATCGACGCCACCTGCAAGAATGCCGGCGAGATAGAGTTCAAATGGAAGCGTCCGCGCAAGAACTCCATCAAGCTGCTGCTGCTGATGGATGCCGGCGGCTCCATGGAGCCCTACGCCGACTTATGCAGCCAGCTTTTCTCAGCGGCCAACTCGCTCAGCCATTTTAAGGCGTTTAAATACTATTATTTCCATAACTGCCCGTACGACGTGCTGTATCCCGATATCCAGCAGAGGAAAGGTGAAACGATCGAGCGCCTGCTCAAGACGCTTGAACCTGATTACAAGGTCGTCTTTGTGGGCGACGCCTGCATGGCCTACTCCGAACTGATGGACCGCTTCGGCGACATTTACTTCCACGGTTACCAGAAATTATCCGGCATCGACAGGCTGCGGCAGTTCAGGTCGCATTTCACCCACTGCGTCTGGCTAAACCCGGAGAAAACCGTGCTGCGCAGCTATCCCACCGTGCAGATCATCGCCAAGCTCTTCCCCATGTACGACCTCTCCCTCGAAGGCCTCAACCTGGCAGTCAAGAAATTGGTCACCAGGCTGTAATACAAATAGACAGCCGCCAACCACACAGCTATAATCCTAAGCATGCCCAATGAGATAAAACTCCTTATCAAGCGCCGGGACATTGAACTGGAAGTAGCAAAACTTGCCCGTGCCATCCGGCATGACTACCTGGACAAAAACCCGCTGCTCATCGGCATCCTCAAGGGTTCGTTCATATTCATGGCCGACCTGGTGCGTAAAATCGATATGCCGCTGGAGGTGGATTTCATCCGGCTCTCCAGTTACGGCTGCGGCACCGAGTCGTCCGGCAGCATCAAGGTTCTCTCCCGCCTTAATGTACCGGTCAAAGGCAGGCATGTACTGGTGGTGGAGGATATCGTTGATACCGGGCTGACTATAGCGTACTTCCTGAGCTATCTGAAAAAAAGGAGGCCGGCCTCGGTCAGGCTGTGCGCCCTCACGGAAAAGCCTTCCCGCCGCAAAACCGATGTGAGAATAGATTACCTGGGGTTTACGGTGCCGGATAAATTTATAGTTGGCTACGGCATAGATTGGAACGAGGGATACCGTAACCTGCCTGCCATCTTTTATATTGGATGAAGCGATGGAGGGGGACAAAATGAGCCTGCCCGACTTAATTGGGGTGGCGCGCGGCGACAAGCCGGCCGACCTGGTACTTAAAAACGCCAGCATCATCAATGTCTTCACCAGCAGCATTGAGGAAAACAATGTTGCCATATACGGCGGGCGCATAGCCGGAATCGGAGATTATACGGATGGACAAAAGGTCATCGACCTCAAGGGCGCTTACCTGTCGCCCGGCTTTATCAACGGCCATATCCATATAGAGAGTTCGATGCTGCACCCGGCCCAGTATGCCCGCACGGTTGTACCGCACGGTGTGACCTCTATCTGCACCGACCTTCATGAGATAACCAACGTATCGGGACTGGACGGTATCCGCTTCGTGATGAACTGTGCCCGCGGGCTTCCGCTGGATATCTTCTTCCAGGCCGCGTCCTGTGTGCCTGCCACGCATATGGAAACTTCCGGCGCTTCTATCGGCGCTCCCGAGATCAAAAAACTGCTCAAGTGGAAGAATAATATCGGGCTGGGGGAGATGATGAATTACCCGGGCGTCATCAATGCCTTCCCACCCGTTATCGACGAGATAACCGCGGCTGCAGGCCACGTTATCGCCGGCCACGCGCCCGGGCTGAGGGGCAAACGGCTTAACGCCTATGTGTCAGCCGGCATTTATTCCGACCACGAGAACTCCGAGCTTGAGGAAAGCAGGGAGAAGCTGTCGCGCGGGCTTTACCTGATGATACGGGAGGGCACCTCCGAGAAGAATCTCGAGGAACTGCTTTGCTTAGTCACCGACAGGACCTGGCACAGGTGCATGTTCGTGGTTGACGACCGCAGCTGCGCCGACCTGCTCGGAGACGGCGATGTGGACGCGGTCGTGCGCAAGGCCATACGGCTCGGGCTCGACCCCATACGCGCCATTCAATTGGTGACACTTATCCCGGCGGAATATTTCCGGCTGCATGACCTGGGCCGTATAGCATCGGGCAGCCGCGCCAACCTGATCACCATCAATAGCCTGGAAAAGCTGGATATCGACTTGGTCTTCTTCAACGGTAAACTGGCCGCCAGGGGAGGCAATTACCTCCGCAAGGTAACCGGGAAAACTCCTGCACGCCTGTTGAAAACGGTACATGTAAAGCCTTTCGTACATAGTTCCCTGGAGCTGAGGATAAATCAGGACCAGTTCCCGGTAATCGAGATAATACCGGGCCAGATTGTCACCAGGAAGAAGATGGTCAAAATCCGGAAAGGAACTTTCCACCCGGATACGGAGAGGGACTTACTGAAAGCCGTTGTCATCGAACGACATAAGGCGACGGGCAATACCGGCATCGGCATTATCAGGGGCTTCGGGCTCAAGAGCGGCGCCATCGCCTCAACGGTTGCGCACGATTCGCATAATATCGTCGCGGTGGGAACGCAGCGATGAAGATATACTGGCAGCGGTTAAAGCCATCGAGGAAATGCAGGGCGGACTGGTAGTCTGCAAAGAGGGCAAGGCCATCGCCCGGCTGCCCTTGCCTATCTGCGGACTGCTCTCGCCCGACCCGGTGGATAAGGTGGCAAAGGATTTCGAGGCGCTTGAGAAAAAGGCCGCTATGCTGGGCAGGCTGCCGCCGGCGCCCTTCGCTCTGCTCTCTTTCATAGCACTGCCGGTCATCCCTGAATTGCGGCTGACCGACATGGGCATTGTGGATGTAGTACAATTCAAGCTCATCTGAATCTTTTACTGAGGGGGAAACATGGCATACCAGACCTTGCTCGTGGATAAAAAAGATGGCATAGCGCTCGTTACCTTCAACCGTCCCGATAAACTTAATACGCTCAGTACCCGTATGTTTCTCGAACTCCGGGACCTGATGGCCGAATTCCGCTATGACCTTGAGACGAGGGTCATTATCTTCACGGGCGGAGGGCGCGCTTTCTCGGGAGGCTTTGATTTCAGAAAGGAGTCGATTAAGGAGCATGTCTCGCAGAAGGAACAGCCCAACGAGAGGATCTGGCAGCTTTTCTCACATGACCTGATGACGGCGATTGAGAACCTTGAGCAGATAACCATAGCCGCCATCAACGGCCCCTGCATGGGCGGCGGGCTGTGCATCGCCATGAATTGCGACTTCAGGATAGCAGCCGATAACGCCAAAATGGGCGTTCCCGAGATAAACCTTGGCGTATTCCTGAGTTGGGGCGCCACGCCGCGTTTCGTAGCCCTGCTCGGCCCCTCCAAGGCCAAGGAGCTCATCATGACCGGCGACCCGGTCAACGCGGAGGAGGCCTACCGGATTGGCATGGTAAATAAAGTGGTTCCCCTGGCGCAGTTGGTACCCGCCGCGCAGGAACTGGCGCAAAAGCTGCTTACGCGCGGCCCGCTGGGCTTGCGCATCGCCAAAAAACAGGTCAATGCCGCTTCTGTAGCGCGTATGTCGGACCTGTACCTGTTCGAATCTGAATTGTGGGAGAGGAACCAGATATCCCCGGATATGGCTGAAGGCATTACAGCGGCGATCGAGAAAAGGCCGCCGCACTACTTGCCGGAGGCCGGAGTCCCCAAATTCGATATCACCGGTTAGGATTATTATTTAATACAGGAGGCAGACATCATGGCAGAAGAAAAACTTATCTGGCAATACGTGAGGCGCTGGGCGGACAAATTTCCTGGTAAAGAGGCCCTGATTTTCAAGGACAGGAGGGTAACATACAAAGAGTTTTACGATAAAACGCTAAGGGTAGCCAAACTATTACTTGAGCTTGGAGTTAAGAAAGGCGACAGGGTCTTTACACTCTGTGCCGCCCGCGACGAGTTCTTCTACACCTATATGGCCACAGCCATGGTGGGAGGTATCTGGTTCGGGCTTAACCCGCGCTATACGCGCGATGAATTCCTCTACATGGTAGGCGATGCCAAGCCAAAGGTTGGATTTATAGTGCGGAATTACGATGCGTTGATGCGCGACTACAAGGACGATGTCGTCGCCCTGAAAGAGGCCAACCCCGGACTTGAGCACATAGTCATCATCGACAACGCCTGGGAAGGCACGCTGAACTGGGAGGCGGAGCTCGCTAAAGACCGCAGCAATTTAGATGCCGCCCTGGGCAAGCGCATGAAAGAGGTGAAGGCTGACGACCCGGCGCTCATCATCTACACATCTGGTACGACCGGCAAGCCCAAGGGAGCATTGCTGACCCACAAGAATATCATCGCCAGCGCTGCCGCTCAGAACGAGCACTTCCTCGCCCAGACAAGTAAGCGCGGCGAGGGCAAATCGCTCATCCATTTCCCCATCAACCATGTTGCCTGCGCCGTAGAACTCGCCATGGGCGGCCTGCACTGGGGTTCGACCATCGTGCTGATGGACCGCTTCGACCCTGCAGCCACGCTAAAAACCATACAGGATGAGAAGGTTACCTTCATGGGGCAGGTGCCCGCCATGTTCATGCTGCAATTTATGCTGCCCGATTACGACAGCTACGACAAGTCCAGCCTGGAGACCATAATCTGGGCAGGTTCGGCAGCCTCGGAGGAGATGGTCAAAAGGTTGTCGAAAACAGGGGCCATGCTGATGACCGGTTACGGGCAGACGGAGAATGCCGGCTTCATTACATATTCAAAACCCGGCGATTCCATGGAAGATCTCATACAGACGGCCGGCAGGTGCTATCCTCCTTTCAAAATCAAACTCGTCGATAGCAACGGCAAGGAAGTGCCCAAAGGCCAGGTAGGCGAGATATGGATGAAGGGCGACCTGATCATGAAAGGATACTGGAACCGCCCGGAAGCCACTGCGGAAACGCTGACGAAGGACGGCTGGCTGAAATCCGGCGACCTGGCAACCATGGACAGCCGCGGCTATATCAAGATCGTAGGCCGCACCAAGGAGATGTTCAAATCGGGCGGCTATAACGTCTACCCGCGCGAGATAGAGGCGGTTATCGAGCAGCATCCGGGTGTGGCCTTTGTCACGGTTATACCCATACCTGATGATACCTGGCAGGAGGTGGGCAAGGCTTTTATCATGCCCGTGCCCGGCAAGACGGTAGAGGCGGAAGAAGTGCGCGAGCTATGCAAAAAGCACTTAGCCAACTATAAGATACCCAAGCAGATCGAGGTGCGCCCGCTGCTGCCGCTGCTGGCCAGCGGTAAGGTCGACCGCCGTGCGCTGGTGGAGGAAGTTAAAGCGGCGCAGCCGAAAAAATGAACGGATCATAGATATGTTTAAAAACTCCAGCAGTTTATCTCTCTCAGCCAAGGTATTTCTCATCCTGGTAGGTAGCCTGATCATTGCCTTCAAAACGCTGCCTGATGCAGATCTCTTCGGTTTAGCCTTTATCCTGCTGGGAATCAGCTTCCTGTTTCTCCCGGTTAAAGAGAACAGGCTGGTATGGCTGCTCGGCTGGTTCTTCCTGGCCGCCGCAGTATTGTGCCTGGGCGTTTTTATCAGCTCCCGGTTTACACGGTAAAACCATTCCGTAACTTTAGCGCCAATAAAAAAGCCCCGCTTCTACAAGCGGGGCTTTTATTAATATTCCGGATACTTTAACCGGCCTGCCTGATCTTGAGGCGCGCGCTCTGCGCCAGCGCCCTGATGGCTTCGAGCAGATCCTGGCGGCGGCAGTCCTTGGTCAGGTACCAGCTTGCACCGGCAGCCAGCGCATCACCAGCGTAATCGCCGTAAACCGTGAGGAAGAGTATCTTCACATCCGGCATGATCTTCTTGATCGCCCTGATGGCTGTGGGACCGTCCATCCGCGGCATCTGGCCATCCATCAGTATTACATCCGGCTGCAGCTTCCCGGCTTTTTCAACAGCGTCCTGTCCATCGACTGCCTGCCCTACGACTAATATGTCTTTCTGGGCCTCGAAGATGCTCTTGAGCCCTTCGCGCACCACCTCGTTGTCATCGGTAATCATGACTCTTATCGGTTCTTCCATTTATCACCTTTCTAAATTTAAACGCACTCTGACTGGCCTTGAATAACACCATATACAGTCTATAGTATTCTAAGCGAAGGCATAATCGGGATATAGTCCGGTTTTAAATATAATACGGTTGACATACCGGTCAACCTTTACGATGATGAAAAATCATACTAAAGTATGATTAAAGTTGGATTATCCCTTTTTTCAGTGCGTTCGTTACGGCTTCCGTACGGGTTGTGACGTTCAGCTTCTGGAATATGCTGGTGATATGCGTTTTCACAGTGCTTTGCGTAATAGACAGGTGGTCAGCTATGTCTTTATTCGACTCGCCGCCAGCCATCAACCGTAAAACTTCAATTTCACGGTCAGACAAAGTATCTCCCGCAGGGGTTTTACGTGACAATTCGGCCAGTTTATCCAGCACACGCGATGCGACCACCGGCTGGATAAGTGATTCACCTCGCGATACCATCCGGATGGCCTTAAAAAGCTCTTCACGCGGGGCGTCTTTGAGCAGGTAGGCCCTCGCGCCCGCCGCAATTCCCTTGAAAATGTATTCGTCATCCGAATAAGTGGTAAGGATGATAAATTTAACTTCCGGTTTCTCCGCCTTGATCCTGCTGATCGCTTCCACCCCGTCCATCTCCGGCATGCGCAAATCCATCAACACGACGTCGGGAGCCAACTCTCGGGCTTTCTCGACAGCCTCAAGGCCGTTGGAGGCCTCGCCAACTACCTTGAAATCAGCTTCCTTCTGCAGCATTGAACCGATCCCTTCCCTGACAACCGGGTGATCATCAACAATCAATATCCTTATTTCCTCCACTTATAAACCTCCTAAGCCAGCGGGAAGGAAACTTTTATCACAGTGCCACTGCCTTTTTCGCTCTGTACATCGAATTTACCGTTCTGACCCAGCGCCCTCTCGCGCATGCTTATCAGGCCGAAGCCCCCGCTCCTTCCCACGTTACCGTCGTTTTCAAGGTCAAATCCCGTGCCATTATCCTTTATAGTCAAGTCTATCTCCGAACCCTCAAAATCGAGCACAACCTCCACATTGGTTGCCTGAGCATGCTTGGCAACATTAGCCAGCGACTCCTGGCAAATGCGGAATATGGCAGTCCCCATCTCCGGCGGAATATCGCGCCTTTCCCCGTATTGTGTATACGTGGCGTCTATGCCGTTGTCATGCTTGAACCTGTCGACCTCATGTTTAATGGCTTCATCGAGCCTGAGCTGTTCCAGCGCCTGCGGACTGAGGTTCCACACTGAGCGGCGTGCTTCAGCCAGGCTCTTGCGGGCAAGGCTGCGCGCCTGGTTGAGGTGCTTCTGCACGTCGTCGTTGGTCTCACCCAGCGCCTGTTCCGTGGCCTCGAGCTGCAGGATAATGCCGGTGAAGCCCTGGGCCAGGGTGTCATGGATTTCACGCGCCATACGGTTGCGTTCCTCTGTAACGGCCATGGACCTGGTTTCCTGGTAAAGGCGGGCGTTCTCAATAGCTACGGCAAGCTGGTCAGCCAGGGTCTGGGCCGTAAATACGTCGGCCTCATCAAACCCGTCCACCTCTGCGCTTTCTATATCCAGCACACCCAACACGCGCCCACCCATCTTTACAGGTATAACCAGTTCAGATTTTGTTTCGCTCGTACTGTCAGCTTTGCGGTATCCTGGTTGGGACGCGAGGTCGTTAACCAGCACATACTCGCCCGACCTGGCAGCTTTCCCTATGATTCCCTCGTCATCTATCTCCAGTGGCACCCCCACCGGTATAACATTCTTCTGCCCGCTGAAATGCAGAGTTTTCAGCATAAGCTTGCCCGAATTCGGCTCGAAGAGGAAGATATTCACATTATAAAAATGAAAGGTCTGCCGCAGCAGGTTGCCGACATAAGCCAGCAGTTCATCGAGATTGACTATGGAGCTGATTTTCCGGCTGACCTCGTTAATGGTACGTAACTGCTCGGCGCGTTGCCTTTCCTTTTCAGTTCGTTCAATAACCTTTTGCTCCAGGTTGGTATAAGATTCTTTGAGCGCATCACCCATACTATTGAACTGCTCTGCCAGGACCTGCATTTCGTCACCGGTGTGGATATCAAACTTATAGTCCAGGTCACCAACGGCAAATTGTTCGGAACCCTTGGTCAGCGCCATAACCGGCCTGGTGATGGTTTCCGAAAGCAGGAAGGAAACACCGGACACGACAACCACCATGGACACGATCACAGCGATAAATATGAGCTCTGCCTCCCTGGCCTGCTTATCGACCTGCTTGCTCATCTCTTCCACTGCCGAGTTTATACTGTTCTTGGTCTCATCGGCTGGGGAGGAGAACTCATCCATGTAAGTGGAGGCGCTGACAATCAGGTCGGAAGACTCCACCGGGACGGTGCACATATACTTGGTACGCTCGACAGTATCGGCCGGCCCCTTATACTGGTAATAGCCTGACGCCTCCCCACCCAGCAGGCTGCGCTCAAAGATCGATGAATAGTAAGATGGTTCACCGCCGAGGTTGCGCAGGTTAGTCCCGACAATGTTCGGGTCAGAGGCAAACAGGATTTTGCCCTTCGTATCATATACTAAAGTATATCCCGTTCTGCCTACCTTCTGAATAGCTATCGAATTAAGTTTCGGGTCACGCATTATCTCGGCCTCGGTCATATCGGGATGAAGCTGTAAATAAAAATACATCTCCTTGGCAATATCGGATGCCTTCTGGTAGATAGTGCGCCTGCCCTGGTCTTCCAGCGCGGCTATAGACACCGATATAACCGTTTCGCCCATTGAGGCGCTGTATTCCTTAGTCAACGCACCAACTGAACCGATATATCTTAACGCCAGCGAACTTATGATACCTACAGATATGAGCGATAAGGCAAGAAACGAGATCAGTATCTTGTCCCTGATGCCGAAGCGGATGCGTATCTTTTCCATCTGTCCGGCCAGTTTAGACTGCATTAGGATTCATTTTCCCCGCAAAGTTTTTCATTTATCATTCTCTCTGCGTATTCGCGCAGCTTGATTTGCCTCTCCGCGGTCACACCATTGATCTCCATATATTTGTCCAGAGCTTCCAGGGGGGTAAGCGATTTATTTGACCCATCCGGCGCCGCGGGTCCTGGCGGCACGGCTTATCTCCCTGACAATGCTTACATTATAAGCCTCTTTTAATGCTTTCAAAATATCCGCGTCCTTTAACTGTCCCGCAAGATGGGCAGGCAAGGATATCTTCAACCTGACTACCGCACCACACACAGGTTCAGCATTCTCCTTGATTTTGCCGAGTACGCTGCCTGTGGGATCCACGTCACCATCCCCTATCTCAATCTCAAGCGTTAGAAATTTACGGGCGTCGATCTTGTGAAACTCATATTTCACAGATTTGTTCGCCCCCTTATAATCTATCTCAATTTCATAAAAACCTTTCTCGTCTTTCTCGTCGCCGAAATCCAGCCTTTCCAGGCTGCCGGCATATACTACCGGGGGATCTCCGCAAAGCACCTGGCTCCTGTGCACATGCCCGAGCGCCACGTAATCGTAAACAGGGTCAGCGATGGTGCTCAACATCACAACCGGGTCGTTACCTATGACCATGCTCTTCTCGGTCCCCGCCTTAGCACTGGCAACTGATATGTGGGCGGCCAGCACCGCCGGTTTCCCGGTATCGATGGCAGCGGCTAATTCCACTAACCGGGCGGCCAGCACTTCCTGCATCTGCTCGATAATCTGGGTCACGCCCATGTTCTTTACATCTTCCTTAACCAGCAGGGCGGTCCTGCGCAGCCACGGCAGGGCAGCGACCTGTATCTCCCCACTCTTAGTAGCAATATGCAAAACGACCGGCTTACCGGCTATATGGATATAATCGATATCCAGCGCCTCGAATATCTCCACGGAGTTAGCCTTGCCCGGCGAACCCGGCAGATCGTGATTGCCCACAACCAGTACCGTAGGAATACGGGCTTCCGACAGGCGGCGTATTCTCCTGGCGAATTCCCGCTGATGGGTGGGAGACGGCTCCCTGTTCTTGTAAGCATCACCGCAAAACAACACCAGGTCGGCGCTGCTATTTACCGCGTAGTCTATGACCTCATCCACTGCGCGTAATTCATCGAGCACACGCGTGGACAAGCCCTGCTCAGGGTCGAGAGAGCCGTAGGTCTCAACACCTATATGAGCATCAGCAAAATGGATGATTCTCATTACCGGCCGCTCACACTTTGCACTACTGATGACGCCACTGTCCAATATCAGCTGAATCTGGCCATAAGTTCATCCAGCAGCCCGGGCACCGGCACCCTGACCTGCTGCATGCTGTCCCGCTCACGTATGGTGACCTGGTTATCCTCGAGCGACTGGAAATCTATGGTTACGCAATACGGCGTGCCGATCTCGTCCTGCCTGCGATAGCGCCTGCCTATGCTCTGCGCGTCATCATACTGAGTCATAAAGTGCGGCCTTATCAGCGCGGACACTTCCTTAGACATGGGCGACAGCTTCTCGTTGCGGCTGAGCGGGCAGTACGGCAACTTTCACCGGTGCTATCTCCGGCTTTATATGCAACACGACCCGCGTCTCCTTATCCGCCACTTCCTCGTCGTAGGCATCTACCAGCACCGCCAGCAGCGTGCGGTCTACGCCGGAGGACGGTTCAATCACATAGGGTAGGTAACGCTCCCCTTTCTCTTCATCAAAATAATCAAGTGTCTTGCCGCTGAACTTAGAATGCTGCGTCAGGTCGAAATCCCCGCGGTTGGCGATTCCCTCTATCTCGGACCAGCCGATAGGGAAATTATAATCCACATCGAAGCAACCTTTGGCATAATGGGCAAGTTCCTCCTTATCATGCTGCCTGAGGCGCAGGTTCTCTTTCTTGATGCCCAAACCAACGTAGTAATTCAACCTTTCGTTCACCCAGTAATCGAACCAGTGCTCATCCGTCCCCGGCTTTACGAAGTACTCGATCTCCATCTGCTCGAATTCTCGCGTGCGGAAAATGAAATTGCCGGTTGTTATCTCGTTGCGGAACGACTTGCCTACCTGGGCTATGCCGAAGGGCAGCTTTTTCCGTGTAGTGGACAGCACATTTTCGAAATTGACGAACTGCGCCTGCGCCGTTTCAGGCCTCAGGTAAACAATATTAGCCACATCCTCGACCGGCCCCATAAAGGTCTTGAACATCAGGTTGAACATGCGCGGCTCAGACAGTACGCCGCCGCAATTAGGGCACTTGCTGAGGTCGATGTCGGTGGAGCGGAACCTTTGCCGGCAATCCTTGCACTCCACCAGCGGGTCAGAAAAGCCCGCTACATGGCCGCTGGCCACCCACACCTGCGGGTGCATCATAATGCTGGCATCGATTCCCACCATGTCGTCACGTTCCTGCACCACCTTCTTCCACCAGTAGTCCTTGATATTGCGTTTCAATTCCACTCCCAGCGGACCGTAATCCCAGCAGCTTCCCAACCCACCATAAATCTCACTGCTCTGGAATACAAAGCCCCGTCTTTTACACAGCGAGACTATTTTCTCCATGTCAACTCTCTTAGTTTCTTCTGGCACTTTAACCTCCTGGTTGCTTACAGACGATTGTAAATTATACCACGTATACCGCATAGCTACATAGGCATAATATTAGCCGTTACCGTGTGCAGATTGTATAATGCTAAGGTGAGGCTGAGAATCAGATGGCACGTGTAGCCGCGATTATCTTTTCCCTGGTGCTGCTGCCCATCTGTGTCTTATTCACGGCCCAACCCGGCTGCAGTGTTCCTCCCAACCCGTCCCCCAACCTTCCGCCGCCTCCCGCTCAACCTGTCTTATCCCCGGGCAACAGCCCCCGCTTCTTCACTATTATCTATGAAGGGCCGTCGGGTACCATAAACTACAATGCGGTAACTTTCAAATGGGGCAGCGGACTCTCTTCGGTAGACCCATCCAATTTCACTTATGCAACATTCCTGCAGGGTTACGACAAGGACTTCACGCCCTTTCCTGAAAGATACGTCCCGCTCATTCCAGGGCCTGCCCAACGGCAACTATATATTTTATGTAAAGGCGCAAGATTCCAGCGGCAATATCGAACCCAACCCACCTTTCAGTGCTTTCGCGGTTTCGGGTGTTGTCCCGCCGCAGGCTGCGCAGAACCTGCCAACCGTCCCTGGCGGTGGGGGATACCTGCTCATCGGCAGCGACGTCAGCAGGATTGCTATGGGCAGCGATGGCCTGACCATCTACGCCCTCGACTCTACCAACTCTCGGCTGTACCGTTCCGACTCGGCCGGAGTAGGCTGGCAGGACATCTCTGCCTCACTAACTGGCGCTGCACCCTGGACAGACCTATCTGTAGCTCCCGATGACGCACGGTTTGTAGCCGTGGTTACCAGCGGCGGGCGCGAGATATATATCTCAGCCGATTCCGGGGCGAATTTCAGCGTCACAGGGGTTTCCTCCATGCTGGGCGCCGGACAGGCGGTGAGGTGCATCAGCCTGTCGCCGGATTATGGCGCGCCCCGCCGCGAATTAGCAGCCGGCACCTGGAGCGGCACAGGCGGCGGGAGGGTACTCATCAACGTCCTGACAGGATTCTCGGGAGGATGGTTTGACGCCAGCACTAGTGTGAGCGGTTGGCTTTCACCCGGAGGCGGCGTAGACATCTTTGCCCTAAAACATTCACCGTCGTTCGCCTCGGACGGCGCCATGCTGCTGGTGGCCTCAAGCGCTACGCGTACCTATCTTTATATGGGCACTCGCGACCTGGGCTCCCGCACTACAACGTGGAACTCTTCGACAGGTTACCCGGTGGAGATAGGCCAAGCCAACACCCCGCTTAATTACGCAGATATAGCGCTGCCGGCTGATTACAGCCCGGCCAACCCCTATACCCGTCAGGTTTTCGCAAGCTGGAGCAAGAATATCACTGGACAGGACATATATCGCATCTCCGATTACCAGGTTTACCGCATGGGCGCCCCCGAGGCTATCTCCTCCATCGCCTATTACGGCAGCGTCAGGGCGGGCAAGCTGCTGGCGGGCGCCGCCAGGTGCCAGGGCGGGGGAGGCTGCTACCAGGTACAGACCTATTTCAGCGCCAACGCGGTTTCCAACTATCCGGCCTGGCAGCCCAGCCAGAAAGCCCCGACCGGTTCGCGCGCCGCCATGGTCGGCTGGTCGCCCGATGGCAACATGGCCTACGCCGGCACCAGCGGGACCGAGAGCGCTTTCTCGCACAGCAAGAACAACGGCAATACCTGGAACCAGTAAGCTTTAATGAATGTAAACCGAGAATACCGTCGCAGACTATTAAATCCGGAAGCCGCCATCGACAGGGTCAAGAGCGGGGACATAATCGTCCATGGCGCCAGCATCGCTGAACCCCCGGCGTTATTAACGGCGCTGGCCGGCCGGGTCAGGCAGGGGGGATTATCGGACTTAAAAATCTATTCCAGCCTGCCCATGCAGCACGCATCCCGCACCGTGCTGTCCCCCGACCTCTCCGATTGCATAGAGTCGTACTCGTGGTTTGCCACCGAGGCCGACAGAGCCCGCCATAAGGTAGGCCTGAGCTACTACGTGCCAACCTATATCCACCAGATACCAAGGCTGTTGAGTGAGCACATGGATATCGACCTCATGCTCACCACGGTCTCACCCATGGATAAATACGGCTATTTCACGTTCGGCGCCGTTAATGACTATACGGGTGCGGCCTGCCGCAATTGCAGGACGCTCATCGTAGAGGTTAATGAGAACATGCCGCGCGTGCTGGGTGACACACTGCTGCACATCTCCGAGGTGGACGCTATCGTAGAAAACCATGTTCCCCTGATAGAGATACACGCTCCTGAGCCCGGCCCGCAGGATGATATCATCGGCCATTGTGTCGCGGAGATGGTCCCCGACGGGGCGACCATCGCGCTGGGCATAGGCGGCATACCCAACGCTATAGGCAAATACCTTTTCGGCCATAGCGAATTGGGCATCCACAGCGGCACTTTCACACCGGTCATGGTTGAACTCATCGAAAAGGGTGTGGTTAACGGAAGCAGTAAAACCCTGCATCCGCGCAAACATGTTTTCGTGGTGGCCCAGGGCACCAGGCGCATGTACGATTTCATCCACAACAATCCCAGTATGGAGAGCCGTCCCGCCTCGTATACCGAGGACCCGGCGATCATTGCTCTCAACGATAATATGATAGCCGTCAACACCGTGATTGAAGTGGACCTGACCGGGCAATGCAACGCCGAACACATGGCCGGTTCCCAGTTCAGCGGCACGGGCGGGCAACTCGATTTTGTGCGCGGCGCTTACAATTCCCGGGGTGGCAAATCCATACAGGCCTTCACCTCAACTGCACGCAAGGGGACAGTTTCCCGCATCGTGCCACAACTGAAATCCGGCACGGCCGTGACCGTCCCCCGCATGGATACGCATTACCTTGTAACTGAATACGGCTCCGTCAACCTCAAGGGAAAATCCACCCGTGACCGTGCGCTGGGCATTATCGCGCTGGCACATCCGGATTTCAGGGACAGTTTGCTGCGTGTAGCGGAGGACATGTACCTGCTGTAACCTGCGCTGTCTGCGTAATTACCGAAAAAATCTGTTACACTATTAAACAATAATTTCATATCCGGAGGCATAACGTGAAATCCAAGAAAGCCCGCGTACTTACCATCACGCTTAGCATCATACTGGCACTGGTACTCATTTCGGTAGCCGCCTTCCAGGTCTTCTTCCGGCTGCCGCAGCCATCTTACTCAGGTACTATAACTATGGATGGCTTAAAGAATCCGGTCGAGGTCAGGACCGACGATCACGGCATACCGCACATCTTCGCGCAGGATGAGGACGACCTTTTCTTCGCCCAGGGCTTTATTACCGCCCGCGAGCGCATGTTCCAAATGGACCTCACACGCCTTGCGGGCAGGGGTGAGCTGTCGCTGCTCTTCGGGGACAAAATGCTTGCAACAGATAAATATTTCAAAACGCTGGGCTTTTACCGCGCCGCCGAATCCGAATACAACAATATCACCCCCACAACCAGGGCGGCCGTTGATTCTTATACCAGGGGCGTTAATGCTTACCTTGATACCGTGAAGTTCCTGCCTGCCGAGTACACCATCCTGGGGGCAAAACCGCAGGCCTGGAAGCCAGCCGACTGCATGGTCGCGGGATTACTGATGTCCTACCGTCTCAATGCCCCACGCGCCATCAAGCCAATTCTGTATATGATTTACAAGCAGGCCGGGCCGGATGTACTCAAAGACCTGATGCCGTATATCCCGGAGGGGGCGCCGTACGTCTCCTCTTCCGGCAATCAGGGACCGACTTCTGCTCGGTGCGATCTTCCCGCACCGGAAACTCCGGCAAGGGATGAAAGCTCCTTCAGTCAGATCGAAGCCCCCATACCGCTGCGGATGCATGCTTCCAACTGGATGATATTTTCAGGTTCGCGCACGACCACTGGCAAGCCTGTTTTCACCGGCAGCCCTGACCTCGAGGCAGCCATACCCTCATTGTTTTACCTGGTACACCTCAAAGGAGGCGCCTATGATGTGTTAGGAGGATCCATAGCAGGACTGCCCGGTGTGCACGCCCTGGGATTCAACGGGCATATAGCCTGGAGCATCACCGTGGGCAACGCCGACAACCTCGATTTCTTCACCGAGAAGCTGAACCCCGATAACCCTGACCAGTATCTTACCGAGGACGGGTACAAGGATTTCCAGGTCATCGACGAAACGGTGAAGGTCAAGGACAAGAATGGCACCAGGGATGAGAACTTCAAGGTGAAGATATCGCGCCACGGACCGATAATCTCGGATGTTATGAGCGAGATGCCGCCGGACTGCGCCATGTTGTGGCCCGGGTTACTTGGTCACGATGGCACAGTAGAGGGACTGCTGGCGCTCAACCGCGCAACCAATTTCGACGAGTTCCGTAAGGCGCTCAGCCTGGTGAACGGCGCCAGCGTGCACCTCGGCTATGCCGATGTTGACGGCAATATCGGCTATGAATACGTAACTACGTTCCCGATCAGGAAGGCCGGGGACAATCCGTTGCCTAGACCCGGCGAGAAGGGAGAATACGACTGGACGGGCTACAAGCCTTTCGAAGAACAACCCTACGAGCTTAATCCCGCCAGAGGTTACATAGCATCTTTCAACCAGATGCCCCAGGCTGGCAACTACTACGGCACGGCCTACTTCCTCTTCGAGCGCCCCTTCCGCTTCGAGCAGATAGCCAACAGCAAGGCAAAATTCACGGTTGACGAGATACGCAGCATGCAGAACGACGTAGTTTCCAACGTGGCCGGGCGTTGGGTACCGCTGATCCTCAGGGTCTGCGATAGCAAGCCCGAGTTGTCGAAATACATTGCGATTTTCAAGGGCTGGAACTATGCTATGGACATCGACAGCCCGCAGGCGACGCTATTTAACTCCTTCTTCACCCACCTTATCAGCAACACCTTCGAAAACAAGCTTGGTAAAAAGATAGTCGATGAGCTGTTCAAGGACCTGCAACGTTTCCATTCCCACGCAGTGGCTTATCAGGTATATGGACGACAATGAAAATCAAGCTCTGGGACGATACCACCACTCCCAATGTTAAAGGAAACTCGCGACGACATGGTGCTAAAGAGCATGAAGGATGCTGTGGCTGAGTTGTCAGCGCGCCTGGGCAGCGATCCGCAGAACTGGGCCTGGGGCAAGGTTCACACGATGACTATCAGGCACCCGCTGGGCAGCGTGCTGCCCTTCCTTAACCTGAGCCCGCTGACCTACGCTGGCGACGATTTCACCATTCACGCCGGCTGGTGGGACCGCCAGCATCCCTTCGACATGCTCAGCGGCGCCGCCATCAGGATAGTGGTGGACATGTCCAACCTGGATACCATAACCATCATGAGCCCGCCCGGCCAGTCGGGCATGTATCTCAGCCCCTACTACAGCGACCTCGCGGCGACATGGTCCAAAGGCGGTCAGGTGCCGGCGCACTACACGGATGCAAAGCAGTTAAGCAGGTGCTGATGCTGGAGCCGGGTAAGGTGAATTAAACTGACCCCGGCAATAGACCGGATAAACGCTATTCTAACGGTATTCTGAGAACCATCTTCGCCAGGTCCCAGGCGTGCTCGTAAAGGTGCAGGCCCTTGCTGAAGGCGTGGATTTCGCCGTCCTCCACCCCGATCTCGGCAGCCATGTATTCCTTGAGCGACTGCAGGCCGCCCAGGTTGGTGGGCATGCCGCCCCACAGGTCCCAGCTGCGAAAGTAGAGGATGAAGTGCAGGGCGCCGTCCTGCACACGGGTATCCACCAGTCGCAGGCAGGGCGGGTCGGCCTGGTAGATGCTGTCCTTGCTGCCCACGCACATGCACATCTGGTTGGTATCAAAGCCCTTCCTGTAACGCCTGATTATCTCCTCGATCTGCGGTGAGAGGAATTCGCCGTAGGTGTACTCTTCGTTCTCCTGCCGGTCGGGCGTCATCAGGTAGGACATGTACTCTTCGATGACCTCGTCGGTGGTCGGCAGGGGCACACCCGTCGGCACGTCAGGGCTGAGCGGCCTTATACCGGGCTTGCTGATATTGATGGCGACAAGCTCGATCTCTTTACGACGCACGCCTTCAAAGCTGCCCTGCTCGATCTTATATTCGCGCCCTTCGAAAAGGGCCTTCTGCAGGCACTGGTACCAGGCGTCGCCCAGGCTCAGGGCATCTATAACGGTTAACTTCATTTTATCTGTAGCATAATAAGCAAGTGATATAATGTATGTCAAGATAAGCTATTATGATAAAAGCCGTATTCTTCGATTTCTTCAATACGCTGGTTTATTTCGACCCGCCGCGCGAAAAGCACTATGCCGATACAGCGGCCGAGTTCGGCGTTCGTGATATCGCCCGAAGCTATAGCGGCGGCGCTGCCCGAGGCTGATGCCTGGTGGCGCTCGGAGAATTTCAGGTCGACCATCAAGGACAGGGAGCAGACTTCCAAGTTCGATGCCTATCGCGGCTACGGCTTGCGTATACTGAGAGATGCCGAAGACCGTTAGCCCGGATCAGGCCCTGCAAATGTTGGCCAAGGCCTTTTCTGTCGGCTTCAAATTCAAGAATATCGACGACTCATTGCCGGCGCTGCAGGCGCTTAAAGGGAAAACATGTGCAGATGGGCGTCATCTCCAATATCGGCGAAGCAGATAGATTCTTACTTGGATAAGGCAGGATTCACGGGCTATTTCGCTTACAAAGTCACGTCTTTCGAAGCAGGCTATGACAAGCCCCAACCGCAGATATTCCAACTGGCGCTTGAAAAAGGCAGGGGTCGACAGCGGCGGAAACCCTTTTCGTGGGAGACCAGTACGACCTGGACGTGATGGGCGCCAGGAGCGCCGGCATCACGCCCATACTCATCAACCGCGATGGCGCAGCAACCGGCGATTATGACTGCATCGTAATTAAAGACCTTGTCACAGGTAATCGAGTACTTATAGGTTGCTTCGCTGCGCTATCTTGGCCTTAACCCTTTCGAATTCCTCCTCGGTGAGCGGGTATTTGCGGAATGGGATGAAGCTCAGCAGTATCATAGCCGCCGGGAAAAGGCAGAATATCACGCGCACACCGGTCACCATGCTTTCCGGTTGAACGCCCTCCCTGACAAAGCCGGAAAGGGCCAGGGCAAAGCCCACGATAGGCGGACCCACGGAATAGGCTATCTTCTGGCCTGCCGACCACATGCCGGAAAAGACTCCCTCGCGCCGCAACCCGACTGCATCTGGTCATACTCCACCGTGTCAGGCAGCATGGAGAAGGGGAAAAGCTGGAAGCTGGAGAAGCCCACACCGGCCAGGAATATCTGCCCGTAGAAGAGCCATAGCATCGCAGCACTGGTGAAGAAGAGCGATGCCATCATCACGGTAAAAATGGCCAGGCCGATGTAGTACGACTTTATCTTGCCCAAACGTTTGCCGACGGCCAACCAGACCGGGATGAATAGCACGCCGGTGATCATAAAGATGGGGAAGGCTATATTCATGGCCGTCTCGGGCAGGGCCATGGCGTATTTCACGTAATAGACAAAGCCGGCCATCATTACGCCGATAGCCAGCGCCTGCAGGAAATAGCTGGACATCAGCATCATGAAAGGATAATTCCTGGCTGCTACCTTTACCTGTTCCTTAATGGTGGCATATCTTTCTGCGGAGGCAGGGACGTCGCCTTTGCGCGTGCCGATAAAGCACCATAGGCAGGAGACGACCATGGCTGCGCCAAAGACGCTGCCCATCATGCGGAAACCCGTTGCGCCGCCCCCGCCGGCGTTAACCAGCACCATGGTCAAACCACCGGCCAACAGAGCGCCGATAGAGGCGAAGGACATACGGAATGAGGTTATCGACAGGCGCTCGTTGTAGTCATCAGACATCTCCGGCACCATGCTGGCGTAGGGCACATTAACGAAGCGCAAAGACCGTGCAGCCCAGCGCAAAGATAAGCGAAACCTGCAGCGCATTGGCGAATTCCGTTTGAAAACCGGGCGCGATGAAAATGGCAAAAAAGCTCAGTCCGAAGGGCACTGCGCCATAAAGCAGGTACACCCTGCGGCGCCCGAAACGGGAGCGCGTAACATCGGAGATGGCGCCCACGATAGGGTCTAAAATCACATCCAGCAGTTTGGGAAAAAGCAGCATGGTGCCCGCCAGCGCAGGATCCACCCCGACCACGTTGGTCAGGAAAAACAGCAGGTACATGCCGGTGGTAACGATGAACAGGTTGCTGGCTATGTCGCCGATGCCGTAGCTAAGCTTGATGCCGAGGGGCAGCTTCTTACCCCTGTTGTCTGCCATGGTATTAACGTTTCCCATGTTCTCCCCCTTCAATTAAATTACAGTCCCCTGAGAAACTCCGGCCGCAGCAGCGCCGGGTCCTTGCTTTGCCAATATCGTATCTAGTTGCCTGAGCATCTTGTTTTTATCGGCGGGCAAAGTTCCGCGGATGGCGAAAGTAGTTGGAAGCATGCATCGAACTGAAAAAGCAGTTGGAAAAAGAGGCATTCTCGACCATGTATCGCAACTCCTGCAGTGAATCGAATGGTGTAATCAATTCAAACTCACCTTTCTCCCATTCCTGGTAGAGGGGGGTGCCGGGTATCAGCGTAAGGGTCAGCGCGCCGGCGTAATCGGGGTCCATCTCAGCCAATATACGGGCGCTATCTCAGATGCATGCCGCTTACTGTCCTTCACTCCACCCAAACCCAGTATCACGGTCACCGAAAGCAGTATGCCGGCTTCCTTGACCTTATGCGCAGCTTCAACCATTTCTTCGTACGTAGCGCCCTTCTTAATACGCGCCAATACCTCATCGTCTCCACTCTCCACGCCCATATAAAGGATGCCCAGCTTCAGGTCTTTCAGTGCCCTAAGTTCGTCCACAGTACGCCTCAGGATATCCTGCGGTGTGGCATAGCTGGCGATGCGTTCAAGATTGGGAAACTTCCCGTTGAGGTATTGCAGGGCTTCTACCAGCTTAGCATAGGGATAAACCAGTGCGTCCCCGTCCTGCAGGAAGACTTTCCGGCCATCCCAGCGCCTTAAAATCAGATAAACGATATCGGGCTGTCCCTGAACCCCCACCCTGTGATTCATGTACAGGGACATGGCATCTATTTCCTGCTTCACCTCTTCCAGATCGCGGATGCCCAGGTGCGTAAAAGAGAATGCGCAAAAGCCGCAGGTGTTATTGGAGCACCCCGAAGTAAGCGGCAGGTAATAGCTGGCGTGCTCGCTGGGCGGCCTGATTATCTCGGGCCTTTCAAATAGCCATCTCTTTTCCCTTATGAAGTTAATGCAGCTTTGCTACATAGCTGTCCAGCGGAACCCTCAACGACCGCGCCACCGGTCCGCACTTGGCTTTCAGGCAGAAAAAAATGCGGCCTTCCGCCGGCAACTCTTCAAGCGTCTCATAATAACCCATGCCTTTGGCAAAGACAAAGTCAGCCTTATCAAAGGCCAGCTTGAATTCCTTCGACGCCAGCGAAAAAATGACACCGGGGGTGGCGGTGCCGGTCGTCATCATCTCGCCAACAACGGATTCCATGCCGGATATCCTGATATCTTCGATCGTGATGTCGTTCTGCACAGGATTTTCCTTGACCACGTAAACCGTGCGGGCGTACCTGCGCATCAGGTTTAGCAGCGGCATATCGAAGAAAACTTCCCCCGCGTTATCGGCCAGGTAAAGGATGAATTTGGCATCGGTGACCTTGCTTTCCAGGAGGGAGGAATCATCAACCGCAAATTGCAGTTTTAGTGCTCTTATCTCCCTTTTCACTTCTTCTATAGGCCTGAAGAAATCGATAGCGTTACCCAAGGCAGTCAGTCTCAAGTATGAAATAAATCCTTCCTGGTAGCCATTTTTCACCAGCTCAAACAACTGCCGGGCCTCACCTATCTCGATATCCTTGGTGGAGCGGTAAGGATCAGGATTATTGGTCGTCAGTTTTATGACATCGTGCATGGGGGTGGCTACCTGGATGGATACCACTCCCGGCTTCAACTTCTGGCTTAAAATCTTCTCGGCCTTCTGTCTGGCCTCTTTCCTGAGGGTAACATCATCAGTAGCCAGGGCACAGGCTTGATCGGCCATATTGGACAGGCAATCATGGCATTCAGAGGATATTCTCATAGTCCAAATCCCAACGAGGGCGCACCCGAAAGTACGCCCCTACTGCAGTCTTATGAGATTGCTTCGTCGCTGCGCTCCCCGCAAAGACGTGACAACGAGGTAAGTATTACCTGCTCGTCCTGAGTATCAATATCAATGTGACGATCACAAGCAGTGTACCCACACCGATAATTATCCACACCCATAGCGGTGTTGCAGGCTCACCCGGCAGGGACCCGGGCAAACCCGGAGCGGATTCCGTCCGGAAGCTGAAGGTAGCGCTCCAGTCGCTGGGTATAGCCTGCCCGTTAACCTCGACCGCCCGCACACGCCAGAAATAATTCGTATCGTAGTCCAGCGTCCCATCATACTCATACCCGGTCGAAGAAGCGCTGGCCTGTTTCAAAACCTGTTTAAATTCGGAATCCTTGGAGAGCACAAACTCATAGCGCGTCGCCTCCTTCCAGGGCGACCACGAGAAAGATGCCGGCCTGACCTTGCAGCCCACACAACCATTATCCGGCGCTAAAAGCTGGACGCCGTAGTACGGGGTACTTACGATAAACCCGGGCTTGACGCTGAAACTGCGTGCCTCCGACCAGGGGCTTACAGCTATCTGCCCGGTCGCCGATTGGTACGACCGCACACGCCAGAAATAGGTGGCGCCCGCCTCGGGCAGCGCCGCCGGCGACAGCCACATGCCCGGCCTGGTCATATTGACCTCGTCCATTGTGGCTTTGATTGAACCTGATACTGCAGCTATGTTACGTGAATTGGAGATAGCCGGGTTGATCCTCAAAGTAAAATTGGCGTCTTTGGCCACCTGCAATTCATACACCGTTGTCAGGCAGAGTTGCTCCCAGGAAAGGTCGATCTGCTGGTTGCGCCCCGTGACCGGGTCGGCGCCCACCAGCGCCTTATCAGCAGGTGTGCGCAGCGCAGGCCCTTTCTTGGCCAGGCAGTCGGTATATGCCCAGAGCATGCCCTGGTTGATACCCGGGTTATAGCCGGGGGTTTGCATATAGCGGCCCGTGAGAACAGCCGACAAGGCGGTAATTAGGGCCTGTATATTACCATTGTAACTGATATTAATACTATCCAGGCTGAAGCCGGACTGGTTATCAATAGCATATAGCGTTGTGTTGGTATTGGGCGAGCAGCAGCCGCAGGCTTTCAGTGAACTGGGTTCCAGCGTGAAATGGACACCGCTCACTGATGGGGGCTGAAATACATCCAGGCAATCCCAGTAGATGCCCGGCTTGGGCATACCGTTACGCGGTTCCAGCGTACGGCAGACCGCGCTGTTGAATGCGGTTATGCCGAAATGAGTTGTGGTTATATTATCGTGGGCAGCATATAAGGCGGGTTGCCCGTTTCCCGTGAAGGCCATCACAATGCCGTAATAGCCTCTCAGGTGCGGCGGATTGGGCCCTACTGTTACATTATCAACTGTCCAATCAGAACCCGTTGCACCATCCGATACGTCCATCATATCGTTATCGCTCCAGCGCGTGAATACCGGGGCGGTATTGCGGTAAACCGTGCCGGTCACATTGTCCCCAACCGCGGCATAGATAAAGCGGTTCTTTTCGAAATCGGTATCAAATATAGCGTGCACCATGCCGGTAACCGGGATATAATCGCGGTATCTCTGGAAATTGGCGCCGCTGTCCGCAGAATACGCTATAGGCGTGCTTTCCTGTGTAGCGGCCAGGTTCGCGCCCACCAGCACCTTGCCGTTTCTTGCTACGATAGTGTGGGGAATAACCCCGCTGTCGGCGCCGGGCAAATTTGTTGACCAGGCTGTGCCGGTATAAACCAGCTTTTGCACCATGCCGGTTATACCTGCCACGTAAATGACCCTGCTGGAGTCAAACGTGAAATCCTCTACCGGATACCTTGGAGTAATCGCAGACCAGTAGTCGCCGTAATCAGGCGACCAGGCCATCACCCCGCCGGTTCCGGACAATGATGTTGGCTCAAATCGCGCTGCCCACGCTACCACTCCTCCGTCGGAGGAGTCGGTGCAGGACGGCACAGTTCGTAAAATCGGCAGGTCGGACTGGGGTACCCCACACAAGACAGAGGTTGTATGAGCCAACACCCGCTCCCAGTAGGTCCCAATGGGAACTAAAGCAGGCAACGGCGCGGCTACCCCTGGACTGATAGTTGAACGCCAAACGCTATCAAATTCATTACATCCCACACCAACATTTCTATGAACAGAAGCTAAATAAAGCGTGGTGCAGTCGGGCGAAACCGCTACATCGTTAAACCAGTCGATAGTGGTATCTATCAGCGAAAGCTGATTCCATGTATCGCCGTTATTGCGGCTGATGGAGAAGGCAGACTCGTCGTTGGGAATAAGTGTCGAAATCCAGGGACTTGGTTTCCCACCCGGTATGACAATATTTGGTGAATTCCACCAGGTGACATTATCGCCAATTATGCCCGACCCTGTGGCAGCATAGGCCAACGACCCATTGGAATTCCAGGCAACAAGAGCAGCCCCGATTCCGCTCAGGTTATCGCTGCCGCAAATACCCTGGTTGGCGGCACCGGTAGGCGGCTTCAACGATAAATTTATACATGAACCGGAACAGTTACAGGGCGAATCCATATATATGGTAGGCACTATGGCACCGCAGGGTGACCCGTTGGCAAACCCGGCAATCAATTTACCCGACGCATATGTCCCGAAAAACGCTATGCTGTAAGCCTGTTTGGTCACATCAGTTGTGCCATAAAGCATGACAGGAACAGTATCATCGATACGAAAAATGCCGGTGATATTATCTGCCGTAGCCCATCACTGGCGAATAAAGACTTACAAAGCCCGCCTTAAAGCCGACGACTGGCCACTGAAATCCGATGGCAGGCTTAAGTCAGCTACGGCAAGGCCACCGTATGATGGTGAAATATTATCGGATGTGGAAATCTCTATGCCCGAATCGGGAAAGATGTAAGATAAAATTGAGTTACCGCTAATATCCCGCAACCCGATGTTATAGCTGGTCTGGTTGTCATCGGCATAAACCATCACAACCGAGTCATCGCCTGGATAGGTCGGTGAAAATTTACATGCAAAGTAATCTATATTTAATTCGGGAGGCGGTTGCTGTGCCCAGGAGCCGAAGCCGCTCCCTTTCATAATAAAAAGCCGGCCGGTTACCCGTACCGCTGCGTGTGCCGAACATAAAATCCCGGCCATTCCCGTAATCCTGCGATATATCCATAGCGCAGATTGCTTCAGGGTATACAGGCATTGCGGGACATTGGCATTATTCCAGCTTGCCCCGCCATCCTGGGTTACCCACATTTGGACCGGACCCGTAATGTTGTCCCCAGTACTTACCGCCCAGAATCTTGGGGTCATCCGGGGCTATAACGACATTATAGACATGATAACTTGCACTCCAGCCTGGCAGAGCTAATCAACATCCTGTAAGCTGACAATGACCATGATATGCCGTTGTTAGCAGTGCTGAACAGCACACCCAACGGCCCTTTGTTATTTGTTGCATCAATTGTCCTGTTGTCCACGGTAACAGCAGCTATCAGCGTATTGCCATCATTGCCCATGGCCAGGTCGCGGATTTCACTGCCGGTAAAGTTGTCGGTGCGAGAAATAAGGATTGAGAACATCATATTTATTGGGTGACCGAATTCGGGCGTGTTGACCGTCTCCCAGCGCATGATCCTGCGTCGGCCTGGGCGGGCAAAGGGTTTAAGGGCCGAGCGGCAACAGAAGGAGGCAATGACCACCGCCGACAGATAGGGTAAAGCGAGTTAAACCGCTTTATCTTCATGTAAAACGAGCATATAAATGATATGTATTTAGAAACGAAACGTGTATTATAATAGCATACGGCGTAATTTTATGCAGGAAATATTAAGGGAATATTAAGTTGCAATGCCAGATGAAATTGAAAAACTGAAAAAGCTCGGGAAGAATGAGCCGGTGGCCTCGTTCCTGGACATGAAATTGCTGGAGCTTTCCCCCGGGTTTGCCAGGGTTTCCATGCCCATGAAGCCGGCATATCTCAATTTCAACGGCATGATATTCGGTGGGATAATCTCGGCTGTGGCCGACCAGGCCTTCGCCTATGCCACCAATTCGGTCATCAACCCCAACGTGGCATCCCAGTTCAATATCCATTTCATAGCCGCCGCAGGTGAAAAGGACGAGCTTACCGCTGAATGCAGGGTGGTGAAAAGCGGCAAACGCGTATGCGTGTCCGAGATAAGGGTGACCAATCAGGCCGGCAAGCTTATCGCCACTGCCACCGGCACTACTATCCCGCTGGTTTAATATATGGCTTTCGGTGTAAACGGGTTTGTATATTTTAGGTGTATAATTATATTATAATCCCGATAAGTTATGAGAAAAGTTAAAATCCTCTTCACGGAAATACATAGGCCGGAATACCACGATAAAAACCCTTTCCGCGAAGGCTTCGAATGGGGCAAGAAGGTGGTGCTCGACCTGTGCGTTGACATCGACCTCGATGAGATGTTCAATATCTATATAGAGAATCCCGAGGCCAGGGTACGTAAAGGCAGGGTCATCAAATTCAGCGAATTCGCCATGGAATACCTGGAACAGGAGCAGATCAGGCAGAGGCAGGAACATGAGGATACCGGCGGCAATTCACCGTGCAGCCCTGAATCATAAATAAAAGGAGGAAGAGGCTACTATGGAAGACTACGAAAAACTCGGCGTATTTTATCTCGGCAGGGAATACGACCTGCGCAATAAAAAGTCAGGTGAGCACCTGATCCTTTACGATTCCAAGGATATGGTTACCCACGGTGTTTGCGTGGGCATGACCGGCAGCGGCAAGACCGGCCTGTGCATCGCCATCCTCGAGGAAGCGGCCATCGATGGAATACCCGCCATCATTATCGACCCCAAGGGAGACCTTGCCGATATGCTGCTGACCTTTCCCCAGCTCAGACCGGAGGACTTCGCTCCCTGGATAAACGAGGATGACGCCCGCAGGAAAGGCCTTTCACCTCAGGACTTCGCGGCCAATCAGGCTGACCTCTGGAAAACCGGTCTGGCTTCCTGGGGTGAGAGCGGCGACCGCATCGCCAAGCTCAAGCAAGCGGCCGACTTCGTCATCTATACCCCGGGAAGCACGGCGGGCATCCCAATCTCCATTTTGAAATCGTTTGCTGCGCCTCCGCGCGCGCTGATGGAGGACAACGAACTGCTGCAAGACAGGATAACTTCCACCGTGACCAGCCTTCTCGGCCTGGTAGGCAAGGATGCCGACCCGATCAAAAGCAAGGAACACATCCTGATTTCCACCATCCTGGATAATGTCTGGAAGCAGGGCACCGACCTCGACCTGGCGGCGCTCATCCAGCAGATACAAACACCTCCGGTGAACAAGATCGGCGTGATCGACCTCGATTCCTTCTACCCGGCCAAAGACCGCTTTGAGCTGGCCATGCTGATAAATAACCTGCTGGCCGCGCCCGGCTTCAGTGCCTGGCTGGAGGGCGAGGCCCTGGATATCGGCCAGATACTGCATAGCCCGGCCGGCAAACCCAGGATGGCTATTTTCTCCATAGCCCACCTCGGCGACGCCGAGCGAATGTTCTTCGTATCGCTGCTGCTCAACCAGGTGTTGGCCTGGATGCGCCAGCTGCCAGGCACTACCAGCCTGAGGGCCATGCTCTATATGGACGAGATCTTCGGCTATTTCCCGCCGGTGGCCAACCCACCCTCCAAGCAGCCGCTGCTCACTCTGCTCAAGCAGGCGCGCGCCTTCGGCGTGGGCATATTGCTGGCCACACAGAACCCCGTTGACCTCGATTACAAAGGTCTCTCCAATACCGGCACCTGGCTGCTGGGACGCCTGCAGACCGAGCGCGACAAGGCGCGCGTGCTGGACGGGCTGGAAGGCGCAGCAGCCACGCAGGGCGCCAAATTCGACCGCCAGGCCATGGAGCAAACCCTGGCCGGGCTGGGCAACCGCATCTTCCTGATGAATAATGTCCACAAAGATGCCCCGGTCGTCCTTGAAACCCGCTGGACCATGTCCTATCTCTGCGGGCCGCTCACGCGCGACCAGATAAAAACGCTAATGGACCCGATAAAGGCACAGATGCCCAAACAAGCGGCTCCGGCCGCAGCCACATTTGCACCACCTGCGGCAGCAGCAGCACCGGCAGCAGCGTGGCGCTCAGCCGGTACGCTCAGCTGCTGCGCCAGCGACAACAGCAGGACAACCCATACTACCTCCCGAAGTACAGCAGTATTTCGTTCCACCGAGGGGCAGCCAAGGCAATTTGCTTTACAAACCGGTCGTGCTGGGCTCGGCCCAGGTGCATTTTATGGATGCCAAGTCAGGCATCGATACACAGGAAGATACCGCGGTAATGACCGATATAACCGACGACCCTGTTCCGGTTAACTGGGATAATGCCAAGGATGCCGACTTCAGTATCTCCGACCTTGAGAAGTCACCGCGCGCACAGGCACAGTTCAGCTCTCTACCCTCTGTTGCCAGCAAAGCCCGCAGCTACGACCAGTGGGGCAAGGACCTCGCCACCTACCTGTATGGCAGCCGCAAATACGAGTTGTTGCGTAGCCCCACCTACAAGCAGTTCTCCAAACCAGGCGAATCCGAGCGCGATTTCAGGATCAGGCTGGCCCAGAGCGCACGCGAGCAGCGCGACGATATGCAGGAGAAACTGAGACAAAAGTACCAGGCTAAAATATCAGCGCTGGACGAGAAAGTTCGGATAGCTCAGCAGGCGGTCGACCGCGAGGCAGCGCAGAAGAAGCAGCAGGAGATGCAGACCGTAATCTCGGTAGGATCGACCCTATTGGGCGCTTTCCTCGGTGGGAAGGGCATCTCCACTGGCACGGTTGGACGAGCTACTACAGCGGTGCGCAGTGCCGGACGCATTATGAAAGAAGGACAGGACGAAGCGCGTGCTCAAGATACGGTTTCCGCCCACCAGCAGGAGCTGGATGAAATCCAGAAGGAGTTTAAAGCCGAAACCGACCAGCTTGCAGCCAAGACTGACCCTGCCACGGAACAACTCGACACTATATCCATCCGGCCGGCCAAGAAAGATATCCAGGTGCGCTTCGTGGGGCTGGCATGGCTGCCTTACTCGCAGACACAGGACGGAAAAGCTTCGCCGGCATGGCAATAACGGTAAGCCAGGCGTTCACAATATAATACGGCCGCGGCCGCTGCAAGGATAGGCCGTGGAAAGGGTATTTTAATCTGCTATAGTACCGTTCTCAGTCTGCCGCGCAGGTACCAGCCGGCCGCAAGGCCGAAGAGCAGTCCACCCAGGTGTCCCTGCCAGGATACGCCGGGTATGAAAGCAAGTATCAGGAAACCTATGAGTATCGCTACCCAGAGCGGCATCGGTACGGGTATGGGAAAGATGAATACCTTGATCATGGGTACCAGTACCGCCAACGCACCGCCCAGAGCGAATATGGCGCCGGAAGCGCCGATGGTATAGGACATGGGGTTAGATAGCAGCAGCACGGCCAGCGCGGAGAGCAAACCGCCGCCGAAATATATCCAGAGGAAGGTCCGCGTCCCGGTTATCCGGTTGAGGAAACTACCGTAAAAATAGAGGGTAACCATATTGGCCAGCAGGTGCATGAAATCCATGTGAGTGAACATGCTGGTCAGGATAGTCCAGGGTTCGGCCATCACCGTGGCGCGCGAGAGCGCCAGGTATTGGACTATGCTACCGCCGGAAAAAGCGGCAAGGTTGATGGCCAGGTAGACCACAATATTGATTATTATGAGGACGATGACGGGGATCAGTTCCCCTTCGCCCGACCTGTATCTTACACTCGACATTTATCATACCTCGTAATATTTGAAATAATAGCGTGTTGCGACCCGTCAATCAAACACGGTCAGGCCAGCGCGAAATAGACCTGTCCCTCTTCCATGTACCTTGTCACCACCCCGTCATTCTCAAGGTAATGCAGGTGTGCGATGGTCTCGCCGACCGCGAAAAATTTCTGCGCTATGGGAAACTGCTCCCAGTCACTGCATTCGATCTTCCATGTGATGTAGGGCGCTACCTCATAGGCCGTCATATCCCCTTCCTGCAAAGCAACTATAACCTCGTCCAGCCTGTGCCGGTGATGCTTTTTCAACTCTTCTATGCGCTCCAGGTGATTGTGCCAGGGACTCCTGTGCGCAGGCAGGACGCTGGTCACCTCCAACCCGCTGACCTTATCCAAGCTGGTTAAGTATGAGCGCAGCGCGTCTTTCATCTCGGGCCAGTACGAGATATTGGGAGTTATGTCAAAAAGTATGTGGTCACCCGAAAAAAGCAGCTTCTTGTTTGCATCATACAGGCACATGTGGCCCGGCGAATGCCCGGGTGTTTCGATGCATTGAAGCTTGTAATCGCCTACTTCGATTATCTGCCCGTCATCTACCGGCGTAATCTCCACCATGCGCCTGGGGCTGTAAAGCACGCCCGGGTGTTTGGCCATCGACTCCCTCAAAACCGATTCGGGAAAGCCGTTCTCGACGAAAACATGCAGAAATTCCCCCCAATGGGCGGCGCCTTTGACAATGGCCGTTTCAACCCTGTTGAAATAGCATATCGAACTATCGGTGGCCAGGTCTCCTGTAAGGCCGAAATGGTCGGCATGCAGGTGCGTGATAAACAGGTCAGTCCTCTGCAAGTCGACGGACAGATCTTTGAGCGCGGGGAAAAGCACAGCTTTGCACTCCTCGCGGTTCATCCCTGTATCTATAATCAGGTTTCTCTCATTTCCCTTGATTACATAGCAGTTGATGGACTTCAACGGGTTCTTGGGCAGAGGCAGTTCAATTTTATAGAGTCCGGGTAAAACATTTTCTATCATGGCCGTCCTTTAAACAAGAATTCATTAATTATACTTTTCTTTGGGCGGATTGGCATTTTTTCAGATATAGCTACGCCTGCCGTTTGAAGTGACATGCGGTGACGCGCTATCTAAAGTATAATAATGGAAAAGCACTGAGGAAGCAGAGGTATGACCATGAAGAAATACCTGGTTGCTACCGTATTTATATTGGGATTGGTGGCCCTGCTGTGGCTGCCCACGGCCTGTACGTTGATGAAAAAATCTTCATCCAGTTCAAGCGGCAGCGTAGCAGTCGGTTCTGAGCCGCTTACCAGCAACTGGAAAATGAGCAGGGTCAGCATTGAACCGACTTTCCCCTCTGCCATCCCTGGCTTTGTGGTCGACCAGATTATTCCTAAAAGCCCAACCTGGACCGTAGCTTTATCAGGCAACCAGTTAAAGCCCAGCTATGACGGCCGGTCAACCTGGTTTAATGCTCTGGGGCTCACCGTAAATGTCAAGACACCTTTGGTCAACGAGAGCGCCGACAAGAGATCGGTTACACTCAGCGGAGGAGGCACCATCCAGGCCGACAAGCTGCCGGGTCCGCTGGCGCTGCTTGGCGGAGTATCCAACCTGGTCATCGACTATACCGACAACATCGTTGTCACTCTGACATCCCAAGAACAGATCAACGCCACAATCACTTATAGCGCTTCAGGTAATTACTCAGGCATAAAGGGACCCGACAGCTTTAACAATTCTGCCACGATAAAATATACCGGAACACGGAAGTAAAATATAATTTGTCATTGCGAAGCACCGCAGGTGCTGCGGTAATCAGCTGACCGTTAGATGCTTTCAGATTGCTTCGCTTCGCTCGCAATGACCTTTTTAAGAGATCCACGCGATGACGCGGATTTCCGGAAATGACAAATTACTATTCCTCAAGGTATTCCACTGGAGTGACAACCGCTGTACTGAGTTTTACCCAATCCCGCAGGTAACCGACTGACATTTTCCTGCCGATAGTCTCACCATCCAGCAGCCGATGTATGTCGTCCACGCCGGAAACCACATTCTCCCCGAAATTGATTATTATGTCACCCTCCCGTAGTCCGGCAGCACTGGCCGGGCTGTCCGGCAAGACAGTCATTATTTGCGCAGCAGTCTCCTGGGGCAGGTTATAGTGCCTTGTTACCTTGGTCGGCAGCGGTATGGTCTGCCCTGAAATACCCAGCAACCCACGTACAACCCTACCCCGGCTGAAAAGCTGTGAAATCACGCGGCGCACCGTATTGACCGGTATGGCAAAGCAAATGCCCTGGGCCATCTGGATGATGGCCGTATTTATGCCGACCAGCCGTCCTTTGGAATCTACCAGCGGTCCACCGCTGTTGCCCGGGTTCAAGGCCGCATCGGTCTGTATCACCTCTTCAATCAGTCGCCCGCTCATACTGCGCATAGAACGTCCCAATGCACTGATAACGCCTGCGGTTACCGTCCGCTGAAAACCCAATGGACTCCCAATGGCAATGGCAACCTGGCCGGCACGCAATCGGCTCGAATCCCCGAATTTGACAGCAGGTAATCCGGAAGCCCCTATCCTGACCAGAGCCAGGTCGGTCGCGGCATCCTTGCCGATTAGCTGCGCAGTGCATCTCATTCCCTCGTAAGTTATCACCACAATCTCAGTGGCATGCTCAACCACGTGGCAGTTAGTCACTATATAGCCGTCCGGGGCGATGATAACACCACTGCCACCGGCTTCCGCATCGCGGAAGTTTCCGCGGTTGCCTTTAACCGCCTGCTTAGTGGCCACATGCACTACAGCTGGCGAGACCTGCTCTACCACACTTGATACCGCCTCGGAATAGGCATCCAGAAAATCCGGCCTCTCAAGCACGTTTATTGCAGAATTTCCATCCTTTAATTCGGACCCGTTGCTTTCAAGTAGCGTCAATCCGCTGCCAGGATTTGTGATAACCATTGTCAGTTCTCCTCGAATAAAATTGTAAGTTTTATTCTAATTATAATGCAGGCAACCGCCAAATCCACGCTTTAGTTGGTGCTGGCAAGGAGGATGCGGTATATTTATCAGTAACACAATTCAGGTTGAGCATTAGAAATGAAACTAAGCACAGGTATAGCCGATCTTGACAACCTGCTGCAGGGGTTGCTGCCGGGCGATAACATCGTCTGGCAGATTGACGACCTTGACGACTACGCATTTTTCGCCGGCAAGTTTGCCCGTGAAGCCATCGACAAGAAGCTGGAATGCATTTACTTCAGGTTCGCCGCACATCCTCCCATTTTGCCCGCACTGAACGGCCTGACGGTCATCAATATTGACCCCTCGCCGGGCTTCGATTTCTTCGCCGGCGAGGTACATAATACTATCCGGGACTGCAACCGGGATGCGCGCATCATCTTCGACAATCTCTCTTCGCTGGTAACCACCTGGGCCACTGATGAACTGCTGGCCAATTACTTCATGGTTACCTGCCCGTATATCTTTGAACTGGGCCCGATAGCTTATTTCGCCCTTACCCGCGGCAGCCACCTGCATTCGGCTGTCGCGCGCATACGCGACACAACCCAGATATTGATCGATGTATACCATGCCAGGAACTCCACGTACATACATCCCATCAAGGTCTGGAACCGCTATTCTTCGCAGATGTTCCTGCCGCATATAGTTTCAGATGATGGATGGCAGCCGGTCTCCATCAGCGGTGAGGCCGCCGCGGTATCCACCACGGCGCTCAAGCAGCCACTCAGCAGCTCTATCACATCGGGCGCGCCCTGGGAGGTAGTCTATGACAGATTGCTGATGCACAGACATGTCGGCAACACCGGCATAAGCTATACGCCGGAGATAGCCTCGTTAAAGCACGAATTGATATGCATGATGATCGGCGACCACCCCTCTTTCAACAGGCTGGCGGACCAATACTTCACCATTGACGATCTTATCAGTGTAAGGAACCGGCTGATCGGCACCGGCCGTATAGGCGGCAAGGCCGCCGGCATGCTGCTCTCGCGCAGGATACTGCTCAGCAGCAATGGCGAATATGATTTTTCAAAGGTACTGGAGGCGCACGACTCCTTTTATATAGGGTCGGACGTCTTTTTTACCTTCCTGGTAAAGAATAACCTCTTTCAATTACGCATGCAGCTCACGCGCGATTCACAGATCAGCCACGAGGAGTTCGATGAGGTTGAGCGCCGCTTCCTGGAAGGTCAATTCCCCGATGAGATTGTAGAGCAATTTCGCGATATGCTGGACTATTTCGGCCAGGCGCCAATCATCGTCCGTTCCAGCAGCCTGCTGGAGGACCGCTTCGGCAATGCCTTCGCCGGCAAGTACCGCAGCGAGTTCTGCGCCAACCAGGGTAGTCCCGAGGAACGCGCGCAAGCATTTCTGCACGCGGTCAAGCTTGTCTATGCCAGCGCAATCAATCCCGACGCGCTATCGTACCGTCACAAGCAGGGACTGGGTGAAAACGACGAGCAGATGGCAATACTGGTGCAGCGTGTCTCAGGCATGCCTTACAAGGAATATTTCTTCCCGCCCCTGGCGGGTGTAGCTTTCTCCCGCAACCTTTATGCCTGGAGCAGCCGCATCGATCCTAATAAAGGTATGATACGCCTGGTATTCGGGTTAGGCACGCATGCCGTTAACCGCGTAGGAGGCGATTACACCCGTATTGTAGCGGTCAGCCACCCGCAACTCAGGCCTGAAGCCGGTACCAGGATCATCAAATATTCACAGCATACGGCCGATGTGCTGGATATCGGCAGCAACAGCTTTGAATCGGCATCCATTGATGACCTGCTGGCGGACTGCGATTATCCCGACCTCAATCTTATTGCTTCACTGGTTGTGGACGGTTACACCCAGGAGATGGTCGGCGCCTGCCCTCGTGGACAGGCCGACCACCTGGTACTGACTTTCAATAATTTTATCAACAGGACGCCCTTTATCAAATACATGGATGCCATGCTTGGCCGGCTGGAAGAGGCCTACCAGCAGCCGGTGGACACCGAATTTACGGCGCGCATCGATCCGGAAGGCAACATCAAGATCAACCTGTTGCAATGCCGGTCACTGCGCTTGCCCGGCACTGCGGGCCACGTGGAGTTCCCGGGGCACATACCTTCCGACCGGGTGCTGTTTACCTCCAACCGCTTCATCAGCGGCGGGGCGGTGCACAACATCAAATATATCCTCTATATCGACCCTGATAAATACGCGGCGATTGACTCGGAAGAGGTCAAGAGGTCCCTGGGCAGGGCCGTCGGCCGCATCAACCGTCACCCTGCCCTGGCCGGCAGCAAGATCATCATGATGGGACCCGGACGTTGGGGCAGCAGCAACATCAACCTGGGCGTTAACGTGGGATATGCCGATATCGACAACACCTCGGTGCTGGTGGAGATGGCGCGTGAGGATAAAGGCCATGTTCCGGAGGTTTCCTACGGCACCCACTTCTTCCAGGACCTGGTGGAGGCGGGCATTTTGTACCTGCCGGTCTATCCCTCCGACCCCGAATCAAAATTCAATGAGAAGTTTTTTAGAGGAACAGCCAATATACTGGCAGAACTGACGCCAGAGTTAGCTGAATACACTGAAATAATCGACCTCATCGATATCACCCTCAGTTCTGATGGCATGTACGCTCATATGCTGGCCGACCCCTCGGTTCACAGGGCTGTCTGCTTCCTGGATATCTGCTGCACCTGATGTAGCATCCCCCTTTTGATAAGACCATAATCGCTATTTAGCGCAATTCACTCCATCAGTACGCTTCGCCCTATTGACAGATATTATTATTCCTGATATTATTCGGCAATCGGTTGCCGTTATCCATAATAATATGGCTTTTGAAACACAGGACGTAGAGAGAAAAACCTATTCCATCCTCAAGGTTCTGGCCAATTCGGCCGAACCGCTTGGCTCCATTGTCATCGCGCGCCTGCTCAAGGAACTGGGTGTTGAACTGGGAGAGAGGGCTATCCGCTACCATCTCAAGCTGATGGATGAGCAGGGTTTGACTAATTTGGTTGGCCGCCGGGATGGCCGCGTTATAACCAGCCTGGGACTGAAGGAACTCAAGCACGGCATGGTCAAAGACAAGGTGGGCTTTGCCATTTCGCGCATCGAACTGCTGGCTTTCCGCACCACTTTCGACCTGGAAAAACGGGCCGGCCTTATTCCGGTGAATATATCAATGATCCAGGAAGCAGGACCTGCAAAAAGCACTGCGCCTGATGAAACCCGTCATCTCGTCGCACCTTTGCGTGAGCAGCCTGGTGGTAGCCGGCAGGCAGGGCGAGAAGGTTGGTGACCTGATCGTACCTGAGGGCAAGGTGGTCATCGGCACAGTCTGCAGCATAGTAGTCAACGGCACGTTGCTCAAGGCCGGCGTGCCCATGAATTCCAAGTTCGGCGGGCTGCTGCAAATGTCCGAGGGCAAGCCATTGCGCTTCGTAGAATTGATAAATTACGCGGGGTGCTCGCTGGATCCCTCCGAGATTTTTATCAAGGCAGGGATGACTTCAGTGGGCCAGGCAGTCAGGAGCGGCGAGGGCAATATACTGGCCAATTTCCGCGAGATACCCTCGCTGTGCCGCTCCATAGCAAACGAGGTTATCGGCATGCTGGCCCGGGCTAAATTGAACGGGGTCCTGCTGGTCGGAAACGTCAGCGAGCCTATCTGTGAGATACCCATGGAGCTCAACCGTGTGGGTATGATACTGGTCGGCGGGCTTAACCCCATAGCGGCTGTCGCCGAGGCCGGCATCGAGGTTGAATCACATGCCATGAGCACAGTGATTGACTATAAGGAATTCGTTGATTTTGAGGAGTTGATGGGATGAAAAGCGAGGCATCCGACAACAGGGAATAAGGAATACCTGAAAAACACGGGCATCCCGGTAAAGCCGCTACCAAAATAGGTCACCCTAAATTTAATATTAAAAAGAGGAGGAAAAATGACCCAGATCAACCCATTCGAAACCGTTAGAAAGCAGGTAGACAAGTGTGCGCGCATCATGAAACTGGACCCGGACGTGACCGACGTCCTCAAAAACCCGATGCGCGAACTGCATGTATCCCTGCCAGTCCGCATGGACAACGGTTCTGTCAAGGTTTTCCACGGTTACCGCGTGCAATACAATGATGCCAAGGGCCCGACCAAGGGCGGGATACGCTTCCACCCGGATGAGACCATTGATACCGTACGGGCGCTGGCAGCCTGGATGACCTGGAAATGCGCCCTGATGGACCTGCCGCTGGGCGGCGGCAAGGGCGGCATCATCTGCAATCCCAAGGAATTTTCCGAAGGGGAACTTGAGCGACTCAGCAGGGCTTATGCCCGCGCCGTTTACCAGTTCATCGGCCCGGAAAGGGATGTGCCCGCTCCCGACGTTTACACCACACCCCAGATAATGGCCTGGATAATGGATGAATACTCGGCCATGGCCGGCAAATCCCAGTTTGGCGTCATCACCGGCAAACCCCTGGCGCTGGGCGGTTCCCTGGGACGCGGCGATGCCACGGCCAAGGGCGGCATGTACTGCATCCGCGAGGCGGCCAAGGAACTGAAAATCGACCTTTCCAAGGCTACTTTCGCCGTTCAGGGTTACGGCAACGCCGGATACTATGCTGCCAAGCTGGCCAAGGAGATGTTTGGTGCGAAAATAGTGGCGGTCTGCGACAGCCAGGGCGGCTGCTACTGCAAAACCGGCATCGATGCCGAAGAGGCCCAGAAGGTCAAGACCAAGACCACGTCGGTCTGCAACCTTAAAGCGGGCGATAAGATCTCGAGCGAAGACATACTTGAGCTTGACGTGGATATCTTGATCCCGTCGGCCATGGAAAACGTCATCACCGAGAAGAACGCTGCCAATATCAAGGCCAAGATGATCGTCGAGCTTGCCAACGGCCCGACCACACCTGAAGCGGACGAGATTCTCTACAAAAAGGGCGTGCATGTCATACCGGACTTCCTGGCCAACGCCGGTGGCGTGACCGTTTCCTACTTCGAGATGGTGCAGAACTTCAACATGTACTACTGGACAGAGAAAGAGGTTTACGAGCGTCTGGATGCCAAGATGACCACCGCCTACCACGCGGTTTACGATACCCACAAGGATTACAAGATCAACATGCGCCAGGCAGCCTATGTCAGGGCCGTAGCGCGCGTCGTGGAAGCCATGAAGCTGCGCGGCTGGGTATAACCCTTTTAATTCAATTGAACATTGGACAAAGGGGCGGCTTTAGGGCCGCCCCTTTGCGTTATTAACTTATGGCTTTGCGAAACTCCCCGAATGATGACCGGGCAACTGAAGTCAACCTGTTTTTTAAAAAATCGATCAGCAGTGTTGTATCACGCACCTTCAAAAGTGATCTGGCATTTTTCACATTCATCAAGGTCTTTTTTATAAAAAGCCGACCCTATGAAGAAAAGAATACCAGCAACTAATATAAAGGGTGAGATAAACCACATCGCCTTGTCCAGACCGTAGGCATCGGAAATCGCACCGATGATTAACGGGCCAAGTGCAGTGCCAAGCAGGCTCTGGATGAATATATTGACGCTCCGGGACATTGACCTGAGGCCGGGATGAACGACATCCTGGGTAACTGCCATTGTTCCAGGAAGGAACATTATTGAAGTTATCCCAAATAACAGAAGAATAATGAATTGGATTGTGCCAACATGGAAGAAGAATGCGGCAGCGGCGAGAAACGCTGCGCAAACGGCTGCAGTGCCCGGCATCAGCAATCTGGCCCTTACGTTCTTTTTCACCCACCGGTCCGTGAGGAAACCACCTAGAGGAGCGCCAATAACTGCCATCATCAGTATTATAGAAGTGCGCGAGCTTGCCTGGGCTATATCCATACCGCCAAATCGGTTGAAATAGCTCGGCAACCAGGTCGACATCGCCGCGGACCCGAACATATATATGGGGAATCCAATATTGACCATATTAAGCGATTTGGCACGGAAGAGTTCCTTGATCGAGTCAATGAAACTCATTTTCGACTTGGGCGCCGAAGCGTCTTTGGATGCAGATTTCACCAGGTCAACGGTTTTATAGTCCTTGATCCAGAAAAACAGGACTGCAATGATGATACCTGGTATGGCGACTATTCCCAGGGCACTCCGCCACCCATATTTCATCGCAATTACTCCGCCAAGTAATACTCCCACAGCCTGCCCTACAGGAATTGCAGCTTGCCAAAACCCAAGAATCCTGGCACGCACAGCGGGCTTAAAAATGCCGGAAAGCATAGATGTTCCGCCTGCCCCATAGCCTGCTTCGCCAACACCAACAACGCAGCGCGTTACAAAAAGCTGTGAAAAACTCTGGGTGATGGCGCCCCCCAGAGATCCCAGGCCCCAAAGTATTGACATTATGCCGATGCTTTTCTTCCTGCTCCAGCGGTCAAGCAATATACCTACAGGCAGTGTGAAAATTACCTGGGTCCACACCAACCCCGACATTAACAAGCCACATTGGGCGTCCGACAGGGCAAAATCGGCTTTCAGGAACGGATAGAGGGAGACGATCACATACCTGTCAATATAGTCAAAGGCATACATAAGAAAAAGGAGAATAAAGACATAAATGGCCCAACGCCTGGGATAATTGGATTCTGAATTTGCCACATCAGCACTCATAAAGAAACACCCTCCAACTTGATTAATTTACTGCATTTGAACCGGAATCCGCCTGCAATAGATCGCGTCGCTGCCGTTACAGTCACTTGATATAAATATCTGCTACTTATGAAAATCTTGTTAAAAACCTCCTTTAATAAATAATTGGCTCCTTGCCCATGAACGATAACTAATATCAATATTCAACAGGTATAGACCGGTCCGCTCAGGGAATTTCAAGGTCGACCAGGGGGCCATATTGCTGGCCACCGTATACATCCGTATCATCAAAACTGCCGGAAATAGCTGGACGGGGAATTGTGATCTTGATTGAATAGGCCGGATCGAAGTTGATTACGCTGAATTTGTCCTCGCCAACGTTATATAGCTTACTAATTAACTCGGCCGATATTACATTGGAATTCTTTACCCGTAGGTAATTCACTTCATTATCGAACATTATGTCTATGGTCAACTCAAACGGTCCTGCGTTTTTACTGCGAATGAGTTTCGCCAGCTTGCTCAATTTCTCCATGACGCCTTTATCTCCCTTCTTTATATATCCATATACTCGACTCTGAACATATCCTTATAGCTTCGGGGCTCGACCACATGGTTCATATTAAATTGATAGACGGGACCCCGGTAGATTTCATAGGGTGAATACGGATAAGCCATCCCCGTGATCAGGCTGATCCATTCCGGTACCGGAAAGTGCAAAGCTATATGGCAGGCCGTCGAGGCAATAGCACGCGACAACTCTTCCGTTTCCGCCACTATCTCAAGGATAATGCCTACCTCATGACCGATGCTTTTGTCCGGTTCCAACGACCCCATTACACCATCGCGCCCATAAACACGAAATCTGAGCTGGTACTTTTCATTAATCTCCTTGCCATAGATTTCCGAACATCTCCATCCCACACCCCAACGAATTCCGTCCAGCCATGAATCAAGCTGCCTTAATATAATCGGATCACGCACGCCGCCGATTGCTATGGTCTGATAACCAGAGAGCTCGGCGCCTTCAAGTTTAATAGTGTATGGTTTCGGCCTGAACTCACTGCCCTCAACCCTCACCGATCTCGAACTCGCAGCCCTGTACGTAGCATTTCTCGTATCCAGGATACCGGATGGCTCAATCAGTTCGTAGGGAGAGGCATTTTCATACAACATGTGCGCGGCGACGCTGGTCGGCGTGCATATGAAGTCGGGAGAAGGCGGTTCTATGGTAAAACCCTGCTCATCGATAGTGGCAAACATGCAGTCCGAATAGGTGCAATTTGACACGCATGCCGAGCCACATTCAATAGTCTTGGCCGCATGCCATACTGGACCGGGTGGTAACCCCATCCTGATGGGAACAGCGGCATAAATGGAAGTATCGCTGGCACGGCCGGCGATGATCACATCTGCGCCATTTTCAAGGCATTCAACAAAAGGTTCGATACCGGCCATACCCACTACGTGCAGACTTTTTCTTATATGGTCTTCAGTCAGTGTTGGCGCATTTCTTAAAGGCTTAATTCTTCCCTCCCGCATCATCGATACCAGGTAATCCTTGTTTTGCTCGGAGTGAACTACGCCCATGTGAAAATGTAGACTTTCCTCGCCGGCAATTTGCTTTACGATATTTATGACTTTATCCAGACCGATATCAGTGCCACCGGTTCCGGCTGACCCCAGGATGAATGGAATATTTTTGCTTCGTGCTGCTTTTAATATAAGCCTCAGGTCCCGCTTCATGGCTTCTTCTGAAAAATGAAGCCCGCCGGTTGCCAGGAAATATGGCCCCGGATCCGCGCTGCCCGCATCGCATCCTATTACATCCGGATCCCAGCTTAAAGCCTTCTGCAGAGATTCCGGCCTTAAACCCGTCCCCAACATACCATTGGCTGCTACTACCTTTGCCTGCCGCATCAACTAATTCCTCCTATAATGGTGTGATGGTATTTACCAACTATTTTAAAAAATGCTTACGTCGCGCTGGCCAAACGAATCCCCAGGTGTTTTCTAACGTTACTCAGGTGAGTTACAACGGCCAGTCGCGCCTTTTCCACATTCCTCTGTTTAATCGCCTCCAATATGGCTTTGTGTTCCTTTGCAACGCTTTTCTCGCGGCCCTCATCTTCCTCCACGTTACTGGCCAATACCAAATTTTTATGCAATTCCCAATTTGCGAGCATGAATTTAATCAGCACTATATTCTTCGTCAACAAAGCCAATTTGTGATGGAATTTAAGTACAGACTCGGAATTCAGTTCTGAGGCCTCCAGTAACGAAATGATTTTGTCCATTTCTTTTAATTCGTCATCAGATGCCCGTTCAATTACAAGCTGAACAACCTTTTGCTCAAGCATTTCTCTTGCTTCCAAGTAATCCAAAAATGTTGCCCGCTTTATCAGATCAGACAGAAAAAATGCACTATTCCAGTCGGTAATCTCCCTTACAAATGTCCCTTCTCCAGTCTTCCTGTACAAATATCCCAAACCTTCAAGCGTTTTTAAGGCTTCTCTCAGAATACTTCGGCTAACACGCAATTCCAATGATAATTCCCTTTCCGGTGGAAGTTTGTCTCCGGGTTTCAGGACACCATTGTTAATCAGGTTCTCAATTTGCTTTATAGCCTTCCCAGATAATTTCTCGGTATCCAAGGGCTTAAATATCTTTCTGTCCATATTTAACCTATCAGCTAAAGGTATGATGGTCATACCATTGCTGCTTAATTTAAACTAAACCACAAATCTTGTCAATAATACAGGACCTTTACTGCTCCCTTAGCAGGACTATCGGCTTTCCGAAATATTTTGGACCGTGCCTATTTGAACCATTCTTTATATTCAGCACACACTATTAATCTGAATTCTCTTGACGCTGTTTTTAAAGCCATGCTATATTGCGGCGTTTGACGACCCCTGCACTGAAGGAGGAAATTTATGTCGATGCAACACAGCGGCAAGCCGCTCAAAGGACTGATCTGCTACTATTCCGGTTCCGGCAATACCAGGCTGGCCTGCCAGTATATCCAGAACCATATCAGGAACGCCAAATTAGATCTTTTCAACATCATGCGCGAAGGCAAGCCGGACTTTGCCGCTTACGACATCGCGGGCTTTGCCACCTTCACCGATTTTCTGGACCCACCATACCTCATGCAAACTTTCATGCAGGATTGGTCGCCAGGACAATAAGCCTGCTTTCGTTTTCAATACCTATGGCTTTATCAACGGCAGGACCCGGCAGACCCTTGCCAGATGGGCAACTGCCAGAGGCTTTAAAGTTATCGCCGGCCATTCACTGCACACGCCGGAAAGCTATCCGCCCATGATGGCCAGGGGGAAGGGGGAATGAGCAGGCGCCCAATGAAAAAGAGCTTAAAGCTTTCAAGGAATTCGTCGCCGAACTGGATAAAAGTTTTGCGGTGTATAAGCGATGGCAAGGAGGTCGTCGGCGAAAAAAATAAAGGCCGGTTTTATCTACAACCTGTTGCCGTCCTTTTCGCGCACCCGGTCAAAACGGGATATGGGATTTAAATACGTCGATGACGCGCTTTGTGATGAGTGCGGCATCTGCGAAAAGCTCTGCCCTTACGGGGCTCTCAAAATGGACCCCAAGCCAGTCTTCGACATGGAAAAATGCTATGGATGCTGGAGCTGCTACAACCACTGCCCGCACAAGGCGATTTACACTAAAAAGTTCCGCGGGGTGGGGCATTATCCGAAGCCGATAAGCGGACTGAAGGACAAGTTGGATACGGGATAAAAAAGGGCGCTTTATTATATCCGGTGGTCTTCGCGGATGATGACGCGCGGTCCACCGCTCAGGCTGGCGCTCCATTGCTTGGGCGGCTCGATCTTTTCCAGCCTCTCCAGTTGCCCGATGTTTTTCAACCTCTGGTATATCAGTTGCCAGGCGCAGGGGCGGTCGGGCCTGACCTCGCAGCGGTCTTCCCGTGAACCTCCGCAGGGGCCGTTCAACAAATGCTTGGCGCAACGCGTGACCGGGCAGATACCGCCGTACTCGTGCAGCACGCAGGATCCGCACTGGGAGCACTTCTCAGTCCAGACACCCCGTTCCTCCAGTATGCCAAGGAATTTCGTGTTCAGGCCGGCATAGACCGGCTTCTTGAGGAAACGCTCGGCAATGGCCTGGACACCCGCGCCGCACCCCAGCGACAGCACCACATCAACTTTCTCGATAGCTTCAATAGCCTGCTCGATAAACACGTTGTCGCATTGCCGCTCGATGGTAAGCTCGCTGACCTCGTAACCCAGCCCCCTGGCTTTTGATGCTATACGCAGGGCCGAGGAAATAATGCTTACCTCGCGCTCACCTCCTGCCAGGCAAACGGTCACGCAGGTGCCGCATCCCAGCACCAGTATCTTGGAATCATTGGGAAGCATATCAAGGAGCTCGGGGATGCTTTTTCTCTCTGCTACTATCATGGTTTTATCTCCTGTTGAACCCGTGTTTTCGCCCGGTTGAGCGGGCTGGGTCCGAGCCTCTGCACGGTTTCAGCCATCTCACGCACATGCTCGGTAAATAAACGCGCCATGGCGGCGCTGACATTGACCATCTTAAGGCGCTCTGTTTCTAACCCGCTTTCAGCCAGCAGCTTGCGGGCATAGTTCACACGGCGTTTGGCAATGAGGTTGCCCTCTTTGAAATGGCAGCTTCCTTCCTCGCAGCCGGCAACCAGGACACCGTCAGCGCCGTTCTCGAAGGCCCTGAGGAAATACTCAACTTCCAGCCTGCCGGTACAGGGCGTGCGGATTATCCTCACGTTGGAGGGGTACTGCAGCCGCATCGAACCCGCCAGGTCAGCCGCTGCGTACGCGCAATAGATACAGCAGAAAGCTACAATGGTGGTTTCTTTATTAATCGAGCTCATCGCACACCGCTTTTCTCCGGCACAGCAGCCGGCCCGCTTTCTTTGATTCCGCTTCTAAATAATTCATCCAGCATATCCTTGAACTGCCTTGATTCGAAATGGTTCAACTGTATGGCACAGGCCGGGCATTCTGCCGCGCAAATGCCACAACCCATGCACTTGGCAGCGATAATCTCCGCCTTATGGTCGGCATTAACCGTCGGGGCGCCGTACGGGCATACCTTGGTACAGGTCATGCATGAAATGCATTTGCTCTGGTCTACCTGCGAAACCTGTGCCCCGACCTCCAGGTAAGCTTTGGAGAGCACGGTCGAAGCACGTGAGGCCGCCGCGCGCGCCTGCGAGATATTTTCATCCATGTGCTTGGGAGAATGCGCCAGCCCGCAAAGGAAAATCCCCTCGGTAGTAAATTCCACCGGGCGCAGCTTGACGTGGGCTTCTACAAAGAATCCATCCGCATTGATGGGCACTTTTAGCATGTCAGCAACGCGACGGTTGTCCCCGGCCGCATCAACTCCGGTACTTAGAACGACACAATCCGTCTCGATCTCGACCGGCTCAGGGAAATTTGGGCTCTTGAGGCTGACAACCAGTCCATTATCCTGTGAGACCAGCGGCGGGGCATCGGGCTCATAACGTATAAAAATAACCCCTGCTTCACGTGCCTGCTTGTAATATTTTTCACGGAAGCCGTAGGTCCTGATATCGCGGTAAAGCACGTAGACACTGGCAGACGGGTCCTGTTTCTTTATCTTCAATGCGTTCTTGACCGCCATGGAGCAGCAGATACGGCTGCAGTAGGGTCTCTCATCGTTTCGCGAACCGACGCACTGTATCATCACCACGTTCCTGCGGCCGGGTGCAAAATCGCCTTTGTGCAGACTCTGCTCCAGTTCAAGCTGCGTAATGACCCCTTCATCCTTTCCATGCAAGTATTCCCTGGTCGCCGCGGGGGCGGCCCCGTGGCCACGATTATGGCGCCGCAGGACACTTCACTGTCCGTGCCGTCCTGAAAAAGAGAGACCTTGAATTGCCCGATGAAGCCGGCAACATTAGTAACATCCGCCCCGAGGTGAAGGACGATGTTGGGATGGTTTTCAACTTCCTTCATTAACCCGGCCACAAACGCAGAAACGTCCTCATGCTCGAGGGTATACCTGAGGTTAATGGCATTGCCTCCCAGCCTGTCAGATTTCTCCACCAGGTGCACCTTGAAACCCTGCCCGGCCAGCGCCAGCGCCGCGGTCATGCCACAGATACCACCGCCAATGACGAGACCCGTCTGGTCGACGGCAAACGAGGTCCCCGTGAGCGGGGATAGCAGCCTGGCCCTCGCGACGGACATCTTCATAAGTTCTGTCGCCTTCTCCGTGGCCTTTTCAGGCTCGGCAGAGTGAACCCATGAGCACTGGTCCCGGATATTGGCCAACTCGAACAGGTAGGGGTTCAGCCCGGCCTCGCGCAGCGTGTCACGGAATATGGGCTCATGAGTACGTGGTGTACAGGATGCGACCACAATGCGGTTCAGGCGATGCTTATGTATCATATCCCTGATATTATTGAGATTGGAATCGGCGCAGGTGTACATAGTGTGCGTGGCAAAGACCACGTTGGGCTGCTGGGCGGCTATCTCTGACACGCGTTCTACGTCAACCACCGAGGCGATATTCTTGCCGCAGTGGCAGACGAACACTCCTATCCTGGCCTCCTCGTCGATCACATCGTGCTCGTCCGGGTAGACTCTTTTACTCATCAGCGAGTTGCGCACCTCGGCCAGCAGTTCCATGGACATCGAGGCTGCCGCGCTGGCCTGTGTCACGGTCTCCGGGATATCCTTGGGCTCCTGGAAGGCGCCGGCCACGAATACGCCAGCCCTGGACGTCGATAAAGGATAAAGCCGGTCGGTGGCACAGAAGCCATACTCATCCAGGCTGATCCCCAAACGGCCGGCGGCTTCCCTTGCCGACTTCCCTGCCTCCATGCCTACGGACAGCACCACCAGGTCGAAATCGCGCTCTTCCATAACCCCGGCGCCGCTATAGAATTGCAGGCGCAGATCCTTACTACCGGGCACCTGCAGAACGCGTGACGGCATGCTCCTGATATAACTTATGTTGCCGCTGCTTTTAGCCCTATCGTAATACTGGTCAAAATCTTTTCCGTGGGCGCGGATATCCATATAGAAAATAGAGGCCTCCAGCCCGGGAGCGTGATCCGAGGCCACCAGCGCCTGCTTGGTTGAAACCATGCAGCATACCGATGAGCAATACTCGTTGCCGCAACTGGCATCGCGCGACCCCACGCACTGTATCCAGGCGATGCGCTTAGCCTCCTTTCCGTCAGAGCGGCGTATAACATGTCCCTCGAAAGGACCGGACGCCGAGAGCATCCTTTCGAATTGCACACTGGTCAGGACATTGGCATAGCGGCCAAAGCCGAACTCACCCTTCCTTTCAGCAGGGAACTCTTCGAACCCGGGAGCAAGTATGACCGAACCTATCTCAAACTTGACCTCACGCTGTCCCATGTAATGGTCAATGGCGTTCTGTTCGCAGGCCTTAACGCACTCCTGGCATTCAGAACACAGGGCACAGTTCAGGCAGCGCTCAGATTCGGCCAGGGCGGCTTCTTCAGTCAGACCTCCCTCGGTCTCGCTGAAAGTCCCCTGCCGCTGGCTTACCGGAAGGTATGCCGGCATGGCGCGCGGTCTTTTCTCTGCACCGGATATACCGGGAAGAAGTTCCTCGGAAAGTGGTTTGACCGTATCTTCAAAGCGGGAAGCACGCATGTCCTCATTCTTGAGGTAGCGGTCAATGGATTCAGCGGCCCGCTTGCCGGCGCCGACAGCCTGTATGATCGAAGCCGGCCCGGATACGCTGTCGCCGCCTGCGAAAATGCCTTTTAGCGATGTTTCAAGCGTGGCAGGGTCTACTTTGAAGCATCCACGCTCTGTCTCAACCCCGGCGCTGCTGATGAATTGCTTATCCAGCGACTGTCCGATGGCGATTATCACCCGGTCTGCCTGCACCGTTGTTAGTGTTTTCTCATCATAAGCCGGGCTGAAGCGCCCCTCATTATCAAATACGCTTATACAACGTTTTAGCTCAATTCCCGTGGCCTCACCGTTGCCCAGTATGCGGCGCGGTCCCCAGCCATTGCTGACCTTGATGCCTTCTTCAAGCGTTTCCGCTATCTCCTCCGGCAGGGCCGGCATCTCCTGCCTCTGTTCAAGGGAGACCATCTCAACGCTCCCTGCGCCCAGCCTCAGCGCGGTGCGCGCCACATCCACTGCTACATTGCCGCCGCCTATGACGACAACTTTTCTTCCGACGGCAGGTAAATTATTCCTGTCACCCGCCTGCCTGAGGAACTCGACGCCATAGTCGATGTTAGATTTATCCTCGCCCTCAACGCCAAGCCTGCGGCTGACCTGTACGCCCACCCCGATGAAGACCGCATCGTTGTCCTTTCCGTATTCTCGCAAAAGAGATATCTTCCCCTATCCTGCAGTTGTATTTGAATGCGACACCCTTGCGACGAATCAGATCTACTTCATAATCAAGTATTTTCTTGGGCAGCCTGTATTCCGGTATGCCCCAGCGCAGCATCCCGCCCGCCGCGGGTGACGCCTCATACACGGTCACCGCATATCCGCGGTCGGCAAGGTCGGCGGCCGCCGTCAGGCCGGCCGGGCCGGCGCCGATTATCCCGACTCTCTTCGCGCCGGCCGGAGGTGTTTTTTCTTCCGGCAGGGAGATCTGGCCTGATTCTACCAGCTCCATCTCTTTATCCGAAGCAAACCGTTTGAGCAGCCTGATGGCGACGGGGTCGTCTAATTTTCCGCGTGTGCAGACCGCTTCGCAGGGATGGTTGCAGGCACGCCCGCATATAGCGGAAAGGGGGTTCCTCTCCCTTATCAGGTTCACCGCCTTTACGTACTCTTTCTTCTTGATAAGCTGTATATAGCCCTGGACGTTAATATTGGCCGGGCAGGTCACCTTGCAGGGCGCGTGCCCGTTTTTCAAAATATTGAATATGTTGGGGGTGGCCTGCGCGTATTCCTTGGCGATGGCCTTGCGTGTGCCCATCTCGCGGTCGAAGTGGTTGGGGATATTCACCGGGCAGGCATCGGTACACTGCTCGCAGGCAGTGCATTTGTCCTCATCGACGTAACGCGGGTAACGCCGGACGGTGGCCGTGAAATTGCCGGCCTCACCCTGGAGGTCCATCAGCTCCGACAGCGTGAGTATCTCGATATTGATATTGCGCGCGCATTCCACCAGCTTGGGCGATACGATGCAGGTAGCGCAATCCCCGGTCGGGAAATGTCTTATCCAGGTGCGACATCATGCCGCCGATAGCGGCGGAACGTTCGACCAGGTACACCTTGAAACCGGAGTTGGCAAGGTCGAGCGCGGCCTGTATGCCGGCGATCCCGCCGCCCTGCACCAGCACTGCGCCTGTCTTCTTTTTTTATCAGCAGTCATATTATGGTTACCTTTAATATATTTTCGACCTTCTCAGGCTTTCGATGCCCAGGGACTGTAAAACACTGGCGGGGGAGACCATCAGCCGGTTGAGGCCGAGCTCTTTCGGCGGGATGCCGAGGCACAACCCGAGCAACTGCGTTATATATACGATGGGCATCTCAAAGCGCTTGCCGCGTTTGCTTTTGCATATCTTTCTGGCGCAGGTCAAGGCTGGCCTGGCACATGGGGCAGGCCACCGTGATACAGTCGGCGCCCGACGCCTTGGCCATATCAATGATTGAACCGCGAAAGCTTCACAACCACGTCAGTCCTGGTCAGGTTAAGCCCGCCTCCGCAGCAGTCAACTTTGCCGGGCCAGTCGACGCTCTGCCCACCCATAGCATCTACCAGGCGGTCGAGGATAGTAGGGTTCTCCGCATCGTCGAAATGAGTTACATCGTGCGGACGTACCAGCAGGCACCCGTAATAAGCTGCTACCTTCAGCCCTCCAAGAGAGTGTGTAAAGCTCTTACGCAATTTTTCAATACCCACATCTTCGAGCAGCACTTCGACAAAATGCCTCACGGCAACCGAGCCGTCATATGGCTGCCCGACTGCGCTTCGGCTACCCTGGCTCGCAGGCCGGTGAGGAGGATACCTCGTGATTTGTCACCTTCATCCTGTTGTAGCAGGCCGCGCAGGTGACCACCGTATCAAGTCCCATCTGCTTAGCCAGCAGCATATTGGCAGCCGGCAGGGAAGCGGCCAGCACCCGGTCAGTCTGGTGTGCGGCAGTTGCCCCGCAGCAGGACCATCCCTCAATTTCCACCAGTTCAATACCCAGCGCACGTGCCACAGCTAGTGGCCGACTCGTGCATGTCACGGGCAGTGGAATGTGACGAGCACCCGGGATAATATGCGTATTTCATTTCTTTTTTCCTTTACCCGCATGGCCTTTTCAAAAATGCGCTTTACGGCCTTTTTGTCGGCGCCGGACGGCGGCAGAATGGCCATTTTCCCCTTCTTCAACATAGCGGGGAATTTTTCCGTATCGCTCATCAGGGAGCCGCTCCCGAGCTTGTAGCCGGCGATCATGGACAGGTCGTAGGAACGTCCGAAAATCTTGACATTGGCCAGGAACATGCGGTTAAACAGCGGCATGTTGCCTTCCGGCGCTTTGCGCTCCCCTTGCAAGGGCCAAACTGCGCAGCGCATCGATAACCGCCGCGAAATTTATCTGCATCGGGCAGCGGCCGTAGCAGGTTTCGCAGGAAAGGCACATCCATACCAGGCCGTTCTCCAGCAGCTCGTCCCCGGCGCCCAGGTGCAGCCGCCTGATAATCTCCGACGGCGCGACTTCGCCGGTCCGGCCACCGGGCAGCCCGCCGGAGCATTTCCTGCACTGGTAACAGGCGTCCAGGCTGACGCCGGACATCTCTTCTACGACCGGCTTGAGGCCGGTTCCCGCTGGTGTTTTGCTAATTTTTATCGTCATAATAATTCCTGGCTCACGATTATTCCCCGGTCGATACAGTCAACAGGTCGGTCTCGGTTACCGACAGCCCCTTCGATTTTCTTGCCCAGCGCCGCGATTTTAACCGGCGCGACTTTGCGGTAAACCTCGGATGGATCGAGCCTCTTGCCATCCACGGTCAGCAATTCTTCAACCTTGATACCGAAGAGCCGCTCATTTTCCTCGAGGTAGGGCAGTATCAGATCCCAGTCCTCATCGGCCATGCGGTAGAAACCGCATCCGTTCAACTGCTGCCAGACAACCTGCTGGCGCGGGTCCCGTATGTAAATAGCTCCTCCCGAGGCCAACGAGAAAAGATTGCTGCCCGGATATGGTTCCTTCAAGGCAATCAGGTTCCCTTCATCGTCAAATGTTACGCCATTCAGTATGACAAACCCGCCGCCGTTGAGCACATCACCCGCCATAAATGACTCACCGAGGAAATCAAGGCAGGTGCCATTGATCACGACCCTTGGCCTGCCCACCGAGTTGATAAGCGGCCGCCCGGCGGCATTGCCCATAACGTAAATCGAGCCGCCCTTGGCCCCGTACATAAAGGTTTGTCCGACATCGCCATGAATAACCAGTTTGCCTCGCTTGATGATCTGGCCGACCTGGTCCTGCGCGTTGCCATGTACGGTAATAGTCATCCCATCGATACCTGAAGCTAAGTAATCACCGGAGCTGCCGTAAACATCTATATTCACACTATCGGTGTCAGGGCCCGAGACCACAGCCGATAAACCGCTGCCCGATGCAATTAAAGCTGATGAAGCGCCGCCATCCCTTCAGATAGGCATCCATCAGCAGGGTGGCATCGCAGCCTTCACCTTCCGGATCAAAGCCCATGGCATCTATCACCAGGGTGGTTTCATTGTTTTGCGGCGGCCTCAGCAGCCCCCGTGTCCCGTGGTCTATCAGGCGGTACCCGCCCCCGGCAGGACCATTCCCATCAAATTTGGCAAGGCCGCTGAATACCGCATTTAAAGCACTGCGTACCAGGTAGAGGATGTGGTTGCGTTTCTTCATACCCACGGGATACCTGCGGTCGTTGAGCAGCGTAAGGGCTTCGATAGCCGGTGAACTGCTCTTAGGCTCCTCTGCAAGCTCGATTAAGTAAGCTAAGGCCGCCCGGATACTCTGCGAAAGACCACTTCCGTATGCCGCCGGAGAAGTACTCAAAAATATCAGCCGCGCTTCTCTTTTTCAAAGCTCTGTTTGAGGCCGTCCCTGATATCGCCGTGCAAGATTCTGGTACGGCAGCGGTAAAATCACAGGCCTCGCTACCCGATGGCATGGGAACAGGAGTGCCAAACTTATCGTTGCAGGATCATGCGCAGCCTGCCGGACTTATCGGGTTCCAGGTCAAAGATAAAAGCGCCGCCGTCGGTATGGCTGCCGCCCCTGGCGTTCCAGTACCGGTCCGCGACCGGGCATATCCGGCTGTCATCGGCGTGCAGGCTCAGCAGCGTGGCGTCTATGGCCTGTTTCTCGGAGGCTATCAACCCAACCTGCACTTCCCCATCGCAAAAAGCGAATACCTGGGGCCGCAGCATAGCGGTATCCGTGATACCCATAAGCTGGAAGGCCTTTTCCTCCGGCAGCGAGCGTGCGATAATAAAGAACCAGGGGCCGTCGGGCGACCCATGTATATGGGCGGCCTGTATCGCCCTGTAAAGCGCCTGCTTGTCCTTCGGCAGGCGGTCGAAATCCAGCTCCGACGTAGGCGCCAGCGCCTCGATAATATATTCCAGTGGATAATGATAGGTGCGCTCCAGCAGGTCAAACATTAAAATGGAAACTTCGGTGTCGGTGAGGAACTGCGGATAGATATGCCTCTCGGCCAGGTATTCGCACACCGAGTGGTAATTGGCAAAGTCACCGTTGTGCACCAGCGCGGCGTTGATGCCGCCGAAGGGATGGGCGCCTCCCGGGTGCCATACGCGGCCTTTGGTCGGGAAGCGCTGGTGGGCTATCCATACATGGGCGCATAGCTCTTCGATCTTATAGTACTTTACGATAGCCTCCGCGTATCCGACCACCTTGAGGATCATGATGTTCTTGCCTTCGGACATTACGAAGGCCTTCTGTTCGCCAAGTGAAGCATAGTATTCCTGGTTAAGCCGTGATGCTGTTCTGGTTGACGAACTCGGCCTCTGCCTCATCTTTCGTCAGGCTCGTGAAGCCGTTTGCCTTTACAAACGAATTGAGGACATCACTTTTCACGCGCACAAAATAGCGGTATACATCGGGAGGTTTGGCTTCCAGGCCATCAACCGCTGTCCAGTCATCCAGGGATTCAAGTTTCTGCGTAGTGGCGACATTAAAATTGGGTTTGATATATTTACTCCTCAAGCTGAGGCCTTATCCCCGTGTCAAGGAATGCCACATGGATCATGTAGCAGTTATCCAGCACTTCGCGGCTTACGCCAAGCTGTTCCGGTATGAAGCCGAGCGCGGCAATGCCGCCACCCTTGCCATTGCCGCGGTTATGCATCTGCCTTGACGGCTCGTAAATATGTCTGGCCGCTACCGGCTCCGAGCAGCACAAACCGACGACACCACAGCCGCCCTCTTCCTCAATCTTCCTCTCAGTAGTAGGCGGCTGCAACTCACCTGCCAGTCTTTTCCTGGAAAGAAGCAGTTGTCCTATCGTTTCGCGGTTCATCTGGCCTGCTCCGTATCGTTGTTGTAATCAAGATGCATAAGGAGGTCGGTGCGGCCCCGCAACTCGCTGACCCTGCGCATGCCGAACCTGCGCAGTATCTCTACCAGTTCGATACGCCAGGCGTTATAAAGGTTGATTATCCGCTGTGAGCCCCATTCGACCGTGTACTGCCCCTGCAGTTCAGCGTCCGTGGTAGCTATGCCGCGCGGGCAGCCCCGTCCGCTTTCACAGCGTGCGCAGCGCAGACATCCCAAAGCTACCAGTTCACCGGTCCCAACAACTACGCCATCCGCACCGAGGGCGATGGCCTTGGCTATATCATGAGCATTCCTCAACCCGCCGCTGGCTATCAGTGTTATCCTGTCGCGCACACCTTCACGGGTCAGGAAATCGTGCACTTTGACAATGGCATATTCAATGGGCATGGCGATGTTTTTCTTGGCTATATCAGGTGCGGCGCCGGTGCCGCCGTAACCACCGTCCAGGTGAACGATATGCGCTCCGGCTGAATAGCTGCCTACGGCAACCATATCCACATCTGACGGGGTCGAAACCTTGGCTGAGACCAGGGCATGCCGGTTGATATGCTTTATCCAGTCCATATGTTTCTTATGGTCTTCGATGGAATAAACGCTGTGAAAGGGGAAAGGTGAAAACAGCGAGATACCGATAACCGTTTCCCTCATCTTGGCCACGGATGGTGTGACCTTATCCGCCAGCAGGTGGCCTCCCAGACCCGGTTTGGCGCCCTGCGCGTATTTGAATTCCACGATCCGCACGCGCTGGATGGTCTCCTCCCGCACACCGAATAACCCCGTGGCAACCTGTGTTATAGTGTGGTCGTCGTAAGGCCTCAGGCGCTCCATGTAACCGCCTTCCCCCGTACAGGTAAAGGTGTTGAAGGCCACGGCAGCGCTCGCCTTGGACAGCTGGGTTACATTGCTCACCGACCCGAACGACATGCCGCCACCGTACCAGGGCACGTCGATTTTAATCTGCGGCCGCCCATCGTTGCGGCGGTTAAGCTCCAGGCTGGTATCGATATCATCCGGGTCCAATTCAACCGGCGGCCTGGCGGGAAACTTAAACCTGATACGGTCAAAGCCCCCGCCTGAATTGCCGCAATTCATATTCGTAACCATACTCCGCCGGAGGAGGCGCCCCCGTCTCAGCCATCTTCCACGTGGCCAGGATCAGGTCAGGCGTCCAGCGGTAATCGCCCAGCACCTTCATCATGGGGTTTTCCACCATGCGCAACGCCTTGTTAGGGCATAAATCCACGCAATAATGGCCGGTGTCCTTGCAGGCCGGGCCGATACACACATTCTGGTGCGGGGCAGCGAAGTACTTATAGCCCGGCTTGAGAACGTGCACCCCCTGCGGGCATACCTCGGCGCATTTGCCGCACAGCTTGCAATCATCACTGCGCCGGATAATATATTTCGCGATCTCGTTGCGGTAGCGCGGCGGCGCCGGCTTAATTACGCGTTGAACCTCCGCCTGCGGTACTACAGTCTCGAGCGTATTATCCGGCAGACCCTCTTTAATTATTTTTTCTGGAACCAAAGAGCTTGCCAAAGGTCGCCTCCTCAAGGTCTTCAAAGAATAAGGCCCGGCCAACTTCACCGCGCAAGCGGCGGACCTCGCGTATACCCATAGCTCCCATGACCTCGATCAACTGGTCGTGCCATGCAGCAATCAGATTTGTCATGCGTCCGACACCGTACTTGATATCTATCTCCCCGATCATCGCCGGGCATGACCGGCCGTCATTACAATCACGGCACAGCGTGCACTCCAGGGCTATTAATAATGGCAGGTTGATGGTTACCAGGTCCGCACCGCAGATGATCTGCTTGGCCATATGCTCGGGCAGGGCTATGCCACCGCCTGCCATCAGAGTTATCTCGTTCCTTATCCCGCTTTCCACCAGCGAGTTATGCACACTGCGCACCATGTCCTTGATAAAACGGGGGTTTTTTTCTCCGATCTCGTTACCGTTATCATCGGCTACCAGGTGTAAAACCTCGATAAACGGTTGGCGGGCATATTCGACTGCGCGTTCAATCCCTCCTGAATCCATTTCCACCCTGACCGCAACCACTATGCCAGGGTTTATCTGCTTCAGTTCACCTACGCGCCGTTCCGCGTCTCCGTCGTCACTTATCTCTACCAGCCTCATCCTAGTAAGCAATTCACTGCCGGGCAGGGGTGCGGAGGCATCGAGATAAATCGCCAGATTAGGCAGGTATTGATCAAGGTCATTGCCGGCTAACTGCCAGTCTTTAGAATCTATAATGGCGATGACGCCTGTCTGCGCCGCCACTATTTTAATAACAGGCAGCAGGTTGGGAAGCCGGTAGCCGCGGGGCAGCATATCGATAATCATGGGCATCGGTATATCCACCAGCGGCGTCAGTCCGTCGGCCGGACCGCCTGCATCGAAGTGGAGCAGTGCTGGTTTTCTGCCGATGTCCACAGCCGTGCTGATATACTCGCGCCCGTGTATGCCGTCACGGGTAGGGCGCACGATCTCCGACATATCGGTCCACATCGAATCGAAGCCCGGGCCGGAAAACCGCCCCCGGTATCCTGCGCCGGAAACCGGTATCTTGGCTGATTCCGCCTGCGCCCAGGTGGTTTCAATTATTTGGGGTGTCCAATATGTATTGCCGAGCCGCTCATATACAGGGTTGGCCGAAAGCGCCAGCAGCCCCTTGGTACATTGCTGCACGCAGGAGAAGCAGCCCATGCACTGGAAGAACACGGCATCCATCTCGCGAAGCCCGCGGATGTAGGACATCTCTTCCCTGTAGCGGTCGAAAACGCAGGCTTTCTTAACGCAGTTATGGCAGTTGGCGCAATCTTCGCGCCAGTCCACCACGCCGACTTTGCCGATGCGCGGCCGGCGCGGGGGGACGGGTTGAGTTTTGATGCGATATTTATCCGGCATAGGTATTTACCTTGATTCAATTCGCCGCTGAAACAAGCGCAGGCACAACCGTTTCGTTGCCTCCCGAAAATATGTGTATACCGCGCAGGCCGGGCAAACCCTTAAGCTGCTTGATTATCCCGGCGCAGATAGCCGTGCCCTCCTTGAGCTGCGCCTCTTCATTTCCGGCAGATTCCAGGCGGGAGATCACTTCATCCGGTATACTGAAATCCGTGAAGGTTCCATTCAATTTCTTCGCTTCAGCCGCCCCGGTCAGTGGCAACACGCCCGCCAGAATGGCAACTTTTTCGGTGAGGCCTTCGCCGCTGGCCGTCTCAAGCCACCGTTTGAATTCGTCAATATCAAATACGGCCTGCGTTTGGATGAAGGCTGCCCCGGCCTTCACTTTCTTCTTCAGGCGAATGATATTCAGTTCCAGCGGCTTAAGGTAAGGATTGGCAGCAGCCCCCGCCAGCATAGAAAAAGCACCCTCGATCTTAGTTCCGTCCAGCAGCAAACCCTCGTCGCACATTTTTTTTACCGTCGCGATGAACTGGATTGAATCTATATCAAAGACATTGGCAGATTCAGGGCAGCCTACCAGTGCCTGATGGTAGCCGGAAAGGCACAGCACGTTTTTTATACCCAGGGAGGCCGCTCCCAGCAGGTCGGACTGCAGTGCAATGCGGTTCCTGTCCCGCGTAACAACCTGGTAAACCGGTTCAATTCCGGCGCGGCCCAATATCACCGATGCGGCAAGGCTGGACATAGCCACGCCGTAATGGTTATCAGCTACATTCACCGCAACTGGGGCCATTTTTAAATGTACGGGCGCAGTCTTCAACTATTTGCGTATCCGTGCCGTTCCGCGGCAGGTATTCCGCCGTGACAATAAACTCTTTACTGCCTATCTTATTGGCCAGTGCGCTATCAGGTTTCATCTTATTATCCTTAATCTATAAATACATTGCTGGTCTTTTACTCTTTATCCAGCTCTAATTCATCGCCGGCATATGCCTTGCGGGGTGAGGCTTTTATCCTCCTGCGGAAATCCTCAACCTCTTTCTTGATTTGATCGATGCCGCCATCACCCATCTGCAACATAACCATCCTCCCTTTACCCAGGCCGATCTCCTCAAGCAGTGCATCTACTGCTGACACCCTCTTCTCAGCCCGAAGGTTACCTTCCAGAAATTGGCATTCACCTTTTTTACAGGTAATCACCGCCACCCCATCAGCACCGCTTTCGAAGGCCTTGGTTAAGTAGAGGATGTCGATCTTGCCGGAACACGGCAACGGTATAATCCTAAGTTCATCCCCGTTGCCGTTATTGCCCTGCGCCAGTTCGAGCGGATCAAAGCTGGTTGAACAGCACAAGAGATTGATCTTAATTTTACTATTATTCACGTTTTTAGGGCTCCCGTGAAATTTAAATCGTTTTTATTTTATAAAGTTCCTCGAAGGGGACGAGATTTTTATATTCAATCAAGGCGCTCATAGCGTGCGATTCCACTTCTATCCCAGCCTCCTGGACGGCGGCCACCGGGTTCAGTCCGCCGATCACTACCATGCCTGCCCGCCCCGGCTCAACCGGCATCTCGCAGACAGGCTCACTAACACCGCCGATAATAAAGATGCCGTTCATACCGGCTTTATTAAGCTTCAAGGAGATATCCCCTGCCTTCGGACGGCAAATTGCCGGTATCTCGTGGAAATTTGCCAGCAGGCTGCCCTGGCCGTTTTTTACAACCTGCCCCACCGAAGTCATTTTGGCCTTTATAAAGACCTCTGCCGGGTCAAGGGAGCATCCGGCGTAATGTATTAAATCCACAAACCTCCAGGGTTGGTGGCCCCGCATCTGCAGCAACCCGCCAAACCTGGCATTCACAGGAACACAGGCCCTCAGCAACGCGCCGATCACTACTATGCTGCATACCGTGACCAGTGCTACGGTGTCCTCCGGGACAATAACATCGCCGATTTTTTCACCGCTGCGGGCCTCCATGACCAGGCGGCTTGCACATAGACGCGCTGAAAATACGGGCGCCATAATCTGCAGCGCCTTCTTGAAATCCTGCCTCCGTATAAACGATACATTCACCGGCACCAGCCCCGCCCGTTTATCAGCATCGAATGTGGTCAGGACCGCTAATTGCTCTATCCTTGTAATGGAGAAGCCCACTTTTTCCTTGACCATTCCCTGCTTAAGCTCCTTGAGTCCGAGTTGTGTGATCTGCCTGCCATCGCGCCGGCCTGCCAGGTGCGTCAATCCGTTATCATCGGTCAGCTTCAGGTGATATCGCACCGCCCGCTGACCCAGGTCAACACCCAGGTCACGAAGCTTCCGCGCAATCACTATCGAACCCAAAGGCTGCGGCGAGTTTGCCAGCACCTTGAGGATGCTAAAGGTCTTTTTCTCCACGTTCTGCGTAGTGAATGTCATATTACTATTATAACGGCTTATGGAAGCCAGTTGCCGTATTATAGCAACAGAATGAGGCGCTGTCAAAAAGAAGTTCCGGGAAATTGCCGTTACGCAAGCAGAAAAGGAAACGGCCCTGTTAAGGGCCGTTTATTTTGCTGGTTCCAATTTATCTTTACGATTAGTACCTTCTCGGGCCACCCCTGCCACCACCACCGGAGCCTCCCCTGCCGCCCGAACCACCCCACCGCCACCACCATATGAAGACCTGCCGCCACCGCCACCGGGTCCGCCTTCACCCCTGGGCCGTGCGCCGTTTACGGTTATCGCGCGGTCCTTGATCTTTTTGCCGTTGAGCCCGGTGATGGCCGCCTGGCCTTCCTGCAGCTTGGGCATTTCCACGAAGCCGAATCCCTTGGAGCGCCCACTGTAAGTATCCTTGATGAGGGATACGGACGAGACCTCGCCGAATGCTTCAAACTCCGTCCTGATATCGCTTTCCGTCACTTCATATGACAGGTTGCCTACATAAATATTCATAATACTAAATTATTTCCTCCAAATACAAATTATCCGGCATACGCGGGCTCTTCGCCCGCGCATGCCTGATGTTTGACGGTTTATCTCCTCGGTTTTATCGTGCTGTAGCAATCGCTGCAGTAAACCGGCTTGTCCTGCCTCGGCTCGAAAGGAACCTCGGTCTGTTTGCCGCACTGCCCGCATGTTGCGGGGTACATCTTGCGCTGGAAACCTGCGCCGGACCTTCCGCCGTCGCGCGATGATTTCCTGGCCTGCCTGCAATCCGGGCAGCGCTTGGGCTCGTTGGTGAACCCCTTCTGAGCGTAGAACTCCTGCTCAGTCGCGCTGAAAGTAAACTCCTGGTTGCAATCGGCGCATGTCATTTTTTTGTCGGTGAATCCCATTGGATGACCTCCTGTATATAATATTATTTATGGCTTTTGGTTGGGTCATCCGGAACTTGTAAATATTAGGCGGGGTGAGGCGTTAATTAACTAAGTCAGCAATAACCTGAACTCAAACCACTATATATACTATACTGCAAAAAAAATACTAATGCAATACCGTAATGGCAAGGCTCACTGAAAGACTGTGAAATAATGATGCTTTAGCCGTCCAGGCAGCTATCTGCTATACTTCATATTTCAAAATTTACATGAACGAATTAAGCTTTTTTAAAAGGTTCACCGCCCCCTGCCTGATAGCTCTCCTGCAGTCCGCTTTCCTGTGGGCGATATTAACCTATATAACCATTTACTGGATAGACATCGGTTTCAGCCACTTCCAGGTCGGCATTCTGATATCGGTCTTTCCGCTGGTATCACTCATCTTGATGATACCTTTCGGCGTTTTCGTTGACCGCATATCGCCCAAGAAACTGGTTATTGCCAGCCAGCTTATCTTTGCCCTGAGCATTGTGGGTTTGCTGACCTCGCACGATTTCTGGTTCATCATGCTCATGCTGGGCATAGGTGGCACAGGCAACGCGCTTTTCAATAACGCCCTGTCCGCGCTCTATTACAAGACGCTGGGGGATAAAATACGCGGATTAAAACTCGGTTTTTTCACCGCAGGGATATTGGTAGGCTACGGCTTCGGCTCGCTGCTGGGAGGCTATATACTCTCAGCCTTCGATATGAATGCCGTCTTGCTTTTTTCGCTGGCGGGCACGATACCTATGGTGATTTTGAGCCTGTTTGTCGCCGATGTCCCCGGCATGAGAGTGAAGCTAAGTGACTACCGGGCCGACCTCTCGAACAAGTCGGTGCTTATCTTCATCGTGCTGGTCTTTGCCTTCTCCCTGCACGCCGGGGCGGAGCAATCCAGCTTCAGCCTTTTCCTTAATAAAGATATAAATCTCGACGATAAATCGATAGGCTGGATATTCTTTATCCACGCCAATGTTATGGCATTGCTGTCCATAATCAGCGGGTTCTATGCAGACCGTGTTAACTCCCGCGGGAAAGGCCTGGCCCGGCTTTATTACATCGGAATGGCTATCTCCGGAATCACCAATATACTGCTTATTTTCACTAACAGCTTCGGCACGGTTCTGGCTACACGGCTGACACATGCTGTAGGCGACAGCCTGACACTGGTCAGCCGCAGCCTGATCATCTCCAACCTCTTCATAGCCACCCGCATGGGAGGCAATCTCGCAACTATACAGGTTACCATTACTCTCGGCACACTGTTCGGTTCCATCATCAGCGGCGCTGTGCCCGGATATGCTTCGGGCTTTTTCATTGCCGGCGCTGCTGCCGTGATCGCCGTTATCTATGCCCTAATCGCCAAACCTGAATTTTGAGCGGGTTTAAGCTAAAAGGGTATAATTCCGGTTAATGATAGTCCCGCTAAGGAAAAGCATTAGCGCCCTTAAAAGGGACAGGGAGCACGGCGCCGGTACCCTGGGACGGCTGGCCCTGGAAATCCTCAGGCAGGCAGCCGCAGACAGCGCGGCGGAGACAGCGGAGAGATTCCTGGCGGAGATAAACGAGGTAGCTGAGGCTTTAATTGATGCCCGCCCGGGCATGGTCTCCATCGCCAATTATGCCCTTTATATAAAGGAGGAGCTTGCCGCGGCTGCTGTAACGGCGAAATCGCCGCAGAGGTTAAAGAAAACGGCTTTCAGCATCGCCAGCAGGCTGCTCAAATCCCAGGAAAAATCCGCAAACGCTGCCAGCCGTAACGCTGTAAAGCTTATTACCAAACGCAGCATCATCATGACCTGCAGTCATAGTTCGGCTGTCTGTTCAACCCTCGAAATGGCTATGCGCGGTGGAACTGACTTCAAGGTACTGGCTGTCGATTCGCACTATAAAAAAATATCCTACGGCGAAATTACAGCAAGGCGCCTGCAGGCGGCAGGCATATCCTGCAAGGTAGTGCCCGGCGGCCAGTTGGCCTGGCACGTTGCCAGGGCGGATTACATCCTCTGCGGCGCCGACGCCATATCTCTGCACGGCTGGCTGATCAACGGAGAGCCATCGCTTGAGCTTGCCCTCGTGGCCGCGCGCAAGGAAAAGCCTTTGCATATCATCTGTGAAACCGCCAAGTGCGACCCCAGAGGCTTCCTGACCGGCCTGCACCAGCCTGAAACCGGCTTCGACATGGTACCGCTTGAACTGGTCAGCAGTATCGTGACCGAGCGCGGCATATTGTCGACGGACAAGGTGCTTGAAATCACCTTTGACGATCTTTTCGGGGGCAAGCATGGCGGAACTGGTTGACACGCACGCCCACCTCGACGAACTGGAGGACCTCACCGCTGCCGTTGAGCACGCCAAACGGGCCGGCGTAACAGCCGTCATCTCCGTGGGGCAGGATTTAGACTCCAATATCAAGACTTTCAAGCTGGCCTCAGCCTACCCCGGCTTCATTTACCCCGCCATCGGCCTGCATCCCTGGTCCCTCGGCAATATGAGCCCGCGGGTACTGGAAGAAAATATCGCCTTTATCAGGGACAACCTGCGCAACGTGCGGTTGCCCTTGGCGAGGTAGGCCTGGACTACGATAAAAGGGTGCTTAAGGGAGCGGGCAAGGAGCAGCAGAAGGAAATATTGAGGCGCCTGCTCGAACTGGCCGTGGAGTTTGCTAAGCCGGTTTCCTTCCACAGCCGCTACGCCTGGAAGGACAGCCTGCAAATAGTCAAGGAAAGCGGTGTTAGGCGGCTGGTCTTTCACTGGTACACCGGCTTTTCCAGCACGCTGTCCGGGCTCATCTCGGGAGGATATTACATCTCGGCCACACCCGCTGCGGAGTACCATGATGAGCACCGCCGCGCCATCCGCGAAGCTCCCGCTGAAAGGCTGCTGCTGGAAACCGATTGCCCCGTTCACTACGGCAGGGAAGAAAAGTACCGCTCCGAACCCGCCGATATCCTGCGCAGCCTCAAAGCCGCGGCCGCCATAAAGGGCATCAGCCGGGATGAAATGTCCCGTATCGTGCGGGAAAACACAACCCGGCTGTTCGGTATCTGATATGAGGCGCCGCTCACACAGGAGTTGACAGCCGTTCCTGCCGGCCAATATAATATCCCCACAACTGAATAGTGTGTCATGGCGGCCGTGAGCGATTACGGCCTTAATTGGACAGCAAAACGGTGTAAGTCCGTTACAGCCCTGCCTGCTGTTATAGTCAGAACGCCAGCCATGCAATCGGCGCCTTCGCAGTGAACGGGGGCAAATGTATTGTTATGTCAACCCCCGCTGCCGGAAGGCAGCGGGGGTTTTATTTTAAATATAAGGGGTAACTTAATGAAACGAAATATGCTTTTGGTTTCTGCACTGGCCTTTGTAATATTTTCTATCCTGCCTGCCTGCTCATTGCAAGCGGTTCCTGTGCCACCCGTGCAACCGCCTGCTGTCACGTCAAACAATGTTAAGGAGTCCCCTGCAGCCTCCCCGTCAACTGAACCGCAGGAGCCACTTCCGGCCTATCCTATCACGGTAACTGACGACCTTGGCAGGAAAGTAACAATCAATAAACTGCCGCAAAGGATTGTTTCACTGGCGCCAAGCAATACCGAAATTCTTTTTGCGCTCGGCCTTGACGATAGAATAGTAGGGGTCACCGACTACTGCGATTATCCTGATGCAGCCAAAACAAAAACACGTGTCGCCGGTTATTCAACCCCCGACCTGGAAAAACTGGTTTCTCTTCAACCTGATTTGATAGTGGCAGAATCAATCCAGGAACACACAGTCCTGCCTGCTTTGGAAAAACTGGGGATGACCGTTTTTGTAACGGAAGCATTCACTATAGATACCATATTGAATGATATATCCGTCCTCGGGAAAATCACCGGAAAAACTGCCAACGCCTCGCTTGTGCTTGATACGATGAATTCCAAAATCAACAGCATCGTATCAAAGACCAAAAACTTGAGCCCTGCGCAACGGCTAAGAGTATTGTATGCCAACTGGGCTAGCCCGATATGGACAACGGGAAGAAACACCTACCTTGATGACGTTATAAACAAGGCTGGAGGCATCAATATTTATGCGGCGGACTTTGAAAAATCCAGGTCAGTATCACTGGAATCTGTAATTACTAAGAATCCACAGGTCATTTTCGTCTCGGGCATGGGAACTACCGGCGATGCTGTCTACAATGGAATTAAAAAGGAGGATAGGCTAAGTACGGTGGATGCCGCGCTTAACAACCGGATTTACAAGATCAGCGATGCCAATTTAATTGAGCGCCCCGGGCCGAGAATTGTGGATGGTTTGGCGGAGGTAGCAAGGATGATCCATCCCGAGATATTCGGAGAGCTCAAATAACAATTCGAGGAAAAACATCATGTTATTACCTTACGGTTAATACTTTTTGATTATTTAAACTACCGGGTACTACCGGGTGACCGGCAGCTTAATTGGAGAGCAAGACGGTGAAATTCCGTCACAGTCCCGCCTGCTGTGAAAGCCAGAACGCCAGCCCTATAGTTTATTAATTGCCTCCGCGGAGTATTGGGGGGTGTGTTTTGTTAATTAATCCCTGGCTCTCTGGAGTTGGGGATTTTTTATTTCAAATTACTGAATGCGGCAGATTTTAATGAAAGCACTCAGGTGTTATCCGATCATATTGATGACTTTAATTATATGTTTGCTTGCCGGACTGATACCACCAGTCCCCACATCTGCCCAGGACCTTCAACTTAAATGGCATCGAATGGATACGCCGGGGTCCGTATCCGGCAAGAATGATATAGTAAGCCCATCCGAAGTTAACAGCTTTGTTATCGGGTCAGACGGCCAGACCTTTTATGCCGTCGATATACCCTTTGCAGATAATGCCACCGGAGAAAAAGCGCTATATAAATCTGCCGATGGAGGGATTTCCTGGGACGATAACATAGGGGAGTACCTGTTTGCTACCATGTCGGGCGCTGAACAGGCTAACTTCCGGGTCTGGTACATCGCCGTCGCACCTGATGACGTCAATTATATTGCAGCGGTAACAAATAATGCCATCAGTAATTTGCCCGCGAATGTCTGGCTTTCCAGAGACGGAGGAACCACCTGGGTCAACTCGCTCTGCCCTTCGCTCTGGCCCCTTCCGCCTAATATAAGCGCAATTACAATTTCTTCCAGGGCAGGAGATAACCGAGATGTGGCAATCGGAACTCGAACGGGAGTAGGTGCGGGCAATATCTGGACAATGAATAGTCAGCGATTATTTAACTGGTCGAGTGCCGCAGTTACAGTTATCTGCGAGATATTATGTCGCTTAAATTTTCACCCGGCTATTCCAATGACAATACAATAATAGCAGTTTACTCCGATATGCACGGGAACTTATTTAACTGCGGGTGTCCGTGATATCGTAGCAAATATGACCAACTGGACTGCAATATACCAGCAGCCGATTGAGATCACCACGAAAGGGGCAGGCACTTCCCCGAATGCAAGTCAGATAATATCAGCAGACTTCTCGTTGCCTGACAACTATTCCGGCCAAATTGCGGCTGCACGCAGATATTTTATCAGTATCGATAGCCCAGTCACAGATGCCGGTATATACCGTTTTGATGATACAGCAGGTTATCAGTTAATGATAGCCACCTCTTCAAAAAGAATTTCCAGCATTGCTTATTACGGCAACTCTTCTTCGGGCAAATTGCTGGCGGGTGAAGTTCTCGGCCACGCGTGTTCTGCCTCCGTTACGACATGGTTTACCGATACCCCTTTTATGTGTGCAGTACCTTGCTGGTACCCCGCTATCAAGCCCCCCACAGGAGGTGCTGGAATCGCTAACTGCACCGGGACGTCATACGGAAATGCCCGCGTAGCCTGGTCACAGGATGGTTCCATCGCATTTGCCGGGACTGCCTCCACAGGCATTCTCACCAGCGGTATTAACTGGGCGAATGCATACCTTGTGGGACGGGCACTTGACGAATCCGCATTCTCACAAAGCATTAATAACGGTAAAACGTGGGCGCAGCTGTCGCTGATAGATACATGTATCAGCAACCTGAGCGATATTGCTCCGACGCCCGATTGCTCAAGAATTTACCTGGCGTCAATTAATGCTAATAATGGTTGCAGCGGCTTTGACAGCGTTTGGACCAGTACCAGTAAGCCGCTGGGGTCGGCCTGGGAACGGGTATTGTGTTCTATGACGACCGGTGATAACTGCACAGCGGCTCAAAGCGATATAGCAATACTGCGCCTGGCCGGAGATAAGCCCGATGGTGAAGTGCTGGTCTGGTCAGCGCCCGGTACTAACCTGGTGAAGTGGTCAAGCAATTACGGTGACGTCTGGAATAATCTCCGGCCGGCATGGCCGGTTCAGGATATAGCATTCGAGGACAGCAAGGTTTTGTATATACTGAATCCAAACGGGCAGGTACAGAGATTTGGCTACAGCGGCGCAGGCTGGGTATCACAGAAGATCAGCTTGAGTGATATCATCCCTGCATATAGCATAACTACTGCTTCCACAGGTATGACTCCTGATAACGATAAGGGTGTTGTGATAGTAGGCGGCACGGGTACCGGCACATATGATGTAGCTTTTTCTACTGATAACGGCACCGACTTTAAACAAATACTAAAGAATCCATCAATCCGTGATAAAACAATGGTTATTGCGAGCTCTGGATTTAAAAATGACGGCTACATCCTCGCAATTAATTCAGGCGGTATGTTTGCCTATAGCATTTATACAACCGGCGCTAATCCATGGGAAGAGTGGTGGGGTGGCGCAGAATACGGATACCCTGACTCAATTACCGGCCTCTGCATAAGCAGAACCGGAAGTTATTATTTTTGTGATGCCTATTCACCCTATATCCGATGGAATTATGCAACTGCCGGATTGGGTTCAACATCGCTTTCATTTGGCTCGTCGCCTACCACACGTTGGAGGACATGTGGCGGCCTTGTGCTTGATCAACCAACAATTACCTTTGTAATTGATCAGAATCCATACTTTCCGCCTGCCGGTGGTGTCTGGTATTATATTGATGATCTTCTCTGGTCAGGTCCCAGGCCGACATCTCCCGTCAACCACTTCACCGTTACATGCGATCCTAACACGGGAAGGGCGGGACCGATAGAATTGAAATGGCTCCCCAGGTCTTTATCGAAAGGATATGACATTTACATTGCAAAGGACATCGATTTCTACATGACCATTGCCAAGATAGGCGACGTTTACGGAAAGCCTTATACGCCTCCCGACCTTGAGCACCCAACTTTATATATACCGCCGGGAGGAGGTAGCGTAGTTGACTACAATGGTGAGAACTGGACTGTGCCATCTTTCGAAGCAGGGCATTCTTATTATTGGAAAGTAATGGTGCAGTCTGTTGCAACCGGAGATTATATAACAAGCCCCTGGTCATGGCGGGAAAGTTATGATGTCAGACCAGGTTTTAAGGTGGTGTCTCCACATTCAGGTGTGTACCTTTTCAGCCCCGCAAATGGCTGCATGGGTTGCTCAGCTAAGCCGGCATTTTCATGGTCGCCTTACCAGGGGTCAGTCGGATATTACTTCGTTCTGGCGAAAGATGCTGATATGAAACAAGTAATAACACAGGTTACTACATCCGCGACTGCATATGAATATGAAAATCCATTGATGGGAGATTCAGTCTACTTCTGGCGCGTCCGGGCAGTGGATGGTGATGGACGGCCAAGCAGCGATTGGAGCGCTACATTCTGTTTCAAAACGGAGCTTGCTCCCGCCATTCCTCCGGCGCAGGCACAGGAAAACGATGTCCCTCTCTGGGCCTGGTGTATTATTGCACTCGGTTCTATCGTGGTGATTACCCTTCTTGTACTAATAATAAGAACCTTAACCATATAGGAAATAGGTACGATTGTGGTAGATAACAAAGATACTTTAATAAGCGAGTACAAAATGTTCAGGCGGCGCTGGATCAGGGCTGCAATTGCAATCGGCATTGCGGTATTTGCGCTTATTGTGGTAATGGCCGGGTCGAGCGCTATCGGCAGCACTGATATCCCTCTTGCAGATGTGTTCAATATGTTTCCTGTCTAAATTATTTGCTCTAAACCCCGGTATTATATACCCATCATAGTATGTATACAATTCTCTTTGATATTCGGCTTCCACGTATATTCATGGCCGGGCTTGTCGGTGCGGCTCTGGCGGTTGCTGGCGCAGCATACCAGGGCATGTTCCATAATCCGCTGGCCGATCCATATCTCACGGGGGTTTCACAGGGTGCTGCGCTGGGCGCCGTCATCGGTTTTCTTCTACCAGCCAGTTTCCCGTCAATGTTAATACCCCTGCTTGCATTCACAGTAGCAATCATGGCAGTTATTGCAGTATTCTTCATTGCGCGCACAGGAAAAATAGTGCCCATAACAACCCTGATCCTGGGAGGTGTGGCAATTGGCGCTTTCCTGTCCTCCATAACATCCTATCTCGTCACAATATCAGGAAGCATGATGCACGGAATCATATTCTGGCTGCTGGGCACGTTCGCTCTGGCTGATTGGTGGTCTGTAGCCATTATCGCTCCTTATATATTGGTGGGAATTATTGTCATGCTTAGTCTTGCCAGGCCGTTGAATATCATGCAGCTTGATGAAGAGCAAGCCCAGCAACTTGGGATCAACGTTGAAATAATAAAAGTAGTCATCCTCGTAGCGGCAACCGTTGCGACCGCTGCTGCTGTTTGCTTCTGCGGCGCAATCGGGTTTGTTGGCATCATAGTGCCGCATGCCATCCGTATAATATTTGGCCCGGACCACAGGCTGCTTTTGCCCATGTCGATGTTGACCGGAGCCGGTTTCCTGATACTTGCCGATACTGCGGCCAGAACATTATTGTCCCCGACAGAAATCCCGGTCGGCGTTATTACAGCTTTAATCGGAGCTCCTTTCTTCCTGTATGTGCTTAAAACAAGAAAAAAGGCAATATTCTGATGTCAAAATTAATGTTAGCTGATGCAGGGTTTAAGTACGACAAAAACGTCGTCCTGCGGTCGGTCAGCTTCGAAACAGTACCCGGCGGATTTATCGGGATAATCGGGCCGAACGGATCGGGCAAGAGCACGCTGCTTAAAGGCCTTGCAGGTCTTCTTCGACCTTTTACGGGTTGCGTAAAACTGGATGGAGAAAATATTAACAAATGCAGCCGTGCATTTATCGCCAGAAGAATTACTCTTGTCCCGCAGTATGCGGTGCTGCCAGACCTTTTTACCGTAATGGATATAGTGCTGATGGGACGGACGCCTCATCTTGGGCTGTTAAGATATGAAAGTAGCAAGGACATAAATATAGCAGTAAGTGCTATGGAAGCAACTCAGAACCCAGCATCTGGCTCATAAACGCATTAATGAGCTGTCCGGCGGTGAAAGGCAAAGAGTACTCATAGCCAGGGGGCTGGCGCAGGAAGCAACCATCCTATTGCTCGACGAACCTACTGCCAACCTGGATATTAATTACCAGGCCGAGGTTCTTAATTTTCTACAAAGGCTTTGCAGTGGGAAAAACATGACCATCGTTGCTGCTTTGCATGATCTTAATCTTGCTTCTCAGTACTGCAGTCGGCTGCTTATGCTAAAAGAAGGCAGTGTCTGGAAACAGGGTAACCCGTCAGAAGTCATAAACACGTCTTCCATACTGCAGCTCTTCGGTATCACCGTCCGGGTGTACCCACACCCCATTAATGGGATTCCCACTGTACTGGTAACCCCTCCTGATTTGACGGAGAATAATAATCAATAGCGCCAGGTTGGATGACGCGGCAATAAAACCAATAGCGCCTGACAAAAATAACGTATAATTACTGAGCCATGTGCACCGGCTTTAAATTGATGAGAGAAGACATCCGGCGCCGCCATGGAGCGCGACCCGGCGGCGCGCAGCGCCTGGGAGGTTTTTTTCCTTTACCCCGGGCTTCACGCGCTGTGGTGGCACCGCGTCGCCAACTTCTTCTACCGGCACAAATGCTATTTCACGGCGCGCCTGATCTCGCAGGTCAACCGCTTTTTCACGCAGATAGAGATACACCCCGGCGCCACCATCGGCAGGCGTTTCTTTATCGACCACGGCGCGGGCGTGGTAATAGGTGAAACCTCAGAGATAGGCGACGACGTGCTGATGTACCAGGGCGTGGTGCTGGGAGGCACCACCCTGCAGAAAAAGAAACGTCATCCCACCATCTGCAACCAGGTGGTCATCGGATCGCGCGCCATCATCCTCGGCGCCATCACCATCGGCGAGGGCGCGCGCATCGGCTCAGGTTCAGTGGTGATCAAATCCGTGCCGCCCGGCGCGACCGTGGTAGGCGTGCCCGGCCGCATCGTCGAAGAGCAGCGCGAGGCCAGGATAGACCTCGACCATAACCGCCTCCCCGACCCCGTTGCCGAGGCCATCAGGCTGGTGCTGGACGAGCAGGACAAGCTCGAGGACCGGATAATAAAGCTGGAAGAATCATGCGGGCTGACCGCGCCGGAAAACGAGCTTAAATCCCTGGAATCGAAGGTCAAACAGGAGTTCGACCCCAAATACGATATTTGATAGATGTTCAGGTGAACAAGATACCGTTTGCCCCCCACATACAAACGGTTTACAATTAGTGGATTACCCAACTATGAAGGCGATAATTCTTGTCGGCGGCGAGGGCACAAGGCTGCGTCCGCTGACCTATTCAGTTGTTAAACCCATGGTCCCTGTAGCTAACAGGCCGTTCATTGAGCACGTCATCCTCAAGCTGGCTGCTCATGGCATAAACGATATCGTGCTGGCCATGGGCTATAAGCCCGATTCCATTTTCGCGTATTTCAAAGACGGGGCGGGAACAGGCATCAAGCTCACCTATAGCCTGGAGGAAAAGCCGCTGGGCACCGCCGGCGCGGTCAAGAATGCCGGCGGGCACGTGGAAGATACCTTCTTTGTGCTTAACGGCGACACTTTCTCCGATATCGATTACACGGATATGCTGGCGTTTCACAGGCGCAACAGGGCCATGGCCACCATAGCCCTCTCACATGTGGATGACCCGACGAGGTTCGGTGTGGTCGAGACGAAAGAGGACGGGCGCGTCACAGCGTTCATTGAGAAGCCAGCCCGGGACAAGGTCACCAGCCACTGGATAAACGCCGGTGTGTATATCCTGGAGCCGTCAGTGCTGGACTGCATTCCCGATAACCAGTTCTTCATGTTTGAGAAAGGCGTCTTCCCTCCCATGCTGGAGAGAGGTGAACGGGTTTTCGCCTACACCAGTAAATCTTATTGGATAGATATGGGCAGGCCGTCGCAATATCACCAGTTGAATTGCGATGTGCTGCGCGGCTTATGTTCTTCGCCACTGTACAGGGTCAAGGATATCACTATCGAACAGGGCTGTGAGGTCCACCCCTCTGCACGTATAACCGGCCCGGCTGTCATCAACGGCGGCTGCAAAATAGCAGAGGACGCCGTAATCACAGGCCCGGCAGTGATCGGCTGCAACTGCATTATCGGAAAAGGGGCGGTGATAGAGAATTCGGTCCTATGGGATGATATTATTGTAGGCGCGGGAGCATCGATTACTGGCAGCATTATTGCCAGTGGTGCTAAGATAGAGGAAAGTGCGCGGCTGGAAGACCTGACCGTCAACCAGGATGCACCCTCCGACCCCATAACCAAGAAAATCTAAATTGGAGGCGAAATGGCTGAAAATATAAAAAATGTCAGCGAAAACGATTTTAAGGCAACGGTGCTGGACTCACAGCAGCCGGTGCTGGTGGATTTCTGGGCGGTCTGGTGCGGTCCCTGCAGGATGGTCGCACCGATCGTGGACGAACTGGCCGAACAGTACAAGGATAAAATGGGCTTCGCCAAGGTCAACGTGGACGAGGCGCCCAAGATAGCCTCGAGCTACAACGTAATGAGCATCCCCACACTGATCGTCTTCAAGGGAGGCAAGCCTTTCGAGCAGGTGGTCGGCTACAGGCCGAAGAAAGATATCCAGAAGCTCATCGACAAGGCTTTAGTGTAATAGTGGGCCAGTTAAGCGATATTACTTACTGGACTGCCATCGGCGCCGGTTTGCTCTCTTTTTTCTCGCCCTGCGTGCTTCCCCTGGTCCCGGCCTACATTGCCAACCTGGCAGGAGCCTCGGCTATCGATGACACCCAGAAAAGAAAGATATGGCCGATTTTGCTGCACAGCATCGCCTTTGTGCTGGGGTTTTCCATCCTGTTTATCCTGATGGGCGCATCGGCAGGATTGATCGGCTCCGCGATAACAGCTTATGCTGAGACCCTTCGCATCGTATCCGGCATCGTGGTAATCATTTTCGGCATATTCCTCATCGCCGCCTATAAAATACCCTGGCTTAATTACGAAAGACGCCTGCACCTGCAGCATGCGCGTAATCCTGGCTATCTTCGATCGATGCTGATCGGCGCCGCCTTCTCTGTAGGCTGGACTCCCTGCATCGGGCCCATCCTCGGCTCCATCCTCTTTATAGCTTCGTACACCCAGGAAACCACCAAGGGAGCCCTGCTGCTGGCGGCATACTCGCTGGGTATGGGCATACCTTTCCTGCTCATCGGGCTGGCCTGGAGCTACATAATGCCTTTCTGGAAAGGCCTTAACCGTCACCTGGCGCTTATTTCTATTATAAGCGGCATCCTTCTTATAATAGTCGGCATATTGATGCTCACGGGTCAGCTTACCTGGCTGAGCCGTTTTGCGAGCTGAAGCATTGAATTAGGAGAATATGATTATGAAATCCTTTACACTCCTCTTACTGGCAATTACCGTGGCTATGAGCCTGTTTGCAGGTTGTGGCGCACCTTTGCAGGCATGCCCGAAAATCGGCGATAAGGCGCCGGATTTCACCCTGCCCGGCCTGGACGGCAAGAGCATCAGCCTGAGCAGCTTTGCCGGCAAGCCGGTTATCATTAATACCTGGTCTGTAAGTTGCATCGAATGCAAAAAGGAAATGCCCTATTTCAGTGATATCAGCAAGCAATACGGGGGACAGGGACTGGTTATTTTGTCTGTAAACACTCTGGACAGCGCAGGTACAATAAAAGATTTCCTAACCAAGAATGGTTACGACTTTACAACTGTGATAGATTTAAAAAATGAAATCTATAAGAAATTCTGCTGTCCCAAGAATGCCGACCCGAACACGTTCTTTATCGGCACTGATGGAACTATAAAATCTATCAAAATCGGCGGATTTGCCACCAAGGATGACCTGGTCACCGAGGTGAAGAAAATCATACAGTGATACGCATTAAATAGACGTGCACCTCAATTTGACGATTAATAAATTGGATACTGCGCAATTGGAGTACCCGTATTTCAAAAACCGTATAGTATGTTTTTAACACCCCGGCCAAGCATAATAATCAAGGGTCCCTCGGCATACATACGTGATGCAGCACTTGGATGTTTCCTTATCATCAAGGAATAGGGGCGATTTTCGTCATATTTCAAAGAAGTTCTATACTATAGGCTGATTGTTATTTTTTAATCGGGAAGAACCACTGCTATGAATGATATAAAGATTAACCGATTGCTATGGATACTCGTACCGACGACTGTTATGCTGATATCCGCGGTTGCAGTTATCGACCGCGTCGTGCACGCCAGCCCGGCAATCAGCCAGCCTGCGATAGTGACCAAGGCCGCTCCACAGACTGATGTAAACATCGGCAATAGAATCGGCTTCACGGCGCCGGATTTCACCCTGCCTACATTGGATAAAAGAGAAATAAGCCTGAGCGATTACCGCGGCAGGCCGGTCATCCTCAATTTCTGGGCTACCTGGTGCGGCCCCTGCCGATACGAAGTCCCAGCTTTTAAGGCTTTCTCGGAAAAGTACTCCGAGGAAGAGGTAGTGGTTATCGCGATCAATACGCAGGATGACCCCGACAGCGCCCTGGGCTATGCCAAAGCGGACGGGCTGAAATTCGTTATTCCGATTGATCCCCGCGGAACTGTGGCCAACCTGTACAATGTCAGGGGCATGCCCACCACTTTCTTTATAAACGAAACCGGCATTATTACATCCATCAAAATCGGTCCATTTCTCGGTATTGATGAAATGGAGGAGCGGATGGCCTCTGTTAAATAAAACTGCTATATTTGACAAATTCGGTTATAATAATTCAAATATATTATGCGCATTTAGCCGGTTGAATTTGTTAACACGATATGCCGATAGCTGATAATAAGGATATAATTGACAGGGAAAAGGCAGTCAAGAAGCTTGAGCTTGATAAGTGCCGCGAAGAGCTGGCTACACTGCAAACGAGGTTCAACGTTGGCGAACTGCCGGCAGACGCTTACTTGGAGAGAAGCAGAGCCCTGCTTGAGAAGATAGCGATACTTGAAAAGGAAGTTAATAACATACCGATTTCCATGATAGACAGATTCAAGAAAAACCGCGCGCTTTTCACTATTATAGGCGTCGTCCTTTTCGGGCTGTTGCTCTGCGGGACCATTATCCTGCTGGTACCGAGGACTGGCAGCGGTGTCGGCAATATCGCACCGGACTTCGTCATGCAGTTAAGCGATGATAATTCCAGGGCTTTAAGCTCGTTCCGCGGCAACACGGTCGTACTGGTTTTCTGGGACCGTGATTTCTGGGACGACCAGTTCTTTTACGTGAACGGTGTCGAACGCAAGCTATATACACCTGATAAGCTAAACCAGCTTTACCAGAAATCCGGGGGGAAAGACCCGGCCATCATTGCTATTGCTTCAGGCGCCAGCAGCAGCGATATAGAACACCTTGTAAAGGATTACGAGATAAGCTTCCCTGTAATCGGGGACATGTCAGGCAAGCTGCGCTCGAGCTACAACATATCCTATGAGCCGACCCTGGTTTTCTTGGATAAAAACGGCATAATACGCGCCAGGGTGGAAGGGCCAGTTACAACTCTTTCCGACCTGGAGCAGACCATCCTGGCCGTTTCGACCGGCGCCAGGGTCAAGCCATCCGTTCCACCTATAAGCGACGTTATAGTACAATCCAATAATGAAAAAAGCGCCGTAGTTAACTGGAGCACATCTCAGCCCTCGACGACACAGGTGGATATAGATGGTAAAAATATCCAGACGGTGATAACTGCAGCGCCGGTGACGCTGCATTCGCTCACCATCGCGGACCTTGATCGGGGCACTTCATACCATATCAGGATCCTCTACAATATTAATAACATCAACGTCTCGGAGCACTCATTTAGCGCGCTCGGGGATACGTTGGTTTCGAAACGGTTCCTGGCCACGACATCCTCCATAGATACCAGCTACCCGGAGATATCGGGCGCAGGGACAAGCTCTGTCACGGACTCGGCCATGCTGATAACCTGGAAGACCGACGAACCGGCTACGGGAGAAGTGGATTATGGGCTTGACAGGAATTACCGCGATACAGCCAGCCAGGGCAACAGCCTCTCCATCTGGCATACCGTCAAGATCGACAACCTGCTTCCCGAAACGCAGTATTATTTGAAATTGCGCTCAAAGGATGCGTCCGGAAAGGAATCAATGCAGGAGCTTCAACCAGCTAAGACCCAGAGCATCGTTGATATAGGTCCTGTCGTTGGCGAACGCGCCCCCGACTTTACGCTCACTTCACTCGACGGCACTAAATATAGCCTGAGCCAATTTTTGGGCCGCAAGGTGCTGCTCAATTTCTGGCTGGAAGGCTGCCCCGCCTGCGAGGCGGAGATGCCGCTATTACAGGCAACATTCGATAAATACGGCCGAGATGATGTCATAATACTGGCAGCCAATGTGCGCGGCGATGTCGACAAGGTGAAACTATTCATCGGCACACAAGGCCTGACCTTCCCCGTCCTGCTGGATACGGAAGGCATAGCAGACAGCCTGTATAAATCACCGTCTTTCCCGACAACATTCTTTATCGATTCCACAGGCATTATCCGCGATATCCAGGACCAGCGCTTCCAGACCACCAGCGAAATTGACGATGCGCTGGGCAAATTGGACTGCTGCAAATAGCTGCCGGCGCAGTCCCGGGTTGCCGATATGGGTAAAAACAGCCGTTACATCAAGTGGTTTATCGCCCTTTTTTCCCTTTTGGCTTTCGGCACAGCCGGCTACATGCTCATTCAACAGTGGGACTTCTTCGATTCGTTGTACATGACCGTCATCACCATAACCACGGTCGGGTTCGGCGAGGTCCACCCGCTTTCCAATGCCGGCCGTATCTTCACCATAGTGCTGACGCTGGGCGGCGTCGGCACAGCTTTTTATATACTCACCAGTATCGTACAGGCAACACTCGACAGTGAATTCGGGGCATTCAGGAGGAGCCGTATGGACGCCAGAATAAGAAAGCTCAACAACCACTTCGTACTGTGCGGCTACGGCCGCGTGGGCGAGGCCATTGCCAGTACTCTCAAACAGCAGAAGGCCGCTTTCGTAGTTATCGATCACAGCATGAACAGCTACACACGCGCCATGCAGCAGGATTGCCTGAGCATATTAGATGACGCAACCAATCATGCCGTGCTTAAGCGCGCCGGGATTGAAAAAGCCAGGAGCCTTATCACGGCTTTCGGTGACGACGCCTACAACACCTATGCCGTGTTGACGGCCCGCGAGATTAACCCCAGGCTTACGATCATTGGCCGCGCCAATAACGACGACGCAGCCCGCAGGCTCAAGCAAGCTGGCGCCACACATATCATACTGCCCGAGGTCATCGGCGGTATGCAGATGGCACGCCTGGCCACCCGCCCCACTACCGTGCAATTCATCGAAACCGTCCTTCTGGGCAAGGAGGGAGAATTTGTTGTCGAGGAAGTTTATATCGGTGAAAACTCGACACTAATCGGGGCCAGCATCAAGGACATCGAGGAACGCTTCACAGGCGTGCGCATACTGGCAATAAGGGAGAAAGATGGCAATATTGTCATCAATCCCAGCCTTGATACCGGGGTCGAGGCCGGCGGCAGCCTGACCGCTTTCGGGACCATGGACCAGCTTCAAGCCGTCGAGGGCTGCTGCTCGTTCAACCGCGATAGCGGGGGCCATATTGTGCCTGATTTGTAGCAGCGCGGCTGACTATATCGCTTTGTTCTGATAAGAATAGAAAATGAGTGTTCGCACAAAAAAAATACTCCTCTTCATAGGGTTGACCTTCTTTATCGACTGGTCGCTGGTAGGATTATACCTCGCCGTGGGCGGCACGACCGACGGCGAGGGCATGGCGCTGCTGGCTGTTTTCTACATGTTTGTGCCCATGCTGGCGGCTATCATAGTGCAGAAGCGTATCTTCCGGCAGCCATTAGCAGGCCCTTTAGGCATCTCATTCAAAGTCAACCGCTGGTTCTTTATTGCGTGGTTTCTTCCGCCTGTTATAGCTTTCATGGCTATGGGAATCAGCCTGTTGATGCCGGGTGTAAGTTTCACTCCTGACATGTCCGGTTTTTTCAATTCATTGGCCGGGGCCTTAACTCCTGAGCAGATGGATCAGGCCAGGCAGCAATTAGCCGCCATGCCGGCGCACCCCATCTGGTTTATCCTGGTACTATCCCTCATCGCCGGCACGACTGTGAACGCGGTCGCCGGCTTCGGTGAAGAGCTTGGCTGGCGGGGCTTCCTGGTGAAGGAGCTCAGCTTCATAGGCTTCTGGAAATCCTCGGCGCTGATCGGCTTTATCTGGGGAGTATGGCACGCTCCCCTCATACTGCTGGGGCTCAATTACCCCCACCATCCATACCTCGGCATCCTCGTAATGACGGCCTGGACGATCGTCATGGCGCCCGTCTTCAGCTATATTCGGCTTAAGGCAAAATCCGTTATTGCCGCAGCCATTTTTCACGGCACTATAAATGCCGTCCCCGGCCTGGCGGTGGTACTGCTGACAGGAGGCGATGAACTGACCGTAGGTATAACCGGCCTAGCCGGGTTCATAGCCTTCGTTATCGTAATCCTGTCGCTGTTCATCTTTGACAGGTTTATTACAAGGGAGCGGGTCGGCACTATTTTAAGCAGCTTACCTGATTAAGTTTATTTATGATCGCAGATGCACAATAACCTGACTGCTGAAATCGAGGCAAGGCTGCCCGGGCCGGTCACCCAACTGGTAAGAACGGTTGGCATAACAGCCGCCCGCCACGGCTTTAACAGCTACTTGGTGGGCGGCATTGTCCGCGACATCCTGCTCAACCGGCCTTCCGCAGATATCGATATTATGATCGATGGCGACGCTATCAAGCTGGCACGGGCCATAGCTGACAATGCCGGGGCAAGGCTATTTGTCCACAAAGCCTTTGGAACAGCCCGCTTCGATCTTGAAGGGTATCGCATAGACCTGTCAACCTGCCGGAGTGAATCTTACGACCGCCCTGGCGCGCTTCCCCGGGTGAGGCCTGGCGACATCTGTGATGACCTGCTGCGGCGGGATTTCAGCATCAACGCGATGGCCCTCTGTATCAACCCCACAGATTTCGGCGTGCTCACAGATTTGTACGGCGGTGTAGCTGACCTGGAGGGAAGGGTCATCCGCGTCATGCACGACAGGAGTTTTGAGGACGATGCCACGCGCATTATGCGCGCTGTACGTTACGAGCAAAGGCTGAGTTTCAAATTAGAGAGGAAAACGGCCCGGCTGCTCAAACGCAATATCGATATGCTGGATTCTATCAGCGGCGACCGCTTAAAGCACGAGGTCCTGCTATGGCTGACGGAACAAAGGCCGGGCAGCATTATCAGGCGTGCCAGCCAGCTTGGTGTTTTAAAGAAGCTTCATCCCTCCCTCCAATGGAACCGCCAGATGCAAACCGCCTTCCGGCGCGCTGCAAAGACACCTGACGGCGCTTTAGCCAACCACATATATTTCTGCCTGATGGCCTATCAAATGAGCGAGGGTGCACTGTACGAACTGCTGCAGAGGCTGAATCTGCTGGGGAGCAAATACGACCTGCTCAGCCACCAGTGCCTGGCCCTAAAAAACAGGCTCACGCAATTAGACCGGCCCCTGATTAAGAACTCGGAGATATTTTCGCTGGTGCAAGATGTGGAACCGCCGGCAGTACAGGTGAACTGGCTTTATCCCAACCCGTTAGCCGTACGCAGGAACCTGCGCCTCTATCTTAGAAAGCTGATGCACATTAAAACCTCGGTCACCGGCAATGACCTTGTACAATGGGGATTAAAACAGGGTCCCGGAGTCGGAACGGTATTAAATAAACTGCTGGCTGCAAGGCTGGACGGCGAGGTCAAAACAAGAGATGAAGAGGAAAAGCTGGCGAGACGCCTGGCAGTTATCTAAAAATGCCAGTGGAACAAAAGTTCCGTTAACTGGTGTCCCAGGTAACAGATTACAATAGAGCGCGGGACCTTACCGCACCAGGCGGCCATGAGAAATTTCCACCAGCGTATCTTGAGCGCTCCGGCCGCCAGTCCTACCAGGTCGAAAAGCACCACGGGCACCAGCGCCACACCAAAAATCGCCCATGCCCCGTGGCGGTCCATCCAGGCCGCGGCCTTCCGGTAGGCCGGCATATACTCATTCACGATAATCTTTTTTCCAACGTATCCCGCCCAGTACGCCGTCATCTCGCCGATAGCATCTCCCGTGCCAGCCGCAACTCCGACCAAGAATGGATCCCAAACGGCCGCTGCCGCCAGGGTGAAAGCGATGCCCGGCGTGGGGATGAAGATGGTGGAACTGCTCAGCAGGCTGACAACAAAAACCAGCAGATAGGCTATATAGCCATAGCTGCGTAAGGATACACGGAAAAAATCCTGAAATTGGAACAGCAGGAAGGCTATTCCTGCCGAAAGCGCCAGCATGCCCAGCAACAGCAGCCCTTCCTCAATCCACTTTATTTTTCTGCCTGCCGGTTGGGGGGTTTCAGTCTCCTGCTTCATCTCTTGTTACGCCTGGTACAAAAATAGCATCCATTTTCACAAGCGACAATTTTTGCTGTACGTCCAAGGCAGCTTGCCGGGTATCGAAAATGCTGAATAAATAAGGCCCGGAGCCGACCAGGTGGATATCGCCTGCGCCCGCCTTTTTCATTGCCTCCCAGGGCCGTTTCAGGCCGCTATATGCCACCTCGGCAAGACTATCAAAGGTATTGTAAAACTTACCCGCTCCAGTTCTACCCGTCTTTAACATCTCAACAGCGCCGGCAGCCAGGCTGCCGCTGCTGTAGTGCCCGGGTTTGAGCATACCGTAAAGCACGGCGGTCTTGTTCGCAGGCACGGCAATGACTGGTTTAAGCAATACAAACCAGGCGCTCGCTATATCCGGCAAAGGTGTTATTTTTTCCCCGCGGCCCTGTGCCAAGCAGGTACCCCCATAAATGAAAAAAGGCACGTCCGATCCGATCCCAGCCCCGATTTCAGCCAGCTTTTCAGCAGCCAGGCCAAGTCCCCAGAGCCTGTTCAACCCTTGCAGTGCAGCCGCCGCATCGCTGCTCCCGCCTCCTAACCCGGCAGCCACAGGAATTTCTTTCTCCAGCGCTATCCTCGCTCCCATTTTTGACCCCGTGGCCTGACGCAGGGCATGGGCGGTCTTCACAACCAGGTTATAGTTGGCCTGCAATCCCGGTATAGAGCAGAAGAATTCAATCTCTTTGGCAGCTTCAAAAGTCAAAACGTCGTGAAGGCCAATAGTCTGCATGATACTGGCAATCTCGTGGTAACCGTCCATCCGTCTGCCCAGCACCTCCAGCACCAGGTTGACCTTGGCGTACGCCTTGAGCGTCAGCACGGCGCGCTGCCCGCCTGGCGGTATAAGGCCGACCATTCATCCAGGGTCAGGGTACCCGGCCTCCTATGCGAATCGATGCCCGCCCGCTCAAGTATTTCTTCAGCCGCCGCAGGTTCCAAACCCAACCCTATGGCCAGCGAGTTATGCAACTGCTTGCGCGGAGCCTTGAACCCCGCATGCACCAGTTCCAGAAATCCTTTGATGTCATCAACTTCAATTGCCGGCCGCTCCAACATATCGAACCTAACCACGGTAGAATCAACTTTCGGCGCCGGGTAAAAGCAGTCGGCCGGCACGCAGCGGACTATTTTCGGAATGCTGAAAAGGCGCATGCTGACAGCTAAGAAGCCCATCGCTCCCGGCTTCGCCGTCACATCGCGGGCCACCTCCTCCTGCATCATAATGACCATCAGCGACGGCCTCAGCTCAGCCTGCACGAAATAGCGCAGGACAGGTGAAGTGATATAGTAAGGGATATTGGCCACCACCTTATATTTTGTGCCTTTGCTCAAAGCGGTTATATCGAGGCTAAGGATATCAGCGTTGATGATATCGATATTGCTGAACTTGGACAGCCTGTTTCTCAGACGCTCGGCCAGGCCGTCGTCAAGTTCAACGGCCACCACCTTGCCGGCATGTGCGGCGAGCTTCTCCGTAAGTATACCGAGGCCGGGACCCACCTCTATAACCGTATCCCCGGGCGACAATGAGGCAGCCTCGACTATACTATCTCTTATATCTTCGTTTACAAGGAAGTTCTGGCCCAGGCTTTTTTTTGCTTTCAGGCCTGCGCCTTTAAGCTGTCCGCGGACTTTAGCGGTTGAATCTCTGGCTTTATGAGGCAAATTCTTTCAATTCACGAAAAAATAAGTGGGCCGTGCACCGGCTGTCGATAGTGTTCTTCAGCTTACATCTGCCAGCCAGCTCCGGCCAGGCATACCTGCGTCACCCGGAGCTCACTATTTACCGCTGCTTCCTTCCGGACCTGACGGGATTCATAGACCTCCGCCGCGCAAGACCCAACCCTCAACGCCACTTAACCGTTGCAGTTCTGAAAAACAGGACCTCGAACCGGTATTCAGCCCCGCTATAGCGGATCTCGGGTACAGGGCACCGCTGGTTCCCCGCTTAGCACGGCCCAATTCAAATACTACAATGTAACCACCGACTTTTCAAGGTCAAATGCCCCAGGCTATGCGGCTGACCAGGAAGTCCGGCAGGTCGGAATTCTCCATCTTCTCCTGGGTAGCTGTCACATCATAGGTTACCCTGTAGTTGCGCAGCATCATTTCATCGGCATCGAAGATAGCGTAGGACGCCCGCGGATCACGATCGCGCGGTTGCCCCACACTTCCCGGGTTGATTATCAGCCGGTTGTCCTCCATTACCAGCGCATCGCCGTCGCGCAGGACGCTCCCGCTGACCTCAGCGCCGTCATGCTCGAAAAGGAATGGGACGTGCGTATGCCCCACCAGGCAGAACCGCGTAGCGAAATAACGGAAATTATCGGCAGCCGTGAAAGAGTGCGATATATATTCCCAGACAGGTTGCCTGGGGCTTCCGTGCACGATGGTAAAATCGTGCTCAACCAACAGGTCGGGCAACCCCGACAGGAATTCCCTATCCTCTGCGCTCAACTGCCCTGCCGTCCAGCGGTTGGCCCTGGCCGCCTCAGAGCTGAAATCGCCGACATCAATTTTACCCACCGCCGCCGAGTCGTGGTTGCCACAAACGCAGACCGGGTCAAGCTGCTTGAGGAGTTTTATACAGGCTACCGGGTCCGGTCCGTAGCCCACCACATCCCCCAGGCACCATGTATGCCCGAATCCGCCGTGGTTTTGCGCGTCCTCCAGCACGGCTTCGAAGGCCTCGAGGTTGCTGTGGATATCAGCAATAATTAGGTATTTCATGGAAGGTAAATTATAACATACACCTATAGGACGGCTGCTTGTCTTACACACTACGGCAGATGTATATTTAACCAGGGAACCATGTACTATTTCGCCTACGCTTCCAACATGAACCGCAAGCAGATGTCCGGGCGCTGCCCCGAGGCCAAATCTAAAGCAGTGGCTACTTTGCCCAATTTCAAGCTGATCTTCACGGGGTATTCGCGGCTGCGCAAGGGCGCCGTGGCCACCATCAGGAGCTCACAGGGAGATAAGGTTATCGGCGCAGTTTACGAGATAAACGAGGCCGGCCTGCGCAAGCTGGATAAATATGAAAACCACCCTGTCGACTACAAGCACCTCGAAGTGCGCGTTTTCACCGACAGAGGTGAAGTTTACGATGCTGTGACCTTCATCAAAGCCAGGCAGGAGGAAGAGGGTCAACCCTCAGCAGAATACCGCGCCGTCATACAACAGGGTTATCGCGACTGGGGCATCATCTGAGCCGGCGGGCTAATTGCTTTCGGTAATAACAACCTCGTTCATTTTATCGCCGTTAACCAACTGTTTCAGCACATCCATTCCCTGTGTAAGCTGGCCGAAAACCGTATGTATACCGTCCAGGTGAGGCTGCGGGGCGTAGCAGATAAAGAACTGACTGCCACCTGTATTGGGTTGCGCTGTTTTAGCCATGGAAAGGGCGCCTATTATATGCTTCCTCTGGCTGATTTCATCCGGGATTGTGTAGCCAGGGCCGCCAGAACCCGTGCCGGTAGGATCGCCTCCCTGGGCCATAAAGCCGGGGATTACGCGATGGAATGTAAGACCGTTGTAGAACCCCTTGCGCGCCAGACTGACGAAGTTATTTACGGTGACGGGGGCGTCCTGCGGATATAGCTCCAGCGTCAGGTCGCCCTTGGCCGTCTTGATAACGGCGGTATATTTTTTGTTTACATCGATAACCATGGGAATCGGCGAGTTATAGCTTTTGGCTGGTTGTGAGGGCATTTTAATTACTCCTGTCAGAAACAATGTTATTAACAATCCTGCAACCAGGACCGTTGCTGCTACGGGTATTACAATCTTCATATTCTGATACCAAACTTTCTTTTGGACCTTATTTTTCCCGGCCTTTTTTTTCGACATGTAGCTTGCATCGTCCTTAAGATCTTTTATTTTTAAAAATAGAGTGCCGCAAAGGCGGCACCCCTCAGGATTATTTTACCAAATCCCTGAGTTTACCAACTGCCAAAGACCGAAGTATAGCCAAGCGCCAGCCTGAGCAGCATATACCCCAGGAATATGATGCCTGATATGAATATCCACAGGCACAACATGCGCCAGAACAGACCCCAGGCCAGGCCCCAGGTAGGTTTAACATCCACCTGCCTGTGGTGCACCGGGTCGGGGGCGACAACAGGGGTAACCACCTGTTGCGGCATCGCCATAGCGGTCATCATCGGCGCGGGCGCGGCTATGCCGGTTACAATCGGCACATGTGGCATGGGACGCTGGGCTGCTCCCAGGTGGGCCCCGCAGGACACACAGAATTGCTGGTTAGCGGCGTTCTGCGAGCCGCAATTCTGGCAAGTAACCATTTGCTGCATATTTCACCGCCTGAGCTTTTAACTGCATTATATACAGGGTTTTGCAGTATATCAAGGTTTTCCGGCTTTTTCCACCTGCCCGCTCGTCTCCCTGTGTTATAATCACGTCATGCGCATAGCGGAAATAGGCGAATTCGGACTTATCTCAAAGATAGCCTCACTTATCGATGCTGAGGGTGACAGGCAATCACCCGCCCGCAGGGATTTGTTGCTGGGCATCGGCGATGATGCGGCTGCATGGAAGAGCCCCGGGGGAATCGAGCTTATCACCACCGATATACTGGTGGAAAACGTGCATTTCGATTTCTCTTATACCGGCTGGAAAGATTTGGGCTGGAAATCCATGGCCATCAATATCAGCGATATAAACTCCATGGGCGGCAGGCCGCGCTACGCCCTGGCTTCACTGGCGCTGCCCGGCCGCCGCGAGGCCGAAGACGTGCTGGAACTGTACCGGGGGATACTTGAGATATCCAACACATACGGCGTAGCCGTGGCCGGAGGCAATGTCTCTGCCTCGGACAAGGTCGTCATCAACATCACCTTAACAGGGATAGCCGGAGGGGTCATGCTGACCCGCGCCTCAGCCCAACCCGGGGACCTGGTAGCAGTATTCGGTTTCCCCGGCCTGTCGGCAGCCGGCCATAAGGCGCTCTCGCAGTTTATCAACCTGGGTGCCGACGCGCTGCAACTGTTTAAAAACGCCCACCTGCGGCCGGCGCCGGATTTTAACAGCGGCCCGCTGCTGGCAGACCTTGGTGTCAGGACAGCCATCGATATCAGCGACGGACTGGCGGCTGACCTGACCCATATCTGCGTGGCCAGCGGAGTAGCGGCCACACTGCACACCGGTAAATTGCCCGTCCATCCTCTGCTGAAAAAATATTTTGGACGCGACAGCCTCAGGATATCACTGGCCGGCGGCGAAGATTACGAACTGCTGTTCACAGCTACACCGGAAGTGATGAAAAAGGTTAACGCCGCATTCGACCCGGCTCCCGTTATTATCGGAGAGATAACACCGGGTAAACCGCACGCGGTATCGTTGCTTGACGAGGGGGGAAACCCTGTCCACATCGATTTAGGCGGCTGGGACCATTACAAGCACCCAGATTAGCTAAAGACATGGCTCATTTGACCGTCACCACGCACAGCCCGGAGCAAACCCGCAGGCTTGGCCGCTTCATCGGCGAACTGGCGCAGGGCAACGACCTTTACCTGCTGAAAGGAAACCTCGGGACGGGCAAGACCCACCTAGTGCAAGGCATTGCCTTCGGGTTGGGCATCCGGGAATACGCCTGCAGCCCTTCATTCATGATAGCTCGTGAATATCATGGCCGCCTGGCGCTTTATCATCTCGACTTATACCGGCTCGACCATATCGAGGAGATAATCCACCTCGGCCTGGACGAATATTTCCGCGCTGACGCGGTCTGCGCTATCGAATGGGCGGAGAAGGGCAGCGGAATGTTGCCGCAGGATAACCTGACTATCGAATTTGAGCACCTGCGCGGCGATGGCAGGGAAATCACCTTCTTGCCGCGTGGAATTCGCTATGATAACCTGGCCAAGGCAATTATAAATGCACTGGTGCAGGATAGAGAGACACCATGGAAATTAGCATAGATACTTCTACAGCCTGGGGGGGACCGCCCTGTCACAGGACGGTAACCTGCTGGCGGAGCTTACCTGGAGGCCCGGGCAGAACCACACCTCGGAGCTCTTCCCGAATATCGAGCGCCTGCTGCAGACGGCAAAATCGGAGATCAAATCTCTATCTGCCGTGTTCGTCGCCATCGGCCCGGGCAGCTTTAACGGGCTGCGCGCAGGCATCAGCGCAGCCAAGGGTCTGGCCTTCTCCCTCAAAATACCACTGGTGGGCATAAGCACACTCGAGGCGGAAGCATTGCCTTTCGCCTTTAGCGGGCTGCCGCTTTGCCCCATCCACGACGCCGGCAGGGGTGAAATAGCCGCCGCACTTTACCGCCATACCGGCAGATGGCAACGGCTGAAGGAGGAATATCTCACTACCGTTGAATCAATATGCGCAGAGATCAGCACCAAGACCATCTTTTGCGGCGAGATACCGCCGGCAGTGATTGACCAGATCCTTGTTTCGTTGGGGGAAAATGCTGTGATTCCCGGGTGGGAGCAGCGCCTCAGGAGGCCTGGGTATATCGCCTATCTTGGCTGGCAGCGGCTGAAATCCGGAGAGGCAGACAGTATAGCCACGCTGCAGCCCATTTACCTGAGACAGCCTCCTATAACACAGCGTAAAAAGAAATACTGATATCCATTGCCTGTAAATTTGCCCCGGTCATATGTAACAGTGAAAGTATAATAGAACCAAAAGTAGACATAAGCCAGTTCAGTGCATTGGAGGCCGCCAGCAAATCACTCAGCCAGTTCAGCACCGGGTAAATGTCAAAGAGTGTCAACATCAGCACCAGTCCCAGCGCTGTGTTCAGCAGGCCGAAAATACCACCCAGCACATTCCACATAAACCCGCCATTCCAGACCCTATCCAGCAGGTTGCGCGGCAATAAAAAAACCAGATGAAGTACTACCAGTATTATGCCCATGGTCACCAGGAAGGTGAAAAAGGCACGCCATAAATGGTCCGGGGTAAAACTCATCCATGCCCAAACATAAGACGTAAAGGCCCCGGTAAGAGACAGCGCGACGATAAAGGCCAGCAACCCGAAGAATTCCTTGACAGCGCCCTCTTTCAAGCCGCCTATCAAGCTGAAAAACAGGACTAAGGCAACTATTATGTCGATGATGATGCCGGCGTAAGTTGGGACTGCCATATGCTAAATCATCCTGCTAAATCAAAACATATTTTATAGCATCGAACGGGCAAGGACAATTCCCCTGTATTCAATATTGCGTCGTTTACTGATCAAGAACCGGCGCCGGCGTCGGCGCCGGCGTCGCCGCCTGTGCCGGAACATCTGAAAATGGCAAATTGCCCGGTTTACCGTTAGAATTAGTACCCGTAGACTTTTAGAAAAATGGAGTTGAAATGGAAAGAACCCTTATATTAGTTAAACCCGACGGCGTACAGAGATGCATGGCCGGGGAAATACTCTCCCGTCTGGAAAGGCGCGGCCTCAAAATAGCCGCGCTTAAAATGCTGCAGATGGACAGGGCACTGGCAGAAAAGCACTATGCCGTGCACAAAGAAAAGCCTTTCTTCAACGATCTGGTGAAATTCATCACCTCCGGGCCCATCATCGCCGCCGTATTGGAAGGTGAGAAAGCCATCGAATCAACCCGCCAGACCATGGGAGCCACCGATCCCAAGAAAGCCGCCCCAGGCACCATCAGGGCCGACCTCGGCATCAATATGGAGCATAACCTGATACATGGGTCGGACTCACCGGAGAATGCCGAAAAGGAGATCAGCATTTTCTTCAACCCGGAGGAGATACTGACCTACAGCAGGGACATGGACAGGTGGCTTACTGGATCGTAAGCAAGTCTGGGCGCCTTCTCGTACACGCTTTCCAGGCTATAGAAGCCCCTCAGTTCCTTGTGAAAAGATGTGCATTACCACGCCAGCGTAATCCAGCAATATCCACCCTGAATCCGCAGCGCCTTCGCTGTGATAAGGTATAGCAGACTCTTTCTTAAGGGAATCTAATATCTCGCGGTGGATGGCGTCCACCTGCCGGTCGCTTTCGCCGCTGCAGATGACTATGTAATCGGTAAAGGAAGCATGCCTGCCGGGCATCCAGCAACACCACTTCTTCGGCCTGTTTATCAGAGGCCAGTTCAACAGCCCGGCGGGCAATTTCTAACGGCTCCAGTTCATCTCCTCAGATTTATTCCTGCTCTATGGCTATTTCCAGCTTTCTTCAACTTAAATTATAGCATACCCCCTAAAACACACTGCAATTCAAGCCTGCAATCTAAGCCTGTACATTAACGAGTAACAGGATGACTACGCCCATGCGCTTGGGCTTCAGGGAAGGTCATTTTGACATTTTCGTATATTTTGTCATAATTAATTTTAGACGTAATGTCTTGATCAACTTCATTCTGCGCTGGTATGAAAGCAAACGCATGACATATCGGCTATTGATAATCGTCAACATAATGAATGAAATTACCCGGGAGGCAAACTTAATGGCACTACAGATCAAGGCTGATAAAGATTACACACTATTAACACAACTTCTGCAGGTCGCAGACATTTTCGTCAAAGTCAGGGAAAGGGAGCTTCTGCCCCAAAACCTGTCGGCCACCTCCGCTGCCATCCTCTTCTTAGTCGAGGCGATGGGCAAGGACGTTACGCCGGCCAAGATCTCGCGCATGCTCCTGCGCGAGCCGCATTCCGTATCCGGCATCTTGATGCGCATGGAGAAGCAGGGCCTCATCAAGAGGACCAAGAACATGGAGCGCAAGAACCTTATCCGCATCACCCTGACCACCAAGGGTGAGAGCACCCTCAAACAGGCCATGAAGAAAGATGGCGCAAAGCACGTCCTCTCCAAACTCAGCGAGGAACAGCGCAGGCAACTCAAGCAGTCCCTGCTCGCCCTCAAAGAGGCAGGCATGAAGGAACTGCACCTCAGCCCCAAGGCGCTCCCCTGGCCTTAAAGCATGAAATTTAAATTGCGGGCGCCGGCTGAGCATATGCTCAGCCGGCGCCCCTCCCCTTCTGAATTTACCGACAGTCGTCTCCTTTACGGAGCAGTTCCTATGCGTCTATTTCTTTATCATCGTGGTTCCATTTGCTATAATTCCCTCAGTATTTTGTAATGAAGGTAATTAATGAAAGCACGTTGGTGGCAAGGTAGCCTTCTCTACCTACTTATACTTGTAGCATTGCTGGCGCTGGCATTCAGCTTCTTCCCGGTCAACAAGGGGCCCAAGGAAGTCGATTTTTACTCGTTTATCGACAGTGCCAAGAGCGGGCAGATCGACAGCATCCAGCAGGACGGCAACACGATTATCGGCCTTAAGGACGATAAGCCGGTAGTTAAAGCTTCATTCATAGGCAGCACCAAGGACCTGATGGATAGCCTTAAGGATGCCGGCGTCAAGCTCGGCGCAAGACGGGATAAAGTTCGAGGTGAAGACAGGCGGCATCGACTGGGGCAACCTCATGCTCAGTTTCCTGCCGCTGGTGCTTTTCGGCGCCCTGCTTTTCTTTTTATTCCGCTCCGCCCGCGGCGCCAATACGCAGGCTTTCAATTTCGGCAAGAGCCGTGCACGCTTAGCCTCCGGCGATAAGCCGACCGTTACCTTTGCCGATGTGGCCGGCATCGACGAATCCAAGGGTGAGCTGCAGGAAGTTAGTGGAGTTCCTCAAGTCCCCACAGAAATTCCTGGCCCTGGGCGCGCGCATACCGCGCGGCCTGCTCCTGGTAGGCCCGCCGGGCTGCGGCAAAACACTGATAGCCAAAGCCACCGCCGGCGAGGCCGGCGTGCCTTTCTTCTCCATCAGCGGCAGTGAGTTCGTCGAGATGTTCGTCGGCGTGGGCGCCTCGCGTGTACGTGACCTGTTCGACCAGGCCAAACGCAATGCGCCCTGCATCGTCTTCGTGGACGAGATCGATGCCGTCGGCCGCCACCGCGGCGCCGGCCTGGGCGGCGGGCATGACGAGCGGGAGCAGACTTTGAACCAGATACTGGTGGAGATGGATGGCTTCGACAGCAACACCAATGTAATCGTGCTGGCAGCTACCAACCGGCCGGATATCCTCGATCCTGCACTGCTCAGGCCGGGCAGGTTCGACCGCCATATCGTCATCGACCAGCCTGATATCAACGGCCGCAAGGCCATACTTAGCCGTTCACGCCAAGGGCAAGCCGATGTCTGCAGAAGCCGACCTCGAGGTCATCGCCCGCCAGACGCCCGGATTCAGCGGCGCGGACCTGGCTAACCTGATAAATGAAGCTGCCATCCTGGCCGCCCGCCGCAACCGCAAGGATGTCGGCCAGAAAGAACTCGAGGACTCCATCGACCGCGTCATTGCCGGTCCCGAGAAAAAAGGCCGGGTCATCACCAAGAAGGAGAAGGAATTGATAGCCTATCACGAGACGGGCCATGCCCTGGCGGCCAAAATGCTGCCCAATGCCGATCCCGTTCATAAAATTTCGATAGTTGCCAGGGGTATGATGGGGGGCTGGACCAGGTTCCTGCCCACCGAAGAGCGCCACCTGGAAACTTACGAGCGGTTCAAGGATATGATGGTCATCAGCCTGGCCGGCCGCGCCGCAGAGCAGGTCGTCTTCGGCGAACTGACCACCGGCGCACAGAATGACCTGGAGAAGGTCACCAAGATCGCCCGCCGCATGATAACTGAGTTCGGCATGAGCCAGAAGCTCGGACCGCGCACATTCGGCAAAAGGGAAGAGCTGGTTTTCCTGGGCAAGGAGATACACGAGCAGCAGAACTACAGCGACAAGATCGCCGAAGAGATAGACGAAGAAGTCGAAGGATTGGTCAAGGAAGCCTATACCAAAGCCTTTGAGATCATGACGCAGAACAGGCCGCGCTTGAAATACGTGGCCGATTACCTGATCGAGAAAGAGACTATTGACGATTCCACTTTTGAGAAGCTGCTGAATGACCCGCTGCCCGCACCCGGCCTGGAAGCCGCGCCGGCCTCCTGATAGAGTTTATTTATTCCGCTCGATAACGAATTCAACCAGCGCCCTGAGCGACCTGCGTGCATCACAATCAGGCAGTTTTTCCAGTGAATTGCTGGCTTTCTGGTAGAACCCCCGCGCTATCTGCCTGCACTCATCGATGACCGTGGTGGCCAGTATTTTCTCCAGTGCCTGCGGCACCAGCCCTTTCTCATGTTCCAGGATAATACGTTCAATTATCTTATCCTGCGGGAATTTTTCAGCGTAAAGGATAGAGGGCAGGGTAGCGGCGCCCTCCATCAGGTCGGAACCCACCGGTTTACCCAAAGTGGCCGGATCGCCAACGAAATCAAGTATGTCATCGATAATCTGGAAGGCCAGCCCGAAATTCTGCGCATAGTCCTTGAGCGCCTGCACCTGCTCCTCCGGGCACCCGCTCAAGACCGAAGCGCACTCCGCTGCCATGACAAACAGGCAGGCCGTCTTATCGCTTATCCATTTGTAATAATTCTCCCTGGCGCTCCTCACGTCAAAGCGGCTGCTCCCCTCGCGCAATTCCCCACCTGATATGATCATGAGCGTTTCGGTGAAGCGCCTGATGACCCGCATATTCTCGATTGTCGCCGCCAGGCTGCCCGCCCTCGAGAACAGGTAATCGCCCAGCAACAGTGCGCTGGTTGAGCCCCAGGTACGGTAGACCGCAGGCTTGCCATGCCTCATATCGGCATTATCAATGATATCGTCGTGGACCAGGGTGCCGATGTGCAGCACCTCAACAGCCGTTGCTATGGGCACCAATAACTCCAGGTCATAATTGTAGAATTTGCCGCAAAGCAGGGTCAGCGCCGGCCTGACACGCTTGCCCACGTTAAGCAGCGCGTATTCCAGCAGCTGGGAAAGAAGCGGTATATCGTTCCTGGCTATCTCCGCCAGTTTAGCCTCCACCAGCTCCAGGTCCGGCTTTACCGGGGCATAAATCTGATCGAGATTCATGCCTGGGCCACGCTCCCCAACCGCGCCATCTCCTCCGCTACGATCTTATCTTCAAGCTTGACAAAGAGCGCCTGCGGCTGCGGCAGCCTGCGGCCCGCCGGCGGCAATTGCAGCTCCCACCCGGCATCGCGCACATCGCCTTCAAAGCCCAGGAAATTGTGCAGCCTCTGGGAAGTAAAGGGAAGGAACGGGTAGAGCATCGTCTTGAGCGCCGATATCGCGCCTATGGCCGTGTAGACGGATCTTCCTGCCGCCTGCCGGTCCTGTTTTAGCATCTTCCAGGGGGCGGTATCGTCAAGGTAGCGGTTGACATCCTGTGCCAGCGCCATGGCGGCCTTAAGCGCCTCCTTGAAATGGCAGCGGTAAAGCTGGCGGTCAACCTCCTCCAGCGTCTTGCGGGCCTTTTCAAGGAGGTTTTTGCTTACCTCATCCAGTTCGCCCGGGTCGGGTACCGAGGCATCGAAATTGCGGTTGGTGAAGGACAGCACCCTGTTCACCAGGTTGCCGTAGGTAGCCACCAGTTCATCGTTATTCTTGCGCAGGAATTCATGCCATGAGAAGTCCATATCTCCTGTTTCCGGCATACTGATTGAGAGGTAATAGCGCAGCGGGTCAGGGTCGTAGCGCTGCAGGTAATCGGGCAACCATACCGCCCAGTTGCGGCTGGTGGACAGTTTCTTGCCCTCTACCGTGAGGAATTCGTTGGCAGGCACGTCGTAGGGCAGGTTCAATCCACCGTAGCCCATCAGCATGGCAGGCCAGATGATAGTGTGGAACGGTATATTGTCTTTGCCGATAAAATAGTAGGACTTGCTTTCACCCGTCCAGAATTGCCGCCATGCCGTCATCCCGGCCCTGCAAGCTGGCCCACTCCTTGCTGGCGGAAAGGTAGCCGATAACCGCTTCGAACCACACGTAAATACGCTTTTTCTCGAACCCCGGTTGCGGTACGGAGACGCCCCACTCGATATCGCGCGTAATCGCCCTGTCCTTCAGTCCACCCTCCAGAAATCCCAGGGTAAATTTTTGCACGTTCTGCCGCCAGAAGGTCTTGTCCCCCACCCATTTCCTGAGCTGTTCCTCGAAGGCGCTCAGCTTGAGGAAGTAATGTTCCGAGTTCTCGAATATTGGGGTTGACGAGCAGGTGCGGCAGCGTACGTCTACCAGGTCGCTGGGGTTTAAAGTCCGGCCGCAATTGTCACACTGGTCCCCCCGCGCGGCGTTGTAGTTGCAGTTCGGGCAGGTGCCCTCCACGTAGCGGTCGGGCAGTGAGCGCTTGCACTTGGGGCAGTATGCCTGGGGCATGGATCCCTTGTAGATATAGCCTTTGTCCAGCAGGCGCAGGAAGATGTCGTGTGTCACTTCCGCATGGTTGGCGGTATCCGTGGTGGTGAAAAGGTCGAAGGAAATGCCCAGCTTCTGCCAGCTCTCGAGGAATTCGCCGTGATACCTGCTGGCCACCTCCGCAGGGGATACGCCTTCCTGCTCCGCCCGCAGGGTTATGGGGGTGCCGTGCTCGTCGCTGCCCGACACCATCAGCACCCTGTTTCCCTTGAGCCGGTGATAGCGCGCGAATATATCAGCGGGAAGGTAAGCGCCGGCTATATGTCCGAGGTGTAGCGGCCCGTTAGCGTAAGGCCATGCGACTGCAACCAGGATGTTCTCAGGCAATTGGCACACTCCAAAATACTATTTGTCTTATTTAAGGGCTTTGACCGGGAAAAAGGTGAAAACCTGCTCACCTTTCTCTTTTTTCTCCATGCCTGCCTTGCGCTTTTCACAGCAGTTCCGGCAAAAATATAATTGCTCGCTCTCTTCGCTGGTTTTCTTAAACTTGAGAGGTACTCCATTATTTTTCTTCTTAAAAGTATCTCCCCCTTTCTTCTTATAGCACGCCGGGCAGTAGCATTTCTCCCCATCCCCATCTAATACCAGCAGGTAATTATCGCCGTTTTCCAGCTTGTTGCCGCATTCCGAGCAATCGATATCCTCGGCAAAAACAACCTCTTCTTTCAGCTTATCGGAAGGTTTTTCGTCAAGGGCCAGGTACACTTCCCCATGATGTATTACACGGTCACACCCGCTGCATTTACCCGGCCCAACTGAAATGGCTCCCCTGCGAAATCTTCCTGACATAATTAATCCCCCATTTTAGATTTGACTCTTGCCTTGCGCAAGGACTTTTTTATATCGCCTGTACCCTGTATAACAATGGTAAATTCCCCGCGCGGCTTCTTAAAATGCGCCGCCGCCAGGCTTACCGGCCCGCGGAAAACCTCCTCGTAAAGCTTGGTCAGCTCACGGCAGACCGCGATATTCCTGTCGCCCAATTTTTCCAGGACCGCTTCCAGTGAATCGCCTATCCTGTAGGGCGACTCGAAACAGACTATTGTCCTCGGTTCAGCGCTAACCGATTCCAGCAGCCGCCTTTTTTCCCCCTTCTTACGGGGCAGGAAGCCCAGGTAAATAAACTGGTCGGCGGGCAGGCCGGAGGCAGCCACGGCCGTGGTCACCGCCGAAGCGCCCGGCACTACCACTACCTGTAACCCTTTACCGATAGCCCCTTTGATCAGTTCGTAGCCCGGGTCGCTGATACCCGGCATACCGGCTTCCGAGATAAGGGCTATGTCCTGCTCCTCCAGCGTCTCCAGCAGCATCGGCAGCTTGTTCTTTTTATTGTGCTCGAAATAGCTGGTCGACCTGGTCTTGATATCATACCTGCTGAGCAACTTGCGCGCCGTGCGCGTATCTTCGGTTGCTATCAATTGCACTTCGCCCAGCACGCGCAGGGCCCGCAACGTGATATCCTCAAGGTTACCGATGGGTGTGGCTACGACATACAAGACAGGCACAATTACGCACTAATTATAGCCCAGATTACTCTTGGCGGTAAACTTTATGTATTATGCAGTATTCGTTTTGTTTTGTTTGCAAAATCCCTGGGCGATGTATTATGCCGGCTTGAAATCAGCCTGCCGCGTTCTTAAAATGCTTTAATATTTTCTCGGCTTCTTCCTTCTGGCCCGCTGGCACGGGTACATTTACCTGATATTCCTGCTAACAGTGCGATCCCCGAAATCATGAAAAACAGCCCCTTTTTCATCGCCTTCTCTTCCTTGTACTCTTTCTCCGTATATGTCTTCCACTCATCGGGACTGTATTTCCAGTGCGCGAGGACGCTTTTCTCCGTTTAAAATACTGTTAAGCAGGCGGGCGCGCCCGGAATAAATAATTATGACGATAATGCCAATTATCACCAGGAATATGCAGACAAACGATATGGCAAAGCCGCCATTCATCCCTTCAATGCCGAAGACTTCGAGGCGCAAAGATGCCGAAGATAGACAGTAGGGTGATTATCACCCAGGCTATGGTCGTTTGCAGCGGCGGGTTATTATTTATTTTCATTATGCACCTGCCTGTATGAATAATCGTAAATTACAATACTGCTCACATTGGCGGTTATTAAAGATTATTTACTCTACATCAGCTGCACAGGTTACGCACTAACTGAATATAGTAATTGATCATCTCACCATAGTTGGTTATGGAGATCCTCTCATTCATGCCATGCAGCATGCTGAGATCGTCGCCATACAGCCTCTCCGGCAGAAACCGGTAGATATCCGTTGCCAGCCCGAGGTAATGAATGCAATCAGTACCCCCTATACTTATCATCGGCGCGACCAGTACATCCGGCATAACCTCCCGTATTGTTTTGTTTAAAATTTTGTAGGTTGAGCCATCAATGCTCGATACGGGCGAGGGGTCATTGGCAAATACGGGCGCGGGCTGAATCTTCACGCGGGGATCATTAATAACCGATTTGACCCGGTCGGTTACGCTCTGCATGGTTTCCCCCGGCAATATGCGGAAATTAACCACCGCGGTAGCTCTGGGAGGCAGCACGTTGTCCCGCTGGCTCCCTTCGAACATGGTGGGAGCCAGGGTGGTCCTGATGGTGGCATTGGTACCCGGTGATGAGACGAGCTCGGACTCTATCAGAGGACCGAAAAGCCACATGTTGGCGAAGATCATCTTGTAAGGGAAGGACATCTCCGGCCCCAGGTATTCGAATAGATCGGCGGCCGGGCCGGTCATGCGGGTCGGGAAGGGGTGTTTTTGCAGCTTATCAATGGCAGCCGCCAGGATGCCAACGGTAGTCTCCTGCGGAGGCATGGAGGAAGCGCCTCCCGCAGATTCCGTAACCAGCTCCAATGAGAGATAACCTTTTTCCGCGACTGCGATAAGGGCCACAGGAGGTTTAACCGCCGGCACCGCGCCCTGCGTTACAAACATGCCTTCGTCAAATATTGATTCGAACTGTAGCCCCTGCGTCTTAAAATACTCGCCTATCTTTGCAGCGCCCTGCTGGCCTCCCACCTCCTCATCGAAGCCGAAGGCAATGTAAATCGAACGCGACGGCTTAAATCCGTCCTTGATCAGGTATTCAACCATCTCAAGTACGCTCATTAAACAGCCCTTGTCATCGATCGCCCCGCGGCCCCAGATGAACCCGTCGGCTATATCTCCCGAGAAAGGTTGGTGCTTCCAGCCTTCGGGCGGGGCGGGCACCACGTCCTGGTGCGCCAGCAGAAGGATAGGCTTCTTCTGGCTGTCGCTGCCTTTCCAGACATATAGCTAGCCCGTAGTTATTAATTACTTTTTTCTCCAGGGTGGAGTTGACCAGGGGGAACGATTTATCGATGTATCCCTGCAGGCCTGCAAGCTGGGTATAATCAACCTCGGATGAATCGATACTGGAAACAGTCTGGAATTTGAGGGCGCCGGAAAGGCGGCCGGCAGCCCCGTCCAGATCCACGGGATAGCTGACCTTCTTATCGACGGCTATCTGTTTTGAAGTGAACGTCGCAGTCTTTATCGCAATTGCGCCCGCCAGGATAACAATTACCACCGCGACGGCAATAACCACCATTACCCATGCCTTCATTTTCTTCATCTTAAACCTCCTTTCCCTGATAAAATTCAAGCCATTTTAGCACAATTCCAAATTTAGCCCGGCTATTTTATGGACATAAAAGGGAACCATTGCATACGGTGGACAGTACTTTAAAAAACTTATCACCCGGTTTTTCTACATAGTAAATAGATACGAAAGTCCGGGGTAAAGCGTTTTGTCATATCTACTATCTCAAAACCGGCTATTCTGATACCCAATTTAAAATCATTCCAATCGAACCTGCGTCGCGGTTCCTCTATCAGAAGTACCCCACCCGGTTTAAGCACTCTTGATATTTGCAATAGGGCTTTCCCCCATTCCGGGACGTGGTGGAGGACAGCGAATATAAAGACAGCATCAAAGATTCCATCAGCGGCATCAATGTTTGTCAGGTCACCGACGGCAAAATCAACTTTCATATGGCGTTTTTTAGCAATCTATCTGTCGGCATATAGTCGAAAGCAACATACGGATGGATGAAACTCGTTCACAATAAGTTCGTGCCATATCCGGATCCGCATCCCCCGTCCATGATTGCTTTTCCGTTCAGTTCAATGTCAGCTTTTTTTAGCCGGTCTTTAAATATTTTAAAGTCAACATGTTTCTGCCTCCATCTGTGGAGCGGATTGTTCATGGCCAGAAATTCGAATTTTCCTAATCTCATTTCCTCTCTTTCATTAACAAGCTTGCTCATATTTAAACCTCCATTTATAGCCGTTGAACGGACCTCCTGGTTATATACCCTGAAATAGCCTCGACACCTGAAATACAATTATAGCCATGGCAAAAGATAGCACGAGTTGAAAAACCAGGGTAAAGGCCGGCCATCTCCAGCCGCCCGTCTCCTGCCGGATGGCAGAAATGGTGGCCACGCACGGTATGAACAGCACCTGGACCACCAGGAAGGCTACTGCTGCAGCCGGGGTCAGTATCGCCTTCAGCTGTTGAGTAAGATCGCCGCCGCTGCCGCTCAGTATAACGCCGAGGGTGGCAATGGTATTTTCCTTTGCCACGAAGCTGGATAGAAGCGCTACCATCATCTGCCAGTTGAGTCCCATCAATCGTCCCAGGGGCTCGAGCCATTTTCCGATGTCCGCCAGTAGGCTGTCGCTAATATTCCCGTTAGGGATTACAGATAGCAGCCAAACCAGGATGGAAACGGCAAGTATCACGGTGCCGGCGCGCTTGATGAAGGCCAGTATGCTCTGCCAGGTAACCATGCCGATAAGCTTAAGATCAGGCATATGATAAAGCGGCATTTCCATGATCAATGCGCTGCTCTCCCCGCGTATAACGAACTTATTGAGTATCAAGCCGACTATAACCAGCATCAGTAAGCTGAATATAATAATTCCGATTGAGACCAGTACCGCTGCAGTCCCGAAGAATGCAGCGGCAATAATGGCAACTACGGCCATTCTGCCCGTGCATGGGACGAGCGGCGTTAGCAATATTGTCAGAAGGCGGGCGCGCGGCGAGTCTATAATGCGTGTTCCGAGGATCGCGGGCACATTGCATCCGAACCCCAGGACCAGCGGCAGGCACGACTTGCCGTGAAGCCCAAGCGCATGCATGAACCTGTCTGTTACGAAGGCGGCCCGTGCCGTATACCCGGTATCTTCCATAAAAGCCCATGCCGCAAAGAAGAAGAAAAGTATGGGGACAAAGGTGAGCACCGTCCCGGCGCCGCTCAGAACGCCGTCGGCCAGGAAACCCTGGAGCCACCACGGCATAAAAGAAAGGGTGTGAACAAATTCCCTGGCCCTCACAATCAAATTGACGTCGAGGAATTTCTGTATCGGGACGCCGATACTGAAGACCAGCCAGAAAATAGCGCCCAGAACGGCTATCAAGTATGAAGAGGCCCGCATATCGGATGCGTTGCAGCGCGGTCGATTCTTTCCGTTAGAGAGACCTGGCCAATGCGGCGTTTTTGCTGCGCCACCGCCATCATCCTCCCAACCCACTCGAAGCGAAGCGTGGCGATAGTGACAGCCGCCGACTCGTTTTCCCTTAAATAAGATTCCAGAGCAGGCCAACGTTCCGCCGGCATACGTCCCCTGATCAGCTTGTTGATCTGGTCGTCGCCCTCGAGCAGCTTCATAGCCGCCCAGTGTTTCGGGTAAGGGGCGGTTACGCCGTCATCCAGCAGTCCCTCCACATGGTCTATTACGCCCTTTATCTCACTGCCGTACTCGATATGTTTCACGTCACGTAAGCCGGCCGCTGCGCCGCATTCCTGTTCGATCTGGCTTACCAGCTCACGGAGCCCCTTTGTTCGCGCGGGCTACGATCGGGATGACCGGTATATTCAGCGTCCGCGACAAAGCCTCCGGGTCGATCTTCATACCCTGTTGCTCGGCGACATCGATCATATTCAGGGCAATTACCAGGCGCGGGGCAAGCTCTATGAGCTCAGCTACCAGGTACAGATTTCGTTCCAGGCTGGCCGCATTGACGACCGCGACTACAACATCAGGGTTCTCATTTACCAGGTAGTCCCTGGCTATCTGTTCCTCAACGGAATTTGCGGTAAGGCTGTATGTGCCGGGCAGATCGACGATGTTCATCGTCAGTTCGCCCTGCCGGAATACACCGGTTTTCTGTTCAACGGTCTTGCCCGGCCAGTTTCCGACATGCTGAGAAAGGCCGGTCAGCAGGTTGAAAACGGTGCTCTTGCCCACGTTGGGCGCGCCGGCCAGGGCGACCGTAATTACCTTCTCTTTCGTGCTTTCTATCATGCGGCTTCCTTTCGGACTACCGATATTTTTTCAGCGAGCTGTCTGCCGATTGCCACTTCAGTATCATGCACCTTTACCAGCACAGGCCCGCGACGATAATTTTCCACCATTTTGATGACGCTGCCCGGCGTGAAGCCCAATGACAGGCACCTTCCCAGGGACCCGCGCCCACCCCCGCAGGTCTTAATCACCGCAGACTCGCCGGGCGGCAGTTCGCCCAGGGCAATTTCGGCTTCTTCCGTGGGAAGTAACATTTCAGTTGCCGGCTCCGCTGTAAGGACAGAGGCGGTCATATTATCGAGCGCAATTTTCTCCTTTTGAAATTCGACCTCGAGCGATCCGTCTTTGTTTTTTTTCAATACGGTGACAACCGCACCGGGCCGCAGTCCCAACTTCTCAATCCCTCTCAATAACCTGGGGTCTTCATTGTCGACGGCCAGTATGCGTACCTTCTGCAGCGGACGAAACTCCGATATCGGCGTCGTTTTCTCCGGCTTGATATTGCCCTTTTCATCCGGTATGGAATGCCCGTGCGGACAGGTATCGATGTCACCGAGAATGCTGGATAACCCTTTCTCTATATCGGGTGAGGTCGCGTGTTCCAACCGGCAGGCTTCTTCATGAACTTTGTCCCATTTCATACCCAGCACGTCGGTCAGGAATCGCTCCCATAACCGATGACGTCTTATTACTGCGAGCGCCCTCTCTTCACCTGAGCGGGTAAGCGCGGCTCCCCTGCTAACCTTGTAGTCAATCAGGCCCTTGTTTTCCAGCGTCCGCAGCATGTCAGTGACCGCAGGTTGTGACACACCCAGGTCGGCAGCCAGGGACGAAGTGGAAACCGGGGTCTCCTTGCCCTGTCTCTTGTATATAGCCTCCAGGTATTCCTCTGTCCGTTCGCTTTCCATCTTAAACTCCCAAATAATTAAGTCAGCTTAATTAAGCTGGCTTAATTATTACATAAAAAATGGATATGTGCAAATGGTTGGAATTCGACCGGCCCTGTTGAATTAGCTTAGGCGTCTGCTTACCATGGGCAAACGGGGTCGAATTATCAATATTCCGGAAAAGTCACGGATATTACTGAAGTATAACGCCAGGGTACTTCCTGAATCTTGTCGGCGTGATATAATCAATAAAATTTTTGATATTTTATACTTCAAGTATATCAACATTATTATTCCCTGCATTTCAGTAAAAGAAAAATAGCCGTAAACTCATATAAAGCAAATGCCAAATACGAGTATTTACAAGGTTGTTCTGGTTGGGGTTTCCGGTGCCTTTATGGTAGTCATGGACCAGACTATCATGAATGTCGCGCTACCACGCATTATCGCAGTATTCAATGAGACCACTGACCGGGCGCAACTTGTTGTCTCCGCCTACATGTTGGCCTCCGCAATTACAATACCTGCTGCTGCATTCCTGGCCGAGCGATTTGGTTCAAAAAGAGTTTTCCTCATCAGCGAGGTTGGTTTTCTGGCCGGTTCCATATTTTGCGGAATATCCTGGGACCTCGCTTCACTGATTGCATTCAGAGTGCTGCAGGGTCTTGCGGGAGGCATTCTCATCACGCTGACAATGGCATACATATTTACAAATGTTCCGCCTGATAATCGCGGTACCGCTATGGCCATGTTCGGTATCCCCACGATGCTGGCCCCGGCCATCGGCCCTACGCTGGGTGGATACCTTGTGGATTACTGGAGCTGGCGCATGGTGTTCTACGTAAATATTCCAATCGTCCTGGTTGCGCTTGTCATGGGGTCTATCTGGATGGAGGAAACACCTATCTCCAGTTCATCCTTTGATTTTAAAGGGTTTGTGCTTGCGGCAGTAGGATTCAGTTCGATCCTGTATGCTCTTTCCTATGCCCCCACCTGGCACTGGAATGACTCACGCATTATTACCCTGTTGATCGTTGGCACTGTGTGCATACTGGCATGGGTTATAGTTGAACTCAGGGAAAGTCAACCCCTCCTCGACCTTCGTATATTCAAAAACATCGGGTATTCAATCGGGATCGGTCTATCATTTATTACGACATTCGGTTTATTCTCTCTTGAGTTCTTGCTTCCCGTCTTTTTGCAAACAGTGCGCGGCCTATCGGCGTTTCACAGCGGGCTCATGGTCTTGCCGCAGGTTTTCGGTTCGATAGTGACGCTCCCGATATCCGGCCAGTATTTATGACAAAATTGGGCGCGCGCGTGCCTGTTGTTTTAGGGCTTCTGGTTACGGGGCTTGCTTCACTCTGGATGCAGAGTCTTGACGTGACAACGCCGGATGATATATTGAGAATGATTTTATTCATAAGAGGAATGGGGATTGGACTTGCTATGATGCCTGTAACTACCTACGCCCTCTCCACAGTATCACAGAGAATGACGGGGCAGGCATCATCGCTATTAAACGTATCCAAGACCATCTTTGTCTCTCTGGGAGTCGCGCTATTTGCAACCATGCTTGACACTTTCCAAAAAACTAATCTCGCCCTGATGGTGCAGACTGTAACACCCGATTCTGTGATTGCTCTGGGAGCACTGTCGCAAATCCAAGCTCGTCTTATGCAGTCGGGAATTGCTCCTGATATGGCACACAATCAGGCGGTCGTCTTGCTTTATGAAATTAGTAAATCAGCGTGCCCTGGTCACAGCCTTTGAAATGGACTATGTTATCAGCGCACTGGTTGTATTGGTAGGCATACCGGCAGCATTCCTCTTGCCATTCGGCCGGGTTGAGAAGTCCGGAGCGCAGGCTGCCACGGTCGTTTGATTGGCTTGAAATTAGCAATCTCATCAATGAAGACCCGGCGCCCACATTGCGTTTCCCTTGCCTTTTTGATAGTCTTTCGGCAAAGGAGGCAGGCGGTTACTGCCTGATAAACAAACAGGGGGGTGCTATATGGAAGCAATCTGGCAATGGGGAATTAATCTGATCATAGCCATCCAGCAGATCCACGGTCCCTTGCTCGACAGTATTTTCCGCGGTATCACTTTTACAGGCGAGGAGCAGTTCTACTTAGTCCTCTTCCCTGTGATCCTCTGGTGCATCGACTACAGCTTCGGTGCGGTGCTGGCCGTCTTCTTCCTGCTTTCAGACTTTCTTAATATTATTTTGAAAGATCTGATTCAGCAGCCGCGTCCCTTCGATCTTAATCCCGGGCTGAAGCTTTCTCAGGCTGACGGATACGGGATGCCGAGCGGGCATGCTCAATTGGCGGTCACCGTATGGGGCGCGATCGCTGTTAAAGTGCGAAAGACGTGGTTCTGGATCGTAGCTATCGTGATAATGTTGCTGATCGGGTTCTCACGCGTTTACCTGGGAGTACACTTTCCAACGGACGTTCTCGCCGGCTGGATTATCGGCGCCATATTGCTGGTTATTTACGTTGCGGTCAGGTATCCGCTGGAAAAATGGTTATCCAGACTCAATATGTGGCTTCAACTGCTGCTGGCGGTAGCAGTTACGGTGGTTTTGCTTTTACTTAATCACAGTACTGACGCTCTCACCTGCGCAGGCACATTGTTCGGTGCAGCAGCAGGCCTGGTGTTTGCGCGGCGCTATGTCTCCTTCAGCGCTCTCGGACCATGGTGGCACCGCGTAGTGCGTTTTCTTATTGGCATCATCGTATTATTTGGGCTTTACCTGGGGCTCAAGGCAGTATTTCCTCCTGATGGGACTGCATTAGGCCCTACATTCCGTTTCCTGCGCTATGTGCTGCTCGGTATCTGGCTGGTTCTTGGAGCCCCCTGGCTCTTCCGGCTTATGCGACTTGCGCCGCCTGCCGACTGAAACAATTTCTCATACGTTGATCAAATATTATCCTTTGGAGGCATATCATGTGGAAAGATGCTAAAGATTATATAAAGGCCATGCCGGCCTGGAAAAAGTTCCTCTGGTTTGCGGCAGTAGCGGCCGGGACTTTGCTGATGCTGACCTTCCTCATTTGGGCATTTTGCCAGCATGGGACAATAGGACTCTTCAGAGTTAACGGCACGTACCGGATCGCTTTTCAGCATATTTATTTGCTATACCGTTGCCCTGCCGTTGCTGGCAATTTTGGATGTATATCTTGCTTCACGTAAACCGGCAGGAAAAATCCGTTTGCCCTCAATATATATCTGGGTAATAGCTGTAATTGCCATTATCCTCCCATCTGTTCTGATGGGATGGCTGGTGCCGCAAGCATCGCAGCGTGTGGGTGATAAGGCAGTGCAACTGCTCATGGCGGACGGCACGGGCAAAAACGGCATCCCCAATCTGGCCGTGACATTCTGGACCCTCAATCCCACGCAAAATACGCTGAAGTGGGGAGACAGCCAGATCAACTATATCGTAAAAGAGGATAAACCCTCTCAGCAGCATGCTTTCATGCTGCGCGACCTCCAGCCTGCCACCGGATACTGGTATAGCCTGAATGATGCTAAACCTGTCCAATTTGTTACTATGCCGGGAAAAGGCCAGCCACTTCACTTTGCGATGGGTAGCCGATTCTCATTTCGGCGCCGACACTGCACGTAACGACCTGACACGCCAGATGCTGCGGCAGATCGCCGACCCCGCTCATAACTACCAGATGTTCTTCTTCGTCGGTGATCTGGTTGAGCATGGCTTTAGCGATGCGCATTGGCAGGAAGCTATACAGGCGCTCTCGGCAACCACCTCAACGATACCGGCGCGGTGTGTTGTAGGTAACCATGATACGCTCTTCGGAGGTGTAAATTTATATCAGGATTATATGTACCCCCAGCCAATGGAGCTCCAGACAGGCTCGCGGCTCTGGCAGCGCATCGATGTGGACAATGTCCATTTTCTGCTGCTCGATCTGGAATGGGGTACTGACAGCTATACACCGGAACAGGCGGCCTGGCTGGAACAGCAGCTTTCAACCATCCCATCCGGAGACTGGCGTATCGTGATGAGTCATTGCTATTACTATTGCTCCGGGGGTTACTGGGAATTGTGGCCATGGTACGATGACAAGGATATGATCGACAAGCTGGTGCCGTTGTTCGAAAAATATCATGTCAATCTCGTTTTCTCCGGACATAACCACATGCTTGAGCTGTTACAGAAAAACAACATCACTTACGTTGTATGCGGCGCCTTCGGCGGCTTACCCGATCCCGAGAGGTCGTATATTTCGCCGGCCAGCATCTGGTATATGGCAAACCAGCGTGCCTTTATGGACGTTACCGTGTCACAGGATACTGCAACGCTTATATTCCGTGACCCCGACTATAAAGAATTGAAGTCCCTGACTGTATCACGCTGAATAATGGCCCGTTTTAATGTCTTGAATTGAATCCCTGAAACTCGATTGTTGAGGCCAAGATTTAATGTGTAAAATCTTTACTATAATTTTAAATATCTGTAGCAAGAACTATTTTAATTTCTGTTAACGTGAGGTCAGTTTGAGAATAGTTATGGTTCGAGACTAACGTTAAGGGTTATAAGAGAGACGATGAGCAGAATTGGAAAGCCAGGCAAAAGGGACGTCTATTAATTGGTGGGGTTATCTTGTAACCATTGGATTAGTAATCCTAACCACCTGGTTTAAATACCTGGCCCAACCGGTAATCATCCCCGCCGATGAGCCCATTCTCTATATGTTGGCAATCGTTCCGGATGATAGCTGGCCACCCTGGCGATATCAGCCAGTTTTAAATTTTTCCTTCCAGATTCAATTTGACATTTTCGATAGAACGGCAATTCTGTTGGCCACGATTCCGGCTGCCTGATTTCGGTCCAGTATATTTTTTAGGTCCTTTGCCAGCTTTTTGTCTCCAATTACATTTGTCAGCCAGTTGCTAAAGTCGTTCTTTCCTGTATTTGAATGATAGATAAAGGTCTCGTCATCCATACTCGCCAGAGCTCTTGCCAGATCTTTCATATCCTTCAGTACCCACCCATCCTTGCAATAGAACATGTGATCGTCGGGCACTTTGTGTAAGAAACCTTTTGCTTCCTGTTTTTGTTTTGAGTCCTGTTTCGTAGCCATATTTAAATACCTCTTTTAATCCTGTATAATTCTTTATTGTTTTGCCCTGTCTCTTCCGTTTGGAGTTACTTTAATTAATTCGATGCTTAGCTTGCTACCAGGCAACCAACTTCGCCTGTTTCGGTAACAGAAACAGCCAAATCTCGATCGCATGACAAGTGGCTGCCGCTGTCAATAGGCGTGTGGGAAGGTATTGAGTAACTCGGACCAATAATTGTAATGTTGGACTGCCCATCGGCAGGTTTACGCTTGATGCCTACGTAGCAAAATCTGCCAATTGAGACATCTTCGCTGACTATGCTCCTATCAACATGGCTGTATTCACCTACGGAGGACCCAGTCATGATTATGGAGTCCCTTACAACTGCATGTTCATTTATCGTTACACCGGCCGATAAAATGGAGTTCTCTACCCTGCCTTTGACCACGCAGCCCGGACTTATGAGGCTATGCACAATGTTCCCCTGGGAAGATTGCAATTCAAGAGCGTGGCCCAAAGCGGGCCATCTCTTGCCTGTATGAAACAACGACAATTCATCGATTAATTCCGTGTTGGTTTGATAGTAAGACTCGACTGTACCTATGTCGCGCCAATACCCGTTAAATCTGTACGCAAATACCTTCTTGTTCGCCACCATCTGGGGTATCACCGAGTAACCGAAGTCGTGTGCCGAGAATAGCGATCCAGCGTCACGGGTCAGGCAGTCAAGCAGCGCTTTTCTGTTGAAAATGTAGATGCCCATACTGGCCAGGTTACCGGCAGGCACTGGCGGCTTTTCCTGGAACTCGATTATTCTACCGTCTGTATTCGTGGTCACGACGCCATATCTGGAAGCCTCGCTCATCGGTACACTGGCAACCGCGATCGTCATGTCGGCTCCTGAAGAACAGTGCGCCTGTATAAACTTGCCGTAATCCATCTTATATATGTGATCTGCTGCTAAAATTATGATCCACTCAAATCCATTTTTTTCCACAAAGGCGGCGTTTTGCCATATGGCGTCTGCTGTGCCCTCGTACAAACCATTCTTGGGTGGCAACAAATGGATATGGGAGTGCCCGTTATTAATCTCCGCCCATGTTTCGGCATAATGTGCAATCTGGTCGCCCTGATAGCCCGTGATGATCGCTATTTGTCTAATACCTGAATTGAGGCAATTATTCAAACAGAAATCTATTACCTTTAGATCACCGGCAACCGGCAGGGTTGGCTTTGGCCTTGTAAGACAAAGTTGCCCCATTCGTTCACCCTTTCCACCTGCCAGGATTATAGCCAGAGCGTTGCTCATCATAGCCTCCTTCTCATTAAACTCGCCGTCGCTGCCGGGATCTTCACCTTAGCACATCTTGCGCATCGAGCATGATAGTAAATGGCGTGCATTATCCAATCTCCCCTCGGCCGGTAAGCGGCCGACGCCGATGAGGTTACTGCTCCAACTCGCTCTGTGCTTGCTCGAAAGCGGCGGCCACATTATCGGCGCTCAGATTCAATGTTGCGGCAATTTTACTATAGATGCTTTTCATCATATCGGAAGAACCGTACGGCGGCGACTGATCCTGTGGAGGCTGCTGTCTATAGGGATTGTTCAACGGCGGCTGAGGAGTACCTCCGGGCCAGCCACCCCCCGCCTGATGAAATGCGGTGGACAAATCGCTCTCGGAGACGCCCAATATGGCTGCCGCCCTGGCAATAACTTGCTCCATATTGGCCTGGCCTGGCCCGGATGGCTGCGTTAATTGCGTTGTGTCTGCTGTTTGAATATCTGCGGCATTGACCGGAGCCATCGTTCCGGCAGCAAGCCCAACGACAGCCAATATGCCACAGGCCAATAACGATACTTTCTTATACATTCTAAACCTCCTGTAGTTGACTTCACTCTTAAAACCAGTTTAGCATTCTCACATGAACTGGCCATTAACAGCGCATGAAGGCAACATTAACAGTAGTTTAGTTCTTCGTATGCAATATACAGCTAACAAAGGGATAGGGGAAAAATGAATTTATTAAATTCAATGTTTCGCGCGAAGAGCAATTGTGAGTCAGGTGTGATTTCATCGGATAAAAAAGGAACGAAGAGGTCGATTCTTCGTTCCTTTACAGGAGAAATAATAGGTATCTACTTGGTACGCTTATGATTGGTTAGTGACAGGTTGCACACCTTGCAGCCGTATTGATAGTACCCAAAGTTCCTTTGTTGGCGCCTGGAAAATTGTTTTCTTCGATACTGGTTACAAATATACAATTTATTGAAATCATTTTAGCATTCTCACATGAACTGGCTGTTAACAGGACGTGAACGCGACATTAACAACGATCTCTCCGCCGTAAATTAGTCTAATATATAATTATTTTCTTACAATGGTTGCATCAACTAACTTTCCGGTATTTCCCCATGTATTCTGATCTGGTCACCTTATATTCAATCTCCTTTAAGCCCACTGCAGACAAAAGGTCCCTTATTTCACTCACGGGCATACCATGAGATTTCTCAATTCTTTCCCGGATAAAGAGCTCCCCATCTCTCTTGAGTTTCAGCGTTAATACATTCATGATTTGCTTTCGTATAACTGGAGATATGTCGTGAATAACATGAAAAATAGTTATGCCATCGAACGAAAAGTCAGTTAAATTCAATTCTCTTATATCACCGGCTTTGCACTCGACATTGGCAAATTTCTGTAACCGCTTTTTGGCTTTTCGTATCCAGTAGGGTGATGCATCAATGCACATTAAATGACCGCCCTTGTTAAGAAGATTGGCAAGACATTTTGAACCGTTTCCACCGCCACAACCAAAATCGAGAATCTTTTCGTTTCCTTTCAAATCGAAGGAATTGTAATAGGGACAATATAGCAACGGCCCTCCAATAAGGCCTTTCAATACATCTTCCAATACAAACAGTCTGGAGGGGTGCTCGAAGTCACGTTGTTTAAATTCATAAGTACTCATTTCTGAAGTTCTCCTGTACCGTCGAGCAGTTTTCCGAACGGATATTATTATTCCCAGCAGGGTTTGGCTAATATTCCAACCAGTCAAGCAGGAATATAACTTGCCGGTTCCACCGTCACTCCACCAGGCGGCCTTTCACAGCCAGGGCCACCGCTTCGGTCCGGCTGGTCACGCCAAGCTTGGCGAGGATATTGCTCACGTGAAATTTGACTGTCGATTGGTTGATAGTCAGGCGTTCGGCAATCTTATTATTGGAAAGACCTTCAACCATTAAGGCCAGTATCTCCTTCTCCCGCCCGGTCATATCCAGGCCCGGCCTTGCGGGTTCATTTACCTTTTGAATCAGCACCTGAGCCGCCTCCGGCGACAGGCTCGGCTGTCCCGCAACCGCCCGGCGTACCGCATTAACCAGCTCATTTGCCGAGACATTCTTCAGCAGATAACCATTGGCGCCGGCTTTCAGAGCCCCTTCCACATATTCCTTTTCCTTAAAGCTGGTCAGGGCGATTACCTGGATTTGCGGCCAGCGTTCTTTTATCGCCTTCGTCGCCGCTACACCGTTCAGCTTCGGCATCAGCAGGTCCATCAAAACCACGTCGGGATGCAGGCTTTCACAGAGGCGCAGCGCCTCTTCTCCATCACCTGCCTCACCAACTATCTTGAAATCATCCTGCATGGCCAGCACGGCGCTCAGCCCGCTGCGTACCACCGTATGGTCGTCGGCCAGTAATATTCGTATCGGTTGAGGTATCGTCATTTCTTCATCTCCCCGGCATGTTCGCTCCAGACAACGGTTATCTCCGTGCCTTCATTTATCTTGCTCTCAATCTTCAGCGAAGCGCCTATTTGGTTCGCCCTTTCGCTCATATTGCCCAAGCCGAATCCTCCGGACGCCGTCCGTGATACATCGAAGCCATGGCCATTGTCGATAATGTGCAGTGTGACCCCTTGGGACTCGCACTGAAGGGTCACCTGCCAGCGACTGGCCCCGGAATGCTTTGCCACGTTGTTCAGCGCCTCCTGTGCGATCCGGTAGAGCGCGATCTTAACATCGACTGGAATTTCACATATTCCCTCAACTTCTACTAACACAGGCAGGCGCGCCCTGCCGTTCACCGCCTCGCCAAGCTGGCGCAGCAGATCACCAAGTTCGGCATCCGCCAGGGCTGCCGGGCGCAATTCGAAAAGCAGTGTACGCATCTCCGCCAGGGAACCGCGGGTAAGCTGACGCACCTCTTCAAGCCTTTTCAATCCCTCCTCTTTATTTTTCTCCCACATACGCGGCAATACATCGGCGATCAGGCTGGCCGAAAACAGGGTCTGGCTTACGGCATCGTGCAAGTCCCGGGCAAGGCGGGAACGCTCTTCCATCGCTGTCTTTTCCTGCAATTGCCGGGCCGCCAGGTCCTCAGCTTTCTTTTGTTCGGTTCTGTCAATGCCGATACACAATATTTCTTTCAGGTTATCATCCTCATCGAAAATGGGTTTATACGTCCATATAATCCAGACTTTACCGCCATCTCGAAGAATGTTCTCTGTCTCGATATGCAGGTAGTTCTCCGGGTGCACCACAATATCCTCAATCATCGTCTGCTGCTCTTTGCCGGCAGAGTCCGTCTGCGGCACGATAGTACCGATCATATTGTGGCCAACGATTTCCTGCCGCCTCATAGCCGAAAAAATCGCGCGCGAATTTATTGACGAAAGTAATATTACCCTTTGGGTCAACCTCCATAATTACACTATTGGCATTATCGATAATATGCCCATACTTGACCTCGCTTTCGTGCAGGGTTTCCTGGGCGATCCTGCGCTGTCTGACTTCACGCTGCAGAAAAAAGAACGTGAAGATAAGGGCCGCGCCGACTACGACCAGAGCCAGCGGCCACCAGTTGCTTAGCCCCAGTAGCAATGCCACGCCGTAACACAGGACTACACTCCCTCCGATCAGCCTGAGGGGAATATAAGGGTGATGTGATGAATTAAGACCATTGATCAACGTCGTGACCATTAATATAAAGCCCAGGCCGATGATAAAAGCCGCAAGCCAATTATTGCCGTTAATCCAGTGCATCTCGTAACAGAAATAGAGGACTGCGGCCAATATCAGCAGCAGCCCGATAAAAAGATAACGCCCGGGGTCGTTCCGTCTTCTCCGGCGACGCAACTCTTTACGTTCCCTCCGCAAATCCTTTTCCGTCTTATCCATACGCGCAACCATTATAACCTATTGCCGCCGGTCGATAGCGCAGCGAGCGCTGCGCTATCGACCGGCGTTGCTCGTTTTACCTAATCCGTCCTGTAAAAAGCCCGGGTCAGGATGGCAACACCAATTGCCATGGGAATCAGGGGCCACCAGCGGCCAAAGTCAAGATTGAAGAGATTGGCTGCAAGGAAAAGACACCCCACCAGTAACAATATCAAACCAGCTATCAGCCCGTGCCACGGTTCCCTGTACCTTAATTCCCTAAGTTCTCTTTTCAATTCCCGGCGGCGTTCTCTCCGGTCACAGCAGCTTGACCCCTGACTGTCAGAATTGCTCTTCTGTGCCATTTTGCTCTCCATTTCATTGTCGGACATTTGAAACCTCCTGATTTTATTAGCTTGCGAAATCAGTTTCTGCTGATTCCGCCCTCGACTTTTTCAATACCTTAAGTTTACAGGCTGATTTCGCATGAAACGCCCTCCATTATGAGGGATTGCACGCCGTACTGCGGCATAGGTTTTACCTGGCCGGTTGGCCAGTGAGAACCAGCCTGAACACCTGTCGTTCAACCGCGTGCCGGGTGCATAATCGAACCAGTGCCCCAACCCATAAATCTTGATATCACCTTTAGCTTGACTTGAAACAACCAATTTTGATATAGTTTCCGCTAATCACCCCCGGAGCCTGATATGTCTATACCTAAATTCAAGGAACTCGAAAGAGCTTACGGATTCGATGAAGTAGCGATCGTGCCTGGGGACGTCACGGTCAATCCCGACCAGACCAACATTGAATTCAAGGTCCGCGATATTACCTTCCCCATACCCATAGTGGCGGCGGCCATGGACGCGGTGGTAGACCCGGATTTCGCTATCCTCTTCAGTAAGGCCGGCGGGCTCCCCATCCTCAATTTGGACGGCGTCCAGGTAAGGTACGAAAACCCGCGCGCCATATTAGACGAGATAATCAACGCGCCACAGGGCGAAGTTACCGCCCTCATGCAAAAAATCTACAGCGAACCCATCAAAGACTCACTCATCGCCCAACGCATCGAAAAGATCAAGAAAGCAGGCGGCATCTGTGCCGTATCCATGATACCCGCCACAACCAAGAAGCTGGCCCCCCTTGCTGAGCAGGCTGGCGCTGATATCATTATCGTGCAGACTACGGTAACGACCGCGCGGCACGTCTCCAAAAGCTACCGCGGCCTCAGCTTCGCCGACCTATGCAAGCAGTTGCGCATCCCTGTCATGGTAGGCAACGCGGTGACCTACGGCGCGGCGCTCGAACTGATGAGGACCGGCATTGACGGTCTGCTGGTGGGCATCGGCCCGGGAGCGGCATGCACAACGCGCGAGGTGCTGGGCGTGGGCGTGCCGCAGGTGACTGCCACCATCGACTGCGCTGCCGCGCGCGACGTTTACTTCAAGGAGACAGGCAGGTACGTTTCCATCATCACCGATGGTGGCATACGCATCGGCAGTGATATGTGCAAGGCCTTCGTTTCAGGCGCCGACGCGGTGGTCTTCGGCTCTATCCTGACCCGCGCCGGGGAAGCCCCGGGCAAGGGCTACCACTGGGGAATGTCCCAGCCGTCAGCCACCCTGCCGCGGGGCACACGCATACAGACGGGCATTAAGGGCAACCTGGAGAAAATCCTTTTCGGCCCGAGCCATGTTACCGATGGAACGGAAAATTACGTTGGCGCCCTGCGCAATGCCATGGGCGTCTGTGGGGCACTAAATATTAAAGAATTCCAGAAAGTTAAATTGGTGATCGCGCCCTCCATTAAGACCGAGGGCAAGTATTTCCAGTCTATCCAGCAGAGCTGCTGAACCGGCCAGCTATGCCACTTCAGATTTCATAGACAATTTGACCGCAGACGGTATAATAGTATCCGGTGCAGGACTATGTTGTTGCGGCCGAAATACCAAACTGCTGCTCTTCAGATTTTTGGCCACACTAAAGCAGGTACCAAAAGATATGGCGCATGACGTTTTTATCAGCTATTCCAGCAAGGACAAGAGCATAGCCGACGCCGTGTGTTTCACACTCGAAGGGCGCAACGTAAGATGCTGGATAGCACCCCGTGACGTGATGCCTGGGCAAGCATATGCGGAGTCCCTCATTGATGGCCTGAACCAGAGTCGGCTGATGGTGCTGGTATTCTCTGCAAATTCCAACAACTCGCCCCAGGTCATCAGGGAGGTGGAAAGGGCCGTCAACAAGGGCATACCCATCCTGCCGTTCCGCATTGAAAATGTCACGCCCTCTAAATCGATGGAGTACTTCGTCAGCTCATCGCACTGGCTGGACGCTATGACCCCTCCTCTCGAGAAGCACCTGCAAAAGCTCGGCGATACCGTTCAGCTGCTGCTGACGGGCCAGGCGCAGCAGCCACAGGCCGTTTTGACCGCGCCGGTACCCAGGAAAAAAAAGGGGATTTTGGTCCCCGCACTGGTTACCCTTGGCTGCGTAGTGGTAGCAGCCGGCATACTCGGAGCACTTTTCTTCAGCGGCGTCTTCAGGCACCAGGGCACGCTGCCCAAGGCACCTTTCACCACCCAAGCCCCACAGGCCCCCGAAACATCACCTACGGCATCAACTGTCACACCAGACAAAACCTTACCCGCCGGTGTATTATACATGGACGACTTCAGTAGTATGGTCAGCGGCTGGCCGCGCTTTTCCAGCGATACCCAGTTCAGCAATTATGAAAACGGAGAATTCAGTCTGCAAGGCAAAAAGCCCAACATCAACGCGATATCGGCAAACCAGAGCGCAGGCCACTTCTCCGACATGGTAATGGAAACCGAGGCCAGGCTTGCAAGCGGGCCAGATGCCAGCCTGTACGGTGTGGTTTTCCGCATGAAAGACATCAATAATTATTACTGTTTCATGCTATCGGGTGACAATGCCTATTTCATCGAAAAGCGCGTAGACGGCATTTTCTCACCGCTGGTGAAAAGAACGCCTTCCCCGGCTGTTAAGAAAGCGGGCGCCACCAACCTGCTCAAGGTTGTCTGCAAGGGGTCCGATATCGTATTTTATGTCAATGGCTCTCGTGTGGCCGGCTTATCCGATCCCACATTCAGTGAAGGCTGGATCGGCTTCGCGGTTCGCCCCTATGAAGCCCCGGCGTCCGCCCGGTTCAACAGCATAAAGGTCTCCAGCGTCCAGTAGTGTGGATTGACCAGCCATCGGACCCCTGCCTGCGTGAGACTAACCCGGGCCATCGCCGGTAAAATCGGTTACGGCGGGACTGCCCGAGCGACGGAGCGAGTACCCGGCCACGGCGAGGAAGGCCGGTATGCCCCTGACCAGTTCCCGGTCCTTGTCTTTCTCCATTTCCGAAAGGTCTTCCCACGGTATGAGCGTGGGACTGATCTTACTGCCCGCATCCTTCACGGGCCCAAGCTTCCAGCCCTCGCGCAGCCGCTCCTCAACAAAACGTGAGTGCTCCAGCCTTGCCATACCCTCAACCTCCTGAGATGTAAACTGGAGTGGGGTGATCTCCCAATCATTTGTCATATCAAAATCATAATTGAACTGGCGGAGCTTAGCGGTTATATACTCCGCCTGGTTCCCGCTGGACTCCTGCAGGCTTGCCGGCAGCTTATTCCAGGGTACCATGGACTGGTTCGTTTGGGGCGTCTCACCCCTCCGGACAGCGTTGCGGATATACTCTTCATGAATAGCCCGCGCCAGCATTTCATTGGCACTTCCACCCCATATGGATTCGGGCGTGCAGGTCATTTCCAGCAGTGGGAAGGCATGCAGGTTGCCATTACCTGCTTCACCATCAGGGTTATCCCGCAGCAGCATGGAGAGGCCCCCGGCAGTCTGCATGCGTACAATTACGGGGATTTTCAGTGCCTTCAGCCTCCGATTCAGCTGCAACGCGGCGGTTAGCGCCGCGGATTCATCGCCCAGGCATATGTAGACGGCATCGGCCCCGCAGCTCCCATCCGGGCTGAACAGGAATTCCCCTTTTTCGAATTCCGGTGAGTTTACATCCACATCCACTGGCCTTAATTCACACGCATCCTCCATCCGCGGGTAGCCCAGGCGCAGCGACTCCAGCTTTTTTCCGGCAGTTGCATCCACCACGCTCACCCGCAGCCTGCGGCCATCGCCAGCGCCGCTATCCCGCCAGCGCCTGGCCGAGTTGACCACGAGGGCTGTCCCCAGCCGGCCCAGGCCTACTACAAAATGTGTGTGGATACTGCGTTGCCTGCTATCGGGTCAAAAAAGGGATACTCGTACAGCATCGCCCGCGCCCCGGATTCGTAGATATTAAAGAAGGTCAGCCTGAAGACATCGGGCGCCACCATGCGCAGTTCAATGTCCCTCAGCATCGCCCAGAGCTGCCGGTCCGTAATATGTGCCACGCAGGCAAGCGCCCTCCCCACCCTGCCCGAAACAATCTGGCGGGCCTGCAGCACAACTTCCGCGTTGGTCCCATCGCTGCCGCAGACAGATACCAGGCGCCGCGCCCGGAGCACGCGCGCCTTGTGCAAGAATTGCGGGTCGGCGGCATTTCCCTTTAACACCACAATCCCCCTATCAATGCAGTGCCCGATCGAGGGATTCTCCCCATCCCTCTCAATCACAACCACATGCTCCCCTTTCATCCTGTAGGCATCGGCCAGCAGCAGGCCCTTCCGTCCCAGTCCGCAAATCAACGTATGATCCCGCATCCCTCTGATGCGCAGCGATTGCACCTGGTCACGGAAAATGCTCAAAAGGGCTTCAATGGCAATGTAAAAACCGGCCAATGCGGCAAGCAGCCGTGCTATTTGGATCTGGATATTGACAGGCCCCTGTACAGGTGCCGCAGCCGGGTTCACCAGCCGCAGCGTATAGTACGATATATCCCATAGCGAGGCAGGTTCTCCCTGGGCCGCCAGGTATGATATGTTGCCGATAAAGCCCAGCACCATCGCTACCGCCAGCATGGCCGCTGCCAGCGGCAAACGGTAAATCACTATCCACTGTGCAATCTTTTCTATCAGCGGTGCCTGCGGCCCTTTCCCGGGCCTCTGTACTGTCCCTTTGGCCTTAGATTTACCGTTATTACTGGCCATCTCTTACCGCTCCTGTTGCCGCGTTGTCCGCCCCGTTTTTTCGATTTAATTCACGCAGATTCTACCACTTCGCGGGAAGTTTGTTATCCCGCTTCATCCAAACATCCTCTGCCATCCTGATTCCGGGCGGTATTGCATCGCCAACGACGTAAAGCAGCACTGACAGCAGATATCGGATGATGGTTGAGTGCAGGGTGCAGGTCACGCGGGCCGGGCAAGCCAGGTCTTGAATGTACTGACTATTTTAAATATCCTGTCCTTATCAAGGTCCAGCCTTTTGAGGCAGCTGAGCTGGCTGAATATCATACTGCTGCTGTAACACGAGACATCAAAACCGCCCTGCTGCAGGTAGGCTTTCACCTGTTCATCCGTGGCGAAGTGGTGGTACTTTCGGCCTGTCCTGGTCTCGATGCGGCTATTGATAATATCTAAGACCCAGGTTTTCTGCATGTTCCCGTATGTGTAGAAATCAGGGGTTATCCACATCCCCTTCGAGGCAAAGGTTTGCAGGAACTTGTGTATGTTGTCCCTTAGGACATCTTTTTCCGACTGCGATAAATAGCTGGCCAGCCCCTCGTGCGCCACGGCGATATTCATTTTCTCACCCCCGAAAAACTCCTTGCCGAGCCCATCCCACTCCGCATAGTTCATCGCGTTCAAAGGGTACAGTTTATGCTGCCCGTCCGGAAAACCGCCGCTTTGCTCCAGGAGCTCATCCAGGACCCTCCTTTTTATGCGCAGCATGTCGGGCAAATCAGTCTCGATATAAAGCCGGCAATCCTTCGACCATTCCAGTCCCCTGGGTGAAAGGCCTGAGGCGACCTCCACAATGGCCCAATCCCCGCCAACATCCTTCAGCACCCTGTTGACCGACAGATACCGCGCTTCAAGAAACACGATCCGTGAAGTGCTGCGCGGGAAAAACCTGCCGTACCTGCCTATATGTGATGTCAACCTGCCGTACGAGTCAGTCTTGACCATGCGCTTCACTGCCGCATAGATATCTCTGGTATACGGCAGATCAGTATATTTGGCCCGTATGGCGGCCACCAGTATAGCAGTGGGACTGATTCTCTCGTAATTCGGCATCATAAGGCACCTGGAACCGGCTTCCGATGCATATCATTATAACGCATAGGCTATTTCCGCTTAAACAAAGACCGACACCCCGAAAAGTACCCCGAACCCTATCAGCACCGCCGCGCAGATACTAAAGACTATCTTTTGCACTTTCGGCGTCCACAGGTGCCGTGTGCGGAAAACCGTCATTGAAACCACCTGGTCCCAGGCGATATCACAGGCGAGGTGGACGATGGTGAAAAGCACCAGGCCGTAAATGCCGAAGGTGACCGCACCGGATATCAAGGCCACCCCGATGGTAGCCCACCAGAGGAAAATATAGGGGTTGCCGCCGGTCATCACCATGCCAGTCACCAGTGGGCTATAAGGCATAACCGATACTCCCTCAACTGGTTTCCTGAAGGTAAAGAATATCAGCAGCCCCATGACTACCAGCATGAGGCCGCCGGCCAGACCGGTGACCATTTTCACCACAGGGTCGGCAAGGTAAGCAGCAAATCCGAAATAAATCAGCGCGATTATGGGTATCTCGACGATACCATGCCCGATGCCGATTATGGCCCCGGCGTTCCTGTCGTTATATCCTTTGGCAATGGTAGCGGCCGTGAGCGGCCCGGGCAGCATCACTCCGGAGAGCGAAATGCCAGCCGCCGAGAGCAGGAACAGCCAGAGATTCTGTGTCATATTGATTCACACTCTCAAGTGCAGCACTGTTGGGAAGACTCTCAATTAGTCGTCATCATTGTCATCCCCGTCGCCGTCTTCATCCTCCTTAGGCGCCGGCGCAAGCCCCATCCTGGGCACAATGGCAATGCCCTTTTTATCTTTCTTTTTTTCAGATTTGGGCAGGGCACGGATATCATCAATGAGCGAACCTATCTCCGCTGCAGTGGATCCTGCAGGCAGGACCAGGCATTTGACGCCGGCATCGCGAAGTGCCGCCAGTTCAGCCGCAGTGAGTTTAGATATAGTAAGAGCAATAATGGGCTGTCCGGTGAAATCGGCCGCCTTGCGGCAATGCATCAGCGTCTCGATAGTCAGTGACGGTACACGGATATCTATCATCACGGCTTCGATGCCCGGTTGCAGCCCATGCACCGACCTTAGCAGGCCTGGCTCTATGCCGGTATCTAACCTGAGTATCCTTCCCACGGACCCCGATTCGTTGCCTGCCAGCGACTTGACCGGCAGATTCATATCGAACACGATGAAATCGATATCACTGCCTTCCGGCTTGGCGCCAGTGCCCGTCTTCCCACCTCCCAATACCAGGCCAACCGGCATATCAACCTTGTTCTTCAGGTACCTGACCAGCGCGGCGGGAGTCAGTCCGGCGGGATCAAGTATACCGGCAGCGGCGCCGGTGGTGGCAACCTCCTTCAATTCATCCTCGGGTTTGCCGGTAAGCTCAACGGCCACCAGCATGGAAATAGGCGTGTCATCGGCCTCAGACCTGCGAAAGCCCATGGCAGGCAGGTTGGACTTGTTAAGGCCCTCTAATCGTATCGACAAATCTGCTCATCAGGCGGTACTCCTTGCAATTAAGATATGGATATTATCGCACGGCGGGCGGCTAAGAGTCTTGCGGGGCAGGTTTTTTATTCTATTACCACTGGAAAACATCAATGGCCATAATTTTACCCATGCTCGGCCAGGTCAGTATCTGCCCCGCCTGCGCAAATATCGACACCGCGTTATAATCATCACCCACAACCACATTGACCTCTTTATCAGCGTAATAGCCCTGCGATGACGAGGTGTCATCGATATACATCAGGCCATGGTCGGTGGTTTCAAAAGCGTCAAGCGAGTGGTAGATGACCCCTTCAGACAGACCGGCCGGTTTTAGCTCCACCGCAACGATGGCTGACCTGATACCGGCAGCTTCTGCGTTATTGTGCAGTACCTCGGCAAAATCGCCGCAGGTAAATTTTCCGGCAATATAAGCCAGCCGATCGGTCTGGTCCGCCTTGAGGAAGGCCTTCAGTTCCTCCCACGAAGGATTCTTTGCAGAGGGGTTGTTGCGCAGTACGATATACTGGTTACACGCACCCACCATGACAGCGCCCTTGTAGAAGACGTATTCTTCGTTATCGTTCAACTTGGGCAGTAAGCCGGCGGGGACGTTAGATGGTGTCATTGAAGATGAAGCAGGCGGCGCGGCGGGCAGGCTGGCCGGCTTCACTACCATCGGCACCACGTTTATTATTACCGAACTTACCACGGTTCCGCCGCCATTGACCGCAGTTAGATTATAGGCTGTTATTTCAGATGGCGTTATCTGTATGTTGCCCAACCCTCCGACCCTGCCTATCCCATGGTCTATGGTAATAGTCTCTGCACCGTTCACGTCCCAGCGCAATCTTGTAACCGAACCGCTCTCAACTCTGGACGGCTCCGCCTTGAATATTACTACGTCAGGCCTGGCTACGGCAGTCGTCTTCGGCAGCAGTCTATCAAGCTGAAATCCCGAACACCCTGCCAGCGCCAGGACAGCTAAGGCTACTAATATATAACCGTTTTTCATCGTCTTTAATCAGCCTGTTTAATAAAAGTATAGCCTCAGGTGGTTTTGCGGGCAATTAATCAGATAATATAATAACCATCCGTACCCTTAGTCTAAAAAGGTGGATAGCTATATATGTAATCAGCTTTAACCCCCTCACTCACTCCCTTAGGCTCCAGACATCACTTTCTAGTAACGAACATACGGTCGTAGCCATCGGTGGAGACAAGGCCCAAGTAGTTGTGTCCAACTTTTTGGGCCCAGATCACTATGTTCTCTTTGCTCTCCGGATCAGATACCCATAACTCTATCGTTTCTCCAGGACGGACCACCCCCATAGCTTTTTTGCTTCTAACAACGGGCCAGGGCAGGCACTGCCCCTGGTATCCACTACTTTCGCCGGTATTATATTCGAGAGATCAATTTCAGGCATATCAAATAACCTCCTAGCAGCCTAAAAGAGCTATTGCCAAAATAAAGATATCAGTCGGCCATGCCAACTCTAACTCTGGGATAGCCAAGCAGGCGCAGAACTAAGATAGGCATGAGCCGAGTCTTTTATTGATTCTGAACAACATATAATTTCTTCCATTGGAGTCACTCCAGCCTTGTGATAAAGACTGAAGAGATTGATGGCGCTATCCAGCTTATTTTCAGCCAGGTTTTTAATCCATGGGATATGCACCGAACCAGGACTATCCTCGTCTTCGCCGGAAACAAGGAAAGTCTTATCCGGATCTGTGGAATGCTGGTTTACCCATTCCGGCAGCGCCAACTTTTTCCTCGCGGCGTTCCGATTTATATTGGCCGGCCTGGTTGATATATCGAATGTCCAGTCGGATTTGCTTATCATCAATTATCGCTGGTTCGCTGTTGACCATGAATTTACGCTGCTTCCAGGCCGCGAATCCGCCATTGAGCACGCCAGCTTCACTTTGCCCCAGATATTCCAGTATCCAGAAAAGAGTTGCAGCATCATGGCCATCGCCCTCGTCATATACTACGACGCTACAGTCCCGTGATATACCGCTTGCGCCCAAAAGGGCTTCGATTTTATCCACCGGCTGTATGGCACATTCTTCTGATAGTAAAGTTTTCAATCGGCAGGTTGAAAGAAAAAGGAATGTGCCCTTCGTTATAGGCTTCCACAGGCCTCACGTCCACGATCCGGATCTTTGTTTCATTCATAATGGGAGGCGCCTGGACCCCCCAGTAAAAAACCCATTTTGTCTCTTTCAGAATTTTATGGTCGCCATAAGTCACGAGTGGCAAATCCCGTGGGTCCATGCACCAACCTACGGCCGATTCCATGTACATCCTGACATCAGGGAATCCGGCAGATGCAACGAAGGGCAAAGTAGTTAACAGCGGCATGCATATTATGATTGCAGTAAGAAATAACGGTATGTTCAGGCTTAACACCAAAGTTGGCATACATTTTCCTGATTGAATCCGCCGATTTCCAGGTGCCGTCACGTCTCGAAATGGTAAGAAAAGGGGATACCAATGGTGCCAGGAATATGGCCTTCTCTGGGCTGCGGAACATCCGGGCCGTAAAATCGCGAGTAATTGAGTCCGCCTATGAGCTTAACTTGCGGATCTGCCATGTGGGCTAGTACCCATCCGGTATCAGCATAGAGGTTCTGATCCATTTCCGCCGCTCCATATTCAACCGGTTTGACTTGAGTCATTTCCTCAGTGGTTTCATAACCGTCAGCCTGCCACTGTTCAAGTCCACCATCCAATATTGAGGTTTTTTTATGGCCCATGGAGTCAAGCGTATAGAATAGCCTTGAAGCAAGTGAGTCCGCACCGTCGGTGTAGATTATGACATGGTCATCACGCCGTATGCCGAGTTTCTTACCGAATACTTCAATCAGAGACTTCGCCGGTAAATCCTGATAAGGAAGTGTTTTCCCCGGGTTGGAAAACAGTTCCACGCCACCACCGCGGGATATGTCGGTGCCATGAGACATATAATCCGATTGTCCATAAGAAGAATTAATGGCGTTCTTGATGTGGCCGGCCAGGTAAAAAGAGGTAGGCCGTGCATCTATGATTTTGACGCCTTGATCTGACAGGTGTTCATTCAGCCATTGCGTATCAACCAGGCCGGTTTTTTCATCTTTATCTTGCAAGATAGGATACCTCCTTGTAGACAAGCAATGATCCGCTTATTGTAGCTTGATGAGGGAATTTAAATATTATAAGTGGTGCAACAAGACTCTGATAAGAAGAAGCACTATGCTAACTCGCGATCAGCTTAGAATTATACGGAATTAAATATTTAAAATCAAAATGTGTAATTTACAACTGAGCTTAGCTTATTTGTGATGTGGTATCATAATACGGATTGATAACTATTGCTGCATCAAGGGAGATACTATATGGAAACTATGGATAAGGTAGTCATCATCGGCGGCGGGGCCTGCGGACCCAAGACAGCCGCCAGGTTGCGGCGGCTTGACCCCGGGCCAGCATAACCATGTTACAGGATGAAGCGCTGATTTCGTATGCCGCCTGCGGGCTACCCTACTTTATAGCCGGGTCGGTAAAACCACGGAATTTCCTCATACAGAGGGATGTAGCCAGCTTCAAAAAGCTCAGCAACGTGGACGTCCTGATCAATACCCGCGTGGATAGCATCGACCGCGCTTCACACAAAATCAGTGTTACCGACACTGCAGGCAAGAGCTACACATTGGATTATGACCGGCTGGTAATCGCCACCGGCGCCAACCCCGTGATACCCACACTCAAAGGGATTGATTTAAAGGGCATACACGTATTGAAGAGGGTGCCGGATGCCGACGAAATAATAGCTTTAATCGATAAATCTGTTTCCAAAAAAGCTGTCATTGTGGGAGCCGGGCTCATCGGTGTTGAAATGGCCGAAGCGCTGGTGGCACGCGGGTTTGCGGTTACCATGGTGGAGGCACTGGAACGTGTCCTGGCCGCCCTGGTGGATGATGAGATCTCGGACATGGTAGCCAAACATATGACGGACAAGGGCGTGGTGCTCAAGCTGGGGCAGAAAATTACGGGGTTCGAGGGTTCAGAGAGCAAAGTCAGCCACGCTGTCACGGACAAGGAGAGGATTGAAGCCGACCTTGTTATACTGTCCATAGGGGTGCGCCCCAATTCGAAGTTGGCCAAAGATGCCGGGCTGGAAATAGGGCAGTTTGGAGATATTATCGTCAATGAATATATGCAGACCAGCGACCCTGACATTTACGCCGGGGGCGACTGTGTGGCCAACGTCAATCTCGTCACCGGCCAAAAAGCCTTCGTCCCCATGGGCTCCACGGCCAACAAGCACGGGCATGTCATAGCCTCACATATAACTGGCGGCCAAGAGAAATTCCACGGTATCGTCAGCACCGCCTGCGTTAAGGTACTTGACTTCAATGTCGGGCGCACCGGCATAGGTGAGAAGCAGGCACTGGAAGCCGGCTTTAAGGTGGTATCCGCTTTGCTGCCTGCCCCTGATAAACCCGAGTATTACCCGGGTAATAAGGAAATTATTATCAAGTTGATTGCCGATGCGCAGACCGGGCGCATCCTGGGCGGCCAGGGCATCGGCCCCGGCGAAGTGGTTAAAAGGATCGACGTGCTGGCCACCGCTATAACCATGGGCATGACGGTGGATATGCTGGCCGACCTTGACCTCGCCTATGCCCCTCCGTTCAATACCGCACTCGACGCATTGCACCACGCCGCCAACCTGGTGCGCAATAAGATGGAGGGAAGGACTGCAAGCATCAGTGCCGCCAGGTTAAAAAAAAAGCTTGATTCGAAAGAGGATTTTGTGCTGCTCGACGTCCGGGGTCACGGGGAACACGAAGCTACCAGTATCCCGGCGCCCCAGGTGAAGCTGATACCTCAACCGGTGCTGACCAAGAACCTGGAAAACTTGCCCAAAGACAAAGAGATCATCATCATGTGCCGCCGGGGCAGCCGCGCCTACCAGTCCGCCTGTATACTTAAAGGACAGGGGTTCGAGGACGTCAAGTTCCTGGAAGGCAGCCTGACAAGCTGGCCCTGCGAGATCCAAGGCAAGCCTGTGCTGTGAATTATTACCCGATGACGATAATGTATAATACCTGCCAGTTGATGCAAGAGGATATCTTCAGATATGGCAGCGGATGTTTCCCGTTTAAGGCGTATAGCAGCGGGCAGCGGGTTGACCCTGTGCGAGGCTATACTGCGATCATTTTCCCGGCTTTCTCTCAGGGAGGGGTGCCCTGGCGCACACTGCTGGCCGTTTCGGCCAACTCGCAGGCCGTGGTGGAGGCCGCCCTGCTGGCGGCCAAAGAAGCCGATTGCCCGATATTTTTCGCCGCAACCCTGAACCAGGTTGACCCGGACGGCGGCTACACAGGCTGGACACACGCACGCTTCGCCACAGTAGTGCGGCAAACTGCTGAGAAAGCCGGCTTCAAAGGCCCCGTGCTTCTGGGGGTTGACCATGCCGGGCCCTGGCTGAGGGACAGGCACACGACTGAAAAATGGCCTTACCGGCGTACACTGGCCGCTGTTAAAAAGTCGCTGGAATCTGCGATCGAAGCCGGTTTCGACCTGCTTCACATCGACCCCACGGTTGACCGCGAACTGCCGGCCGGCCGGGCGACTCGACATATACACCATCATTGAGAGGACCGTCCTGCTGATAAAAGGCTGCGAGGCTTACCGTATAAAAAGGGAGCTGCCCGTTATCGCCTACGAGGTAGGAACTGAGGAGGTCCACGGCGGGTTGGCCAACGAGGATGTGTTCAATACTTTCCTCGCGGGACTGCGCAAAAGGATGTATGAAGAAGGGTTGGCCGATGCCTGGCCATGTTTTATCGTCGGCAAGGTGGGCACTGACCTGGATACTACCATGTTCAGCCCGCAGGTAGCAGCGGAGCTTTACAAAACCGCCAGCCGCTACGGCATGGTGCTCAAAGGACACTATACCGATAACGTGGAAAACCCTGCCGCCTACCCGGCCAGCAAAATGGGCGGCGCCAACGTCGGCCCCGAGTTTACCGGGGTTGAATGCGATGCCCTTTTTGAGTTGGAATCAATGGAATCAGCATTGTTGAAAGAACCAGCTAATAGCTCTTCCCATTTCAGGGAAGCCCTGATGGACGCAGTCATCCGCTCCGGGCGCTGGGAAAAATGGCGCCACCCCGATGAGAAGGGGAAATCATTCAGCGAACTCTCAGCCGAGAGGCAAAGCTGGCTGCTCAAGACCGGGGCGCGTTATATCTGGATGGACCGTGCGGTGCTGGCAGCCCGCCAGCGACTTTATGCGAATGTGAAAAGGGACGGCTTTGACCCCCACGGGTTCGTGGTCAGCCGCATCGCGCAACAGATATTGAAATATTGCCGGGCTTTCAATTTATACGGCACCGTCTCCATGCTCGAGGCCGAGTTCAAACGGCGCAGGAAATTGCCCTTTTGGGGAGAAGGACAGGTGCTGGCTGCGGGGGAGATGATAGTGGAGTTGATGCGTCCCGCAACCGGCCAACCGCTTGACGTCACGGGAGAATTTAAAGGGCCTTATCCCAGCGGCGCGCCGGCCAATTTTGCCGATGCCTCCGCCAGGATCGGCAAACGCACAGGTTTCGTCGGATCAACCGGCCAGGACAGCTTCGGACAACTCCTGCGCGACAGGTTTAAACGTGATCATATAGATAGCAAGTTAATTGCTTCCGTAAAAAGAAAAACAACCGGCTGTGCTTTCGTTGCCTACGATAAAAAAGGAGGCCGCAAATTCATCTTCCATATTGCCGGTACAGCCTCAGACAGGCTACCGCCGCCTGCCCGGGCTGCACGCTATGCCGGAATCTTTCCGCCACCTGCATCTGATGGGCTGCTCGCTGGCAGTCAGCCGCTTAATGCGCGAAACCTGCATAGCTATGGCCCAGGCTGTAAAGAGGGCCGGCGGCAGTGTCAGCCTCGACCCCAACCTCAGGCCGGAACTGCTTTCGGCCGAGGAATGCCGTGGCATCCTGCTCCCTGTGGTCAGGCTATCGGATATCGTGCTGCCCAGCAGCGGGGAGGCCAGCCTGCTGGTACATGAAGCGGACAGCGATAAAGCCTGCCTCCGGCTTTTAGAGATGGGCGTGAAAGTGGTCGTGCTCAAGCTGGGCGAAAGCGGCTGCCGCGTATTTTCCGGGGACGGCGCCATCGATGTGCCCGGCTTTAAAGTTAAGGCTGTTGACCCCACCGGAGCGGGAGACTGCTTCGATGCCGGGTTTATCAGCGGCTACCTTGATAACCTGACACTCTACGATACTGCACGTTTGGCCAACGCCATGGGCGCGCTGGCCACCTCGCGCATGGGCCCAATGGAAGGTACGTTTAGCCTGCGAGAGGTATTGGCCTTTATGAAAGGGCAGGAATAATATTGACTTACAGGAGACGGTAAATGGAAAAGTTTAAGGGGGAACGCCTCCTGGCAGAGAGGTCATAACAGCTATGAAACAAAAGAAATACGATTTGGTAACCTTCGGCGAGGCCATGGTCCGTCTTTCCCCACCCCACTTTCAGCGTCTTGAGCAGGCCAATAATCTCGACATCCAGGTAGGCGGCGGTGAATTCAATGTGGCGGTGGCCGCCGCCAGGCTGGGGCTTAAATGCGCCTGGGTATCGGCGCTGCCCGATAATCCTCTCGGCCGTATGGTGCGCAACAAGGCAGCCGAGCAGGGCGTCGATGTTTCCCTGGTTATTATGAGCCCCAGAGGCCGCCAGGGATTATATTTCCTGGAGTTCGGCGCTTCACCCACGGGCAAGCCAGGTGATATATGACCGCAGCTACTCTGTCCATCAGCCTGATTAAGCCGCGGATATCGATTGGGATGATATATTAAGCTGCATCCAGGGCATTCCACGTCAGCGGTATAACTCCCGCCCTGAGCAGGTCCGCTGCTGAGACCACCCTGGCAGCACTTCAAGCTGCCAAAAGAAACGGCTGTCTGGTCAGCTACGATTTAAACTATCGTGCCAAACTCTGGACCACCGCGGAGGCCAAAAGTGCCAGACGCCCATGATGAAGTACGTTGATATCCTCATAACCACCGAGGAGGACACGGACCGTGTATTCGGCCTCAAGGGGAAAAACTTCGAAGAGACCGCGCGCCGACTGGCGGAAAGCTTCGGTTTTAAGATTGTCGCTATAACCTTGAGGGGTGACCTTTCGGTATGGCGGAACACCTGGACGGCCATTGCAACCTCCGGCGGCAAAATTTACCGCGACCGTACCTACGAGGTAGAGATAGTTGACCGGGTAGGCGCCGGCGACTCCTTCGCCGCCGGTTTCTTATACGGCTACCTGACCTCCGGAATTAAGAAAGGTCTGCAATTCGGCAATGCCGCAGCCGCTCTAAAACATACCATCCCGGGAGACCTGAACTGGAGCACGCTGCAGGAAGTTACGGCAGTGGTTGAGGGTTCAGGCCTGCGCATCGTGAGGTAAGATCATGCCTGATACTGCCGATACGCTTAAAATAATCGAAGATTGCGGCCTGGTGGCCGTCATCAGGGCAGGGAGCGCGGAACAGGCCGTGCACATCGCCCTTGCCGTAGCAGCGGGCGGCGTACTGCCCATCGAAATAACCATGACGGTGCCTGGCGCCATAGACGTTATAAGGCAAGCAGCTAAAAAACTGCCGGGCGATATCCTGCTGGGAGCGGGCACAGTACTCGACGTCAGTACCGCTGTCACTGCCATCAGGGCCGGGGCCGAATTCATCGTAAGCCCATCACTGGAACCCGATATCATCAAAGTATGCAGGAAAATGGGCAAGGTTGCCATACCAGGCGTTTTCACCCCAACTGAAATCGTTGCTGCCATCCGCGCCGGCGCAGACATAATCAAGCTCTTCCCGGCCTCAATCGGCGGGCCTGATCTGGTCAAAGACCTGCGCGGGCCTTTCCCCCTGCTTAAACTGATGCCAACCGGCGGAGTAACGCTGGAAAACGCCGGCGATTTTATCCGGGCCGGGGCGGTGGCGGTGGCAGCAGGAGGTAACCTTGTGAATAAGCTGGCTGTGGCGCAGGGGGATTACGCGACGATAACCGCGACTGCCCGAAAATTTACTGCGGCGATTATGGAAGCCCGGGGGTTGAAGCCGGATCGAGACCTGACGACCCAGCCGCCCGCAGATCAGGCAGGGCAACTCGGGATAAATAGCCCCACCGTGGGGGAAGATGATAACTTTCGCCTTCGGGTAAATCAGCGCTGCTGCCTGTAATGCCTCGTTGAAATCGCTGAAGAACTGCACCCCCGGCAGCATCCCTTGAACCTGGCGGCGATAGAAGGCGCGTAGATAAATATCCTGTTTCTGCAGCAGCGCCCTCAGCATAAAGTACGTAGAGAAGCGTTCCTCGGGCGATACTCCCGGCGTGGAGATATGGGAAACCAGCAGCCCCAGCAGCCAGATTATGGGTTTCCAGATAAAAGGGGAAAGTCCGCCGAGCCTGAGGCTCGGAACCTTCATATTGCCCAACCCTTCCTCGCACTTGAGCGCAGCGATAATTACGCCGCCCGGCCTGGCCGAGAAGAGCACGTTGGCAACTGCCTTGATACCCTGCCTCAGATCAATATCCATAGGGAATGAGTCAGTGATTACCACATCTGCCTGGGCTGGTATCTTAACACCGAAAACCTGCCTGGCCAGTTTCACACCCTCGCGGTGTGCGCCTACAGGGTCACCAGACACAATTCCCACGATCTGCTTGCCTGCATCCAGGACCGTATTGACGATGAAAGTCTGACCTTTGAGCATCCCGGCAGCCTGCTCTAAATCAGAGCGCATGGGGTTGCTGTCGGGGTCCGTACCTAACAGGAAAAAGTACCTTGGATCGGCACAGATGGCATGGTTAGCGGCAATGCTGTCAACACCGGCCACACCCGGCAAGATATTTTTGAGCCCACCGCCGAATCCGGCATGAGGATGGGGCTCGATGGTACCTATTAAAACGCGGAAATCGGCTTCCGCGACCGTCCTGTTTATATGAACAGGGGTACCACGATCAGTCTTGCCCATGTAAACAAGCCTTGTGCTGTCGCGGCAGTCATGGCTCTCCCATTTCACCCTGGCAAGCGCTCCCTGGCCCACTTTTACTAACATATCATCGTGTTCCATCACGCGGTGCAAGCCGGGTGCGCCAACTATTGTAATATCCGCGCTGTTTATTCCCGCGCTCTCAAGAGCATCAAGTATCCTGCCGATCAGCAGGCGGGCGGGGGTGGGCCTCGATACATCATCTACTACGACCGCCACTTTCTTCCGGCCCCGTGCAGCGGCATCAAGGGATGTACTGCCAACAGGATGCGCAAGCGATTGCTCCAGCGCAGTTGAGATATCCGCCACGGGAGTCAACGAGGCCGGGGTGAAACTGCCCAGCAGTTCCCAGCCTTCAGGAAGGCTAAAGGTCAGCGAGTCCACCGCACCCCACGGTATTTTTTGCAAATTCGTATTCGTCATGGTTTACCTGTCCCGACTAAATTACGCAGGTTGACCCGGGCTCCAGTACTGCCAGCTTCGCCGACAATTTGATTGACCTCAGTGTATTGGAATCGAGCATCTTGCCTTTTACCTGGTAGTGCACCGGCACCACGACTTTCGGTTTTAACTCCTCAGTGAACCTGATGACATCCGGAATCTCCATACCATCCTTACCTATGAAAGGATAGTTGGAACAGGCAACCTGCAAGAAAGCAACATCAATCTCAATGCCGGTCAGGGCCTTCCGGATAAGCGGCGTATAGCGCGTATCGCCGCAGAAATAAAAGGACTGTTCCCCTTTGACCACAAACCCGATGGCATCCGGGGCAAAGGGATGGTCCGCAGGGATAGCCAGTATTTTCAGTCCTTTGTATTCACAGGATTCTCCAGGCAAAAGAGCTTTCAGATTCTTCAGTCCACGCCTTCTCGCCCTCTCCACGGCTTTTTTTGAGCCGATTATCTCACTGCCCAGCCTGGCTGCCAGCTTGATGGCAGGGTCCGACCAGTGGTCGATGTGATTATGAGAGACCAGCATCAAATCCAGGTTATCGATTTTTTCAGGATCCATGGACACCGGCACCGCCCTGATAAACTCGAATTGACCCCACCAGGGATCAGTCATCATACTGATACCGGACATACGAATAAGCAATGTGCTCTGGCCGATTAAACTGACTTCCATACTTTATACCTCACGGTGTTATTATAGCCTTCATATAAACGTCCGACAGCAATGCCTCGCCGGCCTGTTCAATTTTGTAGCTATGCGTAACTATTTTTTCCAGTGGAATGCCCCTTTTCATGGCAAGCTCCATCAACTTCAGCGCGTTATCGAACGACTGGGGAGGGCACGACCACTGCCCGACCAGGATAACGTCTTTAAAGCATAGGTGCATAAAGGGATTTATCGTAGTAGTGCCTGTATCAAGGAAATTACCCAGCTCAACGAACGTACCGCCTCGGCGTAGCATGCTTAGCCCCTGGGGTACAGCATCGGGAGATCCGGTACAGTCCACCACCATGTCCGGGCCAACCTCGCCCGGTGTAAGAGAAAGTACATAAAACGCACGCTCGTCCGCATCCGGCATTTCCTCGATGTTAACGATATGGTCAAAGATACCCAATTCTCCAGCCAGTCTTAGTCTCTCCTTTATGCCTCCTACAAGTATCACGCGGTAGGCGCCGGCCAGCCGCGCGGTAATCCCGGCTGCCATGCCAATCGGCCCGGAACCAAGGATAACCGCAGTATCTCCCGGTCCAAACCCCTCTTTGAGAACGGGATAGGGCATCATACCCTTGCGAACCCCGATAGTGGCGGCAAATATATCGGTGAGCACAGCCACTTTATCCGGCATATCATCCGGGATTTTATATACCCATACTCCGGGCAGCAGGTAGCAGTACTCAGCATAACCGCCGAAAAGATGCGGCGGATCGGCCGCGCACATGTTCTGGCCATACCCTTTGGCATTAGGACAGAGCGTGGCCGCGTGATTGGACGGCAGGAAGCGGCAATACCAGCACTCCCCGCAGGGGATTCCTGCATACCAGGTCACACGATCACCGACCTTAATCTCTCCGCCCTGAGCGGCCATTTTCCTTTTAGCTTCGTCACCTATCTCTTCGATGATGCCGAGGTTTTCATGGCCAAGTATCAAAGGACGTTTCACAAAAAGCGGAGCGGGCGGCAGGCCGTGAAAAAGGTGCTTATCCGTGCCGCAAATGCCGCACATCTTCATCTTTACCAGCGCACTATCTTTAGATATCATAGGTTTGGGAAACGACTGCACCTCAATTTTTTCGAACTCCGTCATAACGGCGGCTTTAACTTTATCTGCGGGCATGGATATTAACCTCCTCTGCTATAAATCCTGTTACGTATTGGACTTTTTCTTCATCTGGTAGTCATAAGCTGCAATGGAAGACTGAATGTCGTCTTTGGCCGGCTTCCAGCCTAGAACCTCTTTGGCGCGCGAATTATCGAATACATAGTCGCGCAGTGCTATTTCCAGATGCTGTGGTTCTATCGGAGAAACATGCAAAGCAGCTAATACTGCTACTATCGCCCGCGCCACTGTAGCATTTATGATTATGAATTTGGGTGGCTTCCCTGCATGTTTATAGAGGCCTTCCGCCATAGCTCTTAAAGTCGGAACGTTATCACTGCCAAGGTTCAACACCGCTCCTTTTGACCGTGGATTTTCCAGGGCCAGGAAAAATGCGTTTGAAACGTCATCAACGTCGACCATCTGCAACCTGGTCCTGCCACCGCCGGGCAGCAGTGTGGCCTTTCCCAGCGAAATCCCCTCCATCTGTGAGACAAGGAAGGGCTCGTTTTGACCCGGGCCGTTGATAGTGGGCGGCCGGAAGACCGTAATGTCCAGGCCCTTTGCCAAATAATCCCGGCAAAGATTCTCGCTTTCAACTTTGTCCCTGCCGTACTGGCAGATCGGTGCAATGGGCGCTGCCTCTGTGCAGGGAACGGGTACAGCTATTCCGTAAACCTCCACAGAAGAAGTATAAATGAACTTCTTTACCCCGTTCTCCAGTGCGGCCTCCAGCGCATTCTCAGTGCCGCGAACATTCACATCGTGCATCCGCTTCTCGTCCCGCTCGAACTGTGCCAGTGCAGCGGCCAGGTGAAATACCGCCTGGCAACCGGCCGTGGCCTGTTTAACTGTATTAAGATCCGTAACATCGCCTTTATATTCCTTGAAGGCAGCATCACTTATTCCAGAACCTGTGATATCCAACCCGACAACCTCATGCCCTTTTTCTATTGCAGCCCTGACCATATTCCGGCCGAGGTATCCGGAGCTCCCAGTTACAAGTATTTTCATATGCAACTCCTTTTGCGTCGATGCAACAGTATGAATTTGTAAACCGGTACCTTATAACCCGGAAATGGTCTCAGGCTTCCACCTCAAGTTGAACCTTCTCAACCTTGTTGAAATCACGCACATAGAAAAAGGATGCAGCAAAGAATAAAGCTGCGGCGACCACAAGGAAAATGGGAAGCGTCAGCATGGCCGTCTGAAGATTAGAAGCGTCTGAAATCGAACCTATCACGATGGGCCCCAGTGAACCACCCAGCAGGTTCATACACAGAACTGCAATGGCGTAGGACATGCCCCGCAGACCGGGATGTACCACTTCCTGTACCACGGCCAAACCGGCCGGCGCGAAGGTGGTGATCAATACTCCCATTACAATAAGTACTGCGTACTGCGCATCGCCGGTTAAAGAGAATGCGATAAACACCAGCAATGCCGAAATAAGTGTGGTTATGGCGGCAAATAGCGGGCGGGAATTCAGTTTTTTCTTGACCCAGATGTCCGAAAGAAACCCGCCTATAAAGAAACCCACCATAGAGAGTACCAGCACCAGGCTGGCCCTCAGGCTGGCCTGGTCCTGCGGCATGCCGCTTATACGGTGAAAATAGCTGGGGAGCCAGGTGGATATCGCCGTGACTACAAAGATCACACCTGCAAAACCAAGGTAGGTGAGTATCAGAGTCGGCGTGCCCAGGAATTCTTTTGCCACGTCCTTCGCCTTCATCTTGAACTTGGAAGCTGCTTCAGTGCCGGACCCGGCAACCGTTTTCTCCAGGGGCACCGACTTATAATCCTTGGCAAAGAAGAAAAGGATAGCCGCAATCAAGCCAGGTATGGCCACTATACCGAAGGCGTGCCGCCATCCCAGGTTTACAGCTATGATACCGCCGAGCGCCACACCGATCGCCATGCCCAGCGGCTGCGCCGCATTCCAGATGCCGAAGATCCGCGCCCGCTTTTCAAGGGGATAAAGCCAGGAAAGCATGGCTGCGCCGGCCGGGCCATAGCCGGCTTCACCGACTCCGATGATGGTCCTGGTGGTGAGCAGTTGCCTGAAATTGAGCGACGAAGGCGCCGGCAAACGAAGCTAAGCTCCAGATAATCGAGAGGATGCCTATGCTTTTCTTACGGCTCCAGCGATCAACCAAAATAGACGCAGGTAAAACGCAGATAACGGCGGCCCAGTAAAACATCGAGATCAGCAGGCCACACTCAAAATCGGAAATACCCCAGTCCTTCTGGATATAAGGGAAAAGCGATGAGATCACCATTCTGTCCGCCTGATCGCACAGCATCAATATGAACAGAAGAATGAATATATAGTTCCTCTGGCCGTTGGTCACCGTTTGTTCGGTCGCGACTTTATTATTGTCCATTTAGTAAACCTACCTCTTTCTTCGGATTATTATTATTGTGAGCGGCATGTCACAGATTGGGTCTATAACCGTTCTTAAGCTATGAGTAGTATCATTTTATTTCAACTACTCAGTTGTCAGCAACCGTTACCACGCAGCCCTTATCGGCTTCCGAAACCATTGCCGCATATTTCCTGAGGTGTCCGCTCAACTTCCTTTGTGGCGGCTGCCAGGCAGCTTTACGGGCGTCCATATCTTTCTTCGGCACATCCAGGTCGAGCCTGCGGTTGGGGATATCTATTTTAATCATATCGCCTTCCTTAACCAGGGCCAGCGGGCCTCCGTTGTAAGCCTCGGGCGTAACATGCCCGATAGCCGGGCCACGGCTGAAGCCTGAAAAGCGCCCGTCAGTGACCAGCGCCACCGATTCCGCCAGGCCAAGCTGGAATAGCAGTTCGGTTACGGTCAGCAACTCTCGCATGCCCGGACCGCCCTTCGGGCCTTCATAGCGGATAACGATAACCTCGCCTGCCTTGAAGCCCTTTTCCATGGCGACCTCTATAGCCTCCTCCTCGCTGTTGAAGACGCGCGCCGGACCTGAGAAGGCCAGCATATTTTCAGGCACGCCGCTGCTCTTTACCACAGCCCCCGTGGGCGCCAGGCTTCCCTTCAGGATTGCCAGGCCGCCTTCCTTATGATAGGGATTATCGAGGTTGCGTATTACGTCGTCGTCCGAGCAGATGACGGCCTTGTTATTCTCGCGCAGCGATTTGCCGGTGACCGTCATGGCATCATATTTCAGCAGACTTTCAAGTTTGTTCAATAAGGCCGGTAAACCGCCCGCTTTGTACACATCAAGCAGGAAGTAATTGCCCGATGGATATACCCCCAGCATATGCGGAACCTGCCGCGACACGCGGTCAAAATCGGCCAGACTCAGCTTGATATTCAATTCACTCGCCAGGGCCAGCAGGTGTATGGTGGTGTTAGTCGAGCAACCCGCGGCGGCAACAGTTACCAGCGCATTATGAAAAGCGTCCGCAGTGAGAATATCCGACGGCCTTATATTTTCGTTGACCAGTTCCACCACCCTTTTGCCGCTCTCCTTGGCCATGATATGTTTCATATGATGCACGGCATGGGTCACCGCGCTGTTGGGCAGGGAAAGCCCCATGGCCTCGACCAGGAACTGCATGGAGTTGGCTGTGCCCATTCCGCTGCACGCGCCGGGACCCGGGCAGCTTATCATTGAGACTATCTGCGGCGTGCCCCTGGGCGCAAACGCATCGAAAGGCAGCATGGGTCCGCCGGTAACGAAAATGCAGGGCAGGTTCAAGTCTGGCCGCTGCGATAAGCTGGGCCGGCACTATCTTGTCGCACCCCGATAGGAATACCAGTCCATCCAGGCAGTGTGAAAGCGTCATGGTCTCGATAGCATCAGCGATGATATCGCGCATGGGCAGTATATACTTCATGCCCGGCAGTCCGTTAGAGTAACCGTCGCAGGGCGCAACCGTGTTAAACTCCAGCGGTATTCCTCCACCCATCAGCACGCCATCTTTGACAGACCTGGCTACCTCCCTCAAGTGCAGGTGCCCGGGTAGTAATTCGTTCCAGGAATTTACAATGCCGATCAGCGGCTTCTGCTCGAGGTCAGCGGAAGTAACGCCACAGGCCTCGACCAGGGCTTTTCTTACGATAGCCGTGAACAGCTTATCCGTATGCTTCAGCAGGTTTTTGCTTTCGGGTTTTCTTGCCATGTCTTTATTACCTCACAGTTTCCCGTATTTCTTATAAACATCCAGCAGGGACATGCCGTTGCGTATCTCCTGGCGCGACCTGCGCTCGGCCGCCACGATCTCCTCCGCTTTAACAACGACTTCCTCAAGATCGACGTCCTGCACCGGTATGACAACTACACCATCCCTGTCGGCAAAGATGATGTCACCGGGTTTAACAGTAACACCACCGCAGTAGATAGGGCTGCCCACTCCCACCAGGTCGGTCCGGCCGATCGAGTCGGTCGGTATATTTCCCCTTGCCCAGACGGGGAACCCGATTTCCAGCGTGCGCCGGATATCGCGGACAGGGCCATCGACAACCGCCGCCTTAACCCCACCAACATATTTTGAGGTGGTGGCCATCAGCTCCCCAAAAGCGCCTGCTCCCCAGAAGCCATTGGTACTGACCGCGATCACCTGTCCCTTCTGCATACTCCCGAAAACGGCTGACAGCGCCTGCGCAACAAAAGCAGGATCGTACTCTGCAAGTTTGGTTGACTTCCTCGTCCGGGCCTCCTCGATGGTATAGGCAGGTCCGGCCACTACTGCATCCGTGATAATCGGCACAAACCCGGACTCCATGCTCTGGTGCATAAACCCCATATCATCCAGGGAATCTGCCACAGCAGGCGTATAGGTTTTTTCCAACCTCCCGCAAAGAAGCAACACCTCATCATGATTATATTGTTTCGGCATTACCCGCTACCTCCGGTACGTTTTTATATCATAACCCTCGTATAATAAAGCCATTGTAACATGACAAATCAAGGCAGCGGGCGCACTTTCGAGTGCGCCCGCGCCCTTATCTTAACTGTAAACTGCTAACCTATTTGTCGGCCTTACCCTTCGCCAGGTGCTCTTCCTGCAGCACACGCCGCAACACTTTGCCCACCATGGTCTTGGGCAAGGCATCACGGAACTCCACATACTTGGGTATTTTATAAGCGGTCAGCTTATCGCGGCAGAAGACCTGTATCTCTTCAACGGTGCACTGTTGTTCTGCCCTCAATACCACCCAGGCCTTGACGGCCTCGCCCTGCGCGGCGTCGGGCACGCCGGCTACGCCCACTTCGAGCACCGCCGGGTGCTGCGAGATGATCTCCTCTATCTCGACGGGGAAGACCTGGTGGCCGCTGGGCTTGATGAGATCCTTCTTGCGCGAGGTGATGAAGAGGTAACCGTCCTCGTCCAGGTAGCCGATATCTCCCGTATACAGCCAGCCGTCGCGCAGCATCTCGGCCGTGGCCTCCGGACGGTTCCAGTAGCCCTGCATGATGTGCGGTCCCCTTGCTATGATCTCACCGGCCTCTCCCGGCTTCATCTCCTGCTTGCCGGTCTCGATATCGACGATTTTGATTACCGTATCAGGGGTAGGCATGCCCACGGCGCCTTCCTTCCACTTACCCAGGAAGGGGCCCATGGCCAGCACGCCCGATTCGGTCAGGCCGTAGGCCTCCACGATTTTGCCGCCGGTAACCGCTTCCCACTGCCTCTTGGTCTCCGGCAGAAGCGGCGCGGCCGCCGCCACGGAGGATTTCATAGTCTTGAAATCGATTTTGCCCGATTTTACCTCCGGCCTGTTCATCAACCCGATGAAGATGGCCGAGATAGCCGGGAAGAAGGCGGGCTTTACCTTCTTTATGGTAGCCAGCACATCCGGCACCTCGCGGGGATTGGCTATCAGTGCGGTCGGGTAGCGGCCGGCGATGGCGGTGGAGAGCAGTATCACGTTGCCGTACACATGGAAGAATGGCATCAATAGAACGAGCGTATCCACCCAGTCTGTGGCCAGCGGCTTCGACCAGCAGTGTATCTGCCGCCCGTTCATGAATATGGCATCGTGGCTGAGCATCACAGCCTTGGGCGTGCCTGTGGTGCCGCCGCTGAAGAGCAGCAGGCCGGTATCTTTGCCGCTCACCTTTACGTCGGGTTTCTTGTCGCCCGGCATGTTTCTTCATCAGGTCCTGCAGCCAGATATCGTTGCCCTGCACCCTCTCCAGGTACTGCCCAAGCTTCTTTTCCATCAGCAGGGTGAACATGAATTTCATAAATGGCGCCAGGTATTCCTTGATGCTGGTAGCGATAAGCAGCCGCAGGTTGGTGCGCGGCTGTATCTTCTTCACCACATCATAGTACGCGGTAAGCACGATCGCCACTTCCGCGCCGCATTCTTTGAGCGCAAACTCCAGTTCGCCTTCACTGTAAAGCGGGTTGATAGGTACCGAGATGGCCCCGGCCTTCCAGATGGCGAGTTGACCGATGACTACATTCGGGCAATTCGGCATGAGCATGGCTACCCGGTCACCCTTCTTTACACCTATCGCGGCCAACCCCGCGGCAAGCACATCGCTCAGGTGGTCTATCTCCTTGTAGGACATCCACCTGCCCTTGAACCAGATCATGCGGTGCCCGGGCTTCTCTTTTGCCACATCAGCCACATCCTCAAAAAGTGTCTTGTCGGGATACGGCTCCAAGCGTGCGAGGAACACCCGCATCATAATGTCTTGAACCACGGATAATCTGCCAAGTCAAACCTCCTGATTTAGTATCATCCTATCTTGACGTCAACGAGTTTCATGGCACGTATGATTGATCGTTCACCATCCGTTGTAACAAATACAGGGTCCAATCCCTGGCGCTTCAAGTTCATAAACCAATTATACGAATCCCTGAAGCTCTCTTTACGAACATAGGTATGTGCAATTATCTTTTGATTTGTTGCATTCATGAGATTTAGCATGCATCCATCCTTGTGAAAGTAGGTAGCATCATAAATAACATAAAGGATTTCCTCGTAATTAATACGCTCTTTCGGTATTTGTCCTAGCCAGTAATTTATTATTCTATTGAGTTTGTTCGTGCTATAACCTGAGAGTTTGCAAAGTAACCTAACAGAACAACTCTCCTTTATCCACAATCTAAACCAATGCTGACGTCGTGCAATGCTATTGTGCTTCGCTTTCCAGATAAATGTCCTATGACAGTGCAAACACTGAAATCGCTGCTTTTGTAATGCGTCTGTTCCATAGAGTTTAATACCCTCTGATCCACACCGGGGGCATTTTTTTATGCATTTAATATCATTGCGAGGCGCCTGCGGCGCCTCGGCAATCTCATTATCGCAGGAGATTGCTTCGCTTCGCTCGCAATGACATGTTAACCCTTCGTTTTGGCCTTCTCCTCTTCCTGCAGCACCCTCCGCAGTATCTTGCCCACCATAGTCTTGGGCAACGCATCGCGGAACTCGATAAACTTGGGAACCTTGTAGGCCGTCAGCTTATCCTTGCAATAGTTTTGCAGGTCTTCCTCAGGTGAACCTTCTCTCCCGGCCGCAGGATGACCCAGGCCTTGACTGCCTCCACCTGTTTCGCGTCCGGGATGCCGCGCCACGCAGGCCTCGACCACGGCGGGGTGGGTGGACAGCACCTCCTCCACCTCCTTGGGCCAGACCTGGTGGCCGCTGGGCTTGATCAGGTCCTTCTTGCGCGAGGTCAGGTAGAGGTAACCATCCGAGTCCATATAGCCTATGTCGCCGGTGTAGAGCCAGCCATCTTTGATCATCTCCGCAGTGCCCTTGGGATTATTCCAGTAACCCTGCATGACCTGCGGGCCTTTGCCGACAACCTCACCTTCCTCACCGTAAGGCAACTCTTTATCGGGATCGGCAACATCTACAAATTTAAGTATTACATCGGGCAAAGGCAATCCAACGGCCCCTTCTTTCCATTGTCCTTTCATCGGGCCAATCGTAAATACCACGGTGGATTCTGTCATGCCGTAGGCCTCGAGGATGGGCGCACCGGTCATGGTCTCCCACCTCTGCTTGGTCTCAGCCATCAGCGGGATGGCGCCGGACAGGCAGTATTTCAGGCACTTGAAGTCCACTTTGCCGGCCTTGACCTCCGGGTGCTCCATCAGGTTGATAAAGAGCGTCGGCACGCTGGGCATCGAGGCCGGCCTGACCTTCTTGATTGTGTAAATCACATCATCAAGGTCACGTGGATTGGCCACGAGAGCCAGCGGGCTGCGCATGCCGATCGAGCTGCCAACCACACCGTTAAAGCCATAGGAATGGAACATGGGCATTATCGCCATCGTGTAATCATCGTGGGACATCATGCCCTGCTTGTTCCATTCAATGCTCTGCAAGCCGACCGCCAGCATGTTCCTGAAGGACAGCATTGCACCCTTGGGCGCACCGGTTGTCCCGCCGCTGAATAAGATCACGGCAGTATCATGCACACCGAGCTTGACCTGAGGGTGCCGGGTCCTTGGAATGCTTTTCCATCAGCTCGTCCATCCACACATCGCCCTTTTCAAGCTGCATAGTATGAGGTTTTTTCGCCTCGGGCAGCATGTAATCTTCCAGTGATGTGGCGATAACCATCCGCAGCTTGGTGCGCGGCTGCACTTTCTTTATACTGGCATAAAGCAAGTCCCAGACGATGATGACCTCGGCATCCACCGTGGTCAGCGTATGCACAAGCTCATCCTCGCTATACAGGGGATTCAGAGGCACGTAGATACCGCCGGCTTTCATGGTGCCGAAGGCGGCGATAAGCTGCTGAGGTGTATTCAGCAGCATGCTGGCCACGCGGTCGCCCTGTTTGACTCCGTTGGCACATCAGCGCTGAGGCCAATGACCTCAAAAAGTCTGGTCGCCTCCTTGTAGGAGAAATACCTGTCTTTATAATACATAAAGGTGTGCTCAGGCATCTCCCGGGTGGTCTCAGCAATGATATCGAGTAAAGTGGTTTCCGGATAGGGCTCCAGGGAATGTGGTACACCTGCATCATAGGATTTGTACCATGGATAATCCGCCATTTGTCTGCCTCCTCACAAATTTTTATACCATATATTAATATATCCGGCTTTATTTTTCCTGCCGGGCTTTCTCCTCATCCTGGAAAATCAGCATAGGGTAATCAGGGCGTTCGCTGGCAGCTTCCGAAATAACATCAAGGATAGTCTTGCTCGGGTAAGGCTCAAGGCTATGCGGCACACCAGGGTCATAGCTCTTGTAGCATAGGTAGTCGGTCATTTCAGTGTCCTTACAGTCGCCGCCTGCCAGTCAGCAGGCGGCGACTACATGATTCAGCCAGCCTTTGAGATCTTATGCAATTATTATTTCCTGGCCTTTTCTTCCTCCACCAGGATACGGCGCAGCACCTTGCCGACCATGGTCTTGGGCAGCTCACTGCGGAACTCGATGAACTTGGGTATCTTATAGGCCACCAGCTTGTCCTTGCACCAAGCCTGGATATCTTCCGGCGTAAGTTTCTTACCAGCTTCCATCACAATCCAGGCTTTGACAGCTTCTCCCTGCTTGGCATCGGGGATACCGGCCACGCTAACTTCTGCCACATCCGGGTGAGAGCTGATGGCCTCTTCGACCTCGCGCGGCCACACCTGGAAGCCGCTGGGCTTGATAAGGTCCTTCTTACGGGACGTAATGAATAAATAGCCGTCATCGTCCATGTAGCCTATATCGCCGGTGTAAAGCCAGCCGTCCCTGAGCATCTCCTTCGTTTCTTCGGGTCTGTTCCAGTACCCGACCATAAGCTGCGGGGCCTGGATGACAATTTCGCCTTCCTGGCCGGGTGGCAGGTCACCCTCACCCGTCTCAATGTTGGCGATGCGGACGACGACATCGGGCAAGGGCATGCCAGTCGAGCCCTCCTTCCACTTACCCAGGTAGGGCGTGACGCAGGATGCCATGGTGGCCTCGGTCATGGCGTAGCCCTCAACTATACGCCCGCCGGTCAGCGCCTCAAAGCGCCTCTTGGTATCAGCCAGCAGCGGCGCTGCGCCCGACACACAGAACTTCATCGACTTGAAATCGACTTTACCCGCCTTGACCAGCGGGTGCTCCAGCAGGGCGATATACAGGGCAGGCACGGCCGGGAAGAAGGTGGGCTTGTCGTGCTGTATGGTCTTAATCAGGTCTTCGCGATCGCGCGGGTTGGCCACCAACGACATGGACGCGTGGCACACCAGAGCAGTCGACATCACACCGTAGGTTGTATACACGTGAAAGAGTGGCAGCAGGGCCATGATAATATCCTTATATGGCTCTATTACTTTACCAAACCAGGCCTTGTACTGTAAGCCTGTGATCACCTGGGAGTGATGGGTACCTATTACCCCCTTGGGGATGCCGGTGGTGCCCCCGCTGAAGAGTATCAGCGCATGGTCGGACGGCTGCACCCTGATATCCGGCCGCTTAGCACCACGGTACTGCTTGATCAAATCCTGCATCCAGAAGTCACCTTTCTGCAGCTCGGCATAGTGCCCTTCCTTTTTCTCCTTAAGCAGGGTAAAGAGCACCCCGAGTAGCGGGGGAAGGTACTCCTTGATGCTGGTAGCGATAACCAGCTTCACCGCTGTTTTGGGCTGCATCTTTTTAAACTGGTTGTAGAACATGGTCATCACAACCACCGTCTCCGCCCCGCAATCATTCAACGCATGCAGCAGTTCGCCCTCGGTGTACATCGGGTTTAGGTGCACCAGTATCCCACCCGCCTTCCACGTGCCCCAGCGGCAGATAATGGCCTGCGGGCAGTTAGGCATGATAAGGGCAACGCGGTCGCCCTTCTTAACCCCGTTCGCCACCAGCGCGGCCGCGAATTCGTCGCTCTCCTTCTGAACTTCCGCGTAGGAGATCTTCCTGCCCTTGAAGAGCAGCATGGGATAATCGGGATGTTCCTGAACGGACTCGTCCAGGTAATCCAGAAGGGTTTTCTGGGGATAGGGTTCCAGCGAATGCGGGACACCCGGATCGTAATTCTTGAACCAGCGGTATTCTGCCATGCAACAACCTCCAAACGATTTTATTACGATGGAACCGATTATGCCGATCTGCCCCCGGCCCTGGTAGGCCGGGGGCAGCTTATTGCTATAGGCCTATTTCTTGTTCTTACCCGCCTCTTCTTCCTGCAGGACCCTCCTCAGCACTTTGCCGACCATGGTCTTGGGCAGGTCGCTGCGGAATTCAACGAACTTGGGTATCTTGTAGGCAACCAGTTTTTCCTTGCACCAGGCCTGGATCTCCTCGATAGTGGCCGTTTTGCCGGCCTCCAATACTATCCAGGCTTTGACGGCTTCGCCCTGCTTGGCGTCAGGGATGCCGGCAACGCTGACCTCGGCGACCGCCGGATGACCACTGATAACCTCTTCGACCTCCCTTGGCCAAACCTGGAAGCCGCTGGGCTTGATAAGGTCCTTCTTGCGGGAAGTGATGAACAGGTAGCCATCGTCATCCATGTAACCCACGTCGCCTGTATAGAGCCAACCGTCCCGCAGCATTTCCTTGGTCTCCTCCGGTCTATTCCAGTAGCCTACCATAAGCTGTGGGGCCTGGAAGATGATCTCTCCTTCTTTGCCGGCTGGCATCTCACCTTCGCCGGTTTGAATATCACCGATGCGGATAATGACGTCGGGCAACGGCATACCCACCGAGCCCTGCTTCCACTGACCCCGGTAAGGGGTGCATGTGCAGGCCATGGTGGTCTCGGTAAGCCCATAGCCCTCCACGATGCGCCCGCCCGTGATATCTTCGAACCTCTTCTTGGTTTCATACAACAGCGGCGCCGCGCCCGAGTTGCAGCATTTCATTGAGCTGAAATCAACCTTGCCTGCCTTGACTGCCGGGTGCTCCAGAAGCGCGATAAACATTGCCGGAACCGCCGGGAAATAGGTAGGTTTATCGTGCTGTATCGTGGCAATGACATCGTCCCGGTCACGCGGGTTGGGCACCAGCGACATCGCATTATGGCCGATGATAGCCGTGCACATCACGGCGTAGGTCGCGAATGAATGGAACAGCGGTAAAACAAGCATCATCACGTCCTTGTAGGGCTCGGCAATCTCGCCAAACCACCTGTTGAACTGCAAGCCGGTGATGACCTGTGAATGGTGGGTTCCCACCACACCCTTGGGAGTGCCGGTTGTGCCGCCGGAGAAAAGTATCAGCGCGTTATCGCCGGGCAGGACCTTGACATCGGGCCGTTTGGCCCCGGCTTTCTCTTTTATAAAATCCGTCAGCCAAAAATCACCGGCTTGCAATACGATGCGATGACCCTCTTTTTTCTCCATGGCTAATGTGAAGAGCACCTTGAGCACCGGCGGGAGATAGTCCTTGATACTTGTGGCGATTACAAGCTTAACCTTGGTACGCGGCTGCAGTTTCTTAAACGGGTTGTAAAACATGGTCATAACAACCACCGTTTCTGCGCCGCAGTCGTTGAGCGCGTGCTCCATTTCCGCCTCGGTGTACATGGGATTCATATGCACAAGAATAGCACCGATCTTCCAGGCGCCCCAACGGCAGATGATAGCCTGCGGTATGTTCGGCATGATCAGCGCCACGCGGTCGCCCTTCTTTACACCTTTGGCTGCCAGAGCCGCGGCGAACTCGTCGCTCAGTCTCTGAATCTCGGCATAGGACATCTTCCTCTTCTTGAAAAGCACCATGGGGTAATCGGGGTGCTCCTTGACAGCCTCATCAACATAGTCTACCAGGGTCTTCTGTGGATAGGGTTCCAATGTGTGGGGGACACCGGGATCATAGTTTTTCAACCACCTTTTGTCAGACAAATTAATAACCTCCTAAAGATTTGTTTTTATCGTCAAGCATTATACGCCTAACTAACCCATTTGCTCAGGGTGTAGCCGCCTTTTGCTTAGCCAGCTCTTCCTCTACAAGTACCCGTTTTAATATTTTACCCACCAGTGTCTTGGGCAATTCGGCCCTGAATTCAACGTGCTTGGGCACCTTGTAGGCCGTCAGCTTCGTCCTGCAATGCAACTGAATTTCCTCGGCGGTAGCCGTTTCTCCCTGGCGCAGCACCACCCAGGCCTTGACTGCCTCGACCTGGTATGGATCAGGTATTCCTGCCACTCCAACCTCGGAAACCTTGGGATGCATGCTTATTACCTCTTCAACTTCCCTCGGCCAGACCTGGAAGCCGCCGGGCTTGATCAGCTCCTTTTTACGTGAGGTGATAAACAGGCAACCCTCATCATTCAGGTAGCCGACATCCCCTGTATGCAGCCAGCCATTGCGTATCATATCAGCGGTGGCCTCCGGACTGTTCCAGTAGCCCTGCATCATCTGCGGGCACTGCGCGATTATCTCGCCTTCCTGGCCGGCAGGCATATCCTTCTCACCTGTTTCAACGTCAACAATCGTAGTATAACATCAGGCAAGGGCACCCCGGCAGAACCCGGGGTCCATTTACCCTCCACCGGTCCCAGCGTGATAGCAGCGGTAACCTCGGTCATGCCATACCCCTCAATAAGCTTGCCGCCGGTCAGTTCCTCAAAGCGCCGCTTGGTTTCAGGCAGCAAAGGCGCCGCCGAAGCCACGCAAAGTTTCATGGATTTAAAATCAACTTTGCCGGCCTTTACCGCCGGATGCTCCAGCAGCGCAATAAAAAGCGTCGGCACGGCCGGGAAGTAAGCCGGCCTGACGGTCTTGATGGTCTTTACCAGGTCATCACGGTCGCGCGGGTTGGGCACCACGGCCAGCGGATTATGCCCCATGATAGAAGTGCCCATCACGCCGGCAAAGCCGTAAACATGGAAGAGCGGCATGATCATCATCACCACATCATCCCACTCGGTCAACACACTATCGTTCCATACTTTGAGCTGCCAGGCCTCGGCTATCAGGCATTTGTGCGTCAGGATAACGCCCTTGGGCACGCCCGTAGTGCCGCCGCTGAAAAGCAGCAGCGCCACGTCGTCCGGTAACGGCTTATTGGCCGGCGGGGTATCCCCGGCATGCTTGAGCATAAGGTCGGCTAAGTAAACATCATTTTGTCTAAGCTCTATGCGGTGACCTTCTTTTTTCTCCTTTAGCAATGTGAACATGACAGGCCAGGAAGGACGGCAGGTATTCCTTGATATTAACAGCTATCACCAGCCGCAGGTTGGTGCGCTCCTGCATCTTCTTCACCGTGGCATAAAAGGGTGTCAGCACCACCGCCACCTCCGCGCCGCATTCTTTCAACACATGTTCCAGCTCATACTCAGTGTACATGGGGTTGAGCGGCACGGGGATGGCTCCCGCTTTCCAGGCGCCGAACGACGCGATAAAACCCTGAGGGCAATTGGGCAGAAGGATGGCTACACGGTCCCCTTTCTTCACGCCGTTAGCCTGCAGAGCTGCCGCGAAAACATTAAATAGCCTGACCATTTCACCATAAGTCACTCATTTCCCTTGAAGAACAGGAAGGGATGGCAGGGCTTCTGCTTTGCAGCATCCTCCACACGTCCAAAAATGTCACCTGCAGGATACGGTTCCAGGCTATGCGGAACCCCTTTATCGTAGCTTTTAAACCACGGATAATCGATCGCCATTATTCAACCTCCCGCATATTTTATTATCGTCAGAAATTGATATCAGATTAATACCGCCTTCAGTTAATCGCCGCTTACTTCTTATCGTCAGTATCCCCAGCACTTTCCTCCTCAAGTAAAACACGCCTGAGTATTTTGCCTGTCTGCGTTTTGGGCAACGCATCGCGGAACTCTATCCGGCGCGGTACCTTGTAGGCCGCCAGCTTGGCCTTGCAGTGCTCCTTCAATTCATCGGCGGTGCAGGTCATACCTGCGTTTAGGACTACCCAGGCCTTTACGGATTCGCCCTGATACTGGTCGGGTACGCCGGCCACGCCTGCCTCCATAACAGCAGGATGCTCATGTAAAACTTCCTCGATCTCGCGCGGCCAGACCTGGAACCCGCTGGTCTTGATGATCTCCTTCTTGCGGCTATGCAGGAAGAGGTTTCCGTCTTCATCCAGATAACCGATATCGCCTGAATACAGCCAGCCGTCCCGCATCATATCCGCGGTTTCCTGAGGCTGGTTCCAGTATTCCTTCATCAGGTTGGGCGCCTTGAAGCATATCTCGCCAAGCTCGCCGGGCTTCATGCTGCCCTGACCGGTTTCGGCATCGGCAATCCTTATCACCACGTCGGGCAACGGCATGCCGACCGAGCCTTCCTTGTTGGCACCGATTACAGGGTTGAGCGTAGCAGCCTGCATGCACTCGGTCATGGTATAACCTTCCAGCAGCCTGCCGCCCGTCATGCTTTCAAAGCGTCTTCTTGGTTTCCGCCATCAGCGGGGCAGCACCCACGATGCAGAGCTTCATGCTCTCCAGCGTAACCTTGCCCGAAGTCACCAGCGGGTGGTTCATAATACCGATGTAGAAGGTCGGTACGCCCGGCATGAAAGTCGGCTTATATCTCTTGATGCTTTGTACTACGTCCGTAATGTCGCGCGGGTTTGGGATAATTACACATGAGGAGTGGTTAACCATGGCTGTGCCCATGGCGCCCACACAGCCGAACACGTGGAAAAGTGGCATAGTCAGCGCCACTTTATCCTCCCATTGCTCAAGCACCGGGCTAAGCCAGGCACAGATCTGCATAGCAGTCATAACCAGCGCCTGGTGAGTGCCCACAGCTCCTTTGGGCGTCCCCGTAGTTCCCCCACTGAAGAGGATCACTGCCGAATCCGAGGGTTTAACTTCAATGGCCGGCCGTTTGGCGTTTTTATACTTCTTAGTAAGATGCTGGAACCACACGTCGCCCTGCTTGAGGCCGATGCGGTATCCCTCCTTGTTCTCTTTGGCCAGAGTAAAGAGCAGGCGCAGAGCTGCAGGCAAGGTATTCCTTGATATTGGTGGCAATCACGGTTTTAACCTTTGTTTTGCCCTGGACATTCTTAACAGCAGTATAGAACGGGTTGAGGACGATTACCGCCCGGGCATCGACCTCGGTCAAAGCATGCTCGATCTCATGTTCAGTGTAGATCGGGTTGACCGGCACAGCGATGGCGCCAGCCTTCCAGATAGCCTGGAACCCGATGACCATCTGGGGCAATTGGGCAGGAGCATGGCCACGCGGTCGCCCTTCTGCACCCCCTGCGCAACCAGGCCGGCAGCCAGTGCATCGCTCTGCCGGATAAAGTCGGCATACTGTACTTTGGCACCTTTGAAATACAACATGGCGCGGTAGGGTTTAGCCTTGGCGGATTCATCAACGATCTCGATCATCGTCTTTTGCGGGTAAGGTTGAAGCGTCGGTGGTACGCCCTTATCGTAATTCTTCAACCAGGGAAAATAGTCAGCCATATGTCTGCTCCAGCCTGCTCAGGCAACAGGATATTGCGCCTGAATTCGTTATTCTAATCGTTGATTGACCCGTCAAATTGTATCACAGTGACTCGTAAAGTCAAGTCACCCCGCCACCGCGGTCACAGCTTCATTTTATTCGTAAATTATCCTGCCCAGTCAGAGCCTGCCGCCGCAGTTGCCCGCAGGCCGCCTCAATCCCCTCCCCGCGCTGCTCCCTCTGGGTCACAGTGATGCCGGCCTCTTCCAGCACGCGGCGGAAGTTAGTCACGCGAAACGTTTCAGGCGGATAGAAACCGCTGCCCCTGACCTGATTAAACGGTATGAGGTTTACGTGGCAGTTCAACCCCTGCAACAGCACGGCCAGCTTAGCGGCATCGGCCTGCCCGTCATTGACCCCTTTCAACAAACAGTATTCAAAAGTTACGCGCCGCCCTGTTTCCCTGAAATAGTGCTTGCAGGCATCGGTTATTTCCTGGAGCGTATAGCGCGTCATGCCGGGCACCAGCTTCCTGCGTAGGGCATCATCAGCCGCGTGCAACGAGACCGCCAAGAGTCAACTGCAGGTTCTCGCCAGCCAGCCTGTAGATGCCAGGCACATAGCCGATGGTGCTCACGGTGATATTGCGCATGCCGATAGCTAACTCGCCGTTGATCAGGTGTACTGCTGCCAGCGTCGCGTCATAATTCAGAAGCGGCTCGCCCATGCCCATAAAGACCACGTGGCTGACCCTGCCGTCCTCTGCCAGCAGCTTCTCCTTTATAGCAATTTCCCCGACAGTCAGCACCTGGTCAATTATTTCCCCTGCCGACAGGTTGCGCTTAAACCCGCCCGTGCCGGTTGCGCAGAAAGCGCAGCCGATAGGACAGCCTATCTGGGTGGATACGCAGCAGGAGAAGCGGTCCTTCATAGGGCATTCCTACCGTCTCTATCAGTTCCCCGTAGGCAGGCTGCAGGAGCACCTTGAAGGTGCCGTCCTTTGACTTGCTGATCTTTTTTACCAGGGAGCGGCCTACCTGATAGCCATCTTCCAGATTCGCCCTGAAGGCAACAGGCAAGGTGGCCATCCCGCTTATCTCGCGGCAACCCTGCCGGTAAAGCCAGTCAGCGACCTGCTTACCGCGGAACTCCTTTTCACCCAACTCTTTAGCCAGCAGCTTCAATTCAGCCGTGGACATGCCCAAAAGCAAATTTTTCATGTTAGCAAACCGAAATCAATTATGTGTTACCGGTTGCCGCATTGCAAGCTCTGATAAAAACTATCTATCTGTTTTCCGCCAAACATAGCTTTAATGAGCAGCATTCAAAATGTCTTTCGTTTTCGCTCAACGCGACCGTTCAGTTCACCTTGATGGCTCTAAAACAATATCCGGAATAGATGGGAACCCAATCATACATGGTTAATGATTGTTGGAGAATGCAAACAAGCCGTCCCCAGTTATCCATTGTTATTTAACGGAAAATCATTATAATGGAACGCGAAAACCGATGAGTAACTTAATTCGTATATTGCCCACGACTTTTGCCGCATTGATTACACTTTCTATTATTTTGCCTGTACCAGCAACAGGTGTTTTTCGTGACATTCAGGCCGGGCATCGATATATATATAGCAGCATTCATCAACCTATCGTGCAGCAACTGGTGGATACGGTAAACGCCGACCCTTTGTTCCATGCCGAATTCGATGCTGCCCTCCTGGACCAGTCGTCAACTTCCTACTGGTACGGCAAAACCTTAGACGATATGTACACTTTCCTGGACGAGTGGGTAGTGTTCACGCCGCACATAGATGATGCCAGGTTGTACATGGACCGTTTCTATGAATTTGCGGGCGCGGGCAAGGGCCAAAACTGGCATCTAAAGACCCGCTGAGAAGCTGGCTGTATGAATATATGATGGCCGTCGGCGGATTCATGGATAGCCCTGCTTCGGCCGCTGCAGTTCCCTGGTGGACAGGCGATGCACGCATAAACATGGCCGATTATGTTGTGCCGCCCGGCGGATACCAGAGTTTCAACGAATTTTTCACACGCAGTATCCAGCCGGGCGCAAGGCCGGTTGATTCACCGGCCGATCCCTCCATTTTCACCTCGCCGGCAGACAGTTCCCTCATGAAAATTGCCGACAGTTTGACATCGGTAACTACAATCGGTGTGAAAGGCCAGAACCTGAATATCCGGGAACTGCTGGGAAATGACCCCCTGGCTGATGACTTTATCAACGGCAAGGCGATTTTATGCATGCTAAATACCACCGATTATCATTGGTATCATGCCCCGGTACCGGGCAGGATCGTATCCCAGCACCAGCTTGGCGGGCTTTATTACGGAATGGATGGTGGCTGGGTAGAATACTTCTTCCAGCACCGGCGCGGTTGCTTCATTTTCGATACTGAAAAATTCGGGCGCGTGGCCATGGTATGCGTGGGGATGTTCACCATCAGTTCAGTCAACTTCTTCACCCACGAAGGCCAACTGGTTAATAAGGGTGATATCCTGGGAAACTTCGCTTACGGCGGTTCAGCGGTTATCCTGCTTTTTCAGCCGGGCAGGGTGTCGTTCACGGTCCCTCTGGAGGGGAGGCCTGTCCACGTCAACATGGGACAGAAGATTGCAGTGGCGGTGCTGCCTGTGCTGCCTGTGCTGCCCGTGCTTCCGGTGCAGCCAGTGCAGGCAGCTACGATCAACACAGGCATAAGCACAAGGCCGCCTTCATCATCTGCCTCTGTCGTGATTCAGCCTCCTCAAGCCCCGGTGGCCCTATCTAATATCTACGTTCAGAGCGCTTCTCTATCCTCATCAAAAGTATCTCCAGGGATACCTGTAACGGTGACCGCCAATGTTGCCAATAGTGGAACAGTTAACGGGTCAACCAATCTAAAGCTATATGTCAACAGCGAGGAGGATTCCAGCCAGGGCGTCACGGTGGAAAGCGGCGGCAGCCGGCCGGTTTACTTCACGGTAAACAGGAGCCAACCGGGAACCTATGCTGTTTACATCGGCGGCACCCAGGCCGGCAGCTTCATGGTTGAGGATGTGGTTGACCCCAACATCATCTTCTATATCAGCCTATCCCTGATATTCCTTGCCTTTGTATTCGGAATGATCAATGTTGTAAGGCGCTACTCACATTATTGAGAAGATTTGCGGGTTATACATTTTACGATCGGTTTGACCACCTTATTCATTAGGAGTAGCATGAAATTGAGGGTAATAAACCAGACTAACCCTCGCGGAGGTGGTTAATGGTCAAAAAACAGGCCATGTTAGTTGAATGGCACTTTCCTTGGTCACGCTCTCACCTGCGCGAGGAGCAGAGGTAAGCTCCCCTGGTGCAGGCATTGAGAGCAGGTAAAACTCCCGAGCTCTCCGGTACGCAGCAAAAGAGCTGCGGAATAAAGGGCAAAGCAGATAAATCAGGCTTACCTGGATGGGAGAGTAGGGAGGAAATGGATCCGAAAGATCAGAGGGGCTTCGCAGAGCGAAGCCCCTTTATTTATTCCGATTTCGCCGTCTATCTAATACCCGGCGGTGGCATCCAATCCTTTAGCCTTGAATATCCCGATTATCCCGCTCAGGCGCTCTTCAGTCAGAGGCGTGCGTCCGCTCAACTGGTAGGCCCTGCCCAGCGACTGGTACTTGGCCCTGCCCCACTCGTGATAGCCCAGCAGCGATACTTTCTCGGCCTTCATGCCCTGCAGCCTTCCGGCCAATTCCTGCATATACCGGTCACTGTCGTTGTAGCCGGGGATGACCGGCACTCTTATCCAGATACGTGGCCTTGTTGGCCGCCATGGCCTTCTCCAAATTGGAGAGGATAAGCTTATTGTCGGTTCCGGTGCCGTCGCGGTGCTCCTCGCTGTCGATATGCTTTACATCGAAAAGCACCAGGTCGGTATATGCCAGCGCTTTCTCCAGTGTTTCCCAGGGTACCTGTCCGCAGGTATCAAGGGCGGTATTGAAACCGAGCTCTTTAAGACTGCTGAGCAACTGCAGGGCGAAATCGGCCTGCAGCAAAGGTTCTCCGCCCGACAGTGTGACGCCTCCTCCCGAGTTGCGGTAGAAGAGTTCATCCTTTGAGCATTCCTCAATCACTTCATCCACAGTCATCTGCCGGCCGGCCAGCTCAAGGACATCCTCCCAGCAGGCTTCGATGCATTTCAGGCAGAGGTCGCATTTACCCCTGTCTAAACGCAGGCCGCTGGCAGCCAGTGAAAGCGCGCCCGGCGCACAGACCTTGATGCAGCGGCCGCAGCCATTGCAGCGGGTTTCCCTGACCATCAACTCCGCAAAGGTATTAAGCGATTCCGGGTTTGAGCACCACTTACAGCGCAGGGGGCAACCCTTGAAAAAGACCGTGCTCCTGATGCCGGGCCCGTCATGTATGCTGTAGCGCTGGATATTGAAGACCAGGCCTTTGTTACCGGCGCTGCCCTTCTCCCCACTGCCGGCAGACTCTCTGGAGTCTAAAAGCACTGCGGCGTCCTGGCTATTATCGAATCCTGGATATTCCGGTCCAGGTCGATAAAGTAGGCAGCGAAGCCGGCCACCCTGACCATCAGCGTGGGGTACTTTTCAGGATGCTCCTGCGCATCCTCCAGCGTCTCCCTGTTTACCGTGGAGAACTGAATATGGTGTATGCCCATATCGGCGAACGTCTTAAGGTACTGCGCGAAGACCCCGGCGTTATGCCCCACCAGAAACTGCGGCATGAAGCTCTGGTTGAAGAGGTGGTTCCAGCTTATCAGCGGGTCCACCTTGGCCACGGAGCGCAGCACTGCGGTCGGGCCTTTCTTGTCGCGCCCGGCCATGGGCGAGATAGTCCCGTCGTTGAAGGGGTCGCCCAGCATCCGGCCGTCCGCGGTCGCGCCGCAGACCCTGCCAAAGCTCCACCAGGCAGTCGCAGCCGTTCCGTCAACATGCACCGAGTTGCCCCAGTTGGTCTTGCATTTAGCGGTCTCCTCCTCGATGCGTCGAGCCACGTCGCGGGAGGTCAGGTCGGCATAATCGTCATCATTGCCGAACTTGGGAGCGCGCAGGCACATCTGCCTTATATCCTCGAAACCTTTCCAGTTGTTTTTGAGGGCATCCACGAGTTGCTTCATGGTGACCTTCTTATCGTCGAAAACCACCTTCTTGACCGCGGTCAGCGAGTCCGCCACGGTATTGAGGCCGAAAAGCGTCACATCGCGGTAATCGGGCATATAGTTCCAATCTCGCACGTCCTGCGCCCTGCTGATGCAGTCATCGATGACCGAGGATAGGAAGGGACGAGGCGCCCACTCTTTATATAGGGCATCGGCGATATTGGCGATGCGCACCAGCCGGTGTATGACCAGCCGGTAGTTCTCCATGGTGGCATCGAAAAGTTCATCCATCGAGGTTATCTTTTCCGGATCAAGCACCTTATTGCCGGCCTTCTTGTAGATAGCCAGCGGGTCGATGCCCAGCGCCTGGTTGAGGCAGAGGGGAGCGGGCACGCCGCTGGCCCAGGCGGAGATATGGCTGAAGTTCTTGCCGGGTATAGTGGGCACCATGCAGTTATTGATGGAGTAATTGCGCGCGTCCTCGAGCGGAGTGCCCAGGTTAACCAGCCTCAGCACCACGACCTTGTCATTGAATATGGCCGGCTGCGGCATGCCTGACGCCAGGCATTCAATGGCCTTATCCACCAGCTTCGGGGGTATGCCGTCATGCCAGCGCAGGGCCAGCGGCGGGACGATGGCGCGCACGGTCATGGTAGCATCGAGTATGATAAAGCTCATCTCGTTGGTTACATCACTGCCTTTAGAATCGACGCCGCCGATCGTCACGGTCTGGAAACCCAGCGCGCCTCCGCCGAAACCGGACCAGATGGGCGCATGCAGGAAGCCTGTCTCCTGGAATTTCACGAAGAGGAACTCCACCAGCTCCTGGGCAGATTCGCGGGTAATTTTGCCGGCGGCCAAATCCTTCTCGTAGAAGGGGTTGAAGACAACATCGAATCTTATGCCGGAGCCTACCTGCGGCATCTCCAGGAAATTCACCACCAGATGGATGAACCAGTATGACTGGATCGCCTCGTGCAGTGTACGCGCGGGTTCCTCGGGCACGCGGTCGCAGACATCGGCGATATTCTCGAGTTCCACCTTGCGCAGCACTTCTTTCTCGGATTTGGCCAGGCTGCGCGCCAGGGCCGCATACCGTTTGGACCACCTGCTGACGGCCTCCAGCGTGATGATGGCGCCCTGCAGGAAATCCTTCTTTTTTACGAAATCAATGCCGTTGATAGTCTCCGCCATATATTCTTCATCGAGCTTCTTGAGGCGCTCCCTGGCTTCCTCCAGGACACCTTTCAGCCCGATGGACAGTATCTTATCGTAGTTGGGCGTGGCCGACTCCCAGTTGAAGATCCAGAATTGCTCGGCAAGCTCTTTGGTCAGGTACTTCTTGGCCATGTGGTGAATGGAGCGGTCGCCCCAGTATTCACCTATCTCCCTGAGCTCTTTCCTGCCCTCGTCGGTGAGCATGCTGGCGTAAACCTGGCCCGGGGCGGTCTCCCTGGCAATCCACTTCCAGGCCAGCTCGGGGTAGAAAGGCACGGAATCGCTGTTGGAGGCATAGTTTCCCACGATCATTTCGTCCGGCCGGATATAAATTGTCATGTTATCCAGCAGGTGCGCCAGCGCCCTTGCGCGGCGCAGCTCTATAGGCTGCCCCTCGGTCTGTTTGTAGGATTGGGTTACCAACCTGGCTCGCTCCAGGTCGAGCGACCAGATGAAGCCGGGCCTGGTTGCCCTGGCATCCGCGCTGAGCGCCTCAAGTGCCACCTGCTGCGCCTTGATAGGCGTCTTCACCATTAAATCCTGCGTTCTGGTTGTCATATTCAGCCTCCTGATAGCCTTATATATTTATTATAGCGTTTTACCCGAGCTGTTTATAAGCTTCAAGCAACGCCGTACGGTCGAAGTAAACTTCGTTGCGTGTAACCTTGCCACCGGACACTTCAACTATGTCCACACCATACTCTATGATCACCTTATTGCCCACAGGTATGGTGGCCTTCCACTTGCCGGTAAAACCTTTCTCAGTGGGAAAAGCCTCCACGAGTTCCCAGACCCAATCCGGGTTAGCCAGCCAGCAGCCGTTTGAAATAAGGCAGCATCTCACTATGACCACACATACCTTCCCGGCGGGCTGGATCGCTGTAAAAGGCATCCCGTGCATAGTATTTGATAAGTTCCTCCGGCCGGTTACCCGTCCAAGCCCGCAGCCATGGCCGGCTAAAGTCTTCTGCATCTTTTACATTCATTTAATTGTCCCTCCCCTTGCCTGCAACGCACTAAATCCTGATGGACAGGTCATCCAGCGGGTAGCTCATGCAGGGATGGATATAGCCGAATTTTTGGTCTGCCTGGCGGTAATGCACCCGGGCCGGGGCAAAAACCTTGCCTGATATCAGCTTGGTGCGGCAGGCCGTGCATTCTCCCGACCGGCACACGGCGGGGACCACGATGCCGGCACGTTCAAGCGAGTTCATCAACGGCTCACCGGCCTTGGCCATGATCTTCTTCCCGCTCCTAACCTCGGTAATCACGAACTCTTTTGAGGCCTGTATACCCGGCCAGGCCGGCTCTTTGGTAATATCCTGCGGCGGACCATAGGCCTCCTTTTTACTGCGCCTGGCCGGCACGCCCAGCTTGACCAGCGCCGCTCCGCAAAGCTCGTACATCAGGGCCGGGCCGCAGGTAAACACCGTCTTGCCCTTGAGATCTCCTGACAGTGATGAGATGACCCTGTCATCAAGGAAGCCTGTGGCTCCTTTCCAGCCGGACGGAGGCTCACTTATCACGTAATCAACTTTTATATTCTTGTGTTTGCCTGTAATCTGTTGTAATTCTTTATCGAAGATTATGTCGTCCGGCTTGCGGCTGCCGTAGATGAGATGGATATTCAATTTGGACTTCTTCTCCACCATTTCGCGGATGATGGACATGAAGGGTGCGGCGCCGCTGCCGCCGGCCAAAAAGACGAGGTCGGTAGAATCGATCAGAGGCTCATAGTAGAAATAGCCGTTGGGGCCGGTCGATTCGAAGCCGTCACCAACTTTGACCTTATCCAGTAGGTAGGGGGAGACAAATCCACCCTCGACCCGGCGCACGGTGATATCGTAGTACGATTTGCCGGGTGCCGAGGAGATGCTATAAGGGCGCGAGGTCTTAACGCCGCCGATCTCGACGAAGAGGTTGATATATTGCCCGGCGCGGAACCACGGCAGCTTGCCGTCCTTCGACTCGAAGCGGAAGGTTTTGGCGCTGTCCGTCTCTTTAATTATCTCTTTAACTTTCAGCTTCAGCCGGCGCGGATGAATGCCAGCCACAGCCTTCTCCTCCGGGGTGAGGGTGTCCTTCAACTCATGCGGCTTGACCTGCTGCTTGCCAAGCTGTTCCTCCATCCTGGCTATCTCGCCGGTTTCCCAGCCACCTTTCTCCATGATCCCTCAGTACCTCTCGTGATGCCATGGCGCCCGAGGCGATGCAGGATTCGAAGCCTCCGCCGATATTCACCCAGGCGTTGGCGAAATAGAGGCCCTCCAGCGGTCCCCGCATAGGAATGCGTAGGAAGCCTGTGCCGGTGAAGTTCTCATCGAAACCAATGATGCTGCCGCGCGGGTTGCCCGTATAGCGCATGTTGGTCAGAGGCGTGGCAATCTCCATCACCTCGATGTGTTCCCTCAGGTTGGGCGCGGCCTTCTCCGCCAGCTTCAATACCTTTTTGGCCATGTTATTCTTGGCCTCCACATAATCCGATGGGGAGAGCTTCACCCAGGGGTCGCCATAGGCTATCTGTGTTATGACCACCGAGGCGGTGCCCTTCGGCGAAACTGTGGGGTCGACCACGTTGTAAGCCACGATAGCGTTGCCGTCGGGCTCGTAATCTACCGAATTGCGCATGTTCTCGTACTGTGCATCAAGGTCATAGGTATTATTGACAAAATTCTCGTGGACCTTGAGGCCGATCTCCTGACAGGGACAATCCAGCCCCAGGTAGATGTTGTAGGTGCTGGCGCCGCCGGTCCAACCTCCCAGGCGATTGAGGTACCAGCCGGGCATGTTGTCGCGCCCGATCAGTTCCAGGCTGGTGGTAACCGGGTTTGCGCTGCAGACCACATGCTGCGTGGCTATCTCGGTGCCGTCCTCGGCCAGCACGCCGCGTACTTTACCGTCCTTAACTAAAATCTTCTTTGCGCCGTTGTTGAACCAGGCCTCGCCGCCATAGGACTCCATGGTATCGATAAAGGCCTGCGACAGGCTCTGGGATGTGCCCTTTGATATGCGCCGGCCCGAATCTTGATGTAGCTGACCAATCCCAGGGCGTAAATGAGGAAGGCCATTTTGGAGGGAGGCTGGCAGAAATAGCCCCAGAGCTGGCCAATCACGGCCCGCGCCTTCTCATCCGAAACCATGGGATTGAGCACCTCGGAAAGGCTCTTGCCGAAGTTGTCCACCAGCGCCTGGTACTCCGAGGGGTTCTGCATCACAGTCTTCATGCCCACGCGCATCGATTTCATGGCCTGCCGGGCGAAATCGAAAATGGTCTGAGAGAACTTCCTGATGCCGTCCGCCTCTTTAGGGAACTGGCTGCAGAGCGCGTTCTCATAATTCTCTTTGCCGATGGGAATCTCGATAGTGAAATCAGGGAAAATGCTGCGGTAAAGGTCTGGTATATGCAGAATATCCACACGGTCTGAAACGCCGCTATCGTGCAGCATTTTCCAGATAGGGCCCATGTCGTTTTCGGTACCGTATCCGGAAAGCTGGTGCAGGGCGATCTCGAATTCGAAACGGCCCCTGAGAAACGAGGTGGCATAGCCTCCCGGCACGTTATGCTTCTCCAGTATTACTACCTTCTTGCCGGCCTTGGCTAAATAGGTTGCTGCGGATAACCCGCCTAGTCCCGCCCCCACGACGACGACATCAAAGTCCTTCACTTGTTGTAACCTCCTTCTTCATGTATAAGATAATAATTATATCCAAATTTGCGAGGGGAAAGATTGCCGCGGCCACTGCGGCGGCCTCGCAATGACAGTGTTAAAATAGGGCCTCGCAACGACATTATGCTTAACGTCCCTTGAATTGGGGAAAGCGCTTGTTGCGGAAAGAGTCCAGCCCTTCCCGGAAATCCTCGCTGCCCATCAGGAACTTCTGCGCATAAGTCTCGAAGTAAAGCTGCTGTTCAAGGGTATTGATCAGGCCGTTTTGCACAGCGCGTTTAATTTGCTTAAGTGCCAGCGGCGGGCCCTGTACTATCCTGTTGGCCAGCGCTTCCGCCTCCTCCATCAGCTTCTCATGCGGCACGACCCGGTTGACCAGCCGATGCGCTCGGCTTCGCGTGCGTCGATGGAGTCGCCTGTGTACATGTATTCGTAGCAGCGCCCGGTGCCTAACAGCCGCGGCATCAGAAAGGTACATCCGCAGTCCGGTATCAACCCGCGCATCACAAAGGCCAAATTGAAAATGGCCCTCTCAGAGGCGATGCGGATATCGGAGAGCAGCGCGATGGATACGCCACCACCGGCCGCCACACCATTGACCGCCGCGATGACCGGCTTCTCAAGATTGTAGAGGCCCAACACGAATGCACCCCCGATGGTCTCGCCCCGCGGCTCCAGGGTCTCCTGCAGCCTGCCGTCCTCCGCCGCCTGGTTAAAAAGGACGATATCTGCGCCGGTGCAGAAGCCCTTGCCCGCGCCGGTGATGATAAGGGCTCGAACCCGTCATCCTCCTGTAGCTCGCGGAAGATACGCGGCAGTAGTTCGTTGCTTATCTCTGACGTAAGTGCGTTAAGCCTGTGCGGCCTGTTCATAGTCAGGATAGCAACGCCGTTTTTTTTCTCAAGTACCAGGCCTTCGTATTCCATGTAGTTATCCTTATATTATATTACTCGATTTGACCCTGCCTGCGGCGATTACCGCCCTCAGGCCTTAATGGTCAACCCGGCGGGGAACTTCTCCCCCAATATCTTTACGGCTCCGCCGATAATGTCGTCCATGACTTCCTGCGTGCTCCTGACCTTTTTTATCAACCCTGTGACCTGTCCGGCGAACATGGGGAAGTACTCCGTTTCGCCCTTTTCCATCATGCCCTGCACCAGGTCTGCCATCAGCATGCTCTGCAATGGCATGGGCAACGTCTTAAGCCCCGATTTCTCCCAGGCCTCATCAAGTTTGTTCTTAAAAGCGCGCGTGGTCTTGCCGCTGTAAATCCGGGTTATCTGTTCCGCTTCCTCATCCGAATCGATCAGCTTGCGGTAATAGGCGTCAATAGTCGCCCTATTGAGCATGCCGAGCTCGATGAAATCCACAAAGCACTCATGGGTAGCCAGGAAGGCAGTCCCGCACCAGGCGCCGATAGCCCCCAGTGCCAGTGCAGCTACCAGGCCACGTCCGTCAGCTATCCCGCCGGCAGCTACCACAGGAGTCGGGGCAACGGCGTCAACAACCTGCGGGACAAGCGCGAAAGTGCCGATCCTGCCGGTATGCCCGCCGGCATCATGTCCCTGGGCAATGACGATATCCGCGCCCATTTTTTTAAGCTTGACCGAGTTGCGCACGTTACCGCACAAAGACACGATCTTGATGCCGGCCTCGTGCGCCTCAGGGATGAGCCAGTCCGGTGTGCCGAGGCCGAGTGCGAAGAAAGGCACCCGCTCCTCTTTGACCACCTGGAACTGGCTGCGGCCGAACTCCTCCGAGATGGGCCATTCCTTCATATGGGCGCCCTCCACCCCGAAATCCCTGGCCATCTTTTGAACAAATGCGGTGTGCTCCGGAGGTATATATTCTTTTATCTTACCCAGGTCGAAGTCTTTAGGAATGGCTGCAGGGAGCAGGATATCCACGCCGAAAGGTTTATCGGTCAGTTCACGGGTTCTGCGTATCCAGGACCGCAATTCGTCGGGCCACAGGAAAGTGGCACCGAGCATGCCCAGTCCACCGGCATTGGAGACGGCGGCCGTGAGCGTATATCCACCGGCCGTACCCATACCGGCCAGCATCACCGGGTACTCTACACCAAGCATATCGCACAGCGCGGTGCGGAAAACAGGCCGTTTATTCATTTTTCTCCATGACCGCTATTTGACCTTCGTGATCAATAAGGTCCTGACCTCCCTCTTGAGTATTTTACCCACGGCGCTGATGGGGAGCTGGTCGAAGAACTCTATCCTCCTGGGCACCTTGTAGGCAGCCACCTTGCCCTTGAGAAACTCGGTTATCCTGGCTTTCTCAGCGTCGCTTTTCTCGATGCCGGGCTTAAGAATGACTGGCCGAGACAACTATCTCGGTACCCGGCCTCTCGGGATTCTGTATTCCCACGGTGGCGCACATAGCTACGTCAGGGTATTCGCTGATTATGTCATCAAGTTCGCGGGTGAATACCTTGTACCCCGACACATTTACCATGTCCTTTATCCGGTCCACAATGGTTACGAACCCTTCCTCATCCATCCTGCCCACGTCGCCCGTGTAGAACCAGCCCTCCCGCAGAGCGTTGGCTGTCTCCTCCGGTTTCCGGAAGTAGCCCTTGGTGAATACCTGCGGCCCCCTCACCACTATCTCGCCCGGCTCATTGAACGGCACGGGCTCACCGGTATCCGGATTTACGATTTTTATCTCCGTATCGGGGAAGGGTACGCCCACGGCGCCCGGTATCTTCTTGCCGTAGCGGGGATTGGCAGTGACGATCGGGCTGGTCTCGGTCAACCCGTACACTTCCACCAGTTTATTTGCTCCCACAATCTTCTCGAAATCCTTGATATATTCGGGCGGGAAAGGTGCGGCGCCGCTGGCGAAATAAAGGACCTTGCTGAAATCGTAGGATTTGAAGCCGGGCTGTTTCATCAGCTCCAGGTAAATCGTCGGGACATTGCCGATGATATCAGGCTTGTGCTTTTTCATAGCACTGATGATGAATTGCTGGTCCCGCGGGTTGGGCACGGCGACCTGTGTAATAGCCTTGGAAAACAACGCCATGCAAATCTGCAAGCCCGCTATATGGAAAAGCGGGAAGGCCGTCATGCCAACCAGTTCGCCCATTTTTGCATCTAACCAGGTGGTTACCTGGAACATCTGCGACGTGATATTGCGGTGCGTCAATTCCGCACCCTTGGGCAGGCCGGTGGTACCGCCCGTGTACTGCATCACGCAGGTATCGTTCATGCTGACTTTCTCTGACACCGGATCGGTCGGCATGTTTTTCATGACCTGCTTAAAATCGTATATCTCGATGCCTGGTATGGGCAGGACCTTACCCGTGGGTATCTTCTTCAGCATCTTCCCCATGGTGGCCAGCACCGGGGATAGGTAATCGGCAATGCCGGTAAAGACAATGGCCTTCAGTTCCGTGCCGCCGATGCCCTTGATAACCCGCGGGTAAAGCGCGTCGAGGGTCACCAGCACCTTGGCGCCGGAATCCTTGAGCTGGTGGTTGAGCTCGTCAGCAGTGAGCAGCGGGCTGACCCCGGTGAGCACGCAGCCTGCCTTCTGTATGCCTATCAGGCCGGTGTAATAAGCCGGTAGATTGGGAAGGTTTATACCTACTGTATCGCCTTTCTTCAGGCCGATCTTCTTGAGCAGGTTGGCTAAGCGGTTGGACATCTCGTCCAGTTGTTTGAAAGTGAAGGGGGTGCCCATGTAGTACAGCGCAACTCGGTTGGGAAATCTCTTAAAGGCCGGCTCAATAGCCTCCCAGAACGGTTTGTCAGGGTATTGCAGGTTTGCCGGCACGTGCTTATCATAGGATTTGAGCCAGGGTTTCTGCCCGTATACATCAGCCATATTACAGCCTCCAGCCTAATTATTTTATATAAAGGCAATAGCCTATATTTCGTTCCACTAATTTTGTGACAGATTACCACAGTAATAATAATATTACAACAATATTGTAGCAGAAACGATAGTAAAAAATGTTATCTGACGAGTCAATCAATGCTCTTGCAATGGCCGGTCTGCTAAACTGGCTTGCAGGCGCTGACCTTGATGCTGCGAACTGCCCTGCCCAGCTTTTTGAGGTCGTCGCCGGACACCTTATCGTCCTTGAGAATGGCCTGCGCTGTGGGGTCTTTAACCATGTAGTCCGTATCAAAGCTGGATTCTTCGATTATCTTCACATCTTTGAAGCCCGCCTGCCCGACGGCGTTGAGGTACTGTTCCTTCAGGGCGGCTCCGGCCAGGCAGCCGATATAAGCTGCCACCGATTGCTGAATGGCGCCGGGCAGTTTCTCAAGCAGCACGATGTCGGATACCATCAGCCGTCCGCCGGCCTTCAACACGCGATAGGCTTCGCGGAAGACCTGCTCTTTATCGGGCGAAAGATTTATCACGCAGTTAGAGATAATGATGTCCACTTGGTTATCGCCGACGGGCAGGTTCTCTATCTCGCCGAGACGGAACTCCACGTTCTTATAACCGCCCTTTACAGCGTTCTCCCTGGCCTTCTCCAGCATCTCGGGCGTCATGTCCACGCCGATGACCCTGCCCTTCTCTCCGACGCGGGCAGAAGCCAGAAAGCAATCGAAGCCGGCGCCTGAGCCAAGGTCGAGCACCACCTCTCCCTCCTTTAGCGAGGCCAGCGCCACCGGGTTGCCGCACCCCAAACCGAGGTTGGCGCCATCGGGCACAGAGTCCATCTCCGCCTCGCTATAGCCAATGCCCTTGCTAATCTCCTTAGTCACGTCAATCCCGCAACAACCCGTCTTCTGGGGCCCGCAGCACGAACCGCCGCCTTTGGCCACCTGGGCATAGCCCAACCTGACAACCGTTTTAATCTTTTCTTTTTCCATGATTTACCTCCTGGTTAATATAAGTTTAGCCACAGACCTATATAATAGAGACCGATAAGAATAAATAATGCCGCCATAGCGATCCTGATATAGACCTCCGCTCTGCTGATGGCATTTATCCACTTCACCGCACCCGCCACGCCCAGCGAAAGAAGTGTGCCGAACAGCAGTACCGGCAACCCGGTGCCCAGGGCGAACAGAGCCGGCAGACCCGCACCCCCATGTGTTTTAAGGGCCAGCGGTATAAGCACCATGAAAAAGAGCACAGCGCTGTAAGGGCAAAAGGCCAGGGCCAAAACCATGCCCAGCGGCAACGCTCCCAGCATACCCATATCCGCTAGTTTCCCTGCTGCGCCGGCAACCGCACTGCCGTGCTCGCCAAAGGATATGCGGTCGATAAAAAGCATGATAAGGCCGACCAGGATGAGCAAGGGGCCGGTAACAGCCTGACTGATATCCGCTAAGAAGTCGGCGATAACCGGTATGCTCATGCCGGCGTATATGATTAGTATCCCCAAAACAGTGTAGGTTATCATCCTGCCCAACGTGTAGAGAGCCCCGCCGGTGACGGCAAACCTGCGCTCTGATATCCGGCGACTGATGTAGGCCACGGCCGCCAGGTTGGTGACCAGCGCACAGGGACCCAGCGAGGACATTACGCCTAACATGAAGGCTGATAAACCGGGCAGGTTAAGGCTGTTAGCAAAGCCTTGAATATCCATTGTTTAGTACCCCATGTCAACCAACGCAAACATTGTTTTGCTTTATAGTTTTCTGCAATTTTTGCCTGTCTAACCTGGCTTCCGGCATCTCCGCCGCCGCCAGCCTCACAGCCTTGACTATCTCCTGCTCGAACGGCGGCATTCCCTCGTGATCGACGGAATAATACATCCAGATACCTTCTTTTCTCGCCTTAAGCAACCGGGCGCTATACAATATGGAAAGGTGGCGCGATGCGCTCGGCTGGGATATGCCCAGCGCCTGCATTACCTCACAAACACAGCATTCCTTTGCCAGCAGGATGTTCAGTATCCTTAACCGTGTACCGTCGGAAAGCGCTTTAAAAACCCTTACCGTTTCGCTCATGGCAACACCTCTAAATAAACCATACCCGGGTGGCATGATAATTGAAATGCCCGGTTGACAAACAGGCTCCTCCGCAGTAACATATCAACATATGTTTATATATTACTATAATCATAGCGGCGCTGCAAATCCTGGCAGTGAAAATTAAGGAAAACGCCTGCCAGTGTAACCGCTTATCTTTTCAATATGGTACTTTAACTACTGAAGGGTTAAAAATATGAATATTAAAGTGCCCCGGCTGCGCCAAATGCCAGAGCCTTGAAAAAACTGTTAAGGAAGTTGTTGCAGCGCTTGATGCCCTGGACTGCGGGACAGTGCAGGTTTTAACCAAATTTAATATACTTTATTGCAGCAAAGAATTATCCGGAGATTGAAGACGAGCACATTATGAAAATATCAACTATTCAGGCCTGTTTACTCGCTATATTGAGTGCAGTCACTCTTGCCCTGCAACCAGCGTGCGCTCCGCCACCTCCTGAAGTCAAACAGCCAAACCAGGCGCCGGTAATTGAAACTATAGATTACGCCAAAGACGCCTTTGCCAATTCAGATGTGCAGATCGTTTGCACCGCCAAAGATGCCGACAGCGACAACCTGACCTATAAATGGACGGCGGAAGCCGGTGAAATCAGGGGCACCGGGAATAGAATAACGTGGATGCCGCCGGGCAAGATGGGAACTTATCCTATAACGCTGACCGTTACTGACGGCAAAGGCGGGGTGGCCACGGAAAACATCAGCATCCGGGTGCTCACCAACGCGGACGGCACCGCCACGCCCATGGTGGATCTAACCTTAAAGCTGGGAACTGTTGAACCTGTCATTGTTGATAAGCAGCGCATCCGGATCTGGATGACGACCGACATTCTCTGCACAATGGAGAACGCCGGCGGCGGCGACCTGACCTATACATGGTCGGCAACGGACGGCAAGCTGCAGGGCAACGGTTTAGAAGCAGGCAAGGCAAATAAAGTCAGGTGGATTGCACCGGGTGTAAAAAGCGATGCCACTGTCAGCGTAACGGTTAAAGACAGCCAGGGCAGGGAGGCCAAAGGCCAGGTTAACTTTAACGTATTTTGCTGCGGCAACTGATACGGTAATACAGGGGAGAGACCATCCGGGCATATTCATGCTTTTGGCCGCCCATAATAAACCCACTATTGCCCCTTTCCATCAAGAGCATTGCCGATCGTAACCCTGATGAAGTCCACCAGCCTGTCCTTATTGGCATCCCCGGTCATCTCCCAGATCCCGCTGACAGGATATACCCGCTCGCTATCACCGCGGACTTCCCTGATAAAAAGTGCAAAGGCCATGGCATCGTATTTTTTCACCGTATCAGCATTGGCCGGGTCATCGGAAACAATCATGGTCAGCGTAACCTGCCCGCCGGCCACCTCGTTTTTGAAATAAGTATCGACAGCATATTCAATGCTATCACCCACCACAGCCATGCAGTGGCAGGGGCTTTTTGTATGGAAATAAAGCAGCTCCACCCTGTCTGGCTTGAGCTGCTTTATGGACAGGGAAATCGATGTATTCTCCACCAGGATAACGACGGTTTCATTTTCAGCGGCAGCGTTTCCCTCGCCTACCGGTTTGGCTGCGGGTCCGTTGCAGGCCGCTGCCAACCCGATAAAAGCAAGACCAACAGCCAATACTGAAATTATAAAATCTCTATTCATTATAATCTTCCCTGATTCGGCCGATCCCGTATTATCCTGCATATCCAAAACTATATTACAGGCCACCCCGGATAGCAACTTTTCCCTTGACAAATAATAGTGCACTTATTATATTGTATGCAAAATATTTGTGTTAAAATTATTCAGGAAAAGCTATGTACGACGCCCGTGAGCACATCTGCTTCAATGTTGGCCGCGTGATGCGCAAGGTTTACGAGCATTACGACTCGCGCCTGGCGCCATTCAACCTCACTACGCCCCAGTATATGGTCTTCGCCGCGCTGTGGATGGGTGACGGCATCACCATAGGAGAACTCGGCCAGCGCGTTTCGCTGGATGGCTCCACTATAACCGGCATCCTCGACCGCATGGAGAAGAACGGTTACGTGGAACGCCGGCCGAATGCCGGGGACCGCCGCTCCGCACTGGTGCACCTCACCGAAAAAGCCCGCGAGGTGGGTCCTCAGATTATCAAATTCGCCGACGAACTCGATGATACAATCAGGAAACGCTTTTCGCCCAAAGACATGGTTATTTTCGAGCGCGTGCTGCAGGAACTGGCCGAACCGCAGGCATAATTAATTCCGCAATCATCAGCTTCAATTCGATGTGAGGAGCAGTACCATGGAAACCAATCAACGCACAGTCACAGAACATGACCGGGAAATTTATACAAAACTAATTGAATGGCTCAAGCAGAGCTGGTACGGTGTGCCCGACTCCGATGTCCTGCTGCCGTACGTAGCCGCGCGCTACACCACCGAAGAGGCCGCCCTGCTGACCGGCATGCCCTTTTCCCCAAAGACGCTGGCTGAGCTTGCGGATTTAACTAAAACTAACGCCGACGTGCTTCGCCCGAAACTCGATTCGCTGGCCGCCAAGGGATTGATCTATAAGCAGGTCAAAGAGGGCGTTGTTCGCTACCATCTTCACGATATCTTCACCATTTACCGCGGCTTCGGCTGGCCCGGCGGGCGCAATGCCTATGACCGGGCAGTGGGACCGCTTCAACATAAGTACCTGACCGGCGGACTGATGTCCCCCTGGAAGAATGTAAAAGAGAAAGGCCTTCGCGTGCTGCCTATAGATGCCACCATCGAGGACAGTCGCGGCGTGCTGCCTTACGAGGAAGTACGCAAAATACTGGATAAGGTCGAGTATTTCACCGTCAGCCACTGCCCCTGCCGCCATGCCAACAACCTTGACCCCGACTCAGCGGATTGCCAGTACCCTACCGAGGTTTGCCTGCACTTCGACAAGCTGGGTCATTACATAGTGGAAAACGGCATGGGACGCGAGATAACACGCCAGGAAACGGAGGAGATACTCAAACGTTCTGCCGAACTGGGGCTTATCCACGGCATCTCCAACCAGCAGGAGAAGCCGGATACCATCTGTAACTGCTGCCGGGACTGCTGCATCTGGTTCTTAACCATGAATAAATACGGGCACAACGGCAGCCTGACCCCTTCCAACTTCCGTGTCACGGTCAACCAATCCACCTGCGCCGGCTGCGGTTTGTGCGTCAAGCGCTGCCCGATGGAAGCCCTGCATTTAATGGATGCGCCGCCGGTTAAGGGACGCAAGACCACAGTAACAACGAAGGACGGCAGGCAGCGTGAGCTGACCAACAAGACCGGCAAGATTGCCGAGCTCAACCCTGAACGCTGCATCGGTTGCGGCGTCTGCGCCTATAAGTGCCAGTCGCAATCACTGACACTGGCACGCAACCAGGTTGAGCATCATCCGCCGCAAACCGGCCGCGACTGGGTAACGCAATTCATCGCCGATACCCGCGGCTAAACGTCGGGGCGAAGATAAGCACAACGGATCGTAATGGATGCGGCTTCACTGAGATGTTTACCATACCCGAAGATATAATATATTCATTCGATATGCAACTAAATAGAACAGGTTAAAACGGGAGGTAAAGGTATGTCAGAAAAATTAGTGGTTACACAGGATAAGGAAATCGTAAAGTTGCTTTTCAACAGGCCGGATTTCTTTAATGCCTTTGATTTAGAAACGATTGAGCGCCTGGCGAAGTTGCTGATCGGCATAGCAGTTGATACCAGCATAAGAGGGGTCGTGATTTCGGGCCAGGGGAAGGCCTTTTGCGCCGGCGGTGACCTGAAATGGGTGCTTGACTCTCCACTTGGAGCCTCCGCCGCCTTACACGGACTGGCGGGCAATTTCCACCAGGCCATCCTGGAGATCCGCCGGATGCACAAACCTGTCATTGCCGCCATCAACGGTATAGCAGCCGGCGGTGGCTTCTCCCTGGCACTGGCCTGTGATTTCAGGGTAATGGCCAGGTCCGCCACCCTCAGGCAGGCCTACACCTCAAACGGATTATGCATAGACGGCGGCGGCACCTTCACATTACCCAGGATGGTAGGCCTGGCAAGGGCAATGGAGATTATCGCTTTCGACTCCCCGATTTCCGCTGAAAAAGCTTTAAATTGGGGGCTGGTGACCGAGGTCGTTGAAGACGGCCATGCGCTTGACCGGGCCGTTGAAATGGCCCGCGAGTTGTCCGGGCATTCACTCAAATCCTTTGGATGGTCGAAGCAACTGCTGACCGATTCCTTCAACAACGCTTTCGAATCCCAGTTAGAACAGGAGCGGACCGGGATTTGCAGTTGCGCTGACCACCAGGACGGCAAAGAAGGGTTAAAAGCATTTGCAGAAAAACGCAAGCCGGCTTTTATGCATGAGTAGCTTCCAGTGCAATTAATCCAACTCAATAGATAAACTCTTAAGGAGGATAACATGGCTGTCAGCGAAGACACCTGGAAACTGGTACAGAAACACCTCGGTTACTCGGATGAGGAAATGAAGATATTCCGGACAGATTCGCGCAATGAGGATGCCTTGCTGAAGACAATCCCCATGCTTAATAAGACATTTGTTGCTGAAGTCGTAGAATCACACGGATGCGATAGCGGGCACAAGGTCGGTGACAAAATCTATTTCGATGGCCGCGGCATCAGCCTGTTGACCAGACTGGGGCCCAGCAGAATCTGCATTTTTGCACTGCACTCAATTGCCCTGGCCATGCCTGCGGTTGCCGAGCTGTTTTACGCAGGCGTCGACCCCAACCAGATGAGGTTCAAGCGTTTCGGCTGCCCCGATGTAGGGTTAAAATGCGGCGGCTGGGGCCATGTTGTCATGGAAATAAAGATGGAGGATAGGAAAAATACCGGGTAGGCTTTGCCGCCGCTGCACCCGCACCCCCTGTGACACCTTGCCATTTGACATTAGCACATTTGTTCTATTATAATACCGGCGCACTCGGCAGGCAAGGGGGTGATGCGCGGTGTCCAGATATATCAACGAACCGATAACCGTCCATGTAAACCAGGAGCTAAGGCCGACCGCCTTCATCTGGCGCAAGCGTCTCTACAGGATATCCGAGATACTCACCTGGTGGCGCGAGGCCGCGGACTGGTGGAACGGCGAACCTGTAAAGATGCTCATCCGCGTCACCGCCGAGCGCAGTGGCCCGGCCACCTTCGAACTCTGCAGGCACGGCGCGGACTGGTCACTGCACCGCCTTCTCGACTGAATCCCGGGGGCACATGCATGTCTTTCATACATCTTCACGTCCATTCTTATTACAGCTTTCTCGACGGCGCCGCCGGCCCGGCGGACCTCGTTGAGAGGGCCAGGCATTTCGGCATGCCGGCGCTGGCGCTCACCGACCATAACCGCCTGACCGGCGCCATCAGGTTCTACGACGCGGCTAAAAAGTCCGGCGTCAAGCCCATCATCGGCGCCGAGGTCGATATAGAGGGGGGCTTCCACCTGACACTGCTCTGCAAGGACCTGGCGGGCTATTCGAACCTCTGCCGGCTGCTCACCGCCATGCATTGCGGCAAGCAACGCGCCGGACCCGCCGCCACGCGCGGCCTGCTGGCCGCTCACCACAACGGCCTGATTGCCCTTTCCGGCTGCAGGCGCGGCGAGATCCCTTCGCTACTCTGCAAGGGGGACAGGCGCGGCGCGGCACTGGCCGCCGGCTTCTACCGCGAGGTCTTCGGCGACGATTTTTTCATCGAGCTCACCCGCCATCCGGCCAGGGAAGGCGCGCCTCTATGTTACCTGCTCTCCGATTTCGCACAGCGGGCAGGGTATACCCGCCGTAGCCACCAATAACGTGCACCACATCACCATGCGTGACTACCGGGTCAGGGAACTCCTCAACGCCATCGGCCTCATCATGCCCGTCGCGCACCTGCCCGGGCCGCGTACGGTCGAGCAATATTTCAAATCTCCCGCGGAGATGCAGCGCCTCTTCAAGGACTTCCCCGGCGCGGCCGACATGTCGCTGGAAATAGCCTCGCGCTGCAACCTCGAACTCGAACTGGGCAGGCCGCGTTTCCCCAAATTCGACCTCCCTGCAGGGCAAAGCGCAGCACGGCTTCCTGCGCCGGCTGGCCTACGACGGCGCAGAGCGTAAATACGGCACGCTGACGCCCGAGCTGTCGGCCCGCCTGGAGATGGAACTCGCCACCATCGAGAACGCTCGGTTTCTGCGGCTATTTCCTGGTGGTGTGGGACATCGTGCGCTGGGCCAGGGCACGCGGCATACGCTGCCAGGCGCGCGGCAGCGCCGTGGACAGCCTGGTGGTCTACGTCCTGGATATCAGCATCGCCGACCCCATCCACTATGACCTGCTCTTCGAACGCTTCATGCACCCGCTGCGCAACGAGCCGCCCGACATCGACCTGGATATCGACCGCCGCCGCCGCAACGAGGTGCGCGATTATATCTGCCAGAAATACGGCGCGGAGAACGTCTCCTGCGTGGCGACCATCAATACCTACCTGGCGCGCGGCGCCATCCGCGATGCCGGCAAGGCGCTGCAGGTACCGCAACCCGTTATCGAGGAGGCCTGCAAGGGCATACACTGGCTCTCCGCCTCAAAGCTGATGGAGAAGGCGCAGACGCTGCCCGAGCTCAAGGACAGCACCGTGTACAAAAGGCCCGAGCTCAAGGAGTTTTTCAGGCTGTGCGCCGCCATCGATCGGTTTCCCCAAGCACCTCTCGGTTCACCTGGGCGGACTGCTCATCGGCGAAGGCCGGCTGTCGGACCTCGTACCGCTCGAACCTTCCAGCGGCGGCGACATCATCAGCCAGTACGACAAGGACGATATCGAAAGACTGGGACTGGTCAAGATGGACCTGCTGGCCCTGCCCACCATCACGGTCATCGAGCAGGCAGTCCGCAGCATCAAGCGGGTAACCGCGGCATAGATATCGACATCGACAAAATACCGCGCGACGACCCTGCCCCCTTCGCCATGCTGCGCGAAGGCAAAACCATCGGCGTCTTCCAGCTCGAATCCCCGGCGCAGAGCGAGATGGCGGGCAGGCTGCTGCCCAGGACTTTCGACGATATCATCATCTCGCTCTCGCTGGTGCGCCCGGGCCCGCTCAAGACCAGCATGGACAAGGTCTACCTGGCGCGCCGCCACGGGCAGGGAGCCGGTGAAGCTACCTGCATCCCGGAACTGGAGGGGGCGCTGGGGGAGACGCTGGGCGTCATCCTCTACCAGGAGCAGGTGCTGCGCGTGGCCCACGACCTGGCAGGCATGAGCTACGCCGAGGCCGACGGCTTCCGGCGCGCCATGACCCACGACCGCACCGAGGACGAGATGGAGAAGATGCGTCTATCCTTTATCAGCTGCGCCATGAGGAAGGGGGTCAAGCGCAATGTGGCGGAGGAGGTCTTCGGGCAGCTCGCCGCATTCGCCGCCTACGGCTTCTGCAAGGCGCACGCCGCAGCCTATGCAGTGCTATCCTATCAGACGCTCTGGCTGAAATGCCATTACCCCGCCGAGTTCTTGGCCGCCATACTCTCCAACCAGCCCATGGGCTACTACCCGCCGCGCGTGCTGGCGGCCGATGCCCGCCGCTGCGGCGTCGCCGTGCTGCCGCCGGACGTGAACAGATCCACTGACCATTATACGGTGGAGGACGGCGCCATCCGGGTCAGCCTCAGCCAGGTCAAGGGCATCAGCCGGGAGGCCGTCGCTTCCATCATTCAGCGCAGGGGCAAAGGCCGGCTTCACTTCGCTGCGTGACTTCGTCCTGCGCGTGGAGGCCAGCCAGCCCGTCATGGAGAACCTGGTGAAGGGTGGGGGCGCTCGACGCCTTCGGCAGCCGCGGGGAGATGCTGGCAGAGATACCCGCCCTGCTCCAGTTAAGCGCAGGAAGGCAGGGGCAGAAATGGAACTCCAACACCATGAGATTGCCACGGCCTGCGGCCCGCAATGACAGGCTTACCTGGCAACATCATTGCGAGCGAAGCGGAGCAATCTGCGACACATTTACTGTCATTGCGAGCGAAGCGAAGCAATCTTTTGGTCGGAGGTAAGGCTGAAAGATTGCTTCGTCACTGCGTTCCTCGCAATGACATTTTTGTACATACCGATCCGGGCACCAGAGAAAGCCTGCTGGCCGAGCGCGAACTCCTCTCACTCGACCTTTCGGCACACCCGCTGGACTTCTGTAACCTCGGTGAGGGATTCACCCGCATCGGCGACCTGCCGGCGCTGCCCACCGGGCAAATTGTGAAAATCGCCGGGTCGGTCATACGTTACCAGACTCCACCCACGCGCACCGGCAAGCGCGTGGTGTATATCATCATGGAGGACGGCAGCGGCGTGGCCGACGTCACCGTCTTCAGCGACGTGCAGGAGAAATGCGGCAGGGTGCTCTTCCGGACAGGCTGGATGGAGGTGCGCGGCAAAATCCAGCGCCGGGGACCGAAATCGCTCTCCATCATCGCCGGTGAGTTGAGGCCGCTGAAAACACGTTAAATTTTGCAGATAAAAAAACAGGGGGCGACCACATGCCGGCGCCCCCTGTCATGGGAGGAGAACCGCAGAACCTTAAATCATACGGGTCACTAACACCATCGAGCAGATAATCAGCATCCCACAGAATACCATTGACCAGAAAAGAGCCTGCGTCTTCCAATCCGCTTTAGCAGTTCTAATCATCAATTTCATCTGTGTCATTGCTCTTCTCCTGATTTTATTTTCCGACGCAACAATTCTAAATCCTTACTTATGTTTAAACAATAGCCCACCGGTACTGTTTTGTCTGTGACCTTAGTACTATATGGTAATAAGAAGGTAGTAGTCCCCAAGTATGACGGACTACTACCAATGGCTGAGGCGGGTAGACCCACCTGCTATAACAACTGTTGGATTATGGCCGGTACCATACGTAGCTCAGAGTGACCTCCTGCTTCTGGAAGCTGGGGATATAGCGGTTATACATTACCGTTTCTACCGGGAGGTATCTGGTCGGCGATAGTAACGCTGGCGCCGGTGCCGGTCGCCACAATTTTAACGTCTTTGAGGTACCACGATTTATCCGTGTTGGTTACGCTGCCGTTGACAACCAGCGCATTAACGTCGGAATACCGGTATACGTCGCTCTGGTTCGACCAGGCGACGGCTGATTGCCCGGGCGCCGTGGATGACGGCACGGGCGCCGGTTCCGTCTCAGGCGGGATATTAGCCCCCTGCAGGATGGTGAGGTATACCGGTACGTAAATCGGGCTGTTCAAGGCCCCGTCTGCCGAAATGGTAACAATGCCGGTATAGGAACCGGGGGACATGCCGGTATCGTCCACGTCAACCATGGCAACCACGGTCTGGGTTCCTATTTGGTTTGTCGCCGGCTGCAGCACGATCCACAGGGAATTATCGCTCATCGACTCGTTCATGATGCCGCCACCCTGGTTTGTTACTGAAACAGCCTGCTCAAGCAGCGGCCCCTGCCCGGGCTCGACCGTAAAAACAAGTTTATCCGGTTTGACTACCAGCACAGGCGCCGCCGGCACTGGCGCAGACGCCGGCTGGCCGCCGGGCAACATACAGGAAAAAGACGGGATACTTAATACCAAACTCAGGATGGCAACCGTGATAAAAAGGCGCCTTGTACACATAATCATTCACCCCCCTTAACCGTTAACCTATTTCCACCGCATTATATACTATGACATGGTTTTTTTACATAGCCCGTAGCCTGCCCGGTCTGATGTGGTATAAACCCGCCCTAATTTTGACATTACAGATCGGCCTACCTATGCTATTAGAAAGAGGCACCGGGCTGAATTTTATATGAGGAACATCAATTTACTGCTGCTGCTACTCCCTTTGCTGGCCGTCTTCGCTTCGTGCATATCCAGGCAGTACCCGGTAACCAGCACTTATCAGGAAACAGCCTACAGGAGTGAAAACGTCAGCGAAACTTACACGGAGAACGAGACGACGGTTGAAACCTTATCCGGCCAGTACGAACTTGACTCCATTTTATTCATGGTACTCGCAAAATATCGCTTTTTCCGGCCAAACCAACGTCTGGTATATAGCCTACGACATTCCGCAAACACCACCTTACGACAATATCAGGTTAAAGTATCGATCTGGAAGCAGCTCCAATACGAACCGGCCACGATTCAGTGTGCTCGATATGACACAAGGCGGGCATCTCTCAACACCTGCTCCCCTACAGCCGGAGATACCGGTAAAGGGCAGGTCAAATGGACCTGGATAACCAGCACTCCATCAGGCATCACTGCAACATTTTCGTCAGGCAGCAGCACTGACAGCGGCTCAGCCGGCAGCACAGGCGTCATTATAGGCGGAGCTTCGGATTCCTGGGTGGATACCGCCAATACCCAGATTAACCAGGCATTATTCCTGGGTGGGAGGACCTACCTCTGGTCGAAACAGGCAGACCCGCAAATAATTGAGACTGAATGCCGGCAGGGCCCGAAAAGATCGGCGTAATTATCTGCGGACCCCAGAATACCTCTGGAACTCCAGGATCACGATGGCCGTCAACTGGTCAGCGCAATACTATTTCCTACCAGCCTGTTACCAAGGAAAGAAAGATTGAGAAACAGGTGCCGTACATAGTCCAGAAACAGAAAGACCATATACCAGACCAGTGCAGGTGCCTTTCTGGGAGATTTTTTTCTCTCCTTGAATATGAATATGTACCATTTATATATAATTTGGCAAAGGCGCCGGCCTGCAGGGAGGCTGCAAATTGCGCTGGCCTGTCGGCTTAACCAGTATCCTCTGCCTTATCTTCACGGCGGGAATCCTCGGTTCACTCCTGCCTGCGGCTTCCTGCGTCCCTGTCGAATATCCAGTGAAAGAAACATATTATGAGACAATCCTGGTCACAGAAAACCGTACTGAAAACTATAACGAAACCGTGCCGGTGGTCAAAACCGTATCAGGGGAGGAGGCGCTTACCCCTTATGTAGTGTGGAGCAATCCCAGCCTCAAATTTAAAGGCAACAGGTTCATCTGGTATTACGGTTACAGGCTGCCTGACACAGGCACGCATACGGGGGAGAAGATACGCATAGTCCTGTATAAGCAGGATTACTATGAATATGCCGTGATCAGTCTTTTCGATATGGCGCCCAGGGGACAGGTACTCCAACCACCTATCATCGCCATATCCGATCCACTGCAGCCTCCCAGTGTTGATTGGACATGGATAACTAAGGAAGGCGATACCACCACTATCGGTAACTGGCTCAACATGGCTAACATCAAGTTTAATTTCGCTCATTTCCTGGGTGGGCAGTCGGACCTCTGGCTTAACCGGGAGAGCGCCTACTCATATCGAATTCGATACACGCGGAGCGCGCGATATCGCGGTCGTGATAGCTGCGCCTACCCTCCCGCAGAATGCCAGGTATTCCGCTTCCTTTATATGGACAGACAACGTCACGGAGAACGTTACCCGGACGATGGAACGCCAGGTTCCCTACCCGGTGGAACGGGAGGTGGAGAAGCAGAGGACAGTCTATGAAACCAGGCAGGTCCCTCTCTGGGAGACCCTGCTTAATAAATAGAAACCGTACCGCAGCAACGGTACCTTAAATCAAGCCCAGGTACCAGGCCAGGTATCTGCCGGCCCCACAGCAAAGCCACCAGCCCTCCTATGCAGAGGAAGGGACCGAAAGGCAGCATCTCTTTGCGCTTCTTTCTCCCGCTTATCAATAATGCTGCAGCCACGATACCTCCCGCCAGTATCCCGATAAAAAGCGCTACAAAGGCGAGGGGGAAACCGGCCATCAAGCCCAGCAGTCCGGCCAGTTTAACATCCCCCATACCCATGCCTCCCCTCGAGATAACAACCACAAGGAATAAAAGCAGTGCAGCGGCGATAGCCCCGGCGGTGGCGCACAGGAAATAGTTATTAAAGATGGCCATGAAATCCTGTCCGGCGAAGAAAATGGACCAGGCCGGGCGGTAATGCAGCAGGGTGACCAGCAGTGCAACGGCGGCGGCCAGCGCCATGCCGGGATAAGTAACAACATCAGGCAAAATGAAATGCTCGTAATCGGTGATAAAGAGGACAATCAGCAGTGATGAGTAAACCAGCAAGATCAGGAGTTCCCAGGTTATGCCGTAGCGTAAATACAATGCGGCGAAAAGCGCCCCGCTGACGAATTCCACTATCGGTATGCGGGCAGAAACCGGTTCATTGCACTTCGCGCAGCGCCCGCGGGCTATAAAGAAGCCCAGCAGGGGCAGCAGGTGTTTCCCCTTAAGCTTCGCCCCGCACTTCGGGCAGGCCGGCGCTTTAAGGCGGAGTCCGTCTTCCTCGCTCACCGACCCTGCAAACCAGTTCAATACTGCTCCCCAGACTATGCCCAATAGCAGAAACAGTGCGGCAAAAAGGACGGTCATCATTCAGGTTATCCCCTTAAATACTTCTTCTCCCCCATACCGAAGTACTGGTTGAAAACAACACTGTTCCCCTGCCTGTCTTTGACCGTCCCGTTGCAATAGCCGAAAGGCCCGAAGTATTTCACCCGCAAGAATAACAGGTTCATATCGATGGTGCCCATCGAAACAGGCTTGAATGCCAGGTCCACCCTGCCATAGCGGTCGCGTATTATCCACTCGCCATCGACTCCCTGCGGCCTGTCGAATTTCACCGGCGGAAGGAGGTTCAGCTTGCCGTCCAGCCACAGGCAGTTCTCGTTGTATTTCTCAGGGTCGATGGACTGGTTATCGGTCAAATTAAAACCAACCAGCCGGCCCTTTTCGTCGTAGCCGGCAGCGGTCACCCAGTCGTAATGCATCGCGTAGGGGTAGAACCCCTTGTGGTCGTCGATGATAGCGAAGCTTTCAGTGCGCAGGAACTCGATCTTGTCACCACCCAATACCAGGCTTCCCTGCATGGGCATCAGGCACTTATGTGAATACATCCCGCAGTTCTTGCCGAAGGGAATCGAAACCACAATCGGCTCAACCAATCCCTCATCATGAAAGGCCTCGAAGTGCGCCTCGATGTCAGGCAGGTCTTTGTAATCGGCTATCTGCACATTTATGTAAAAGCGTCCTTTAGCCAGCGCGCTGGTTATCTCTATGCGGCAGTCTTTATCGTGCCATGATTGGACTGCATCCCAGAGTGAAGACGGCACCTTTACCTTCCAGGCCGGCAATACTTTCTCAAAGAGATATTTCTTGCTGCGCTCCTTATCATAAATAACGAATTGAGCCAGGGCCGATACCTTGGCAGAGTAGAGCACAACCAGCATGAACCACCGGCTGTTGCCAAGCTGAAATGCCTGCCATTCCTTCAGCCTGCTGTCCAGCAGTGGCCTGGGCAGCCAGGCGCCCAGCGGCCTGTCAGCATCGAGAGGGTTTACCTGCTTAAACTGGCTGCTGAACGTGCCGAATTCGAACTTGCCGCCTGATACCAAGTTCTCGGGGGCCGGACGGATGAGCCTTTCCGTATATTCTGCCATTTTCGCTCCTCCTTTGCCCGACATTGTGCCTCATCAATGCCGAAATATCAAAGGCGGACGCTCCATGTCATAGCGCTCGGCAGCCTGCCCTGCGCCGCCTGCCATTTACAGACAGGGTTTGTTTATCGTCACGCCTCAATTATAATTAGCATAAAGAAATGCATTACGTGAGGTATATATTACGATGAAATGGTTTGGCTGCGCGCTGACAATCCTGGGCATTATCCTGGTTATCTTCATCCTCACACACCTCTCCGAGATCTGGAGCTTCATGGAGCGGCTTTTAAATAGTGCAAGGTATGTAAAAGAGCTCTGGCATCAGTCAGGGGATTAATACTGGTTTTAGCCGTAACCCTGGCGGCGGCCGGTTGCGCACCCAGGTTTACCACTGCCAACACGGCGGGCCAGTATGTGTACTTTCCTGTGGATCCCCGCCAGTTGATCACCACGCAGGATACCGCGGTCCGTGAGGCTCTTACACAAATCCTGGCAGATAAAACGGATTTCAGGTCCGACTTCCGCAAGATACAGGACTGGGTAGCCTCGCATATAATCTACTCGCAGGATAGCTATTACTACTGGCAAACACCCGCAGAAACACTGAGCAAACGTACTGGCAACTGCAAAGATTTTGCCGTGCTGCTCTGTACCCTCTGCCGGGCGGCGGGCGTACCGGCCAGCGATATCTACGTTGCTATCGGCAAGGACCGCAGCAACAAAAGCCACGCCTTCATCATCGAGAAATGGCTGCTCGGCCACTGGCAGGTCATCGAACCCCAGGTAGGAGGCTTTATCATGTCCGATTTATCGGGCATGGATACGGCTGACAGGTACGCCGTGACCTCCAGGTTTAACGACACTGCTTATTACGGGCAACCTGCCTTTATCACGGGCAGCGAAAGCTTCCTCAGTTCCGGCGCACCCGCATCGCCCGTCGCCAGTCAGGCATCTGAAGATACGGCCTCCGCTTCTCTCTCCTCAAGTCCCCCTCCCGCTATCAATCCGCTGCCCGAAATCGATTACTTCTACTTCAAATCAAGTCCCAATATCGTGGGCACGACGGGTTCGACCATGCTGAACTGGCAGGTCACGGGTTCATCATCCGTTTATATCGACAGGGGCGTGGGCTACGTTGCGCCTTCCGGCAGCCAGATAGTCACCGCCGCGGCGGGAACCACCTATACCCTGACGGCCAAAAACGCCAACGGCGAAGTGAAGTCGCTGGCTGTTAAATAATTTTGACATTCGGAGCGGCAGTTATTTCCGGCAGAATTTACATGTTAGCATAATACATTTGCTGTTGTTGCCTATTCCAGAGCAGCCCATGGTGGTGTCGCTCTTACCCCAGGTTGTGGCATTGCAACCCGTCCGCCCGGCGCTGTTGCCCCAGGTTGTCGTGTAAGGTGCAGGCGAGGCAGTTGCGTTGTCGGCTAAGGCCGGGACTGCGCCTGGAAAAATTGTTGCGGCCAGGCAGGCCAGGACAATTACCGTGGCAACAGCCAATCTCCTTTTCATTTTCATACCTTTTGCCTCCCTTATATTACACTCAAAATGCCCGCCTCCAGGATAGCGATATCAAGCAAATCAGGAAATTTCCTGGAGCCAGCGGCGAGAGTCGAACTCGCGACCAGCTGTTTACGAAACAGCTGCTCTACCACTGAGCTACGCTGGCATGCGAAGCTAATCATCAAAAGTTTAGCGCCATTTTAGCGCCGGATTTTTAGACGCTATACCGGCTGGCATTACGCCGTCCAACAGGGTCATAGCTTCTTCTTGCATACCTGATATTATATGAGAGTAACAATCCATTGTAAACGCTACACTTGCATGTCCCAAGGCTTCGCTGATCACCTTCGGCTTGGCACCGAGCAGCAGCATTAAACTTGCGAAGGTATGCCTCAGATCGTGAAACCGGACACCTTCAAGGCCTGTCTTCCTGGCCAGTCGGGTGAAAGAATGGCTTAATACCGTTGGATCAATTGGCTTTCCCTCTGTGTTGAAAACCAGAACATCCTCGGTGTGTGGCTTGCCCATGGTGTTAAATAAATCCTGTTGCGCTTTCAAGTGCTCCCTCATGTAGAGCCCGAGTTTGGGGGTCATGGCTACACGACGCCTGCTGTGGCTTGTTTTGGGTTCTTTGAACTCACATACGCCCCGGCGCTTGTATAATACTTGGGCAACCGAGATAGAGAGCATGTTTAAATCAACGTCACGCCATCTTAAACCTAAAAGCTCTGCCTGCCGCATGCCGCTGTTTAACGCGGTATATATGACTGGGTAATAATAGTTGTCCTTTGCACTTTCCAGCAGGACCTCAACTTCCGCCGGCGTGAGCGTGCGCATCGTCTTACCTTTTGGCGACGGTGCGTCCACCATGTCACAGGGGTTACGGCCCAGGTACCCTTGCCGGACTGCGAATTTCAAGCTTTGTGATAATACACGGTGATAGTGCTGCACCGACCGCCGGCTTAGGTCATCGCAAGCCTGGCCGTAGTATCGCTGAATGGCGGCCGGTTGGAGGGACTTTAACTGAATTTGCCCGAGGCCGGGTACCAGGTGCCTCTCAACGATAGACGTGTACCCGTCCAAGGTACGGCTTGAGCATTTAGTCTTGACGTAACCTTCCAGCCAGTTCCGCAAGTGCTCGGCCACGGTGATGCGGCCGGTAGAGGGCTTGATACCTTTCTCAAGATTAATTAGTAATTCATTAAGCCTATTCTGGGCGTCGGCTTTCAAGCCGTGGACTTTCTCAAAGTGACGGCGCCGCTGGCCATTAACAGGCACCAAATCAATGGTTATTTGCCAGCAATTACGGCCAGTAATACGTATGCGTCCTCTCATTCCTTGCCCTCCTTCTTCGTGGATTTAGCCCGAGCCTGAATTTTAATGTGTTTTTGCTTCCGCATAATCTCCAATGCTTTCTCTTCGCCACCGTAAGCTACCAGAGGAATAAGCCACTCGGGAACTTTGTCGTCAATCAACAGAGGAGCGCAAGATATGGGAATTTCTGGGTTACCTGACAGAGACTCGAGATTATACCTAAGCATATCCAAGTATGCCGACGTACGATTGACTTTCAATAGCTTCGGGATTCCCAGTATCAGATGACGATCCATTTCATCACTCTCGAAGGGAATGCCTAAAATATCATGCAGGCGTTCGGCCATGGCGTAAAGTTCGGCTGTTGAATATAGTCTGCCTTTCACATCCAATGGCTTGCCATCTGTATCCTCTTTAATAATGCAATATAACTGTACGATCCACTTTACCTCGCGGATTGATAGATTGGTTTGACTACGATCGTCCAGTGGATTGTTATATTCAGGAATTATTTCTCTAAAATTCTCTCCTATGGTATAAGCGATTAAGTCATTTAGACGGGACGCCCAGATTTCGCACACCGCCTTCAGTGCATCAGGGGTTATAGGGTTATCTCTCAGGCAGCCCAGGCACCACGGCTCATCCTGGCGGCTGAAAAGCGGGTCGGCATCCTTTTTACGGATGGCTGTTATCACCTTCTGTACCACGCTTAAACCCGGCCACCCAGGATACGGCACATTCTTGAGCTTAGGCCGAACGGCCTCCCGCACCGCCGGCGCTTTTATTTTAGGATTCTTCTTGCGCAATTCCAGGTATGTACTGGCGATTTGAAGCCTGACCTTATCCGGCACCCGTGGGCCACGATCCATGATTATTCCCTCCTTGGCGTTTTGGCGATATCTTGTCCATATCAATAGGATACATTTGTCTGCGTTATATGTAGTATTACGTCCTAATTAATTGACTTAAATACAAACATATCCTAAATTACAAAGGACACAACTGTCAAGTACTAACCGGTATACAGGAGGAATAGATAATAATGGAAAAACTGACCTATAACGTAGAGGAAACTGGAAAGGCTTTAGGATTATCCAGGACCAGCGCCTATAAAGCTGTGCACGATGGCAGCATTCCTGCAATTCGCCTGGGCAGGCGACTCGTAGTGCCCCGAGTGCAGCTTGAGAAGCTATTAAATGGCAGGTCAGAAGGAACACCCGGTGCAAAAATTCAAGAGAGCTTGAGCGGACGGCCGGCGGGCTCAGCCGTGAGCCGAATCAGGGCAGAGGGGCTGGGGATGGTCCCCAGCCCCCCCATTTCTTCCTCTGCCCTGGGAGAAGAACAAACGCAGGGGAGTGTTGGCGGTGCCTCTTATAAAGAACAAGAAGCCAAAAGTGCTACACCGGAAAAAACGTGTGGGTGGGTGTTGGTGGCTGAATGTTCATCCGGTGAACACCACTTCGCGAAAAAGCTGGTTTGTGGCAAGGAATGGTGCGGGGTGTGTGGTGAGGACAATTCCGCAGCCCACAAGCGACGCCAGGCCAGGATACTACGAAAACTGCAGCAAATTACTCAACTCGGTTATTTTGTCATTGAATTCCCGGATCGATATAGGCATGTTGGCACGCGTAGTTACTTCCTTGATTTACATGCTGAATATCTCCATGGTTGGGTTTACTCTAAAGAAGACTTGCAATCTACTACAAAAGCAATTATAAACGTGCTGGCTGGAAAACGGTGCGGCCGTCGTGGTCGGGTAGATGGTTACTTCAGCCGAGGCCTTGGCCGATGGCATTGGTTCGGTGAAAAGCGTCCTGGAAAGTGGAATCCTCACTTCAATGTTTTGGTGGATGGTAGCCTTCTGGCACCGGAGCTCTTGGAGGAAATCAAGCAAAAACTGCGGGCTGCTTTGAATTGTCCCGATTTGATCGTGCATTATTCTTATTTTGATAAGCCGGGGCAGATAGTTCAAAAAGCAAGATATATAACCAGGGCCACATTTCTCAAGCAGGTCTGGGATTCATATATGTCTGCAGAGCTTTGGAATTTCCGCAATATGCGCTGGTGGGGATCCTGGTCCAGATCGGCCGCATGGTCATTACTCCAAGCGGAAGCGGAAGGAGAGGATATGAGCGGCTTAGAAACCATTAGCAGATTGCAAGATCGTGTGTGTCTTGATTGTGGTCTACCTCTTAAAGTGCTTCGTCACAATTATAAGACCCATAAGGATTTGGTATGGACTAAGCCGATCGATCCGGTTTATCTCGTATTATGGGGAGCTGAGGAAATAGCTGGCAGTGGCTACTATCGCGTACCTCATTCGGAATGGGAAGGGTATGATTTTTCGCCGGGCGCATTGCTGCGAGAGTGGGGATATGGGATAGACCATCCACCTGATGACCATCTATGGGATAGACCATCCTCTGAAGATTCAGCTGAGTTACTCAGTTGACCCTTTTAGTGTACTATAGTTAACAAAGGGGGTGCTCGCTCCGGTTTTTTCCCAACCTCGGAAATTGGGTAGTGTATCATTTTGAAAAGAGGTGCTACCCGAATGAATAAATGCTATAGTAGCGTTAAGAGAAAGATTTAACATGCTTGAACTTGCAAGACGATTATGGATAGGCTTATTTTCAGCTTGCCTTGGGCTTATAGTGATCGATGCACAGTTTATGATTTATTATTTTGGCAGTTTTAGATATTGGGTGCTTGGTATTATAGCCTTTCTTGCCCTGATTTGTTTTGTAATTGGTCTTTTTGTATTGCTTTGTGATATTGTCTACACATATAAAAAAGAACATCCAGAGTCATTCAACAAGAAGACTTAGCTTCACAATCTCTTCAAACGTCCAAATATTGTCGCTGATTCCCACTACCATTGCCGGTGTTCTCGGATAGGAATTAGCCGGTGCTTAAGCATTTGTCAATAAGATGAAAATTCGAGACGATACATTACCGAAATTTGCGTTTCCCAGGATTTCTTTTACTCCTCTCTATGCCTACGCCTCAACATAAAGAGATCATAGCCATCACTCGCCTTCTTGAGATGATATAGCACAGAATCAGAGAAGGCAGTAGTCTTGCCAAACCAGAGCAACTCAGACTCAAGCTCCGGCCTTGGAAGAGCCCGAAGATATGTACGCATATAACGCTTCAACGCTTCCCGCTTACCATCCGTTCGAGCATATTCATCAATAGGCAAAGACATAATGGCTGCACCGACTAACGATTCAAGGTCCGTTAAAACTTCCGACATTATTCACCTCTTACTCCAATGTACATATATATATAGCAAATTTGTCAAGTCCCAGCTTCATTTACCCAAATTCTAAAGAAAACACGGGGCAGAGAAAATCTTGAGCCATCCTCCTCTCAGCCACTCGAAGCCTTGCCAGGGCTATCCAATCCCTCCGTGACGACCAGGTCATAATTGGTCAGTGTCAAAAAGCGCGGGGGCATCAACCGAGTCTATTGTGGGGGCACCGAACGTACCGCTTGACAGAAATGAAACCCGCGGGAGTACGATGGTAATAGAGGGGGAGTGTCCCTCTCTAAGGAGGTGAATATGAAAATCGACGGTCTGAAGGTTACCTTGCGCTCGGATGAGATCACTGAATGCCCGCTCAAACCAAAGTGGGCAGCGTCGATGATCCAGCTCTACGGTGCGGATAGCGATCTGAAAGGGCGACTGGGCAAGTTCTCCCACTGTCCGGCCGTTCTCACGGAAGCCGGCTACATTGTCGCGGTCGAGGAAGCGCCGAAGTCTGGCACGGAATAGGAGCAAAAGGAAAGCCCTGGTGGGTCTTGGCTAAAGTCCCACCAGGGCAGATGTATGATAGCTAAGTTTATACCAAACGTTGTTGGTCTTCTATGCTTTTCCGGTGTCGCTGCGCGCGTTTGAAAGTGGCCGGCGGTGCCATGCGTGGATATTGGGCTTCTTTCCCTTCTAACAGTTCCCGAATGGTAAGTATTTGCAAACGGGGATACTTGTAGCCTGGGAAGTGTTCTGGCTCATAGTATCCTGCGGTGACTGCCTCTTGCAGCATCGGCCTCGTTGGTTCTTCCAGTGTAATAAGCATACCAATTGGAGCTTTTTCACGCTCCCTGTCGCTGTTCAAGGTGGCAATATAACTACGGTTGACACCTCCGCTCTTTACCTGAACAATAATGGTCTTTGCCTTGCCGCTAGTTATCATCAAAAAAGTTGATATATCCGTCTATACCCCGGTCAGCGCCCTTGCGCTTATCCTGGGCGGGGCGGGCATCCACCAGTCCCAAAGCCCACCACTCAAACTGATAACGGTTTTCCTCTGCCAGTGCTTTTGCGCTCTCCAGGTCTTTGGGGTCACCAACAACCTCATAAGGTGTAAGGTCATGGCCGAAGGTATCATGAAGCCGATGACGCATAAGGCTGATAGCCAGGTGAGTAATATCTATTCCAATCCAACGGCGCTTCAAGTGCTCTGCTACGGTGACGCTGGTCCCGCAACCGCAGAAGGGGTCAAGCACCAGGTCGCCTTCATTGCTGGATGCCAGGATGATACGTTCTAAAAGAGCTTCCGGTTTTTGTGTTGGATAACCCAGACGTTCTTTGGCTACTGCATTGATAGGAAAGATGTCAGACCATATAGTTCCAATATTCCGCCCTTCGTGTTCATCAAGGTATCTTTTCAGTCGGGGTTTATTTTGGTCAGTGAAGACTAATAGTCCTTCTTTCATCGCCTTATCAATGCGATCTTGAGACCATATCCAATGTTTACCGTGTGGAGGCTCGAGCAATCTGTCGCCGAACCTTCGAGAAGGCCCTTGTCCACCTTGTATGAAACTAATAAGTTGGTATTTTCTTTTAGTCTCAGGTTCTACTTGGCTATAGTATTTGTCGGTGTACTCCTCTGATGGTAGCAAGCGTTGTTGGTTGAAAAGGTACTCATCTGATTTTGAGTAAAACAAAATTGTATCTTGGAGCTTTGCAAATTGCCTGCTTTGAGCCTTCTCGACACGTATTTTCTGCCACACAATCTCATTCCTGAAAATTCTTAGGACCAAACACCGCATCCATTATAAGCTTCAAATAGTGGCTCGCCGTGGGGTCACAGTGAAGGTAAATACTTCCAGTAGGCTTTAGTACACGGTGAAGCTCCATAATCCGCTGCGCCATCATCACCAGATAGGCCATCATGTCATTCTGGCCCAGAAACGTCCGCATGGCTTGCAAGAGATTGGCCAGCTTATTGGGAACTTTCCTTGAGAACCTCTTGATAGGCGTATTCGGATTCCATACCCCAGTGCCAAGTATCTTCAAAGGCAGTAATTTGTGCTGCTGACTTCTCAGCCGCCTTTCTCTTGAAAAAGCACATTATAAGTGGCGTTAGAATTAAAGGGCGGGTCAAGGTAAATCAGGTCAACGCTTTCATGCGGAGCTACGTGTTCACGCAGAATCTCAAGGTTATCCCCAAAGTAGAGTTTGTTTTTCCAGTCAGGCACTATCATATTACAAATACCATAAGCCAATCAGCGACTACAGTCAACCTTCCCTTCACGTTATTGAACTTATTGCCATCGTTCCATATTTTCTGTTTAGCTTCAGATCGCATCTGACCTTTTAGCGCCATTTTAGCGCCGAACGTTTTAGCACCCGTTACTATTTGACATACTTTAGCTATAAACTTGGTTTAGTCCTAAAGAATACACTTGTTCTGATTTATAGCTAATATAACAAGTTTGCATGAATATCTCATAATTACGAAACAGCTGCTCTACCACTGAGCTACGCTGGCATACTTTTTAGTATACCCTGACCAAATGATGACGAGCAAGGAAAGCACGCCTCCTTCTACCCAAACCTCTTATCAAGGCAAATACACCTCGGCCTCAGCCACGCCCACCGTATTGCCCTGCTCATCTTTAGCCCAGATATCCATGGTGACGAAATCCTTGCCTTTACCAATGGGGTGCTTCTCGGTCACCGTGGCGCCGTAGATGCAGGTCGAGTCCACGGGCACCGGCCTGACCAGCTTGGACTCGATACGCTTCAGTCCGTCCGCCCGAGGGGTAAGCCCAGTTGGTGACGACCTTGCACATCAGCGACATGGTCTGGTTGCCGTGCATCACCGTGACCGGCAGGCCGAAGACCTGCGCGGTTTTACACCACTCCGGGTTATTATGCACCGGGTTATAATCCATGGAGCCCGCCGCGTGCTGCCAGATGACCTCCTGGTTAACCATCTGCCTGACCTCGGGGAGAACATCCCCGCAATTGACTGATGCAAAAGTAATCTTCTTATCCATCTCTCTTACTCCTCTGCTCAGGCCTGCAGGGCGTGCTCGCCCTTGAGGAACTTCAGCACGTCCTCCCTCGTTCGCGGCAGTATCAGCGTCACATAGTAGCGGATCTTCAGGTTGCCGTGCTGGTCGTAGGTCTCCGTCATGTAGCGCATGTAATACTTGCCGCGCTTGATCCACTTGTCGTGGCCCTTTATCTTCATACTCAGGATATCCCCAACTTTGATTGGATCGTAATACTCGATGATCTGGCCGGGGTTCCTGGCGCCGGGCGTCCTTATCCAGCTGCCGTGTCCCTTCCTCATCAGGAAAAACCCCACCTGCGTGCCGAACATGGGATGCGCAACGATGCCGTCATGGCCGCACTTCCTGGCATAATCTTCATCATAGAAAATGGGGTTGTCGTCAGGCACCCCCTCCGCGTAGGCAGCCAGGTCCTCCGCCTTGACCTCGAACTTCATGGGCAACTCGCTCTCCTTGCCGATCTCTATCTCGTCCCAGAACTCGTACTGGTCGATATCCTCTTTCACCAGGAAATCGGCGCCGAACTCCTTCTGCTTGGCAGACTTCTGATACTTAGCCATCTCTTCCAGGTATCCCATGACAATCAACCTCCTTATTCAGACCTTATGCTTGCAGCAGCATAGTATACCACTAAGAAAAAGACAGCTTGTGCGCTGGCTTAATCATATACCACTGCAAGAGCTTTTCGAGTTACATTGCGAGCGCTTTCCACGACATTGCGAACGCTGTATACCGGCATATGAGAACGCTGTACCCCGTCATGGCGAGCGAGAGCGAAGCAATCTCACTGCCTGGCATAATGCAGACAGTTGCCGCGGGTTAAACTGCGTCCCTCGCGGAGTAACTGAAGGTACGCATTAGGCTATTCACCAGAGCTATTTATTGCCTCCTTCATTATGTAGCGGAAGGTGCAATGGTCGGACTGCCCAACGTGGTGGCGGTCGTGCAGCACCAGCTTGACATCGGGATTATAGCCCTCGAGTATGGCGTAGTCAGCGTACTTACAATAAATCTTCCCGTAGTCGCCCACGCCGAACTCGCGCGCGGCGTTCCAGAAGGTACATTCGCCGGCCTTGACCACCAGGTCGTTGTTGTCCAGGTCGGGATGCGGGTCGAAGTTGACGCTGTCGATATCGCTGTAGATCAGCCAGTTCTTGAGCGTGAGTGGCTTGCCCAGATCTTTAACGATTGCGGCGATGCGCCTGCCCCTGGCCTTGCCAAAATCATCGATGGCCCTTTTCAGCAAAGCCTCGCCTTTTCCTCTCCCAGTTCCTTAATTACAGCCTTTGCCACGAAGGCAAACAGCGCCGCGCCCAAACCGAAGCCCGGCACCTGGTATTTATCGCCCAGCGCCGCCTTCTTTTCCAGCACGTCGCCGAGGTAGTCCCAGTCGAAACCCTGCTTTTTCTCACGTTCCAGGTCGTCCATATTTTTCGCCTCCGTTTAATTATTACAATCCTATGCGGGCGCACCTGAAGGACGCCCCTACAATTAACCTGTCATTGCGTAGCGAAGCGAAGCAATCTCATTGTGCGCAATGCCAAAGATTGCCGCGTCGCATGCGCTCCTCGCAATGACGAGCGTGGTAATGTTATCATTATAGCCACATTTTGAAATAATCACCCCGGAGGATAAAGATGCCCTATAAACTGATCACGGTGGAAATCGCGGACGAGGTCGCCACGCTGACGCTTAACCGGCCGGACAAGCTCAACTGCCTGAATGCCCCCATCCTGCATGAGATGTCGGCGGCGCTCATCGACCTGAATAAGAATGAAGTAGTTAAGGCGCTGATCCTGACCGGTGCGGGCCGCTCGTTCTGCTCCGGCGCCGACCTGTCCGAGCAGCCCTACGGGACGGACAAGAATCAGCCGGGCATCAGCCGCGCGGAGCATGTCACCCCCTTTGTCAGCTTCGGCTGGGTAGTCAAGCAGATCGAGGAATTCACCAAGCCGGTCATCGCCGCGGTCAATGGCATCGCCGCCGGCGGCGGCCTGGCACTGGCCCTGTCAGCCGATATCCGCATTGCATCGGAAAACGCCACTTTCTCGGCTATCTTCGTCAAACGCGGCCTGGTGCCCGACTGTGGCGTTTCCTACTACCTGCCCCGTTTGGTGGGCATCAGCAAGGCCCTGGAGCTGATGTGGAGCGGGGATAAAATCGACGCCAAAGAGGCCGAGCGCATCGGTATGGTCAATAAAGTCGTTCCGCCTGACCAGCTTATTAAATCTGCCCAGGAATTCGCGCAGGGCCTGGCCAAGGGGCCGTCGCTGGCCATCGAGATGATCAAGCGCATGGCCTACACCTCGCTCAAGTCCGATTCGGTGATCACACAGATGGCCGTCGAGGATTTCATGCAGCAGGTCTGCCGGGAATCCGAGGACGTGATGGAAGGCGTGATGGGCTTTCTGGAGAAGCGGCCGCCCAAATTCAAGGGCAAATAGAGGCAAATCCCATGGTGTAGGGGCGTACCTTCAGGTGCGCCCGGGTTCGGGCGGGTTTGAAAACCCTCCCCTACGATTTTTGCCCCTGCCCGCCTGTCATTGCGAGCCTTATTCTAATCTCGTCATTGCGAGCCCGAAGGGCGTGGCAATCTGTCCGTCCATGTCGCGGCCGCAGGATTGCCGCGCTTCGCTCGCAATGACGTTTTTGGGCGGGCTCCTCGCAATGACATTTTGGATCCGACTCGCAATGACGGCCCAGTAAACAGCGCCGTGCCCTGAGAGCATTGTTGACACGATAGGCCAAAGAGTTTAGAATTTCCCCTTGTCAGTTGCCTTTTTGTGTTCCAACAAGGCGGCCAAAAATAATAAAAGGAGTTGATTGCTTGTGCCCGAAGTCAGATTAGGAGAAGGGGAAAGTTTCGAAAGCCTATTGAGGCGTTTCACCCGGAAAGTTCAACAGGAAGGAATTATCAGCGAGGTACGCCGCAGGGGCTTCTTCGAGAAACCCAGCATCAAGCGCAAGCGCAAAGAGGCAACCAAGCGCCGCAAAAGCAATAAAACAGCGTAACCGCCCATGCCGCTATTAGATAAAATCAATACCGACCTTAAAGCCGCCATGCGTGCCAAGGAGGAAGTGCGCCTCCTGGTGCTGCGCACGCTGCTGTCATCGATCAACTACGCCGAGATCGCCAAGCAGAAAAAGCTGGACGACGGCGGTATCATCGAGGTCATCGGCAAAGAGATAAAGCAGCGCAGGGAGAGCATCGAGGCCTACGATAAGGGCAACCGCCCGGACCTCTCCGCCAAGGAGAAGGCCGAAATGGCTATTTTACAGGAATATATGCCCGCCCAGATGAGCAGGGACGAGATCACCGCCATAGTGGAGAAGGTGATCGCCGAGGTGGGACCCAAAGGCCCGGGCGACAAGGGCAAGGTCATGCAGAAGCTCATGCCGCAGGTCAAGGGCAAGGCGGACGGCAACGAGGTCAATTCCATCGTCACAGACCTGCTCGGCAAATTATAATTTTATAAAGACCTCCCGAAGTACTTCGTCATTGCGAGCGTAGCGAAGCAATCCTAAGGATTGCCGCAGGACTCCGTCCCTCGCAATGACACATACGTTACAGATTGCTTCGTCGCTGCGCTCCTCGCAATGGCGGGGTTGGATATTGGGCGCACCTGAAGGTACGCCCCTACGTTTGGCAATAGGTAGGGGCGGGTTTTCGATCATCGATCCGAAGGGGCGGATTTTCGTTTATCGATCGTAGGGGCGGGTTTTAAAACCCGCCCGAGAAAGAAGGTTAATATGAAATTCGGCATTGTGGTCTTCCCCGGCACGTGGAGCGACCGCGACTGCTATTATTCCATCCACAACATCTGCGGCCAGGACGCCGTCTACATCTGGCACAAGGAGACCGACCTCTCCGGCTGCGACTGCATCGTACTGCCGGGCGGCTTCTCGTACGGCGACTACCTGCGCACCGGCGCCATCGCCCGCTTCTCACCGGTCATGGACTCGGTAGCCGATTTCTCCCAAAAGGGCAGGCCGGTCATCGGCATCTGCAACGGCTTCCAGGTGCTCTGCGAGGCGCACCTGCTGCCGGGCGTGCTGCGCCAGAACGACCACCTGCAGTACCGCTGCCAGTGGACCTATCTGAAAACTGAGAATAACGGCGACCCCTTTCACCGCTAAATGCAGGAAGGGGCAGGTGCTCAAGATACCCATCTCACATTACGAGGGGCGCTACTACGCCGACGACAGCGTTATAAAGGAACTGGAAGACGCGGGCCGCGTGGCCTTCCGCTATGCTACGCCGTCCGGCGAGGTCACCAAAGAGGCCAACCCCAACGGGGCGCTCAACAACATCGCCGGCATCGTCAACAAGCAGGGCAACGTGCTGGGCATGATGCCCCACCCCGAGCGCTCCTGCGAGGATATATTGGGCAGCAGCGACGGTAATATCATCTGGGAGTCGATAATTGCCAGCATCTAAAGAGCAGTTGGAGGAGATCGCCCTCAGCCGCAAGGAGTACAACCTCATCGTGAAGCTGCTGGGACGCGAGCCGACCTATGTCGAGCTGGGCCTCTTCGGCTCGCTGTGGAGCGAGCACTGCGGCTACAAGCATTCCAAGGCGCTGTTAAAGATGTTCCCCGGTATGGGAAAGCACGTCCTGGTCAAGGCGGGCGAGGAGAACGCCGGCGTCATCGATATCGGCGACGGCCAGGTCATCGGCTTCAAGATGGAGTCGCATAACCACCCGTCCTACATCGAGCCCTACCAGGGCGCGGCCACCGGCGTGGGCGGCATAGTCCGCGACATCTTCACCATGGGATTGCGCCCCATCGCATTAATGAATTCCCTGCGCTTCGGCCCGCTGTCAGATCCGCACAACCGTTACCTGATGGGCGGCGTGGTGGGCGGCATCGCCGGCTACGGCAACTGCCTGGGCATCGCCGATGTGGGCGGCGAGATCTATTTCGACGATTGTTACAGCGGCAACCCGCTGGTCAACGCCTTCTGCCTGGGCATCGGCAAGACAGGTGGACTGGTCAAAGCCTGCGCCTACGGCGAGGGCAACCTGGTCATGCTGGTCGGGGCCGACACCGGGCGCGACGGCATGCACGGCGCCTCCGGCCTGGCCTCGCGCACCTTCGAGGAGGAGCGCGAACTGCGCTCGGCCGTGCAGGTGGGCAACCCCTTCATGGAGAAGCTGCTCATCGAGGCCTGCCTCGAGCTGGCCAAAACGGACTGGATAGTGGGCATGCAGGACTGCGGCGCCGCAGGCCTGACCAGCGCCACGGTAGAAGCCGCCGACAAGGGCAGGTCCGGCATGGATATCGAGGTACAGAAAGTCCCGCGCCGCGAGAAAGGCATGACTCCCTACGAGGTCATGCTCTCGGAATCGCAGGAACGCATGATCGTCATCGCCAGAGAAAGGCTACGAGGGAAAGGTCAAGGCCCTCTTCGACCGCTGGGAACTGCATTCCGACATCATCGGCAGGGTAACCTCGGACGGCATGTTCACCATCCGCGATAACGGGCAGGTGGTAGCGCACGCGCCGGTGGAGATACTGAATACGCCCCCTGTCTACCGCTTCCGTCCTAAAAAGCCGGCCTGGTTAGACGGGCTGCAGAAATTAGATTTAAGCAAGATAAAAGATACCGCGCCCGGGGATGCCGGCAGCACACTGCTGAAATTGCTGGCCGCGCCCAATATCTGCAGCAAGCACAAGGTTTACCGGCAGTACGACCACCAGGTGGGGGATAACACCGTGGTGCTGCCGGGCAGCGATGCCGCCGTTCTGCGCATCCAGGAGACGACCAAGGCCATTTCGATGGTTACAGACGGCAACGGCCGCTATTGTTATGTAAACCCATTTGTCGGCGGCGTCATCGCGGTAGCCGAGGCGGCGCGCAACACGGCCTGCAGCGGCGCCCATCCCATGGCCATTACCAATTGCTTAAATTTCGGCAACCCGGATAAAAACGACCCGTATTATCAACTGCGGGAATGCATCAAGGGCATGACCTACGCCTGCAAGAAGATGAAGATACCGGTCATCAGCGGCAACGTCAGCCTGTACAACGAGACGCGCGGCGTGGCCATCTTCCCCACGCCGGTGGTGGGCATGGTCGGCTTGATCAAGGACGTCAGCCGCCATTGTTCCTCGGGCTTCAAGAAGGAGGGAGATGTGGTACTGCTGCTGGGCGACCCCGGCGGCGACGCCGGCATAGGCAGCAGCGAGTACCTTGAACTCGTTCACGGCAAGGTCAGGGGCAGCCAGGAGATAGATATGGCCGCCGAGAAGAACCTGCACGCCTGCCTGATCAAAGCGGCGGAGAAAGGCCTTTTGAGTTCAGCGCACGACTGTTCGGACGGCGGACTGGCGGTGGCGCTGGCGGAGAGCTGCATACTCGGCAACATCGGTTTCAAAGGCGAAATTAATCCAAAAGGACGGATAGACGCCGCGCTTTTCGGCGAGGCTCAGTCCCGTGCCGTTGTTTCCCTGAGCCCCGGCGTCGGTCCGCAAACTGGAGGAACTGGCCCACAGGTGCAGGGTCCCGGTTACCAGGTTAGGCATAGTCAACGGCGGCCGCTTTGCCCTCAAGGGCCTGATCGACCTGCCCGTGAGCGAGCTTGACCAGGCCTGGATGAACGGCCTGTAAACCCGTATATTACATTCCGGAGTAATTTAATTGGCAGAATTATCTGAATTCAGGGGAGTACGCTACAACCCCGCCAAAGTGCAGTCCATGCGGAACGTTATCTGCCCGCCGTATGACGTCATCTCGCCGCAGGAGCAGCAGGCGCTTTACGATAGCGACGGGTACAATATGGTGCGGCTCGAATACGGCCTCGAGCAGGAGGGCGATAACGAGCGCAACAACCGCTACACGCGCGCCCGCGACACCTTCAACCAGTGGCTGAAAGATGGCGTGCTGATGCAGGACCAGGTACCCAACTACTACGTCCATGAGCACAACTTTGAAATTGGGGAGGCCAGGAAAAAGCGGCTGGAGCTTTACGCCTGCGTCAGGCTGGAACCCTGGGAGAACCGGGTCATATTTCCCCACGAGTTCACCATGGCAAAGGCCAAGGCCGACCGCCTCGACCTGATGAAATCCTGCTCGGCCGATTTCAGCCCCATCTTCGGGCTGTACGAGGACCCGGGCGGCAAGATAAACCAGCTCATCGTCAACCGCGTCAAATCGACCCCCACCTACAGCTTCCAGCACGGCGACAGCCACAGGTTCTGGCTGGTCAACGAACCGGAGTTCGTGCAGAGGGTGAGCCACTTCCTCATCCCCAAACCCATTTATATCGCCGACGGGCACCACCGCTACGAGACGGCGCTGGCCTACCGCGAGTACCGCCGGGGGCTCGACCCCCACGGCAGCGGCAGCGAGGCCTACAATTACGTTATGATGGCGCTGGTCTCATTCTCCGACCCGGGCATCGTTATACTGCCCATCCACCGGCTGGTGCGCGGCATCCCCGGGGAGACGCTGAAGACATTTAAAGCGGAGCTGCACAACTATTTCGAGGTCATGGAAGTGCCGGCAGACAGGGTCTCCATGCCGGGAAACGCCGCAGGATCAATCAAGCTGTACGGGCTTGAGCCGGGCAAGATATTCTGGCTCACTTTGCTGCCCAATATCAAAGTCAACGACTTTATCAAGCAGAAGCGCTCGGAGGCCTATGGCAAATTGGATGTCAGCGTAGTGCAGCATATCATTTGCGAGAAGCTGCTGGGGCTGCCGGCGGGCGATACCGACAAATTAGCTTATACGCCCAGCGGGGAATCGGCCTGCCGGCTGGTCGACGAAGGGCAGTTCCAGTTCACCGTGCTGCTCAACCCTTTACCGGCCAAAACCATCAAGACCATTGCCGACGCCAACGACCGCATGCCGCGCAAGTCCACTTTCTTCTATCCCAAACTGCCGTCGGGGCTGGTCATGTTCCGTACGGACGGGGACATTTAACCGGGTCATCCGAGTTAATCAATCATATACGTAGGGGCGTACCTTCAGGTGCGCCCGAAAAACCCGAAAGAGCGGGCAGGTTTAAAGACCCGTCCCTACGTTGGCTGCGCCCGGATCCCAGCGAGGCAGGATTGAAAACCCGTCTCTACAGATTGCGCTGTAGGGGCGTACCTTCAGGTGCGCCCGTCCCTGCGGGCGGGTTTGAAAACCCGCCCCTACGCCTGCTTAAACTCGTAAAGTGCGCTGGCATAGGCCTGTTGCACAGCCTGATCGAAGGCTGACCTCTTTGGGTCACGAACCGACAACAGCCTGTCAACAACTTTCCCCTCCAGCAACCCGAAGAAACGGCACTGTTTCTGCATTCTCAGGAGCGTATCCCGCGCACCGCCGTAGAGGATGTAGTCAAGCCTCTTTAAAATATGGCTCGATGATCTCCCGTGCGTGGCCCTCTATGCGCGTGAAAAAATACTCCATCTGCTTTTCCCGGTGACGGGCAAAGCGGTTGGCCGACGACCCGCCTTTATGGTGCCGCGCGTGCACCAGTCCCGTCCCGGCCTTGCCCTCCAGCAGTTTTTCCCCCTCAAATATGCCGATAGCCCATTGCCCCAGCCTGATCAGGATCAGTCCCAGCTTCCAATCTTTCTCGAGCATGCTCTTGAGAGGGCCCGGTTCAAAACCGCGGTACAGTACTGTTTCCGTAAGCGGGAAGGGAGGCCGGACAACACATCCCCTGTCCATCAGGTAAAAGATCACCGAACCGGTAGGCGATTTAGCCGCTTTCTCCGCCAGCGCGTCCAGCATTTCCCCACGGTCCAGCACCTGCGCCAGCAGCTTCTCTATCTCCGCCCTGCCTGTCAGCGGACGGACATAAAGGCTGAAAGCCACATTATCTTTGTACCGCAGCGACAGCCAGCGCAAAGCGCCGGCACGGGTCAGGACGGATTGATTAACTACGCGGCATGCCGACATTTTACACTTTATGGGTTAAAGACAGAAAACGTAGGGGCGTACCTGTAGGGGGCGCCCGCCATCTTAGCCTCGTCATTGCGAGCGAAGCGAAGCCAGTCCTTAAGGATTGCCGCGGGACTTCGTCCCTCGCAATGACCAGGTTTGACTATCAGGCTACATACATTAGCTGCGATGGTCACCCCGTCCCCGCCCTCCCCCTGCCCACCCGGCCTGAACGATTTGACCAATTTATGCACGGCCAGGCCCTCGCGCACCGCCGCGCGCACCGCGCCCGTCCCATAGCCGTGTATGATGCGCACCTCGGGCAGGTGCGACATAAAGGCATCATTGAGGTAGCTGTCCAAGGCGGACTCCACCATCTCGGCGCGCTGCCCGCGCAGGTCGAGCTCCGGCGAGGCCGGCCTGATGGTCCTGGGCCTGGCCACCGCCCTTTCCGCCTCTGCAGCGGCGGGACCCGGCGTATCCAATTTCTCCACTCCGTCGATGCGCAGCGTAAGCTTCACATCTCCCACCTGCGCTTCGAGCCTGCCCTGCCCGGTATCCACGGAAAGCACCGTGGCCACCGTATCCATATCCCGGAGGCGCACGCTGTCGCCAACCGAGATTACCTCCGCTGACGCTTCCGGCTCCTTTAAGGCAGCTAATCTCTCGCCGAGCAGCCGGTTACGTTCATCGGCCTCACCGGTAATCCTTTCCAGCGCCCTGCGCGCACGCTCCACCTTCTCCCGGTTGGCCTGCTTCTTAAGCTCGTTCTCAGCCTCGCGGATGGAGCGGTAAAGGCCCGGCTATCTCTCTGTTGAGGTTATCCTGTATCTCGCGCAGCATGTCCCGCTCCCTGTCCCTGATGCGGGATATCTCGTTTTCAAGGTGCGCTGACAGTTCCGCGGCCCGGGCCTGTTCTTTCCCGATGACAAGCTGGGCTTCCGCCAGCCTCTTGCGCTCGGCCGCCAGGTCAACCATCATGGCCTCGACCTCCTGCGAACCCTTGGACATGATGCTGCGGGCGTTGCTGACGATCTCCTCGGGCAGGCCGAAGCGTGAGGCGATATTGAGCGCGTTGCTGCCGCCGGGTATACCGACGCTCAGCCGGTAGGTCGGCATCAGCGTAACCGGGTCGAAATCCAGCGAGGCGTTGCGCAGCCCCTTGTTGAGATGGGCGAAGGCCTTGAGTTCCGAGTAATGCGTTGTCACCACCACGGCCGTGCCCTTATCTACAAAATGCGTCAGCGTGGCCTGCGCCAGCGCGGCGCCCTCGCCCGGGTCGGTGCTGATGCCCAGTTCATCCAGCAGCACCAGGCTGTGCGGCGTGGACTTCTTGATGATGCGGGCGATGATTGCCGATGTGGGCGCTGAAGGTGGACAGCGTCTGCTCGATGCTCTGCTCGTCTCCGATATCGGCGAAGACCTCGTCATAAACCGGCATAGCCGTCCCATCGGCGCAGGGCACCGGCAGGCCGGCCTGGGCCATCAGCACCAGCAGGCCGATGGTCTTGAGCGCCACCGTCTTGCCGCCGGCGTTGGGGCCGCTGATGATCAAAACGGAGAAATCCCTGCCGAGTTCAACACTCAGAGGAACGGCTTCGCCCTTCAGCAGGGGATGCCTGGCGTTAAGCAGCCTCAAATAACGCCCGCCATCTCCCGAAACTATCTCCGGTTCGATGGCCTTTATCTTCTCCGCGTAGAGGGCCTTGGCCAGCGCCAGGTCCAGCCGCGCCAGTATCTCGATATTCAACCTGATATCTTCAGCCGCCGCGCCCACCAGGGCGCTGAGGGCTGCCAGTATGCGCTCGATCTCCTGCCTTTCCTCCACCTCGAGCTGGCGCAGTTCGTTGCCCGCCTCGATGGTCTCCATCGGCTCGATGAAAACCGTGGCGCCGGTATTGGAGACATCGTGCACTATGCCCTTCAGCTCCCGCTTGGCCTCCACCCTGACCGGCAGCACATAGCGGCCGTTGCGCTCGGTGACCAGCTGCTCCTGCAGCGCATCCTGGCCGCTTTTCGACTTGACGATGGAGGCCAATCTTTCCTGCAACTGTTGCCTGGTATCCCGCAGCCGCCACCTGACATCCGCCAGGTGCGGCGAGGCCGCGTCCAATACCTCCCCTGTGGCAGACAGGCATTTGCCTATCTCGGCTTCCGTCTGCGTCAGCACCGTGATGTCCTGAACGATGCCCCACAGGGCCGGCAGCTCGCCGGACAGCTTATTCAGCCCGTTGCGCGCCAGGCGGGCGGCGGCGATGGTCTTGAGCACCCTGAGCAGTATCAGGGGATCGAGCGAAACACCTTTCTCCGCCCGCGTGGCATCCTCCCGCACATCGTAGGCCTCGCTGATATGGAAGTCCGGCCGCACGGACAGCAGCCGCCGGGCCTCGGCCGACTGCCTGAGCAGGAGTTTAACCCATTCTGCATCGGAGGTGGGCTGCAGGTTGAGCGCCAGCTCACGCCCGGCCGGGAAAGAGGTGTAATTGGCCAGCCTTTCCCTTACGCGGGGAAATTCCAGCATCGCGATACTGTTGGTGTCCATGGGGGTAATTATACTATCTGCGAGCGGTAAAAAACCCGCGCGTGCGTGATTGCTTGTCACAGCGCAAACCTCGCCCGACATTGACGTTCGATTCGACGGTTGAAATCCTCGTACGTGATTCGCGCGCAGCGGATCTGAAAACCCTGCCGTCTTACATTAGTACCGTAGGGGCGTACCTTCAGGTGCGCCCGCCGGGGTCTGATTTACAAGTTTGACCAGCTTGACGCCGGTGATATCCGGCACCTCGAGAATCTTCTTGATGATGGCGGCGTCCGCAGCCTCGTCGATGGATAAGATCATCAGCGCCTCGCCCCTGGGCTGAATGCGCGCCACCTGCATGGCGCTGATATTGACATTGTTTTTGCCGGTAATGGTGCCGACCGCGCCGATCAGGCCGGGCTTATCGGTATGGTAACAGAGCAGGAAATAGCCGCCGGTGGGGACGATGTCCAGCCAGAACTGGTTTATCCTGACTATATGGGTCTCGTCGCGCAGCACCGTTCCGGCCACATCAATCGTACCGCCGCTGGCAATTACCTCAAGGGATATCAGGCTGGCGTAGTTGGCACCTCCGTCTCCTTCTGCTCGGAAATCTTGAGCCCGCGCTGCTGGGCGATAACACCGGCATTGACCAGCGTGACGTGCTCCTCGCTGACCGTATCCAGCAGGCCGCTCAATATCGAGGCCTTGAGCGCGGAAGTGTCATATTGCGCTATCTCGCCGGAGTACTTTATCTTCAATCCTTTAAGCTGTCCGGCCATGAGCTGTCCGGCCATCTTGCCGACAACATTGGCCACATCCATGTAAGGTTTGAGTATCTCAAGCAATTCCGACGGTATCTGGGGTACATTGACCGCGAAGCGCGCCGGCTTGCCGTTGAGGACATCGATTATCTGGTCAACCACGTCGATGCAGACGTTGGTCTGCGCCTCCCTGGTGGATGCGCCGAGGTGGGGTGTGACAATGACCTTATCATTTTTGAAGAGGATGCCGTCGGTGCAGGGTTCCACGGCGAAAACATCGATAGCCGCGCCCGCCACCTTGCCCTCTTCGATGGCTTTAATCAGCGCCTCATCGTCGATCAGGCCTCCGCGCGCGCAATTGACCAGGCGCACGCCCTTCTTCATGATGGCGAACTCCTTCGCGCCGATCATCCCCTTGGTTTGCGGTGTGAGGGGAAGGTGCAGCGTGATGAAATCCGACTCCTTGTAAAGCTGCTCCAGCGGCACCAGCGTAATGCCCAGTGACTGGGCGTATTCCTGCGACGCGAAGGGGTCATAGCCGATCAGCCTCATTTCGAAGCCCTTGGCGCGGGCGGCCACACCGGAACCCACGTTGCCCAGGCCGATGATGCCCAGTGTCTTGTTGCGCAGTTCGACGCCGGTGTATTCCTTGCGGTTCCACTTGCCGGCTTTCAGGGTAGAATACGCCTGCGGGATATTGCGGGCCATGGCCAGCATCAACGCCATGGTATGCTCGGCAGCGGCCACCGTGTTGCCGGTGGGAGCGTTGACCACCATGATGCCCTGCTGGGTGGCCGCGTTGATATCCACGTTGTCCAGGCCTACGCCCGCGCGCGCTATGATCTGCAGCTTCGTGCCGCACTTAATGACATCAGCCGTAACCTGAGTTTCGCTGCGCACGATAATAGCATCGTAGTTGCCGATAATAGCCTTAAGCTCATCCGGTTTAAGGCCGAGCTTAACATCCACCTCGGTCTTGGCCTTCAGGCTCTCCATCCCTTCGGGCGCCAGCGGGTCAGCTACAAGTACTTTCATGGTAATCTTCTCCATTCTTAAATTCATTAATGTAAATGCATTAAGTCATTGCGAGCGAAGCGAAGCAATCCCATGGCATTAAGCGAGGCAATGAGATTGCCGCGGCCTTTCAGGCCTCGCAATGACATGTATTTTGCAATTGCTTCGTACGTTGCACTCCTCGCAATGACATACATGGCTTAAGACCTCTCCATTGCAATGACGTATATACTTTAGGCTTTCTTCGCCTTCACCAGCGCCTTATCCATGGCCCCGAGTCACCTCGTCCATATCCTTCTCCGTGACGAAGCCGAGGTGGCCGATGCGGAAGACCTTGCCCTTCATGCCGCCCTGGCCGCCGGCGATGACCACCTTGTATTCATCCCGCAGCGTGCCGGTGAACTTGGACACTTCCATATCCGCCGGGGCTTTCACCGCCGTTACCGTATTCGACGCATACTTCTCGTCTGCCACGAGCAGCTCCAGGCCTTTGGACTTGACCCATTTCCTGGCCTTATCCGCAACCCGCGCATGGCGGGCGAAGATATTCTGCAGGCCCTCCTTGAGCATTATCTCCAGGGCGACGTCCAGGCCGAAGTACACCGAGACTGCCGGGGTCCACGGGGTCTGGCCGTCGGGAATGAATTTCTTGGCGCGGGTGTAGTCGAAGTAAAAGCGGGGCATCTTAGCCTGCGGCCTGCGCCTTCCAACCCTGCTCACTGATGCTGACGAAGGCCAGGCCGGGCGGTACCATCCAGCCTTTCTGTGAACCGGAAACTACTACGTCCAGGTTCCAGGCATCCACCTGCACATCGATCGAGCTCATGCTGCTGACGGCGTCCACCAGGATCAGCTTGCCGGCGTCTTTCACCACTTTGGCAATTTCCTTGAGGGGGTTGGTGGTGCCGGTTGAGGTCTCGTTGTGTGTAACCAGAACAGCTTTGACGCCGGGGTTTTCATTCAGCGCTTTCTTGACATCATCGGGGTTGACGGCCTGTCCCCATTCATATTTGAGCGGGATTACTTCAGCGCCGTAGACCTTTGCGCACTCGGCGAAGCGGTCGCCGAAGATGCCGATGGAGATACCCAGGACCTTGTCGCCGGGCGACAGTATATTTACCACGGCAGATTCCAGGCCGCCGGTACCCGAGGTGGTGAGGATTAGGACGTCGTTCTTGGTCTGAAAGCATTGTTGTAGTTTCGGAGTTATCCGGTTCTGCATCTCGGCGAACTCCTTGCCGCGATGGTTGATCATCTGGCGGCCAATGGCTTTGAGCACCTCGTCCGGGCAGGGGGTGGGGCCTGGAATTCTCAACTGCATGTTAAAGCCTCCGTAAAGATTAGTCTGTAAATTATAGATTATTTGGGCTGCAATGGGAATTCAGATATGCGCATATCATTCCGAGAAGCACTTTAATTACCTGTCTTTGAGAGGGGCCCTTTTTACATGTCATTGCGAGGAGCCCGCAGGCGACGAAGCAATCTTGGACATTATACAGCAGCGCAAGATTGCTTCGCTTCGCTCGCAATGACAATTTACGCCGTCATTGCGAGGAGCGCAGGCAACGAAGCAATCTTATTACACAGCGGGGAAAGGATTGCTTCGCCTTCGGCTCGCAATGATAATTTAACGCATTACACAGCAGGGCGCAAGGATTGCTTCGCTTCGCTCGCAATGACAATTTACGCCGTCATTGCGAGGAGCCCGCAGGCAACGAAGCAATCTTGGACGCATTACACAGCAGGGCGCAAGGATTGCTTCGCTTCGCTCGCAATGACAATTTACGCCGTCATTGCGAGGAGCCCGCAGGCGACGAAGCAATCCTGGACGCATTACACAGCAGGGCGCAAGGATTGCTTCGCTTCGCTCGCAATGACAATTTACGCCGTCATTGCGAGGAGCCCGCAGGCGACGAAGCAATCCTTCGGCATTGCGCCTGAAATTGTAAGATTGCCGCGGCACTGCGTGCCTCGCAATGACAGATTATTTCTTTATTATCTTAATAAAGCGCCGCTTCCCCACCTTGATGATGCTGCCGCCGGCGCACCTTGTTAATCCCGATATCCTCGATGATTGCCTTGCCGTCCAGTTCCACGGCGTTCTGCTGCATCAGCCGGCGGGCCTCCGTCCGGCTTTTAGCCAGACCGGCGCGCACCAGTTCCGCCGACAGGGCGGCATCAGACCCAGCGGGCACCTCAAGCGCAGCTATCTCCTCCGGCACCTCCCTGTGCTGCACGGTGCGGGCGAACTCCCCGGCGGCCTCTTCGGCATCCTTAACGCTCCAGAAATCCGTGACCAGCTCATGCGCCAGCCGCTTTTTCACCGCCATGGGGTTCAGCTTGCCGTCAGCCATGCCAGCGGAGAAATGCGCGATCTCCCCGTCCGGCACGTCGGTGAGCAACTCCAGGTAGGGGATGATCATGCTCGTCGTTGATGGACATGGTCTTGCCGTACATCTGGGCGGGCGGGTCGGTGACGCCGATATAGTTGCCCAGGCTCTTGCTCATCTTCTGCACGCCGTCCGTGCCGATGAGCAAGGGCATGAGGAAGACCTGCTGGGGCCTCAGTCCGGCCATCTCCTGCAGTTGCCTGCCGACCATGCAGTTGAAGACCTGGTCGGTGCCGCCGAATTCGACGTCCGCCTCGATCATCACCGAGTCGTAGCCCTGCATCAGCGGGTAGAGGAACTCGGTGATGGCGATGGGATGCCCCTCGGCGTAGCGGCGGGCGAAATCCTCGCGCGCCAGGAACTGCGCCACCGTGAACTTGGAGGTCAGCCTGATGATATCGTCCAGGCCGAAGACGCCCTTGTCGAACCAGGCGCTCTGGTAGCGCACCTCCGTCTTATCCTTATCCACTATCTTGAAAAACTGCTCCATGTAGGTCTGGGCGTTGAATTTCACCTGCTCGGCGCTGAGCATGGGCCGGGTCAGCGAGCGCCCGGTGGGGTCGCCGATGCGCGCCGTCCAGTCCCCCACGATGAGCACCACCTGGTGTCCCATCTGCTGGAACTGGCGCAGCTTGCGCAGTCCCACCACGTGGCCCATGTGGATATCGGTGAAGCTGGGGTCGAAGCCCTGCTTGAGCCGCAGCGGCTTGCCCGACTGCAGCATCTTCACCAGTTCCTCCTCGTTGATGATCTGGGTAACACCACGCTTTCAGGAGTTTTTTCAGGTCAGCATCGGTCAGTTTTTTCATCTTTATATTCCGTATTCCTTAATGTGAAAGGATGTCCCACTCTTTCGCCTGTATACGGCGGCCCAGGATATGCCCGGCTTCATTCAGCAGCATGCGCAACTGCGGCACCGAATATTCCGCATTAGAGGGGATAGTCAGCCGATGCTGTCGAAAGGCCATGAATTGGTGTCTTGCTCCTGAGAATGGACCGCTGAAACCTATTTTTTTCAGGCGGCTTATAAATTCCTGACGTTTACACCGCCTTAACCGGTTCACCAGCGGGCTCCCTGTTAAGGTCGATGTTACCGATCACCGGTAGAGTGTGGCCAAGTTTCAGTCCCACCAGTATCCAGTCCTCCAGTGTAGAACGCAGTTCATTTTCACATTTTGAAAGATTCGTGCCAAACGCTATGACGCCGGGACATGGAGGGATACGTCCGGAGTAAGTGCCATCTTTCAACTTGTCATACACTGCTTTTTCAAGCGCCCGCCTTACGAAATCCGTAAGAATATATTGTGTTGACATATATTGCCCCCGTAGCTGTAAATGTTATCTCTGATTATATCATTATCGCAGATTCAGTGCCATGAGATTGCCGCGTCGCTACGCTCCTCGCAATGACGGAGTTCTTCAATATTTCTCTGGCTTTTTTAACATCCCTCGCCATCTGCTCTTTCAACTCCCCGGCGCTGCTGAATTTCATCTCATCCCTGAGCCGGGCGACAAGCTCGATGGTCAGCTTGCGCCGGTAAATGTCCTCACTGAAATCGAAGATGAAGGTTTCGATCAGATGCTTGAGCCCGTCGAAGGTCGGGCGCACGCCGATATTGGTAACCGAGGGGAGTGCAAAGCCACCGACATGCGCCAGCGTGGCGTAGATACCGTCCTTGGGCATGGCCTGCTCCGGCTGCACCTTGAGGTTGGCGGTGGGGAAGCCCAGCGTACGGCCGCGCTGGTCGCCAAGCACGACCCGGCCATCCAGGCTGAAATAGCGCCCGAGCATATCATTTACCTTATTTATATGGCCTTCCGTCAGCAACTGCCGGATAGCGCTGCTGCTGATAACCTCACCATCCAGCTTTGCAGGCTTGACTACTTCCACGCGAAAGCCTATTTCATCGCCGAGTTGTTGCAGGTATTCCGGGCTGCCCTGCCTGCCCCTGCCCAGGGCGAAATCCGGCCCCAGCACCAGGCCGCACATATTCAAATTCTTTTTAAGCAGCAGGACGAAGTCCCGGGCCGTCAGGCCAGCCACCGCACGGGTAAATGTGACGGGCGCTACCACGTCCGCGCCGGCGGCCTTGAGCAGCCTGACCCTTTCCTGCAGCGTGGTTATCCAGGGAATCATGTCCCTGCGGCCCAGCACCTTCTCCGGGTGGGTCTTGAAGGTGACCACCCCGGCCAGGCAACCCTTCTCGCGGGCGCGCTCGGCCAGGTGCCCCAGCAGGCTCAGGTGGCCGCGGTGCACCCCGTCGAAGACCCCGATGGTCAGCAGGGTGGGGCGGGAGGGGGTATGTTTAGATAGTTCCTGTTCTATATTCATAATATTGAATTGTCAATACGTTTAGCCACAGCCGCAAGCCAAAACGTAGCTGGCAACCGAAAAACCCTCCGGCATTACGCCAAACAATAAGATTGCTTCGCTTCGCTCGCAATGACAGCATAAAAATGTCATTGCGAGGAGCACAGCGACGAAGCAATCCTATCGTCACGTGGACGATATTTTAACACTAATACTGAAAGCAGGCATAATATCATCAGCGATAATGATAAGATGGTATAATAAACCCATGGCTACACAGCGGAAGATAAAGGTCACGAGCCTTGATGAGATTAAAGAGATCATCGAGAAGCATAAGCCGGAATTAAAGCGCCAGTTTCACGTTGACAAGATAGGCGTGTTCGGCTCCTATGCGCGCGGCGAGCAGAAGAAAAGAAGCGACATAGATTTCCTGGTTTCATTCGATAAACCAGTCACTTATTTTGATCTATCAGGGCTTAAAATCTATATAGAAGAGATAACCGGCCTGAAATCTGATGTTGTACCATTTCACAATTTAAGGCCTGAATTCCGTGAAAATGTATACAAAGAGGTTATCTATATTTGAGCAAGGCCATAACAGGTTACCCAAAACCCTGATTCAAAAATATCCGGAAGTTCCGTGGCCTAAGATAATATCCATGAGAAACCTCATTATCCATGACTATTCAGCAGTTGATTACCCTACAGTCTGGCAAACACTAAAGGAAAGTCTGCCCTGAACTAAAACCTCAAATCCTGAGGATTCTTTCTGACCTCAAATAGCACGATTGTCTGCGCCAGGCGCTTTCGTTTTGTAATAGTGTTATAATCCAATTATCCTGTGATGCAAGGAACGCGAAATGAAAACATTTACAGCCTATGTTGAATTTGATCCTGATACTTTGCTTTACGTGGGGATAGTGCCCGGCATGCCGGGAGCCCACAGCCAGGGCGCGACGCTGGATGAGCTAAGGGAAAATCTTAAAGAAGTCATCGAATTGTGTCTTAACGAATATGGCGATTCCGTGGAGTTCCATCCCCAATTTATAGGCATACAGCAGATTGAGGTAGCAGTGTGACTCGCATACCCATTGTAAATTTTATTACAATGGAAAATGTGCTGCTTAATTTAGGATTTAAGAAGATACGGCAAAAAGGCGCCCATGTTTTTTATAAGCACCCTGATGGCAGAACTACCACAGTTCCCAAACACCCTGGCAGAGACCTGGCACGTCCACTTTTACACGAGATACTTCGAGAAGTGAAAATATCTCCTGACGAATTTATCAAACTGTTACGAAACGCTTAAAGATACTGGTAGAGTAGCTCATCACACTCTTCACCTTAATTCACAGGGCGATCGCTTTTGTTTTTCATATTTTGCACTAATTTAGCTGTTGGAATTTACCGTTCAACATTTATTTATTGTTTGCAATATGGCTTTTGGAACTTGGAATTTTCTTCCTCCCCCATCTTGACAACAGTGTTATAATCCATCATAGAGCACAGCACGCACGTGCAGGATGTGCTGTTTGTGCCGGAATAGATGGATATACAGGAAATCACGGAGTCCGTGGATATAGTGGATGCCATGGAAAGCACCACGATATATAGTGAACGACAGCAAAACGGAGGTAAAAAGTATGCCTGAAATCAGAGCAAGCGTTACGGTGGAGGTGCACCGTAAGCTGAAGGAAGAGGCAGCGCGCAGCGGCAAGCACCTCAAAGGGATTGGTAGCCGAAATACTGATAGCGCATATAAACGGCGCGGGAGGTGTGAAAGGCAAGGCCGCGAAAAAATGAGGGTAAACCTTTTCCGCAGATTTCCCGTTATAACAACTGAAAAAATTAATCAAATCTTAATAATTCATGAGTAAAATATGGCGAAGCGTAATTTTAAGTGCAGGAGTCAATCAGGAGGGATGGAGGTACACAGGTAATGCACAATGGTATTATTATGAAATACAGGAAACTCACTAATATAAAATGGAGGTAATATAAAAGTAAAATGAAAAAAATGCTGGTTTTGGAATTCAGTCCTTTGATGGTAATCCTGCTTATCCTATCAATAGTGATACCGGTCGGTTTTACAGTATCGTCGACCGCCCCAGCAATGGCAACGGTCAGCAATGTTACTATCATCACGCCAACAGCGTCAGTGCAAACCCCTTCTCGAATTAACGGGCAGGTACCTGTTAATTTCACGGTTGGTACGATCACAGATACGGCGGCGATAGACCTGAGCCTTTTCCTCCTATCCAGCGGCATCCAGGTAGGCACCCCCAGCAATTTCCTCACTGTATCAGTGGCACCTGGCATTCAGACATACACTTATAATCTCACTATACCCGGCACGGTGGCCGACGGAACCTATGACGTGCGCGTTGACGCGCGCCAACCATCCGGCTCTGGAATATATACGCAATCCTCAGTAATGAGCAGCTGCGTGGTTATTAATAGCACAAATATTCCTCCTACCCCGATCGGCCTGTTACCGGCCAGCGGCTTATGTTATCCGGCTGCTACCCCAACATTCAGTTGGACAGCAGTAACAGAAACGAATTATACATTTAAATATAATTTCCAACTTGCCACTAACACGTCTTTCAGTTCAATATCACGACAAAGCCTAAACCAATCCGGTGTTAGCTACACAGCATCACCAGGACTGGGTACCGGCACCTATTACTGGCGCGTACAGGCACAGGACCAATACGGTAATACCGGCGCATGGGCCGGACCGAACAGCATTTGCATCGATCTCGCCGCCCCGAGTGTACCAGGCGGGTTAACAACCGGAAGCACCACCGGGTATTATAATCCCACTTATAGCTGGACGGCGAGCACGGACGGTTCCGCATGTGCCAACATCAGGTATTGCGTGGAAACATCCACAGATCCAACATTCGCTATCGTCCCTGCTGATAACGCCACCAACCTATCCAACCCTGCCTATACGGCGTCAGTTACTTTGCCGGCAGGAATATACTATTGGCACGTCCGTGCATATGACTGCGCCGGTCTATCCAGCGTATTTTCAGGGAATGGGGGCCCATTTACCATCAATACCCCCGTGAATTCAGCCAGCATACCGCTTGGCACGGGCTGGAACCTGTTCTCCCTACCCATCTGCCCCAACAGCGCCACATCCATTAGCCCCGCCGCGCTGCTGGCGCTCTCCGACAATCCCACGGCTGTTCAGATAATCTGGGGCTATGACTGCAGCTCCGGCTGGCAATATTACATCCCCGGTTCAACCGGCACGCTTACAAACATGACTGTGGACAAAGGTTACTGGTTGCAAGCATCAGGACCGGTCAATATATCCATAACAGGTTCACCCTGCCCGGTCGCGCCAACATCGCTGATAACTGCAACACTTTGTCCCGGCTGGAACCTTGTGGGTTTTAAATCGAATAGCATCATAGTTGCAACCACATATTTCGGGTCAAGTCTCTCTTCCAATATATCCTTCATCTGCAGTTACTCAGGCGGATGGAACTGCGCAGCACCAACCAGCTATAATCTTGAGCCGCGCAAAGGCTACTGGGTATATTACGGCGGGACCACCAGCGGCAATTACGGTCTGCCCTGTCAATAATCTGCTTTGTAAGGGGGAAAAAACATGTTGAAAATACTTACTAAAGCGGCAACCCTGCGCGGAGGAACGGGGCGGTTATTCTGCCTGCTGCTTGTTGCAATAGTGCTTATCCCGGCCGGGCTGGTCACGTCACCGGTTAGTGCAGATTTGCCACAGGTACCGGGACTACCCGCTATTTTTTACGGCACTGTTACAGTAAGCGGCAGCCCGGCGGCCGTGGGAACAACTATCCAGGCCCAGGTCAACTCCGTAGCCTGCAGCACGCCCTGCACGGTAGCTACAGCTGGCAGCTACCCTCTTATGATGGTGACCTGTGGAAACGACGGCGACACGGTTCAATTTTATGTAAACGGTGTGGCGGCACAGACTTACATCAATGGTGTGGCCGCGCCCGCTGTTTACCATCCGGGTCAATACAACCGGATTGATCTCATCGTCGGCGGAGGCGGAGGCGCACCGGCCGCGCCTGTTCTCTCTTCCCCGGCCAACGGCGCAACGGGGGTTTCGACCATGCCTACGCTGCAGTGGTCGGCCTCTACAGGCGCAACTTCTTATGCAGTGCAGGTTTCGACTTCGTCCGGTTTTGCTACAATCGCATTCAGCCAGTCGGGCATAGCCGGCACCTCGGTCACGGTGTCAACCGCGCTGACCGCAGGCACTTTATACTACTGGCGCGCCAACGCCACCAATTCTTACGGCGCCAGCGCCTGGACATCTCCCTGGAGCTTCACCCCCGGCACGGTTGTACCGCCCGCGGCGCCCGCACTTCTCTCTCCATCCAACGGCGCAGCCGGTGTATCGGTCAACCCGCTTCTGCAGTGGAACCCTTCGACAGGGGCTACTTCTTACAACGTACAGGTTTCCATATCCAACGCGTTCACATCCTATGCCTTCACCCAGAGCGGCTCGGCGACGGCCGTCAGCGTTTCGCCCGCTTTGAGCAGTTCAACCACCTATTTCTGGCGGGCTAACGCCACCGGCTCCGGCGGAACAAGCGCATGGTCATCAACCTGGAGCTTCACCACTACAGGCGGCAGTACTCCAGGGGTTCCTGCCTTCTTCAAAGGAGTTGCCTATAAAGACGGCAGCGCCGTCAATACCAAGCAGGTATGCGCCGCGACCGGTTCCGGCTCCAACTGCGCGACCAGCGACGCCAGCGGCAACTACCTGGTATCCGTCACCGGCAATACGGGAAACACGGTAAGCTTCACTGTGGACGGCTCGGTAGCCAATGAAACAGCGACCTATTCCCCGGGATGGATGACCACTCTTAATTTACATTCCACCACCGGCGGGCCTCTGACGGTTACGACCATTTCACTGCCGTCAGGCGCGACGGGATCAGCTTATTCAACAACGTTAACTGCATCGGGCGGCACCTCACCTACATCTGGGCGCTCGCCTCCGGCAGCCTGCCTTCCTGGGCTACCTTAACCCCCGGCACCGGGGTTATCGCGGGCATTCCAGGTGCGCCCGGCAGCTCAATTTTCACAGTAAGGGTCACGGATAATGTAGGCGCCACCGCCCTCAGCGGATCGCTTACTATCACAGCATACGCCCCGGGTTCCCTGTCCGTGGTGACTAGCTCGCTGCCTTCCGGCTCGGTTGGCATGGCTTATAGCACCACGCTGCAGGCCACCGGCGGCACCTCACCATACACGTGGGCAATAGCTACAGGCAGCCTGCCCTCCTGGGCCACCCTGACCCCCGGCACCGGTGTCATCGCAGGCACACCAAGTGCCGCAGGCACTTCGACTTTCACTGTAATGGTCACGGACTCAGCGGCGACCACCGCCACCAGCGGGATTCTCTCTCAATCGCCATCTCAACCAGCACTTTCAGCGTGACCACGGGCACCGGCACCTACGTGGACACCAGCGATGCTACGCTGACAGGTAACCTGACAGGCCTGAGCCCCTACTCCTCCGCCATCGTGTACATCGATTGGGGCACAACAACGTCTTACGGAAACACCATTTCTATAGGGACGCTAAGCTCGCTGGGCGCGTTCTCAGGAACTGCGACCGGGCTTTCTGAGGGGGCGACCTATCACTTCCAGGCCAGGGCGATTGGAAATGCCACGGGCGGTACGACGGTTTTAGGCTCGGACGTGACCTATGTACATTCCAATACCACGCCCTGCGGAAACTGTGCCATCGGCAGCACAACGGGTGACATCTACGGCCAGGCGTTTACCGGCGCGTATGGCTTTATCCCTGTACTGCAGCTACCTCTACCACTATCAAACAATATCTCGCTTAAGGCTATGTGGGCAGGCAATGTAAAGGTCGCCATCTACGATAACTCGGGAAACCTGCTAAATGCCAATAACGCCTGGCAGCCCATGGTAGCCGGCTGCAATTCGGCCTGACCATAACCCCCACAACCGTTTCTGCCGGCCAGACTTACTCAACTGGCAATGATGAGCGACGTTCAGTCTGTGGGATTCGCGAAGAATGTCACGGGGGATTCGGCTTATCAATGATCGGCAGTACGGCTGCATTCCCGGTACCATAACAGGCACGGTATACCACCTTCCCTACCTCGGCCTTATCTGCGGTACACCCTAACGACATGGTTAATGAGGCCGCCCCCGGCAGGGGCGGCCTCATTATTTAGCAGCATTAAATTGAAAATAATACAGTTTTATCACCAGGCAGGGTGATAAATGCGTTTATTATTACGGAGGATTCTTGAATATGTTTAAATCCGTTCTAATTAAAACTTCAACCTTATTGATAGCAGTAGCAATAATTTCAATTTTTTCGCCCGGTCTTGCCACTATAGTACATGCTGACGGCCCGCCATCCTTGCCCCATCATTTTCTATGGCAATGTTACCGTCAGGGTTCAACCCCGCGCCAAGCGGTGCGCCGGTATCGCTGCTAAGATCGCGGGCACCAGTTTGCTTCCACCACAACTGATCCACGGGACAATACGGCGTACAATCACAGTTCCTGGTAAGCGGTCCCAGATGGTCCAACGACATCGATTTTATATAAACGGTACGAAGGCTGACCAGAGCTGTTACCTATAGCCCGGGTAGCTAGGACCAAGGTCGACCTGACGATAGGCTCTAGCACCTCCTCATCCTGCGGCATAACCACCGCCAGCCTGCCATCCGGCACGGTGGGCACAGCTTATTCCACCACAATGGCTGCCTCGGGAGGCGCCACGCCCTACACCTGGTCGGTCACCTCGGGCACGCTGCCGGCCGGGCTGACCATTAACAGCAGCAGCGGCATCATCTCGGGTTCACCCACCACGGCACAGACGGCCAGCTTCACGGTACAGGCCAATGACAGCGCCGCCCATGTTTGTACTGAAGCACTATCTATCGTGATTAATACCGCCTCTGCGGCGCCAGCCGTGGTATCGGTGTCATCAAGCATCTTGGGCGCTTCGGATACTTTCTCGCTCTCCAACGGCGTGCTCTCCACCGCCAAAGACCTGGCCAGCTCCGACGGGCGCTTAAAGCTAAGCCTGGCGGCGGGCACAAGCATAAATATGCAGGGGCTGACCCAGCTTGGGGCGGCCACCGAATCCAACCCGCCGGCTTCTACCGATAATTCCACCCTAATACGTGCCTACAGCTTCAGCCCCACCGGGGCTACCTTCTCACCGGCCGCCACTATGACGCTTAAATACGAGACAGCTTCGCTACCGGCCGGCTCCACGGAATCCAACCTGTATATCGCTTTCTGGACCGGTTCAACCTGGGAGCGGCAATCGTCAACAGTTAACAGCACCTTGAAAGAGGTCTCAGCGCCGGTAGCGCATTTCAGCACTTTCTCGCTGCGTTGCCTGCCCTACCGCAACAACGACGACAACTCCAACTGCTGCCACAACAACTTCGACAACCATTTCAACCAATGTGCTGGGCGCGAGTTCGTCTTTCAGCACCAGCGGAGGGACAGTATCTTCCGCCACCAGCATAGGCAGCGCCGACGGTAAATTGAGCCTCGGTCTTGCTGCCAATACCACCGTCAGCCTGCCTTCGGGCAGCCAGCAGGTCACGGTCGTACAGCTTGCCACGCCACCAGCAGCGCCGGAAGGCGCCAAAATGGTGGAGGCCTACGCCTTCGGACCGGATACCGCCACCTTCACGCCGGCCATCACTGTAACCGTTAAGTACGATCCCGCCAGCCTGCCGGCCGGCGTGCAGGAAGCCGACCTCTATATCGCCCTGCTGGAGAACTCCGCCTGGACACCGCTCGCCTCTACCGTCAACACACAGGCCAGGACGGTCACCGCGCAGCTCAGCCATTTCTCCATCTACGGCCTGCTGGGCAAGGTGACGGCGGCTCCTTCAAATCCAGCAACACCGGCGGCCACAACTGCCTTCAGCACATCCGACCTCACGGTATCTCCTGAATCCGCCAATCCCGGGCAACAGGTTAGCGTATCGGTTCGGGTGGTCAACGGCGGTACGGGCGAAGCATCCAAAACTGTCGTCCTGAAGATAAACGATCAGAACGAGGCGCAGAAGGATGTAATCCTGGCCTCCGGCAAGTCCCAGGTGGTCAGTTTCAACGTGAGCAAGTCGGAACCCGGCAAATACACGGTCAGCGTGGACGCCCAGAGCACCAGCTTCACGGTGACGGAATCCGCCGGCGCCCCCCAAGGCATGTCCATACCAGTCCTGGCCGTTATCATCGCCGGCGGCCTGCTCATCATCGTGCTGGTCATCATCCTGGTCATGAGGCAGAGGTCGGAGGGATACTGACGGATAACGGGCGCACCTGAAGGTACGCCCCTACGGCAATTATAATAGGGGCGGGTTTTTAAACAATGCCCGAAGGGTGCTCCGATGCAGTGAAAACCGTCATTGCGGTCGCCCTGCAATTTTGACCCTGTCATTGCGAGCGAAGCGCAGCAATCCTTGGAATCGAAGACGTAATGCCCTGAGATTGCTTCGTCGCTGCCTGCCGCGCCTCCGGCTCGCAGCTGCGGCTCACCCTCGCAATGACATTTTTTACCCTTATCCTCCTGTGCTATAATACCCGCTACAAAAGCTTGTAAAGGGGGGATCGTAAGATGAAAGTCAAGGACATCATGACCTGGAACGTCATCACGGCATCGAGCGACACGCCGATCATGGAAGCGCGCAAGATAATGGAGACCCACAGGGTGCGCCGCCTGCCGGTTGTGGATAAAGGCAAGCTGGTCGGCGTGGTCACGCTGGACCGCATCATCGGCGTCGGCCCGTCCCCCGCCACCAGCCTGAGCGTCTGGGAGATGAACTATATACTGGCCAAGATGAAGGTCAAGGAGGTCATGCAGAAAGAGGTGGTCACCATCGACCCCGAGGCCTCCATCGAGCAGGCGCTGGCCCACGGCTTCAATATGAAGGTCGGCATCATGCCGGTCATGGAGGGAAGCCGGGTGGTGGGCGTGCTGACAACCACCGATTTCATGATCAAAGTGCTCAACCAGGCGCTGGGCATCGGCAAGCCCGGCACCAGGCTGAATATCGAGAAATGCAACCAGGCCCAGAGCATCCAGGAGCTCATGGAGATAGTCGGCAAGCATAACATGAAAATCCTCTCAGCCCACACCATGCCCCCCGCCGAGGAGACGCCGGCCGGGTTCTCCCTGCACGTGGAAAGCGAGGATGTCAAAGCCCTGATCAAGGATATCGAGGCCAAAGGCTTTAAGGTCAGCGTAGTAGCCAGGTAAGGATTTTATTACGTAAGTCAATAGGATTGCTTCGTCGCAGGCTCCTCGCAATGACAGCGCAAAAACGTCATTGCGGGCGAAAAACTGTCATTGCGAGCGTAGCGAAGCAATCTCATCGTCCTTTGTAATGCCCGGGGATTGCTTCGTCGCAGACTCCTCGCAATGACATCTTCATTTAACAGCATATAGACATACCGGTGTTTATATGTTACACTTATTGTGGAGGCGACAACCAATGGGGACTTCTTTAAAACGCACGACGATTTTTCTGACCGAAGACCAGCTTGAGAAACTGCGCCAACTGGCTTTTATCCGGCGGACTTCCATGTCAAGCCTGATACGTGACGCTGCTATGGAAGTAATAGAGGATGAAGAGGATATCAGGGAGGGATTGCGGGCTTTAGCAGACTCCAGCGGCACGGTCAGTTGGAAGGAGTATAGAAATAAGCGCAAAGCGTAAGAGTGTGGGATTTGAGTTACAAGGTCAAGATCCGAAGTGCCGCACAGAAAGACCTGGATACTTTTACTGGTAAAGAGTACCAGGCCGTTGCTGAAGCAATTTCGGCCTTAGAAGAGACTCCGCGACCCTCGAAAGTAAAGAAGTTAGCCACCAGCGGCTTGTGGCGTGTCCGTGTAAAAAAGTGCAGGATAATATACGCCATAAATGATACGGACAAGGAAATTATTGTTGTCCGCGTTGCCAGGCGCAGTGAGGATACTTATAAAGGGCTGTGACCGGTTTAGGCCTGTTGGACAGATTGCCGCGCCCTCCGGGCTCGCAATGACTGTAGCCCGTAGGGGCGTTGCTTTAGCTGCGCCCGGCAAAACGGGCGGGTTTGAAAACCCGCCCCTACGAAATATTGGGGTATTATTATGATCTATCTATATATCCTCTTTATTATAGCCTCCTATTTCCTGGGCGCCGTGCCATTCATGATACTCATCGGGCGCGTCAAGGGGATCGACCTCTCGAAGGAGCCCGACCTGCACCACGCGCTGTGGTACGGTGTCGGCCGCGGCTGGGGCATACTGGGCTTCACGCTCGACGTGCTAAAAGGCGTGCTGCCGGTGCTGGCCGGCTTCCTGGCGGGCTTCCCTCTCGGCATAAATGCCCTGGGCGGACTGGCTGCGCTGTGCGGACAGATGTGGCCGGTCTTCCGCAAGTTCGACGGCGAACGGGGCAACACGGTCAGCGTGGGCATCACTTTCACACTCAGCATAGCTTACGGCGCCCCGCTCATGTTCCTCATCGCCCTGGGCTTCGCGCTGGCCGGGTTCGCGGTGCGCACCGCGCTGAGGTGGAAGAGCAGCGGCAGCAACCTCAACGAGCGCCTCAGGCTGGGCGGTTCACCCAGCCTGGTTTTCCCGCTGGGCGTTATCATCGGCTTTGCCTCCTTCCCGGTTTCATCAGCCCTTTTGGGCCAGCCGCCGGAGATGACGCTGGGGCTTGGCGGCGTGGTTTTGCTCATCCTCGTCCGCCGGCTGACCGCCGGGCTGCCGGCCGACCTGCGCGGCAGCAGCCACCCGCTCAACGTGATAATCAACCGGTTGCTCTTTGACAGGAGCGAGATCTGAATTATTCATTATCAATGAGATTGCCGCGTCGCTACGCTCCTCGCAATGACGTTTTTGTGTTGTCATTGCGAGGCCGCCGAAGCGGCCGCGGCAATCTTTTGGTATCACGACGCCAGAAGGATTGCTTCGCTGCCTGCCATGCCTTCGGCTCGCAGCTTCGGCTCACCGCAATGACGTACAGTTGGGTGAAAGCAAATTTTGACGAAGTTGCTTGGAATTTGGAATTTTACCCTTAACCTACCTTTATTGTATGATGGTTACAAAAGGTAGCCATGGGAAAGACTATTGACAGAAAGCGCGCGTAAGATAAAGGTTATCATAGCGGATCAGCAGCCGCTCTTCCGCAAGGGGATACATTTCTTCCTCAGCGAGGCGCCGGACATCGTGATCTGCGCCGAGGCCGACAGCGAGGCGGAGTTGGTCGCCGTAGCGGTCAGGGAGATCCCGGATGTGGTGCTGCTGGATATCAGCCTGGCCAGCGAGGGCATGGACCTGGCGCGCATGGTCAAGCAGCACGTGCCGACCGCGGCGGTCATCGTTATCGCTCCCGCGCCCAACGACGAAGGCCTCTTCATGGCCATCAAGGCGCGCGCCGCGGGCTATGTCAGCCGTAATATAGCATCCGAGGAGCTCATCTCCATCATCCGCCGGGCCGCCCGCGGGGAATACCCGCTTAACGACACCTTCCTCTCACAGCCCAAGGTGGCGGCGCAGGTGCTGGAACAGTTCCGCGACTTCTCCTGGGGCAAGGGCGTGGAGACCTTCGTTTCGCCCCTCACGCCGCGCGAGACCGAGATACTCAATTACATGGCCAAGGGCCACCTCAACAAGCAGATCGCCAATATGCTGGATATCAGCGAGCAGACTATTAAAAATCACGTCACCTCCATCCTGCGCAAGCTCGACGCCAACGCACGCACACAGGCCGTGATTACGGCGGTGAAAAGGGGGATCATCACCATTAATTGATCAAGGGGTGGGGCAATCTTGTTGCCCGTCGCAAAGCCATAAGATTGCTTCGCTGCCTGCCACGCCTTCGGCTCGCAGCTTCGGCTCACCGCAATGACGATATAAACACATCATTGCGGACCAATTAAATATGTCATTGCGAGCCCGCCTTTTAACCCTGTCATTGCGAGCCCGAAGGGCGTGGCAATCTCATTGCCCGACACAATGACATCTTTGATTAAGTTTAGCACTCATGTTCTATTTTCACTACAACATTATGTCTTCTCCGTATCTGCGTCCTTGACAAAGGGGTGTGAATGGACTATAAATTCTGTGTGAAGATATACATATATCTGGCTGGTTTTTTTGCGCTTTTTCTGGCGCCGATGGCGGCGCTTGTACCGTTACCCGTAGAGGGCCAGGGCTGCGCCGGCGGCAAATGCGGCATAACTACGACGCTGACGCCCAACTCCGGCCCGACCGGCACCGCGGTGACCATACTCATAGAGAGCGGCACCTACCCGCTGGACGGCAACTATGAGATATGGTTCAGCAAGACACCCACCATGCAGGGCAACAGCGACCCCAACAGCGACAACAGCGACCCCACGGCGGTCAAGTTGGCCACGGGCTGGAACGAGCGGCTCAAGCAGTCTATGAGCCTCAGCCTGAGCGTGCCGCCGGCCAGCGCCGGCACCAACTATTTCCACTTTATCAAGGCCGGCCGCGCCTCGCAGATGATCAATTTCTCCTTCACGGTCACGCCCAGCCTGGTCTGCAAGGAGGACAAGGTCAAGCCCCGCTCAACCGCCGACCTGACGGGCACAGGGTTCTCGCCCTCCGATACGATATTGTTCTACGTGGACGGCGACCCGCTCGACCTGCCGGTGCAGTCCGATGTCATCGGCTCCTTCACCGCGGCGCTGCCCGTGCCCGACCTGATGGCCGGCACGCACGTGATCAAGGCCACCGGCAAGAAGCTGTTCAACCAGGAGGCCACACTGCGCTTCAAGGTGGTGCCTTATATCGTCGTAGAGCCGGCCATACCTTTGGTGGGCAAGACGGCCACGGTCAGCGGCTACGGCTTCGCCCCGTCCAGCGAGGTATCCATAAAGTACGACCAGGCGGTAGTTACTTCTTCGCCATCCAGCGACAATAGCGGCCGCTTCGTATATAACTTCACCGTGCCCGAGACCGCCGCCGGCCAGCACACGCTGGTAGCCACCGACAAGTCCGGCAACGTCGCGCAATGGGAGCTGCCGGTGGAGAATAACCCGCCCAGCACACCCTCGGTCATCTCGCCCACCACCGACCGCTTCGGCGTGTTCGGCGGCCAGCCCGTGACCTTCACCTGGATGGCGGCCAAGGACGACAGCGGCGTCGTGCTCTACACCGTGGAGGTGGCCGACAACCTCAACTTCTTCCCGCTGGCGGCCGGCATGCGGCGCAGCGGCCTGACTGAGACCAGCGTGACCATGAATATCGAGCCCGGCACCTATTACTGGCGGGTGCAGGCGGTGGATCCCTCCGGCAACAAGAGCAAGTGGGCGCTCTCGCCCTACGCCTTCCAGGTCGGGCTGATCAACCTGTGGGTCGTCGCCGTCATCAGCCTTGTCCTCATCATCATCTTCATCTTCCTGCTGAGGGCGTTTATACAGAGGATCAGGGGATATTATTATTAATTAGATTGCCGCGGCCGCTGCGGCGGCCTCGCAATGACGTTTTTGCCCTGTCATTGCGAGGGTGAGCCGAAGCTGCGAGCCGGAGGCGCGGCAGGCAGTGACGAAGCAATCGGCAATACCCTCGTCATTGCGAGAAGCCCACAGGCGACGAAGCAATCCCATGGTGTTGCTCCACTAAACAATGAGATTGCCGCGGCCGCTGTGGCGGCCTCGCAATGACGTTTTTGCCCTGTCATTGCGAGGGTGAGCCGAAGCTGCGAGCCGGAGGCGCGGCAGGCAGTGACGAAGCAATCGGCAATACCCTCGTCATTGCGAGAAGCCCGCAGGCGACGAAGCAATCCCATGGTGTTGCTCCACTAAACAATGAGATTGCCGCGGCCGCTGTGGCGGCCTCGCAATGACGTTTTTGCCCTGTCATTGCGAGAAGCCCGCAGGCGACGAAGCAATCGGCAATACCCTCGTCATTGCGAGAAGCCCGCAGGCGACGAAGCAATCTTTCGACTTACCTAAGGCAATGAGATTGCCGCGGCCGCTGTGGCGGCCTCGCAATGACGTTTTTGCCCTCGTCATTGCGAGAAGCCCGCAGGCGACGAAGCAATCTTTCGACTTACCTAAGGCAATGAGATTGCCGCGGCCGCTGCGGCGGCCTCGCAATGACGCAGTGAAAGTTGCTATCTGTTGTTGTCCAGTGAAAGTTGCTATCTTGACACTGTATGTTATACTTATTTCCAAGGCAAGGTATATCCTTGTCTGTTGTGCATTGGGAATTTTATATTAAAGGAGGTGATGTGCAATCAAAAAGGCCGCGGCGGCCTGTAAGCGCCGGCGTGGCAATAATCAAGTTCTGCCCTGGTCCCGGGGCATAAGGCCTGATACGAGGGGGATAGCCGCAGCGAGGCCGGCTTTTAAATGCCTGCAGGGTGACCTGTGCCGCAAAGGCAGGGGTTGCCTGGAAAAACCATCCCGCAATAGGTCGAAAAGTATTGCGGGGAGGTTCCCGGAAGGATAGGCCCGGGGCCGTAAAAAGGCCTTGAGAGGGTTTACCGGGTTTAAAAAAATCAGGAGGAATTAATGAAAACAAGGTTTCCAAGCATACTTGGAGTTTTCGCAGCTATATTGATGGTTGCCTCCTTCGTGGTCCCGATGAATATCGCCGCGCCTTCACCGGTATCGGCTGACCCGGGCATCATGAAGTGGGACACCGTCTCCACCCCCGGCTCGGTTTCGGGCCAGAACGACATATTCAACTACAAGTGGCCCGATGCAAATGCCCGGCGCCCTTGGCGGCTACAACAATGTGGAAATGGGCAGCAGCATCATCGGCATGGCCAACGGCAATGACGGCATGACCGTCGCCTACATCGAGCGATCCTACCTCAACCCGGCGGATGCCGCCGTGGTATCGGCCGATGCACCCACCAGCACCACCGTCGGCCTGGCCGCCAACCCACAGGCTGAGTGGGCAAACTGGGCTCTCCCCGGCGCTGCCGGTGGCTACACCAACAGCCTTTACTACAGCACCAACACCGGCATCTCCGCCACCGTCACGCGCAGCCTGGCTATCATCCGCGCCCAGAACTTCCCGGGCGGCGCGAACGCATACCAGGTCGCCATCGCCCCGGATGACGCCAAGACCATGGTGGTTACCACGGACAGAGGCTCCAATGGCGGCGCTGCCGATCACGATGCCCATGGACCGACCCTCATCTGGTACACCACCGATGGCGGTAACAACTGGGAACTCGCCTTCGACGGGTTAATCGGCGGGTCTACTCTCTCCGGCGAGTCCATCCGCTGCATCGACATCTCCGCCGACTACGGCGGCAAGCGCGACATCGCCTTCGGCACGGTAAACATCGCAGGCAACCGGCCACTGGTACTGCAGGTCATCCAGCGGTTTCAACAGCTGGAACCAGCAGTTAAGACCCGATGGGTCACCGGCGTTAATGTCTACGCGATGAAGTTCTCGCCCACCTACAGCGGGGACTCATCGGTAGCCCTGGTTTATGCTGACGGCGCGACCGGCACCTTCTACAACGTGGCCCTTCGCGACCTCAACATGAACAACACCACCGCTTACGTTTTCATCTCCAACGGCATTATGCTATGGAATGCCGCGGACTCCACCAAAGCGTCACCGATGATTGGCAAACTCAACGGCGCCTGCCTGCAACTGCCCTCCGACTTCTCAGGGCAGTCCGCCTCCCTGCGCAGGGCCTACGTCAGCCTTGATGTGGCTCATACTGCCCTCAATGACGCTACTGCCAGCGGCATCTACCGCATCGACGACACCACCGTATACGTGCTGATGGACACCAGCACCACGATGACTAATGCCACCACCGGCAAAGCGATTTACAGCATCGCCTATTTCGGCACCTATGCCTCGGGCAAACTGCTGGCAGGCGAGCGCTACGGCTTCCCCTGCTCGGCAACCGTGCCGACCTGGTTCACCGATTCACCGACAACCTGCCCGATACCCTGCTGGTATCCGGCCCTCAAACCCACCACCGGCGCGGCCAATGACGCCTGCTCCATGACACAGATAGGCAGCGGCGGCGCCCTGGTATCATGGAACGCCGACGGCTCGCTGGGCTACGTGTCCACCGGCTCACAACTGGTTCTATCGGCATTAACCAACCCAGTCTGGTATAACCAACTCGCTACGCAAGCCTCCGTCGCCAATGACGAGTCGGCCTTCGCCATCTCGCGCAACAACGGCGAGACCTGGAACCAGATCGTCCTGATCAACACCACCGTCGACTGGTTCAACGACGTTGCCATCGCCCCCGACTGCACCACCATCTACCTGGCCTCGTCCAACACCGAGAGCAACTTTTGTACAATTCGGGCGCAGCAGCTCCCATTGTTGCTAATGACGGATTTGACAGCGTCTGGCGCACCACCATCAATCCCAATGTGGCAGCTCCCCTGCCCGCGGTACCGCCGCTGGGCACCTACTGGGAGCGCGTCTACTGCCGCACGACCTCTTATACTTGCGCTATGGCCCAGACCGACCTGCCCATCCTGCGCGTCGTCGAATCCTGCACCGACAAGAAAGACGGCGAGATCGTAGGCTGGGCCGCAGCAGAATGCCGCAACCGCCAGTGGCGCCGGCGTGATGGCCTGGTCGCCGGACTACGGCGATTACTGGTCTACCATCACCCCGCGCTATGCGGTACAGGACTTCTGCTTTGAATCCAGCACAACCCTATACACCGTTAATGGCTACGGCATGGTCCAGAGGCTGCCCTACACCGGCACCTCCTGGTCCACCAACCTGCCCACCTACCAGACCAACCTCGAGCTGGCCCATACCATCGTGGCCGTCCCCGACGGTAAGGTACTGGTCGGCGCAGCCACCGGTTCCTCTTACCCGGTATCCTACTCCGCCGATAAGGGCGTGACCTTCGATACCGGCAACCAGACCATCTCCGGCCATGCCAACATACATGTCATCTTCGACGTGGACTTCAAGAACAACAGCTTCATCTATGCCGGCGATGACAGCGCTGCCTCCGGCTTCGGAACCGTTTACCGCAACACCGTCCCCTCGTACCAGAGGTGGACCGACAACGACATGATGTCGGCCGCCAACGGCAACGCCTACGTCTTCGCCAGTGAACCCTCGCTGGCCTGGCCGGCGGGCGACAATCCCCCGCACATTGTCGGCCAATTCGGCCTGGTACAGGCCTGGACGGGCGATCCCCAGCCGGCCCTGTACTCCGCTCATGCCGCCGTTTATACATCAGTAGCGGCAATGAGCACCAGTACAGTACGCAGGTACTGCAACTTCAACTGCTACCACCACCACCTGGTACTGGTACTGTACTGGCAACAAACGTGACAACCATGACCACAGTCACGACTACCCCCACCTCCACTACCGTCACGGCCTGGGCGCCATTCGACAGTGCGGTCTGCCGCACTCTCAAGCCGCGCGACGGCATGCCCAAGCCGGGCATACAGTGGGCCTGTCTCGACATCTTTTCCCCGCTCAGCACCACCGGCGTCAACTTCACACTTGAGCCCACCTCGCTCAAATACTGCGGGTGCTGCACGCTGGACACCAACACCACCCTCTACGCCATCGACAACCAGAAAGGCGGAAAGTGGTGGATGGATACATCTGTAACCAACGCTTTGGCAGGCGCAGCTGCTGCTGGACCGTTCTGGACCTTACCTGGCCAAGGCCGTACAGCCAGGCTATATACCTACTCTCCGCAGGGGCATGCTCTGGGCTTACACCGACTGCCTGGCCAAGAAGGGCCCCGTCCTGAAGAGCCCGGCTGACCAGTTCCTGATCGGCGCTGATCCCGTATCCGGCCGCAACCAGCAGATCGACCTCACCTGGGAACAACTGTGCCTGAGCACGGTTTACCAGCTACAGGTTGCCAAGGATAATGCCTTCACTCTGAGGATCAACCCGGCAGTCAACACCTCCGGCAGCATCGCTGCCGTTACCGGATCACTCCTGCTGGAAATGGACGCCACCAACATGACTGCACCGGCCGCCTGGATAGCCCCGGGTGCGCTGCCTGAAGCCGGCGCCATCTACTACTGGAGGATCCGCTCCGCGCAATCAGCCACCAAGCAGATCGCTAACAGCCCATGGTCCGAGGTCCGCAGCTTCACCGTAAAGGCAGGGTTCATCGTCAATACCCCGTACTACGGCGTACAGCTGCTGGCCCCCAACAACGGCTGCATCGGCTGCAAGGTAAAGCCCGCTTCCTTCTCATGGAGCCCCTGGAAAGAGGCCACCAAGTACCAGTTCGACCTCGCCAAGGATCCTGAGTTCAAGACGCTGGTCGTAACCGCCACCACCACCACCACCGCCTACGAATACAGCGGCACGCTGGACTACAGCACCAATTACTTCTGGCGCGTAAAGGCCCTCGAAGTCAATGGCCAGAACATACCCGAGTGATTGGTCCGCCACCTTCAGCCTGCAGACCGAGCCCGCACCGGCGCCACCGGCAGCTCCGCCCGCGGAACCGGCAACCCCGATCTGGGTCTGGGTCATCATCGCCATCGGCGCCATCCTCGTGATCGTCACCCTCATCCTCATCTTCAAAACCCGCAGGGTGTAATCACCACCACATAGGCACTCGATAGCACGGGAGGGGCGGCGCAAGCCGCCCCTCCTTTCTTTATCCGTCATTGCGAGAAGCCCGCAGGCGACGAAGCAATCCCATGGCTCTGCGCTACCGATGTTTGGATTGCCACGCCCTTCGGGCTCGCAATGACAAGTACAGAAACGTCATTGCGAGGGTGAGCCGAAGCTGCGAGCCGGAGGCGCGGCAGGCAGGCGACGAAGCAATCGTCAATACCCTCGTCATTGCGAGAAGCCCGCAGGCGACGAAGCAATCCCATGGTGTTGCTCCACTAAACAATGAGATTGCCGCGGCCGCTGTGGCGGCCTCGCAATGACGTTTTTGCCCTCGTCATTGCGAGAAGCCCGCAGGCGACGAAGCAATCTTTCGACTTAACTAAGGCAATAGGATTGCCACGCCCTTTCGGGCTCGCAATGACAAGATTTAATCGGGCTCGCAATGACACGGAGTAAAAATGACGATTCGTGTTTGCCATCCTTAAACCTTGCCGTTATACTTACGTCAATAATCACGTTTTCCCGAGGAGATTTAACCATGTCCAGCTTAAAATCTATTATATTTGCCTGTATGGCAGGCGTGCTCGGCGCAGGCCTCCTGCTGTCTTTTTCGTGCAGCGGCGCCGCGGCTAATAAGCCTTCCGGGTTGCCGGCCCTGATCGCCTTCGCGTCCGACCGCGATAAGCCCGGGCATATCTTCACTATTAATCCTGACGGCACGGCCATCCAGGCCACTTCGAGCGACAATTCTACAACCGACCTGTTCCCGGCCTGGTCGCCGGACGGTACGAAAATAGCCTTTTCATCCAACCAGTCTTCGAAATACGAGATATGGACCATGAACAGCGATGGTAGCAACCGCAGGAGGCTGACCGACCGGAAATCGTTCAGCAGCATGCCGAAATGGTCGCCCGGCGGGGAAGAAATAGTCTTCACCAGCCAGGTAATCGACCAGACGGGCATACCCAATACGGACATTTTTATCATGAATGCCGACGGCAGCGGCCTGCTGCAAATCACCGACAGAGGGGGGCTGGCGGCACAGCCGGGGCTCCCGGGAGCAAGCACCGCCGGCGAGGAAAGAAGCTACTGGAACAGCGTACCCACCTGGTCGCCGGACGGTTCGAAGATACTCTTCGGCTCAAACCGGTCCGGCGCCGGCCACATACCCGTCCTGTACATTATGAATCCGGACGGCAGCGGGCAAAGCAAGTTCGGATGGCTTGTTGATATCGACGGCACACAGCCTGACTGGTCACCGGTCACCAATAAAATCGTCTTCGTGAGAGGCAGCGCCGCCAAGGGTGATATCTGGGTGATGGACGGGTGGTCACCCTTCCCGCTGCTGACCGCTAAAAAGCTTACCAATAACATCGATAATAACCTCAACCCCATATGGTCACGGGACGGCCGGCAGATTGCCTTCGTCTCCGATACCAACGGCAACCAGGACATCTTCATCATGAATGCCGACGGCAGCAACCTCCACCAATTGACCTACGGCAAATCCAATAACATCGGGCCGGCCTGGCGGTAACTACAGCGGTCAGGAGGCCGTGGGGTCGTACCCGTAGGGGCGGACATTTATGTCCGCCCGCATAAACGGGCGGGTTTGAAAACCCGCCCCTGCGCTTATAGAGATTGCCGCGCCCTTCGGGCTCGCAATGACAAATCAAAAACGTCATCGCGAGGGTGAGCCGAAGCTGCGAGCCGGAGGCGCGGCAGCCGCAGGTGACGTGGCGATCCTGAGTACGCCGGGGAATGGATTGCCGCGCCCTTCGGGCTCGCAATGACGAAGGTAAAATAGGGCTCGCAATGACAGGGTTAAAATGGGGCTCGTAATGACGAAGATAAAATCAGGGCTCGCAATGACGAGTGCAATGACATATTCATTTATTGACATTGAGCCTGGGCTGAAATAAGATGAAATAAAAAGCGGGTGGCTATTATGAGGGCAGTTAATTTAGCTTTGATCATATGCATGCTGGCGTTGCCGGCGATTCCCTGCGTCGTGAGCGCAGACGGCGGAGCGGTGGATAAATACCTGACCGGCGCCGACCCTGTAACCGGCCGCAACGAGCAGATCGACCTGACCTGGGAACAGCTGTGCCTGTCGACCGCGTACCAGCTGCAGATCGCTAAGGATAAGGACTTCACACTGAGGATAAACCCGGCGGTCAACAGCGCCGGCAATATCGCGGCCGTGAACGGCTCCATACTGCTGACCATGGATGCGACGAATATGACCAATCCCGCCGCCTGGATACCACCCGGCGCACTCCCCGAAGCCGGCGCCATCTACTACTGGCGCGTCCGCTCAGCCCGTTCCGCCACGGGGCAGATCGCTAACAGCCCATGGTCCGAGGTCCGCAGCTTCACCGTAAAGGCAGGGTTCATCGTCAATACCCCGTACTACGGCGTACAGCTCCTGGCCCCCAACAACGGCTGCATCGGCTGCAAGGTAAAGCCCGCTTCCTTCTCATGGAGCCCCTGGAAAGAGGCCACCAAGTACCAATTCGAGCTGGCAAAGGATGCTGAGTTCAAGACGCTGGTCGTGACCGCTACAACCGCCACCACGGGCTACGAGTACAGCGGCACGCTGGACTACAGCACCAATTACTTCTGGCGCGTAAAGGCCCTTGAAGTCAATGGCCAGACCATACCCAGTGATTGGTCCGCCACCTTCAGCCTGCAGACCGGGCCCGCACCGGCGCCACCGGCAACTCCGCCCGCGGAACCGGCAACCCCGGTATGGGTATGGGTGGTAATAGCGCTGGGCGCAGCACTGGGCGCTTTGACGCTGATACTGATAATGAGGACGAAAAAGTAACATTGTCATTGCGAGTCTATTCTCCTGTCATTGCGAGCGAAGCGAAGCAATCTTATTGTTGGTGGCGTAATGCCATGGGATTGCTTCGTCGCTGCGCTCCTCGCAATGACGGGATAAAGCAAGGCTCCTCGCAATGACGAATATAAGGGTTGGCAATGGTGCATAAAATGGCCCGTAACAACAGGTAGTGGCTACGGGAACACATGGTAGCCGTGGCAGGGAACAAGCGCACTAACTGTGCAATTACGATAAGGAGGCGGCAAGCATGAATAGACTGAGCCCTGTGCTGGCAATCATTTTCATACTATTGATATTACCGGCGGGTTGCATAAAGATTAAAAACCCGGCGGAGACCAGCGGCCCGGCCACGCTGTCCGAGATAACCACGGCGGCCGTGGTGGACGATCAGGGTCAGGCCATGGGCGTGGCCAGGGAGGACTTCACCGCCGATACACCCACTGTTTACCTCTCCGCCCACGTCAACCTGGCCCCCGAGAATACGCAGATTACCGCCCACTGGATATATTTCAAGGACGACAGCAACAAAGAAGTGGACCAGGCGCTATTCGACGATTCCCTCACGGTCAAGGGCACGCGTTATTTCTCCTTCGGTCACCCGGCACCTTCAGGCTCCTGGGAGCCCGGCCAGTACATCATCCAGATAAAGGTCAACGACAAGGAATTTGCCAATGCGCAGTTCAAGATCAAGTCAGTGCAGCAGGCCAACGTGCCCGCCCCCACCATCACCTCTTTCACGGCTTATCCTGAGGCCATCAGCTACGGCCAGTCGGTGGTGCTGAGCTGGAGCACTACTGATGCCGACAGGGTTGAGCTGAGCGCGGTGGGCAAGGTCCCGGCGACCGGCAACCAAATAGTCAACCCGGCAGTCAGCACGGAATATACAATCAACGCCACTAATGCCGTAGGCGCTACCAGCAAAACGCTGCATGTGGAGGTGACCTCCTTCAACAGCAACAAGCCGGACCTGGTAATTACGGATTTCTGGACAGAGGGCAACAAGGCCTATTACAAGATCAGGAATATCGCGGCGGTGCAGTGCCAGGCCAGCACCACTTACTTTTATATCGAGGGCAACTACAGGGATTCCAGCCGGGTGGAGGTGCTGGCCCCCGGGGAGGAACGGACTCTGGTCTTCCCCAATTATAACTGGACCTACGGAGCGGCACGTACATACAAGCTGCCGGTGCGTGTCTGCGCGGATGCGCGCAACGAGGTAGGGGAGTACGACAAGAATAATAACTGCCTGATAGTAGATTGGTAGGGCCCTGAGATTGCTTCGTCGCAGGCTCCTCGCAAAGACAAAAACGAAAATGTCATTGCGAGCCTTAATTTAACATCG